>NZ_JBGGWF010000004.1:0-647561 GCF_041321135.1 Fibrella aquatica | reverse complement strand
CCGACGTCAGGAGGGATCTTCGCTAATTGCTAACACTGCTTGCAATTAGCGAAGATCCCTCCTGACGTCGGGATGACAAAAGCGCTGCTTATTCAACTAATTAAAATAACAGCCCACCTGCGCGAAACAACTCCACAATCACCAACAAGAAGGGGGTGACGTTCACGAACGTCACCCCCTTCTTGTTGGTATAAAACAGATCTAGCTGTTTTTCAGGCTTTCCATTTTAGCCAATGCCGCTTTCAATTCCGACAACTGCTTGGTTAGGTCTTCCTTGATGTAAGCCGGAATGTGGTCTTCTTCAATAGCTTCTTCGTACGCCTCAACAGCGGCGTTCTCGCCGAAGGTCACCGAGCTCAGCACCGTATCGCGGTCTTTTCCCGTAACAGCTGCCTTGATATCGATCCAGGCGCGGTGAATTGTGCTGCTGATGTCGGTCGATGTAGCATCTGTGACGGCTGTGCCATCGATACGGACGATATGGTCGGCCAGTTGGCTGCGAAAGTTCTGGCTTTGTACAACCATCTCATTGAAGAGGTGATCTAACTGTGAGTCTTCCGTGTCTTCGATGGCTTTCATGTAGCCTTGAATCCGGTCATTATTGATCTTTACCAGATCATTCAAATCTTCAACAATTTCTTCGTTCTTAATCATGACTAACGTTGATTGAATGGTTTAACTTCTGTTTTAGAACTGTACAGGCTGGTCAATGTTCAAAAAAAAGCCGCCTGGCTTATTAACCGGGCGGCTTTTGGGATGTGGATTTATTGGCGCATTGCTTATGCGAGGCGGGCGGCCAGGAGGGACCGCCCCTACATGGGAACCACCTCTGGAATGTGGATTTATTGGCGCGTTGCTTACGCGAGGCGGGTAGCCACGACCGATTCGGCGAGGGTCCGCCCCCCACATAGGAACCTATCTTAAAATTCGGCTGACTTTGGAGCGCGGGGGAATGGGATTACGTCGCGGATGTTGCTCATGCCACTAACGAACAGAACCAGCCGCTCGAAGCCCAGGCCGAAACCTGAGTGGGGCGCTGAGCCAAACCGGCGCGTATCCAGATACCACCAAATGGCTTCTTCTTCAATCCCAACTTCGGCCATGCGGGCCGTTAGTTTTTCCAGATTGTCTTCGCGTTGCGAACCACCAATAATCTCGCCAATGCCGGGAAACAACACGTCCATAGCCCGAACGGTTGGTCCAGGGGCGGTGGTTGATTCATCCTGCTTCATGTAGAATGACTTGATGGCCCGTGGATAGTTGGTTAGAATAACGGGCTTCTTGAAGTGCTTCTCTACCAGGTACCGCTCATGTTCCGACTGAAGATCAATGCCCCAGCCAACTTCATACTGGAACTGCCCTTTCTTGGCTGGTTTTGAGTTGCGAAGAATGTCAACGGCTTCCGTGTACGTCAGCCGCTCGAAATCATTATCGACCACAAACCGAAGCTTTTCGGTCAGCGTCATCTCGCTTTGCTCTTCTTTTTTCTTCGTCTTTTCCTCCTCTTTCAGGCGGTTTTCCAGGAAAGCGAGGTCGTCGGCGCAGTTGTCGAGCGCGTAGCGAATCACCGATTTGACGAAATCTTCGGCCAGGTTCATGTTGTCTTCCAGTTCGAAAAACGCCATTTCCGGCTCGATCATCCAGAACTCTGCCAGGTGGCGGGTCGTGTTCGAGTTTTCGGCGCGGAATGTTGGGCCAAACGTATAGATCTTGCCGAGGGCCAATGCGCCCAATTCGCCTTCCAGTTGCCCCGAAACGGTCAGGTTGGTTTCGCGGCCAAAGAAATCCTGGCTGTAGTCCACCTTCCCGTCTTCTGTTTTAGGCGGGTTGATCGGATCGAGGGTCGATACGCGGAACATTTCACCAGCACCTTCCGCATCAGACGCGGTAATGATTGGTGTGTTCAGGTAGAAGAACCCGTTATCGTTGTAGTATTTGTGAACGGCAAACGCCAGTGCGTGGCGGATGCGCAGAATGGCGCTGAACGTGTTGGTGCGGGGGCGTAAGTGAGCAATCTCACGCAGGAATTCGAGCGAGTGCCGCTTGGGTTGAAGCGGATATTTTTCCGGGTCGGCAGGGCCGTAAATATGCACGTCGGCGATCTTCACTTCCACCGCCTGCCCTGCGCCCTGCGAGGGCACTAGCTCGCCGGTGATGGCTACGCAGGCCCCGGTAGTGATGAGGCGCAGCGTTTCTTCAGGCAGGAAACCTGCCTCGGCCACCGCCTGAATGGTGTGGATGGTAGAGCCGTCGTTGATAGCCACGAACACGGCATTTTTGCTCTCGCGCTTGGTACGTACCCAGCCCTTCACCGTTACGGTCTGGCCAGGTTCCGTCTGAAGCAATTGCTTAACAGGTAGGTAACTCATGGGGGCAAAGATAAAACAGTTATCAGTTATCAGGGAACAGTTATCAGCGTTGCTTAATAGAGTCTAGACCTGAAGCGGTAGTTGTCTGATGAGCCATTGGTAACTACCAAGTGTTGGTTCATCATTAATAACTCATCATTGATACTTGATAACTGTTCACTGGTAACTGATAACTGTACTTTCGCCGCATGGCTGCCGAAAACCCCAAGCGAACCGTGCTCGATACTGTGAAGCAGTATGGCGGACGGCTTTTTGGGTTTATTCGTGACCGGGTGCGAACGGAGGAAGACGCAGAGGATATCTTGCAGGACGTTTGGTATCAGCTGAGCCGCGTTGTTGATCTTGATCAGATTGCGAGCCTCAGCGGTTGGCTTTATGAAGTGGCCCGCAACCGGATCACAGACCGGTATCGACGGACCCGCGAGGTTACCCTGACCGATGCTACCCGCTCCGACGATGACGAAACCGACCTATCCCTCGACGATATGCTGGCTGATCCGGAGTGGGCCGATGATCCAGCCTTTCGCGATCTGATCTGGGATGAACTGATGCGGGCACTCGATGAGTTGCCTGAAAAACAACGATCTGTGTTTATACAGAATGAACTAGAAGACCAGACCCTACAGGCGATAGCCGACCAACTGGGGGAAAACCTCAAGACGATTATTTCGCGAAAACGGTATGCCGTTCAGCACCTTCGCAAACGGCTTCAAACATTATACGACGAACTGTCGAACTCCTGACACCATGCGCTACGGACCGAAACGCCGCTTTTTCTGGATTCCTTTTTTTGTGTTACTCAGCGCATCGCTACTGTCGGCGGCGGTGATGTGGCTGTGGAATAATGTGCTGGCCGAGGTTGTCCAGGTACGTTCGATTACCTTCTGGCAAGCGGGAGGCCTGATGTTGTTAAGCCGTCTATTATTCGGCAACTGGCCAGGCCGTGGCGGTCGATGGGGCGGCCCCAACCGATTCAACCGCCCGACCTGGAAGGCCAAATGGCAACAGATGACCGACGAAGAGAAAGCCTGTTTCCGCGAACGGTGGGGGAAAAAAGTTTAATGTCCAAGGTCTAATGTTGCGCTGCAAGCCCACGATTGGCAGCGCAACATTAGACCTTGGACATTAAACATTAAACTTTTTTAAAGTATTTCCCCGACTTGTGCGTCATCCTGTTTGAAGCCGTTTACAACCCCGGCTTTCAACAAGATAATGAACCATATGCCTCGCTTTCTTCTGCCTGCCGTTTTGTTCGGCGCGGTGTTAGTTGCCTTCCCCTTTTTCTTACTGAAACTGGCCCTGTTTGCTTTGTTCATCGGCGGAGCCATGCGCTTCATGCGTCGCCGGGTGTTTGGCGGTGAATCGGGGACTACCTGGAGTAGCCCCTGGCAGTCGCGCCGGATGGAGTTTACCGACCGGATTCGTACCATGAGCGATGCCGAATACGCTGATTTCGTGCAACGTAATAAACCACAGCGCCCGATTCCTATTGAGTCATTTGATCGGCCCAGCGAAGGGTTCGTCCTGTAGAAAATGACTCGTACTGGTCACCCGGGCCAGTTTGTAGTGCTTTTACAACCAATTTTTAAACAACAAGAACATGCATCATCACCAACATCGCCATCAGCATGGCAGTCCATTCACGCAGTTCATGCGCCCTTTTTTCGGCGGCTGGCGCCGACCCAAATACAACGTACCCATGAACGTGGAAGATCACAGCGATCACTACAAAGTGTTCGTGTATGCGGTCAGCTTCGATAAAGCAGACATTAAGGTCAGCGTGCTGAACGATAAACTGATCATCCAGGGAACCCGCGCCCACGATTCGGCCCAAGATCCCGCTTTTCTGCTACAGGAATACCCGCTAAAATCGTTTGAGCGGGCTATTCCGCTCAGTAACCGGGTCGACACAGCAGGTATTGTGGCCAAGCAGGAGAATGGTGTACTGATCCTTACCGTCCCCAAAAGACCGGAGCAGGTTGTGGAGGTCGAGTAAGTCTTGCAAGTCGTATAAAAGGGAGTCCTGAGTCAGGAAAGTCGCTACCAAGCAATGACTTTCCAGACTCAGGACTCCTTATTTATACGACTTGCAAGACTTCTAATGTAATGGCAAACTCTTGATCCGTCCGCCCACTACATCATCGACAGGGTACTGGATCAGGAATGCCTTCTCGTCTATAGCCAGGATCGTTGTGCGTAGTCGGCTGATTTCCAGGCGGGTGATGACCACATACAGCACATCGACATCCTGGGTTAGATCGCCGCGTTTTCCGTGGCCCTGTGCGCCTTTCAGAACGGTCATGCCCCAGCCTGCTTCCGTAATTTGTTCGCGGATGAGATCATACTTTTCCGAGACAACCAGAATGGCCGTATACTCTTCGATACCATGCACGATAAAGTCAATGGTTTTGGAAGCGGCGAAGTAGGTGATCATCGAGTAAAGGGCCAGTTCGATGGTCAGAAAAAAGGCGGCGGTTCCAAAAATGAACACGTTCAACAACAGAATGACATCACTCACTTTGAGAGAAGCCGACTGCCGACTAATAACCAGCGCCGCCACTTCGGTTCCATCCAGTACAGCCCCGCCACGCATAGATAAACCGATGCCGGCACCGATGAAAAAGCCACCGAAAAGGGAGGTGAGCAGTAAATCAGGTGTTACGTCGGGGTAGGGGACAAGCACGATACAGGCCGATAAACCAGCAATGCCGAGCGTGCTTTTAATGGCAAACTCGCGCCCGATTTGTCGGTATCCCAGCCAGATAAACGGCAGGTTGATAACAACGATACCTACTGCCAGCGGTAAACCGGTGAGAGAGGCCAATAACATGGAGACGCCGGTTACGCCGCCATCGATGAATTGGCTGGACAGTAAAAAGCCTTTTAGTCCCAGTCCCACGCTGAGAATACCGGCGATGATGAATGCCGCGTCGCGGACATAATGTGTTGGTGTACGTATGAGCATAGTGTAAATAGAATTAGAAATTACCGTAATCAACTTGCAAACAGGTTAGGCCCAGGTCGTGGCGCCAAAGGGAAACAACCTGATCTCGATCATCAAAAACAACCTCGACAGCATACCGATTCCGAATGTGTGTATCGAACAGTTCCCGTTTAATAACCGCGTCTTTCCGGTTATCGTTGGCGCGACGCATAAACAAGCTGTACTCGAGACCTTCCTGCCAGCCAATATGTTGGTAGAGCCAGGCAATGGTTTCGGCTTGGCAAATGCTATCACGACCCGACAGGAAAATAACGGCGTATCCGGCTGATTGCATGGCTTTTATAACGTTGATGACCGATGTTCTGGGCCGGTCCATATAAACTTTTTTCCACTCAAAAGGCGATCGATTTCCTATGAGTGCAACGGTCCCGTCGATATCGACCAGTATACATCTGGGCAGTGTGCCCGGCTGCTTATCTGAGCTACCGGGCAACGTACCTGCCGCCCGAGGGAAAACGAGCGTACGGGTGGTATCGAAAGTTCTTTTAAGTTGCTGGTAGCGGCGAAACTGCTCGCGAATCACAGCCTCGCCTACTACATCGGGGCGGGCAGCATCGCGCCGGATGGCCTCATCGACTCCTACGTCAAAGGTTTTGAACGTGACGGTTACCCGCCGATTTTCTACCTGCATAAGTAACTCGTCGAGCGTGCGCTGGCGAAGGTGGGTATTATCGAGTAGAACATTCCAGCCCTCATTGAGGGCGGTGGTCAGGGCTACTTTCTCGAGTTGGGTCACCATGCGTTCGATGGGCTCTTTCCGCCGGTTGTTCCATTGCCAGTATTCGTTGAGTGATATGGGCAGCAGACTTCGTCGCAGGTTATCGCGGTTCAGACGCAGATAAGATGGATTCGTTTGAACGAATTCTTTCGCAAAGGTGGATTTACCACTTCCACTGATACCAATAAGAACGAACAGGTGTTGCATAAAAATAAAACCGGCCGACCAGCAAAAACGGTCAGCCGGTGGCTCACAAAAAGGTTATCTGCTCCTCATGCCGGGTCGATGATTATTGTAAAACCAGTTGGAATAGCTTTTTTTTGACAGGTTGAATCCAAAATCAACAAGAATACATCATCCCAAAAACGCTTCTTATGGGCCTCATCAAACCAATTGGCACCCTCGATCGAACCATGTCGAAAACGGGGATTGTACGCCTCGCCGCCGACCATGCCCAACAAATAATTGATAGTGGAAACTACGACCTGCTGAAGACGTATGTGGAGATGAAGCGCTACGAGGTGTACATCAAAACCATTATTGCTCAGCTCAAAAACCATAGCGTAGCACAGGCTCAGGAACTGCGGGCCATTACCCAAAACCCCGTTGTGGCGGCCATACAGACCGAAGAAGGAACGTCGGTACCCGAATCGGTAGCGGCTTCTTCGTTACCCATGCCAACCAGTTCGGCTACGTCGTTATCTGATCAGGAAGAGCCGTCTGATGATCCGGTGGTTGGCCAGAATACCATAAACTACAACGCGGGCAGTGTTCAGATTACCCGACGAGTTACCTATGATTTCACGCAAGACGCCGAATGGCAACAGATTACGGCCGAGATAGCAGCGTTGAAGCTGAAACTCAAACAGCGTGAAGAATACCTGAAAACACAGGATGATACGCCCGCTCAGGTGACCGAAAACGTGTCGGTGAGGCTGTAAGGCTCCGTTCTGTAGGTGCGTTCCACGTTGTTTACTACATACCTATTTCGGGAAAAAGATGGCTGTTTCCCGGGGAAATGCGTTAACTTGATAATACCTTTGCCCTATATAGATATGGTACAGTCAAGCGCGTATACCTACTCTTCTGACGCAGCACTTTGGGATGATTTCTTGACGGGAAACCGGGCCGCCTACGCCTGCATGTATGAGCGCTACGCCAAAACGCTGTACAACTACGGTTACAAAATTGCTCAGAACCGGCAACTGACTGAGGATTGCCTACAGGATCTGTTTCTAACTATTCTGGAAACCCGCGATCGGCTGGGCCGCACAGACTCCATCAAATTTTATCTGATGCGCTCGCTACGCCGCGAAATTGTGAGGCGGTTACAAGCCGAACAGCGCTTTGACCCCGACCCCGACGCCGTTGATTTTCAGGTAGCGTTTCACTACGAACCTACCTGGCTTGATTCGCAGATTACGGCTGAGCAGTCGGCCGCGTTGCTGGTAGAACTCAACGCCCTGCCACCCCGGCAAAAAGAAGCCTTGTTTCTGAAGTATTTCGATAATCTGAGCTACGAAGAGATTGCCGGCGTAATGAATATTGAACAGTCGTCGGCTTATAAAATTATTTACAAAGCGATTGCTGCGCTACAGAAACGCGTAAGCAGCAGTGTATTGATGCTATTGATGGTATGAAGTCGGCACGTTAATGGATACTGAATCATTCATTATCTTTTTCCCCAGAAAAACTTGCACTTGCAAGGGATAAAATGCTGATACGGTTTCTTCTGTAAGAAATCTTCCGGTATTCCGGGTCAGCTAAATGCCTCCTAATTTACCCCCTTCCGATTATGCGCAGTTTACCCTCCGCGACTTCGTGCTCGACGAGTCGTTTAGGCGATGGGTGCTACAGCCCGATGAGGCTACTATGTCGTTCTGGCATACGTTCATGTTGCGCTATCCAAACCAGCAAACCGTAGTAGACGAGGCGGCTTCCCTATTGCTTCACCTGCGGGCCAACTACGATGATTTGACCGAAGCCAGCTATGAGCGCATCTGGACTATCCTGGAACAGGCTCATGATGAGCGTCTTGTGCCAGTTATTGTGTTGTCGAAGCAATCGGTTTGGCGTCAGTTCGGCAGTTGGAAAGTAGCCGCTGTGATGGCCGGTATCATGGGTACGTTGGTCACAGGCTGGTATGTCCGAGAGCGGCAGCATCAGCACAGCGAACATACAGCTTTCGGCGAAACCCGCACGCTTGTATTGCCCGATGGGTCGACGGTTCAGCTCAACGGAAACTCGACCTTGACTTTCCGCGATGATTGGGTTACCGATCAGCCCCGCGAGGTTTGGCTGGAGGGCGAAGGTTTTTTTAAGGTAACCAAGAAAATAGTTGCTGGTCAACGGGTGAAGTTTATTACCCACACGCCGGGTCTCGATGTCAAGGTGCTGGGCACGCAGTTTAACGTCAACTCGCGTCGGGGACAAACCGACGTCACGCTGGTAGAAGGCAAAGTAGAGCTGATCCGACCCGGCGATACAAAAGCCAGAGTGCTTGAGCTGAAACCGGGTCAGGTAGCCTCGGCCCGGCCCGGCATTGCCCAGGTGGCGCTCCAGGAAACAACTCCGGAAATACAGACTGCCTGGACGAAAAAGCAGTTCATTTTCGATAAAACGCCGCTCCGAACGGTGGGACAGCAGCTTAACGATTCGTATGGTCTTACCCTCGTCTTTGATGACGAAGCCCTGGCTGATCGGCAATTCACCGGTAACCTGTCGAGTCAGGATCTGGAAACACTGCTGACAACCCTGGCCGCCACCTTTGATCTTACTGTAGAGCGCGATAGCAATACGGTGTATTTCCGAAAAGTAATCCGATAAATGCCCGCGCTGACCACTGTAAGTATAGGATAGTCAGCGTAATAAAGATCGAGTTGATTGATCGATCTAGAGTACTAAAAATAGTTCAGCGTTTATAGTATAACCGTCCAAAACCATGAATAACAGGTATATTACCTTATCGGTGTTGGTTGGCCTGAGTCTGTACAGCCTGCCCCAAGTGGCCGCTGCTCAGCTAATGACCAGGGCCAATACAGCCACGAGAGGCACCACCCTGCGCGCTGACGCACAGGCAGAAGAGGGACATCGAAATCGTAGCCGTTCGCTGAAGAAGGCGCTGACTGAGATTGAACAGAAATATCACATCAATGTGGCCTACGACGAGCAACTGATCAACGGTAGGCATACAGAGGCGGAACTGACAGGCAGTACACTGACACAAACTCTGTCGAACCTGTTGAAAGAGCAAGGGTTACGCTTCCGCAAAATTAAAGAGGATCTGTACGTGATTCAGGCGGTACCCGTTGAAAAGACGACGTCGACAATCCCTTTAGCAAACCCCGCCACCGACCGCGCCGAGGTGGTGGAGCAGGCCATTGAGGCCGTTGAAAAACGCATCACGGGGCGCATCACCGACGAGAATAACGAAGGGTTGCCGGGGGCTAACGTTATTGAGAAAGGAACCAACAACGGTGCTACAACCGACGCTGAAGGTAATTTTACGATCAGTGTAAGCGACGAAGCAACCACGCTGATTGTGAGCAGCGTAGGCTACACAAGGCAGGAAATTGCCATTGGTCAGCAAACCGTTATCAACATCAAACTGGTGCCCGACGACCGCACGCTGAACGAGGTGGTAGTGATTGGCTATCAGACTGTTCGCAAGAAAGACCTGACGGGGGCTACCGACGTAATCAGCCCAACGCAGTCGAACCGGGTAACGGCCAATTCGCTGGCTGAATCCATTCAGGGGCTGTCGCCGGGGGTTACCGTGCGCAACACTGGTTTACCGGGGCAGGGGTCGTCTATCCAGATTCGGGGGGTGGCCAGTTTTCTCAACACCGATCCGCTCTACATTATCGATGGCATGATTGCCGATGCCAATCCGACGATTAATAACAACGATATCGAGTCGATTCAGGTGTTGAAAGATGCCTCGGCAGCCGCCATCTACGGATCGCGGGCCGCCAACGGCGTTGTTATTATTACCACCAAGCAGGGTAAAGAAGGGCCGGTCAAGGTGTCGTTCTCGGCCAAATACGGCGTTCAGAACCTCTATCGCCGCTGGGACCTCACAGATGCGCGTGGATTTGCTGCGTTGCAACGTGATCAGTACAGAAATTCAGGCCAGCCAATCCCCGGTAGCATCAACGTACCTGATGATCAGCTGACCAACACGAACTGGCAGGATCAGGTGTTGCAAACGGGCAACTTACAGGACTATAACCTGACCTTATCGGGCGGTAACGCCAGCAGTTCATACCTGGTATCGGGTAGTTACTTTACCAACAAAGGTTATGTGCAGGCAACGGGTTTCGACCGGATTAGTGCCCGCATAAACACCCGAAGCCAGATTGGGCGGGTTACGGTGGGTGAAAACATGGTGTTGACGAACTCGAACATTCAGAATCCGCCGGGCTTCATCAATCCAATTTATGACATGGCGTATATGCTGCCCGTTATTCCGGTGCAGGATCCGCGCTACGTGAACGCGACCAATCCCGAAGGGTACGGAATCGGTACTATTCCCGACGCCATTTCGTATGCCTACAACCCGGTTGCGGCCCGGAACCTGGCAACCAGCAAAAGCAACTTCGCCAAAATTGTGGGTAATGCGTTTGTCGATGTGAAGATTCTGAGCGGGCTGACATACCGCTTCAACGCCGGTTTGGAAGCCAGCTTCGATTACACGCAAAACCTGCGGAAACTGGGCATCTACCAATACAGTGCCGCTCCGGTGCCCAGTTCGGTGGGCGAAGATCGGTCACGGTTTACCAGTACTCTGTTCGAGCATACGTTGAATTTTAACCGCACCTTTGGCGCACACAGCATCAACGGCGTAGTGGGTATAAGCCAGCAAAACACGCAGCGTGACATTACGTCGGGCTCACGCACTAACCTGGGTATTGCCGGTGGTCAGTATTTCGAAACCATCAACGCTGCTACCGGTGTATCGAACTCAGCCGGTTTCACGCCCGATAAATACGCTATTCTGGGCTACATTGGTCGGGTCAATTACACCTATAGCGATCGGTATTTGCTAACTCTAACCGGCCGGGTAGATCAGGATTCGCGTTTTGGAGCCAACTACCGGGTGGGTTTCTTCCCGTCGGTGGCTGCGGCCTGGCGCTTAAGTGAAGAAGAGTTCTTCAACGTCGGCTGGATTTCGGACCTGAAGCTAAGCGCTTCTTACGGTAAACTAGGTATTGTGGTGCCTAACCTGGGGTCGTTCCCGTATACGGCGTTCATCAACAATAACCCCCGCGCCATTTTCGGGATCGATCAAACGCCTAACGTAGGTGCTTATCAGGCCCAGTTGGCCAATCCCGATCTGCGTTGGGAGGAACGTACCCAGCAAAACGTTGGCGTGACGGCCAGTTTCCTGAACAATCGTATTTCGACCGAAATAAACGTCTACAACTCGCTGTCGACCGATGCCATTCTGAATTTGCGCGTACCGGGTTATCTGGGTAACCTGCGCGGCGACCCCTTTGTAAACACGGCCTCCATTCGCAACCGGGGGGTCGAGATGTCACTGACCTATCGTGATAATCGGAAAGCGGTGAAATGGGATGTGTCGGGTAACTTCACAACGATCAGAAACCGGGTCGAGAACGTAGGTAATCAGGGGCTTAACATCAACTACATTCAAAGCGGCAACACCCGTTCACAGGTAGGGCAGTCGGTAGGGCAGTGGTTCGTACTGAAAACCGATGGCCTGTTCCAGAATCAGGGGGAAATTGATGCTTACGTGAATCGGGACGGTGTTAGAATTCAACCCAATGCCAAACCGGGTGATATCAGGTACGTTGATACAGACGGTAATGGTGCCATCAACGTTGAAGACCGGCAGTATGTGGGCTCGCCCTGGCCTACGCTACAGGCTGGTTTGCAGGGAAATGCCAGTTACAAAGGGTTCAACCTTAACGTGCAGCTGATCGGCGTATTCGGCTATACCGTGTACAATAGCATACGCGCTGGTCTCGATGGCTACCAGAACACGAATTTCCGCCGCGATGTAAGCCCCTGGTCGCCAACCAACACCAACACGTCGGACCCCCGCATCGGGTTGCAAACCGACGATCAGGGTATTCAGAACAACAACCTCGGCTATACCGATCGCTGGCTCGAAAACGCGTCGTACGGCCGGATTCGCAACATCGAGCTCGGATACGCTTTGCCTGCTACGCTGCTGAGCCGCGCCAAAGTGCGTAACGCGCGCGTGTATGTCAGTGGTCAGAACCTGTTCACGGTTACCGGCTACTCGGGTCTCGACCCCGACGTAACGGGTGCAAACATTCAGGAACGTGGTGTCGATAATGGTCATTATCCATCGCCACGGGTGATTTCTGTTGGTATCACGGGCGATTTTTAATTTCTAAAAGACCCCACCCCCGACCCCTCCCCTTAAACAAGGGGAGGGGAGACGCTTCGGCGTAGCTCCGCAAATCGGCGAAGCCTACGGTAGAGCAACTCCCCTCCCCTGTATTTCAGGGGAGGGGCTGGGGGTGGGGTAAAACAACTATCATGAAAAAGATACTTCTTGGCTTGAGCCTGACAGCGACCGCGTTGCTGACCGGCTGCCAGCAGAATTTAGATATAGTGAACCCCAATCAGGTAACAACAGAGTCGTTCTGGAAATCGGGCGATGATGCACTGGCGGGCGTTAACGCTATTTACAGCACCATGCACCGGGAAGGTACGTCGCGCTGGGTACCCTTCTTTTACATTATCCGGTCAGACGAAGGACGGAGCCAAAGTCCATACGCTCCTATTCCGAATAACGCCGATCAGTTTCAGGTCATCGACACCAACCTTGATTTCGGTTACACCGTTTGGCGCGATAATTTCATTGGCGTAAACCGGGCCAATCAGGTGATCGACAACGTACCTGGCATCACGATGGACGAAACCCTGAAAAATCGATATTTGGGCGAAGCCAAGTTTATGCGCGGGCTGTTTTATTACCAGTTGGTGACCCTGTATGGTAGTGTTCCGCTGATTGTAAATACAGCTGTAGCTGGTGATAAACCAACGTCGGCCCCACAGACCGAAATTTGGGCGCAGATCGAAAAAGACCTGACCGAAGCCGCCGCCGTCTTGCCCAATACCTACGGATCGGCCGATCTAGGTCGTGCTACCAAAGGGGCTGCCTACGCCTTGTTGGCAAAAGCACAGATGCAACAGCGTAAATACGCCGAAGCGCTGGTACCGCTGCAATGGCTGGCCGAAGGAGAGGGTAAGGGCGTATATGCGCTGGTGCCTAATTACCGGGATAACTTCCTGATTACGTCGGAAAACAACCGGGAATCGGTTTTTGAAATTCAGTTCGCGCTGAACCCGGCCGAGTTTACCGACGATGACACGCAGGATCCCAATCACAACTACGGCACATCGGTTGCTCAGTTTTTTGGCCCTTCAGGCATTGGCTGGTCAGATGGTGAAGCCAACCGCTGGCCGATCTACGAATTTAACGAGCGAACCACAACCGGCGCCCGCGATCCGCGACTGGAAGCATCGTTTCTGTTCGACTCAACTGATGTGCGTGGACCCGCTTTCACCCAGATTTACGGGCAAACGTTTGCGCAGCGATACGGTAACGGCGGCGACAGCAAACGCGTGTGGTTCCGCAAGTTTCAGAACGACCACTGGAAAAACGAAGAAGGCTACCGGTCGCCCAATAACTGGCGGTATATCCGCTATGCCGATGTGTTGCTGATGTATGCAGAAGCGCTGAATGCAACGGGCCGAACAGCCCAAGCCTACGCATTTGTTGACCAGGTACGTCAGCGGGCCGGCTTGCCAACGCTAACAATAGCCAAACCGGGTTTGTCACAGGCTCAGTTTCTGGAGCAGCTGAAGCACGAACGCGTTACCGAACTGTCGGGCGAAGGTCATCGTTGGAATGATTTAGCTCGCTGGGGCGATCTGGGCCCCGGCTTGGCCGCCCGAGATGCCGGTTTCCGTAATTTCGTACGTGGTAAAGATGAAGTTCTCCCCATCCCGCAAATCGACCGCGACCTGAACCCGAACCTGTTGCAAAACCCGAATTATTGATTTCTACCGTAGAGACCGGTCCGCCAGTGCGGCAAAATCTTGCCGCACCGGCGGACCGGTCTCTACTCGCGCGTCAGCAATACCCCTCGCGTCAGCAATACCCCTCAACGATGAAAAACCTACTTCTCTCAACGCTTATACTGCTCGGCTTTCTGGGTGGTTACAGTTGCAAATCACCCACCACCGGCCCTGTAACGCCTACCGTGCCGGTGGTGCCGGTCGATACAGTTGGTAAATTCCGAAACCCGATTCTACCGGTGGGCCCCGACCCCTGGGTGGCGCAGAAAGACGGCTTTTATTACGTGATGCACACGACCGGCAATAACCTGCGGATTTACAAAACCAGCAGCATGGCCCGCCTCTCGTCGGCCCGCCCCGTCACCGTCTGGACGCCGCCCGCTACCGGGCCAAACTCCCGAAATATCTGGGCACCCGAGCTATTCAACGTGAACGGGAAATGGTACATTTACTACGCTGCCGATGATGGCGCCGACCGGAATCACCGGATGTTTGTACTGGAAAACGAAGCCGCCGACCCCACCACAGGTACGTGGGTAGACCGGGGGCAGCTGGCCCTGCCCGACAATAAATGGGCGATTGATGGCACGTTGCTAAACCTGAATAACCAACTGTATTTTTCGTGGTCGGGCTGGGATAACGACCTGGGTGGCACACAGTATATCTATCTGTGTCAGCTGACCAATCCGTACACGGTGGCCGCCGGGCCACGAGTTCGGGTATCGGCCCCCGATTATGCCTGGGAACGTCAGGGCTTTGGGGTCAACGAAGGGCCGGAGTTTTTGGTCAATGACAATAAGGTATTTCTGGTGTATTCGGCCAGTTTCTGCGGAACGGATCTGTATACGCTGGGTCAGTTAACGGCCCCCGCCACGGGTAACCTGCTTAACGCAGCCACCTGGACAAAGTCGGCTACACCTGTTTTTGGCCCTAACGCGGGTAACGGCACCTACGGGGCAGGGCATAACGGCTTCTTCAAATCGGCCAACGGTAGCGAGAACTGGATCATTTACCACGCCAATTCAGCACCCGGACAAGGTTGCGCTGACCTACGTTCCATCCGTATGCAGCCCTTCACCTACCGCACCGACGGAACGCCTAATTTCGGGACACCTGCGCCCGTTGCGGAGTACATCAAACGTCCGATAGGCGAGTAAAGAGACTTAAAGAGTGCCTACCCGTAGCGAACCACCAGACTGGATAGATAACGTTCCCTGAAGCCGTATTTTGTTTGCGGCTACTGACTGGGTTACTGTAACGGTCTGGTTGGTTGCTATCTGTACCTGACTTGTGGCAGAGGGTAGGTTTTCGCATTGCCAGATGTAAGGTTGTTGCCAGTTGCCGGGTCTGATACAAAGCGATAGCTGGCCTGTCTGGCAATTAAATTGAAGCGTTCCATCGGCTGTTGCTTCGGCGGTGGCCGTTACAGCGCGTAGCCGATACCGGTATTCGCCCGATTGTTGCGCCGACGAATCGGTGTAGGTTGTTGTGTTGGCCGGTAGCGTCACCAATCGTGAAAACGTTGGCTCGTTGGCCCGACGTCGTTCCAGAATATACGCCTGTTCACCGGGATGATCGGTCCAGGTTAGGCTCACCGTGTTGTTGGCACCATTCACCGTGAAGCCAATCAGGCTTGAGAGAGCAGCACTGATGGGAACATTCCAGAAGGTGAGCGCGCGCAGCCCACGCTTGTTCGTTAAAAAAGGGCCTGGGAAAGCGGCCGCGTACCCAGCCGGAAACGGTTGCCAGCCTTCCACATTGGGGTAGTTGGGTGGTAAATAACCCAGTTGCTGAGCGTTTACAGACTGACTCAGAGAGAGTATAACTCGATAGCCATCAACACGCCCTGCCGTTACCAAACCGTTGAGCTTGTCCAGATATAACCACTGACGCATTTGGTGCGTGAGCTGATTCCCGTATGTGTCGTTGAGGGTGGTATCACTAGGCCACACCATATGCTGATCTTCGTCAAACTGCATAACCAGTTCGTTACGCGACGCTGAGGTGTAGTACACTTTCTTAATGTCGGGCGAGGTGATTTGCGCAGTATCGGTCGATCTGTAGAAGTCGCGGGCTACCATGCGAAATACTTCCCGCCCCGTTTGTAAATGCCCTTCTACGCCGAAATGAATGCCATCATAGGTAACTGTGCCTACTGTAGCGTACGGCTGAATGAGTGGTTGCAACGTACCTAGTTTGCGTTGGTAATCGCGAAAAACACCGGTCTGTTCATTTGTGCCAGCCAATACGTGAATCTGAAACAGATAAAAGCGCCCTAACGTCGGGTAATCGGTTCGGATATTTTGGAAGAGCACATCGAATCGGGTTGGCCAGGCAGAGGAAGCGCCGCTTGTTTCATTCTCGCCCTGTCGAAAGAAATAAGCTTTGACAGAACCCGCTAATCCTGCTCTGTTGACCCGGTAGAGAAGGCGGCCGTGATTAGTCGTCAGATCCATCGGATTGACGGCATTCCGCTCATTAAACAATTGAATGGGCGCACCACCAACGCCACCATTCAGTACACAAATCGGTATCCCATACTGATCGATCAGGTGACGACACAACTCCATGCCCCATGTTCCAACAACGGTACTACCCGTAGTGTTTCCTGTTGCCCAAAGCGTATCGGCCGGATTGTAGGAGGCTGCAGATGAGGCAATGCCAAACGTTCGGATATAGTCGCTTTGGTATGTGTAAGTGGGAGCCGAATAGTAAGCTACCGCGTTTGATTGTCCATTGATAATGTACACATCACCCGCCACAATGCGTTGCCGGTCAGCCACTAACACAGAATCTGAGGTTCGGTGCATGAATACGCGTACCCGGAACTGCGCCAGTTCGGCTGGAATGGCCAACGACGTTGAGAAAGGATAGGTAGTAGTGGGCGTTGTGTAAAAAAGGGGAATATATGCGTGCGTAAATGGCGAACCGTTGCGTGTAACAACCACCGATAACCGGGATGCTCCTGCACCGGTTACACGCCCGGCTATGTGTATAATGCCCTCCGATTGCTGTGTGCGTGGGTAAAGTTGCCCATCGACAGGGAGCTGTGAAAATGTTACTAACTGTGCAAAAGAGGTGTGGACGATGAATATCCAGAAAAATAAAAGAAAACTACCTGTTTTCATTATCGTTTTTTTTGACGACTAAATCCAAGCAGTGCTACAACTTCTACACCAAAATTGAATTTAGAGTAAACGATTTTCTGGAAATTGGTAGAATATACTTATGCCGGTACTCATTCAATCAACTACTGCACCCGATTTTATGGCCACGGCCGACCCATCGGCCAGGAAAATGGAACGGGGCGGCTGTTCAAAGAAGGGCGCAAAGGCGTTGCCGTAAAGTACAGGTACGTTACAGTTTACATCATAATCTGTAACCGTATGGATCTGCCACTTTGGATGAACAACTTCATATTCAGAGGTTTTGCCGGGGCCTCGTCCGGTATAGCCCCAATAGTGTTCGGTGATAAAGGCCTCTTCGCTACCGGCCACCAGCGGCTGCCCGATGCGGTCGGCGGTGACGCGGATATGATTCCAGTCCCGGCCTACTTTCCATTCGTAGTCAACCTGTTGTTTATCGCCGGTTAGCTGTAGGCTGTGTCGCATGGGGTGAGTTGCGTAGGGCTCACCATAAAGGGTTTTAGCTACTAACGTAATGGCTATTTTTGGCACAATCTCTTTCACAAAAACCACGCCCCGTTTCCAGCCGGTAGCTGTTTTTCGGCGCACATAGAAACGAAGATTGAACTCCTCGAATTCGCGGTGGAACGGCACGGCAACACGGCCGAACATTTTCACCTGTTGAAAGTAAAAACCAACCAGACTACCGTAGTGAACACCGTTGAAGTCATCCAGCTCTGTTCCATAGGGTACCAGCGGCTCGAGCACTTGCCGGTCAATAGGATAGTTGGCAAAGATTAAATTGCGCCATTCGGCGGTGAGGAATGTGGTGGCCATTGGGTGGGGTCATGCGTTTAAGAAGTAACGATACCCGGCATGGAACGTTCACCTGACCGATGTTGCTTTTTGTGTCAGGTAGGTATACTCCTGAATAACGCGTACTATCTCTTCTTATGGCTGAACCTGTGCCACCTGGCAATTCCGATTTGTTGATTGAATTACTGCGTTATCCAATGCCTTTCGGCAAGTATCAGGGGCGGTTACTGCGTCAATTGCCTGTGTCATACCTCGAGTGGTTTGCACAAAAAGGCTTCCCGCCCGGTAAGCTAGGTATGCTGCTTCAAACCCTATATGAGATCAGGATCAATGGGTTAGACTATCTGCTCGATGAACTGGAGAAACAACAGACAGGAAGGAGATAAATGGGCCAACCGTTCACTCACGCGTTAGCCCCGGAAGATAGATCACTCGTTTGTAGTTCTGTCAACGAATCAACAGTCATTGATCCCTGAGAAACGACTGGCTCGTCCATGATCCAGAGAATAGCGATAATGTATACGAAAAGAATTACCAGAGCGGTCCACATAATTGAGAGCAGTTTCTACATCGTTGATCCTACACTTAAATCTATAGGATTTGTATAAATACTGAGCAAAAAATCGGCCAAATTTGTTCTGATTAGTGCATTTTTGTGAGGAAAAGTTGAGCATATACTTAAAAACAGCTTCAGTCCATACGGCGTTACCTATTTGCTTTATTTTCGTCGGGCAACCAGGATTTTTGTGCGCCTCATCTGCCGGGTCGCTTTGTATTGAAGCCGTTCGTTATACAGCATCCAGCCGCCAAACGCACCGATTACGCTGCCGATTAGAATGTCGATGAATCGGGCAAAGATCAGCGTGGTAGGGTCGGTGGTGAGGGAGTTTCCTGATTCGGCCAGGAAAATGGTGAGAATGGTGATGAAAATGACGGCCAGTCCGTAGTTGCGCACCACCAGAAATTCAACGATCAGTTGGAGCCCGATCACACCCAGGCAAAGCATCAGCAGACTAGGCTGAAGGAGCAAAATCAGCCAGGTGAGTCCTAGCCCGATGAATGTACCTACAATGCGCTGAATGCTGCGTTGCCAAATGTGTTGTGTGCTGATGCCCTGCATCACGGCCGCGCAGGAGGTAGGCACCCAGTACGGGTTTTCGAGCTCCAGCAGATTGGCAATCAATAACGCAAGGCCCACCATAGAGCCAAACGTAGCCGACTCGATCAGGTTTACGTATTTGCTTTTCTCTATGACAAGTGTCTGGTTGTCATTGCTGTTGCTATTCAGTGTCAACAGGCCGTGAACCAAAGCCAGCACAAACGAGATCATGGTACCAATGCCGACAAAGCCAATATTTTGCGGAATAACGTCCAACTTAAAAGGCAGGCAAATGGCCACCGAGGCAATCATGATAAAGAAAAAATTCCCCGGCGGACGAGTCATCTTCAGGTAATAGAGGCCAACGTGGACAATGAACGCGTATAGGCCAAGTACCAGTGGAGCCACCAGTGGATTGAAGCTGAACAGGCTACCCACGGCAAATGATACCATGATACCAAACGAACAGGCCATGAGTATGGTCAATCGGTTGGCGATGCGTACGGAGTGACTGTACAGGATGACAAGCCCGGCCAGTGATGCCAGTTTGCCACCCTGAAGCATACCGGTGAAATAGCCAGCGAGCATAGGAATACCAACGCTGAGACCCGCCAGCACAGGAACAGGCCACTTTCTGTCGGTTTCCTTGAATTCAAAAAACTGCTTCAGCATGGTAGGGTCAATTTATACCCGAATATAAATCTTGCGCCGGTCGAGGGCCCAGCCTACGCTCCAGCATAAGAGCATGAAAGCAAGTGCAAAAAGCAACGAACCCAGCGGCCCCGGTGCCAGTGACTGAAAAATATGGACGCCAATCCAGCTTAAAACGCTTTCGCCATTGCCCGCTGGCACCATGTAGAACACAATCACCAGCACTTCGGAGAGCAGGTAGATAAACAGCGGATTTTTGCCGGGTATCACAAAAAACTCCGCCCAGTTCGCTTTGTTCCAGTTCCTTATTTCCAGTGCGTATATCAGCGTCGACAGCAGAACGAGATCCAGACCGGTGGTGATTAGCACGAACGAACTGGTCCACAACTTCTTGTTAATCGGGAAAACCATATCCCAGCAAAGTGCCGCAAAAATCAGTAGGGCACCAGCCAGTAGCAGTTTGGCCACGCTTTCATAATTCTTGCCAATTCGCTGCACGAACGTACCTGCATAATAGCCGATGATGACGTTTACAATGGCTGGCAGTGTGCTCAGCAGTCCTTCGGGGTCGAATGCTACACCGCCGTTTCCGTGATAAAGATGCGCGTCACCAACTAAAAAACGGTCGAGTTTCCGCACGGCGTTGCCCATCAGGCCAAGCGGGTCGGTGGAGTCGCCCCAGCCCAGGAGCATAAGCCAATAGCCCACCAGAAAGGCTACGCTGACCCAGAATACAGTTCGGGTCGAAAAGAAATAGACCATCAGTGAGGCTATTCCATAACACACGCCAATGCGTTGCAGGACCCCCCAGATGCGAGTTTCGCCAATTGGAAAACTGCTGATGTCTCCGGTGTCGTTAAGCTTAAAAAAGGGAAACCAGTACATCAGGTAGCCCAGTAAAAAGATGATCGCCGTTCGTTTCGCCACTTTCCCCAACACGGCCGATGTAGGCAACGCATTGATTTTGGTCATAGCAAAGCTCATGGCGTTACCCACGGCAAACAGAAACGAGGGGAACACCAGATCGGTCGGCGTAAAACCATGCCATTCAGCGTGATTAAGCGGACTAAACGACGATGAACCTGCCCCGGGCGTGTTCACCACAATCATGAAACAGACGGTTAAACCCCGAAAAACGTCGAGCGAAAGAAATCGCTTATCTGTTTCGAGTACGGCTTGTCGGGGAGGAGCAATCGTATAGTCTTCCATGGCAGTAATGTGAATGGGGGAGGTGAACGGATAGGTACGTTACTTCTTGATGGTTACCGTTTGCCCGGCCCGGCCTGCCGAGTTGAACACCCGAAGTTTAATGGTACTGGTAAACGGTAGTGGTGTCGTATATGCCTGACTGCTCGGGGTGGGCTCTGAACCGTCGGTGGTATAGCGGATTGTAAAGCCGGGAAACTGCACGTTTGCCGCCAGCTTATTGTCGATGATACTGGCACCAGCCGTAGGAATCCGGTACTGAAAACCACCCGCAAATGCGTCGAGCCGGGGGAGTTCCCGCTTGCCAACGGTGTGCAGGAATGCCGACCAGGCCTGGTTATACAGTTGATCGCTTTTCTGCTCGTCTTTTTCAAGTGCCCATTCAGGGTCTTTGGCCCAGGCGCGCTCGGCAACGGCCAACAGTTTAGGCAACAGCTTGTATTCGAATTGGGCCGTGCTTCGGTTGGTCTCGGCCCAGAGGGGAGCTTCAATACCCACCAGGTTGGCCTTGCCTTTTTCCGTGATCATTTCCCGGCTTCTAATGCGACTCTTGTCGACACGCTGACCCGTATAACCGTCTGTCAGGTTACGGAGGTAGTCGTAGGGAATGAACGAAAACGGCTTGTCAATATCGACGTACCCACCCCAATACTGACCGGCTTCTTCCGACATGGGGTTGTAGGCCAGATCGATGTACAGATGGGTAACACCCGTCAGAATAACTTTGTAACCAGCGTTTGCCATGCGGTAGGCCAGGTCTTCAGCACCCGATCCCGGCTCATTTTTCCAGACGTTTACCCGAAATTTTTCGGGCGCAAAGGTGGGGTTGGGCACCCAAACCGGTTTCTTATTCTGCACTACTTTTTTCAGGCCAACCTCTTCCCAGCCCGACAGGAACAGACCCCGTTTTTTGAGGATCTGATTCAGCTTTCCGAAATAATAATACCAAAGACCGTCGGTCGATTTAACGGTACTGTTGCTAGCCATCAGGCGCTTGACAGCCGGTGATTTTTGCCAAACTCCCGAAGGTACTTCATCACCGCCAACGTGGATTGTCTTTAGCGGAGCGCCCGCCTCGCGGTACATACCGGTCAAATCATCGATCACCCGCTCCAGAAAAGCATAGGTAGACGGCAACGCTACATCGATCACGTTATCAGACCAACCCTGCACCGATTCGTAGGTCGATTTGTCGGCCAGATCACGGAGCAGATACCGTTCTGCCTCGGCTCTTTTGCCTGCTTTGAGCAGGGTCTGGTAGCGAACATCCATGGCCCTCAAGGCGGCGCGGGCGTGTCCCGGCGACTCAATTTCGGGAATCACGTCAATATGCCGATCGCGGGCGTATTTGAGAATATCGATAAAATCGGCTTTGGTATAGAATCCGGTACCTGCTGTATTGCTGGCGTCCGGGCCGGAACCGTAGGAGGGAAGCAAACTTTTGGTCTGGTCGGCATTATAGGCGCGTATTCCGCCAACGGTGGTCAGCTCGGGTAACGACGGCATTTCTACCCGCCAACCTTCATCGTCGCTAAAATGTAGATGAAGCACGTTGAGTTTATACAGCCCCATCAGATCCAGCACTTTAATGACTTCCGATTTAGGTTGAAAATTTCGGGCCACATCCATCATCAGCGCGCGATAGCCGAAACGGGGGGCGTCTTTGACAATCAGACCGGGTAACTGAACAGACTCCTTTTTTCCGGTTAAGGCGTTGGCCGACATGAGCGTGTGGAGTGACTGAATGCCATAAAAAATTCCCGCCCGCGACGACGCCGATATTCGAACACCCTCTGGAGTCAGGTGAAGTTCGTAGCCCTCGGCGGGTATCGTCGGTTCTTTACGGAGTGTAATTGTCTTGCCCGCCGCTTGCGTCTTGATCGCCAGCTTTCCGGCAAGTACCGGAACAAGGCTGTTGACCAGAAATTCCGCTTCAGCATTGAATTCAGTCGGCGAGACTATAACGGTTTTTCCGTCCAGAACGAAAGGCTGACCTGTTTCCTGATACGATACTGGAGTTGGAAATACCTTGATCAGTTTTTCGTCTGGAATAGCCTGAATAGCCGCGTTTTGGGTGAAAATGCGTTCGGTCAGTTTACGGTCAAATGCCTCGAACAAATTACCCATATCGACGGTGACGTCGACAGGAAATGCCTGCGCCGGGTCTTTGTCGAAAACAAGGTAAAAACCAGCGGGAAAATCAGTGCGGTTGCGAATCCGCCGCGAAGATATGGTAATGGTTGCCGACTGTCCGGAAGCAACCTGGCTAAAGCCTGACCCTGGGCTCAGGACATGCAGATCGCCATTGACGGGCCTAACACTGGCCTGACCGGCGTCGGTGCTGGCGTAGGAACCGCCGTTGAAAAATAACTGCCAACCGGTTGCTGGCAGCGGTGAATCACCCGTGTTTTTTAGCGTCAGGGCCATACGTGAGCCGGCTTTTGCATCATTACTGACGAGTGTCAGCGTAATGGCAACTGGCTTAGAAATAGTGGCTTGCTGTATCGGCAGCGGAGAACTGGTTGCCGCGTGTGGAAAACAGGCTAAAAGGGGGAGGCAGAAAAGGAAAAAGCCAGGTAGGGAAAGGCGCATTGGATCAGGGAAAGGGCAGGGCTACACATAAAATTGCCCTGGCTTTCTGGATTGAGCAGGTTGCCAGGGCAAGGAAACAAAGGGCTTACAACATATTCCGTTTCATCTCCGCTACGGCGTGGTTAGCGGCTCGGGCGGTGATGGCCATAAACGTCAGCGAGGGATTCTGCGTGGAAGTAGAAGTCATGCAGGCACCGTCGGTTACGAACACGTTTTTGCAGTTGTGAAACTGATTCCACTTGTTCAGTAACGATGTCTTGGGGTCTTTCCCCATCCGGACGCCACCCATTTCGTGAATGTCGAGGCCCGGCGCTTTGTCGGGTTTGTCGTTGGTACGAATGTTTTTAAAGCCCGAGACGGTAAGCATTTCGGTCATCTGCGCGTGGAAATCACGAATCATTTTCTCGTCGTTGTCATCGTAGGCCACCGAAATTTTAAGCTGTGGAATTCCCCAGGCATCTTTTAAGGCTGAGTCGAGCGCCACGTAGTTTGATTCTTTCGGAATCGTTTCGCCCATCATGTGCGAGCCAACCCGCCAGGGACCATATTTAGGCTGCATCAGACTGGCTTTCAGGTCTTCACCCAAACCTGACGTGTCGGTTTCGGTTGATCGGTAGGCGCTGAAACCGGCCGCGTAACCCCGCAGAAAATCGGTCTCCTGCTTCGCTACATTTCGGAAACGCGGAATGTAGCTGCCATTGGGTCGTATGCCGTCGGTCGTAGACTCCTTAAAACCATCGTGTTCGGCCGAGATCGTGGTGCGGAAATTATGGAACGCTACGTATTTACCCAACAGGTCGTTGTCGTTGCCCAGCCCGTTTGGAAAGCGGTTCGAGGTAGAGTTCAGCAAAATGAGGTTGCTGTTCAGTGTGGCCGCATTGACGAAGATGATGCGGGCATAATACTCCGTCATCTGGTTGGTATGGGCATCAATGACCCGTACGCCGGCCGCCTTATTTTTTTTCTCGTCGAAAATGATCGAATGAACGACAGAATCGGGCTGAAGAGTCAGCTTTCCGGTGTTGGCGGCCCACGGAAGGGTCGACGAGTTACTGCTGAAGTAGCCTCCGTAGGGGCAACCCCGCTGACAGATCGACCGGTTCTGACACTGTCCACGGCCCTGTTTCAGGTGAATCGGTTGCGGGGCAGTCAGGTGAGCGCAGCGGCCAATGATAACGGGGCGTGTTCCCTTGTAGTGCAACGCCATCTGATCGGTAAAATGCTTTTCTACGCACGACTGCTCGTGTGGGGGAAGAAACTCACCATCGGGCAGTTGCGCCAGTCCGTCTTTGTTGCCCGAAATACCTGCAAATTTTTCTACGTGGCTATACCAGGGGGCAAGGTCGGTGTAGCTGATAGGCCATTCCACAGCAAAACCGTCGCGGGCAGGGCCGTCAAAATCAAACTGTGACCAGCGTTGCGTTCCCCGCGCCCACATCAGTGATTTGCCGCCCACCTGATAGCCCCGTATCCAATCGAAGGGTTTCTCCTGCACGTAGGGGTGATCAGCGTCTTTCACGAAAAAATGGCTGGCATCTTCCCGGTTGGCATAGCAACGACTAGCCACCGGATTAGCGTCCCGGTATTCTTTCGATAGCTGCCCCAGGTGCTTAAATTCCCAGGGTTGCATCATGGTGGTTGGGTAATCGGTAACGTGTTTAACGTCGCGGCCCCTTTCCAGTACGAGGGTACGTAATCCTTTGCCGGTGAGTTCTTTGGCTGCCCAGCCTCCGCTGATACCCGAGCCAATAACAATGGCATCGAAGGTGCGCGCTTTAACAGAATCTATGTTTAGAAAAGACATATCAGTTTGCGTAAAGAGAATAAAAAAAGCGGCCAGTGTATTTACCGACCGCCAGCAGCACTCAACTTTTCAATGGGTACACAACCGTGATAATAGCCCGGGGCCATGTTGAACTTTTGCACATTCACCATGTAGTACTCCGAGTTGGTATACCCCTGAATGGTCAGCCGTTTCATCATATCGACAAACGCTTTACCGGTCGGATCGGTCGACGTTGATAGTTTGGTCAGGATCTCTTTCCGCTGATTGGCATCGCAGGTAGAAAAGGATTTACTGTACGCCTGCTGCGCCGTTGCTTCAGTCAGCACGAGTCCCTCACGAAGCGTTGTTTGCGCCGATTCACCCAGGCAGTCGTTGATCATCCGCCCCGCAAACTGATGCACGTTCAGCGATTTGGCTCCCGGAGTGGATGCTCCCGGAGTGGTGGTTTCGGGAATTATTGTTTCCACGATGTCGGCCAGCAACGATTCGTCATCGACTGAACCGAGTGAAACAGGGCCAATCGAATCGGATGTCCAGCCCGAGGCCCAGGCTGGCAGCGAAACCAGGCCACCCAGCGCCATTGTCAGGCCCCGAAGGGCAGTACGTCTTTGCATAAATGGAATAGGAAATTAACTGTGTTTCAAGTTATTGTAGTTATATCATAAGTGCTAGTCAGGCAGGTAAGCGTAAGCAGAAAAGCAAATTAGTAGATATGGATTTGTTGCCTTTGTGCCTTTTCACGTCGGTATGCTATCACTTCATTCATAACATAGCGTATCTAAGAAAAACGATGCTCACATCACGTACGTTGTGCGCAAAAACCTATTCGCCAAAGTCCTTATCTTCCGTAAGAATTAGACGAGGTGGTGTTCTGGCTCTTTCAATGATCTGCTCATCACGAATTCCTCTGTTTGTTTCGTAAATGGATTCTATATCAATGCCTTTACTCCGTATAGCCTCAATGATTGAATGATCGATATTCTCATCGGCAATGATCATGCTGCTGATTCGATCACTTCTTCATTCGCTAAAACGAGTGATGCGTATTCCAGCGCGGCGAATATATCTGCCTGTTCGAGGTGCGGATACATACGTACCAAATCAGCGGGAGTGGCTCCCTCTGAAAGCTTTCTAAGAATCAGTTCAACGCTGATACGGGTGCCCTTAATAGTTGGTTTTCCCAACATTACCTGATAATCAGCTGTAATTCGACTTGAATAGGCCATCACCGAAACGATTTTTGAGATGTTCAATTTACAAAAAATACTACAGCCTCACAACCTCTCCAGTGCGAACGCTTTCGTCGCAGGCGAAGGCAATGCGGAGGCTGTTCACGGCATCGGCCAGGTGATCGGTGAGATCCAGATCGTCGGTGATGGCTTGCAGAAAATAGTGTTGTTCGCGGTTGCACAACTCCTGATGATCAGGCTCGTCCTGCATATCGATCCAGGTGTCGGGTTGGGCAAATTGATCGTCGGCGGTGAGCTGAGCGTGGTGAATACGGAGTGACTCGGTTTTGGTGTGCGAATCGACATCGTCTGACTTACCCACTGCTCCGGCGTTTTTGGCAACGATCGATACGCAGCCTTTGGGACCAATTACGTCTTTTACGAAGAAAGCGGTTTCGCTCACCATAGGCCCCCAGGCTGCTTCGTACCAGCCTACCGAGCCATCTTCAAAGCGTAGCTGTAACTGACCGTAATTGTAATTATCAGCCGGAATATCGTCGGTGAGCCTTGCGCCAATAGCCGACACCCAAACGGGTTTCGAGCGGGTCATCTGACACATCACATCGATGTAATGCACCCCACAGTCGACAATCGGGCTGAGTGATTTCATCAGGTTACGGTGAACGGTCCACATGTAGCCGTGGCTTTGCTGGTTCAGGTTCATGCGCATTACCAGTGGCTTGCCAAGCTGCTGCGCTTCTTCGACGAATCGGGCCCAGGACGGGTGAACGCGGAGAATATAGCCGACAACCACTTTTTTGTCTGCTTTTTTAGCCGCGGCAACCACTCGCTCCGATCCTGCTACGGTGTCGGCAAGGGGTTTTTCGATGAACACGTGGCAGCCCGCTTCCAGGGCCATAATGGCAAATTGCTCGTGAGTATCCGGGTACGTTGAGATACAGACGGCGTCGGGTTTGGTCGCTGCCAATGCGGTAGCGTAGTCATCGAAAAGGAAATAGCCGCCGCCCAGTTTTTCATTTAATACTACTTTGCTTTGGCCGGTCGAAACCAGGCCGCAAATCTCAAAACCGTCGAGGGTATGGTAGGCGGTAGCGTGTGAAGCACCCATGTTGCCGCAACCAACAACGAGTACGCGAAGAGAAGAAGATGTCATAAGCTAGTAAGCAAGAAAAGAACGCAATATAATGCCGCCACCTGAATCCTTTTTGCTGGCTGAACCCTACTGAGAAAACACACGTATATTGTGGCGGAGGTTTGCTTGGGCCGAGTGAATTCGTCATTCGACCATCGTCAATCGTAAGTAGTCACACATGCGCCACATCGTCATTATTGGTAACGGTATTGCCGGCATCACCGCTGCCCGCGAGCTTCGCAAAGGCGGCAACGACCGCATCACCGTTATTTCATCAGAAACGGATCACCATTTCTCCAGAACCGCACTCATGTACATCTACATGGGGCACATGACCTATGCACATACCAAGCCGTATGAGGACTGGTTCTGGACAAAAAATCGCATCGACCTGCTACGGGCGCACGTAACGTCGATCGATTTTGACAATAAGCTCCTAACAACCAAACCCCTCGATGGGGCCGAAACGACACTCGCTTACGAGGTGCTGGTACTCGCCGTCGGTTCGTCGCCCAACCGGCCGGGTGTGTTGCAAACGAATCTGCGCGGCGTGCAGGGCCTCTACGGTATGCCCGATCTAGACCAGATGGAAGCACTCACTGACGCCAAACAGTCAGGTACGTTGGTCAATCGAGCGGTGGTGATCGGTGGGGGGCTGATTGGCATTGAACTCTGCGAAATGCTGCTGTCTCGGGAGATTTCGGTGTCGTTTCTGGTACGGGAAGCCAGTTTCTGGCGCAGTGTACTGCCTGTCGAAGAATCGGCGATGATCACCCGCCACATTCGCGAACATCACGTTGATCTGCAATTGGAAACAGAGGTGACTGAGCTTCATGACGATGGTACAGGCCGCGTTGGCGGCGTAACGACCAGCACCGGGGAACGCATCGATTGTCAGTTTGCGGGCGTGTCGGTCGGCGTTTCGGCGAATATCGGCTGGCTGCGCGGAACAGCGCTGGAAACAGATCGGGGTATTCTGGTGGATACCTATCTGGCGACCAACGTACCTGATGTATACGCCATCGGCGACTGTGTGCAACACCGAACGCCACCACCCGGCCGCAAGCCAACAGAGCAGATCTGGTATACCGGACGCATCATGGGCGAAACGCTGGCTCAGACATTGCTAGGAAAGAAAACGGCTTACCAGCCCGGTGTTTTTTTCAACTCCGCCAAGTTCTTCGATATCGAATACCAGACCTACGGCGACGTACCTGCCAATTTACCGGATGATGGCACGATTCAGTCGCTTTACTGGGAACACCCCGACGGGCAGAAGGCTATCCGCATCAACTACAAAGCGTCTGACGGAGCCGTGACGGGCGTAAACGCGTTCGGCATCCGGCAACGACAGGACGTCTGGACGCGCTGGATTACCGAGACACGCCCGCTCCACTACGTGCTGGAACATCTGGCACAGGCTAATTTCGATCCCGAATTCTTCCGTCAGCACGAAGCCGATGTACTGGCCGTTTATAATGCGCAGCATCCCGATAAACCTCTGCGGTTACGAGCGAAGAAGGGCTTGTTTGCTTTGTTTGGGAAGTGATGTCGTTGATTGCTTTTGTAAGGTTTAGCTTCGCGCTCTAGGCCCTTCGACTTGGTCGCGAAGCATTAAAAGCGCTCAGCAACACAGCTGAAAAAGTGATCCTCCCCTTGCTTGTTTCACTCTCCGTCGGGAAATACATTCACCCAGACAGCCTGTATCACAGCAATCAGGATTTCGAATAAAGCACCAGCGAGGTCCATATGAGTATCTGGAGTTTGGTTTCTAATAGCGGCTTCAGTAAACAAAAAACATCGCTTACTTTCCAAGTGGAAATGTAAGCGATGTTTTTTGTTTACTGCAATTTATCAACTACTTGAAAGGTATTGGCTAGTGCGTTTCAAACGCCATCTCCGGCTCCGTCACTTCCACTAACCCCTCTGGATTTATAGCCGACAGTTGTACGGGAATCAGTTCGTTGATGCGTAACGGGTCGTAATTAGCCACCACGCGTACGTAGTTTTCGGTGAAGCCCTGCATACGTCCGGTCGCTTCGTCAACATCGTCTTCAAAGAGCACCGTTGCCGCCCGCCCGATCTGCGATTCGTAGAAGGCCCGCCGTTTTTTGTCCGACAGAATGTGCAGCATCTTACTCCGTTCGGCACGTACCTGACCGGGCACCACTGGTTTGATTGTGATCGCTGTAGTGTTGGGTCGTTCTGAGTACGTGAAGACGTGCAGGTACGAAATCGGCAGCTCGTTCAGAAACTCGTAGGTTTCCAAAAAAAGGTCGTTTGTTTCGCCGGGGTGGCCCACAATCACGTCAACGCCAATGCAGGCGTGTGGCATCAGCGACTTGATCTGCGCGACCCGTTCAGCGTACAGTTCGCGCTTGTACCGGCGGCGCATTAGCCCAAGCACCGTATTGGAACCGGACTGAAGCGGCACGTGAAAATGCGGCACGAATCGTTTCGACTGGGCAACAAACGCAATGATCTCGTCGGTCAATAGGTTCGGTTCGATGCTCGAAATACGGAATCGGTCAATGCCCTCCACCCCGTCGAGGGCCTGAATCAGTTCCAGAAATGTCTGGGTACGTTCTCCTGATACTAGTCCAAAATCGCCGATGTTCACGCCTGTCAACACAATCTCGCGCACGCCGCGCCCGGCGATCTCGTGAGCGGCCCGAACGACGTTTTCAATCGTATCAGAGCGGCTTTTTCCACGTGCCAGCGGAATAGTGCAGTAAGCGCAGGGATAATCACAGCCGTCCTGCACTTTCAGAAAGGTGCGGGTCCGGTCATTGAGTGAATAGGCGGCATGATAATCGATGGCTTCCTCGATGTTCGAGTTCAGCACCCGTCCTGGTTGCCCAACGGCGGCTTTGGTGAACGTTGGCATCAGCTCGGCCAGCCGGAATTTTTCGGCAGCTCCCAGCACAGCATCGACGCCCGGAATTTCCGAAATTTCAGTGGGCTTTAACTGAGCGTAACAACCAAGAATAGCCACAAATCCATCTGGGTTTACCTTTTGCGCTTCCCGAACAATCTTGCGGCATTTTTTGTCGGCGTTATCCGTCACCGAGCAGGTGTTGATGATGAAAATGTCCGGCTGTTGGTTGAATTCAACGCGCTCGTAGCCCTCTTTCTCCATCATGCGGGCGAGGGTCGACGTTTCCGAGAAATTCAGCTTGCAGCCAAGCGTATAAAAAGCCACTTTTTTCATATTCATTCCTAACACCCGGCATGCCATCGGGGTTTCATCCGGCAAAAATACAACATTGGGCCTTAGACCTATAAGGTTTTGAAAACCTTATAGGTCTGCTCATAATCACTACTCCCAGGAATCAAGCCCCAGCAGTTTCCGGCCCAGATCAGATAGCTCGGCGGTTTGGTAGCGGGTCTTCTCCCAGTTGCGCGGGTCGCCGGGAAATGCGTAGCCTTCGGGGGCTTGCCGGTTGCGCCATGAATTGATGCGCCACTGACGTAGGGCTTCGTTATCTTCCTGAGCGGGCATCATTGAAATATATTGGGCAACACGCACTTTATCGGTCGAGTGGTTGGGGCGGATGCCGTGGGCGAGCGTGCTGTTGAAGATGAGCAGGTCTCCCGCTTCGAGCTTCACTTTCACAAAATTAAAGCCGGTGGTATCGGGTTTGAAGCGGTCGCGGTCGGCGGGTTGGGTCAATTTCCAGGTGTCGTAAGTCCGGTACAATTCGGGAATGCACTGAAAACCACCCATGTTCTCATCAGTCTGGTCGGCGAGGGCCAACACGCCCTGCACGTTCTGGGGACGGGTTTCAGGATCATAATCCCAGTGAATGAAGCCTTTGAAGGCCTGATCGGGTTGCAGTGGGAAATTGAGATTGGCCCGGTCGATCGTGACCCATAGCTTTTCGGTGCCCCACACATCAACAAAGGCATCGTACACACGTTGCGTTTGTCGGTTGTCCCACTGGTGCTGGTGGTTGTACAGTTCCACCATACCCGATCCGATCAGCTCTTTCATCCGCATCTCAGCGCGGGGTGGTGTGTACCAGGTAGCTTTATCGTTGGGGTCTTTCTCCTCAAATTCCCAGATCGTTTGCGCCATCCGTTCAGCCTGCTCGCGCGGCACGGCCTGCTTGATGATAACATACCCATTGTCACGCCAGAACGTCCAGTCTTCTTCAGATAATACACGAAGAGGGGCACCGTTTGAGCGGTCGTTCAATGGTTGCGCGCTGCTGGTAGCAGTAGATGGGTTACCCGGAATGTCGGTATGCGCATTGTCGGGCACCATCGTGGGCGTCATGGTTGGCTGCATGGTAGGTGTCATGAGCAGGTTTTGTTTTATCGTGATAGAATAAGACAAAACTAGGATGATTCTCTAAGGAGCTGTTAGCACGTACCTGACCCGTTTTTGCACTATATTGCTGTTGAGAAATAAAATCGGAGAGTGAAAGAGTAAAAGAGGTAGCGCCGAAACGGTCCGCCGCTACATGCCTCATGAAAATAGCCCTTGAAGAAATTCAGCCCGATGCCGATAGTTCGTTCCACATTCTGTTGACGCCCCATCTGCAGGACGTCTTTCTGTGGCATTACCATCCTGAATACGAGATCGTGTACATCGACGGTGCCAGCGGAACCCGGCATGTGGGCGACCATATTTCGCGCTATGAAGGCAGCGATCTGGTGTTCATTGGCCCCAATATTCCGCACCTGAACTTTGACTATGGCGTAAAAACCGACTACCGAAAAGTGGTAGTCCAGCTACATGAGTCGTTTCTTGGTGAAGGTTTCTGGAAAGCGCCTGAGTTTGCCGCGATTACCACGCTCTTTGAACGGGCCAGAGCTGGTTTATCGTTTAATGGCGACACAAAACAACAGGTTGGGGCTAAGCTTGAGGCGCTGGCTCAGTTGCCGCCTTTTGAACGAATGATGTCGCTATTGTCAATTTTCCAGCAGCTTGCCACTAGCATCGACGTAACCTCGCTGCATGGAAAGCCTGTCACAAACGCGTATAATCTACGGGAACAACAACGGATTCGAAAACTATATCAGTTTGTGGAAGAGCAGTTTACGCGAAAAATTAGTATTCCAGAAGCTGCTGACGTGGTCAACTTAACCGAAGCCGCTTTTTGCCGGTACATTAAGCGAATGACGGGCCTGACGTTCACACAGTTGCTGAACAAATACCGTATCAATCAGGCTCAGAAACTACTGCTGGCCGATCATACAGTAACCGAAACGGCTGAGGCCTGCGGCTTCGAGAGTCTTTCGTACTTCAATAAAATATTCCGGACGATAACGGGCGAAAATCCACTGCAATTCAAAAAACGGCACACGGCGTAGTAGCTGATCTGGGTCTTTGCTTGAAAGTTTTGCTGTATGTTAAAATGCTTCGCGCTGTAGGCCCTTCGACTCCGCTCAGGGTGACAACCCCACTCAAGTTTATCATTCACGTTCTTGAGTTTCCTGTCACCCTGAGCGGAGTCGAAGGGCCTACAGCGCGAAGCATTTTAACATACAAATTACCCGGCCCAATTATAAACAAGTGCTGAAACCGCAACACTACACATCATCTACTATTTCACCCGACTTCCCAGTGCCACACTAATTAGCTCGACCATGTTTTTTACGCCTGCTTTTCGGATGATGCTGGCGCGTTGGTTGGCAATGGTATTGGGGCTGACATCGAAGCGGTGGGCGATGTCTCGGCTGCTCATTCCCTGCGTGAGGCAGTGCAGAATCTGCGTTTCGCGGGGAGTCAACTTCTTCCAGATAGGGGCAATCGTGTCTTTAGGGGGTGCAGGTGTTTCCCGTTGCTGAGCCGATTTTGGCACCACGTAATGCCTGATGATCACTGCCGCCGCCGAAGGTGGATAGTACAGGTCGCCCGCCGCTACGGTTCGTAGTGCTTTCAGGATCTCGTCATGATCGCTGTCTTTGGGCAAGTAGCCTAATGCGCCATGTTGCACCGACGTTAGAATGTAATCGGGGTTGTTGTGCATACTGAACATCAGCACGCGGACGGTGGGAAAGCGAGCAACGACCTCTTTGACTACGTCGAGCCCCGACAGTTTAGGCATGGTAATGTCGAGCAACAGCACATCGGGCAGCAGGTCAGGAATCATAGCCAGGGCCTGTTCACCATCCGCTGCTTCGCCGATAACCTCCAAATCGTCAGCATCTTCGAGTAAGGTTAAAATTCCTCTGCGCACCACGGCGTGATCATCGGCGATAAGGATTCGGATAGCCATATTTTATGTTAACAGGTTGTTTGTGCGATGAATAGTGGTAATGATTGATGTCCCCTTACCGGGAGCCGATTGAATGGTGAGCGTGCCGTTGAGCAGTCGCGCTCTGGTACGCATGGTGTCAATGCCGTTTCTGCCGGTTAGGGTTGGGTTTACTGCCAGAGTCAAGCCATTGTCAATAAACGGGGGCGTAAAGCCATGGCCATCATCGTCAATGCTGATGGCTACCACTTCGTCGTCTTCCTGAAGGGTTAGCCAGATATGCTTCGCACTGGCGTGCTTGACGGCGTTGTTGATGGCTTCCTGAGCAATGCGATACAACCCGATTTCAACCGCCGGATTCAACCTCTTCGGGGGCTGAGTTAACGTTGGATCTGGTATACTACATTGAATGATAAGGCCAGTCGAGTAGGCTGTCTGGTCGGCAAGTAGCTGGAGAGCAGCACCCAGCCCGAAATCGCTGAGTACAGAGGGCATCAGGTTGTGCGAAATCTGCCGGGTGGTCTGAATAATGTCGCCCACAAGCTCGCAGAGGTTTTCGGCCCGTCGACGGTGTTTTTCATCGGTGAAACTGGCTTTTTTCAACGTACCTGCCTGTAATTTCAATCCGGTCAGCATCTGCCCAATACCGTCGTGTAACTCCCGCGCAAACCGCCGGCGTTCTTCTTCCTGACCCTCCAGCAACGCCGCCGATCGGACCGTGTCTTCAGCCCGTTGTAACCGGTGCTTGTCCTGTATGGCCTGAACAAGTTGCTGACGGGTGTCGGTCAGGGTCTGGTTCGCTACCGTAAGGGTGTTATTGGTTGCCTGTAAGTTTTCTTCCGATCGAGATAGTTGCCTGATAATCAGTTTTGTGTAATTTACGACGGGCCGAAAAATAAACAGTCCTTCGAGCAATAGTGTCAACAGGGTGGCAAGCCCCAGAAACCATTCCGTTCGTTCCAGCGAACGTACCCGGGCCACACTTTCGGCGTCGAACTGAAACACGATGGCGTTCATCTGCTTAAGATATGCCGGTTCATTAGCCAACACAACCTGTAGCGCCGCCTGTTGCTTATCCGACGGTTTACCCGGCTGCATCACGTGTGTAAGGCCATTGTGCATTCGCTGAAAAACAGGATCGATTAGGGCAAACATACTGTCGAGAATAGGGCTTTTGGGTACAGTATAGGCCTTTTCCATCAGTAATGTGCCATTCCGTAACTGCCGATGGCTTTCTGTCCAGGTACGTAACAGCGAGTCGGCCGGGGTTTGGTCGCTGGCCCGTACGTTCAGCGAATGCAGCAGGGCAAGCTTAGTCAGCCGTTGACTTAACATGCGTTGCCGGCCCGCCACGTTTAGCACACGCCCATCATCATAATGCTCATTCAGCGTTCGCCGAACCAGTACGATGCCACTTACGGCCAACAGCGCCAGAACCGAGAGGGCCAACACATAAAAACGCGTAAGTCGACGAGCAACCTGCTCGTCGACTTGATGACCTGAATGGGGGCGGGGCGGAGCGGTCATGCCGGTAGGCCGATGTAGACAATTCCGCTTTCGGTGCGTATGGCAAATGTGTCGATCTGGTAATCGTCGCCACTTAGACAGGCCCCGGTTTTTAGCGAAAATGCCTTCTTATGAAACGGACAGGCTACTTTGGGTTCGTCGCCCACGCTGCCCGTCATTCCCCGCGACAGAATCATCTGCTGGCGATGCGGACATTGGTTGTCAGTGGCATACCATTCGTTACGTCGAGCTATATGGAAAATGGCGATTTGCCGACCGTTGATCAGGGCGCAGGCCCCGCCATCGGCAGGTACGTCGGCTACCTGGCAGGCCACGTGCCACGTTATGGTTTCAGTAGTTGTCATGGTTGTATTTTGTTCTTGATTCTGAAAAACAAGTAGTTAGATGACTTTTTGCGTTTAATGTATTGCTTCGCGAGCTAGGCCCTTCGACTCCGCTCAGGGTGACAGGGAACCCAGGTACGTTGATGACAAACTTGAGTGAGAATGTCACCCTGAGCGGAGTCGAAGGGCCTAGCTCGCGAAGCAATACACTAAACGCTAGCGCGGTTGTCGTTAAAATCTAACGTGCCCAATCCTGGGCTTGAATTTGATCGCGCATGGGGGCAAAATGAACGGTTGGGTCTTTGAGTGTTGGGGCGTTGACAAAGTGAGTGAACCGTTGGCGGAGTTCGGGCGTCTCAACCACGGCTTTCCATTCGCAGCTGTAGTTGGCAATCAGCGCCTCCATTTCCTGTTCCAGTTCGGCAGCAATACCGAGGCTATCCTCGACAATCACGGCTTTCAGGTACGTGATACCGCCTTCCATTTTGTTAATCCAGGTAGCGGTGCGCATGAGGGGGTCGGCAGTTTTGATATAAAACATCAGGAACCGGTCGATCAGCTTTACACAGGTTGCCTTGTCAACATCCGATACCAGCAGGTGCGCGTGCTGCGGTTTGGCCCCGCCGTTACCACCTACGTAGAGGTTCCAGCCTTTCTCAGTGGCGATAATGCCAAAATCTTTACTTTGTGCCTCGGCACATTCACGCACGCAACCCGACACCCCCGATTTAAATTTATGCGGTGCCCGAATGCCTTTGTACCTATTCTCTATTTCAATGGCAAACGAGACGGAATCCTGCACCCCAAACCGACACCAGGTAGTGCCTACGCAGCTTTTCACCGTCCGAAGGGCTTTACCGTAGGCATGTCCACTCTCGAAACCGGCCGCAATTAGCTGCTCCCAGATCGAGGGAAGATCTCCCACGTGGGCACCGAACAAATCGATGCGCTGACCGCCGGTGATTTTGGTGTAAAGGCCGTATTGCTTGGCTACCTGACCGATCGCAATCAACTTGTCGGGCGTAATTTCGCCGCCCGGAATACGCGGAACAACCGAGTACGTACCGCCGCGCTGAAGGTTGGCCAGATAGCGGTCGTTGGAATCCTGAATGGGAGCGCGGTCTTTGTCGAGAATGTTCTCATTCCATAAGCTGGCCAGAATAGAAGCTACGGCGGGTTTGCACACTTCGCAGCCGTCGCCTTTGCCCAGCGTGTCGAGAATGGACCCGTAGGTAGTCAACTGGTTAATCTTGGCCAGATCGAGCAGTTCCTGCCGGGTGTAGTCGAAATGCTCGCATAAGACGTTTCTGACATACACGCCCTGCTGTTTCTGAACGGCCTGAATCAGGTCTTTCACCATAGGCGTGCAGCCTCCGCAACCCGTACAGGCTTTAGTTACTTTCTTTAAGGCATCGATGGTTGTGTGCCCATTCTCGCCAATTTCGTGGCAGAGTTGCGCTTTGGTCACGGCCTCGCACGAACAGATTAACGCTTCATCGGGCAGACTCATCACACCCGCACCGGGTACTTCTTCGCCACCGCGGTTGCCCAGGATCAGGTCTTCAGGGTCGGGCGGGAGGATCGTCTTGTTCTTGCAAACCTGTAATAACTGGTTGTATTCGGCGGCATCACCTACCAGAATGCCGCCCAGCAGTGTGGTTCCGTCGGCGCTGATATTGATGCGCTTGTAAACGCCTTTTGCCTTGTTTTCGTAACAAACCGTGCGGCAGTCATCGCCTTCGGCAAAGGCCTCACCAAAACTGGCCACGTCGACACCGATCAGCTTCAGTTTGGTCGACATATCGAAGGGCTGAAATTCACGTTCGGTGCCGGTAAGTCGCGCCGCTACTACATCGGCCATATCATAGGCCGGGGCCACCAGTCCGTAGATCATCGAGTGAACCAGCGCACACTCGCCAATGGCAAAAATGGCCGGGTCAGATGTTTGCAGGAAATTATCGACTACAATACCCCCGCGTGGATGCACGTCGAGACCACTGCGTTTAGCCAGCTCATCGCGCGGACGGATGCCAGCCGAGATCACCAGCATGTCGACGGGAATCGAAGAGCCATCGGCAAACTGCATCCCGTCGATTACACCGTCGCCCGTGAGTTGCTGCGTGCTTTTGTTCAGATGAATCTGAAGGCCCAGGTCTTCGAGCCGGCGTTGCAGAATAGCTGAACCCGCCGCATCGATCTGCCGGGGCATCAGGCGTGGCGCAAATTCAACCACATGGGCCGATTCCAGGCCTAGATCAAGCAGGGCGTTCGCTGCTTCAAGGCCCAGCAGTCCACCGCCCAGAACGGCACCGTGCCGGGCTTTGGTGGCGTAGGTACGTATCAGGTCAAGATCTTCGAGCGTGCGATACACGAACACGCCGTCTTTTTCAACACCCGGCAACGGCGGCACGAACGCCGAGGAGCCCGTAGCGAAGACCAGATAGTCATAAGGAACTACGTGACCGTGGTGCGAGCGAACCTCTTTCCGGTCGCGGTCAATTTCAACGACCGGGTCGGAGAGATAGAGCTGAATGTTGTTTTCCGAATACCAGCTTTCCGGGGCCAGGGCCAGCTCATCGGCGGTTTTCCCGGCGAAATAGGCACTTAAATGAACCCGGTCGTAAGCGATGCGGGGCTCTTCCCCGAAAACGGTCAGTGTAAAGGGTGTTGAACTGCCGGATTGTTTGGCAATAAGTTTTTCGCAGAATTTGTAGCCGGCCATGCCGTTGCCCAATACCACGATATGACGGTTTGTTTGTGTGTTCATAGTCAATAGTAACTACGTGTTTAGAATCACCCTGTTTTTTTATAGTACTAAACCAAGAAAATACCCCCGTAGTCTTGATTTTTACTTGCTTCAAAAGTAGACGTCGTTTTCAAGTATTCCTATTAAAAACATCGCAAAGAGGTTAAAATTCAAGATATATTTTGGTAAAAAGCTTTTTTCTCAAAATATAACCTCTACTTTTGGTGTAGTTATTCACGTAGTTATAAATGACTATGAATAGTATTTTTCTACTAATCAACTGCCACGGTTATGCGCACTACAGCTCCTAAACTTACCTTGGTTGGCGCCGGACCCGGAGACGCTGAATTGCTGACGTTGAAAGGCGTGAGGGTACTTGAAGAGGCCGATGCCGTGCTCTACGACGATCTGGCCAACCGAAGTCTGCTGGCTTATGCACCAGCTCATGCGCATCGGTACTATGTAGGCAAGCGGGCGGGGCAACCATCAACGCCACAGTCTGTCATCAATAAGCTGATTGTTGAGCTGGCCCATGAAGTAGGGCACGTGGTGCGGCTGAAAGGCGGCGATTCATTTGTGTTTGGACGGGGCTATGAAGAAATCGAGTATGCCCGGCTGCACGGACTTACCTGCGAGGTTGTGCCGGGTATATCGAGTTGCATTGCCGTACCGGCGTCGCAGGGAATACCCGTAACGAGCCGCGGTATCAGTGAGAGTTTCTGGGTGATCACAGGCACCACCCGAAGCGGCGAACTGTCGGCAGACCTTCGGTTGGCAGCACAGTCGAACGCAACGGTGGTGGTGCTGATGGGCTTATCGAAAGTAACGGAGTTATGCGAGCTGTATCGCCAGTTTGGTCGGGATCACCTGCCAATGGCTGTCATACAAAACGGGACACGCACCAACGAACGGTGCGTGGTTGGGCAAGTCTGGAATATACCACAATTGATTGCGGAACAGGGCGTGGGGGCGCCCGCCGTACTGATTGTTGGTGAGGTTGTTGCGCTGCATCCGGCCTATGTGGCTGAGTATGCGCAAGGCCTGTTACAGGCTTGTTAAGAAAAAAGCCGGTCTGGTGTGGGGGCACCTTGTAGACCGGCTTAACAGGGATTGTCTATGTGTCACACAAACAAAGCAAAGGAAATGAAAAATAGACCGTAAAGCAATTTAGCCGCGTGTACAAGCCCGGCTCTACGCGCCACCCACTACACCGGTGAGCGTGGCTTAGCACCATTCTGAGCCCTTTTTGCATCATTTTCACTGCTGAATTTCCACCACTTTCATGAAAATCTACCGTATCCGGTACTGGCTCCCGCTTGTGGCGCTGGTATGCGCACCGGGCCTTTTACTGGCCCAAATGACCCTGGTTGGCCAGGTACGTACCCGAACAGAAATCAGAAACGGCCTGGGTAATCTGGCCCCCAAAGATGCCAAAGCCGCGGCCTTTACCTCGCAACGTACCCGCCTCAGTTTCGGCTATAAATGGGATCGCGTGCTGTTCTCAACCGCCATTCAGGATGTTCGGGTTTGGGGGCAGGACGCCTCTACGATCAACAACGCTGATGGGAACCGATTGATGGTGCACGAGGCCTGGGCCGAAATTACCCTCGCTAACAGCGCCGACACGACTATTCCGTTCAAAGCCATTCAAAACCTGTCGCTGAAACTGGGTCGGCAGGAACTGGTCTATGACGATGTGCGCCTACTTGGTAACCTCGATTGGCTGCAACAGGCCCGCCGGTTCGATGCCGCCCTGCTGAAAGCGCAGCACCTGGGTTGGTCGCTCGATATTGGCGGCGGGTTCAACCAGAATTCAGACGCATTTGGCGTGGTAGGCACTGACTATGCGCCCGGTAACGTACCTGCGTCGGCACTATCAACAAAGAACGTGTCGCTGGCCATTCCGGCGGGGTTCATTCCGACGGCTGGTAAAGGCGGTGCGCCGGTGCTTATGAACGCGGTGAGTACCAATGGCCAGAATCAGCAGTTCAAATCGTTTCAGATGGCTTATCTGACGCGCAAATTTGGGCAGACAAAATTCTCGGCGCTCTTCTTCAAAGACGATTTTTCAAAGTATCGTATAGACAGTACCGGTAGCGCCTCAGCTGGGTACGTATATGGCCGTCGTTATAATCAGGCGGGGGTCAATTCACGCACTACCTACGGTGGTATGCTCCTTGGTCAGTTAGGTAATGCGTCGTCGAAATTTGGCAAAGTACAATGGCAGGCATTTGCTTACGGTCAGAGCGGCACCGACCGCGACGGGCTGACGATCAAGAACGCGTATCACTACGGCGGTAACCTGATGGTGCAGCGCGGATTATTGAGCACCGGTCCGGGCTATGAAGTGCTGTCGGGTAACAATGCCACTACGATTCAGGCGGGTCAAACGAGCCGGTTCGATCCACTCTACGGTACACCGCACAAGCATTGGGGCTACATGGATTACTTCTTCGTGGGAACGGGTTCGCCCGCGGGTGGTTTGCAGGATGCGTTCTGGAAATTCAAATACGCCGGTTCACGCCTGACCGCCACCTTCGATGTGCATTATTTCTCGCTGGCTGCGCCAACCTACAATAAGACGACCGATGCGCCAACCGGTTCGCTGATTAAGTCGAAACTGGGTGTCGAATATGATTTTATCGCCACCTACGCACTAAACAAATTTACCGCACTTGAATTTGGCTATGCCGTGATGAATGGCACCAACAGCTTGGAATACACCAAGCAAGGCACTATGAATCAGCGCGACAAAGTAGGTACGTGGTCGTACCTGATGATCAACATTCGCCCCGATTTTCTCTATACCAAACCAGTGGCAATCAAACAATAATAGCATGAAAACGAACTATATACGCCTTGTTATTCTAGCCCTGATTCCGGTGTTTGCTGTTACTACGGCGCTCAAACCGGCTTCAACTCCAATCAAACTAGGCTTCATTCCGCTCACCGACTGCGCGCCGCTTGTCGTGGCTAAAGAACTCGGCCTGTTTCAGAAATACGGTGTCGATGTGCAGTTAAGCAAAGAAGCGTCGTGGGCCAACATCCGTGACAAAGTGCTGAACGGCGAACTCGATGGCGCACACTGCCTTTTCTCGATGCCAGCCTCTGTTTACACTGGCATTGGTGGCAAAGCTGGCTCGGAGATGAAAATTGCCATGGTGCTCAACAACAACGGGCAGGCCATTACACTATCTAAAGATTTTTGCGGGCTAGTGGGCTTCAAAGATCTTAAGAAGGTAGGCGCGGCTATTGCGCAAATCAAACAGCGTAAGGAAGTTACGTTTGCCATGACGTTTCCCGGCGGCACGCACGATATCTGGCTGCGCAATTGGCTGGCGGCAGCGGGGGTAAATCAGAAGTCGGTGGGTATCATCACCATTCCACCACCGCAGATGGTGGCCAACATGAAGGTAGACAATATGGAAGGCTTTAGCGTGGGCGAACCCTGGAATGGCGTAGCTGTGGCCCAAAACGTAGGTTTCACGCACATTGCCTCGCAGGATATCTGGAAAGATCACCCGGAAAAAGCGCTGGTTGTGAACAGTCAGTTTTCGTCGGCCCGCCGCGCTGATTTGAAAAACGTGATGAAAGCGATCATTGAAGCGAGTCGCTGGCTCGACAACATGAGTAATCGTAAAAAAGCCGCTGCCTGGCTTAGTAAACCGTATTATGTGAACGCGCCGGTGGCCGTTCTCGAAGCTCGCCTGATGGGTTCTACCGATCTGGGTTGCGAGCTAGGTGTTCAGAAGTACGGTGCCGACAAGATGAATTTCTACAACAACGGTATCGTGTGTACGCCTCTGAAGTCGCACTTGATGTGGTTCCTGTCACAATACGTTCGGTTCGGCTACCTCAAGTCGGCACCTGACTACAAAGGCATTTCTGAAAAGCTGATTCTCGACGACCTGTTTGCGGAAGTGGCCAAAGAAATGAACGTACCTGTACAGCCTGACATGCGGCCCATTAAAACGGCGTTCGATGTGGTATTTGATCCGCTGGCTCCGGCAGGCTATCTGGCGCTAACAAAACGGTAATAACTGACTGACTATGAAAAAGCTATTCACGTGGTCAACGTTGCTGACCGTTGGTTCATTTAGTGTCAGCATGCTGATTCTGCTGGGCATCTGGTCGCTGGTAACGCTGATTACGAAAAACGAAATTCCAGGACCGGTGGCTACCTGGACGGTGTTCTACGACCTGTTGCAGGACCCATTCTACGATTACGGCCCCAACGATAAAGGCATCGGCATTCAATTGTGGGCCTCTGTTAAACGGGTGTTCAGCGGATTTCTGATCGGCAGCCTGATTGCCATTCCGGCGGGTCTGCTGATGGGTGCTTCGAAAACGGGTATGCGGTTGCTGAACCCGATTGTCCAGATCCTTCGTCCGGTTTCGCCGCTTGCCTGGTTTCCGCTTGGGTTGCTGGCGTTCAAAGCGTCGGATGGGGCTACGGTGTTCATCATCGCCATTACGTCGCTCTGGCCAACGCTGGTGAACACAGCCTTTGGGGTGGCGAGTATTCCGCAGGATTTCAAGAATGTGGGTCGGGCTTACGGATTTCCCCTTGGCAAATACCTGACCAAAATCCTGATACCCTATGCGTTACCGCATATCATTACTGGTCTGCGCCTATCGATTGGTATTGCCTGGATGGTCATTGTGGCGGGCGAAATGCTGTCTGGCGGCGTTGGTATCGGCTTCTTCGTCTGGGATAGCTGGAATGGTCTGAGCCTGGAAAAAATTCTGTCGGCTATTCTTATCATCGGTATCGTTGGCCTACTCCTCGACAAACTGTTCAGCGGTTTTCAGAAGTGGGTCGCCTACGAATAAACTTAAGCTCACTGTCATTAAGTGGTCATTACGCAGCGCTGTCATTAAATGGTCATTTTTTGTCTGTCGATGAATGACAACCTAATGACAGCGCAGCGTAATGACTACTAATGACAATCAATAAAACCAACAACATGACTACTAATCTGATAGATAGCCCCGACGTACCTGTGCTGGGCACCGTTGATCGGTCCGTTAGTATTGACGTTAAAAACGTGACGGTTTCCTTTAAATCGTCGGGTAAACAGCCATTCACGGCGGTAAAAGACATTGACCTGACCATTGGGAAAGGGGAGATTGTCAGCATCATTGGCCACTCAGGCTGCGGCAAATCAACGCTGATGAACACCATTAGCGGCATGGTCAGCCCATCGGCAGGGGAGGTGCTGGTCAACGGAAAGCGCGTAACCGGACCCGGACCCGACCGGGGAATTGTCTTCCAGAATTACTCGCTGCTGCCCTGGCTGACGGTGTATCAGAATGTGTATCAGGCTGTCGATGCCGTGATGCCCAAAAAATCATCGGCCGAGAAAGCGGAGATCGTCATCAAGAACCTGGCGATGGTGAACCTGTCGGCACATCAGGATAAGCGTCCCGGTCAGTTGTCGGGGGGGATGAAACAGCGTGTGGCCATTGCCCGTGCCTTCTCGATCGACCCGTCGGTATTGCTGCTCGATGAGCCGTTTGGCGCCCTCGATGCCCTCACGAAAGGCAGCATGCACGTGGAATTGCTGAGGCTCTGGAACCTCGACAATCGGAACAAAACGATCGTGATGGTCACCCACGATATTGAAGAAGCCATTTTCCTGTCTGATCGGGTCGTGGTGATGAACGACGGTCCATCGGCAACCATCAATCAGATCGTTGATATCAATCTGCCGCGTCCACGCCACAAAAAAGACATCATTCACCTACCCGAATACATGGCTGTTCACGACAAACTGCTAAGCCTGCTGGTGAAGACATATTCTATTGATGATGAGGTGGTTGGTTAGTGTGGCTTTCTCGGCGTATTGCTGACGCATGGCCCTTCGACTAGGCGTCCCCGACAGGCTCAGGGTGACAATCTCACCCAAGTTCATCATGCACCTGCTTGAGTGAGTTGTCACCCTGAGCCCGTCGAAGGGCCATGCGTCAGCAACCTCACTGAAGCCCTCCACATCTCAAATCTGAACACTGCAAAACTTCCTTCCTCAGTCTACAAACTATCTCGTTATGAATCCTCAACACGCACCCCTTACCAGCCTGAATGTGCTGACATTCGGTGGCATTCAGATGCGCACGTTTCACATCACGTGGGTTACGTTTTTTGTCTGTTTCTTTGGCTGGTTTGGCCTGGCACCCCTCATGCCCGCCATCCGCGCCGACCTGGGCCTGACCAAACCGCAAGTGGGTAACACCATTATTGCGGCGGTGTCGGCCACGATTTTTGCCCGCCTCCTCATCGGCCGACTCTGCGATACCTGGGGGCCACGCAAAACCTACACAGCTCTGCTGGTCGTTGGCTCTTTGCCGGTTATGCTGGTGGGGCTGGCTCATGATTACACCTCGTTTTTGCTGTTCCGGCTGGCCATTGGCATCATCGGTGCGTCGTTCGTCATCACCCAGTTTCACACGTCGATGATGTTTGCTCCGAATATCAAAGGCACAGCCAATGCGGTGGCAGGCGGCTGGGGGAATCTGGGCGGTGGCGTCACTCAATTAATTATGCCACTGATTATGACCACGATCATGGGTTTTGGGTACGTTAAAGCCGATGCCTGGCGATTGGCCATGATTGTTCCCGGTGTTTTGATGCTCGTGATGGCGTACGTGTATTATGCCTACACAAAAGATACGCCCGCTGGTAACTATAACGATGAGATTGAGCGCACAGCGACGACCAAAAGCAGCGTCCCGTTCTGGAAAGCCTGTGCCGACGTCCGGGTGTGGGCGTTAGCCCTTGCCTATGCCGGTTGTTTCGGGATGGAAATCACCTTTGATGGGGTAGCCGCCCTCTACTTCTTCGACAACTTTCACGTATCGATGACTGAAGCCGGTTTCTGGGCCATGCTGTTTGGCTTCATGAACCTCTTTGCCCGTGCGCTCGGCGGTATCCTGGCCGACCGCGTAGGACGTACCTATGGCATGCGCGGGAAAGGCTGGCTGCTGGCTGGTCTTCTCTTACTCGAAGGCGTAGGCGTATTCCTGTTTGCCCAATCGGGCAACCTGTCCATCGCTATTGTATCGATGCTGTCCTTTGCCCTGTTCCTGAAAATGGCCAACGGCAGCACCTACGCCATTGTACCCTTCGTGAATCCCAAAGCCGTGGGCGTAATCTCGGGCGTTGTTGGCGCAGGCGGTAACCTCGGTGGTATGCTGATGGGATTCCTGTTCAAGTCAGAAACCATCACCTACGGACAGGCTTTCGGCTACATTGGCATCGCCGTAGCCAGTGTTGGCGCGCTCCTGTTCCTGATCAATTTCAACGAGAAAACGCAGGTCGTTGATGAAAGTGAATTATTGCCAATCGTAGAGCGAGTGTCGGTGTGAGAATTAGCTGATTGATAGTTAGATAGTTGCTGCGAGAGGTAGGCTTCGCGCTGTAGGCCCTTCGACAGGCTCAGGGTGACAGGAAACCCAAGCAAGTGAATGATAAACTTGAGTGGGATTGTCACCCTGAGCCTGTCGAAGGGCCATGCGAAAGCAACCTACTGTGCAAAGCGAAATTGCTGCTAACCAATACCGTACTCATCCCTCTTTCTCCCTAAAAAAACCATGACGCATCAAACCACTTGCTGTTACTGTGGCGTTGGCTGCGGAGTTGTTGTGAAACAGACCACCGGCGGACAACTTTCTGTTGAAGGCGATACGCAACACCCATCGAATCGGGGGATGCTGTGTTCCAAGGGCATGACCCTGAATTATACGGTCATGGATCAGTCTGACCGGTTGCTGTATCCACAGATGCGATATAGTCGTGAGCGGCCGATGCAACGGGTAAGCTGGGATGCGGCATTGGAACGTACTGCGGCCGTTTTCAAGACGTTTATTCAGAAATACGGTCCCGATTCGGTCGCTTTCTATGTGTCAGGGCAATGCCTGACGGAGGAGTATTATCTGGTCAGTAAGCTGATTAAAGGGTTTATCGGCTCGAATAACATCGATACCAATTCGCGGCTGTGCATGAGTTCGGCGGTGGTGGGGTACAAATTGTCGCTGGGTGAAGATGCCGTGCCTGTTTGCTACGATGATATCGAAGAAGCCGACCTGTTTTATGTGCAGGGAGCCAATCCGGCCTGGTGTCATCCCATCATCTGGCGGCGGATCGAAGCGCACAAAGCGGCTAATCCGCAGGTACGTATCATCTGTGTCGACCCACGCCGTACCGATACCGCCCGCTCGGCCGACCTGCATCTGCCCATCCGCCCCGGTACCGATATTGTCCTCAACCACGCCATCGCCCGCCAACTGATTGAAACCGGGAAGATCGACGCCTCGTTTGTGGCTGACCACACCGACGGCTTTGCGGCCCTGCGTGAGCTTGTCATGCAACGGACCATTGACGAAGCGGCTGAACTATGTGGCATCGAAGCGGATGGGATTCGGCAGACGGCCGAGTGGATTGGGCAATCGAAAGGGTTTCTGTCGCTCTGGACAATGGGCCTGAATCAGTCGGTGGTGGGCGTGAATAAGAACCTGTCGCTTATCAACCTGCACCTGCTCACGGGGCGGATTGGAACGCCGGGTAACGGGCCGTTCTCGCTGACGGGACAACCCAATGCGATGGGAGGTCGTGAAGTAGGGGGGTTAGCCAATGCCTTGCCGGCTCACCGTGACGTGACCAATGCCGCCCACCGCGCAGAGATGGAGGCATTCTGGAATAGCCCAGTGTCTATTGCCCCCAAGCCCGGCCTTACGGCAACTGAGCTTGTCGATGCGCTGAACAATGATAAACTAAAGGCTATCTGGATCATTAACACGAATCCGGCGGTGAGTATGCCCGACGTGAATTCGACCGAAAAAGCCCTGAAAAACGCCCGGTTCGTTGTTGTGCAGGATATTTCGGCGCGGGCCGACACCGTTGCCTTTGCCGATGTGGTATTACCGGCCGCTGGCTGGCTGGAAAAAGAAGGCACGATGACCAACGCCGAACGCCGGATAACGTACCTGCCGAAAGTGCTAGACGCGCCCGGTGAAGCCCTGCCCGACGTGGAGATTATCTGGCGGTTTGCCCAGAAAATGGGTTTTGGCGATGCGTTCGCCTACCCCAATGCCGAAGCCGTTTACGCCGAATATGCCCGAAGCACCGCCCACACGAATGCCGACGTGACCGGCGTGACCTATGCCAGACTAAAGGAAAAACGGTCGATTCAGTGGCCTTACACGCTGGCCGATACGGAACCATCAGGTACGTCGCGCCTCTTCACCGACCATCTATTTTACACGCCGAACCAACGGGCTCAACTCCACGCGGTAGCTGATGAAAATTCGTCGGAACCTACCGATACTGATTTTCCGCTCGTACTCACTACAGGTCGGGTGCGTGACCAATGGCATACCATGACCAAGACGGGGCGGGTGGCCAAACTGAATCAACACGCGCCGTTGCCCCGGCTGCAAATTCACCCGGATGATGCCCGCGCTCGGGCTATCCGCGATGGGCAGTTGGTGAGCATTACTGGTCGCCGGGGTCAGGTACGTGTCACCGCCGAATTGTCGGAGGACGTTCGGCCCGGTCTGTGTTTTTTGCCCATGCACTGGGGCCGCGCACTGGCCGGAGATCCAGACAGCAGCACGCTGGGTCGCGCCAACAACCTCACCAACGCGCTGATTGATCCCCGATCGAAAGAGCCCGATTTCAAGTTCACGGCCGTTGAGGTGCTTCCGTATCAGAAACCGGCCGAAAAAATCATCTTAATTGGAGCGGGTTCGGCAGGGCTTGGCTTCATCAATGCCTACCGAAACCTGAATTCAATCGACGAAATTCACGTTTTTTCAGGCGAGATCTACCCGTTCTATAACCGCGTTCTGCTGCCCGATTACATCAGTGGCGCGCAATCGTGGGAGCAGCTCGTGAAACTGCGTGAAGACCAGTTTACCGAGGCGAACATCGTCGTGCACAAGGGGATCACCATCGCTCACATCGACCGGCGAAACAAGGTCGTGACCGATAGCGAAGGCGTTGAGCACAGCTACGACCGGCTGTTGCTGGGCATGGGCAGCCGCGCATTCATGCCGAAAGGTGTACCGAAGCTGCCCGGTATTTTCAACATGCGGTCGAGGCTGGACGCCGATGCATTGCTTCCGTTTCTGACGCCCGAACCCGTTGGCAACGTACCTGTAGAACCGCACACCGGAACGCCGACCGCCGTCATTGTGGGTGGGGGCCTGTTAGGGCTGGAACTGGCGGCATCGCTTCGGCAGATCGGCGTTCGCGTGTCGGTCATTCAGCGCATCAGCCGGTTCATGGAGCGGCAACTCGATCCGATAGCGGGCGATCTGCTGTATCAGGACCTGGTTGAGCGGGGTATCGAGGTGTATTTCAACGAAGAAGTTCAAACGTTTGTCGGCACCGATCGGGTGACGGGCGTACGGCTGAAATCGGGACGCACACTGGCCTGTCAGGTAGTGGTGATGGCCATCGGTACTGTACCCAACACCGAACTGGCTCGCGACGCTGGCCTTGTCTGCAACCGGGGCGTGGTGATCAACGATTATGGCCAAACGTCTGACCCCGACATTTTCGCGGCGGGTGAACTGGCGCAGTGGCGCGGGCAGATGTGGGGAATCACGCTGGCCGCCGAACAACAGGCTGAAGCCGCCGCGCGGTTCATTGCCGGCGATGTGTCGCAACCCTACAAAGGGAGCGTGTCGATGAATATTCTGAAGATGGAAGGGCTGCACCTCTGTAGTATCGGCCTGCCCGAAGTGCCTGCCAACCTCGACCCGGCGGAGCGCGCCGCTTATGAGGAGATCATCTTCATCGACAAGGCAAAACGCTATTACAAGAAGTGTATCGTTTACCGGGATAAGCTGGTGGGGGCGGTGCTGGTGGGCGACAAAAATGAGTTTCAGGAATTCCGGGATCTCATTGCCAACGGCACCGAACTAACCGAGAAACGCCTGCAACTGCTACGGGCCAGCAAAACGGCCGACCCGATTGCGGGTAAGCTGGTTTGCTCGTGCAATAACGTGGGGCAGGGAAATCTTGAACGGGCCATTGCTGGTGGTTGCACCGATTTCCAGAAGCTATGCCAGCAAACCGGCGCCGGTACCGGTTGCGGTTCCTGTCGACCTGAAGTACGGGGGATACTGGAAAAATGGTCATTAGGTAGTCATTTATTGTCATTAGGTGGTCATTAGTAGTATGTTGGCAAATGACGTGACGGAGTACCAACAATGAATGACCACCTAGTGACAATAAATGACTACCTAATGACCATAAATTCAACTTATGCGCGATTATTTCACAGTAAAAATCAACCTGCCAGCGGGTATTGCCTCGCCGGCATCGTTACAGAAAGTGCTTAAACTGGCTTACGACGCCCGGGTACGTCAGGTACGTTTCGGGAGTCGACAGCAGTTACTGATCTCCGTTCATGGGGAAGAAATGCGGCTCTTCGAGAAAGCACTGAAACAGGAAGCTATCTGGTATGAGGTCGACACCGACAACCACCCGAATATCATCTCTTCGTACTGTGGTGAGGCGGTGTTTCGCTCGGGCGACTGGCTGGGCGAAAGCGAATACCACACCATCCTTGACCAGTTCGATTATCGTCCGAGGTTGAAAATCAACCTGTCGGATGCCAATCAGAGTTTTACGCCGTTTTTTACCGGTAACCTGAACTTCATTGCCTCGCCTGAGCCTCATTTCTGGTACCTATACATTCGCCCAAAGCAAAGCAACACGCTGTTCCGCTGGCGCGATCTGGTCTATACCAATGATGTAGGCCGATTGGCCAAATCAGTCGAGGCGGCCCTACTGGAGTCGGCTGGTGAGGCGGTTAACGCTAATGACCTGTACGATAGGGTGATGGCTGGCAACTCGTTTATCACGCAACCGGCTACGCAGGAGGTGGAATTGCCCGATTTTACGCTGCCTTACTACGAAGGATTCAATCGGTATGGCGAACGTACCTGGCTGGGCATCTACCGTCGCGATGAGTTATTTCCGATCAGCTTTCTGCTTGATGTCTGTGTGCTTGCCCTTAAAACGCGCATCGGTGAAATCTGCGTAACGCCGTGGAAATCGCTGGTTATAAAAGCAATACTTGATAAAGATCGGGCTGCCTGGTCGCATGTGCTGGGTACACACAACATCAATGTCCGTCATGCTGCCAATGAACTTGCCTGGCAAACCGAGGATCATACCGATGAAGGCACGCGTCTGAAAAATTACGTCATCCGATTTTTCGAGAAGCACGATACACGCACCTTTGGCCTGTGCTTTGGCATTCAAACCCGGGCGAAATCAGAGGTCTTTGGCTCCATTCTGATTCGCCGGCGGTCGGTGCTGAGGCTGGGTCAACTCTCTTTGCTTAGCTTGTATGACCTGTATTTCGCCGAGAATTTCAACCCTAACAGCCGACGCTACACGCTCTTCGAGCGGAGAATTCTCAAACTACATTTACCCGCCCGTATCGATCGGTTGTGCCATCAGTTCAACACCCGTCGCCTGGAACTGAATGTGGCCATTGCGGAACCTACTGAACCACTTACGCCCGCCGCTGAAGCTGTTCAACTAATGCACCAATGCCCTGGCTGCTTCACGGTCTACGATTCAGAATACGGTGACCTCAGGCAGAACGTAACTGCCGGAATACCCTTTGAGCAATTACCCGCCGAGTACCAGTGTGCAACCTGCGACGAACCGAAGGGGAGTTTTATGGTGGTTGATATGGTCGAGGTTGTTGGTTAGGTAAGATGTTGGTGTGGTCAGGTTTTGTTTCGCGTTGTGTTGCTTCGCGCTTGTGGCCCTGAGCCTGTCGGGGACGCCTAGTCGAAGGGCCACAAGCGCGAAGCTATTCTAATTCAATCCTTACTTCCCGTTCTTGCGCTCGTTCCGATTACCGTTCAGTTCCAGCAGTTTCAACCCAAGCAACCCGTTCAGGCTGCTGTCGGAACCACCTTCGGAACCGCCGTTGATGACCAGATCGGGAATGATCTTGATCTGCCCTTTGCCAATCTCTTCGGTGATTTTGTAGCGGGTGAAATTATCGTCGCCCATCGCTTTCACCTGCAATTCGTAGGCTTCGGCGGTCGACTTACCAATGGCCAGAATCTTCTCGGCTTCGGCAGCACCCGTTTTCGCAATGCGTTCCGCTTCGGCTTCGGCGGTCAGCTTCGTGGCGTCGGCTTCAGCCGATGCCTGACGGCGGCGGGCTTCGGCGTTGGCTTCGGCACGTACCTTGGTGGCTTCCGATTCGGCACCAACCTGCAGCTGCAAACTCCGTGCTTCCCCTTCGCTTTTCTTCACGGCGGCATTGGCCGTGCGCTCAGCAATCTCAACGCTCTGCTGCGCTTTCACGATCTCGCGCTGCATTTCGGCAATGGCGGTTTCGCGTTCGTATCCCTGCCGTTTTTCCTGCGCCATCCGCTGCGTATCGTACGTTTTTTCTTCTTCCTGAGCCACCTTACGGTCGGTCAGCGTTTTCATCAAGGCTTCGGGAGGTACGATGTCGCCGATCAGCGTGTCGACGGCGTTGACGTTGTAAATCTCCAGCACCTGACGGATATGCTCGCGCGCCGATTCCTGCCGTTCTTTCCGCGTGCTCAGAAACGCGATCACGTCGGAGTCCTGCGCGGAGTTGCGGAAATAGTTACCGATCGTTGGCTCCAGCACCTGCGATACCAGATTGACCATCGAGCCGAACCGGGCAATCACCTTCGGCGCTTCGTTGGCCGGAATGTGAATAATCTGCGCCACGTCAAGGTTGAAGGGGAAACCATCGCGCGACCGAACTGTAATGGTCGACAGGTTACTGTCCAGGGCGTGTGATTCCGAGCGGGCATTGGCCCAGTTCAGCACAAGGTTTGTGGTAGGTACGTTTTCCACTTTCATTGTGTACACGTTCACCGGATACTTGCCCGGTCCTAGTGGTTCCATCCACACGCCCCGAAACCCTTTATGCACAATGTTGCCGTGCTTGAAGGAATCGCCGGTCATATCGACGCCATCCTCGCCGATGTATGATATCACGACACCAACGTACCCAATCGGTACCTCGGTCATGGGCGTCTGCTCGATCTGTATGGCCCAGGGGTTCATGTAATAAGAACCCGCAAGCACCACCTGTGGCTGTAAACCCCGATTACCGCCATTCTGCAAAAAGCTGTCGATGTTCTGGAAGTTATTGTGACCTTCCACTTGTTTACCCGCAATCTGACCGGGCTGAAGCGGAGCTCCGTCAAGGGCCGTAATAATGCCGACCATGTTCTCTCTGACATCGGTCATCGGAGCCATTGTAACCGTAAAGGCATACGGGTTGATCCGATACGTACCTGGTGTCAGAATCGATGTTTGCCGCCCTTTCTGCCCGCCACTTTCCAGAAACCGGATGGTGTCCTGAAAATTATCGGACTCTACCCGGCGAGCCAGAATGTTACCTGTTGGTAACTCCTGTCCGTCATTGGCCAGAACCAGCCCAACCATGCCTTCCGGGACAACCGTGAATGGTTGCATCTCGACCCCGTACTGCCAGGGCCACATCCACCAGTATAGGCCGGGGGCGAGCATCCTGGCCTGATAACCCGCTTCGCCTTTGGTTGCTAAAATACGCCCGTCTGGTAATTCACGATCCGTACCGACCAGTACGAACTTCTTGGTCACCAGACCAATTCGGTCTTCGGGAACGATCACCATCCCGAACAAAAAGCGGAGCACAAACTTGTATAACACAATGGCTACCAACAGGATGGGCACCCAGGCCCACCCTGTTAAATCAGATAAAAATGTCATCGATACGTGTAGATTAAGTTGGTTTCTGACCGTTTTCAACTGCGAGACGATCGTGGATCAAATGTATCAGGCCGTTGGATGGCTAGTGTACCGATCTGGATGTACGGTTGCTTTATGGCCGGATTGGTCGCCGGAATGGACAGGTGGTGGCGCTTAGACACTACAGTACATTTATAGGATTTCTCGTATAGAACGAGTCCGTATGATGCAAGGCTGGTGAGGATTTTAGTCAGTTTTCGAAACAAACTATGGTTTTATGGAAATTGACGTATCAGCTAAAATGAATGTAGAAACCGATGATAAATCGGTAAAAATTGTATTTAACAAACATTAATTGTAATCTACTGTATATACCTATAGAAAATCCTGTCATTAGGGGTAATTGCCTTTTTTTATTCTGGAAAGAGGGGTCTATATTTGATGCCGACAGTATCTACCACGTACCGCAAAACAATAAATCGACCTCTCCAAACACATGGCAAAGTTTAAATTAGAGTACATCTGGCTCGACGGTTACAAGCCCACCCAAAGCCTCCGGTCAAAAACGAAGATTGAAGAAGACTTCTCAGGTAACCTGGAAGACTGCTCAATGTGGTCATTCGATGGCTCCTCGACTGAGCAGGCAGCTGGTGGTTCGTCTGACTGTTTGTTGAAGCCCGTTTACATTTGCCCGGACCCACAGCGTAAGAACGCGTTCCTGGTGATGTGCGAAGTGTTGAACGCCGACGGTACGCCACACGTCACCAACGGTCGCGCTACGATTGAAGATGATGACAATGATTTCTGGTTTGGTTTCGAGCAGGAGTACTTCCTGTACGACACGGCGACCAACAAGCCTTTAGGATTCCCTGAAGAAGGTGATCCGGCCCCACAGGGTCCTTATTATTGCTCAGTAGGTGCCAAGAATGCATTCGGCCGTAACATCATTGAAGAACACCTCGACGTGTGCCTCGATGCAGGTCTGAACGTAGAAGGTATCAATGCCGAAGTAGCACCGGGTCAGTGGGAATTCCAGATTTTCGCTAAAGGTGCCCGTGAGGCTGGCGACCAGATCTGGCTTGCCCGTTATCTACTCGAGCGTATCGGCGAAAGCTACGATGTGGCTATCGAGTATCACTGTAAACCACTCGGCGTAGATGCCGACTGGAACGGTTCAGGTATGCACGCTAACTTCTCGAACACGGCCCTTCGCACGGCTGGCAACAAAGAGACGTACGATGCCATCTGCCAGGCGTTTAGCCCAGCCGACGTTATCAAAGCACACATCGATGTATACGGTGCCGATAACCACCTGCGTTTGACCGGTAAGCACGAAACACAGTCGATCGACCAGTTCTCATATGGTATTTCTGACCGGGGTGCTTCGATCCGTATTCCTATCGCTACTGTTCAGCGCGGCTGGAAAGGCTGGCTGGAAGATCGTCGTCCAAACTCGGCGGCTGATCCATACAAAGTAGCTGCTGTAATCATCAAAACGGTTAAGTCGGCGGCTCTGCCAGAAGTAGCTTAATTCGCGGACTATTCTTAACCCATTGCCAAAACGGCCCGTCGTTATCGACGGGCCGTTTTTTTACTGCTCAATTTTATTATGAACTCAATTTGATCAAGTTTCTATATAACATTAGGATTGTTTCGCCTTAAGTTTTCGATGTCATCGATATCCTTCTACCTAATGCCTGCTTATCCTGAATCAGGTCATCAAGGCTTATAAATGGAATGTCGATGCCATAACGCTGAACAATTCTCCGTTTCAAAAATGACTGTCTTTGTTACATCTCTACCCAATTGTTCCAGGGCATCGAGTAATCTAAAATAATTCTGATAGCTTGGATTATACCAGAGGTCTATGTCCGGCTTGTCTACGTCTTGTCCGTTACTCGTTTTCGACCGTCTAGGCTCGCCATTGTACGATACCGCAGTACCACCAACTACTAAATACTCTACTGCATTTTTATTAAGTATATCGAATACGGCGAGGAGATCGTTAGCACCAATCCTACGCGTTATGCCTATCTACAGACGTTCTACGACTTTAGTTGTGTCGCTGATCGTATCGTCTTTTAGTAAATTTATGAATCGCTCAAACTTTTCGTGACGCTCCTTGGATTTAGCAGAAGTTGTATCAATCGGTTTTGTGCTGGCTTTCAATTCCTGAATGCTCTTATACTTGGTTAGCTTGTTCATGATAGAAATGAAGACGGATACTTAATATACATATCTGTCTTTCTCAAGAACAAGCAGCGGATCAAAAAAGGTTTTAATAGATTGATAAGCAAAATAGTAAGACGGTAACACATCGGTACAGCTATTGTGTTTAAAAAGCGACCGACGAAGAAATTACCGTTATTCCCTGTGAAGATCATTACTAAACTTAGCAAGCGACGCGTCGTTATCGACGGGCCGTTTTTTTGTATGTTTGGCAGGGAGAATAGTAATTTTCTACATTCCTTCACCACCAAACGCACCCAATGGCTTACCTACGTTTTAATGCCCTTGAAACGGCACAAAGCCGCCAACCTCTGGCGGTAACGCCTCCTGCCGAACGACTTACCGAATATTATGGCGTGCATACTTTCAGTAAAGATGTCATGCGTGCCCTATTATCACCCGAGGCTTATTTACGCATTGCCGAAGCTATAGACACCGGTGGTCGAATTGATCGCGATATTGCTGACGAAGTTGCTAATGCGTTGAAATCGTGGGCGGTAAGCAAAGGAGCAACGCACTTTACCCACTGGTTTCAGCCATTGACAGGCTCCACCGCCGAAAAGCACGACTCGTTTTTCGATTTGGCCAACGACGGTAAAGCCATTGAAAAATTTAAAGGATCGGCCCTGGTTCAGCAAGAACCCGATGCCTCGTCGTTTCCGAGTGGTGGCCTTCGCAACACCTTCGAAGCGCGGGGGTACACAGGCTGGGATCCGTCGTCGCCTGCTTTTCTGATGGACAACGGGGCAGGGGGAAAGACGCTCTGCATTCCATCGGTGTTTATTTCCTACACGGGTGAGGCGCTCGATTATAAAACGCCGCTACTCAAATCACTAGCCGCCATTGACAAAGCCGCTACGGCTGTCTGCCATTATTTCGACCGGAATATCGATAAGGTGACGCCCACGCTGGGTATCGAGCAGGAATACTTCCTGGTAGACAAAGCCCTGTTTGTGGCGCGTCCCGATCTGGTGATGGCTGGTCGAACCGTATTTGGTCATGCACCGGCAAGGGGGCAGCAACTCGAAGATCATTATTTTGGTACCATTCCGCCGCGCGTGAATGCATTCATGGTCGATTTTGAGTTTGAAGCGCTCAAGCTGGGTATCCCGGTACGTACCCGGCACAACGAAGTAGCGCCTGGTCAGTTCGAGGTAGCCCCCACGTTCGAAGAGGTAAATCTGGCCATCGACCACAACGCGTTGCTGATGGATCTGATGCAGAAAATCGCTGAGAAACATGGCTTTAAGGTGCTTTTTCATGAAAAACCGTTTGCCGGTATCAATGGGTCGGGCAAGCACAACAACTGGTCGTTGGGCACCAATACGGGCGTGAATCTGCTGGGGCCAAGTAGTAAGCCAAAAGAGACGCTACGGTTTATCGCGTTCATTGTCAACGTAGTAAAGGCTGTTCACGACCACGCCGATCTGTTGCGGGCAAGCATTGCCTCAGCTGGTAATGAACACCGGCTTGGAGCCAACGAAGCCCCACCCGCCATCATGTCGATCTTTCTGGGCGACACCCTCACGAAAGCACTCGACGACCTGGAAAACAAATCGGAAATATCGCTCAGCAAAGGGGATAACGTCTATTATAAGCTGGGACTGAACCGGATTCCGTCGCTGATTCGGGACAATACCGACCGGAATCGCACCTCGCCTTTCGCGTTCACAGGTAACAAGTTCGAGTTTCGGGCCGTTGGCGGCGGAGCCAATTCAGCGTCGACCATGATCGTGCTGAACACGATCGTAGCTGATCAACTCATCCAGTTTCGGCGCGATCTGGAAGCCCGGCTCGATACTGGCGAGAAGAAGGAATTGGCCGTGGTGGAAGTGTTGAAACAATACTACAGGGCGTCGAAAAACATTCTCTTCGAAGGCAACGGTTACTCCGACGAATGGGTGGCCGAAGCCGAAAAGCGGGGCCTCTCGAACATCGCTTCGACGCCTGACGCGCTGAAGGTATACCTCAAACCCGAATCGATTGATTTGTTTGCCCGGTTGGGCGTTATGAATCACGCCGAGGTAGAAGCCCGCTACGAAATTGAGCTGGAGAAGTACATCAAAAACGTACAGATCGAGGCGCGTGTCATGGGCGACCTGGCCATCAACCACGTGGTCTCAACAGCCTTGAAGTACATGAATCAACTGGCTACCACCGCCAAATCGCTGGTCGACCTTGATATGATCAACGAAGCGCAGCCGGTGAAAGCCATCATTCGCGAACTGTCGGCGCGGGTAGTGGTGATCAAGAAAAATGTAGAAGCCATGATTGAGTCGCGCAAACGGGCCAACAACGTACCTGACTCGGTAGAAATGGCCCGCCTGTACGCCACGGAGGTAAAAGGTTATTTCGAGGTAATCCGCTACGAGGTCGATAAACTCGAACTACTGATTGACGATGATGACTGGCCACTGGTGAAGTACCGTGAGTTGCTGTTTGTGAAGTAAAAGTCGGGAGTCGATAGTCTGGAAAGTCGTTAGAAATAGGAGTAAGATATTGGTAACAACAGTTTCACTAACTTGCACCAAACGAAAGTTGCTCAATCATGAATTATAAGAATGAAGGATATGCCCCCGAAGAGATTGAGGGGCTCCGCGAAGAATGTCGCGAAACAGGACGCTCGTTTATCTATGTAGAAGATGAAGATTTAGACGTGCTGGAGTCGGGAGAGTGTGCTCATATTCAGTTCGTTGGAAAAGACTTTGGCGACGAAGTTATTTTTGATGGTCTGATTTATACCCTCCGTTTGCATCACAGCAGCACTGTTTATGAAACGGCCGTTGACCAAATTCGGAAAACACATCCCGAGTATGTTCCACCCGAAGAACGTCAGCCCGGTTACTCGATAGATAGTGCCAAAGACGAAGAAATCGAGGAATTGTTGACCGAGATCATCGAAGAACTGGAGGAAACCGAAGCCGTAAAGGTGCAGGAGCATGTTGAACTGGAGCACGATTTCGAATACGGTATCGGCATCGATGTTTGCCTCAACGTGGAGGAAATCAACGACGAGGTTATCGAAAAATTCATTGGCCAGTTTAACGACGGGACACTGAAGCTCGATAAAACGCTCTATTCGTTCACCAGCGACGAAGTGGACGAAGACTAACTGACAACATACTGTTTATCAAGACAAAGGGTCAGCGCAACAGCGCTGACCCTTTGTCTTGATAAACAGTATGTCTATTTCTTCAACGCAATTACTTTCTCGAAAGCGGGTTTAGGCTGGTTATTGCGGTCGAATAACAACGGGTAGCTGGTACGACCTCGGATTGGCCAGTTGTTAAGCCAGCTGTCGGCGTCATTAACGCCCCAGAAGGTGACACGGGTGACTTTGTCTTTGTGCTTCAGGAAGAGCTTGAACAGGTTTTCGTAATCAGCCGCGAGTTGCTGTTGCACCGAGTCGGGCAGGGTAGTGGGGTAAGGGTTCGACTTCTCATTGGCGGTCATGCGTTGCCCCACGTCAGCCCCCTGGAAGTTGCGGGGTAGCACTTCAATGTCCAGCTCGGTAAACATGACCTGCAAGCCCAATGCCGAATACTCAAGAATGCTGTCTTCAATGTCTTTGAACGGCACCCGCCCCACATGCCAGTGCCCCTGAATACCCACTCCGTCGATACGTACCCCGGCGTCTTTCACCTTTTTGACCAGCGCAAGGCAACCTGCGCGCTTTTTAGGCTGCTCATTGTTGTAATCGTTATAGTACAGCTCTGTTTTGGGTGCGGCCTGTTGCGCCAGCCGGAAGGCTTCCGTCACAAAATCTTCACCGAGGTATTGCAGGAAAACTGACTTACGCATCGTACCGTCTTCATTCAGTGCTTCGTTGACCACATCCCACGAATACACCTTACCACTGTAGTGACCAGCTACCGTTTTGATGTGATCGTTGAAAAACGTCCGAATTGAATCGGCGCTCTTTATTCCCCGAATGAACGACGGCAACTGACTGTGCCAGATTAGGGTATGTCCGTTAATTTTGATGTTGTGCTTCTTACCAAAGTCAATTAGCTTATCGCCCATCGTAAAATCGTATGTGTCCCATTTCGGATGTAGCAGCGCCGACTTCATGATGTTTTCGGGCGTAGCCATGTTGAATTGACGGGCAATGAAGGCCGTTGTTACCGGGTCACGCTCCTCGATCTGAGCGTTGTTTAGCGCCGTACCAATGCCAAAATCTCGCTTAAAAGCGTCTTTTAATGATGGAATGGATTGAGCAAATCCAGTCGCAGTTCCCATCATAAACATGGCTGTACTTACTGCCACGAAAGTTCTTTTTGAAATCATTAGAATTGTGTTTTTTTAGTAGACTTTTCCTGCTAAAAACTATCGAAAAAACTAAAAGTGTCTTTTAACCGGAAACTAAAAATCCGGTTAAAAGACGAAAATTTCTATTGCTTGGCAAGCTTCATTTCACCACGCTCGTTTTTAATAACGACCTCTTTATCAGAGACTAGTTCGCCTGTATAACTCATTTTACGGTCGTTGAATGAGATGCTGAACGAAATCTTTTTGCCATCAACAGTTCCTTCCTGTATTGGAGACTCTCCAAATTGAGTTTTCCATGTTCCTGTCAATTTGTTGCCTTCTACCTTGAAGGTATAATTTACTTCAAACGTGCCGTTAGGCGTTTCTCGGCTGCCTTTCCAGTTGCCATCAATTGGGCTTTGCGCAAATGCCACCACAGTGACAAGCGATAAGAATAAAGAGAAAAATAACTTTTTCATGGTAAAAATTGGGGTTTTAGATAACTAGTTATTTGAAAAGCACTTGTGAAAATTGAAAGAGATCGTGCCGCCATACAGGCCAGGTGTGGCCACCAGCATACTCGCTGTAGCTGTATTTGATGCCCATCTCGTCGAATTTTTTCATCATGAGCTGGCAGTTTTGGTAGGCAATGTCTTCTTTGCCGCCCATTGAAATCCAAAGGTTTTTGAGGTTACCATTGATGGTGCTGGCATTGTCTTTCATGAAGGCGTACTGCGGGTCGGTCAGCTTGGGATTGTTGGCGAACCAGCCTGAACTAAACACACCCAGGTTTGAGAACATGTTGGTGTTTTTGATGCCTGCATGCAACGTCTGCAATCCGCCCATCGACAGACCAGCCAATGCCCGATTTTTTGCGTCGGTTTCGACTCGGAAATTGCTTTCCACAAAGGGAATGGCTCCCATTTTTAACTCATTCTCGAACGCTTTCAACACGTTTTCGTTGAAACCGGCCATGCCGCCCGCGCTTACGTTACCGTCGAGCATGGCAATGATCATCGGCTTGGCCTTGCCTTCAGCGATCAGGTTGTCCAGAATCATATCCGTTTTGCCCTGTGAAGACCAGCCGCGCTGATCTTCGCCACCGCCATGCAGCAGGTATAACACCGGATATTTTTCCGTCGATTTGTCGTAGCCCGGTGGGGTGTATACGTACATTTCGCGCCAGCTGTTGGTGGCTTTCGAAAGGTAACGTTTGATGCGGATGTCACCATGAGGTACGTCCTTCATCGCGTAAAACGCCCCGTCTTTGTCGGGAATCTCGATGCCGCTGGCCATCCGGCTCATGCCGTAAAACGATTCGCTGGCCGGATCGGCAATGGCTACGCCGTCGATCAACAGGGAGTAGTAATGAAAACCCCGGCTGACAGAATCGGTAGTAGCAGTCCAGAAACCGGCGGTATCTTTTACCATGTCGTACTTCTTACCCAGATCAACCTGCACTTTTTTGGCGTCGGGCGCTTTCACGCGGAATACCACCCGGTTATCGGGTAGAATTTGCGGGTACTTGGCGTTGCGGATGTTGGTCGAAGCGGGAGTGCCCAGCACGGAATATTTTGTCAGCGAAGCCACGTCGACCGGCTTGAACAGGAACTGCGAAAACATGTACAGGCCATTTTTCCAGACCTTAAAGTCATGCCCGCCCGCTTCGACATAGTAAACGTGTGGTACACTATTCTGGTAGAGGTAATCGTGGGTACGTTTACTGAAGGTGATGAGCCCATCAGCATCCCCGCACGAAATCCAGAGCAGTTTCAGCTTCTGTTTGGCATCAGCCGGATTCGGCACCAGTTCCTGAGGAGTTTTGGTATTCGGAGCCGACGAGAAGCCGCCTACCCAGGCAAACTTGTCCAGATTGCCCAGTCCGAAATTCAGCGACTGCCCGCCGCCCATCGACAGACCCGCAATGGCGCGGTGCTCGCGGTCGGTCAGCGTCGGGTATTTCTTTTCGATGAACGGAATCAGATCGTTCAGCAGGTCTTTCTCGAAGGTAGCAAAGGCTTCCACTTTGTCTTTATCGAAGATGTTGCCAATAGCCCGGTCATCTTTCATGGCACGGCCATTAGGCATCACCACGATCATCGGTTCCAGTTTGTTCTCAGCATACAGGTTGTCCAGAATTACCTGCGGACTGCCGCCTTTAAGCCATTCTTTCTCGTCGCCTCCGATGCCGTGGAGCAGGTACAGGACGGGGTATTTTTTCTTCTTGTTGAACCCCGGCGGTGTATACACCAGCGCTTTTCGGGACGTACCTACCGTTTTCGATGGATAAGCCACCGAGTCAAGCTTGCCAGTGGCGATGCCCGAACGTACCTGATCGAAGCCTTGCGGCATTTCCTTGTCGGACGGTTGGGCGTAGCCGTTACCGCAAAAGAGGCTGATAACGGTCGCTAGTAAGAGGAGTTGTTTCATAGTTATGAGGTCTTATCACTTCTTAAAAATCAAACCAGCATACTGCCGTAATGACCGACGCCAGGTTTGCCATTCGTGCAACGTACCCGGCGACTCGTAATACACGTGCTTAACGCCCGCTTTGTCCAGCGCTTCGTGGAAGCCTTTCACGCCGTTGTACATTCGCTCTGGCTCTTTGGTGCCAATGCTCACATACACCACTTTCATCTTCTTGTTGAACGCCTCGGTATCAGCCCAGGCACCATCGTATAGCTGTTTGATGTCGGCGCCCGGCTGCAACCGACCTGCCCCGCTGAACCCGCCGATGTAGGCAAACTTATCGAGGTTGGTCATCGTAGTCTGGAACGTCTGAAAACCACCCATCGACAGCCCCGCCATCGCCCGGTTGTCGCGATCGGTTAGCGTCCGGAATGATTTGTCGATCATGGGAATAACCTCTTTTACTAGTAATTCAGGAAACACATTGGCGGTCATGCCGCCGGTAGCGCTGACAGGTTTAGTGGGGTCGGTAGCGTAGCCGCGTTCCATCACCACGATCATCGGCGTCGCTTTCCCTTCGGCGATCAGGTTATCGAGAATCATATCCATTTTACCCTGCGTTGGCCAGCCGGTTTCGTCTTCGCCCGAGCCGTGTTGCAGGTACAGCACCGGGTAACGCTTCTTCGGATTTTCGTCGTACCCGGCGGGTGTGTACACGTTAGCCCGACGCCAGGCTTTGGTCATGTCGGAATAGTAATTGACTGAACGTACCTGACCGTGCGGCACATTTTTGGGCTGGTAATACTCCATGTCTTTGTCTGGAATATCAATGCCACTGGCCATGCGTCCCATGCCGTAAAACGTCTGACTGGCCGGGTCGCAGATAGCGATACCGTCCGCAATGAGTGAGTAATAGTGAAAGCCTTCACCGACTGGTTCGGTCGTGACCGTCCAGAAGCCGCTGGTATCTTTCACCATGTCGTACTTCTTCATCAAGTCAATTTGCAGCTTACGGGCGTCGGGCGCTTTCACGCGAAATACCACCCGATTGTCGGGCAAAATCTGCGGGTATTTCTGTCCCGGAATATTGGTCGATGCCGGAACACCCGTAGGCTGGGCCAGGGCCGGTACCGTCAGGGTCATAACCCCGATTAGTAATTTGAGTAACGTTTTCATTGTAAAGGGTTTAGAGGAATTTATTGTCATTGGCCGTTGGCGTCATTGGTAGTCATTAATCCTTTTGTCAGGATGACAATCAATGACGCCAACGGCCAATGACAGCATAGCATAATGACGCGTAGCATAATGATTATGTCGTCTTACTTAAACAGCAACGGCGCCATCTCGTGCAGGCTCCGGCGCCACGTCTGGAATTCGTGACCCGTTTTGTCCGATACGTACGACACGGCGTTGTAACCGGCTCCTTTCAGGTCGGTGGCCGATTTATTTACGCCATCGGGCCGTTCTTTGCTGCCACAGCTGATAAATACCAGCTTCGGTTTTGCCTTGCCGTTGAGGTCCTCCGGTGCGTAAACGCCACCGCTCAGTAGGCCGTAGTACCCAAACACCTCTGGCTTGTTGAGCGTGATCGTTTTGGTCTCCATGCCACCCATCGACAGGCCTGCCATGGCCCGGTTATCCCGGTTATCTATCGTACGAAAATTGGCATCGACGTACGGAATCAGTTCCTCGGTCAGAACCGTTTGAAAGCCGTCGATCTTGAAATCGCGCATCCGTCCCCACTTTACTTCGTTGGTCATGCCGTAGGTCATCACGATGATAAATGGTTTCGTTTTGTTCTCGGCGATGAGGTTGTCCATGATCAGGTTAGCGTGCCCCTGATTGCTCCAGGCCGTTTCGTCTTCGCCCCAGCCGTGTTGCAGGTACAGCACCGGGTATTTCTTCGACTTGTCTTTCTCGTAGCCTGGTGGCGTGTACACAAATGCCCGTCGCGACGTACCTGTGCTTTTCGACGGGAACAGTACTTGCTGCACATGGCCATGCGGTACGTCTTTCAGGGCGTAGAAATCCTGATCGTGGGCCGGAATTTCGATACCGCTCTCCCAACGCACAGAACCGTAGTAGTTCTTCGCACCGGGGTCGTTGAATTTTCCACCGTCGATGGTCACGTTGTAGTAGTGGAAGCCTTCATCCATGGGCCCTTCCGTCGTGGCGGTCCAGAAACCGTCGTCGCCTTTTTTGAGGATGGTGCCACCCCGTCCCCCGAGGCCCAGGCTCACTTTGACGCTGTCGGCTTTAGGTGCATGAATGCGGAACCGGGCGTACCCCTGCGAATTGACCTGCGGGAATTCCTGCCCCGGCTGATTCAAGACAGAGGGCTTGAAATCTTCTTGTACTATCTGCGCAAAGCAGCTGATACTGAGTAGCGTGGCTGCACAAAAAGCAGCGATTGGGTTGAGATTCATTTGGTTGTTGGTTTTAGGGAATTTGAATTTTAGGTAGAAATTTTTTGCCTTCTGTCGGCAGACCGGTTTCTACAAGGGCGTCAGCAACAATTGTCACCCACCTCACCGAAACAGCTGCGGCAATGTATTCGCCAAGTATAATTTGCAGTTCATCCACGTATGACCACCTGGCACGATCAGCGGTTTGACGTTGATTTTTTTCTCGGTAAACATCGCGATGTTCTGCTTCACGGGTTCGTACAGAAAATCCTCTGTACCCACGCTGATCGTGAACAGTTTCAGTTGCTTGTTCATCTGTTCGGCATTCGGCGACCAGTTCGTGAAGTTTGCCTTGAACTCGTCGGTAGCCGTGTAAGGCGCATATGAACACACGTAGGCAAAGGCGGAGGGATTGGTCAGGCCGATGTTCAGCGTTTGGCCACCACCGACCGAAAAGCCAGCCACAGCTCGGCCTGTACTCTCTTTAATGACCGGGTAATTGGCCTCCACAAACGGCACAATGTCATTCACCATGTCTTTGGTAAAATCAGGCATTGGGGCCGGGCGGACGTTGCCGTAGGGCATTACGATCAACATCGGTTTGGCTTTGCCCTGCGCAATCAGGTTATCGGCAATCAGGTTGGCGCGGCCCACTTTCGTCCAGGTTTCTTCCGTGTCGGAGCCACCGTGAATCAGGTACAGGACCGGGTATTTCGTCTTGCCATTCGGATTGAAACCGGGTGGGGTGTATACCAGCAATTGTCGCGTGGTACCCAACGTACCTGACTTGTAATACCGGTAGCTGATTTTGCCGTGGGGTACGTTCTGCAACGAATGCACCAGCGGCTGATCGCCAGGTACATCGACGACGCTGCGTTTGAACCGCTCGTTGGCGAAGATGTAGGTGTTGTTCGGGTCGGCCATCGACACGCTGTCGACCGTGAAGCTGTACGGATAAATGTCGGGCTTGACGGGGGGCACTGTTACGCTCCAGATACCCAACGTGTCTTTAGTCATGGCAACCGGTGCCGACAGAAACTCACCGGAAACCATCACTTTTTTCGCGCTGCGGGAAAAATACCGGAACGTGATGCTGTGGTCTTTATGCACATCGGGCGAGCTGATAGCAGGCGGGCGTTGCTGCGCCAATACCGTCATTCCCGAAACAAGAACAGCCAGAAGAATAGATAAAATGCGTTTCATGGTCGGTTGGGTTTAAGGTTGGAACAGCAGTGGCGTGGTGGCGGAAACGTACGTTTTTACGTTCATCCAGGTGTGGCCTCCGTCGGTGATCAGGCTTTTGTAATTGACCTTTTTTGCCTTCAGGTAATCCATAAATTCCACCGTTCCCTTGTATAGAAAATCGTCACTGCCCACGCTCACCCACAGCAGTTTGAGTTGCTTGTTGGTCTGATCGGGCTTGTTCACAATCTGACTGAAGTTGCCGTCCATCTCCTGCGGCGACAGGTACGAGCTATACGCACACACATACGCAAACTTATCCATGTTGTTGAAGGCCGCCCGCAGCGTTTGCCCGCCTCCGCGCGAGAAACCACCAATGGCCCGGTTCTCCCGATTGGCAATAGCCCGGTAGTTCTTCTCTACGTACGGAATGACGTTGCTGACCAAATCCGTTGTGAAATCGTTGGCCCGCTTCACGGCATCGGCTCCATCGCGAACGGTTGGGTCGGCTGGTTTTGAGCCACCTTTTTGCTCAGCCAGGCGGGCCGCGATGTTGCCGTAGGGCATGACAATAATCATCGGCTTCACCTTGCCTTCGGCCAGCAGATTATCCAGAATCAGGTTGGTTTTGCCGACCTTGAAGAACGTTTCTTCGGTATCAGTCGTGCCGCTGATGAGGTAGTAGACCGGGTACTTCTCCGACGAATTTTGATCGTAACCCGGTGGCGTGTACACGACCAAAGAGCCTGTGGTGCCCTCCATCGACGGATAATATTCGTAGTTGATCGAGCCGTGGGGTACGTCCTTCATGGCATGAACTAAGGGTGTGTCGCCGGGTACGTCGACCAGGCTGGCTTTGAAGCGTTCGTTCGGGAAAAAAGCGACGTTGGCAGGGTCCATGACCGATACGCCATCTACCCGAAAATTGTAGGGGTAAATATCCGGTTTGACGGGGCCGACGGTTACGCTCCAGATACCCTGCGCATCTTTGGTCATGACAACCGGTGCTTTTTCAAACTGCGCACTCAGTTCCACCGCTTTGGCCTGCGGAGCCTGGTAGCGGAAGGTAACGGTCTTGTCGGCGTTCACTTGTGGCGATACCACGAGCGGGCCGCGGGGCGGCTGAGCCAGGGCCGCACTGTAGAGACAGAGTATGGTCCAAAAGAGCCACAATCGTTTGGTTAGTTGTTGGTTCATAGATAGTTAAGGTTTAGGGGGTTGTTAAACTTATAAGGTCTAAGACGGGGGCGCCAAGACCTTATCGGTTTGAGTTACTGGGTAATCACATCCACCTCCGCGTAGCCCGAGGTCGACCCGTCCTGCGTGTTTTTCAGAGCGCGTAGTTTGATGTACCGGGCTTTAGTGGGGGCAAATGAGCTGGTTTGCCAGACGGGGCTATTTTTAATATTCGAAAACTCGCCTTCACTGACCCGTTTCCAGGTAGTATTATCGGCGGATACCTCAAATTCATAGTGGGTAATGATACTGGCCTCTTCCCACCAGTTCTGCGCCGGTAAATACCGGAAACCAGTCAGATTTTCTTCTTTGCCCAGATCAATCACTAGTTCGGCGGGCATCGATTGACGCTTGGGTTGCTGCCAGGACGTACCCGGATTTCCATCGAGCGTCTGATAAGCCGCTTTAGCATCCGTACTGATGATTTTCCAGGCCGCGCGGGCAATATCAAACTTTTCTTCGCTGACAACGCTGCTTTGTTTCGTAAACGGATTATACGCTATTGCCTTGATCGTCAGCTTATCATTGCCTGTTTTTACGGGTACGGTGTACCTGATCGCTTTTGCTGTTGGCGTGCTGCCGTCGAGGGTGTAGTACAATTCCGATTCCGTATCGCCCGACGTCATGTGCAGGTTGCCAGCCTGATCGCGTAGAAGGGTGGGGGGCGTAAGAATCAACGGGGCTTTGTAGACTTCCAGATTCGAGATCAGCGGGGCGCCTTTTGCGTCCAGAATCGTCAGGCGCAATTGCGTGGCCTCGACGGTCGGAAAGCGGAGAATGCGCTTATAACCAATCGTCGTCTCTTTAGCAATTTGCTTCCAGCTGCCGTTGACAAATGCCTCTACGGTAAATGCTTTGACGCGTTGGCCCAGGCGGATAGGTTCCTGCACCAGAAAGCGGTTGAACGACGTGGGCCTGGCAAACTGAAGCGTTAAGGATGCGTTGCGGACATTATCATCCGTGGCCCAGTAGCTTTCCTTATCAGCATCAATCGCTTTTCCGGCGTCGTAGATTGCGTTTTTCCCCCGTACCTGTGAGGCCGTGGTTTTTGCGTTTTTAGCCAGATTCACGGCAAACGCTTCTTTGGTCGATTTGGCAAAGGCCTGTACCGCTTTCTCGTCTAACTCGTGAATCAGGCCATTAGGCATGATCGGGAAGTTGAGCAACAACGTTCCGTTTCGACCGATGGAATTATAATATGTGTCCATCAGTTGGGGCAGCGTTTTCACTTTCTTGTCTTCCCGTTCGTGGTAAAACCATTCGGGCCGAATAGACGTGTTTACTTCGCCCGGTACCCAGGCGTTTCCGTTTTCGACGCCGTGGCGCAGCATATCCTCAGGTACGTCGCCGGTGGCGTTTAGTAAGCTCCAGTTAGTTTCGCCAACGTACCCGGCTTCGGTGCCCACCCACCGCAGGTCGGCCCGGTCGCCACCATCGTTCCAGATCACGATGTTGGGCTGAAGTTTACGCACGAGCTTATACGTATTCGGCCAGTCATAATACGTCTTGGCGTCAATTTTGCGCGTTTCGTTGGCCCCGCCATAATAGCCCGAACCGCCGTTGGCTCCATCGTACCAGACTTCGAAAATGTCGCCGTAGTTGGTCAATAATTCCGTCAACTGGTTGCGGAAATAAGTGATGTATTCCGGCTTGCCGTAGTCGGCATGATTCCGATCCCAGGGAGACAGATACACCCCGAATTTGAGGCCGTATTCTTTACAGGCATCGGCCAGTTCGCGCACCACATCGCCTTTTCCGTTCTTCCAGGGTGCTTTTTCAACTGAGTAATCTGTGTATTTCGAGGGCCATAGGCAGAAACCACTGTGGTGTTTAGCGGTAAAAATGATGCCTTTCATGCCAGCCTCTTTACAGATACGTGCCCACTGCCGACAATCGAGTTTTGTGGGGTTAAACAGCTTTGGGTCTTCGTTGCCAAGGCCCCATGCCATGTCGGTATAGGTGTTGATCGAAAAATGGATGAAGGCGTAATACTCCATCTTCTGCCAGCGTAACTGATTCTCACTGGGCAGTGGACCAACAGGTTTCGGTGGAGTTGGCTGAGCCAATCCAGAAAGGCCAGTCAGCAGAAAAAGAGTCAGGTAAACGAATACGAGTTTGGACATGATTGCTACTTTTTAAGCCAGTTGTTCACTTGCATCCACGCAAAAAGCGGTTCCATCCAGCCGGGATGCCGAAAAATGAAGCCGTGGTCACCTTTGGGGTACACGTGCATTTCGACGGGCACTTTCTGACGTCGCAGGGTTTCGAAATAAGCAATGCTATTGTCTACATCAACCAGCTTATCGTCGGCGGCGTGGGTCAGGTACGTGGGGGGCGTGTTGGCACGTACCTGAAGTTCGTTGGAGAAAAGCTCAACATCCTGACGTGACGGGTTTTTGCCTAACAGGGCGTCGTGTGAACCGCCGTGCGTCAAGCTGTCGCGCATGCTGATAACGGGATAAACCAGAATTTGAAAATCGGGCCGAAGGCTCGTGTTGCTGGCATTATCGACATACGCTTTCTCGAAATGCGTGGCGGCCGTAGAGGCCAGATGACCGCCCGCTGAAAAGCCCATGATGCCTACTTTACTGGCGTCGATACCCCACTTGGCAGCCCCTTCGCGAACCAGTTTGATGGCTTGCTGGGCATCCTGCAATGGACCGATCTTCCTGTCGGGCATAATGGCGTCGTTGGGCAGGCGGTATTTGAGCACAAACGCCGCGATCCCTTTTTCGGCCAGGGCTTTGGCGGTGCTGATGCCCTCGCCGTTATACACCACTACGCCATAACCACCACCGGGAATGATGATCACGGCGGCCCCGGATGCCTTGTCAGCCGCGGGTTTGAAGTACTCCAGCGTGGGTTTAGTGATACCCCTGATCACGCCTTTGTCTGCCCCCGATTCCTGCACATCCGACGGTTTAGAATTAGGAACCGCCCCTGCATACAACGGAATGATTTCCTGGGCGTTGGCGGTGAAAGCGAATAAACAGCCGGCTAACGCGGTGACGGTTATTGTTATAATTGAACGAAAGGGTTTCATGTGGGTGGGGGTTTGGAATAGGTAGTGTTTTTTCTAAATGGTTGCTTCGCACTGTGAATTGCTTCGCGTTCTAGGCCCTTCGACAGGCTCAGGGTGACAATACTACTCAAGTTGGTCATTCACATTCTTGGGTATCATGTCACCCTGAGCCTGTCGAAGGGCCTAGAACGCGAAGCAATTCACAGAGCCCATATCCCTACTTCGTTGCTATCGGTTTATACCCCAGTAACGACAGCATTTGCGTGGCGTAGCGCTTGCCTAATTCCCGGTAACCGGCGGCATTGAAATGCAGGTCGTCGGCCGAATCGGTGCAACCCGCTGATGAAATTACGTGGGCGTTTTTGATCGTTTGTGGCAGCGTGGCAATAATCTTGTTCATGCTGGCACATTTGCCATTCTGATCCGCGTTGACCGTTTCACCCGCCAGCAGCGGCACCTTTTTAGGTTTCAGATCCAGGTCCTTCATCAGGTTATCATAAACGATCTTCACCTTTTTAGTCCACAATGTATCGCCCGTGTTCGATTCGCCCTGATGCAGCAGAATGCCTTTGATTACGCCGTCTTTCTGCGCCAGTTTCGCCATTTCAACCAGTCGACCGTAGGGATTTCCGTCGTATTCCTTGATCATGTTCTTCATCCAGCCGGGTATGTTGGTGGTGTACGATTGGTACTGATCTTTATCGAATAACTCGATTTTGCAACCGCCCACGGCCACATTGATCACACCCACACGTACCTTCTCAGGTAGATTGGCTACCAGTTCGCGCCCGAAGTAATCTGCGGGGGTAAGGCCTGTCCGGCAGCGGCAAAGAGGTGGTTTGGCCGTGTACCAAGTTCCCTTTGTGCGGTTAATAGCGGGGCAATCCACCGCTTCCATCACCTGAAAACGCGGGTTAACATCGACCGTGTCCTGCGGTTCAATTTTGGCGTTTCCCTCCATGTTCGACTGCCCGAAGCAGAGGTAGATATGGAAGTTCTTGTCCTGGGCAAAAGCGTTACTAGTCAGTAGCAATAGGCCGATCAGCAAGCCGCCAATTCTCTTTTTCATGGGTTTATTCGGTTTAGGAAGTCTTAATTGGTCAGTACCAAGGTCGTTACACTACTTGCCGGAAAGTCGAGGATCACCGCTTTATTCTCAACCCTCAGCGACTTCTTCGCCAGGTTAGCCGTTTCGGTTGTGGTATAGGCCGTGGCCGATGCTGGCGTGAGTCCGTTGAACTGCACATTGCTTACCGCAAACGAGGTCGGGTTAATCACGACTACTACGGTCTGTGCACCATTCTGGTAGGCAGTCATTTTCAGGTAGTAATTTCCGCTTGCCTGCGTATCGATGCGAACGGAACCGGGCCGTACGAATTTCGAGAAATGGGAATACGCGTAGCCTCGCTTGAGCACCTCCCCATTGACTGTACCCTCTTCACCATCGCCGATGAAGGAATAGAAACGCTGCAAATACCACCAGATATAGGCATTCCAGTTATTGCTCATGGCGTCATGAATCGTCCCAAGCATTTTCAGCGTTTCGGTCCATTTGGCGGCTTCCGAATAGGTACTCCACTTGGCGGCTCCTGCGTTACCGGTATCGAGGTTCAGCAGAAACTCGGTCATCCAGATTTCTTTTTTCTGCTGCTCGGCCAACGGAAACTTACCCAGCCCGCCGCCGTAGATATGTCCCGCCACGATGTCGAACTTTTTAACTGCTTCAGCATCCGAGAGCAGGGCGTTGGTCATCTGCTGACTGAAATTCAGTGATTCAGGAGCTGCCAGTTTAGCACCTACGATCTGACCGGGTGCTTTCAGGAAGTTGATCATGTCGGTCGCCGTCCAGTCGCACGACTCGTAGGTGGGCTTCCAGTCGGGTTCGTTCTGAATTGAGACTACATCGATTTTGGCTCCGTTGCTAGCCATGTAGGCGATGTACTCATTGATGTAATCCTTGAACGCTTTGTAGTTTTCGGGCAGTAACCTACCCCGAACGTCGCTCTTGTTATCTTTCAACGCAGGTGGTGGCGACCACGGACTAGCCAAAACTTTCACGTTGCGTTTGTTGGCTTCCTTGACAGCGTCGACGATTATTGGCCATTCGCTTTTATTCGACGATATACGCACCCGAAAAATGCTCAACCCCAATTCATTATCAGCCACACCAAAGGCCTTTTGCGCTTCCGCTGGTTTCAATGATGCGGTGCCCCACATACGGTTAGCGCCCCCAAAGCCGGTTATGGTCTGGAAGGTCGTCTGGGGTAGAATGTCCACCTTGAGCTGGGGTTGCGCTACGGCAGGCTCTTCGGCGGGTTTGCTACAGCCGACTATCACCCCGAGCAAGACGAATATCTTGAGTGCGTTTTTCATGAGGGCGGGTTTAGATGGAATAGCTAGTACTCGATATCAATTCACCAAAAGCGCAGCTCCGTTCGTTGGGATTACCCACTCGACTTCCTGACTTTTTGGTAGCTTTTCAGACGTCACTTTACCTGTTAGTTGCGCATCGTCGCTGTATAATTTATACGTCGACCCGGCGGCAATCATAGGCAATTTCAGTTTCAGCTTTACCGGTTCTTTCTGAGCGTTCACGCCAGCGACATACCAGTTCGATCCATGACGACGCGCCAGCACAATGTACTTGCCCGGATAGCCGTCGATGTAGCGTACTTCATCCCAGGTAGTGGGCACCGTTTTCATGAAGTCCATAGCCCAGGCGGGTGCGTCGGTGAGGTTGTTGGGTGCCAGGGCAAAATGCTGAACGGCACTCTGGAATAAGACTGCCGTGGCCAGGGCGTACACGTCGGACGTAACGCGTTTCGATCCCTTGTTTGGCGTATTATTCCCGTTGTAGAATTTGTTCAACGCGCTTCCGCCAAAATCCATGCTACCCACCGTGTTGCGAATGAATGGGTGCAGCGTGGCATTGAACGCTTCCCGGTCATTACTCCCCTGAGAAAAAGCCAGGTTTTCGCTGGCAAGAACGGCCTCGCTGGCTGCGTAGTTGGGGTACATCTTTTCCCAGCCACGCGGTAATGTCGAACCGTGAAAAATGCAGAGGATTCCGTAGTCGTTGGCGTCGTACAGAATGTCTTCGTACAGCTTCATGGTCTCCTGCTTGTCACCACCAAAAAAGTCGACTTTGATGCCTTTCACGCCGATACTTTTCATCCAGGCCATCTCTTTACGCCGGGCAATGGTGTTGTCCATAATGCCGCGTGGCCCCTGTGGCGCGTCATTCCAGTAGCCGTTGGAGTTGTACCACAAATACAGGCTAACGCCTTTGCTGGCTGCGTATTTGGCCAGTTCGACCATTTTCTCCCGGCCGATCTGCGTGTCCCACAGTGCATCGACCAAAACGGTTTTGTAGCCCATAGCCGCGCTGAAATCGATGTAGCGAACCTGCTCATTGTACACCGTTCGGCCATCCATGCCAATAATCCAGCTCCACGAACCCTTGGTGTATTCGTATTTCTGAGAGGCTTCATAACGCGGTTCCACGACGTCGAAGGGCACGGTCGTTTCCACAATTGGAGCAAGGGTTTCGCCAACTGTAATCGTGCGCCAGGGAGTTTCGCCCGGTAGTGGAATGCCCGGTGCTGAGGTACCAATGCCGTTGTTTTCATCCGGCATTGGGAAGCCAATTGTATACAAACCACCGGCGTTGCCAATCAGGCGGCTACCGCAGAAACGACTATCGACGCCCGTCTCTGAAATCAATACCCAACCGGTATTATTGACTTTGAACAGGCAAGGAAACGTGTAGCCATTACCTCGGCCGTTTTTGCCTAATGAATCGTCGGCCGTATATGGAATTTCGTAGCTGGGCATGGTTCGGGCAAAACCTGTCATAGCCTTGCTTTGCGCCGACAGAAAGGTGGTCGTTCCGGCAGGTAATACAAAGCCGGATTTTTCTTCACTGATCACGCAGGAACGCGACGCTTTTTGTGGGTACACCTTGTACTTGAACGCCACATCGATGTTGCTCACTCTGAACGTGATGTCGATAGCCGAAAGGTTATCTTTTGAATACGAAATGACGCCCTCATTCGCTACATAGTGGACCTTGCTCGTCTTGATGTTCGGCAGCTCGTATGACTTGTCGATTTTGGTAATCGTTGCCGCCTTACTGACGACAAGCCCTTCTGAAAAGTCGCCCACATTAGTTTTCAGGCCCAGCGGTGATTTACTCAGAAATGACTTTCCATTAAGCGAAACGCTGTAGGCCGGTTTGCCACCTTCCAGCGATACCGTTACCACTAATTTTCCATCAGGGCTACTTATGACTGAATTGGCAGTCTGCGCGCCAGCCCAAAATGGAATTAACAGAAAAAGGAGAAATATATAATTCAGTTTGTTTTTCATAAACGAGTGGACCTTAGCGTCCAGAAATTTTTGGCTCAATTCGGAAGTAATCGAAGTCGGCAAAGCCGCCGGTTTGTTTAGTGGCGTAATTGAACAGGCCAAAACGATAGCCCATGAAGTGCGGAATGGTGTACGGCATTTTCAGAGCATCGCCAATGGCAGTCCACGCCTTGCCGTCGAGGCTGTAGAAGAAATGAGCCGTGTCTTTGCGGTCGCGGAAATCGCATTCGGCTTTCAGGTAAACCGTCTTCTGGCTCAACGGAACGCGCTGCACCTCCACCGCTTTCCCCGAACTGGCATTGACCATGACAATCGACTTTGCACCGTTTTCCATTTTCACGCCCACCAGCCCATAATTCTTCTGCAACAAGCTCAGCCCGGCAAAGTCACCGTCTTTCAGGTTCGACGGATCGAGCATTGTGACTCCAGCACTCTCAGGTCCAATGGTACGCTGGGTCAGCGTGTTGCGGGCTATCACGAATGAGGTGTCTGTTCGGCCCGTTTTCAGGCGCAGAAAGCCTTTCCGTTCCGACACTGACCAGAGGCCGTTATCAGGGTTATGGTTCCACTGCCACACAAGTGGCAGAGCGGGGTCGCCTTTTTTACGGGTAAACTCATCGGAGTTCACAATGCCGGGAATCAGACCTTTGCTGGCGGGGAGGTTGAGCGTTTGGGGCACTTTGCCGTTTTCGCCCAGCACCGGCCAACCATCTTTCCATTCAACAGGCACCAGATAAGGAATACGACCTACCCCGCCAAAGTCGCGGAACAGGTACGAAAACCATTTTCCATCGGGTGTATCGATTAACCCGCCCTGCGCCACGCCCATATCCTGCAACGCCACGCGCCCCTCCCACGGCCCGGTGATCTTATCGGCCCGGTGAATGATCACTGTCCGCATACCCCCACGCGGCCACGAGATGTTGAAGAGGTAATACTTGCCGTTCACCTTGAACAGCTGCGACCCTTCGGCGGGTAGCCCACCGCCCGTTCCCGATGGCGTACTAGCGTTTTCAATAATGGTTTGTTCTATCGTGCCTGGTTTCACGCCTGATGCATCGGCCATGAGTTCAACTAGCCGGAGTTTGCCCGCGCCGTAGATCAGGTACGTTCGGCCGTCATCATCGAAAAACAGGCTGTGGTCGTGGTAAGAGGGTTTAAACGATACCTCTTTCCAGGGGCCTTTTTCGATGTTTTTCGTGGTGTAAACGTGCGTTCTGCCACTGGTCTGAGCGAAGGTCGTTGCGTAGAACAGGCCGTTGTGGTAGCGGAGACTGCTGGCCCACGAACCGCGCCCGTAGGTGCTTTTGCCATTGTTCAGGCTCATAGCGTCAACGCTCGTCAACGTGTCGTACGCGTAGCCAACCAGTTGCCAGTTGACCAGGTCGTTCGACTTCATGATGGGCAGTCCCGGACTCATGTGCATGGTGGTGCTGCTCATGTAATACGTGCTGCCGACCCGAATCATGGCCAGGTCAGGTACATCGGCATGTATGACCGGGTTTTGCGCCGTTTGCGCCACGGCGATACGCCCGCCAAAGCGGGGCAGGCTCCCCATGAACAAGAGCAGGCTGGTGACTAGAAGGAGACGGGAGTTTATATGTTTCATCTATTCTAAAAAGCGAAAGAGATAGAGAGTAAGGTATGGATGAGTTTGCCTCTAAGTGATTGGTAGATAGCGGCTTTTTGCTCTATGCCCTGAGCCTGTCGGGGACCGCACCGGCGGACCGGCCTAGTCGAAGGGCACGACTCGCGAAGCCATCCATGAGGTACGTTAACGATCAGTTAGCTTTCGTGCCTACTGCAACGGGCCAATCAATTCAATGAACGTACCGTCGGGGTCCTGCACAAACAGAAAGTGCGCTTTGGCGTTCAGGGGTGTAGGTGTGCTGCCCAAAAATTTCACCTTCATCTGTGTCAGCCGGTCGATGATGGGCTGTAGCGCTTTCACCTGAATGGTAATATACTGCATGCCCGTATCGTCCTGAATGTAGGTCGACTTAGGTTTCGATGCTTTTTTGCCGAAACTCATCAGTTTCCAGTCGGTGGCTTCGGGGCTGTTTTCGAGCTTCAGCATGGTCACGTTCGTGGCAACGCCATTGGTCAGGCCACCCCGTTTGCCAAAATCTTCGTTGATGGTGAAGCTGCCGGTTTTGATCATGCCGATGCCATTCACATAAAAATCAAGCGAGCGTTCAATGTCGGCGACAACGACACCAACACCGATTGTTTTGCTGCTAAAATTGGATTGCGCATACGTGCTTAACACGCACCCAAACACCAATAGTGTTATTTTGACACATTTATACACAAACTTTATCATGTTGCTCTTTTGAAAACCAATCAGTTATTACTTAGAAACAAGTCTTATTTGATGAAAACGAGGGGTGCCCACACCATTCCGAGCCGTCATTGTCAATGTAATCAACTCATTATCATCGACTTTCAAGCGAATCGTTTTCCCCTCGGCAGAAATAACCTCGGCCGGTTTACCGTTAATCTGCCAGCTAACGGCATCAGGTTTTATGGTATCTAAAGCCTGAATATCAATATAATTACCCGCCTTATTTCTATTCTGTAGCTGGTAGGTAATGAACGATCGGGTACGTCGCCAGAATTGCTCATCATCGTAGCCTGAATCACTCTTTTCACCTTTGTAGTTGTGGTCTACTTCGGGTTGCTGCTCGCCACAATTCACCTTATCAACCGTATTGGCTTCCAGAGCCAGAGCCTCAGCTTCCAGTTGTTTCAACCGGGCTTTCTGGTCGTCAAAGGCTGCCTGAGAGAAGGTCTGGAAGTACATTTGGTACCGAGCATCGTGCACTTCGTAGAACGGTTGCAGTATCAGCGAATCCAGGCCGAAATGCAGGTTACTGCCTGGTTTCAGGCGCTTCAGGTACGTGGTTGGCTCGCCTACCAGCGCATAGGCATTGGTGATCGGATATAGCTTACCTCTTGTTTCGTGCCCCATCCGGCTGTCGTCGGCGAAAAGTCCTTTCAGATCATTCGTCGATGTTTTGGCCGCCAGTACAATCGGGCCGTTCACGAAGGCCGACCAGTTTGAGCCGTCGGGCAAGGGTTCCAGCCGGGTTGAGGTGGTAAAGCGAACGGTCACTTTATCGCCTGATTTCCATTTCCGGTTAACCGCTACATAACTGGCTGGTTTTCCTGTTACGGCCTGCACCTTGCCATTTACCAGAACCTGGAAGTTTTCAGCCCATTTCGGGTAGCGGATCTGTAAAGAAAACTCCTGTGGTTTTGTTGTTTCGATGATTAACTCAGACTGATTTTGGTAAGGGAATTCGGTACGCTGAGTCAGCTTCACTTTTTTGTCTGTCCAGTTTACGGTTGACGGAATGAACAGGTTGATGAACAGGTCACTGCTCGAGTGGCTGTAGATCAGTTCACCGTATTTGGTGTGGTTCTCAATGCCTGATCCCACGCAGCACCACATGCTGGTTTCGGGCTGCGAATACACCCGGTAATGGTTGGGCCGAATGGGCGTAAAGTACACGAATCCACCTTTTTCAGGATGCTGACTCGACAGGATGTGGTTGTACATCGTCCGCTCGTAGAAATCCACGTAGCTTACATCGTTCTTATCCAGAAACAGGGCTTTGCTCAGCCGGAGCATGTTGAACGAGTTACACGTTTCCGGCCCCTGATTCGACTTCAGCACCTGACTAAAATCGGTTGTCGGGTTAAAGTGCTCCCGAACGCTGTTGCCGCCAAAGGCTACACTCCGCGTTTGCGACACATTTTGCCAGAAATACGTGGCCGCATCCGACCACTCGGACTTACCGGTCAGCGTAGCAATTTTCTCGAAGCCAATCACCTTCGGAATCTGCGTGTTGGCGTGCAATCCCGTCAGTTTATCCTGTTTCGCCAGCAGCGGTTCCAGAATAGCCCGGTGCGAAATCCGCTGCGCCGTTTCGAGGTATTTCTTGTCTTTCGTCAGGATGTACAGATCGGCGAAGGTTTCGTTGATTCCGCCGTGTTCGGTGCGCAACACCTGCTGAATCTGCTCGTCGGATAGAGGTTTGATCAGGTCAACAAACCAGTCGCCCAAGCCAATCAACACCTGTTTGGCTTGCTTGTTTCCGGTGTACTCGTAGGCATCGCGCAGGCCCGCAAACAGCTTATGAATGTTGTATAACGGCACCCAGGTGTTGTTCAGGCCGAAGCTGCTGCCATCAATGTCGCCTTTGTGAATGCGGTCCCAGAACAGTTTGCCCTGCGGAATGCCCCCAACGTACCCATTGCCGTTTTTCGATTGGCATTGGGCTAATTGATCGATCATGTAATCGAGCCGTTTTTTCATCTCCGCATTGCCGGTCGAGGCATACATCATCGCCAGCGCCGACAAGTAATGCCCTCCGATATGCCCGTCCAGACCTGAGCTTTCCCAGTTACCGTAGCGTTGGGCTTTCAGCGGTAATCCAGCGTCGATCAGGTACGGAGCCAGCAGTTTATCTGGGTCGAGGGCCAGGATATACTTCAGGTCAATGTCCTGCGCATTTTTGAATGGCCCGCCGGTCAACTTAACGTCCTGCAAAGCAAACGGCTGCATCTGCGCCTGTGACGAAAGGCTGAGCAGGCAGGCACAAGCGATATGTACTAAGGTCTTTTTCAATGGTAACGTTGTTGTTTTGGAGACATGGTGGCGTCAAATGGAATTGTGGCGTTCCTTTCCGATAGATAACGTGTTGCTGTCGCGTGGCCCTTCGACAGGCTCAGGGTGACAATCCCATTCAATCAGATAAATGACCAACTTGAATGGGATTGTCACCCTGAGCTTGTCGAAGGGCCACGCGACAGCAACTTACTAGCCTTACTTCTTATACATCGGGTCGTCGCCTTTGTATTTCAGGTGCTTAAACGAAGCAGAATTCTCGGATTTTTCGCCTGATGACGTTGCATAGAGGCCATACACGCAACCAATGAAGCTGTTGGCGGCTTTGGTGCTCAAAAACTTGCCGTCGACCTGGTCTTTCAACAAGTTCCAGTTCTTGCCATCAGTCGAGTAGTAGAAGCTGTACAAGGCACCTTCCGACTGTATCTTGAAATTTACCTTCGCAGCGGGTGACGTTAACGGCACTTCAGTCACCAGTTCCAGGGTTTTGTCTTTGCTCTTGAACAACTGAATCACGTCTTTACCTTCTTTTTTTGATTTGGCCGCGAAGTAAAAATGGCGTTCGTCCTGGAAAATCACCAACCCTGCTTTTTCATTATCCGTCTTTGGTGAAAAGCTCACTTCGGTTTCGGCGGTGCTCGTTAGATGTTGCTGACGCTTACCTACAAACGAAGGGTTTCCGGCTTCTGAAATTGTTTCCGGTTTGAGGGTAAGCGTCAATCCATTGGCCTTCGATGTTTTAAACGAACTGCTATCCACCGTTCTCAAAAAAAGCATCGATAGGTCAAGGCCTTTATCGAACGTCATCGTATACGCGAAGTTGCCATTTTGTGGTAAAGCACCCTTCTGCTTTACTTCTTTGATGTTGGTTTTGTATTCATATTGAATAGCTTTTTCACCGTGTTCGATCATCGGCCAATCGTTTACCCACGTCAGCGGAGCGATGAACATTTCGCGGCCTGTGTTATAGTAATCACCTTCGTAGGGACGCACCGCCAGGAAAATTGAATACCAATTACCATCAGGACCCTCGATAAATTGAGCGTGTCCGGCCGACGTGATCGGGTTGGGCCGGTCAGCTGGTAAGCCTCGCTGCGTCAGTACCGGATTGCCTTCAAACGGGACATAAGGCCCCCAAACATCCCGGCTGCGCAGGGCTACCTGCGAGTGATTGACAGAAGTTCCGCCTTCGGCTGCGTAGAGAATGTACCAACCGTTATGCTTTAAGATATGGGGCCCTTCAATCCAGACGGGCTTTTTCGAGAGGTCTACACCACCATTCACCAGTTGCTTTTCTTCGCCCAACACCTTCAGGTTCTTATAATCGAACTCGTACATCCGGATGGTACGGTGACCCGAATACAGCGGTTTGCGGTCGGGCGCATCGCTGTTGTAGATGATGTAGGCTTTGTCGGTTTCTTCATCGAAATAAATGGAGGGGTCAATCCCACGTACCTGCGGAATTTTTACCGGATTGCTGTAAGGGCCTCCCGGATTTTTTGACGTTACAACAAAGTTGCCATCATGGTCAATATCCGTGCAGGTAACGTAGTATGTGCCTTTGTAATGCGTGATGGCCGGGGCAAACAGCCCGCGCGTCATCCGCTCGCCCATGAATTCCATTTGCGAAGGGCGGTTGATCACATTGCCGATTTGCTTCCAGTTTTTCAGGTCGCGGCTGTGCATGATCGGCAAACCGGGGAAATAGGAAAACGTAGAATGCACCGAATAATAATCAGGCCCCACTTTAACAATGCTCGGGTCGGGGTAAAAACCGGTCAGGATGGGGTTAGTCAGGGTTGTCTGGGCTGATAGCGAATGGCTCAGGACAAAGCAGAAGGCCGTGCATAGGGCCAAGATCAAGTGTTTACGCATAAGAATTTGTAGTAAGGACTTTAATTGATTCAAAAAAACTACTGCGCTACCAGCGAGTAAACCTTACCCGGCTGAGTGGCAATATCATACAGCACGGTTTCCTTAAGACTCGCTGGCGTTAGGTTCGCGTTGGCGGCGATGATTGGTGTGGGCGTGTTCTCAACGAGGTAAAACGGGTTGGTATTCTGTCCGGAAGCTAGCTTCATCGTTACTCCTTTACCTGCTTTCAGGGCATTGGGCGTGCGGACCCGCAGGTTGCCGCCTAGGTTCGATTTAATGTCGATTTTGGTCAGTTTACCGTCTTTCCACTCCATGTTCACGACCTCGAACCCACCAATGGCCCGGATGCCTTTAATATTACCGGTTGGCCATACGTCTGGTAAGGCGGGAAGGAGGTGAACGGCTCCGTCGGCGCTCTGTACCAGCATCTCCGTAATGCCGGACGTACAGCCGAAGTTACCGTCGATCTGAAACGGCGGATGCGCATCGAACAGGTTGTTGTACGTACCCCCACCACCCGCTTCCCGGTTGGCACCCAGTGGGGTAAGTTGGTTCTGGATCAGCGTATAAGCGTGGTTGCCGTCTTGCAAACGCGCCCACCAGTTCACTTTCCAGCCCATGCTCCAGCCAGTCGACACGTCGCCCCGGTGAATGAGTGATGTCTTGGCCGCGTTGTACAGTTCAGGCGTACGGTAGGCCGATAGCTGGTTCGATGGAAATAGGCCGTACAGGTGCGAAATGTGCCGGTGTTTGTCGTTCGGGTCGTCGATGTCTTCCAGCCATTCCTGCAACTGACCGTGCTTACCGATGTGCATTGGCGGCAGTTTACTGCGCATCTGTTTCAGCGTATCCACAAAAGCGGCATCCTGTTTCAGCAACTCAGCCGCCCTAATCGTAGTTGTGAATACATCGAACGCAATCTGGTTATCCATGGTCGTCCCTGCATCTAGTGATGAACCACCATGGGCCGCCGGCGCATTTTCGGGCGACGTACCTGGACTCATCACCAGCCAGTGGTATTTGGGGTGTTCGATCAGGTAATCGGCGTAGAACTGGGCGGACCCTTTTAAAATGGGATATATAGAGGCCAGAAATTTCTTGTCGCCACTATACTGGTAATGCTCCCAAAGATGCTGACTAGTCCAGCCACCACCAGCTACCCACATACCCCACAAGGCTCCGTCGATAGCACCGGTTGCCCGCCAGATGTCGGTGTTATGGTGGGCCATCCAGCCACGGGCGCCGTACATAACCCGCGCCGTTTCCTGCCCGGTTTCCGACATATCCTTCACCATCCGCAAAAACGGCTCGTGCAACTCGGCCAGATTCGCTTTTTCGGCAGGCCAATAGTTCATCTGGGCGTTGATGTTGATCGTGTACTTACTGTCCCAGGGTGGCCGCATCTTGTTGTTCCATATGCCCTGCAGGTTGGCAGGTTGACCACCTGGCTGGGATGATGAGATCAATAAATAGCGGCCGTATTGGTAATACAGCGTGACCAGTTGCGGGTCGTTGGCCGTGCGGAAGTTTTTCAGCCGTTCATCGGTTGGGAGATTGGCCGCGGTTGTTGTACCCAGATCAAATTTAACCCGGTTGAAAAAAGACTGGTGAGCGGCTGTGTGCGCCTGTAGAAGGCTGGCATACGATTTAGGATAAGCCTTGTTCAGGTACGTTGCTGCCCGCGCATTCTCATCGCCGCTGACGTCTTTGTAGTTAACGAAGTTAGTCGCCATCGAGACATAGATCGTGGCGGCATTGGCTCCGCGTACCGTCAGTGCCGTGTCGCTGGCAGATATGTTACCGCCCTCGGTTTTTATGCGGGCAATGCCTTTGTACCGTACCTGACTTTTTACGCCTTCATGATCAGATGTACTACCCGAAATCGTGAGTTCGTTGGTGGAGGTGGCCTTTATAGTCGCCTTGGCTTGTGGCGTAGAATACGAAGCAGAAAATGCCAGACTGCCCGGCTTGCTGGCTGTGAGCCGTACAACCAGCACCTGATCGGGAATAGAAGCCAATACCTCGCGGGTGTAGGTGACGCCATCGACGCTATAGCTCGTTTGGGCAACGGCCCGCTCAATGTCCAGGTCACGGTAGTAGTTGGTGTAAGTATTGTGGCCGTCGAAGGTCAGGTGCAGGCTGCCCACCGGCTGAAACATCTGGCCGTGCGACTTTTTGGTAATCATCGCCTTATTGGTCAGTTGCTCTGCTTCCTTTTGTTTGCCTTCGAAAATCAGGCGACGTACCTCCGGCAAAGCGGCCAATGCATCGGGGTTATCGTTGCGGTTGGGGCCACCACTCCAGACCGTGTGTTCGTTGAGCTGAATCGTTTCTCTGGGTACGTTGCCATACACCATAGCGCCCAGTCGTCCATTACCAACAGGTAGCGCATTTTCCCAGGTCTGCCCCGACGGTTTACTATACCAAAGCCTCAACGGCGACTTTGATTGCGAGAAGGCCGCTGTATTTAACGCCAGCAAGGCAAAAATGAGCAGATGCTTTGTTGACAGTGCCTTGCTGATAGGAATAAAAAAAGTCATTTCCGTGTATAGAATGGTATCGTTTGTAGATAAATAAAAGACGAAGCTTATTTCCTCTTTGTGTCGAGAGGTTTTTTAACGACTCTATCATGTAGATAAGCCATTTACTTGTCATTTATAACCTATCGATCCTTATTTTTTCAGTAGAAACGCTACTGTTTCAATAGATGTTGTTCCGCGTAGTTGACCGGCGACACGCCATACAACTCTTTAAAAGAGACGGAAAAATTATTGACATTGGCGAATCCGGTCGCAAAAGCCACTTCCGATACCGTCAGGCCTTTCGTTGCCAGTAATTCAGCCGCCTGTTTCAATCGAATGGTCCGAATTAAATCCCGTGTGGTTGAGTTGGTTAATTCTTTTAATTTTCGATGAAGATGTACCCGGCTAATTCCAATTTCATTAGCAATCATTTCAACACTTAATTCTGGATTAGCTATATTTTTATTAATCAGTAAATGGACTTTTTCCAGTAGTTTAGTATCGGCTGATTTGATCGTTATTTTTGAAATAAACTCCTCCTGATACTGTTGCTCATTTTCATTATTTCGGATAATTTGCCGATTCCTGATCAGGCTCTTGATCGTCTTCGACAGTATGTCAATATTGAACGGTTTTGTGATATACGCGTCGGCACCCAATTCGAGGCCAAGTGCGTTGCTCGATTCTTCAGTTTTGGCCGTTAACAAAATGATCGGAATATGATTGATCAGGGGATTAGCCCGTAATTTTCGGCACAGGGTCATGCCGTCCATCACCGGCATCATCACGTCACTCACGACTAAATCGGGTTTTTCCTTCAAAATTCCTTTGTAGGCTTCTTCTCCGTTAGCATAGGCAAAGACGGTGTATTCACTCGCTAATTCTTCGCTAAGGTAGTTGCAGATTTCGCTGTCATCATCAGCGATTATGATACGCCGGGCTTTCTTTCTGGGGCTTATCGAAGCCCCGTCATGTTCCGCTGATTCGAATAAGACAGACTGATTGTCGGGTAGTTCTACAACCGGTGTAACTGCTTCTTCAACAACCAATTCAAGCGGTATGCTGATCAGAAAACGGCAGCCGATCGGGTCCCGGTTCTCTGCTTTAATAGTGCCGCCATGTAGTTCAACGAGTTGCTTTACCAGGTGAAGCCCAATGCCTGTACCCTGCTGATTATAGCCCCGGTGATCTTCTGATTGATAAAAGCACTCGAAAATCCGCTCTGTTTCCGTTTCACTGATGCAATGTCCCGAGTCTTCGATACAGATAGCCAATCTCGGCTGACTATCGGCTCCTTCATCTTTTATGATCGTCAATGCCACCCGAATCATCCCACCGGCCGGGGTGAATTTGAAGGCATTAGACAAGACGTTGATGAGTACCTTATCGAAGTTATGCGGGTCGATGCGGGCGAAAACTTGCTCTGCAGGAAAATCCATCACAAATTGAATGGACCGGGTATGAATTTGTTCCTCGAAAAGCTGACAGATCTCGCGCGTGAATTGAGTAAGTTCGACCGTAGCGAGTTGCAGCGTCATTTGTCCTTTCTCAATTTTACGAATATCCATGAGTTGATTGACCAAATCGAGAATTCGTTTGGTATTGCGTCCCATAATGGAATACAAATGACTGCGTTCCTCGTTTTGATCATTATTGATCAATTTTTGCAAGGGACTTACCACGAGTGTTAATGGCGTGCGTATTTCGTGGGCGATGTTGATAAAAAATTGAAGCTTTGCTTCATTAATTTCTTCCTGTCGTTGATGCGCCAAGAATGCTGCTTTAGCCCGCCTCCTGTTTCTTACTGTCCGGGCAATAAATACGCCTGTCAGCATGGCCAGCATTACGTAAATTAATTTAGCCCAAGCCGATAGATACCATACGGGGTGAATGATAACAGTCACCTGTTGGCTCTCGGAAACAGCCTCGTTGAAGGTTGCCCGCAACCGGAATTTGTAGCTGCCCGGCGATAGATTGTCGAACGTGAGTCGGTTTGCGCCGGGCCTTAATTCTTCCCAATCATTTTTATTGATAGAATATTGATAAGAAACCCGTTCGGCGTCGACAAAATCCATCGTCGAAAATTCCAGGGTAAACGAATTGTCGTGATGAGCCAGATTAAACTCGCGGGCATTGGTAACGGTGGTATCAACCACCTGAAAACCGCCCGATAGGGTGCCTTTCTTCACGGGTTTGTCGCGGATGTACAGATCAACGATCTGCACCGTGAGGCGTTTGTTAGCCACCCGGATCTCGTCGGGTTTAAAATAGGTAACTCCGTTGACGCCGCCGAAGTACAGCTCGCCCTGGCTACTAATCAGTGAGGCACTGCGGCTGAATTCATTTCCCTGAAGGCCATCTGCTGCGTAGAAATTAGTGAATGTGTTTGTTTCTACATCCATTCTGGATAAGCCCCGGTTGGTGCTCAGCCAGATATCACCCATCTTATCGCTCCGTATGGCCCAAATCAGGTTGCTGGGTAATCCGTTGTCTACATCGAATGAGGTGATCTTTTTGGTGGACCGGTTCATTTTCTTCAACCCCTGCGACGTACCTAGCCACAAATTGCCTTTGTTGTCTTCAAACAGTGAATACACCACCGTACCGGCCAGCAGGCGGTTTGTACCCAGCGTGGAGACGAAGTTTTCGGTGTCGAGGTCCAGGCAGCCGAGTCCGTCGAAAGTGCCGATGAACAGTTTGTGATCGTTGGTAACGAGCAGGCAGTTGGTCCAGCTATTGGGCAGGTTGTTGTTTTCGGGCCGGTACAGGTGCCCCGGCAAGGCATCGAAGTTTTTGACCGCCCCTGATTGGAGATCGAGCCTGAAAATACCGGAGCCCATCGTGCCTATCCAGAGCCGTTGCCGGGCGTCTTCCTGAATGCTGAATACCCGTTGCACATTGTCACCCCGCTTGTCGACCAGTTTGGTGATGTAGGTGCTTTTTCCCGTGCGTTGGTCGAACCGGGACAGTCCGTTCAGGTACGAGCCAAGCCAAAGGTTCTTTTGCGAATCTTCGTGAATCGCCAGAATGTTCGACGGTGCCGTACCGCCTTCTTTATCGGTCAGGTAATGAATACTGGCGTTGCCCTTTGGCGGTAATGCGTACAGGCCGTCGCTGTCGGTTCCTACCCACACAGTTCCCCGGCTATCCTGCGCTAGTGCCATAACCGCACTCGACCCGATGGATCGGCGGCTGACTGATTTGTAGCCGATATAGCCAAACCGGTTGGTGTTACCGGCCAGCAGGAGCAGCCCCTTTTGGTAAATGCCGATCCAGATATTGCCAGCCTTATCTTCCAGCATGGTCGTTACTTTCGACCGGGAGAAATCAAAACTGGTCACGCTAGGTTCCAGATCGAGAATTTTATCAGAAACCGGATCAAAATACTTGACCCCTTTGCCACTGGTAGCCACTACGATCTGGTTGTTCTGATTAACCAGCAAGTCGATAACCGGCAGGTTGGTTTGCCCGTTGTAGGGAATCGATACAAAGGTTTGGGCCGCAGGGTCGTAGCGGTATAATCCACTGCTAATGTTACCCACGAATAGCCGTCCGTAGCTGTCCTGACAAATGCTGCCGATGATGTTGTTTTGCGACTTCTTAGAAACGAAATACGCGTTGACCGATCGCCCACTGAACCGATAGAGCCCTTTGTCTTCGGTAGATACCCACAGGTTTTGCTGATTGTCTTCCAGGATTTTGAGAATCAGTTCGCTAGCCGCATTTTTTACCTGTTTTCTGCCGATCAGGCGACCCTTCTCCTGCATTATTTTAAACGTTCCATGACCAGACGTACCTACCAGCAGATCGCCGTTTTTTCGCTGGCAAATCGTGGTTACGTTCGCGCTGATCGATTGACCATTAGGCAGTATAAGTGGAATGATGTGGAAAGAGTCGGTGGCGGGGTCGTAATATTGAAGCCCTTCGATGGAGCCAACGTACATGCGGGCATTTTTGTCGGCATAGAGTACATGAACCTGGTTGTTGAGCAGGCTGGTCGAATCCTTTTTATCGTGCCGGTATACCGTAAACTTTATGCCGTCGAACCGGTTGAGGCCATCTTCGGTGGCAATCCAGATAAAGCCGCTCTGATCCTGCCACAGGTCAGTCACCAAACTCCCCGATAATCCGGTTTCAACGGAGAATAGCTTGCCTGTCTGACCCATACTATTAATGGGCCACCATAAGCAGAGGATGAAAAGCAACCGTTTGGGGGTCATGGATTGTACGTTGAGTTTTTGGGCAAGCTTATAGAGATAGTATGCTAATAAGCCAGCTTTATACCTTTTAGCTGACGGGAATTGCTAGTTTGTGATTGGTTGAAAACACGAATTTTCGCCACCCCACCGAAAGGGCGGAATGACGAAAAACCGATACTTGGCCCTATGGGTCAGGTACGTTGCCTATTTTTTGAAATCAGCGCTCACATCCCGGCCGGCAATGCCGTTGGCAAAACCACCATAGGCCTGTTTCCTGGTGAAGTCACGTTTCCAGAGGCCAATTGGCTCACCGGCCCGCCAGGCAGCCCCGTCGGCACTGTCCATCAGGCTCCACATCGTGATGCCGTAACGCTGTTTGGCCGGTACGATTTCCATGTATTTTTTGATCGCGTACTCATACAATTCGGCCTGTGCTTTATACTGAGCGGGCGTTGCTGCCGCCGTTTTGATGCCTCCACCAATGGCGATGTCCATCTCGGATACCCTGATCATTTTGCCGGTAGCAGCCAGCAACTGGAACATTTGATCGATGTTTTCGCGCTTCGTATCCAGCGTCATGTGCATTTGCGTGCCGATTCCGTCCACTTTGGCGCCTTTGCTTTCGATATAGTTTACGTATTCGATGAGGCCCCGGCACTTGTTCAGGTCGTTTTCCAGATTATAGTCGTTGATGAACAGGACATCACCCGGATTACCGTGTTGCCGGGCCAGCTTGAAGGCATTAACCGCATAATCTTTACCGATGTAATCCTGCCAGTAAAACTCGTTGGTGGGAATACCGGTCCGGCCTACGGCGGTTTTCAGCGTGTTTGGCTTGGCATCGTCCATTGGTTCGTTCACCACGTTCCAGGCTTTAACATACGATTTGGTCTGCGTGAGCATTTCGGTGATGAATTTTTCCTGCGCTGCGCCGATGATCTTGGCTTTCTCGTCGGCACTCAACTGAAGAATGACGGGCGCTCTGTACAAGGTCGATCGGGGGTTGAGCCGTACTTCGTCGAGGTAATACGTACCCGGCGTGGTGCCCATGTCGTAGCGGAGAGCCGAAAGGGTACCCGCCGATTTAATGTTCCACTCCACATACTGCCAGCCTGTACCGGTAATTACGTCGGCCTGATATTGCACGTCGGACCCAGTGCCTACTGTTGAGCAGCGGAATTTACCCGGCGCATCGGATCGGACAAAAAACGACAGCGTGTACTCGCCCACTGGTACGGGTGCCGGGCTAAAATCGAGCGCGATCTGGGCATCCCAGGGGTTTGCTTTCGATGTATGGGTGTATCGGAGGCTTTTGGTGCCAACCAGCCCGGTATTGATCACATCGCGGGTGCTTGAGCCGCCCCATGAGTTCCAGCCGGTTTGGTTTTGCTCGAATGAACCGTTCACGTAGTTCACCCGCTTATCGGCCGGGTCGAAGTCGACACCGGTTAATAACAGGCTGTTGAGGTAAGCCGCGTTCTGGTTAGTATGCCCGGTGAGTGTATGGCCGTGGACACTAACGCCCGCCGTCTGAGCCGCCTTGAGCAGGTTGATGACGTTAGAAAAGTCCAGCTTTCCATCGGCCTTAACAAGAGCACCGTGCTTCATTTCGTTGCCCAGCGTGATGTCGTTAAAATTGCTGTTTACCATCCGGGCCATGACCCCGTTAGCCAGATAATCGGTCAGGCTAACGCTGGCGCCCAACTTGAAGTTAGGATTTTCGCTGGTGTTCAGGTACGTCTTCAGAGCGGCGTACTTATTGATTGGCTCCAGCATGGCGACGCTTTCGGGCTTGGCCATTATAAACTCGCTTTTATCTGGCTGACAGGCTACCGACAGCGCCGTTAGGAGAGTCAGTAGGGATATCGATTTTAATGAGGATGTCATATTATTTCGGATAGGGGATGTCGAATTGAGCAACCGTCTTCTTACTGGTACACTGGAACAAACGTTTCGGCCACAACTCCCCGGTTCCGAACCACCAGCGTGTCGGTGGTGGCCAGATGGGCGTTGTTGAAATCGACCTCGTAGTTGAGGTGCAGTACATCGCGATCCTGGTTGCCCCAGCTCTTAACGTCGCCGCGCTTTACAAACCGGCCTGTTCCTTTCACAGTGTAGTTGGTAGCATCGGTCGTGATGGTGCAGGTGTTGGCTTCATCGAACGTTAGAATAAGCCGGTAGGGCATATCGGTGCCGTTTGTGCTTTTGATGGCGTTGGTAAACACGACCTGCCGCAGCGATCGGGTGGTCACATTACACACCTCACTGTTTTCGATGTACACGCCCCGGCGCACCTGTGTTTTGTTGATGGCGGTGTTGCCCGCCTTACCGGTAATCACATCTTTACCGCGCCGCAGGTACGTGGCATGCCAGGGGTTTATGTATTTCACGGCATAAAGAATATAGTCTTTCGGCGTCACATCCCAGTCGCTACCCACGGTGCGGCGGGGGGCGGACAGCAGGCTTCTGCCCCGAAGCAGCGAATCGGCATTCTGCACTTTACTCATCACCACCGGAATCACGTAGGTGTTCCTGATCGCGGCCGGGTCGGCAAAAAACGCGTCGGTCAGTTGTACTTCTACACCACCGGAAATACTTCCCTTCGGAATAATGATCTGGTTAGCGGCCAGGGTGTAATAGTTGCTCGGCATGGGCAGCACTTTCTGACTGCTGTTGTTAAACGTCAGCCGATCGCACAACGAATTATCGACATTGATATCGACGGTAATGTCTGATTTATTGGTGTAGGCACCGCCTTTGGTGGCCATAATTTTGCACTTGTAGGCGTTGTCGAGCGACGTATCGTAGAGGTCTTCGCCGAGGGTTATGGTGCGGACGGGCGATTGGTACGCGAAGTAGACCGTCGTGTATTCGAAGTCGGGGAATACCCATTCCTCGTTCTTGCAGGAGCTGAAAAGAGCCATTCCTGCCAATAATAAGAGCGTGTGTAGTTTCTTCACCTTGTTGGTTGATTAGAAGTTGGGTACGTTACCAGCCTTTGTTCTGCACGAGTGATTTCCATTTCAGCATTTCGCCGTAGGGAATAGGGCCGTGGTTCATGTGGGCAGCAAACACGCGGTTCTCGACCGGGATTACCACATAGTTACCCGTTGTGATCTGAATGCCATTGGCGCGCTCGGTGAGTGGTTCGTTCCAGCGGCGCAGGTCCCAGAAGCGGAACCCTTCAAAGCACAGTTCCAGCCGGCGTTCGTTCCGAATCAACTGACGCATATCGGCCTGACTTTGTACCGAGTTCAGGTACGCATCGCTGTTGGTGGTGCCAATGCCCGCCCGCTGACGAATAGCCTTGATCACATCGCGCGCCGAGAAACCCACTGTTCCGGCAGCATCAGGGCCCCAGGCTTCGTTAGCCGCTTCGGCATAGGCCAGAAAAATCTCGGTGTACCGGATGCGGGTGGTGTAATGCCGTTGATCGTTGATTCCGATCGGGTTCAGGTTGACGTCGGCCCGTAGCAGTTTACGCATATAGTAGCCCGTGCGGGTCGACGTTTCGATCTGGTTCACCGCATCGTTCCCGCTGCCGGTTTCGGTTCTGATTACTGAGTTGGAAGGACCCATCGTGCTACCGTTGGTGATGATGTAGCGTTGCAAACGGGGGTCTCGGCCGGCGTAGGGCGTCTGTGCATTGTAGCCGCTCGCTGGTGAGCCAATCGGATAGCCGTTGGCCATCGGGAAAGCATCGACCAGGTTCTGGGTGGGGTTGATCCGGCCCCGGCCAAAGAGCGAAGGCGGATAGTTGTCTTCTTCCAGGTTCCGGCTATTGGACGCATCGCTGCGCCACAGAATTTCTGGTGGATTGATACCCGCACCGAGGCTGTTGATCTCGGTCCGGTTATCGTACCACGTTCCTCCGTTGGCGGCTAGTCGGGCTGGGCCACCAATCAATTTCAGCACTTCGCCCGCGTAATTGGCGGCGTCGGCCCAGGTGGTTGTGGTGCCGGTTTTATAGGCGGGGCTGGCGGCCAGTAACGCTGCCTGGGCGCGGATGGCTTTGGCAATCCGCGCTGTCATCCGCAGGCGCGAATATTGCCCAAACACGCGGGTGTACTCTTCCGCGGTGACACCCGCATATTTCGTAGGCACCTGCGCCTGCGTCGACACATCTTCGAAGTCGAGGGGTAACAGTTCTTCTGCTTGCTTGATGTCGTTGTAGAACTGCTGCATACAGGCCTCGAACGTAGCGCGGGGCTGGTTGAAGTCTGACTTCGTATCCTGCGGTTGGGTCAGGATGGGCACGCCCAGCAATTCGCCACTGTTCGACCAGCCGCCGTGGGCTCGCAGCAACTGAAACATGTAAAAAGCACGCAGCCCGTAGGCTTCCCCTTTAATGCGGTCTCTGAACATCTGGGCCGCTTTAGGGTCGATGGCCCAGGTTACTTTATCGACTTCGGACAGCATAGTGTTCAGGTACTGAATGGCCGAAGTACTGTTTACCCACTGTTCGGTTGGGTTGAAGTTGGCTGTCCACTGACCGGTGGCTACCTTTTGGTAGGCGTTGTTTTTATCGTTGCTAACTGCGTCATCGGTAGCCACGTCGTTGAACGAAAGGCCGGGCAGGCGGGTGTATCCGTTGAGCAGGAACCCCTGGGCAAAGGTCACTTCTTTATACATGGCCTCTTTGCCCGGCAGGTTTTCAACCTCAGGTTCGAGCAGATCAGCGCAGCCCGTCAGCGACAGGCTTGCGATGATCAAGGCAGGTAAGAATCTTTTCATAATATTGGCTAGCCAGAAAGCTAAAAACTGGTTAGAATGCTGCGTTTAGACCCAGGTTGAAGAATCGGGTTTGGGGACCCCCGCCAATGTTTGTTTCCATGATCTGCCGTTCTTTGGCCACAACGAGCAGGTCGGCACCGCTGGCATATACACTCAGATCGCGAATGAACTTGCCCGCCAGTATCCGGCTGGGAAGCGTGTAGGTAACCTGCACCCTTGAGAGGTTGAGCCGGTTGTTCCTGTACAGCCAGAAATCAGACGTACGGATGTTGTTGTCGTTGTTCAGGCTGGTTAGGCGTGGGTACGTTGCCGTGGCTGCGGTTTCGGGCGTCCAGCGATCACGAACGGCGGCCGAGTATTTATCGTCGCCCCGAATCCAGAAATACGAGCTGTTTTTCTGCGAATAAGCCCCCTGGTTACCGGTGGCAATGGTGAAGAACGTCCAGTTCTTCCACTTGGCCGTCAGATGTACCCCAAACGTGAGTGGCGCTCCATTCCAGCCCGCCCGACCCAGGTATACTTCATCCCGGCTGTCGATGATGTTATCCCCATTCTGATCGACGTACTTGATATCGCCGGGTTTCACCTGACCATATGATTGCGTGGCGTGGCTGGCGATGTCGCTTTCGTTGGCAAAGAGGCCATTGCTTTGCAGCCCGAAAATGGCGTCGAGTGGTTTGCCTACGCGGTTTTGATAGGCATTTTCAAAGTTTTCGGCGCGTTGCATAACTTTCGAATTGTAGACGGTTCCCGTCACGCCAAGCGTCCAGGCCACCTGTCCGAGTTGCTTGTTCAGGGCTATATTGAAGTCGAGGCCTGTGCGCTGATCGTTGTTGTAGTTTACATACGGAAGGAATGAACTCTGGGGGAATCCCTGCACGAAGTAGCTGGGGTAGATGGTAGCGGCCTGCGTGATGATGCCGTCCATCCGGCTAACGAATACGTTGGCATTCAGCGAAACCAGCTGCTGGAAAAATGAGCCTTCGACGCCTACGCTGACTTCTTTACGCTGGGCAAAAAACAGGTCGTTGTTTTCGCCCCGACGCGAATCCGTTGTCCGGGTCAGGCTGCCGTCGCGCCAGCTATACCAGGTACCATCGGCGTGGGTAAAAATGCCTTTGTAGAGGTAGTAACCCGGAATATCCAGATCAGTGTGCAGGATACCGGCAGAGGCCGTTAGTTTCAGGTTGTTGACCACTGATGAGCCAGCCAGGAAGCCTTCTTCACTGATGCGCCAGCCTGCCGATAGCGTTGGCGAGAACGCCGTTCGGTTTCCGGGAGGTAGTTTGGCCGAGTAGAGCAGGTTACTGCTGAAATCCAGGTAGTACTTCTGCCGGTAGTTGTACGACAGTTGCAAGCCCGTGTTGATGTGGCTTTGCGTGGCGTGGTAAATAGCCGTTTCGGTCCGCTGATGACCGGTGCCAACCAGGATCGCGTTGATATTGTGTACGTTGTTGATCGTGGTGGCATAGTTAAACTGACCCGAGAAAAACAGCGTTTGTTGCCGCCAGCTATTGCTTACGTTTTGCGCGCCGTTGTTCCGGTCTTCGCCAAACTTCTGCATGCTGCTGATGAGATCTTCGCCCGCATAGTTGTTCCAGCTTGGGGAGTAGATCGCGTACTGGTTGTTGAACGACAGGTTATACGACGATGAATAGTCGACGCCAATTCTTGTACCAAACGACAGTCCCGGCAGGGTGCTACCCAGATCTATATTGATGGTGTTGGTAAACTGAAACTGACGGGTTGTTCCCTTATTATAGCCAGCTGCGTAGATATCGGCAAACGGGTTGGTCAGGTGTTGCTGCGTGCCACCCAGCAGGTATTTGCCGTCGATGAGGTAGTTACTGTTCTGCACCTGAATTTGCGACAGCGGGTCGTTTTCTTCGATCATGCTGATCGGAATCAGCGGCGAAAACCGATAGGGGCGAAGCGTAGCGGCATTGCTCCAGTAGTTGCCGTGCGCCGCGCGGTTGTTGCTGAAAATAGCCGAGGCATCGACCGACGTCGTGATTTTGTCGTTCAGGCGCACATCGATGTTTCCGCGCACGTTCAGCCGGGTGTTGTTGTCGTTTTTCGCTTCGCCAAAGTTGATCAGCGAGTTTGAGTGAGCGAATCCGATGTTGGTGTAAAACCGGGCTCTGGAATTGCCACCTGATATCTCGGTGATCGCGTCGGTCCGGTTAGACACTTTCCGGAGATACTCGGGCGAATAATAATCTACGTTGGGGTATCGATATGGATTGGTGCCCGCATGGTGGTTCCAGATAGTTTCTTCGCTGTATAACTGGGCCAGTCCATCGTTGCGGCGGGCTTCGTTGTACAGCGTCATGTACTCGGCCGATCCCACGTATTCTGCGTAACCCTTGGGTACGTGTACCCCCGAATTGACCCGGACATTGATCCGTTTCTCGTTGGCTACGCCGCGTTTGGTCGTAATCTGAACAACGCCTTTCGCCGCCCGGCTACCATACAGCGCGAGTGCCGCCGCGCCTTTCAACACGGTAATCTGCTCAATTTCTGTGGCGTGAATATCCGTCGTGGCGCTGCGGGGTACCCCATCGATCAGGACCAGGTATTCGCCCATGCCCCAGATATTGCCATTGAACCCCGGCGCAAAGGCACTCAGGTTATCCAGCGCTCCGGTGGTATAGTTTTTTTGCAGCAAGGCAGGTACGTTCACTACGGCCACTCCACCCAGCAGGTCTTTGGCTGGTACTTTACGAAAGGCTACATTCACCAGGTCGGACGTATTGCCGAGTCCGGCCAGAATAATTTCCTGCATATTGGTATCGGCCACGGCAACGTGAGCCTGATACCCTTCGGCTGATACCTGAACGACGGATTTGGGTGCAACAGCCAGGGTGAATGCGCCCAGGCTGTCTGTTGTTGTTTGCTCCTGGCCGGCATTGGCGCTGACGAGGGCGTTTGGCAGAGGTTTGCCCTCGGCATTCCGAACAATCGACCTGACCTCGACTTTCGGCGCAGTCTGTGCCAGTACCCCCGCCGTAGAGAGGGCTAGAAAGGCACAGACCGTAGTTGTAACTAATAAGTGTTTCATGGTTCTGAGTGGCTAACCTTACCGATTTATTTCGTCTGAATGGGCCAGTGGGCCTACAAATAGGCATGGCACGGCCTGAGATGCTTCCCGAAGAGGAGCATTCTGAAAAAAATAGGCGGATAGGCGCGGCTTGGAAAAGTGTTTGTCAATCAGGCGGTCAAGCCTCCCGTTTACCAGCCTGGGTTTTGTGGAAACGCCAGATACATGCTCACGTCAACGACCTTCAGCGGTAGCCAGTAGTGCTTGCTGTTGAAGCGTCGTTCGAGAATAACCCGCTCTTTCAGATTGGCTACTTTGCCGCCCGGAGCCCGATCGAAATCGTGAGCCGTTTTCAGCGTATACGGCCGTTCGGTAAGCAGGAGCCAGCGGCGCAGGTCGTTGAACCGGTGGCCTTCAAACGCCAACTCTACAGCCCGTTCGCGAATCAGTTCGCCCATGAACGCCTCTTTAGAACCCATGAACTTGCTATTCACATCGGCCACGCCTGCCCGTCGACGGATCTTGTTCACGGCGTCGGCAGCCGTAATGTAGCCGGGATGGCTACCCGAGGCAGACCCGTAACCGTGTAGCGCTGCTTCGGCATACATTAGGTACACATCGGCCAACCGCATGTAGCTCAGGTGAATAAAGTGCGACTGGTTGTGTCCGTTGTCGTCGTAATTGGTGGTGCGTGGAATGAATTTGCCGTTCAGGTAACCGGTGCGGCTGCCATTGTTATCGTCGCGGTAGCTGCCTTTGGTGAACAGGTTGGCATAACGATGCGCTTCGCGAGTGGCCGAAATGCCCTGAATCATTTTTACGCCGTCATAAATAATGTCTTTGTAAAAACGAGGATCGCGTCCTTTCCAGGGGTCGGTAGGGTCGTAGCCCGATTCAGCATCGGCTTGCTCGGCATTCTTGATAGGCATACCGTTGGCCATACCGTAGTAGTTTACGTAGTTGGCCGTTGGTGAGAAGCAAACATTCCCTCCGTTGAACAGCACACCGGCAACGTATTGCTCGTTGAGGCCCCAGCGGGTGGCGCCTCCGTCATAAGCTGGTGACTGCATAATGGCTTCCGGAAAACCGGGAATTCGGTAACCCTGGTTGAGCGTGTAATACACACTCGACATCTCCGCGAAGTTGGCCAGTTTGTGGGCGGTCTGTCCGCTTTCGCTCAACTGAAGCAGCGTGGCAAAGGCTTCTGCCGCTTTTTTGCTTAGCTCAACATCGTACGTTTTGCTACCGGTCGAGGCCATGTTCATCAGCGGACTAGCGGCGTAGAGGTAGTTCTTGCCCATGAAGCCCAGCGCCATGATTTTGTTGATACGCAACTGATTCTTGCCCAGGGTGCGTTTGCCGGCGTCGGTATCATCCCAGTTGATGGGGAGCAAATCGGCCGCCGCCTTGAAATCTTCAGCCGCCTTTAACGCTGCTTGCTGATACGTCAGGCGCGGCAGGTCCAGCTTCTGATCGGCAGGTAACACCTTGTCGATATAAGGGAGTCCACCGAAGTAAGTCATTAACTGGAAGTGGAACCAGGCCCGGAAAAACAGCAGTTGGCCTTTCACCAGGTTTTTTTCCTCGGGTGTAGCATCGGTTAGGCGGTCCAGGTTCTCCAGACCCATATTGGCTTTCCGAATACCGTACCACGCCAATGGCCAAAACCGTTTATTGAACCGGTTGGTCCGATCGAGCGTGTTGCCCGGACCATCCATCCAGTTCGACCCCCAGCCGTCGTTCTCCCGCTGCCAGCCCCAGAAGTCGCCATTGTCGATTTTGTAACCAAAAAAGTGGGTCGAACCGGCCACGATGATCTCATCTTCACCCCAGTTGAACGAGCCCTGCCAGTAGAACTTCGACGACTCGGGCAGGCAGTAATAGAGTTCTTCGACGAAGCCCTGAAAGTTGACAAAGTTCTTGAAGGCATCGGTCGCCGATACCGTCGATTGATTCTCTCTGTCCAAATAATCCTTGCAGGAAGGTAAGACAAACAGCATGGTTGCCAGGGCAAACCAGCCAATTGATTTTGTAAATCGTTTCATGTTTCCGTGTGAGTTACAAAGTGATGTTGATGCCGAAGTTGTACCGTTTTACGGTAGGGTAGGCTCCCTGCGCTGCCCAGCCTGTACCGGCAAAGTTCGATTCGCGGTCATCGGGCATTTTGGTCCAGAGCCATAGGTTGTTGCCATTGGCGTAGATGCGCAGGGTGCGCACACCGAACCGCTCAACCCAGCCCCGGTTGAAGGTGTAGGCGACTTCGGCGTTTTTCAGACGGGCATAGGAGCCATCGTACATGTAGAAATTACCATAGGTCGACCCGTCGGTAGCCGTCATCAGGCGGGGTAGGGGTGAGTTGGCCGTTGGGTTGTCTTTTGTCCAGTACGTACCCTGATCGTATACCGTATTCAGGCGTGAGCCGAAGCTGGTGAACACGACCTGACGGGTTACGTTGTTTACGCCGTAGAACTGGGCAAACGCACTGAATCCTTTCCACTCAAATCCAACAGTAGCGTTGTAGGTGTTCTGCGGCCGGTTGGGGTAACCGTATGGAATGTTGTCGTACGTATCGATTTTACCGTCACCGTTATAATCCACAATCTGGAGATTACCGGGTAGCTTCTGCCGGTCGTTGGTATTCTGTTCGGTACTGCCATACAGCTCGTCCCAGGTGTTGTAGTAGCCGTGGCTGACATACGAGTAGGTCTGACCGATTTGTTTGCCTTCTGTCTTGCGGTAATCGGGCAGCAGGCTCGGGTTATCGGCTTCAATGATCTGGTCTTTGGCATGCGTCATGTTGGCATTACCCCACAAGCGTAGTCCATTCGGAAGCTGATGGTTCACTTTTACCTCCATTTCATAGCCTCTCACCCGCACGCTGCCCAGGTTGGCCACGGGAGCAGTAGCACCATAGTAAGACGGAATAGCCCGTGCCCCACCGGCAATGAGGATATCGGTCCGGTAATCGTTGAAGACATCGACGCTGCCGGAAACGGTGCCGTTGAAGAGCGAGAAGTCGGCACCCAGGTTGGTCTTGGTTACTGTTTCCCAGTGTACTGATGGGTTACCAACCGATGATTCCCGATACCATACGTAGGGGCTGACGTCGTTGTTGTTTTCGCCGATTTTGGCCTGCCCATTATATGCCCACTGCGTCATGTAGAGCCAGCGTTGGTTGATGTTGTCATCGCCGATTTTGCCGTACGATAAACGGACTTTCAGCAGGTCGATAAACTTCACTGGTTTCAGAAACGCTTCTTCAGACAGCAGCCAGCCTACCGCACCCGACGAGAAGAAGTGGAAGCGGTTGTCGGCACCAAATTTTTCTGAGCCGTTGTAGGCTCCGTTTACTTCGGCGAAGTACTTGCCCGCATAGTCGTAGGTAGTACGGAATACCCAGTCTTCGCGGTAGTTGGCAATCTCGCTGCCCGCAGCCCGATCTTCGCGGCTGAACAGGCCCATCGCGCTACCTGTATGCTTGCGCCAGGTTTTGTTGTAGTTCAGTTTAAGCTGGTAAAATAACCGGCGGTAGGTCGCTCCATTGTCCATCGCGCCCGCCTGCGGTGCCCACCGAATGGCCTCCTGAAAATCGAACATATTGGCGGCATCGTACGTAAACCGGTAGCGCGACTCGCCCGTAACGGGGTCGATCCACTTTGTTTGCGGGTCATTGTAGAGGTCATTGATACCCCGCTGACTCTCCACGAAACTATTATCCCACGAAACGGTACCCGCCGTGCTCAGGCCGGGCAGTACCATTTTCAGGTCCTGATTCAGCGTAAAATCGGTGGTGATTCGGCTGGTGGTCCGTTTCATGACACCACTACGGGCCAGATTCAGAATAGAGTTAGTAGCTGCCACAGGATCTGCCGCGTAGTAGCCCCAGGTGCCGTCTGAATAGCGGGGCATCATTACATCGGGTGCCACACTGTAGGCTCCCTGCCACATGTCATATTCGCCGCCGGTGGCGCCCCAGGGGCTCTTTTTCACCCCGTTCGAGCTAGACAGATTGGTGATCAGCAGGGTAGTGGGTGTCAGTTGAAAATCCAGGTTGGTCCGTACGTTGATCCGGTTGAATCCGTAGCCCGCCTGATACCCCCGGTTGTTGTTCCATTCTTTGAAAATATCGCCATCCATCAGGAAGTCAGCCGAGGCGAAGTACTTCACAAATGACGTACCTCCCGACACATTCAGGTTGGCACTGTACGACTGCGTAACCGGCTTGAACATTTCTTTGGCCCAGTCTACGTTTGGGTAGCGTTCTGCTTCGGCCAAACTGGCTGGGTTCCGGTATTTATTCAGTATCTCGTGGGGCGTGTAGGTAGCCCATCCGGCCGACTCCAAACCCAGTTCGCTTTCAATTACCTGATTGCGAATGAGTCGGGCATCGTAGGAATCATATTTGTTGGGCAACGCCGATGGTGATTTCAGCGTGTAGTCGGCCCGTACGTTGATGTTGGCTTTGCCTTCTTTACCCCGTTTGGTGGTGATCAGAATAACTCCATTGGCACCCTTCACGCCGAAAACGGCCGTGGCCGACGCATCTTTCAGCACAGAGATTGTCTCAATCGACGAAATATCCACGCTGTTCATAGGGCGTTCAATACCATCGACCAGAATGAGCGGCGAACTGTTGTTCCAGGAGCTTAGGCCCCGAATCAAAATGCGCGGATCCTCTTCGCCGGGCATACCTGTACTCGATGTAGTGATAACGCCAGGTACGTTGCCCGTCAGGGCTGACCCTACGCTGTATACGCCTCCGGCCCGTTCGAGTATTTTACCGGTCGTTTGTGAGATGGCTCCCACCACACTTTGCTTTTTCTGTTGTGCGTAGCCAACTACTACCGTTTCGGCAAGGGTGATATCACCCCCGGAGAGCACCACCTTCACACTGCCGCCATTTTCTACGGTTACTTCCTGCGGTTTCGAGCCGAGGTACGAGACCGTCAGGATTTGCTTACCAGCTGGGACCTTCATGGTAAACTCACCGTTGACGTCTGAGGTGGTACCGGTTGTGGTATTCTTCAGAATCACATACGCCCCAAACAGCGGCTTTTGCTGCTCATCGAGCACCACGCCCTTCACCGTTTGACTCTCCTGCGCCATTGCCAGCTGACTGGTCAATAGCAAACACATCCACACAATCCAAAACCCGAGCAGTCGGGTCACATTCATTCCGCACGTTGGGAATTGGCCTGAGCACTGTATAGTTTTTATCATTTCACTTTCGTTGAATTACATTTTATCAATTAGTTGTAGCATTCAATCGCTGAATCGGGTACGTTTTTTTTCGTGTACGATACGATACATGGACGTATCCTGATAAATTTTTGACAGCATAAAAAAAATAGGAGGGTTACAGGATGAAAATTCACTTATTTTTTTGCCAGGTGAGCTGGCGTATTATGCGCAGCTTGTTCCGGCAAAAAGGCTATTTGATGAAGGGGAATATTCGAGGGACTATGTATTTACTCAGGAATAATGAATGGAGTATTTATACTGATTACTTAATTTTTGCTAACTTAATTTCTGGATCTTAGCGAAGTGTGAGGCTGAAGCTGTATTGTTTAATAAAACTTTCTTGTGGCCTTATTTTTTGGTGGAACTAACGTGTGGTGCTTAGTAGCTGAGGTCAAAAGTATATTCGCATAGTGCTAAACGATTCTGAGGTATGTTACATGTTCAATTGGCTATGTTACATACTCCTAAAAAAGTCTTATAAAGTGTCTCTATAACCCTGTTCAGTTCATTGGAGAGACAACCAGCCGGCTAGCCAGCATCTGTGTAGATGTTAGCTAGCTATATATACAAGTATACTCGATATAGACAAAAATGTAACCAAAATTTATAAATAACTTACTAGTCATTGAAAAGAGTCTGGCTTGAGTTGCTTATGGTGATTCGGGGGATAAATCAATTCGGGGAGAGGTACGTAAAAGGGAGTATTTGAAGAAATTGTTATAGTTACCCAATAGGCTTAATTCATGTTATCTTTGAGTTATGAAGAAAGTCAACTTAGTCGATGCTGAAAGGCAGCCCTGCGATAGCGATCAGGAGGAACAAGTTTGGCAGGCTTTCAAGCTGGGAAACGATTCCGCTTTTACCAACTTTGTTACGCTGTTTTACCCTGTTCTATTAAAGTACGGTTTACGCATCTGCACTAATTCAGAAACGGTAAAAGATTGTTTGCACAACTTGTTTATTGATATATGGAATCGCCGTAATCGAATGGAGGAAGTGCGATCTATTAAAGCTTATTTATTTACGTCGTTGAGACGTCAACTTTACAAAGAAATTCAGCGATCTCAGTTAGTTTTTTCTGTCGATAAAGTTCTTGATGAGTATGATTTTGAGGTTCAGTTTGCCGTTGAAACAGACATAATTGAGAGTGAAATAAAAGACGAAAATCTTCTGAAACTTCGCGCCAATCTTGAGCACCTGTCGAAACGGCAGCGCGAGGCAATTTATCTGCGCTTCTACCAATCGCTGGAGTATGATGACATTGCACAGATCATGGCAATCAATCATCATTCGGCGGTAAACCTGATTTACGAGGCCCTGAAAATGCTGCGCAAACACTGGAGAGGGGTCGTTTTCATGCTCCTATTCACCTCGTTGTGATTTTTTTTCACTTTTTTTTAGGACTATTCTCACTCTACCCGCTCTTACCTAAGAGTGGCTATAAAACTATGTCCAATCAATGAACGCCTATCATTCATATACAATAGACGACTTCGTTCAGGACGTCTGCTTCCGGGAGTGGGTTTTGAGCCCGGCTCCGGAGCAGGATGATTTTTGGCCAACCTGGTTGATCAACCATCCCGAGCAGGGGGACGCCGTTGAACAGGCAAGAATGATTGTGCTTGGTTTGCGCGTCAAGGATATTTCAATCGATCATCTGGATGTGCCCGGAGCGATTCACCGAATTTTGGAAGACCGGCACATAGTACGCCCCCTACCGGTATACCGGCGTGCCTGGTTTCAATATGCAGCTTCCCTGATACTCTTGTGCGGTGTCGGTGTTGGCTTGTGGCAACGATTTGCACCGGCTACATCGTTCAGTGATAATCAGGTGAGTGCGCAACAAATACTGTCAGCAGACAAGCGGCAATTTGTGAAGCTGCCCGACGGTACGGTCGTTACATTAGAGGCTGGCAGTCACCTCGAAATGAGCAATGATTTTGGTCAGGTAAATCGCGAAGTGACGTTGACTGGAGAAGCATTTTTTCAGGTGACCAAAGACCCGTCGAAGCCGTTTTTAGTCAACACGGGTAAAATAGTTACCCGGGTGTTAGGGACTAGTTTCAGCGTAAAAGCTTATGAGTCAGACAGCCGTATATCAGTGTCTGTCAAGACTGGTAAGGTCACTGTATCTCGGAAAGAAGGGGGGCAGAAAGAGGGTGCGCTGGCCAATGAGGTGATTCTGACTCCGAATCAGCGGGCTGTGTTTATGAGCGACGAAGAGCAACTCATCAAAACGCTGGTCGATAAACCACTACTGGTTAGCCCAAGCACTCTACCAAAATCGTTCGACTTCGTTGAGACTCCCGTTCCTAATGTCTTAAAAACACTGTCGGAAGCCTATGGCGTGGAGATGGTTTATAGCACAGATTTACTGGCAAACTGCAACCTGACGGCCTCGTTGGATAAGCAGGATCTGTACCAAAAACTTGATCTGATTTGCGAGGCTATCCACGCTACGTACAGGGTGGTTGATGGCCGGGTAATTCTAACCGGAAGCGGGTGCAATTGATCGATCCCCTAACCCGGATTCTCGGTCACGGTTCTACCTGAACGTTCTTATAGTTTGATTGATGAGTGCAGTACGATTAATTGATTATCAAGTTTTTACAATAAAAAAAGTCGAATGTGGTGGAGCACATTCGACTTAGGGGTATCCCGGTAATCACCACTCAAAAAATTGGGTGGCAGGGATGTTTTTGACTAACGCTTTACATTCATTCAAAAACAAAACAAACGTATGAAAAAAGTTTTCAATGCGCGTGGCTTTTCATATCAAATTATGAGAATGACCTTTATGCAACTAGTGCTGCTGTCTATCAGCCTAAGCGTGACCTACGCTTTCGACGGCTACGGGCAGGAAGTACTAAACAAGCGGATATCGCTTAAAATGGGGGGGAAGGCCGTGAAAACGGTATTATCTGCGATTGAATCGAAAGCGGATATTCGATTTATCTACAGTCCAAAGTTGATTCAGTCAGAACGTCTTATTACGGTCAATGCACAGAATCAGCCGCTTGGCGTTTTACTGGAGACCATTCTGAAACCGTTGCAGATCAACTACCGGCTGGTAGGCAACGATATAGTGTTGAGTCTGCCGACGCAAAGCATGAACACGTCCTTATCGGCACCGGCTCTGGCGGCAGAATCGGTTCCGCTCGACGAAACGATCACCGGGCGAATCACCGACTCGGAAGGCGAAGGCATTCCCGGTGTCAACGTGGTGATAAAGGGAACTCAACGGGGCGCGGTAACCGATGCGCAAGGTCGTTATCAGATCACGGTTCCCGACCAGAACGCCGTCTTGACGGTTAGTTTTGTTGGGTACGTTAAGCAGGAAATCACGGTAGGCAGTCGCGCAACGATTGACATTGTGCTGGAAGCTGATACCAATTCGCTGAACGAGGTGGTAGTAGTTGGTTACGGTACGCAGCGTAAATCGTCGCTGACGGGGGCCATTGCTTCTGTTTCGGAAAAAGAAATCAGTGCGCTGCCGGTTCCCAACATTTCACAGGCGCTTCAGGGCCGCGCGGCCGGGGTAACCGTAACCAACAACGGAGCACCGGGCGAAGCCCCTATTATCCGTATTCGGGGTGTCGGTACGATCAACAATGCTAATCCACTCTATGTAGTAGATGGCGTACCTGTAGGCGACGGATCAAATATTGACCCCAAAGATGTGCAGTCGGTTGAGGTGTTGAAAGATGCGAGTGCGGCTTCAATTTACGGTTCTCGTGCAGCAAACGGCGTAATCCTGATCACCACCAAACGGTCGAACTCGAAAAAATTGAGCGTTAGCGTAGATTCTTACGTGGGTGTTCAGAGTGCCTGGCGTAAGCTGCCTCTGCTGAATCGGGATCAGTACCTTGCCTACGGAACCGACCTGTTGAACAACGGGGATGCCTACTTCGGTCGGCCCGCTGGTTCTAGTATACCGGCTCGCTGGCAGACAGGGTTAGATCAGCCTATTTATGCGGGTGCTACCCAGACTTTCCGGCAAACCGATACCGATTGGCAGGATGAGATGTTTAGAAACGCAGCTATCCAGCAACACCGGCTCGAACTGACGGGGGGTAACGATGTATCGAAATTCTTCCTGTCGGGTGGCTTTTTCAGTCAGGACGGTATCATGATCGGTACGAACTTCAAGCGGGGAAATATTCGTCTGAACTCAGATCATAAATTAGGAAAGCGGGTTACCCTGGGTCAAACGCTATATCTGGCGTATGATACACGGCGCATCGAGCAGAATGGCGGGTCAATTGGCACACAGATTCGGAACATCATCAATACAATTCCGTACCTGCCCGTCTACAATCCGAACAACCTGGGCGGTTTTGAGGGTGCACGCAACGTAGACGGCACCGACCCATCGAACCCGGTTCGTAACTCACTGTTGAACAGCAACACATCGGAGTCGACAACCGTGTTCGGTACCATGTTCATCGATGTTGAACTGTTTGCGGGCTTGAAGTATCGCTTTCAGGGCGGCATCAACGTTTACAATGGTATTGGCCGGACTGTGAATCCAAGCTTCGATAGCGGACCCGGTGGTTTTGCTTCGCTTAGCTTCGCCAACATCACGCAGGATCGTGGACAATCTATTGCGCCCATCCTGACCAATCAGCTGACCTACAGCCGGACATTTGGCAAGCACACGATCAACGCAACGGCAGTAGCGGAGAAGCAAACGTCGGTATTCTCGAATATCAACGTGGGCGGTACCAACTCAATTACGAACGTCATTATTGAGCCAACCAACCTGGCCAGTCCCCGTATTGGTGCTGGTCGCTTTGAGTCGGCCATTCTCTCGTATGTAGGTCGTTTGAACTACGAGTACTCTGGCAAATACCTCCTGGGTCTTTCGTTCCGTCGGGATGGTTCATCGAAATATGCGCCCGGTCGGAAATGGGGTAACTTCCCGGCACTTTCTGCCGGCTGGCGCGTGAGCGAAGAAGCGTTCATGAAGAACTTCTCGGCGATCAGCGAACTCAAAGTGCGGGGTAGCTACGGTCTGGTAGGTAACAACAACATTGGCGACTACGGCTATCAGGCCACACTGTCGAGCGATCCGTATTATGAGTTCGACCGTACCACGTCGATTCAGAGTCAGGGTTATACCATTCGGAAACTGGCCAACCAGGACCTGAAATGGGAAAGTGTCGAAATGTCGAACATCGGTCTGGACGCCAGCCTGTTGAACGGTAAAGTCTCTTTCTCGTTCGACTATTTCAACAACCTGACGCGCGACATGGTCCTCAACCGGCCAATTCCACCGTCGATGGGTTATGATGAAGCTCCTCTGGCAAACGTAGGTTCGGTGCGGAACCGGGGCGTAGAGTTCCAGGCGGGTTATCAGGCAACGAAGGGCGCACTAACCTGGTCGTTGAGTGGAAACCTCAGTGCCGTGCGCAACAAAGTGATTTCACTGGGCGACGAGGGTAACACCATCTTTGGCGGCGACTGGTATGGTGATAACCTGTCGAGAACGGAGGTTGGTCAGCCTATCGGTTATTTCTACGGCTATCAGACCGACGGTATCTTCCAGAATCAGGGCGAGATCGACGCCTGGAAAGCAACGACCACCGATGCCGTAGCCAACGCAGGCTCACCAAATCCGGGTGATCTTCGCTTCGTCGATACCAACGGTGATGGTGTGATCAACCCAAGCGACAAGGTTAAACTGGGCCATTTTCTGCCGAAGTTCACCTACGGAACCAACTTCTCGGCCCGCTGGAAGGGGCTTGACCTGACCTTGTTCATTCAGGGTGTGGAAGGCAACCAGATCTACAGCACCGTGAAATACAACCTGGAAGGCATGACCCGCCTGTTCAATGCCGGTGCAGCCGTATTGGATCGCTGGACAACGGAAGGACAAGTGACCGACGTACCCAGAGCGGTGGCTGGTGATCCGAACCTGAACGCCCGGGCTTCGAACCGGTTTGTTGAAAGTGGCGCCTACGTTCGGTTGAAAAACCTGACCGTAGGGTATGCGCTTCCCTCGAACTGGCTTACCCCGTTTGGCAGCTCGTTTATCTCGAAAGCTCGTGTCTACGTATCGACCACTAACCTGCTGACGCTTACCGGCTATAAGAGTGGCTACGATCCGGAGATTGGATCGTTTGGTGGCGCTTCGCTGACCAACGGCATTGATTATGGTCAATACCCACAGGCCAGAACCATCATGGCCGGCCTTCAAATAGGATTTTAGCCATCAACGGCTCGATACACAATCGAAAGCCCATTCTTGAAACGACATGAAAAATAACACGTTTAAAATTGCTCTTATCAGTTCGCTTGCCCTCACTTTTTCCTGCAATGACAGCATTCTGGACAAGGTGAATCCCACTCAATTATCAACGGAGACATACTTCAAAACGGGTAACGAACTGGTTACGGGTGTCAACGCGGTATATGCCGGTTGGCAGGGACTGAACCTCTACGGACGCGAATACTTCTTTTTGCACGACCTACGGGGCGATGATATGCAGGCTGGCGGTTCGCAACTCGAAATTCAGCGGGCGCAGTTAATCAATGGTGGTCAGGATGCCTCCAACACGGTTGCCAATGATGTTTGGCTGGGCCTGTACCGGGTTATTCACCGGGCCAACGTAGTCATCAGCTTTGCGCCGGGTGTTACGCAGGGTATCACCGAAGAACTGCGGAACCGGGTAGTGGGTGAGGCCAAGTTTCACCGGGCCTGGTGTTACTACAACCTCGTATCTATCTGGGGTGGCGTTCCGCTTTATAGTACGTTTGCTAATTCGCCTGACGAGAGCCAACCACGAGCCACCGAAGAGCAGGTTTACGAGCTTGTTATCAGTGATCTAAGAGAGGCTATTGCGGGCTTGCCCCTCAAATCGGCTTACTCAGATAATGAGGTTGGCCGGGTGTCTAAGGGAGCGGCTCAGGCTATGCTGGCCCGGGTATACATGCAGCGTGGCGACTACACCGCCGCCAGAGAACAACTAGCTGCTGTGATTGCCTCGAATCAATACCGACTGACCGATGCTTTTGTTGATAATTTCAGAGAGGAAAACGAGTTTAACTCGGAGTCGGTCTGGGAAATCTCGTTTACCGAATCGTTTGGCGGCTTGAACTGGAGCGGCGATGGTAACGGGGTCAACGGTGAAGTAACCATTCGTGGTCAGGAGTATGGCCCTAATGCGTGGCGGAACCTGATTCCCTCGACTAGCTTGCTCAATGAGTTTGAAACACCGGCAAAAGGCGATGCCAAAGCCGATCCGCGTTTCCGGGATTCGTTTTATCAGGTTGGTGACACGTTTAACAACGGCACCGAAACGATAACGGATATGCAGGGTGCCGAGCCAAAAATTAGCTGGAAGAAATACCAGAAAATTTACAAGGCAGCTACCGAGAACTCACAGTCGGGTATCAATTTCCGGGTTATCCGGTACGCTGAGGTGTTGCTGATGATGGCGGAGTGCGAAAATGAAGTTGGCTCGCAGGCAACGGCTGTAACGTACCTGAATCAGGTACGTGCCCGGCCAAGCGTGGCTATGCCTGCTTACCCGACGGCCAATTTCCCAGTCTCGACCAAAGCGCAGGTTTTCAATGCGGTAAGGCATGAAAAGCGGGTTGAACTGGGTGGCGAGCAAATTCGCTACCTGGATATTCTACGCTGGAGGAAGCAGAACAAACTCGCTCAGGAGCCCATTCCTTATTTCCAGCCGAACAGGCATGAGCTGTTGCCAATTCCCCAGACGGAAATAAACAACAACGCCAAGATTAGCCAGGCTGATCAAAATCCGGGCTATTAATTTTCAGCCAATCTATTGATTCATTTACGTACCACCCCTGGCTCAACGAGGGGTGGTACGTTATTTTTCAGCCTGTTCATCATGAGCGTTTTGCGTTTTATCCCCTTCCTGCTAGTATTCGTGCTCTCGCTGGACGCCTGCCAATTTGGTAAAAAGCCGGTGTTTTCGCTGGTGTCCTCCAGCAAGTCGAAGCTCACGTTTGCCAACACGATTACCGAAACCGATAGCTTCAACGTGCTCAATTTCGAGTACATCTATAATGGCGGTGGTGTAGGCATTGGCGACGTAAACAACGATGGGCTACAGGATATTTTCTTTACCGGTAACATGGTGTCATCGCGGCTCTATCTGAATAAAGGCGACCTAACATTCGAAGATATTACCATACCGGCTAATGTTGGTACCACAGCCTGGTGCACGGGCGTGGCCATGGTCGATATTAATCAGGACGGGCGGCTCGATATCTACGTTTGTACCGTGCATCCGGACAAGAAGAAATCAGCCGCTAATCTGCTGTATATTAATCAGGGGAATAACGAATCGGGCGTACCTGTTTTTAAGGAAGAAGCTCAGAAAGCAGGGCTGGCTGATACGAGCTACTCTACCCAGGCCGCCTTTTTCGATTATGATCTGGACGGCGACCTGGATATGTATCTGGTCAATAATGGGCTGGAAGACTATAATCGAAACGTAGCGGTTGGCCAGAAAACAAATGGCACCGGTCGCAGTCTCGATAAACTGTACCGGAACGATGGCCTGCAACCTAGTGGCCTTTCCCGCTTTACCGACGTGTCGCGGCAGGCTGGTATCAATACTGAAGGTTGGGGATTGGGCGTGGTGACCAACGACATTAACCGGGATGGGTACCCTGATCTCTACATCACGAACGATTTCCTGTCGAATGATCTGATGTATATCAACAACGGAGATGGGACGTTCACCAATAAAATCAGTAAGGCTCTTAAACATCAGGAACAGAACGGAATGGGCGTCGATATGGCCGATCTGAACAACGACGGTCTTAATGATATTGTGGCGGTGGATATGTTGCCCGACGATAATCTGCGGCAAAAAACAATGTTTTCCGACATCAATTACGACCAGTTTCAGACAGTCATCAACCGCAACTACCAGCCTCAATACGTTCGAAATACACTCCAGTTGAACAACGGGGCCACCGGACAAGGCCTACCCACATTCAGCGACGTGGGACAGTTAGCGGGCATTGCGGCCACTGACTGGAGCTGGAGCCCCCTGTTGGCCGATTTCGACAACGACGGTAATCGGGACATTCTGATCACCAACGGGTATTCCAAAGATGTAACAGACCTTGATTTCAGCGTTTACTCGAAAGACGCGTCCATGTTCGGGACGAAGGAGGCCAAGCTGCGCAACATCACTAAGGCAACCAATGAGTTGGCCCCGATCGATAAGCCTGATTTTCTGTTCCAAAACAAAGGGAATCTTGTCTTCACCAACGTGGCCGCCGAGTGGGGCATTACCGAACGTGCCGTCAGCAACGGAGCCGCCTACGCTGATCTGGACAATGACGGTGACCTGGATCTGGTCATGAACTCTATCGACAGTGAAGCGCTGCTCTACGAAAATCACATTCAGGACACCGATGCCAAAACGAAGCCCAATTACCTGCGCTTGAAACTGGTGGGGCCGAAAGGAAACCCGGAAGGCGTAGGGGCGAAAGTAACAATCTGGTACAAGGGAGGGCAGCAACAGTATGCCGAGCAGGTGGTGCAGCGTAGCTATACCTCCACCGTTGAACCCTTCATTCATTTTGGCCTCGGTAGCCAATCCGCTATCGACTCGCTGCTGATTGTGTGGCCGGGGCAAAAAGAAGAGCGGCGAAAGGGCGAGAAGGCCAATCAGACGCTCAAGCTCTACGAACAGAAGGCCCGCTCAGGTGCAGCCAGCCCCGCCGGGGCGGGGTTGCCAAACGGGCAGGAGTTGCCCCTGTTGTTTAGTGTAGCGCCAGCCAATACAACGCCCCCTTACAAACAGACGGAACTTGACTTTGTCGACTTCAAGACGACGAGTGTGCTTCCCCGAAAATTCTCACAGTCTGGCCCCGGTATTGCGGTTGGTGACGTGAACGGCGATGGGCTGGATGACTTCATCATCAGCGGATCGGCGGGAAAACCGGCCACTATGTTCCTGCAACGGCCAGACCAGACGTTTTCGATAGGTAACCTGCCCGCCAAAGAGTCGGAGGATATGGGTCTGCTTTTGTTCGATGCTGACAATGATGGTGACCTGGACTTGTACTGTGTGAGTGGGAGCAGTGAGTTTGGTTCCGACGAAAAAGCATACCAGAGCCGACTGTATCGAAACACCGGGAAAGGCACCTATCAACTCGACGGAAGTGCCTTACCCCCCATATCGGCTAGTGGAAGCTGCGTAGTCGCCAGTGACTTTGATAAAGATGGTGATCTGGATTTATTCATTGGCGGGCGGCTTGTGCCGGGGAAGTATCCTACAGCACCGGCCAGCTACCTGCTCAGAAACGACGGAAAAGGACATTTTAGTGATGTTACCGACCAGTTAGCCCCTAATCTCCGACGGCCCGGCATGATTACCAGCGCCCTTTGGACCGATTACGATAACGACGGTTGGGTTGATCTACTGGTGGTGGGTGAGTTCATGCCGATTACCTTCTATAAAAACAGTCAAGGCAAAACGCTGGGCCAACAGTCGGTTGTACTACCCAACTCGGTGGGTTGGTGGAACTCGGTCGTTGGCGGCGATTTTGACAACGATGGGGATATCGACTACGTAGCCGGTAACCTGGGGCTCAACTCGCGCTACAAAGCGTCGCCCGACCAACCAGTTTGCGTATATGCCAAAGATTTCGACGATAACGGGCGCATAGATCCCATTCTCTGCCGATTCATTCAGGGAAAAGAGTACATCACGCACCCTCGCGAAACCCTCACTACTCAGATCGTGAGCATGCGGCGGCGGTTTCTCCAATACAGCGATTATGGTAACGCTACGTTCTCTGATGTGTTCAACGCTGAGCAGCTCAGCGGGGCCCTGATTTTAAAGGCAACCAACATGGCTTCTTCCTACATTCAGAATAACGGCAGTGGTCAGTTTACCATCAGGCCGTTACCGGTCGAAGCGCAGTTTTCACCACTGCTCGGTATGCTTGTCTCCGATGTGAACGGAGACGGAAATCTCGATCTGTTGGGTGTAGGTAACGAGTACAGCACCGAGCCGTTAACAGGTTGGTATGATGCGGGTATAGGTACGTGTCTGCTGGGAAATGGGGCTGGACAATTGGCGGCTTTGCCCGTTAGTAAAAGCGGTTTCCTGGTCGATAAAGATGCGAAAGCACTGGCCGAACTACGACTCGCCAGCGGTCGGCCGTTATATATTGCTACCCAGAATCAGGATAGTCTTCGTCTGCTGACAACTGGCGGTAAAAAAGCTGAGGCGACGGTCAGACTGCGTCCCGGAGATGTGTATGCCTTGACTAAACTGCCGGGCGGGAAAACGCGTAAAACAGAATTTTACTGGGGAAGTGGTTATCTATCCCAATCGTCCAGTGTTATGATTCTCCCGGTAAACAGGCAAAGTGGGTACGTTGCCGATAGCAAAGGGGGCAAGCGGCCATTTTGAGCGGGTGTATTTCTGATTGTAACAGACTCTGTTAGTGAGCGAATTAGTCCATAAAAAAAGCGGAGGCTACTGTTCAGTAGCCTCCGCTTTTTTTATGGACTAAAAATCTATGGTCTATTAGTAACCTGTGTTCTGTGGGAACTTAGGTCCTTCAACCGTACGATCAATCTGCGACTGAGGAATTGGTCTTAGCACGTGGAAGTCTTTGACGTAGGGAGCTGCCTCACGATTCCAGGCTTGCACACGACGGACCAATGATTTGGTACGAACCAGATCCTGATTTCTCATCCATTCGCCAAAAAATTCACGGCTACGCTCGTCCAGAATGAAATCAACCGTTACATCGTTGGCGGTAATCGTCATTGCGGTTGCGGCAGCGGTATTCTGAGCGGCGGTGTTTGTTTTGCGGAAAGCGGCGCGTTGGCGAACAACATTCAGCAATTCAGCAGCCTTTGCTTTGTTACCGGCCATAAGATATGCCTCTGCACCCACCAGATAAACCTCCGAGAAGCGGGTAAGCACCACGGGTCGGGTTGAAGGGTCGTTGAAATTAGTGCCACGGCTCGGGTCCATATGTTTCTTAACAGCAGGGTACAAATTGGAATTCCACGTGCTCGGAGGGGCTACGATGCCTTTGAAAGGCCGGGTTCCAACGAATTGCGGCGCGCCTACCACTTCAAAATCTGGTAGCCACACAGCCGTGTCAACGCCGACCTGCATCGTGTAACCAATCCCGCGTCTATTGTTAGCTGCTGTTGCCGGATTCGTTATGGCTGTATTAGAGATGTAGACCGTGTAGAACGTATTCGCAAACCTTGAGTCTACGTCGCGCTTTACGAAAGCTTGGTCGAGAAAGTAATTTTTGCCGGTGAACTCGCCAGATGTCTGCTTTACACTATTTGGGCGAATACGTGCGTATGGGCGGCCGTAGTAAGAATCTCGCACCATACCTGCTGTTCCAGAATTTACCAACGTACCAGAGGCATTAACAAACGAGTTGATACCGCTGTTGTTTGGATAGTTCCAGTTTGTAAACCATGGGGTCAAGTTATTGGCAAAACCACCACTTTCTCCCGAACCCAATCTATAGTAACCGTATTTGGCATCGTTTGAGTGGTCGCTCACAAACATGGTTTCCTTACCGTAGTCGTTTGCAGGCACAAAAGCGTCACCAAAATCCTGCCACAAGTCTAAACCATAGGTTGATTTAGCAACGATAATATCATTTGAAATTTTGGCCGCCTCTGCAAAATCTGCCTGCGAATTGGTGAGCCATCCACGAGTCAAATAGGCTTTGGCCAGGAAAAACAAAGCGACAGGTTTGGTCGCTGCTTTGCCCAAAAATGGAGCGGTCGGTCTATCCGGTAAAGCAGCGGCAGCCTCAGTCAAGTCTTGAATGATAAGCTTGTACACGTCTAACGCTGGATCTCTTTTGGCGCTCTGTGAAGGAACAGTGATAAACTCAGTGCTCAGGGGAACATCGCCCCACGTTTGCACCAAATAAAAATACCAGAACGCTCTCAAGAATTTGGCTTGCGCCAGATATTGGTTTTTTGTAGCTACTGGCAGGTCAATATTTTGCCCAAACTTCAATACACCATTGATGGTATTGATCGACGTAAACGCTGATCCCCAAGCTGAGCCGAAGTTGCTGCTGTTCAGGCCATTGAACGTATGTACAGGGCCGCCACCACTACTCGCACCCTGAATGAATTCGTCGGTACCAGCCTGCATTTCTGTAGAGAATCCTTCGGTTCCCCATTGGCCGCGAATTTCATTATACACACCGGCAATACCACCCAAAACACCAGATGGACTCTCAAAAAACGAAGGCACAATCTGCGATTGAGGCTTCTCTTCCAGTATACTTTCGCAGCCCAGGCTGGTCAATAACGTGAAGGCAATGAGTGAAATATGTAATTTTTTCATCTTGACTTAAAATTTAAGATTGACGCCCAGTGTGAATTGACGAACCGGTGGGTTGTTCAGGTTTACTGTAACGAAACGGTTGAAATTGCCTCCCTGAACGGTATTACCATAGCCGTTTCCTTCTGGGTCAACTACCAGTTTGTCTCTTACTAATGGCGAATAAATGATGAAAGGATTGGTCGCGTTCAGGTAGATGCGGGCTGAGGTGACACCGATCTTCCGCAGGGCGGCAGCATTAACTGTGTATCCTAAGTTGATACTTCTCATTTTGATGAAAGAACCATCCTGATACGACGTAGTCGATGTAAAGTTCCGAACGCCACCACCGGCATCAGGTCTTGGGAACGCGTTGGTTGGGTTCTCCGGTGTCCAGTAATCCATCATGATTTGGTTTGAACGTCCCTGGTTTAGGAAGCCAAAACCAGAGCCACCACCCGACGTACCTGACAGATAGGGCACCACTACTTTCATTCCCATGCGGGCGAACGTCACAACCGACAAATCGAATCCTTTGTAGCTGATTCGGTTGGTCAAACCTCCTTCCCATTTGGGCTGGAAATTGCCGATGATCTTCCGGTCATTGGCATCGATAACACCGTTGTTATCGACATCTTCAACCCGGATTTCGCCCGGAAGCTGCACCGGCGATCGCTGAGCTGTCAGCGAGCCATTATCGAGGTCTGCCTGTTGCCAGATACCGATTTTATTGTGGTCGTAAATGACGGTGAGTGGCTGACCAACAAACCAAAAATTGCCTTTATTGTCTAATTCCTGCGGTGTTGTTAACTGCGTAATTTTTTCCCGGTTGAAGAAGTACAATACATCAGCGCTCCAGTTGAAACCGCTTTTATTTCTGAAAATGTCGAACGTCAGCGATGATTCAAAGCCTCGGCCTTCAGTTCTACCCAGGTTTTTCAGCGTAGAACCAGCCCCGTTACTTTGTGGAAGGTTTACCGAAAGCAGGATGTCTTTAGTTTGCTGATAATACACATCAAATGTTCCGGTAATACGGTTGTTGAATAAACCGACTTCTAAACCGATATCTGACTGAGCCGTAGACTGCCAGCCCAAATCAGAGGCCGGTAACTGAGTCACGGTGTAGCCAAGTGCCTGTCCTGCCACCGTTGTTCCGAAGTTGTAGTATCCCGTCGACAGTGCCCCCAGGGTGGCATAAGCACCTACGTTACGGTTACCTGAAATACCCCAGCCTCCGCGTACTTTCAGATTCGAGAAAGCTGGCACGTTTTTCATGAAGGGTTCCTCAATAACGTTCCAGCTCAAACCAATGGCCGGGTAGTTGAAATACTGATTACCTGGTGATAGGGTAGAGGAACCATCTCTACGGAACGTAGCCGTCAGCACGTACTTGTCATTGAATGTATAGTTCAAGCGGGCCATGTACGAAACCAGACCAGTCTCAGCAAAGCTACCACCACCCGTAGGCTGCCCGGAAGCCAGTGAGAAATTGGCTGTTTTGATGTAATCGGCAGGTACCCCCCTCACGTTGAAATTACTGCCCAAATTATGGTTTTTGGTAATTTCATACAAAGCCGTCAGGCCAAGCCGATGTTTTGTGGCAAACGTTTTATCATAATAAAGCAAATGCTGCATGTTCACGTCCCAATACTCGGTATTTCTGATGTCAGCATTGGATACACTTTGATCGACACCCGTGTTCACGAATGTATTTGGTGGCCCGTATCCGTTGAAACTAGTTTGACTATAGTTTAGACCGGCGTTAAATCGATAGCGTAGCCCGTCTAAAATGCCAACTTCGGCATACAAACTATTGAAGGTTCTGATTGCCCGCTCTTGCGAAAGAATATCGTCACCACGAGTAATGAGCGTGAGTGGAGTTACCGCCTGTGCTTCGATCGTTCCTCGTTTAGGGTTTAAGATGAGCGTACCGTCAGTCTCATAAGGCCTAATTAGTGGTGATAAACGCACCAGTTCCGTCGGAACACCTCCACCCGCAGGGTCATTTCTATAGGTAAGTGTATTGATAGTATTTAAGCCTACTTTCACCCGCTTGCCAATTTTCTGGTCTAAAGTGGCCCGAATATTCATACGCGAAAAATCCTGGTTCGGCATGATACCTGTTTCGTTGAAATAACCGATACCCATACCATACTGCGTATTCTCAACGCCACCCTGCAACCCAATTTGATGGCTTGTGTTGAAGCCCTGTCTGTACAACAGATCCTGCCAGTCGGTAGAAACACCGGCGGCCAGATTGGCCCGCTCTTCTTCCGTAAGGGGATACGCTGTTGTACCGGCTCCCTGTGTGTTCAGGGCTGCTGATTGTTCCTTGAACGTTGCGTATTGTTGTCCGTTCATGACATTGTACTTACCCATAATGCTTGTCACGCCATGGTAGCCGTCATATGACAGGACTGGTTTGCCAACTTTACCCCGCTTGGTCGTAATCAGAATAACACCACCGGCACCCCGTGAGCCAAAAATGGCCGTTGCTGAAGCATCTTTCAAGATTTCGAGATTAGCAATGTCGTCCGGGTTAATATCATTCAAACCGCCAAACGGAATACCGTCAACCACCACAAGCGGACCGTCGAGACCATCACCATTACCAGTTGTCAGCGAGCGGTTACCACGGATACGGATACTTCCCTGGCTACCGGGCGTAGAGCCATTACTGACAATAGACACCCCGGCCGCCCGGCCTTTGAGTTGGTTGAGCAGGTTAGGAGCCGGTACTTCCTTAAGCGTGGCTTCGGTAACCGAAACTACAGAGCCTGTTACATCCCGCTTGCGCTGAGTACCATAACCTACTACTACTACTTCATTGAGCGTTTTATCATCTGAAGCAAGCGTAAGGTTAACCGTCGATTGGTTGCCAACGGTTACTTCCTGCGTGATGAAACCAATGTACGAAAACACCAAGACGGCATTGTCCGGAACTGTCAACTTATAGTTACCATTCACGTCAGTGCTTGTGCCTCGGGTTGTTGTTTTGATTTGAACGTTTACACCGGGTAAGCCCTGTCCGCTTTCATCAATGACACGACCAGAAACCTGCGTGTCTTTAGCTTCGTTTAGTGACTCGGTAGCGTTGCTCTGCTGCTGAATCACCGACGGAGCCAACACGCGCTTGATGACAATTTGCTTACCGGCTAACTCATAACCCAGATTCAGAGGTGTCAGAATCTGTTTGAGCACCGAGAAAAGAGGCTCGTTTTTTGCCTCGAAGCTGATCTTCCGTTGCGATTGAGCAATTTCACGGCTGAATAAAAAACGCACGTCAGTCTGTTTCTCGATTCGCTTGATAATCGTTTCAACATCTTGATTCTGTGCTGAAATACTGACACGCCGGTCTAGTATTTCCTGAGCTTTACCGTCAAAGGCAAAGTTGATATTGGTCAGGATAAGCGCAAGCAGAATCTGCACGCTTGACACTTTCATAATCCTGGTCCAAATAGTTCGGTTGAATAAAATTTGGTACATATTTTTTTGGGTAATTGTCTTCAGGTTAAAAATTTGCATTCAGACAAACATTTCTAATTGGAAATAAACATGTCTATTCGACACATTTATTAAACTGAGTCTAGACTTTCTGAGAAGTCGTGCGCCATTTTTTAGTTGCAAAGACGTAGTTATTACATCATATTGAGCAGGGGTTTTAGATTACATTGGTTTACAGCCTTTACTAGAAATAATGATCTGATTATCGACAAGTTCAAATGAAGAGTCGATAGTAAGGCAGATAAGACGAATTTTTTCCAGAAAAGGCATGTCACTTAGATCACCGGTAAAAGTGCACTGACTAAGTAGGGTTCGATCATAGTCGATAGGCATATGATAACTACTTTCCAACTGATCAAATATGCCTGAAACGGCAGCGTAGTTAAAGGTCAATGGTTGCGAAATGAGTGCAGATGAATCAGCCGGTGTAGGGGAGGGTTTGCTTTTTATAAGCTTCTGAGATTCAGGCCCTAAATTGAGTTGTTCATTCACAGTGAGCAGGATCGTATCTGCTGGTGTTTGAGTAGACGATACGGTGACTTTTCCCGTTTTTACGCGCACCTGTGCAGAAGGCTCTGCGGTGAAGGCACGTACCTGAAAACTTGTACCTACCACCCTGGCGGTCAGGCTCGCGGTGTAAACGACGAATGGCCTGGACGGATTTTTTGCCACTTCAAAGAAGCCTTCACCCTGAAGGAAAACTTCGCGAAATGCCTGGTTCATCTGCTTCCGAAACCGAAGCTGACTGCCCGTTGATAAAAGAACGGAGGAGTTGTCGGGTAATAGCACCACCATGGGTTGGCCCGATATGTTTTTCACAATTTTCCAGCCTCCCCTGTCAGTTAGCTGTTCCTGCGGCACGCGCGACTGCCGGAAAAAATGGATGGTTGGCTGGCCTAATTGCCAGATAAAGAGCAAGCACAGTAGGGCGGCAGCAACAGCCCAACGGCCATAATGCCAACTAAAAATGGGTCTTTCGGGTGTAAATGGTCGAGCAGGGTCATTGAAGAGCTGCATCACTTTAGCACGTACCTGAGCGTCAGATACGGGTTGCTCTGTTGCCTGGATGGCTAACAGGGTTACTACTGCCTGCTCATAGAGGTCTCTTTTCTCTGGGTACAGGACAAGCCACTGTTGCCAATACAACTGATCTTCCGGGCGTCGTTCCCTAACCCAGGTCCGAAACGCGGCATTTTCCAGAAAGTCTTCAATGCTCGTAAGCGATTCGGGTAACGAGTCCATTAGTACTTTTCTACTATTTTTGATGATAGTATGAAGTACGTCGCTGGTTATACCCTTATTTAAGCTAAGAAATTATTAATAATGACATAAAAAAGTACAAATACTGGGTGTAACCACTTAGAACGCAGTTTATTGAGTGCTTTTTGTAGTGAATTGGAAACCGATTGTCGATTCACATCCATGATTTCTGCAATTTCTGGTATCGACAAGTTCTGGTAGTACCTCAAATACAGCGTTTCGCGTTCGCGAGCTGGTAAGGCGGCCATTTGAGCGCTTATCGTTTTGGTAAGGCTATCAACTGATTCCTGTTGGATCAGCAAGGTTTCAGCGTCGATGTCTTCACCCAGAAAGGTATTCCAGTCAAATTCTTCGTAGACTTTTCTTTTTTGAATTCGTATATATTGTAAAATGTGATGCCTCAACGATTTTAAAAGATAGTGTTTCACCGAATCGGTGTCATTAATCCGAATTCGATTTTGCCAAAGCTGTAAAAACAGCTCCTGAATACAGTCTTCGACTTCCGACTTGTCGATCATGAACTTTAATCCATATTGTCTAAGCATACGGTAATAGCGCTCGGCTAACTTACCTAATGCCTGTCTGTCTCCCTCACGGTAAGCGGTCCATAAGGTGCGATCAATGGTTTGAGTACTCATGATTATTGGATAATAAATTCAGAACAACTAGAAGTAAGGGGTGCTTTTGTGCCGCAGTTAATTTATTTCCTTTGTAACACTTGAAAAAATTTAGTTGAAAAGAGTAAAAATTTGACTTAGAACATGTAGCAAGTCATCTAGACGAACTTTATTTAAGCGTAATTTTTGCTGATAATTATAAAAAAACGGTCACTTTTAGTATCAAAAATAAGGTGGTAGCGTAGGGTGCGCGAATGACCGCGTGAAGCCTGATAGGTAGTGCGTATGACTAAAGGCCGATTCCCTGCGGATCGTGTAGCGTAAGTATTGATCTACAAAGTACAAGTATTTTTAATTCAGTATTAACTATGAAATTATCAAGAAAGTGTGTTATATTAACCTTTACACAAGAAGTCTTAGTACGAGCGGTAAGAATAGTTGATTTATAGTAGCTATATGTACAGTTAAGTAACATTTACTCTGATTGAGTGCCAGAAAATCTGGAAATGTGCCTATGCCGCTGTCAGGATATGCTGCACCATGTCCAGATATATGCCTTCATAGTCAGTACCAAGGCGAAAGTGGGTAGCTCGGGGAATCTATTTATGTTGCGCTTACATTCAATCAAACTTGGTAAGCCATATGAACCGCATCGGGCTGAATTATCTCCTGCTAGTCATGCTCCTCGTCAGGTCGGGCAACGCGACCGTATGGGCGCAGGTGGTGCAACAGGCTACCCTTACAGGCCAGATCACCAACGCTACCGACGGACAGCCGCTTCCCTTTGCCAGCGTTTACCTGAATGGAACCACACGGGGAACTGTGACAGATGAAAAAGGCCGGTTTACATTGGGAAATGTGTCGTTCGGAGCCAACGAACTGGTGATTTCATACACCGGATTTACGCCAGTTCGTCAGCCGATTCGGGTTATTGAGAAAGCACCTAATCCTGTGGCTATTGCCCTAATTCCGGTAGCGAACATGCTGACTGGTCTGGTTGTAACGGCAAAAAAAGATAAGGTATGGCTCCGACAGGTCAACCAGTTCGAGCGTGACCTGATCGGAACGTCGCCGTTTGCCCGGCAGTGTGTGCTGACCAATCCGGAAGTGCTTCAGTTCGAGGAGTCTGGCGGACTGTTGATTGCCACTGCCCGGGAGCCACTGGTCATTAGAAACGAGGGACTGGGCTATAAACTGACCTACACGCTGGCGGCTTTTCGAAGCCAAAGTCGAACCGGCAAAGTCGTTTTTGGCGGAACAACGTTATTCAGTGAGTTGCAACCGGAGTCGCCCAGGCAGGTGCAGGATTGGCAACGCAACCGACAGAGGGCGTATGTGGGTTCACTTCGTCACCTGATGGCCAGCCTTGCAGCGGGTACGCACGAACAAGAGGGATTTCTGGTGTATCAGACTGACCCCGCCCGGCCACTGCTGGCCAACCCACCTCCCATGTTAACCAGTGAGTTGGGGCGTCACCTGAAACCGTTTAACGTTGGTGGGCAGATAACGCCAGGTGCGTTGCCGCACGAGCGATGGCTGGTGAGCAGCAGTCCGCTCGAAGTTTTCTACACCCGGATCGCCTCGCGTGAATCACCGTACCGGGATGCTCAATATGCTTTTTCGCAGCTTGTCTTACCTCAACAATCCATTGGGTTTACCGTATCTGGGAAAATCGTTGCTCCTCGTGGTTTCGATGCCGTGGGCTATCTCAGCAGCGACAGGCTGGCCACTGCGCTGCCCGACGATTGGAATACGGCGGAGGCTGCCCAGCAACCCAATAGTCGACCGAATGCGAAACGTAGCCAGCCAGCAAGTGATCAAGTGGCCGGTGAAGCTACGCTCGATTCACTGGTTCAACGCTGGAAAGTTGAAGCGGCGGGGCTGGCACCGATTGTGTTTGTACACATCGATAAGCCACTCTACCTCACAGGTGATCGAATCTGGCTGAGTGGGTACGTGCTGGATCCGCCATCTCAACGTTGCGATACCGCCCGCGTTGGCCCTGCGCTGAATGTTGAACTTTGGTCGGCAGCCAATACGCTCGTACAGCACCAATGGTTACCAGTTGAGACCGGACGAACGGAAGGCGTTTTTCGCTTGTCCGATACCTTGTATACGGGCACCTATACATTAAGGGCATACACCGATGTTGATCGGCAGATGGGAGGGCCTGCCTTTGAGCGACCGGTCTGGGTGGTCAATCACCGCGAAAAGTCAGTAGACCAACCTGCACAGGATCAACCGGCAAAGGTGGTGGATCAGGCCGCTTTTTTTGATGGGAGTTACATAGTAGAGGCACCGGGAGCACCGTATCGAACGACTGTTTTACTAGATAGCACCCAACTGACGCTAACGCTGGATGCTCGGCCGAAAACCGGCTTTCCAGCTGTCTTTCTGTTGGTCGAAGCAAGGGCGAAACTGGTACATACGCTACGCATACCCATACAGGCAGTAAGCACAACGGTACGCTTATCGACCCTGACCTGGCCATCTGGAACCGCTTTACTGTCGCTGATGGACAGTACTGGCCGTATCTGGTCTCAGCGATCGGTGCAGGTACCGGAGCGGGCAAGTCCTGTTCAGGCCAGCGTGACCTATACTCCAGCCAGAACTGATACCGATACCGCCGCCCTGCTTGTTGTCTTGCAGGATGAAGTTGGGCGACCCGTGCAGGCACAGGTGTCTATTGCCATTACCGATGCTGATCTGGTTCCTGCCGATTCGTTGGCTACTGACCTGCCGAGACATCTCATCGCCATGCCGAGTCGTCGGGTAACGTACCCAGCCACCGCTACGATTACCCCCGATATCACGCTTCGCGGTAGGGTGCTGACCAGGGAAAAACTACCCGTTATTGTAGAGGTCATCGCGACAGATAAGCAGGGTGTGCTGAAGCGGACAGTGCAGACTACTGCGGACGGCCTATTTCAGGTCAGCCAACTCGCGCTAACCGATACGGCCCGCCTGATGGTGACGCTGACGAATCGAAAGGGGAAGCCAATCAATGGAACCGTGTCATTTGGCCAGCAGTCTGCTCCGTTTAGGACAGTGACCGGTTGGGCCGATACTCCCAATTTGCTGGCTCGTTGGCGATCGCTGATCCAGGCCGGTCAGCAGCGGCAACGGGCAGATTCCGCATTCTACAGACAGACCGATGCCCGTCAGTTGCGTGAGGTCGTTGTCCGTGCCACACGCCCGGTTGACGAACGCCCCGCCGATGTTCAGTTACGCAGTTTGCACAATCAGGTAGATCAGACAATCGTGCTGGATGAGCAGACGATGTTCTTCGAAAATGTCTATTTTCTGATCCAGGCGAAGGTGGCGGGCATTCGGGTTGAACCTGTGCTGACGAACGGACGAACCGCTTATTCGGTGAAATTTCCGGGCGCATCGTCAATCATGAACGCGAAAGTGGCGGCGCAGACCAGTTTTAGTCCACCGCCGCCCAAAGCACCTGCCGATGCAACAATGCAAAATCCGCTGTTCCTGATGGATGGGTTTCCTGTCAATGACAACGACGGGACACAGCTACTCGCCTTTTCCCCGTCAACGATCGAACGTATTGAAGTGCTGAAAACCGGGGCTATCTCATCGATATACGGGGCCAGTTCGAGCCGGGGTGTCATTGCGTTATACACAAAAACAACCCGTGACCTTGCCAAACTGAAGGGAATCAGCCGTTACGAAGTGCCAGGCTACGCTTCGCCTCAACCGTTCCAGATGCGCAAGGCTACCAGTGGTAACGTACCTGAACAACGCGACGTACTGGTCTGGGAGCCATTGGCCGAGACCAACCCGGAGGGTCAACTTCGACTACCGGTAACGCTCTCCCGAACTACCCGTAGACTTCGGGTCACTATTCAGGGCATCTCTACTACCGGACAGGCTATTTCGTGTGTTCAGTTGTTGCCTGTGAGTGTGGCAAAGTAGTTGTCAATCAGCCGAAAAGTACTTTAGCGGCGGCCAGATCCTGCCGGTGTGCTTCCACGGCATTCATGGTATTGGGCGAACCCGTTTCCAGGCATTGTTCCATGACAATCAGCGGTTTTACCCCTATTGTTCTCAATGCAGTCATAAGTCGTGGGTAATCAATGTCTCCGGTGGCCGTGAATGTCTCGGACCATATACCGCCTTTCGATTGTCGGACGTGCATTTCCACTATACGCTCGCCGTACAATTTCACCACATCGAACAAGGCTATCTGCGAGTTCTCTGAGCCCCGGTACACCCAATGCGCATCCAGACAGAGTTTTACGTTGGCCGGGTCGCTGCCCAGCATCATGTGGTGAAACTCGCGGGCGGCGGCCCGGTGTTCGGGCGCGTGTGTGTGGTAAGCCAGTATCATACCGCGTTTTCTGAGCTCAGCACCCAATCGGTCCAGGTTACGTACCTGTTCGGTCAGTTCATTATCCGATTTGTTGTCGGCCGATCCCCATTTTATTGGATTGGGATTTGTTACGATGATTCGCGTACCCAGGGTTTTGGCCAGGTCGGCAATCGCTAATGCCGCGGTAATGGAGTTGGTGGCTTCATCGGCTTGGTGAAGCGAGCTGTTCACGTAGAGTGATGGCATGGTCAGACCATACTTTTTTAGCAGTGGCCCCAACGCCTGCACCTGCTTCAGCGAATCGACACCGGGTTCGTAGGCGGTAAAGCCCGATTGCACAAAATCACGGAGCGACGCGTCGGGGTCCTGCATCCACGTTTTTCCGGCCCGGTTATAAAACGTATTCCAGGTGTATGAGTTACAGGCGATAAGCCCTGATGCCATTGGCTGCTCTGGCATGGGCAACGCTGCCGCGTGGGCCGCTGACAAAGCAACGGTTGATGTGGCGAGTGCGGCAGTGCCCAGCCCAATCGATTCAATAAACTGGCGGCGTGAGGTAGACATAATACATGTGGTGGTTCTGGCTGTAAAGGCGCAACCAGGACCAATTTCCCGATAGGGTTCGCTTTTTAGGTTGCGAAAGCCGTCTGAATGCCGGATTTTTGATGGTTAACTTGTACTCTTTCATCGTCTCGCATTCATGCATATTGCCATTACTGGAAATATAGGGGCTGGCAAAACCACGTTGGCCCAACTTTTAGCGTCTCATTACGGCTGGGATGTACTCTTTGAAGCAGTGGAGGGAAACCCGTATCTGTCTGACTTTTATGGCGATATGGCCCGGTGGTCGTTTCATCTGCAAATCTATTTCCTGAACAGCCGGTTCGAGCAGGTGCAGAAGATCAGGGCATCCGGGCGAAGCATTATTCAGGATCGAACGATCTACGAAGACGCTTTCATCTTCGCCAAAAACCTGTACGACACAGGAAAGATGATTCCCCGCGACTACGAAACCTACCGTAATCTGTTCGATAACATGGTTGGTATGGTTCGCCCACCCGACCTGATGATCTACCTTCGTGCCGAACTGCCTAAGTTAACGGGGCAGATCAAAAAGCGCGGCCGTGATTTCGAACAGTCGATCAGCCCCGATTATTTGCAAAGTTTGAATGTATTGTACGAAGATTTTGCTCAGACCTATGCCGCTGGCGACTTATTGATTATCGATGTCAATGACCTCGACTACGCCAACCGCCCCGACGATTTACAGCACGTAATTTCGATGATAGACAGGCAGTTATCGGTGAAAGTGTAGAAATAAGTTTGATGTTTAACGTTTCGGGTTTGACGTGCTCTGCTAACTACAAACCGGTAAGTAAGCGGAGCACGTCAAACCCAAAACGTCAAACGTCAAACTCATTTCAGCGAATAGCGTACCGGGCGGGGTTTGTCGACCATGAGTAGGATGCCCTGAGCGGTCAGTTCGCGGAGGAGTTTGGTAGCCCGGTACTCCGACATATTGACCAGTTTAGCCAGTCGCTCGGCGCTGATGCTGTCGTTTTTCCTGAGAAACTGAAGCAGATTTTTGACGGCCGTTGTTTGCAACAACTTGCTGTCTACCGCCTGAATATCGAGCGTCAGGCGGGTTGTGGGCACCGACTTATCTCGTTGCCGGACGTAGATAGTACGGTCGCCGCGTTCATTCAGGGCGGTGTGTGGTTTTTCGTCACTTTCCGGAATGGTGAGCAACAACACTGTTTTCCCGTCTTGCCTGCGGGTTTCGTAACTGATGGTGATCGATGGTTCGATGAGAAAATCAGTAGCCCGCTCAATTTTTTCCATCTCCTTGTATTCCGACTCGATGCCCACAATTTTTCCGTCGTCGGCCACACCGATAAGCAACGTACCCCCACTCGTGTTCGAGAACGCCGTCAACGTTCGGGCAATGCGGTAGGGCGTCGACAGCGTACTTTTAAACTCAAGCTGCGTGCCTTCGCCCCGGGCGATCAGGTCAGATAGAGTAACCATAAATTAGCGTCTACCCAGTGTCATGAGCGTAACGCCAACAAGCGCCACGCCTGCGCCAATCAGCGAACGAGCCGAGAATACTTCGCCTGCAAACGTAACGCCAAGCAACACGGCCACAATCGGGTTCACAAATGCGTAGGTGGCCAATAGGGCAGGCGGCGCATGACGGGCTAACCAGGCGTAAGCTGAAAAGCCGATGATGCTACCAAAAATTACCAGATACAGCATCGAACCCAGGGCTTTCGGCGGTGCATCCAGAATGCTTAATACGTGAACAGGCTCAGCAGATAGGCTGATAATCAGCAGGAATATACCGCCGAGTAACATCTGCATACCGCTAGCCAGTGTCTGGTTGGGTTGCTTCAGGCGGGGTGTCAGCAACGTACCTACCGCCCACGACAGGTTACCCAGCGCTACGAGTGCAGTACCGATCAGGTTGGCATCGGCTCCGCTTTGGCTGACCATCCGGTCGGGTTTAATTAGTAAGTATATACCGGTGAAGCCAACCGCCACACCCAGCAGCGACAGGTTTTTGGGACGTACCTGACCAAACGAGACCCAGTTCAGGAACAATAGAAAAATGGGTAACAAACCGCCCAGCAATGCACCCACTCCTGACGGAATATACTGAAGGGCCATCGTAAGTGCTCCGTTGGCAACCGTTAAGAGGAAAAAGCCAATGATAGACGTTGATTTCCAGTGGTCCAGCGTTGGGCGTTCTGTTCCGGTGAATCGGGCGTAGGCGTAGAGAATACTACCGGCCACAATGTACCGCATCGATGCCATGTAGAGCGGGGGCATCTGCTCGGTCATGAAATGAATAAACAGGTACGTTGAGCCCCAGAGAATATACACGGCGGCCAGCGATAACCAAAGGCGAGTGCCGCTGCTTACGGTGGCGTGGGCCGGGGAAACAGAAAAAGCCATAATACCCTATTAATGCACCATCAGTCGGAATAGTGCCAAATCAGCGCATATTCTGGTCAACGAAGCCGTACTTAAAAAAGAACTTATCCAAACTCGCCGTGTTGACTCTAGTGACGATAAGGTTGGTATATCCCCTTCATCGCTCTTTTCTTCAACGTTCAGAAAATCATGTCTAACATTGCTTTAGTTGTTGGTGCCAGTGGAATCACCGGCAGTAACCTCGCCCACGAATTGATCGCCCAAGGGTGGACCACCTACGGGCTGGCCCGCAACCCGAACCAGGCTATTACAGACCTACAACCGATTGCCGCCGACCTGCTTGACCCAGAAAGCCTACGGCTCGCTCTGGCCGATGTAGCGCCTACGCACGTGTTTTTTACGAGCTGGATGCGGAACGATACGGAAGCCGAAAATATCCGCGTAAACGGTACAATGGTCCGCAACCTGCTGGACGTGCTGTCTCCCAAACACTCGGTACAGCACGTTGCGCTGGTGACGGGCTTGAAACATTACCTGGGGCCATTCGATGCCTACGCTAAGGATGGCTTTCTGCCCCAAACGCCCGTTCGGGAGGAGCACCCCCGTCTGGATATCGAGAATTTTTACTACGCGCAGGAAGACGAGGTTTACGCCGCTGCCGCCCGTGATGGATTCACCTGGAGCATTCACCGGCCGCATACGGTAATTGGGAAAGCGGTGGGTAACCTGATGAACATGGGCACTACCCTGGCCGTATACGCAACGCTTTGCCAGCAAACCGGACGGCCCTTCCGCTGGCCGGGCTCTAAAGCCCAGTGGGAAGGCCTATCTGACGTGACCGACGCCCGTGTACTGGCCAAACACCTTATTTGGGCCTCTACCACCGAAGCCGCTCAGAATGAAGCTTTCAACGTGGTTAATGGCGATGTTTTCCGGTGGAGCTGGCTATGGGAACAGCTGGCCGATTCGTTTGGACTTGATTCTGTTGGATTTGAAGGCACGATTCACCCGCTGGAAAACGAAATGGCAAATGATGGTCCACTTTGGCAGGAGATTGCCACTCAGCATCAACTGGTCGAACCCAATCTGAACCGCCTGGCATCGGCCTGGCACACCGATCTCGATCTGGGACGGCCCATTGAAGTGATGACCGATATGTCGAAAAGTCGTAAGTTAGGCTTCACGGTCTATCAGCGCACCGACGAGTCGTTTTTCGAGCTGTTCGATCAACTGCGCGCCGAGAAGATCATTCCGGCCTCAGATAGACGCTAATGCAGTGTGCTTTCTCTGAAATCAAGAACGAAATTTTCGCGCTCAATTACAGAGGAGGCAAACCATACAGAATCAGTATTAATGAGGATAACACATAACTAAAATGCGGATTTTATTTACAGGCGGATCAGGGAAAGCGGGCAAGCACGTCATTCCCTATTTGCTCGAGCAGGGGCACCAGGTGCTGAACATAGACCTGACGCCGTTGAATCACCTGGGCGTAGACAACCTGGTTGTTGATATCACGGATTCGGGACAAGTGTTCAATGCCATGAGTTCATATGCCAACTTTGATGAACTGGAGCCCGGTACTGGCGTACCCAGATTTGATGCGGTAGTCCATTTTGCGGCCGTGCCCAGAATCCTACTCAAACCGGATAATGAAACGTTCCGGGTCAATACCATTGGCACCTACAATGTGATTGAAGCGGCGGTAAAAATGGGCATCAAAAAGATCATTATCGCCTCTTCGGAAACCACCTACGGCATCTGTTTTTCAGATGGCCAAACCAATCCGCACGTGTTGCCGCTCGAAGAAGACTATGACGTTGACCCTATGGATAGTTATGGCTTGTCGAAAGTGGTCAACGAAAAAACGGCACGTAGCTTTCAGCGACGGTCAGGGGTCGATATCTACGCGCTGCGGATTGGCAATGTGATTGAACCGCACGAATACGCGGAACTGTTTCCTCACTATTTTGCCAACCCCGAGGTGCGACGCCGGAATGCCTTCTGCTACATCGATGCGCGTGATCTGGGTCAGATCGTGGATTTATGCCTGCAAAAAGACAATCTTGGTTTTCAGATTTTCAACGCGGGGAACGATCATAACGGAGCCATTATCCCCAGTAAAGAACTGGCAGAACGGTTCTTTCCCAACGTCCCCATCACGCGCGAAATGGGTGAACACGAAGCGTTGTTCTCGAATCGTAAAATCCGGGAGGTGCTGGGATTTAAAGAGCAACACAACTGGAAGAATTACGTGAAAGGGGAGTAGTGACACTTATTGAGCTACCCAGCCACCATCGACGGAGAAACAGGCCCCGGTAACGTACCCGGAGGCCCGGCTGGCCAGATACAGGGCAACGCCGCTAATCTCGTGCAGTTCACCCCAGCGCCCCATCGGAATTTTATTGATGAAGGCCTGATACTTTTCGGGGTCGTTCAACAGGGGTAGGTTCAACTCGGTTGCGAACGGGCCGGGTAAGATGGCGTTGACCGTGATGCCTTCTTTGGCCACTTCCAAAGCCAGGGCGCGGGTCAGTTGCAGAATGGCCCCTTTGCTGGTGGCATAGGGCGTACGTTCGGGGAGGGCCGTCAGCGCCAGCATCGAACCCATATTGATGATCCGGCCGTAGCCATGCTGTTTCATCACCGGCACCACTTCGCGGCAGGCGAGCCAGGTGCCGGTTACATTAACTTGCTGTACGCGGTTGAAATCATCGAGCGAAAGGTCTTCGATAGCGCCCCGCGTGTTAATGCCCGCTGAGTTGATCAGAATGTCGATTTTTCCGAACAGATCGACGGTCTGGCTAACGGCGGCTTTAATGCTTTGCTCATTCGTGACGTCGCAAACCAGACTGGTACACTCGGTGGCATAGCGCGCTTTGAGATTTTCCTCTGCCTGACGGTTAGCTGCTTCGTCGCGGGCAGCAATAACAATGTTGGCGCCAGCCTCGGCCAGCCCCTGCGCCATCACCAAACCCAGCCCCCGGTTACCACCTATCACCAGTGCCGTTTGCCCGTGCAGCCGGAACAGGTCTAAAATGCTGTGTTCTACCGGAAGTTCTTTCATAGCTATGAACCCGAATCAGGTTGCTTATTCGATGAGGGTAAGTAAAAGTAGATGATGATAAAGGCCAAAGAGCCTCTCGATTTCAGAAGCAGCCCCGAGGTTGGTTTGTTCACCGATCATCAAAGATAGTGAGGGATGCACCCATGATTTGGTGACAGGTCAGCTGAAAGAACTCCGCAGTGAAATCGCAAATCGTATGTATTGGTGCATTACGGCTGGCGAAGGATTTTTTTGATAAACAGCTCGTTGCCAACCCGAACCTGCACGACATATAATCCCGCTTGCTCCAGTGGTATGGCCATACGAGCAGGCATTGTTCCGTTGGTTAGTTGGCGCGAATAAGCCCGACTACCCCGACTGTCGAATACATCCAGACTAATCGGTTGGGTTTCCGTTTTCAGAAACTCAATCCATAGCTGACCAGAGGTTGGGTTTGGGTACATCTGAATGCGATCAGCGGCGGGTTCAACAGCGGTCGGTAGTAAACCCGTTAGTTCACCAGCGTTGAGAATGGTCCCGGTGCCACACTGGTTCGACACAGACGTGAGCCGGGTGACGCCAGCAGCCAACGCAGCGAACGGTATGGAAGCCGGTTGTGAGGTAGCGGTGAATGAGGTGCCATCAGAAAACGCAAGTTGCCAGGGCGCTTCGCCGGTCAGACTCACGCTAACTGACACCGGCTGGCCAGCCAGGGCTGTTACCGACCCCGTAACCGAAGCCGTGGGTAGCGACTGAACCGCGAAGGCTGGTCCGGCCACTAATTCGGCGTAGGTGATTTCGCGGGGCACAAGGCGTAGGCGGTAACCGGTGCCCGGAGCGAGATCGGCGGGTAGCGTGACGGTTAATGAAGGCAACGTACCTGAGCCAATAATGCGGGTCGTAGTGAAATTGCCCGACACATCGGAAAGTTGAACGTCGTATGTCCAGGTGCTGGCAGCGGTGGTATTTTCGGGCGTGGCCGTTACCGTCACTGAGTTGCCGGGGCAGTAGGCTGGCAATGCCAATGCGTTGGTCGTCAGCTTGGGACGTGGTGTCAGCGTTACCGTGTACTCATCCGTGAGGCAGCCCTGTCCGTCCGTCACCCGGAACGTACCTGACTGATTCACCGTCTTGATCGTGCGCTCGGTTTGCCCCGTCGACCAGGCGTATCGGGCGGCTTCTCCGTTGCCGGCAATGGCATTCCCCGGCCACGACGCGGTTAGGGTCAGCGTATCGGCGTAGTTGAGCGAAAACGATTGACGACGATTGACGTTCTTCAGCATCGTGAACCGGTCGCGCACGCCGCTGGGGGCAATCCACTGTGCATCGAGCCGATTTTCAGACGCGTCGAGGAGCATTGAGCCGCCTTCGTCGGTATAACTGTAGACCATGGCCCGGTGCGGATAATTTGGTGCCCGCCCCGTATTAGCGCCCCCCGAGCCATTGACAATGTAGACCAGACTTCCGTCTTTTTGAACAATCGGGCAGGAGTTGGGCGAGCCATCATACCGGCCGTTGGTAGTATCGACGGCGTATATTTTTTTGTCGAACGTGGTTGATAGTCCCCGATGACCGCGCATTTGGTAGGTACGCTCGTAAACGTGACTATGTCCGCTCATGACCAGATCGACGTTGTAGCGCTCAAAAATGGGTGTCAACCGTTCCCTGTTCAGAATCAGGTCCTGCTCCGTATCCGAGTTACGCGATCCCTGACTGTAGGGCGGGTGGTGAAAAAAGATGATTGTCCAGGGTTTTTTGTTGGCGGCCAGATCTCGTTTTAACCACTGAACCTGCGTGCCAGTAGTATCCCAAAGACGGTGTTTCCCTGCTTCATTGCCAAACGAATCCAGCGAAATCAGGTGGACAGGGCCGTAATCAACGGCGTAGTAGGCCGACGAACCGGACGGTACGCCCCCGGCTTCGCCTTCTTTTGGATGGGTAGTCAGGTCGAAATAAGGGATATTGAAATCGTTGACGTCGTCGTGATAATCGTGGTTGCCGGGGGTGGCGTAAAAAGGCAGGTTGCGCAGTTGTTCGGGGTAATAATCAAATACGGTGCGCTGAAACTCGTCATCTTTTCCATTGGAATAGGCATTGTCGCCGAGCCACACCCACAGATCGGGCGGGCGGTTGGCCGATGCCGTCTTGAACGCCTCAAACCCCTGCCGCTGCCGGTCTGACCCCGTACCGAAGTCGCCCAAGACCCAGAACCTAACGGGTGTATTCGACCCAAAAGCGGGCGCTGTTTTGATGAAATAAGAAGCATCATTCGTCGACAGATCAGCGGTCGACGTACCTACGGTGTAAGCATAACGTGTTGTCGGTTGTAATCCGGTCAGTGAAACGGCATGCTCAGTAGTTACTGTGGGAGAAATTACCTGTTGTGTGAGGCCTACTCCGTAACGTACCCGGCTGTCGGTAGGCTGATCGGTGCGCCAGCGGACTACCACACTCGTTGGCGTTATACGTTGCAAATAAGGGCCACGAGTGATTTTCTGAGCCAGGCCGGGAAGGGTAATCAGGAAGAGGATGAGGCAATTAAGGCGTAGTGATGGCTTCATGCGCTGAGATTGTTGCAGAATGCGCAAAGGTAGGGCCAAACAAAGAAGCCCGCTAACGAGAGTCAGCGGGCTTACCGAGTTTTGTGTGTACTGTGAGGCCGTCAATTCGGCTCATTTATGGGTATTAAGTAGTTTTACAAAGACCGTGCCAAAGTGGTGAGGGGTGAGGGGTGAGGGGTGAGGGGTGAGGGGTGAAGGGTGAGGGGTGAGGGGTGAGGGGTGAAGGGGTGAAGGGTGAGGGGTGAGGGGTGAGGGGTGAGGGGTGAGGGGTGAAGGGTGAAGGGTGAGGGGTGAGGGGTGAGGGGTGAGGGGTGAGGGGGTGAAGGGTGAGGGGTGAAGCTTTCGTGAGAGTATTACGCTTGCGAAAGCAACACCCTTCACCCTTCACCCTTCACTCTTCACCCTTCACCCTTCACTCCTCACCCTTCACCCCTCACTCATCGCCCGCCTTTCAGGTTAGCCAGGAACTCGACCATGTCGCGGATTTCGCGTTTCGAGAGTAAATAACCCATCGGCGGCATGCTCGAAGGCATATTCTCCCGCTTGGCAATGCGTGAAGCAGCTACCTTCAGCGGTTCGGCTTCGGTCGTTTTAAGCACCAACTCTGTACTCGATTCCTGCATTAAAATTCCGTTGACGGTTTGGCCGTCGGTCAGCGTGAGCATCACCGAGCCATAACCAGGCGACAATCGGGCACTCGGCTCAATCAACGCTTCCAGTAGCTGATCGCGGGTGAGCACATTGCCAATGTTGGTCAGTGAGGGGCCTACTTCGCCGCCCTGACCGCCAATGGCGTGACAACGCACGCACTGCCCGGTTGAGTTGGTCATGAAATAACGCCGACCCGCCAGCCGATCTCCGCCAAACAAAGCATCCTGGTAATCAGCTACCGTCATTCCGGTCGAGCGGAACGGGGCAAGCTTGGCAATCAGCGTGGCTGACTTACTGGCGTCGACGGCTTCATTCAGGTCAAGAGACAGGCTTGGAGGTAATGTTTTCGCGGCTGTCCGGTCAATTAAACTCGCCAGAATCGGTTCGGTATTGGCCACCGGCATCTTGCCCAACACCTGAATAAGTTGCTGTTGTTCTTTTTCGGTGCCTTTCTCAAAAATGGCTTTAGCCATATCGGTCAGGGCCGCCGACGAGAGGTTCTGCCCGCCCATCAGGCCCAGCGCCACCGTCCGAACATCGGCGTTGGCATCGCTCATGCCTAACTTCAACGCAGATTCCATGCCCTGATAACGCAGGCTGTTCAAGGCTGTCAGCATAGCACCACGTACCTCCGGCGACTTGCTTTCCTGAAGCAGTTTGCTCATCTGTTCGTTGGCATTCGTCAGGCTGAGCGACGTGGCCATCTGAGCCGTAGCTACGAGGACCGCCGGTTCCGAATCCTGCAAAAACTCGTTTACAAAAGGCTGCATGGTTGCTTTAACCGCCAGTGGGTTCCGCTCCACAGCGCCCCGGTAACGGCCATCGACCCGGTCAAGCACCGATGGGTTAGCCCAGGTGCTCAGGGTTGCCAGTGCTTCGGCCCGCAGCGTTTTGTCTACATCCGTGCGCTTCACAAATTCCAGCATTTTGCCGATCTGCTCGTTGCCACCCACGCGTAAACAGGCGTTGATGGCCCGACGCAGGAGAGGCTCTGACGTGAATCGTTTCTCGCCGAGTGTAGCCGCCAGTTGAGGCAGGGCAGTCGGGATCGATTCGTCGTCGTTGATGGCGCGGGCCGCTTCGGTAACAATGTACTCGTCGCTATCTTTCAGGAAAAGGGCCACTTTATCGCTCTTCATGCGGCGTAAGGCCAGCACACCCGCGATCCGCAGTGATTTCTCGGGGCTTTTAGCGAGCGCCGCCATCTGATCAGGATTGGCAACGCGCGACAGGGCCAGCACCGCCGCATGACGCAGGTATACATCTTCGTCGTTGTTGGCCTTTACCATCGCCAGCAATGGGTCAACCGCCGCCTGATTATTGATACGACCCAGCGCCTGTGCACTGAAAAACTTGACCCGTGGGTTTTGGCTCGCCAGCAATGGCAGCAACGTCGGCCCCGCTTCGGCCAGCCGTTCGTCGCCGATTACTTTAGCCGCCTGCGCCACAATTTCGGGGTCTTTGTCGGTCAGCAATGAAACCAGTGGTTTGCCATACGTTTTGTCTTGCCGGGCCAGTTGTCCCAGACCCCAGATACCATGAATACGGGCTAGCTGACTCGTAGTCTGGGCAATCGCTTTGTTCAGCATGGCGGCACCCGAAGCACCCCGATTAGCCAGCTCGAACTGTGCTTTCTGCCGGATACGCATATCTGGGTTGCTCAACAGCGTGTACAGTAAATCAACGGTTTGGGTTGAGTACGTCAGTTGCATTAACCGTTTTGTTTCGGCCCTCAGATCTTTAAGGTCATTCTGATCGGCAGTTACGTCCATTTTCCAGACGCGTCCGTAGTTCTTGGTATCCCAGCCGTTGATCCAGTCGGCTACGTACAGAGCACCATCGGGGCCGAAGCGAATACCGGTTGGTAGCAGACCCGACAGGATATTTTTCTCGCCGTCAAGCACAAACGAAGCGCCTTTTGGCTTCAGACCAAACGACCAGATCGGTGACCGGGCGGGGTTTCCTACGAATTCAACCAGGAAAAATTTGTTCTTCCAGGCCGATCCCAGCGCCGTTCCGGGGTTGTAGACCATACCCGTGGGGCCGTTGTGAAAATTCATGATCGGCGGAATGATATAGGCAGCCTGACCATCCCAGCGGGGTGTGTACAACTTCTCGTCCATCCAGACCTTATACAGGTTGTTCTTCGGATCGGTGTATTTGCCGTACTGCCAGTTTGAGCGCCAGCCTGCGTCAGAGCCTTCTACCACGTGTACCAGCCGCTCGCTTTCGCCGGGGTGGTCACCGTCATTATCGGAGCTGATCAGGTTACCGTACTCGTCGAAAACAAACTCGTGAGTGTTCCGAAGGCCACCAGCAAAGATTTCGAAGTTGGTGCCGTCGGGGTTCGACCGGGCAATGATGCCTTCGTTCGACCGCTTATGATTCACGCCTTCGGCCGTGGTGATGTTGGCCCCGATGTCGCCGATGTTCCAGTAAATTTTGCCGTCAGGCCCTTCAATCGGGTTCGACATGCCATGTCCGCCAAAACCGATATGCACGCCGTAGCCGTGGCTGATCGATGTTTTCTGATCGAGCACACCGTCGCCGTTCGTGTCTTTCAGCCGCCACATATCGGGCGCAATCGCAATAAACGTGTCTTGGGCACGTACCAGAATACCACCGGCAACGTCAGAAATTTCGTCGAAGAAATCGTTCAGTATCCGCATCGACACGTCGGCGAGGCCGTCACCGTCAGTGTCTTCCAGCCGCCATACCTCGTCTTTCTCCACGGCAAGGTCGTGCCAGTCGTGGCTGCCATCTTCGTTGAGGTCTTTCAGCCACTCGTTTTCTTTGCTCTTCGCAGGATCGAAGGTGGAGCGTAGAAATTTTCGGCGATCTTCAACCGTTTGAAAACCGATCGACTCGGTCATCCAGTTGCGGTGACCACGAATATCAAATTCTGAATTTTTCTGCCGGTTTGTCCGCGTCAGATACACCCGTCCTTTGTCATCTATCGACATGGCAACCGGGTCGGGAGCCAGCGAATCCGACGCCCAAAGTGATACCTCTAAACCGTCGGCTACTTTCAGCGCAGTTTTGCTACGGACTTCCTTGGCATTGGCAAGGCCCTTAGTCGCATCTTCCCGAATGACGAGTGCTGTAGACTTTGTCTGTTTGGAGCCGCCACCGGGCGCCATTTTTATACAGGAGACAACGGCAATGGCCAGAAAAGCCAGCCACAGCAGGGGTGTTTTGAGTGATTTCATGCGAAGTATTGAGCAGCGATATGTCTGTATTCGTGAATTATCTTTTCTGGTTTTAGCCAGGAACTGGTAACGTACCCAGTAAAGCAGAAACGGGCCAACCCTTACCGTCTGTGCTTGGTTAAAGCAACGATAAAGATTGACCCGTTGTGGGTGGGGGTTAAGCCGAATTACACCCGCTCTACTTTCACTTTCAGCACAAACTCATCCATCTCAATCTCGACCGATGAGCCATTGAGGCCCGTAACAAGGTCGAGCGATACGGCTTGTACTTCCTGCTGAATATAGGCTTTGTTGGCTTCGATGGCCGAAATCAGGAGCTCGTTATTACGTTCTAACTCGATGCGAATCTTATCGGTCACGTCGAACTGCTGATCTTTCCGCAGGTTTTGAATCCGGTTCACCACATCGCGGGCAATGCCTTCGCGGCGCAGTTCATCGGTTACGTTCACATCGAGCGCCACCGTCAGCGGTCCGTCAGTAGCGACAACCCAACCCGGAATATCCTCAGTCAGAATCTCTACATCTGACAGTTGTACATCGTAATTCGCAATTCGTAATTCCCCTGCGCGTTCCAGTTCGGCCAGTTGCTCACTGCTCATGCCGGTGATAGCCGCTGCTACGTCTTTCATCTGCTTCCCGAATTTAGGGCCAAGCGCCTTGAAGTTTGGCTTCACTTTTTTGGTCAGAATACCGCTGGCATCGTCGACAAAATCCACCGCTTTCACGTTCACCTCCGATTGGATGATCGGGGCAACATGCTCAATTTGCCGTTTCATGTCTGGTGTCAGTACCGGAATCAACAGACGCGACAACGGCTGACGAACCTTTAGTTTGTGCCCTTTCCGAAGGCCGTGAACCATTGAACTGATTTGCTGGGCCAGTGCCATCGAGGCCTCCAGATCGGCGTCGATCCAGTCTTCGTTTGCTGTAGCCCAGTCGGTGAAATGGATCGAATCGTGCTTGAACGGCGTGTTTTTGGCAATCGATTCTTCCCGAACGCTCTCAGTCAGGCTCCGGTAAAGCCAATCGGCGTAGAACGGCGCAATCGGCGACATCAACTGCGCTACCTCCGCGAGGCAATGTTGCAGCGTTTGGTAAGCGGCCCGCTTGTCTGTACTCATTTCCCCGGCCCAGAAACGGCGGCGACAAAGCCGAACGTACCAGTTCGAGAGTTGGTCGTTCACAAAATCCTGAACCAGTCGACCCGCTTTCGTCGGGTTGTACCCGTCGAATTGCTCGGTGACTTCCTTGATCAGCGTGTTCAGTTTCGACAGAATCCACCGGTCCAGTTCGGGCAGTTGCTCGCGTGGAATGCGGTCAAACTGCTCGATTTTATAGCCGTCGAGGTTGGCGTAGAGCGCGAAGAAATTGTACGTATTGGTTAGCGTACCGAAAAAGCGGCGCTGTACTTCGGCGATCCCATCGAGATTAAATTTCAGGTTGTCCCACGGTTCGGCGTTGGTGATCATGTACCAGCGCGTGGCGTCGGCCCCATACGTACCTAGCGTCTCGAACGGATCGATGCCGTTGCCCAGTCGCTTCGACATTTTGTTGCCGTTCTTATCCAGCACCAGCCCGGTCGATACCACGTTTTTGAACGCGACCGAATCGAACAGCATACCGGCAATGGCATGCAGGGTGAAGAACCAGCCCCGCGTCTGATCGACCCCTTCCGAGATAAAATCAGCCGGGAACGACCGTTCGAAAACCTCTTTATTCTCAAACGGATAATGCCACTGCGCATACGGCATAGCCCCCGAATCGAACCAAACGTCGATCAGGTCCGGCTCGCGCTGCATCAGCTGACCATCTTCCGACACGAAGAAAATCTCGTCGGAGTAGGGACGGTGCAGGTCGAACGTACCTGACGCATGGGCCGCCAGAAACGACTCATTTTTTGCCCTTTGTTCGTCGGTCAACACATCGGTAGCCAATGCTTCCAAGACGTATCCACGCAGTTCTTCCACTGATCCGATACATATTTCAGCCTGTCTCACGCCCGGCGCAGGTTCGCTTCGCCAGATCGGCAGGGGCGTACCCCAGAACCGGCTGCGGCTCAGGTTCCAGTCGACCAAGTTTTCGAGCCAGTTACCAAAACGACCGGTGCCGGTGCTTTCGGGTTGCCAGTTGATGGTTTTGTTCAACTCCACCAGTCGGTCTTTCACCGCCGTGGTTTTGATGAACCAGCTATCCAGCGGGTAGTATAGAATCGGTTTATCCGTCCGCCAGCAGTGCGGGTAGGGGTGTTCGTATTTCTCGACCCGGAACGCCTTGTTGTCTTCTTTCAACTGAATGGCAATGAGCACATCGGTTGGTTTGAAATCAGGATCGGCGCGTTCTTCGTCGCTGTAATATTCTTCCTTCACGTATCGGCCCGCGTAATCGGTGATCTCCGCCACAAACCGGCCCTGACGATCCACGATGGGTACGTCTTTTCCGGTTTCGTCTTTGACCATGATGGCGGGAATGCCGTTCTGCTGCGAAACCCGGAAGTCATCGGCCCCAAATGTGGGCGACGTATGAACCACACCCGTACCGTCTTCAGTCGTGACAAAATCGCCCAGAATAACCCGGAACGGCTTGCCAACCCCCTCTCCGGTTGCGGGTGTCACATACGGCATCAGTTGCTCATACTCGATGCCTTCGAGGTGTTGCCCCTTGAACTCCGACACCAGCGACCAGGGAATGACTTTATCCGTAGGCAAATAAGCCTCGAAAGCCGCCAGACTTTTATCGGCCTCCACTTTGGCTTTCTCGCTAAACCAGCGGCCCACCAGATTTTTGGCCAACACCACGTGCACCAGCCGGTGTGTGTAGGGGTTGATCGTTTTCACCAGCACGTAATCGATGTTGGCTCCAACGGTTAGGGCCGAGTTGGCGGGCAGGGTCCAGGGCGTGGTAGTCCAGGCCAGGATGAACACGTCGGCGTCTGCCGAGTCGAAGAACAGGAATCCCGATTTGCCATTGGGTTTTACCTTGAACTGCGCTACGATGGTGGTATCCCGCACATCGCGATACGTACCTGGCATGTTCAGTTCATGCGAGCTTAGGCCCGTTCCGGCTTTGGGCGAGAAGGGCTGAATCGTGTAGCCTTTATACAGCAGGCCTTTATCGTACAGCTTCTTCAGCAGCGACCAGACCGACTCGATGTAATCGTTCTCGTACGTGACATAAGGATTGTCGAGGTCGACCCAATAGCCCATCTTCTCGGTCAGGTCGTTCCACAAGTCGGTGAAACGCATGACCGTTTCCCGGCATTTCTGGTTGTAGTCCTCAACGCTGATGGTCTTGCCAATATCGTCTTTGGTAATACCCAGCTCTTTCTCAACCTGGAGTTCGATCGGTAGCCCGTGCGTATCCCAGCCGCCTTTGCGGTCGACCTGGAATCCCTGAAGCGTTTTATACCGGCAAAAAATGTCTTTAATCGTCCGGGCCATCACGTGGTGAATACCGGGCATGCCGTTGGCTGAGGGCGGACCTTCATAAAACGTAAAGGTCGGCTGTCCGTCGCGGAGCTTCACCGACTGGTCAAACGCACGGGTACGTTGCCAATGGGCCAACACGTCGCTGGCCAACTGGGCGTAGTCAAGATTCTTATATTCTTTATAGATCACGGCGTAACGCAGGTCATTTCAGGGTGCAAAGATACGGCTTCTTCTACACCTACAAGGTTATAGAGTCAGTGGAGGGTTCCCACAAAGAGTAAGTTCACTACTCAGAAACTGCAAATGGTCCAAACGAATAAAGCCCTCGCTGGAGGGCTTTCACTTTATCTCTTGAATCCAGTCAACAAGTTCTTTTAGTTCTGTGTCATTGAGCGAGGAACGCTCAGACTTATCGTAAACAGATAACAAGTACACCTCATTGTCGGCTACATACACGCATGTGATGACGCGGGCTCCTCCTGATTTGCCCTTGTTTTTACTAGCAATGGCAAGCCGGATCTTATAGCATCCGTTCCCAAGCGGCGTTCCTTGCTCGGGTTCATTTTGGAGTTGTTCGATTAGTGTAGATAACTCACTTTTTAGTGAAGGGTATTTCTTCACTAATCGCTTTGCCTGCCGCTGAAACGGTAAAATAGGAATTACATCAAAGCTCATTGAGTTCGCTTAAAAAATCGCTGAGTTTGGGTTTTGGCAATTTGCCTTCTCTCATTTGCTTCATCTGTTCGAACGCCTCTAGGAGTTCCTGGCGATGGAGATTTTTAGACTCATCAGGTAAGTCTAGTCGCTTTCTAATAGAATCCCATTCTTTGATCGGTATAAACACCCCGGTTACATTCCCTTGGTGATCAGCGAGATATTGAAGGTTCATGGTCTTATCTGATTGATGAATATGCAGTTGTATTTGTTGGTAATCTGCAAAAGAAAGAATGGCTCTACTGATCGTATTTGTGTCAATCAAATAGCTCTTTCCCATTCGTTCCGTTTACCTGCATAAAGCCGTTTGTTAAAAGGGGAAAGATACACTTTTTGACCCTGAATTGCTCGTGAAGAAGATCTTCTTCTACACCTAAAAGCCTGGTCAGTACCGATAGGGTTCCGGTTATTAGATTTTGGTTAGCGAAATTGGCTGTATAAACTAATGCCGATCGCCGTACGTTTTATAGAGAGTAAACAACCAACGTTTTATCTATGAATATGCACAACGTATGGCGGCAGCCTGCCCGGCGTCTGGCACTCGGAGCCATGGCTTTTGGACTGCTTTTCGGGCTTTCGGCCTGTAGCAGCACCGCCACCGATGACCTGAGTCCCGAAGACTCTAATGTGATCATTACCAATTACGATCGGCAAGCCGACTTTAGCCAATATGCTACTTATAGCCTGCCCGATTCGGTGCTGGTTGAATCGAACGATCGCTATACACAGTCGGCTTTAGCGACTGAGCAGCGCTTTGTGGCGAGTTTAGCGACAGAGTTGACCAACCGTGGTTTTACGCGGGTACAAGCCGGACAGCCCGCCGATATGGGTGTTGTTGTTACAAGGGTGAATGATCGGTATACGGGCGTATCGGTGAATCCGTATGCTGGTTATTTCGGGAATTATTGGGGCGGTTTCGGTCCCGGTTTCGGTGGATTTTACGATCCCTTCTTCTCACCTGGGTATTACCAGTATTATCAGGTAGCCGATCAGTTCTGGCGCATTCAGATTGTTGATCTGAAAAACCGGCCCATCATCACGCCCAACACCGACCCCAACGCGCCGCAAAACCAACTGCGTGTGCTGTACCTGGCCGAAATGCGGGGTAACGGTATTTTCAACGACAGTGCCGTTGACAAACTCATCGCCGACGCTTTTGCGCAATCAACGTACCTCCGTCCAACACGTTAAGACAACTCGTATGAAACTCACTCAACTACTGACAGCGTCATTGCTGTTAGCTTCTTCTATGGCCTGGGCGCAGGTTCAGCCCATGCCCGGCAACCCGGATTACGACAATAGTGCCTCCCGCAACGCGTATAATCTAATGCGGGAATCGACCTATAACAGGTACGTTACCTTCAACGGATCAATCCGTTATGGTGTCAGCATGCCCATGGGTACGTCTAAAAATTATATTGATAAGCTGTCGCCTGCCAATGTGATCGCCACGATGGAATGGCAGTTTCCGCAGAAATTCTCGCTGGGTTTGCAAACAGGCTATCAGTATAGCCAACAGCGATTGCCCCGGGCAATTTATGATTTAGGCGAAGAAACCATCTCGGCGGTGCAAACACGCACGCTCACGCTGACACCGGTGATGGCGACGGCGTCGTACTACTTCAGTGACCCCGCCTCGGCCATTCGTCCTTACGTTCAGATAGCGGGTGGTGGCGCCTTTGTGAACTACACGAACTTCTACGGAACGCTCTCTGATGCCAACAAAAAATTCGCCGGTGCCATTGCGCCCGCGATTGGTCTGAAAGTGTTCGGCCAACGCGAAAGTCGCCTGGGTGGTGAAGTTCAGGCGCAGTACCAGAACGTATTTTATAACTACAACGAGATCAACAACGCCCAGAACGTCATGCTCTCGGCCGGGTTGACGTATCGGTTCTACTAAAGGGAGTTTGTGGTTTGTAGTCTATGGTTTGTGGTTGCGCTGCTGCTCTACGAGTTAGAGACTTAGCAGCGCAACCACAAACCATAGACTACAAACCACAAACTTATTTCCCCCCCTTCGGATGAGCCTGATCGTGGGCTTTCTTTAATTGATCCAGGCTGGTGTGGGTGTAGATCTGGGTGGCGGCGAGGCTGCTGTGGCCCAGTAAATCTTTAATAGCGTTTAAATCGGCCCCCCGGTTGAGCAGATGCGTGGCAAACGTATGGCGCAACACGTGGGGGCTCTTTTTTTCCAGCGTGGTCACCAGCGAAAGATACTTGTTCACGATCCGCTGAATCAGCACCGGATAAGCGGCAATGCCTTTGTCGCTCACGATGAGGCTGCTCGGGTCAGCTTTTCCATCAAAGAAAATTGTCTTTTGCTGCTGGTACTGGCCAATCAACTCGAAGAGGGGAGGCGTTAGCGGAATGAGTCGGTGTTTATTCCGTTTACCTAAAACGGTAATCGTGCGGTCGTAGGGGTTGATATCGCCAGGTTTCAGGCCGGTCAGTTCGCTTAGGCGAATGCCGGTGCCGTAGAGCAGTTCGAGTACGAGTTTATCGCGTAGGCCAATGAAATCGTCGGGAAATTCGATGTCGTCGAGCAGCGTTGCCATTGGCTTTTCTTCCACAAACGTCGGCAGCTTTTTGCTCATTTTCAGCGCCACGATCTTCTGCATCGGGTCGACGGTAATTTGCTGACGACGAAGTAAATACCCGTAAAAACTGCGGAGTGTGGCGATCTTCCGGTTAACGCTCGACTTATCGAGTTTGGCTTCAACCAGTGAGACGATCCAGGCACGGATCAGGAGGTGATCGGCCTCGCGGGGTAACGTACCTGCGTGGTGTTCCTGCAAAAATTCGGTGAACTGAAGCAGGTCATTTTCATAAGCCACCAAGGTGTGATGACTCAGCCGCTTTTCGTAGCGGATATGCTGTAAAAAATCAGAACCGGAATCTGCCGGCGGTAGGGGAGGAACGGGCTGCATAGGAATAGAACGAAGATACGCACCAATTCACCAAACCTGTTACACCAATACTGCCGGTAAATTCCGGTTCAAACAACGGGCGTCGATTAAAAAACCGACTACTGCTGCGTGTGGTTGCCGTACATTTTCTCTTTGTAGGCAGCGCGAATGACGTCTTTCCGACGGCTGATCGAAGGCTTCTGGAAAGCAGTACGTGAACGCAGTGAGCGCAACACACCTGTTTTCTCGAATTTCTTCTTGAACCGCTTGAGGGCTTTGTCAATCGACTCGTTTTCTTTTACGTTAATGATAATCATTGAATACCGGTATTTTTGTGTTTTGCAAAACGGACTGCAAAGATAGCAAAATTGCTACATGAAACAAGCGGTGATTGACCTCGGAACCAACACGTTCCACCTGATGATTGTTCAAAAAAAGCCGGACGCGGCCCGTGCCGATGCTGACCCTGGGGCGTATCAAACGCTCTTTCGCGAGAGCAGACCCGCTAAAATAGGACGCTCATCGTCGGCCAGTGGTGGCGGAATCAATCAGCGCATCATTACCGACGAAGCCATAGAGCGGGCGTTGAGTGTTCTTACCTACTTCCGCGGCGTGCTCGATCAGCATCAGATCGACCCGGCCGAGGTAGCGGTATACGGCACCAGTGCCATTCGGGTAGCGCAGAATCAGCAGGCATTCGTTGATCGGGTGAAACAGGAAACGGGCCTGCAAATTCGGGTTATCTCGGGCGACGAAGAGGCTGGCCTGATTTATAAGGGCGTACGCTCGTCGGGGGCTATTCCGGCCGATGAAACAGCCATGGTCATGGATATTGGCGGCGGCAGCGTCGAATTCATTATCGCTGGCCGTGACGGAAATGACAGCCGGATTTTCTGGAAACAGAGCTTCGAGATTGGCGGTCAGCGGCTGATGGAGCGTTTCATGGGTGAAGCCGACATCATTAGTCCGGCGTCTGTTTCGCGAATGCAAACGTTTTTCCAGGAACAGTTACTGCCGTTGACCAACGCCGTGCATCAGTATCAGCCCACGGTGCTCGTTGGCTCATCCGGTTCGTTCGATACGCTGGTGGATATGTATTTCCATGAGCAGACAGGTACGTGGCCACCCGCCGAACAGGCGGCGTTCACCTTACCAATTGCCGATTTCTACCATTTTTACCAACTGCTCATCGAGCGGAATCACGACCAGCGCATGGCCTTACCCGGCATGATCGAACTGCGCGTGGATATGATCGTGGTAGCTGTTTGCCTGATCGACTTCGTCCTGCGATCGTATGGTATCAAGTCGATCAGCGTCTCGACGTATGCGCTAAAAGAGGGAGCGCTGGTATGATGTACGATTTACGACGTACGATGTACGATTTATTGCTTCCGCGTCACTTGTAATCGGCGTAAGCTGACGCGAAAGCAATGAATCGTACATCGTACGTCGTAAATCGTAATTCAATTCGCCGAATAGTGTTGCAAATACGACACCAGTCGGTCGAAGTTCATGGCTTCGTAGGCGTTTTGCGACTGACGGGTGAGTTGATGCCGGTAAAGATCGACCAGGCCCAGGAAGTGCGGATTGTGTGTCAGGCTGGCAACCGTCAGCCCTTTATAGCAGCGGAATGTCTGGTTGTAGACAAACGGACAGGGTTGCGATGGGTTTTCGTTCAGGATCGTATCCAACGTACCCAACGACATGGAACTATCAATCAGATCGAGGCCGGTTTCGGTGAAAAAATCGGTGATTTGGGTACAGACCGAATCCAGTTCGCTATCCGTGCGGATGCTATAGCGCGGTGGATTCACCTGTTTGTACTTGCCAATGGAGATCAGTAGGGTGTTGGCATCGGGCCGAAAATCGGTCAGCGTGGGCAGAAATTGCTGGGCAATCTGTTCCACCTGCTCGTTGCGGCAGCCGAAGTTCACGTCGAGCAACGTAGTGGACCCGTAGTAGGAGGGTGATAGAATGATGTTCTGAAAACCGGTGGAGGTCACTTTGCGAAACTGCTTCTTTTCGGGAAGTAGCACAAAGTCGTAGCGCCCAAAAAAGTGGGCCAACTGCCGGTACAGGCTCGTTTCAAAAGGCGTCAAAGTCATGGCTTTGGTAGAACCCGCTGGTTCGCGTAGCAAGCGTTGTACGGAATATTCCCTTACCTTAAATTCATTATCAAGGTAACTCTTTTTGGTGGCATCTGTTTCCACGCGGTTGCTTTGCCATGATTATCGGCTTTCACCTGATTTTTCAGGATAGACAACTGATCGTCAGTTAATAGGCTGAGGTGGCTGAAAACGACACAACGGCTGGAAACTTTTGCGACCTAGACCCGGTTTACCGTATACATTAACTGGGGGCGACTGGAATTGACAGCTTGCCGAAAGTGCGTGTAAGCATGCCGGGAGTTGACGGTATTTCCCGCCCAAACAAATCGTCAAAACAATAACTGGCGAATATAACTACGCCATGGCTGCTTAATCCGGAGGGTTTAGCAAATGCCATCGTCTCCCCGACCTACGTGCTGCCGGTTGGATCAGGAGGCGTCGACTCGCAGCGCTGGCTTCGATAATCATTGTGACAAGGAGCGAGACAAAACAATGTACGGTTGTCAGTAGGCCTGTTGTGAGCCAGCTGCCCGCCCGACAATTCCAATCACAACTAAGCATGTAGAAAGCGCGACGCTTTCCTTGACTGGACCAGGGTTCAAATCCCTGCGTCTCCACGAGGTAAATGCCTGATAATCAATGGTTATCGGGCATTTTTTTTGCCATTTATGAAATATGGCAAAAAAAATGGCAAGCCTAATTGTATTAATCCATGAATCAGGGCAAATCCGACAAATTTCCCTTCAAGCTGGCCGTTCTCCGCAAGCCCGCTGACAATGACCTCACCAAGCAGTGGGTGGTCGAGTATCACATCTGGCATATCACCGAAAAGATACTGAAGCGCAAGCGCGTGGTCCTGGCTCAGCCGACCGTAAAAGAGCGGTTACAGGCCGCTTCTGACCACATCAAAGATCTTAATCAGGCGCTGAAAACGGGTAGGGCATTTACTGGTGAGAAGCCCGCCGACGAGGAACCGTGGCGGGTACCTATCAAACGGGACCGGTCGCCCATTGTCAAGTCGGTTCCTGAGAAAATCGCGGCTAACCGGCCCATCATTCCGGCCATTGTTGAGTACCTGGCCTTCGTTAAAAAGACGTTGGCACGAAACACCCATATGGGCTATAAGACCTCGCTGTATTCGCTGATGAACTACCTCAATCGGCATAGTAAAAGCCATATCTGGCTGGGCCACTTCGACCAGCTGGAGGCGCTGACCTATCTGGAGGAGGTTATCACCGTAGAGGGTAATGGCAATCGCACCCGAAATAACCGGCTGAACGACGCCAGTGTGTTCTTTAACTACTATATTAGCCGGGATCAGCGGACCCGAAGCCTGATCAATCCGTTTGAAAACTTAAACCTGCTGCCCTACCTGAAGCACAAACACCAGGCGTATTCCAAACGGGAGCAGACCGCCTACCGTAAAGCCTGTGAAGAACTGGGCTTCAACCAGCTGCTACTCTTTGTGCGGTTCATATACTATACACTGGCCCGGCCCAATGAAGAGGTACGTCGGCTCAGGATCCGGGATATACGGGAAAAGGTGATCTACATCACGGCCGAGAGCGCCAAAACCTCGGAGGGGGAGTATATCGATATACCCAGCCCGCTGGCTAAACTCATCGAGACCTATAAGCTACGCAGCTTCCCGGATCACTATTATGTCTTCAGCTACAACGACGAGCCCGGGCCGGATCTGATCGGGCCCAAGTATATGTACCGGCGTCACATCAAAGTGCTGGAGAAGATGGAGCTGACCGATACCCACCACGATGTATACAGTTGGAAACATACGGGGGCGGTGGCCCTGTGGGAAGCCACCAAAGATATTGAGCTAGTTCGGCGGCAATGTCGTCATAAGGACATGAAGCAGACGATTGAGTACCTACGTGACTTAGGTGTTCACGCTGACAACGAGAAAATACACCAATTTCCAGAATTCTAATAGGTTCCCGTACTATAAATAATGGTGATCATATTCCTTGTAAATCTAGATTCACTCTATTGATAATCATTTCGTTTTCTATATTATGCTTCCAGATTATACACTTATCATAGTCCAATAGCTTAACGGAGGCTTGGTTTCTAGGATAAATTCTTAAGATAGCTTTATTTGTTTCCAGGAAATTACTTTTTGAATTTATGATATTTCCTTTTTTGTCATCTATGTAAATAAATCTATCTTTTGGAAATTTAATACTCAAATTAATTGAATCTTCTTTGTTGAATTTAAATTTATAATTAAAAAACAACTGTTCCCCTGCCTTTAAAAGAAAATCAATTAATTTTCTTTTAAAATTGTACTTATAGAAAAGGAGCACTGATGTATCATTGGTCACTTTAGCACTTGTAGCACTACTAAAATCAGACGCAAATCCCTTGTCAAGTATATTATCAATATATTTATCATAATCCTCTTGATCTTGGCCTTCTTTGCCAGAATTAAATTTTACTATGGCTGCATCTAAGCAAAAAGTAAGTGCCTGTCTAGTTCTGATATCTTGTGTATCGATATTAATAGCAGATTCTTTGTAACTATTGTCGCAATAGTTAATATAATCACATATTATAGGATAAATAAAGGTTTTTCTAAAAAGATCATAATCTTGTTCGTGTAAAAAATCAATAATATTCAGATAGCTGTCTTTTGAGGATTTATAAATTAAGCTGAATATTGTCTCTCTATCTACCGAATTGACAATAAATTCAGCGGCAAAATAATCTTGTAAAGATTTGTGAGCCCATTTCAAAGATGTGCCTAATCTTACAAATAATGGAACACTCGATTCTAGGTCTTCTATGTAGTTAACTTCTTTAAAGATTAAAGAAGAATTCTTATCCTTAGCAGACTTTACGAAACGAATAAGTTCTTGTTCGGTAAACTCTACTTTAGTTAACTTTGAAGATTCCCAAGCTAATCGCCTCAAAATTAATCTAAAATCATGAATATCTAGTCCCGATTGCTTATCACGTCTGTAGCCATCTTTTGATAAGTCATGATGCTTATATAAAGCATTGTAAACTTCATCGTAGAATGATGATTTTTTTGATGGGATATCTTTATTATACGTATAAGTTTTATAGAGTAGTGATGATAAAAAAGGGTTACTTAAAAAATCCTTAGCTTGTTTTTTGGATTTAATATCCGCTATCAATTTTTCACTAATACCTAATTTGCTCACTTGATCATACTTTCTAAATAGTTCGTATGACTGGGCCTCAGTTAAAGATTCAATTTCGAATGATTGAAAATCACCAAAAGCAGATAAAGATGATTCAGGTCTCGATGTTAATATATACCAATTCTCATTTGCTCTACTTATAAAATTTTTTATGTCTTTGATAACCACTTCTTTATGCTTATTCTCAATCTCATCAAATCCGTCTAGCAAAATAGTAAAATGTCCTGAGTCTAATAGTTTTACCACAAGGTCTCGATCAACGGTATTGTTTAGGCCATTAATTTGATCTAGTATATTTTCTAAAAGAGAATTTTTTTTCTTTAAATGCCTTAGTTCTACTACTACCGGTATTGATAGATTTTGTTCAATCAGCGATAAAGCAATCCATTTAGTTAAAGTTGATTTTCCCATGCCAGCCGTATCAGAAATTAATAATTTCTGATACGGCTTTATATATTCCTCTTTAAATTGATCAATTAAAAAACTCTTCATATGCTTTTCGCTGGATCGAATGGATAAAGGCACATAAATTGATTTTATATTTATTTGCTGATTCGGAAAAACTAGAACATTCATTTTATTGAAATCAATATATGATCTAGTTAAATAATTTCTAAATTTAGCCTCAATAAGTTCTGCCGAAATTTCTTTATTTTTTTCCTTGTTTTTGAACCACTTACTCATGCTATCAACTTTCGACTTAAGCAGAGCGCTTATAAAAGGCTCAATCGCGTATTTGCCAGCTTCAAGCATAGCTTGCGCCTCTTCCGAAGAAAGATTAATGTCCATGTTCATAGTAGTACTTAATTTGTTTTAAAAAGTTGACTGATAAATATTCTCTCATTCACGATTGAAGTGTGCTTGTCCCTTCGCTAATAAGTTTTGTTTAAAGCTTTAGTTGTTCAGTTGACTACTCTTGATAAAGGAACCAACTGTTTGCCGATCAACACCCAAAATTCGTCCAATGGCGGAGAGCGATACTTTTGATTTTAGTAGCTCCCGGATCGCCTCCTCTTTGCCCGACAGCTTCACTGATTCGTTTCGGCTACCCTTCGGCCGGCCAAGCTGCATGCCTTCTGACTTTTTTCTGGCCAGTGCTTCTTTGGTCCGCTGGCTGATTAGTTGACGTTCGATCTCAGCAGATAGACTAAAAGCAAAGGCCAGTACTTTCGAGTTTATGTTGTTGCCCAACTCGTAGCCCTCCTTAATGGCGAACACCCGGACATCCCGTTCCATGCAGTCGTGCAGAATGCTCATGATCTCCATCAGGGAGCGGCCGAGCCGGGACAGCTCCGTCACATAGAGCACATCTTTTGCTTTCATTGATGAGAGCAAACTCCCCAGGGCGCGATTGGCAGCAGACTTGGTACCACTGGCGGTCTCTTCGATCCACTGATCGACATGCACCCGATCGGCAGCGGTCTTCTTCAGGATTTCGAAGCGTTGGTTTTCGGCCGTTTGGCGGTCGGTCGATACCCGGAGATAGGCGTAAATCATAGGGTGCGTGGTTAAACCCATTCAACTCCCTAAATATATGCAATTGCTGAAAGTATTTAAGGTGATTTACTATAAGGCAAAAATGGGGTAGACAAACGGTCGTTTACCCTCCACAGGAAAGGCCACTCTACCGTTTGAATTTTAGTTTATTACCGACTTAGCAAAATCTGGCTCTCGTCTCACCCGCCCGCTCCCTTGGTTTGTTGTACTTCCCATGACCGCCTCCTCCCGGCCTGCTCTAAACGAAAGAAGCCCACTCAGTAAGTAGACTTCTTTCGTTTAGCGCCATTTGGCTAACTTTATGAACGGTTACAAACTCGCCACCTGACGATCGGCGTTTACCCTGTTCAGTCAACATCAACGCCCATGAAAATAATTACAGCCAGAGTACCGCCTGAGATATACAGCGCGGTCAGACATTACAAGCAGATCCGCTCGGCAAAGGATCAAAAGCTGACCATCAGCGAGGCCCTGGCGGAACTGCTGAAGAAAGGATTAGAAGCCACCGATACTCCGATCGCTAAACCCAATTAAAAGAAGCCCGCTCACTGAGCGGGCTTCTTCGTTAAATCGTGTTCTGGGTACGTACCTGCAAGACGTCATCGCGGTACTCCTCACTGAGTCGGTAGTTGTTGACCACCTTCAGGTTCTTGATCTTGCCCAGCTCACCCCGCATCATCCGCATCTCCAGCAGCAGGGGCGTGATGTCCATGCCCGGGGCGGAGGCCGGTGCCGCCTGACTTCCTCCGGAGTTTCTGCTGACTGAGCCCATGTTTCGATAAGCCCCCGTGACCTGCACCGCCTGGAGGGCATGAGCCAGATTAGCCATCACCGGATTCTGAAGCATCTCGCCCCCCATGATCCACTCGGGCCGTTTCTCGCCTACTATGTAAGAACCTGCTCCCTTGTTGACCATCGTCGGTTTGGTTTTGAACCCTGATGCCCCGCCATAGAGCGAATCCACGTCGGTAAAGCCCCCGTCGTCTTTCATAGCAATGCCACTCACGGCAGCCCCCGCCGCAATGCCCCGTCCCAGGGCCAGAGCCGAATACAGCCCCTTGACCACAGGCCCCCCGAAGCCCAGCAGCGTAAAGGCCGGGTTGGCCCATACGTCACTGATCTCCTTGTAGGTATTCATGGCAATCTTGGCGATGGCGTAGGCCCGCTCGGCGGCAAACATGGCTTTGTAGGCTACCGTATGCTCACCCACCAGCGACCGGAAGCCCGAAATACCCTCGGCCACAAACTGAGCCATGGCGTCCTCGAAGGCCCGCTTGGCCTGCAAGCGCTGCCCATCGGTGAGCCGTTCATCCGAGGCCAGTTGCTCCATGGCCATGAGCTGGCGGTTGACCAGCCGCTCCTGAATGGCGGCCCGCTGATTGGCCTGATCGTTTTGGTTGGCGGTGATGTCGGCCTCCACCCCGGCACTGTCCTGATGAAAGGTTTCCAGCAGCGTGAGCTTGGCGTGCAGGAACTGATCCAGAATGGCCAGCTCGGTGGTGTGGTGCACCTGATCGCTGATCTGCCCCCCCGCATGCGCCAGGTTATTGGCCGCCAGATCCGCATCCCGCAGCACCTCCAGCCGCTTCAGGGCCATTTCCACCATCATCTCGTTGTAGGCCTGCTGCTCGGTCAGGGCCTCATCGTTGGCATCTTTGGTCGCCTTTGCCTGCCGCTCGTGTTCTTTGGTCTGAATGGCCGACAGTTCGGCGTACATCGCATCAGATACCTCCGCCTGTTTGGTTTTGTCACTGCCGGCCAGCTCGAGGAGAACGGCGTAGTGATCATAAAACTGAAGCTGCTCTTTCTCAAACTCATCGTCGCGGGCCTGCGCTGCTCTGATCCGGGCGTCACTGAGCAGTTTTTCGTATTGCTCCTGGTGTCGCTGGGCATCGGTCAGCTGACGATCACTTTTCTTTTTAGCGGCTTTCTCCTCGGGAGTTGGCCCCAGATCAATGCCCGGCCCGTCTTTGGGCGGTGCAATACCGGGTTGGCCACCACTGGCCCCTGCCTCGGCCGATCGGCGGGCATTGCGGCGGCGGGTCAATTCTTTCTCTTCCAGGTAGTCCCCGCTCAGCCGGGTGCGCCGGGCCTCCAGATCCCCGATCTCTTCGAGTTTTGCCCTCAGCTCGGTTTGTACCTGGTCGAGTTCCTGATTGGTCATCGCCCGACGGCGAGTCATGCCGGTTCCGTCGTTGGTGGCCGTTCCCTGCACGCCGTTTGCCTGGCGATAGGCCATCCCTTTGGCCATTGCCCGCGCCAGAGCCAGTTCCTTTTCGGTTTCTTCGATGGCAATCCGGTTGGTGTACTTGAGCACTTCTTTCTGTTGGCGTACGTACTCGCGGGCTTTATCAGTGCTGACAGCCATGGCGTTGCCCATCGAATCGAACTGTGTCACGGCCGAGGGGATCGTTTGGGCGATGGTGGCGATGATCTTGTTGAGTTCGGTCTGCTCGCCGGTGGTCAGCTTGGTTTTCCCCTTCAGCTCATCGTGGCGCTTCAGCAGGGGGGCGGTATCGCGCTCTAGTCCCTTCACCGTTTCCCGCTGATTCTCGAAGCTGGTATTGGCCTCCTCTGAAGCATTGGTCAAGCCCAGCAGTTTGGTGGTCAGGCTGACCAGGCCACTGGCCAGCGGAATAAGCTTAGTCAACAACTGCTCTTTCAGATCGGCGAGCTTCTTCAGGTTCACCGCCAGCTCCAGATTCTTCTTGTTGTACTCGGCGGTGATGCTGTCAGTCTGGGTCAGGGCTACCGTGGCCCGGCCAGACTTTTGGGCCAGCAGCTCGGTGTTGCTGGCCAGCTTGCTGAGCACCTCCATCTCACCTGCGCCGGTGAGCTTTGATTTCTCCAGCACGGCCATGAACTCGACCTGGCTACCCGATACTTTTTTGAGCCCCTCCAGATACTTGGTAAAGGCTCCGTACATATCGGTCTGGATCAGATCCCGGTACTCCTTAACCGGAACGCCCGCCACTTTAGCAAACGTCTCGGTTTCGGTGAGCATTTTCTGGAAGATATTGACGGTGGCCGTTGAGCCCCGCTCGGCCGTCACGTTCAGCTCCGAGAGCGCCGCCGACAGGCCCAGTACCTTGCCCTCGCCCACGCCCAGCGGAATCAGCACACCCCCCATGCGGTTGGTGAAATCGGACAAAACCGGCGCGGTGGCTTTGCCTTCGGCTCCCAGCACGTTCAGGGCATTACCGATGTGGAGTAAATCGTCATCAATGTTATCCGTACGAATGCCGGTCAGTACGTTGCGCAGGCCCAGCACGTTCTCTACGGTCTGCTCCACGCCCCCGAACTCGTCACCGATGGCCACGTTGACCCGGTTGGCGCCATCGACGAACTTGTCCATCTCACCCGCTGCCACCCCGAACTGCCCACCGGTCGCCGCCATCGCGCGCAGATCCTCGGTACTGGTCCGGGTGGGCATCTTGTAGAGCTTCTCGTTGAGGGCCTCCACCTGCTGGCCACTCATGTCGGCATTCTTGGCAATGTCGGCGAAGCTATCCGCCATTTTGAGCGAGTGATCCAGTACGATCGGAGCCAGCCCCACCAGTTGCTGTAGTCCGGCGGTGAGCAGATTCCCCCCCAGCACGCCGGTGAGCGTACCCACCACGTTTTGTTTGAAGCCCGCCCAGCCTTTGGCCGCTCCGTTTAGCCTCGCCCGCATGTCGGTCTCGGCAGCGGCCAGCGTCTGGTACTCCTTCATTTTCTTGGCAAACGCCGCCGGATCGTCGGCCTCTCTCATTTTAGAGAGTTCACGCCGGGCCACGGTGGCGGCTTTGCCCACTTCGGTGAGCATGGTCTGGGCCTGTTGCCCGTTGATGACCAAATCAATAACGGCCCGTTCATTTTGAGTTGCCATGGTAGTTACAGGGGAATGGGTAGGGAAAGGGTAAGCGCATTTTCAAGCAATTGCACCGGGATGGTGAGGTATTTGGCGGCGAGTATCTCCCGTAATCGGTGCAGCTCGTAGCCCTTCTTTTTGGCGTACCAGCGTTTAGGCTTGCGGCCGGGTGAACCCATGCGTAATCGCCGGGCCGTAATGTGATCGGCGGTGTCCGTGCCCCGCCCTACGCCCATATCGACAAAGCGGCCGTAGAGCAGGAACTCCATCACCACGCGGGGCGAGGCGTCCCCACCCGATACGTTCTGCCACCAGCGCCGGCGCAGGTTGCCGGTTCGTTGCTGGCCGGCGCTTTGCCCACCCATGCCGAAGCGGTAGCCCCGGCTTAGCCTGGTGCTGGTAACGCCACGCCTGGTGGTGCGCTCAGTGATCAGTACCTTATCGATCGACTCCTGAAAGTGCTGGGTCGCGTAGTTGGCCCAGTCCGAAATCGCTCCCTTCAGGTTGATGCGCTGGTTGAGGTCAAGTTCCTGGTAGGTCATTACAGTAGGACGTAGCCCTCACCGGGTACCAGGCTGATGGTGCGCGATCGGCCCAGGATCAGCTTGAGCGAGACCCGGATCAGAATGGCGGTGTAGTGCTCAAACTGGGGATCGATCACCTGCACGGCTCCCGCGATCGGCGCGGTGATGGTGTATTCGGGGTTAGGGTTGGTCATCGTCGCCGTCTGCTCAAAGTCAGGGCTGTAGCTTTCCTTAACCCGAAACGTTAAGGCCAGCGGGGTCTGAAAGGTAGCAGGCTGGGTACGGGCCGGATCCAGCCATGCCCGCACGGTCAGGGTGGTGAAGCGCCGCGACAAGCTAGAACTGATCCCCTGCGGATACTGGGCGGTGGGGTAATTGATAATCTCGGTGGGGGGAATGCGGGTCACCTGACTCAGTTCCACGTACACAATCGGGGGCACCGCCGGGGCCGGACTTTCCCCGATCGGGGGCAATAGCCGCGTGGTCAGCCGGGCGGTGACCATCCCCGCGCGGGCGGGCAGCTCGGTCTGAATCAGATCGAGCAAACCCGTGGCCTCATTGCCCTGCCCGTCGCGCAGGTGCAGCCGGGTGCCGGGCAGTAGCCCCGATGCCTGCGCCACCGGCAAGAGCAGCACCTGCGTCAGCCCTTTGGCCTGCGATCGAAAGGAGAACACTGACCTAAGGCCCGAGAGCCATCCGCCCCGTCTGCCCCCCAGCGTCACACTCTCACCCGACAGGGGAAAGGGCGTAGCACTGGGATACACCCGGCCCTGACTGTCGCGATGTTGAGGGACGTAGCTGATCACCAGCAGGCCCAGACTATTCTTACGTTTACCCTCAGCGTTCAGATACCGATCGGATTTGGCAAACAGGGGCTCGGTCACGTTACCCGGACAGCGCAGGGCGGGCATGTCCCAGCTGGCCGTCGAGCCCGGGCGCACCTCCCGAATCATCGAGACTGTGCCCACCCGCAGCTTGACCGGCGTTTTGCCGTCGCCGTACACCACCGGCGGTATCACCACAGGCTGGTTATCGACGCCTTTTTGCAGAGCATCACTGCCCTCGACGTACTCAAAAACCGAGTAGCCCGCCCGGGCCGCGTCACTCACGCTGCCGGGCTCCAGATAGCGCGCTTGGCGCAGATCCACGGCGGGCTGTAGCAGCAGATCACTAAACCGGTCCACGTAACAAACTCGGCTCCGGGAATCCCAGCGAAAAAACAGCCCGTAGCGCTCCCTGATGCTCTTGAGAAACTCGCCCACGCTCACCTCCGGGAGATGTAAACCCGGTTTGGCCCAGTACTCGCTGATCTGGTTAGTCCCATCCGGCGAAACGCCCGAGCGGGCCGTCGATCGGATCGCGGTCATGTTGATGATCACCAGTCGCTTCACCCCTTCGTCCCCCGCCCAGTTTCCCGCCATGCGGTAGCCAAACTTACCCAGGAGCTGCCCTACCACCCAGCTCAGAAAGAAGAACGGCACGATCGGCCGGGCCAGTGACCCCGTGAGCGAATCCGTCAGAAACGCCCCGTTTGCATCTACCTCATTGACGTAATTGGGCCGGGCGTAGGAGAAGCCGGCGGGCAGATCGGGGATACGCTGGGCGGTGAACTCCTCGTCCATGAAGTGCTCATTACGCAGGGGGAAGAACGTCAGAGGAAACGAGCCGATCGGGAGCTGGGCAATCTGCCCCATCCGGGTGGCCATCTGACCCGGGTTCATCGCCCCCAGAAAGACGGGATCCGACAGCGCCTCGACCAGGCTTAGCTGGCTCAGCTCATCGGTGGCGGCGGAATAATCCAGCCTCAGCGTGCCCGAGCCCTTGCCGTTGTCCACCCGGTAGCGCAGAATGGCGTTGCGGTACAGGCCTCCGTCGACCAGCAGGCGCACCGCCAGCTCCATGGCTCCCGAGGCGGCGGGCCGGTGGGTCTGATGGACAAACGCCTGATTGGGCGGGCAGTCGTGGAGCGGAAAGGTGAGGGGGTAGGAAAAGCCGCCGGGCAGGGTGTCCGTGTCCAGCAGCCCCGCCGCCTGCTCCAGCGTCAGGGTGCTGCCCTCGGATAACAGCAGGGAAAGGCCGGCCTGATTGCGGATATCGATCATGGAAAAGAAAGGGGGTAGTGTAGGCTATGGTAAAAAGTTAATCTCCGACCGTTTCGGGTCGGAGATCAGACTAGTTGAACCGGCCTAAATTGGCATTGTAATCAGCCTGCACCTGAGCCAGTGGATTCTTGCCGGAAACAGTCAGGTTTTCCATGTAAGCCCGGTACACCAGCGCTTTACAACCGCCTCCCATATTAGGAATAACTGCCGGGTTGGCTAGAGTTGCTTCGGGCATAGTTGCGGTGCGTATCTGGACACCGTTTAAATAAGTAGAAATTGAGGCACCTACGCGAGAGAATGCGATGTGATAAAGTGTACCTGCAACTAGAGACCCATTGGGTATTTCAGCAACCGTGGCTTGCACTGACCCACCTGCTCCCCCTCGCGGGCGCAAACCGTCCAATCCCATATCGATTCTCCACTGAGTGTTATTGGGTGTAGTCGTGGTGGAGCGCCCTAGAAGCTGAGCGTAAGAGTTTGAAGCTGCGGTCATCTTGATCCACATAGAGATCATGAAGTTTGGGTTAGATGAGGCAAGGTTATAATTGTCACCTAGAACCACATTCCCCACAGAGTTAAACTCAATGGCTCCCGCGCTATTATAAGCAATCTGTGTGCCGTTGACTGTGGCTAAAGGCGCGGCATCTACCAAATTATACAGTGATGCGCCGTTGGCTAAGAAGCCAGGTGCTGGCAATGCCCCCCCCTGATAGGTGGCCGGGTTTTTAAAATCAAAGAGGAAAAGTGACCCCAGATTAAGGACAGAATCCTTGTACAGCTTGGGAAGTGAGGTGTCCGTGAAAGTGGACGTTAGTTTTATGACTAAACCCATGATTGATTGAAAGTTGAACTGTTGAAAAAAAGATTAGAATTACCAGCCTTTAAGTGTGATAAAATTGTGTATTGCCGGGGCGACAATTGTCTGATTGGCGGCGTCTGTTAAGTGAATGTTGTCAGAGCGCAATGAGGACGGGACAGTGTCATTGTTGAAGTCGGTCACGTCCTGAGGAATAGCAGGATTATAATTCCGTATCAACAGTTCGCGAATGTCAAGGAAGTTTCGGGGGTAAGTGGCGCGGAGCGTGTTGTTCAGGGTCATCATGTTGTTGTAGTTGTTGTTTCCAACAAACTCTCCAGCATAGTTTCCATTGAGCACCGACATGACAATGAATCGCCTATCCAGGCTCTTTTGCATCGCAACCGTGGCGGCAATGTCAGCGAGTACCGTTGCCGTTTCGTTGTAGTTGTTTCGACCCATCCAGATAATGCAAATCGATTTATCCCAGCTCGACGTAACAGGGTTGACCATTACGTTCTTATCGATAATCACGATAGAACCCTGTGTTGTCCGGGTAAACGTGTAGTTTCCCGACGAATCACGGGCAAGCGTGCCGGCTATATTAGAAATGGTTGCCGTGATGCTTCGCCCATTCTGCATGATGTTCAGGTTGGCGGGGGTAACGGCTACGCTACCTGAGGCGGGTATCTGGTAGCCGGCCACCTGCACACTCACCGAAATAGCCCCATGCCTGAAGGCGATCTGTGTACTGGTGTCACCGCCTACACCCCCATTGCTGACGGTACGTCCATCGCTAAAAAGTGCCTGGAGATGGGTCGGGTAGCTTGCTGCTGTCAGGCTATCGCCAATAGCACGGATATTCTTACTAGCCACGATCAGCCCGGAAAGCGCATCGATCTGAGCCTGTAGGTTGCCCGACAGGATCGAGGAAATAGACTGACCCCTCAGAATTATATCCCCGTTTACCACTAGGTTCCCGGCGCGGTCAATACCGATCGCTACCTTGTCGAGCAGGTCTTTTATCGAATAGGTGTAACCCGATTGATCGGGCCACTCAGTAGGCATCAGCGCCTGTAGCACCATGATGGCGGCCGATATGTCGCCCACCTGCGGCGTGCACAGCCTACCCGCCTTGTTGGTGTAGAAGCTCGTTCCCAGGATGGCATCGATCAGGGCGAAAGAGTGCTCAGCTAGATCATAGCCTGGTGCGGAAAGCGCATCAATCGTGTTGCGCAAACTGTTGTCCAGCTTGCTCCGTCCAATGGTATCATTGGCAACTCCCCCTCCCAGCGCGGTAACATCCCAATTAGCCGGATCGAACGTAGCGCCCGAGGTGCCATTAGCTTTCCTACGGTAGCTATTGCCCCCGTTCGTGACCGTGTCGCCAGCGATGTACGGCGTTTCCGGTGTCCATGCTCCCTTGAAGGCAGCGGGGTTGGCCGCGTTCCATTGCGCCTTTTCCTCCTGAGAGACCAGTAACGCCCCGGTTTCGTTTTCTATCTTCTGTCTTAGTGTAGGCATCTTAATTGTAGGTAAGTATTTTGAGAAGGGTAGGACTGGCAGTGGGCGAATAGATATAGACGGTTGTTGTGCCCGAAATCGTCTGTATAATCAGTTTGGCCGGGCCGGTGGCCGCTGCCGTGGTCTCGGCCGTGGTCGTGGTTTCTGTCAGGCTGAGTTTCCCGCCCAGCGCCGTCGCAATCTTGCTGTCCACCTCCGCGCGGTCGTTCAGCCGGTTGGTCGTGTACAGTGCCGTTTCCAGCTTGGCACCCAGGGCCGTGCTGGTCAAATACGAGGGAATACCCGTCAGGGCAGAGAAGGCCGTGACCGGCGTGGGGATGAGGCTAATTAACCGGTTCACTTCAGCCGTGGTGGCCAGCGTGACGGTGGGTTTATTGTCACGGGGCCGATAGATCGGATTGCCCTGACTGTCCTGACTGAACTGCGCCTGCGCGAGGGTGGAAACAAGGGCCAGAACAAGGCCTATTAAGAGTCGTTTCATACGAAAAAAGGGAGGAATTTGTTTGTTCTTGACTAGTCAGCTAATAGAATCTTGCGCCGGGTGGTGATGCCGTTTCGGGTCTTGCACAGATAGAGCGTGTCGGTATCGTTCCAGCGCTCATCATTGGCGACCTCGACCAGGCACGTACCCGAGGGCAGGGCCACGGTCAGTAAAGCCTGGTAGGTAGGCCGCTCGATCAGGGTCAGGCCACTGAGCACGTACACCGTTGAGAGGGAGGTGAGCCCAGTGCTGGATACGTAATCGATCTGGATAGCGCCCGGCTCGCGGGGCCGATTCGGCACAAAGGAGGCGGGCTTACTGAGCCACTTCCAGGTGAAATAGCCCTGGGGGTCGCGCTTGCTTTCGCCGGTGATCTCATAGAGGTAGACCGTATAGGTCTCGGCCGAGAGAGACATCCGGGTCTGGGGAGACAGATCCAGCTTCAGCCGATCGGTGGTCCCCTCGGGGCGGGTCAGCTCAGCCCCGGGGACCACCGCCTCAGTGGCCAGTCCGATATCGAAGCGCTCAAGCTCTTCGATGGAGTCCTTGCGGCAGAAGCCGATGGAGAAGCGCATGGCCGCGATGTTGAGGGATAATCCGTCGCGGGTGAACAGAAACAGTACCTCGCCGGTCTCGTCGTTGCGCAGCCGATCGATGGAGTCAGTAGTAAGATTGGAAGCCGAAGCCATAGGGAGGTGGGGTTAGGGTCGCTGATCGGGAGGGCTAGTTGATCAGCGTACGGGTGATGGGAGCCGGTGGGGTGGGGTTGGCGCCCGAAAAGGAGACGTTGTAGCTACCCGTCCAGGTGAACTTCTGGCCCAGCAGCGAGGTGAACTGAAACCGGAAGTTCTCCGGCTTGGCGGTCTCAAAACCGGCGGGCATTGTCCAGGCATCGAAGGCCGCATTGCGGTCTTTACACCGCAGGATCCAGGAACCTGATTTCTGGCCGTTATCCAGCTCGATCCAGCAGGTGATATCCCGCTCGTGGAGGGGGTTGTTTACGTCCTGCACCGGCCAGACCCACAGCCCGAAGAGGCGTCGGCCAGCCTGTTCCTTCATCAGCCAGACGATGGGTTTTTCTACCTCACGCTCACCGACCGAGACGTTTCCCTTGTAAATAAATCGTTTGGGGATGATGAACTCGATCTTGTTCTGATCCATGAGCTCGAAGAATCGCGGGAAGTTTTTGGCCTGAAAATTCCCGGCGATCATCATCTCGTATTGCCCCATCGACAGGGCGGGCTTGGGCACCATCTGACCGCCTTCCTCGGCTGAGAAGGCCTGACCCTGCACAAAGTCTTTGTACGCTTTATCTGACCACAGAATATTACCATGGTAGAGCAGGCTCCGGATCAGCAGCTGAAAGCGGGTTGATCTGGGATTGAGTGGTCGACGGTTCCCTTCCGCTTCACCCACGAACTCAGCGGCACCGTTGCCCCCATTCAAATCCGGGTTCCACATCTGCTCCGATTCGGTGTCGTCGCGGTACCAGCCGCACAGCTTCAGATTGGCAATGGCCGCGCGCAGATCAACAGTGCCTTTGGGGTAGGGCATCTGACCCACCACCTGCAAGCCATCGTAGCTGATCGGCGTATTGCATTTCCAGCGCCAGTCACAAAGCACTTTCTCCGCTTCCTCGTACCACATCTGGTACCAGTAGAGGGGCTCGTAGGTGTGGACGGTGGAGTTAACGCCAAAATTCTGAACCTTCTCGGTGGGGTAATTCGCCTTTACGTGCAGGGGATTGCCGGCGTTATCGAGCTTGATTGAGCCGTCCCCGTTTTTCTGCCACAGCGTGCGATCGTCCCAGGTGCGCCGGGCGTACTGATCGCGGCCCACAAAGGCACCACTAGTCCGGTAATACGTGGCCAGGGTGGAGGCATCCGGATCGAAGAGGCCACCCGCTCCCCGCCAGTCCGGACCGGGGATGCGCATGTAGATATCGTTATCCTGGCGATTCTTGATGTAGTTGACCACATCGGCGAGGCTTCCCCCATACTGGAAGAATTTGGCCGGATCACCCGTTTCGGCGATGCCCTGCGTAACGCCCAGATTCGCAGCAACCTGAAATTCATGCCTCAGATACTCCGAGGTATTGTCGGCAAATACCTCGATATCGAAGCCCACCAGCCCCAGGCCCGGACCACGTGCCGACAGGTAGACCCGTTTGCCCAGCTCCTGCCAGAGCGACCAGTCCGTAGAGGTAATCGATCGGTCGTTGCCGTAGGCCAGCAGCGGCGCTTTCTTGGGATCACCATCGGCCAATGTATTTGCCCAGGCCGTGGCCATGTTCTTGGCATCGGCATCGGTCATCATCCGGTAGCGTTTCGATACGGGCAGATTCAACCGGTTGACGATCACGTCCCGCTCCATGTGGGTGAAGCCGGCGTTGGTGAATCGACGATTGTTCTCGGCCACATTCGCCGTAAACGGCACGCCGAAGCCCATGATGAACACCCGATTGGCCGGGTTTGTCCAGCCGGAGGGGAAGCGACTGGCTAGCAGGGTGTTTTTGGCCAGCTGCTCGGTAAAGGGAAACCAATTGCCCTGGGGCCGGGGGGCAGTCTGTTTTTGGCCCAGCGAGCTACTTAGCAGCAGCAGCCACAGAAGTAGGGTGTTTAGGAAACGCATGGGGATTTGGAATAAGGGTTTAAAGAGAAGCAACGGTGGTATTGAAGGCATTGCCGAAGAGATCATTGCCCGGCTCAGCGACGGGAGCACTGCCCGCTTCCCGACCCTCAGCGATCGCGTCGGTGCTGATACCTCCTCCGCCCCCGCCAGTCGGTGGTTCGGGGCTGACGGTACCGGTATCGGAGGTGCGGACGGCCAGCTCAGGCCCCGAGTCGGTCACGTCGATGGCTTTCTGATAGAGCATGGCCGTGGCCGACCGGATCTGAAGGCTGTAGGTGCCGTTGGGTACGTCCGCCAGCAGGCAGGCGTAGTGCTGCACATCGGCGACGGGAATCAGTCCCTCACGGGGCCAGCCTATCGCCTTGTAGCCCATCCGGACGGGTACAGCGCTGTAGGCAGGGGTACTGCCGGTGGCGATCAGCAGCGCGTACAGCTCCTGGCCATCCTGACCACCGCCCGGGCCATTGGTGTACACGCTGAGCGTGCCCAGTCCATTGCCCGCCCCGTTTCGGCCGACGTACAGCAGGACAGGAGCCGCGACCGGAGGGGTATCCGTTACCCGCAGGCGGTTGGTGCCTGGCATGGCCGCGATGAGCTTCTGGAGCGCCAGCCCTGCGGCCAGCTCCGCCGCCAGCAGGGCTTCGCCCTGCTCGACGGTTAGGTTTTCGGCGTAGGGGAAATACCGGTCGACGCCCTGGGGAGCGAGCGTCGAGCTGGTGTTGCGATTGCGAACGAGAATATGGTTCATGACAAAAATGGTTAGGAGATGGGCGCTGGGGGCAGCGGGGCTGATGGGTAGGCGGTGGTCCAGTTGTAGTAGTTCTCCAGCGAGAAGCCGTAGACGGCGTAGCTAGCCGGATCACGGGCTACCATCACGTGCAGGTAGCGGTTGCCAGCTCCCAGCGGCGGGGTGGGGTAGGTGTCCGTGCCGGGATTGGTCGATTTTGACGAGTAGGCCTCCGTCACCGAGGTGGTGCCACCGGCCAGCTGAGCATCTTCCGCGCTGGAGATGGTATACAGCCGGTTACGCTGCGAGCTGACCTCCCGAAAGACAATGCCCGCCTGCGTGGTGGTGATCTCGATATCGAGTTGCCAGTCCCTGCCGCCCAGCGAATAGAGCCGACCCCGCACCTGGGTGATGGTCGGGAAGGTGATGCGCAGTACCTGGCTGGCTGAGCTGGCCAGATTCGCGGTGTTGCGGGCTGAATAGGTCAGACTCAGTTGCCCCGACACCTCAGCATACCCACTGAGCTTGCGGGTCAGGGGATCGAAGGCGAGCCCTTCCGGAATGCCCGTCAGGGTGTAGGTCAGGGCCAGACCGCCCGGATCGCTGAAGGCCGGAAGGATCGTCTCAAAATAAACCACATCGGCCACCAGCGTTAGTAGCGGTAGGGCCGGAGCCACGGGAGGCTGCGCCGCTGGTGGCGTAATGCTCCAGTTGAAGGCCGCGACGGCCGAACCACCCCGACCGTCGACTGCGCCGTAGCTGATCGTTCGGATGTAGGTCTCACTACCGGCGTTGGGCGTACCCGATACCACGCGCGTAACCGGATCGAAGCTAAGTCCCTGGGGCAGGCCATTGATCGAATACGTCAGGGCATCGCCATCCGGATCACTGAAGGCCGGGAGGGTCACGCTCAGGGCAGCACCGCCCACCGAGGAGCGGTCAGCGATCACCGGAGCCACGGGCACCCGGTTGGGCTGCGCGGCCACATCGATGCGCAGAGTGCCCACCGCCGAAGCACCCAGGGCATCGGTAGCCGTCACGGTAGCGATCACCGCCCCCGTAGCCGTGGGCGTACCCGATACCGTACGATTGCTGGCGGTGTAGCTCAGCCCACCGGTGAGGCCCGTCAGGACGATCGTGACCGAATCGCCATCGGGATCACCGATGACGGGTAATTGATAGCTGAAGGCCGTGCCCACCTGCGCCGACTGATTCGGAAAGGTTGGCATGATCGGTGGCCGGTTGGGCTGGGCATCGGGCGATAGAACGGCCGTGTTGCTTGGGCCGGATTCGCCCTGGGTGTTGCCCGTAATGATTTGGAAACTGTAGGTTTGGCCGGCCGCGTTGACGCGTCCATCGGGGGTGCTGAAGGTGGTCTCCGCTGGCCCCAGATCCACGAGTTTCTCCCAGCTGCCACTGCCCGCGCGGAACTCGACACGCTGGTAGTTGGCGTTGGTGGCATTGACCGACCAGTCAAGCCTGACCACCGCATTGGTCCGCGCGGCCCGGAGCGCCGAGGCAGGCAGGGGCTTGGTCGGCACGGCCGTCAGCTGCACGCTCACCGAGGCCGTCGCCACCGGGTTGTTCTCACCCAGCGACAGCACCGCCTGCACCGTGTGCTGACCTGGTACCAACGTGATGCCACCGGGCCGGGGGAAGGCCCACCTCGGTGCCTCGCCAGGACCGGCGTTGACGTCGGCATCCCAGCCCACGGTTTGGCCGGTCGGCAGGGTCACGTAGAGCGCCATCCGGTCATAGTCCAGCGTGGTAGGTACGTTGCCGTTGCGGTCGCGTACGGTCACGCCCAGGTTAGCCCCACCGGCCGGAAGCTGCGCCTGTGAGCCTGCGCTCAGCGTAGCCAGCCGAACCGGGGGTTGACCCTCGCCAAATAGCGCAAAATCGAAGAGGAACGTCTGAAAGCGTACCGAGGCCGGATCACTCCAGGGGCCTTGTCCGTGTGTGTTTACGCCACGTACCTGGTAGGTTCTGGTGATGCCATACCCGATGGCCGGTACGTTCATCGACTGCACACGCGCCGCCAGCGAAGCCGGAGTGCCCCATGAGCCATCGGCGTTCAAGAGCCGGTATTCCACCGAGGTCTCGGTCTGATCGGCCAGTCGCCAGGTCAATACGGCATCAGTGGCGGCGCCCACTTTGGTCAGTTGCACATTCGTCGGCTTACCAGGCACATCGCCCACGGCCACCGGGGCCGGTTCGTAGTGGGCGATGATCTCCAGATCAGGGGTGGTATCGACCGGCACGGGTTCGTAGTGGGCGATGATGGCCAGATCGGGCGTCACACTGCCCCCGCCAATGGTCAGATCAGCCAGGGCGATCTTCACCACTTCCTTCAGCCCATCGCTGGCTGTGCGCTCACAGAGCAGGTATTCGGCCGAGGTTACCGTCGGGAACACGCGCACTTTTACGCCGGCCACGATGGCAATCCGGCTCGATACATTACCACGCCGCATGATGGCCTCCAGATCCGGTAGATCCAGATCAGGCACCAGCAGGCAGTCTTCAGGACCAGCCCGGAAGGTGACCAGTTCCGAAAGCAGACTGTTGGAGGGAAGGTGATACACGTAAACGGCATACACCACGCCATCAACGAAGGGCAGTCCGTTTACGTCTCGGGTAAAGGTGCGGCCTGTCTGAAAGGCTTCTTTGGGCAGGTTGGGATCCAGGGCGTACGCCCAGTCAGCCCCCTGCGGGTCGTCAATACGTAGGTGCTCGTTCATTGGGGAAGAGAAGTGGCCGGAACGGCCCGCACGCGAATACGTACCTGGCTGACCAGCGTGCGCTGAAGAGTGAGTTGCTGGTCATCAATTTCCGACCGGGTGTATACCGTCTCGTTTAAGTCGGCGATCTGGGTGACGGGGATCGGGTCTTCTTTAGCCCGGTAGAGCTGATCGCCGATGGCCTGCTTGAGAAAGCCCTTCTGGTTGATATCGCCCTGCGCTTTGAGCTGATTCAGCGTGATCAGATCGCCCTGGGTCAGGTTGCGCGCCGCGTCCGAGATGGTTGGATCCCGGGCCTGTAGTACAGTGACCTGATTGACGGTGACTGATCCGGCCGGGGCAAACTGACGGGGCGGCAGGGGCTCCTGCTGCGCGTCATCCTCGGGACTGTAGTAGTGCTCCTGACGAAGGGCAATCAGCTCGAAGGCGTGGGCGTGCAAATTGTCGCCGTCCTTGCCCTGCTGAATCGACCCGGACACCAGCCCCATGGGCATCAGCGCATCCGCCGCCAGCGGCGTCAGGGGACGGCGGATGAGCCACTTTTCCCGCGAGCGGTAGAAGTCTTTCCAGTGGGCCAGCTCCGTTTTGGGGCGGTAGCCGGTGGTCAGGCTCAGCCGATCCTGAAGATGAGCTTCATACACCTGAAATTCGCCTTCCTCAGCCGCGTAGGGATGAATCAGGGCGCGCTGGGCCTGCTGGGCGAAGTAAGCCAGTTCCTCGGAGCCCTTGCCCCAGGTGGTCAGCACGTCGACGGCTCCCAGGCTATTGACGTACGCCAGCTGCCGGGCGTAGGGCCGGTAGGCGTAATCAAGCGTGTAGGTATAGGCCTCGGTGATGGGTTGCCGGGTGGCCGTATTGATCAATCGGACACTGTAACCCGACAGGGTACGGCCCGGATCGACCTGGGCCAGATCCAGCGCCACCGGCCCCACGGCGTAGGTCAGCACGCCCGAGGCGGGCCACGGCCGGGGGGCTACCAGCTCAGTTCGCTCCTGCGCAAAGCCGTCCGCCCACGACAGGGTCACCAGCAGGCTCACGCCCAACGTGGCACCCGGATTGAGAAACGACAAAAACTGCACCGAATCAGGCGCGATATAGCGCCGGGTCGGTCCCAGCCGCAGGGCGTAATCCAGCCGGTCAGCCGGGCGTACCCACCCATCCAGGGAGAAGCCACTGCCCGACTGACGGGCCAGTGAAGCCCCGCCCCGGTAAATGTGACGAATGTCTGTGCGCGTTACCCGGCCTACCTGAAGGGGATCCCCGTAGGCCTCGGCGTATTCCACGTAATAGGCGCGGTGCTGCTCCAGGCGGGGCGTAGTCAGGGGATAGCTCGTGGTCAGATACCCATCCAAAAGGGGAGCCACGTCCAGTTCAGCCCGGCCGTCCTCACCCGTTTCGATGGGCGTGGTATAGACCGTCTCATAGTCGGTGTCGGCGTTCTCGCCGGTGGTATCGGGAAGTTGTACCCGCAGGGCCACGTGCACACTATACCGGGGTCGGATGCCCGCCGATCGGCCGGGGGTCAGGTTACCCACCACGTGGCGAAGCAGGGAGGTCTGGGCGGTCAGATTGTACTGGGGGCCGGGGCGGCGGGCGGTGAGGGTAAAGCCGAGGAAGTCACTCAGCTCGATATCGACGGTAAAGGCCTCCCGGATGGCGTACAGGTCGCGCAGGTAGGGCAGCACCTGATTCAGGTACGCCGTATTACCCACCCCAGACGTGCCCAGCGGAATCTCGTAGGGGCCGGAAGGGTTGGCCCGGCCCGTCAGGATGAGCTCCTGACCCGCCCAGACCAGCCGGATCTGATCACCGGCCCCCACCGAAAACAGCGAGAGCCGATTAACGGCTACCACGCCCGCGCTGGTCAACCGGTCGTCCCCGTAGAAAATATACTGGGTCTGCCCGCTTCCGATCAGGGCGCGGGCGGCGGGTTCTTGCTGGGTAACGATGGCCATGGGGCGAAATAGGCCCCGCTCGGCGCGCCAAAACAGGTCACAACTGAATTAGAAGCGGCGGGTCAGGGGCAAACGCCAGTAAAAAGCACAGGCCATGCCGTACCAGTGCGCGCCGAGGGGGCCGATTTTCTCTAGCCGAATCCGTTCATTTTCCGTGTCGGTGTCGGGGTTCGGCAGCCGGTGTTCCGCCTCGTCCAGGCGAATCTGTTCCAGTAGGATCAGCAGGGCGTCGCGGGCCTGAAGGCGGGCCGTACGCCGGGCGGCAATGCTGCCATCGGTCTTATACAGCACGGCCATACTGCCCTCGATCCGGCTGGTGTAGTTATCGCGGTTAGCCGATAAATCTTCCTCAAACGCTTCCCAGACCAGCAGGGGAGCGCTGCTCAGGGTGTTTTTGGCCGCTTCGACGATCTCTTTGGGATCGCCCACCTCTTCCACGTAAATGAACTGCGCGGCCTGCTCACCGGGCACGTGCGGGAGCAGGGTCTTGCCGTAGTCTTCATATTGCTGATCCGTCATGACTCGTTGAGTTTATCGGCCTCCTCGATCAGTGCCTGAAGCGTGGTTAAGACCAGGTACACGTTAGTTTGCTCCAGCTGGGCGTAGGTGCCCAGCGCCCCGGTCTGGCGGGCCAGGCTCAGCCCCACGTCGAGCCAGGTACTGGAGCCGGATCCCGCCTCCGAGGGGGTGAAGATCCGGGGAAACAGGCGGATCAGTTCCGTCCGTGCCCCCACGTAGTTGTAGTGCGTGCCGGCAATCATGGATCCGGCCCAGTGCTTCTTAACCAGCCCGGCGATTTTAGGCAACAGTTTGGAGTTGAAATCAGGCGGCCCATCAAAGGAGAATTTCCAGCTGCGGCTCACATCGACAGCGGCCACCAGATCATACAGGCTCTCGGGGTTACCCCCGGTGTACTCGCTCAGGGCGGCCTCGGCGAAGAGAAAGCCCCCGAAGGTGAGATTCTCCAGCCCGTCCCCCGGCCCCCAGAACCGCCGAAACCGCACCCTCACCCGGCCGCGCATCCATTTCGTTGGGGGCGTATCCAGCCAGCGAAGCAGCTCCAGCAGGTGGAGTTTCTGATCGGTAGTCAGGGCCTCCAGGTGCGAGAGCGTCAGCCCCGACCACAGCATCAGCAGGGCGTAGGCGTAGTGCTCGGTCTGCCGGTGCAGCACGCGTTCGACCTGACCCCATTGCTTCGGGGTCAGGTCTTCCCAGCACGCGGGGAGCGTGTAGTGGCGGAGTCTACCGTCAGGCAGGCGAAGGCTGAAGGCGTGCATCAGGCGGTGGCGGGCTTGGGTTTACTACCGTTGACGTTCCGCGTGGTACGGCCCACCGATGTTTTAAGGTCTTTGACCTCATTCATGAGCTGCTCGTGGCTGGTGCGATTGGTTTCCTGCATCTGGTTGATGGCCGTGGCCAGTTGCCCGTTGGAGGTCACGTTATCGCGGGTCATACCGACGAGCATGGTCTGGGTATTGGCCCGCTCGATGTCATGCTTTTCCTGCTGGGCCTTTAGCTCGGCCGTGTGGGCGAGCTGACGGGCATCGGCGGCGGTGATCAGGTCTTTGACGTAGTTGACCAGCTTGTAGATAGCCACGATCAGTACGGCCACAAAGGGCGTTGCCTTGAGCATTTCGCTCAGGGCGGACATGATGTTGAGATCCGGAGTCGGAGTCATATAAAAAGGAGGGTTTAGGTACGTTGGAGGAGGGGTTAAATCACGTCGTAGGCGGTCTTTTCGACCACTTTGCCCTTGACGGTTACGCGGGCAATTCTGGCCCGGAGCACCTGCTGACGGTTCTTGCCGTTGGCCCGAAAGGAGACGTGCACCCAGCGGGGGTTACCGGTCTTCTTGTCGGGATGCTCCAGAATCAGCTGATCAAACACGAAGTTGGCCCGGATGTAGGTCAGCAGCTCCAGATTAGTCAGAAAACTCAGCCCGTCACAGTCGATATCGATGGCCTGCCCCAATGTGTGGGCCGAGGTATCTGATGCGCCGGGAATGACCTTATTCAGCGACGGGGAGCGAAAAAAAGAGCTGATGGGGAGGCGGTACAGGTAATGCTCGCAGAGCGGCGCATAAATGGTCTCGTAGACCAGCAGCATGTTGGCCCACTGGGCCGCGTTGGGCGTATTGGGGATGCCGTGGGCAATGGCCGTGTCTGAATAGGTGGCCTCCTGATAGGAGCACCATTTACCCAGGGGGGCTTTTCCCTTCACCACTAGCTCAGGCAGTTCGATCGGCCCCAGCGTGGAATTCTCGTCGTCTAGCTCTTCCATGATCTAGCGAAGCAGAAGAAACGTGCCGACTGAACCGATAGCCACCCCGACCACAAATAACCGCCCGGATCTACGCTTCAGATCAGCCTCGTACTGACTCAAACAGTCATAAAGCATCATGAAAGTAGGTGTGGCCTCGATCCGTTTCCGGTACCGGCGTGGCAGGGCATCCCGGATCAGGTTATACACGCGCCTGGCTTCGGACAGCTCTGCTTCGGCGGTGCTCAGTTCAGCCTCCAGTCGGCGCTGCTTGGCCTGATCGTAGCTGGTCAGCGTATCACCCTGAGCCACCACGTTATGGATGGCAGCCAATTCAGCCTTCAGGGCCGCAATGCGCGCCTCAGCCTGCACGTACACATTATCCGCCGCCTGGGCAAACTTGTAGAAATCAGTGATGCTGATGGCCGTCAGGCTTTTGGGGAAATCAGCGGGCAGTGTCCGGGGCGGCTGGGCGGAGGCCAAACAGGCTATCACGCACAAACAGATACTCAGTAACAGCGTTCTCATACGGTTTTTGGGTTTGGTAGGTACGTTGGTGGGCGGCTTTAGCGGTGTCTTTGGCTGTGGTCACCTTGCGCTCCAGGCGCTGACGAACCGTGTCAACGTGCGGGGCTGTGGTGCCGGATTGTCCTTTCTGGGACTTGTTGCAGCTGAGCAGTAGCCCGCCCATACCAATCGATAGCAGGGTGGTCAGGATCGCCGCCGTGATCCAGAAGAAGCGTTTTTGGGTAGCGTTCATGGTGACGGGAAGTTTAGGCAAAAAACCAGCGGAACGAGTCGCAGATGATGCTGACGGTGACCTCATGGCAAAGCAGCCACTTTAGCCAGGACAGAGGCGCGAAAAACAGGTTAACGATGGCCCAGAACAGGCTGTGGTGAATCTGAAAGCCGATCAGGGCCGTGGCAAAGCAGAACAGGGTATACAGGAAGCTGCGCATGGGAATAGAGGGGTTTACAAGCCAACAATGCGATCGCCACCGATCCGGGTGGCGCGGAGCTGTGGTGCGGCCGGATCCGGGGCCGGGGTAACTACCAGTATCTGAAGCGTGGCGCCCGTCTGCTGCTGGTAGTAGCGGATCAGGCCGTCGATGCGGGCACTGTCCTCGACGGGTTTACGGTAACCCGCCGCCGTGGAGGCCTCCGATACGCCCAGTACCTGAAGGCCCGACTCGGTAATGTCGATCTGCCGCTCGCGCAGACAGATGGCCAGCGTGGCGAAGACCAGGGCTTGCTGCACCGTCTCCAGTTGCTCATCGGTGAGCTCTTCCGGATCCAGGGCTAACCGGGTCAGGTAGGGACGAATCTGTCCCCGCTCGGCCCGGCGCATGCTGGGCAGCATGGCCTGATAGGTCATCCGGCGCGAGTCGATGAAGTAGAACCGATCGAAGATCGCCGCCGAGGGCACCAGGAGCGGAGCCGGGCGGGATTCGACCCACGCGGGAAAATCGGCGGGGCTGCTCTCCAGCACCATGAGCAAATCTTCCACCGCGTCCCAGCCCTCGGTCTTCAGACTGGTCTTGACCTCATCGTACTGCCACTGAAAGGCATCGCCTTGGGTGCCCGATGACTGGCGCAGTACGCCCGCGTCGGTGATCTGCACGTTCTGGATCGGCAGGGCTTTAAGCAGAGCCAGATTGCCCACCGATCGGCGCATGTAGGCCAGCGCCCGGGTTTGGGCCGCGTTGGGGGCGGGTAAGCGGAGCAACTCGTCAATCAGGCCGAAGCCCCCCAGCAGGCGGGCCAGCACGGCCTCGGCGCTGCCCAGGTAGGGACGCAAACCGTCAAGGTTCGTATCCCGGTTTACGTTGACGGCGGCTTTCAGCTGGTCGATGGTGGCAATTAGCTGGCTCATGCGGCGGCGGGGGTTGTCACCGCCTGCGTGGAGCCGCCCGTATCGAGCGTGGTCAGGATGGTGTCTTTGAAGTTAAACGTCAGGTCAGGGTAGCGCTCGTACCAGCCGTTGTACTCAGCGACCAGCTCCAGGGGCTCCAGTACCCGGTCGCGGTAGGGCTTGGCTTTGGCCAGCATGATCCAGAAGGCCTCGCGTTTGTTGGAGCCTCCGTTGGTGGAATTGGTGCCCGCACTGGAGAACCCGAACAGGGTCGGATCCACGCCCAGGGCGTAGAGCAAATGAGACGTACCCTCGGCCATGTCCAGGTTGTACTTCCCGTCGCGGGCCTTGTCATCGAGCACGTTGATGACGATACCCATCTCGCGGTTATCGTTGCCGAAGCCGGTCCACTTCTCGGTCAGAATGCCCTTGTTGGCGTTTTTGACGTCGGTGAGCCGGTCCATCAGATCCGCCAGAAACTCATCGCGCAGCTTGAGCTGCTCCTGCTCGGTGGCATTGGTCCACTTGCTGCCCCAGACTTTTTCCCAGTACTCAGTCGGCACTTCGATGTGGTACCGAAGCGTCATCTGATTCTGAAGGCCGTACTTCTTAAACTGGGGAATGGCTTCCAGTACCGCCAGCCAGCCCGAGGAGCGGGCCGCATCCCAGGCGGCCAGCTGATAGTGCGCTTTGCCTGGCGAGGGAAACGAAATGGGGTAGATGATTTTGTAATCCGGTTGACCCCGCAGCCATTCGGCGCGGTCGTAGCGGTAGGGATTCAGGGCCTTGATCTTGGTCGTTTCCGGATCGGTAGCCCGGGCCTCGGGCCAGTTGGCGTTGACGTAGACCGTATCCAGCTCCCCGCGCGCATTGGCCCGGCCCCAGCGGCAATCAGCCGTTTCGTTGTTGTGCAGCTGCACAATCTTTTTGCGATCGCGCGACAGGATCAGTTCCGGGAACCCGTTCCACCACCAGGCCATGTCCAGATTGGCCTCGAGCAAATAGCGCTTGGTGGCCACTGAGCGCAGGAAGGCCTTGATCTCAGGATCATTGACCATCGTGGTGCTTTCCTCGTCGGCTGAAGCGATGACGCCTCCGCCCATCCACAGCGTGGCCGTGTCGGTCAGGGCGCGGGGGATAATGGTGGATTTGGAGGCGGTCTTGACCACGTCCTGGGGGAAACTGTTGTTCTCGCCCCAGTAAATCAACTCGTTATCACCGGGCTGATTGGCCAGCTTGACGGGGGGCTGAGTCGGGCGAAAAACCGCACTGGTGCCGATCTGGGGAAGACCCGAGACAACGGCTTTGGCAGTAGGCAGGTAAGCCACCGTACCGCCCGCGTTAAGATGTATGGGCTGGTCCATTAGCGCACGGGGTGGGCATTGATGTACATGATCAGGTGTAGATGCAGCTGCCGGATCTGGTTGTTATCCAGATTCCGGATGTGATACATCCAGTCCCGTTTGCGCGGGCCGTTTGACGCCGATCGGGCCGGAGCTATGCGCTTGGCGTCGTGGTGGTCATCTCCGCGCCGGGTCAGAACGGCCCGCGCAAACTGGATAGATTCGCCACCCGTCTGCTTGGTCTCGTCGGCGGTGACAAAGCAGATCGAGAAGGGAACGGGGAGCCCGTTCTTGTCCGTCTCTTTCATGATGGCCAGGGCCTGCTGAAACGTGATCAGTGGCGATTTCATGGGTCAAAATTGCCCGCTGCCAGCCGGGGGAAACAGGTCACAACTGAATCTTATCACCTTTCGCCCCAAAAAAGGAGTCTTTTTGGTCGCTTTCAGGCAGTTAGCCATTTCAAAACCAAAACGCGAGGGGCTTTTCACGCAGAGGACCCCGCCACGCACTACCGGTCAGATGCAATTGCACCCCCCGTTTCCGGTGATATATGACAGGGGTTGTCGTGGAACAGGCAGGGCCGTGGAACGTTGCGTACGTACTTGGTGCAACAAAAATGCCCGATCACAGCGCGATCGGGCATTCCATATTACTCTCAAAATGCTTAGACAATCTAAGCGTCGTTACGCACCCTTGTTGTAGGTACGTGGCTCATAGGGTACGGCCTTGATCAGGCGTATACCTAATTGCTCTATGTCTTTCACGTGGTCAGCAGGGATGATACCACGAGCGACCCAGTTAGTAATGGTGGCCACGCTGGGGATATTGAATTTCTTGATATACCGGGTAGGGGTGAGCCACTCGGTCAGGGGGTAGTCTACCCCATTCAGGCGCAGCACGTCGCGAAACTCGGCTACCAGGTCACCGGCCTGATCGATGAGCACGTCGCGTTTGTTATCGTACTTCTGCCAGATCTCGGCAATGTCTTCGGGGCTCACGTTGGGCTGTTGTTCTAACTGCTGAATGGCTTCACGGGTGGCAATGCACTCCTCAGCCGTGCCCATCTTATTGAGTTGCTTGTATACGTCGATTAGGGTAAGCATGTGTTGGTAAGTGGTTAGGCCGGGGCCAGTACTGGCCCCGGCTGGTTGGTTATTTGATTTCTAAGAATACGGTCTCACCTGCTTTCTTCGCCGGTGGATACACCCGGAAGGTGTCGCCCGTGCTTTCGTCGGTGTACATCGTACCCGTGTAGGGAATGGCTTTCAGGTACGTTTCGTGTTGCTTTCTGGCTTCAGTAGCCTGAGCAACCACCGCGTTCAGGTTGGCCCACGTTGGGTTCAAGCTGTAATCGTATTTAGTACCTGATTCCTTCACGGTCATGCTCACCCCGTAGCGGTTAATCCCTTCTTTACCGTAGGCCCGAACCTCTTCGATCGTGGCGGTTTTGGCCGACTCTTTCAGGCACGTAGCCAGAAACTCCAGCCGTGCGGCCTGAGCCAGCAGACTGATCGAGTCGCCCCCGTCTTCGACTAATTGGCGGACAAATTCAGTGGCAAACTGAGCCAGCTCTTTTTTCGTCGTGGCAGTGGCTACTTGCTGAGGGATAAGAAGATCGAAGTTCATAACTATTTGTTGTTGTTAGTAATCAATAAGTTTAAGAAGGTGGGGGCTGGTTAGGCCCCCTTTGGTGTTAGTCGAACATTTCCAGTGTATCGTACAGTTGGAGCAGCTTCCATTCCTGTTGTTCGATCATCCGTTCACATTCCTCCATGAGTTCCGGGTTGCGGACCATTCGGAGGCGGAGGTCGTAGATGTAATCCTCCATCAGGTGAATTTGCTGTGTTAAGCGCTTTTTGATACCGTCTTGCATTTTGAGAGTTGTTTTAATGCCCTCCCTTTGAGGACATAACAAAGGTACGTATTGTTTAGTTACTAAACAAATTACAGAGACGCTATTATTGATTTTTTTACGATAAAAAAGGGTCAAAAAAAAGACGCAAACAGACTAGTTCTGTTTGCGTCTTTTTTGTTGTTACAACTTTCTATTTCGCCTATATCTTGGCTTTACTTTAAGATGAAGCCCTCTACTCTTTTTATTCTGAATCTTTAGTTTCCAATTCTCTCGAATTGTATATAATTTTCCTAGTATGTGATATTTAAGATAACCTACAGGTTCAAGTATTAGATTTTTTGAAAATTCCTTTTGAATGTCTTGTACACTTTCTTGTAGAGACACAACTTTAATTTCTTCGAAATTGGTTTTCGACTTAGCTTTTTGAAGCCTAATGTATTTTTCTAATTGATCTTTGCTTTTTAAACTTTCCTCAGTCAGTGAAAAATTCTTGAATGGCGAATTCTGAGTATGATCCTCCCGTATCTTAATAATCTCTTCGATACCACCCTTAAACTTGAACGTAACGAGATATTTGATTCTGTCGCCATAGCCTTTACCTTGATGATGTAGTCTATAAGGATAAATTATAGCCGTGAAGTAATTATTGAAGAAGTCATCTACAGCATCCCAGATTTTCAAATTTGTTTTGACTACGTATCTACCATCTGTTGTTGATAAATGAATTTGCTTCGTTATTTTCTTATTCTTAAATAGTTCATTTATTTGAGTTGAGCTCATTCCTTCCAGATATACTACAACTGGATCATACGTTTTTCTGTAAACTTCGAAGGGTCTCAATATTAATGGCGAATCTCCAAAATCTTCAATCAGTAGGTAAATATTGTTGCTTAATTTAAGGTATATCTTCAAAATTACTGTAGACCGATCCTTTAAATTTTCAAGTAGAACACTAGAAATATAATCGTTATCAGATTCTATTGTTGATGTTGTACCATAACCTCCTCTTACTTGATGACCTGATTTTAATAGATAGGTAAAAATAGTATAAACAAGCGCAACTATAGAAATTAGTAAAGCAATTATTGCTACTATTAACCCTGTTAAACTGATCAATTCATCCTGGTTCATTTTTAGTTTTGGGTTATACGCCTGTATCGTATCGCAACCTATGCATTGTTAACTAAAACAGCAAATTCCTTGGATAGCTAAATAAGTTATCCAAGGAATTTGCTGTTTTAGTTGGGGGGTATCGCCTTTTGTTTATTGATTAGGCAAAACCTTGTAGCAGGGTCAGATCGCTGTTACTCAGTCGCTGGTGGCGCAAACCGCCCTTGTCGATAATGCACCTCAGGTACTCGTCATCAACGGCCTGAGATCACCACTGCCCCCCATCAGCACCGTCAGCCACCAGAACAGGGTATCGGCCCCGTCGGTGAGGTGGGTGGTCAGGCTCTGATCGATCGTGGTGGTGTACTTCTCATCGGTCTTATCCTTCTCAAAGCCGTTCTTGCCCTGTTTGGTACCAGCCGCCAGCATGGCCGAGGTGCCCACCAGGGTATTCTCCCGGTTGAATCGCTGACGGGCCACGCCGGGCGTTTTCTCGCGCAGGGCCTTACCCCAGGCAATGTAGCGCTCATGATGGCCCGGAACCTTGCCGATGTAGCGCTCGGTGACCTTCCAGCCGTTTTTCCTCAGCGTATCGATCACCACCGAGGCGTAGGTGTTCTTGCCCAGCCCTGAGCCGCCCACCGCCGTCTGATCAAAGACAAAGTCCACCTGCTTTTTGAGCCGGTATTTGAAGTAATCACAGAAGGCCTGAGCCACGTCGACGGTCTCGTGCGGATGGGGCAGGTAGAAATGGTTCAGGTAGCGCACCTCGTCAAAGCCAGACTGATTTTTGATGTGCAGGCGGCTCAGGCGCTGGCCGACCCACAGGCAGTTGAAACTCGCGCCATAGTCACCGGCGATGGTCAGCGATTGAGCCGGATCATCGTCATCATCCTTGCGGCAGTCGGTGAAGACCGCCCCAAACTCGTGTTTGTCGACAAAGCTGTAGTTGTGGGCATCGTAGCAGTGAATGTCCCGGTCCAGACTGGGGTAAAATCCGCCCTCGGTGGCCTGATCGCGCTTGGTCAGGATCTGGGCCAGCCACTTGGCGGGCGGCAGATCCCGCTTCTGCTGACGAAAGTAAGCCATGCCCAACACGTCGATGTTGACGAAGCTACTGGCCTCGAAATAGTACGTCAGATCCCGCCGCAGCTGATCCTGTAGTTTTCGGCACTCGCTGATGCGGGCCGTTGCTGAAGCGTTAGGCCCTTTCAGCAACCGCTGCTGATCATCGTAGACCGCCTGCTCCAGATCCAGAATCAGCTTCACGGCTTCCGCGTTGTGAGGCTTGGCCCCTTCGGTTTCGGCCTCAAAGATCCACTTAGCCTCCTTGCCCGTGGGCATATCGGTGGTGAACCACTCGCCGTGGTGGAGGTGACAGTGTCCGAAGCGCTCCCGATTGCCCCTTTTGATGGGGCGTACCTCCTCATCAAGCTTGCGTTTGTTGAGCAGCTTGACCTCATCGCCCAGCACCGCGTCGACGGAGAGGCCGTTGGCACTACCGGGCCGATCCTGCCCCACAAAGGGCACCACCGAGAGCTGCTGGCCATCGCGCACAAACATGCAGTGCTTGGGATCCAGCGGCGTGTAGTAGGGCAGTTTCAGGCCCAGACTCTTCTCGGGGTAGCGGCCCACCCAGTAGTTGCGATCCCGTTCGTAGCCGATCCGGTGCAGTCCGTTGAGGATCGCCGGGAGCGTACGGGTCAGGATCTGCATGTAGGTGGTCCCCAGCAGGGGGAACGAACCGCCGGGCATCTGTTTAACGCAGTCGTGCAGGTGGGGCGCTAAGATGCCGTCTGATTTACCCCCGCCCCGGCCGACCACCCCCGTAAAGTTCTGGGGATTGATCAGCCGGGCCATGATCTGGGCGTAGTTGACGTGCACGTCACGACGTACCTGATCGGGCTGTTCTACCTGGTTCTCGGTCATGGCAGGGGATCCAGTGGATCGGCAAAGGGTTCAGCGGGGGCAATGTCTTCAAAATCCACGTCACTGATCAACAGCTCCCGCGCGGCCCGCTCGCCCAGGTGGCGTTTGACCTGAGCCAGCAGGCCCGGATCCCGCTTGGCACCCACTAGCGCCGGATTGAACTGCATATGGACGTTGATCACGCCCGCCCCGATTTCAGCCTGAGGCGCGGGCTGGTCGTAACCACCCAGTTTGATCAGGTTCTTATCGCAGTTGGCCGCCACGGCAAGGTTACCCTTGGCGATCGCTTTCTGGCGCAAATCTTTGATCTGGGCCGTCAGGACGATCTTCTCAAAGTCTGCTACGGCGGGGGCGCAGTGGGCGTAGAAGCGCTTGGCGTGGCTGATCTCGTGGTAGACCTGGGCCTCGGATAGCTTCCACTCAATGCTGAAGTGAGAGGCCACCTCCCCGTCGTGCTTGGGATTGAAGCTCAAGATATAGTCGCGGATCTTCATCCAGCGCAGGGCGTGCGCTTTCAAATCGGGTGGTAATTCATCAATACCCCCCGCTTTGTACCACTTGATCAGGGCATCGAAGATTTCGTCAAACCGGTTTTTCATGGTGGGTCATTTGGGCTAGTAGGGCCTCGTAATGGGTTAGTTGCTGCTGGGCGGCTTCTTTCTTTGCCGGATCCGTGGCCTCCCGGACACGCTTGCGATACCGACTCACCGAGGCGCGTACATTCAGCAGTTTCATGGGCTCCGGCGCGGGTTCTTCCCGGGGATTGTATAGCGCATCCAACTCGCGGGTAATGGCCTTGATGCGCAGGGCCAGCACCCGCCGGGGATCATCTTTGCCCTCATCGGCCAGTATCGCCCGGAGCTGGGCTTTGGCCTCCGATCGCTCATTGAGCAGGGGCGGAATACCCAGATTCAGCACGGGCTTTTGCAGACTGGCCGGCGCGGGGACAGCAGGTGTGTCGACCGGCGCGATCACGGGGGCGGGCAGAGGAGCAATACTGGCCAGCGCTTTGGTGAGCGCATCGGATAGCTTCACCCGGGTGAAGCTATCCGATCCACGCTGGAGCAATCGCCCCGTGAGCGAGGCCGGATCAAGGCCAGTTTGTTTCAGTAGCTCCAGGCCGGCGTTATAATCGGGATTGGCCTGATCGAGCCAGGCTTGAATAGCTGCATGCATAGGAGGATAAAAAAAGGGGAGCGCACCGAAACGGCGGCTCCCCTTTTTTCCGGTTTGAGGGTAGGTAACTAAGCAGGTTGGACAAGCTCCACATGTGGGAATTTCAGCGCGTGGAGTTGTTTAAGCTGATCCTGCGATATCGAAGCGGGATTGTAGGTACGCCCCGTGGCGGGTACGTAGAAATCCTGCTGCGTCTGAAGACCGCCGAGTTTGTAGCTCGGCCCTGTCCCTGGGAGTGCGGCCGCTGCTTCAGCGACCACCTCCGTTTTCTTTGACTCTGCCATGCGTTAGACCGTGGGTAGCATGGGCAGCGTAGCGGCCGTGTATTTAACCAGGTTGGCGGCAAACCACTCCAGTTCGAACTTCATGCCCCGGCCGTCACCACTGTTTTTGCCGGTACCGTAGGTAGCCCGCACGTTGACCTGGAATTCTTTGTCTCCGCACTGGATCATCTCGGTCGAACCCGGCAGGGGAGCCATCACGATAAAGCGGTCGTTTTTGGCCAGGTTAAACAGGGCCACCGCCGCGTCGGATTCGCCGGGCAGGTAGAACTCGGCTTTGCCTTTGAGCGACTGCCGATCGGCTCCACCCATGGCCTCCAGCAGCACCTCGGACAGGTCTTTGGTGGAATACACTTCGATGAAGCCCTTGCCATCCGCGCAGACGTGCGGGGTGGTAACCTTGTAATCGACCGGCTCCTGGAGCGTGTCAATATCGGCAAAAGGGCAAAGGAAGATCCGCTGTTGCAAACCACCCATGCGGCTGACGTTGCCCGGATCCTTGATGTTTTTGTAGGTTGCCATGGTTAAACGGATTTAGTAAGCTCCAGAAATCCGACCCCTTTCTTCACCAGCTCCGTCTGAAGCGCCGCATCGGCCAGTAGCTCGGCTACCGTGTACTCCCGGGCTTCCTGCCCCTCACCCGCGCGGCGGTACTTGAAGCTGCGCACGCTCACCTGGTAGGTCTTTCCCTTCAGGGTGAAGCTGGGCGTCAGGCTGGGATCCGCCTTCAGCGCGTCGCGCTCCGCCTCCAGGGCCTGAATCGTCTCGGCCTGGCCGTCGATGATCTCATCCCGCTCGGCCAGCTCGTCCTGATGAGTCGCCAGCAGGGTGTCACGCTCAGCGATCAGCGCATTACGCTCGGCGATCACCGTATCGCGCTCGGTCTCCAGGGTAGTGAAGGCCTGGTCCTGGGCGAGGATGGCCTGGTCGCGCTCCTTGATGGTCGCCTCCAGTTCCTCAATTTTTTTGGTTTGTTCACTCATGATCGATTGATCGTTACGTCTCTGGAGTGAGCCGGATTTGTTTTGCGCGCTTTCTACGCAAAACAAATCCGGCTACCTGAAACAAATGGGAGGTTGATTACAGGTCTGAGCGGAAGACCAGCTCAGGCAGCACGAAGCCCACCCCGCGCCAGAAGTCAGTCAGCAGTTTGACTTCCCGGTTGAAGGGCTGAATGTCAAAAGCCTGCTCGTTCTGGGTGCGCTTTTTGAGCATCACCGCGTTTTCTTTCAGCGTGCACCAGATCCGGCTCGATGAGGCCATGCCCGCGTAGCCTTTAACCAGCAGGTTGGTGTTCTCAATCGAGTTATCGATCCGGGCGTCGCCCCGCGTGTTCTTGCCGTACACCTTCTCTTTGCCCCGCAGGTAGCGGCGCTCGATGGTCTCCGAGCAGGCCACGATCATGGGCTTTTTCCAGTAGCGCTTGTCGATCTGGTCGGCAAAATCTTCGAAGTACTCCACCAGTTCGGCGGGATCCGTTGGCACGGCGCCCATCACGATGGGGGTAATGCGGCCCGCCGTAGTCAGCGTGTTCTGCACCGTCAGGTAGCCGTTCATCGACGCACCTGCCGCCCCGGCCGTATTCGCCGTTGGCTCCACGCGCACGCCCGTGGCGATCTCGTTGAGCTCCAGATCTTCCTGCATCTGAGGAATGATGTGCATTTCTACCCACCAGCGGATGAAGGGCCACTCCGAGGGCTTCACCCCGTCACCGGTCAAAAAGCCCAACCAGGTAGCCTCCAGCTCGTGGGGCGTCACCGACGTATCCACCTTCTGGTGGAACATGCGGATCTCGATGGGATCGAAGGTGGTGGTGCCGATCGGCGTGAAGGCCGCCTGGTAGGCTTGGATCAACCGGGTCTGGAGCGACTTGGCAGCCCGCCAGATGGTATCGTCCTGGATAACGACCGTGAAGAGCTCTTCGCTCTCCTGGGTGCGGCGAAGCAGCTGATACAGCCGCTTCATGTTCTGACCCGAGTTCAGGTAGTACGCCCCGAAATCGGCGATAATGTTTGAGATTGCTAATGCCATGATTAGTCGTAAAAAAAGGGGTGAAAAATGTCGCTTAGTCGATCAGGTGACTGATGCCCGCTGATTCAGCCGTGTAGCTGAGCTTGATGGGCTGGGCCTGCTCGGCATCCGGCTGTTCGTCCTTGGCGTTGCTGGGCGTGGTCGGCTCGGCCCCGTTAAGACTACCCAGCCGCGTTACTTCTTTCTGAGAAGTTTCCAGCGCCGACTGGGCTTTGTCCCGCTCAGATTTGGCGGTGTTCAGCTCCGTGGTTAGCCGGGTCACTTCCGAGTTGGCCGTGGCCAGCGCCGCAGGATCCGGGGCAGAGGCGATGGCCTCGAACTGGGCCTGGGTAACCAGGGCGCAGCCGGTAACGCCCAGCGTGGCCAGTTCAGCATTGGCTGATTCGAGCAGGCCATCGGTGAGCTGCTCGCCCTGAAGCCCGGAGAGGGCCTCCAGGGCAGGTACTTTTTTAAATCCGAACATATCGGTACGGGTTGAAGAAATAGTTAGTGAAGCACTGGTGCCGCGCAGGGCGGCGATAATCTCTTTTTGACTGGCAATACCGTCGAGCATGCCTTCTTTCACGCCCTGATCGGCGGGGAATATAGCCCCTTTGAGGATGCTGGCGTTTTTGCCCAGGTTCGGGCGGCGGTTCTTGACGTAATCAATGAAGCGGGTCGCCTCAGCGGTGGCAATGGCCCGGAGCGGTTCGGTGTTGCCTTCCTGAGCGGCCCGTACCTCGGCGTTCTTTTCGGTGGACTGATCGGCGTAGAGATCCTTGATGACAATGCCGTTCTTTTTGAAGTAGCCCGAGAAATCCTGCCAGGTAATGTAGGTGCCGATGCTGCCGACCATATCCGAGGCTCGTCCGGCGTAGAAGCCATCACAGGCTGCCCCGATGGCGTAGCCCGCCGAAGCCGCCATGCCATAATCAATCACGCAGGCCGTGTTCCAGGGAGCGGCCAGTAGTTTGTCCGCGATTCGGCTGCCCGCCATTGATTGCCCACCCGGCGAGCTGAGGATCACCAGCATGCCCGATACGTTTTTATCGCGGTAGATCAGATCGAGCTTCTCGCAGATGTACTGGGCGTAGTAGTCGTAGATTGCCCCCCGGATCTGGATGACGGCGATGGAGCCCGGGAGCTGAGCCTTCGGGTACCAGACCCAGCTGTATTCATAAATAACTGGCTCTTCTTCGGGCGTTTCAAGTGCCATAGGCGCATGGGCCAGTTGCATGGCCAGCGCGTTGCCCGTGGCGGGCTCGATGGCCCAGGGCTGGTTGGCCAGATCGGCCAGGGTGAGGGTATACTTAGCCATTTTGGGCGATCGAAGGAGAAAGGAGAAAACAGGCCTGATCAAAGTCGCCGGCCAGCTTGAGGGTATAGCCCCGGCTGTCGGGTACGTCGCTGCCCGACTCGTAGGTGTAGGTCAGGGTCATGCCCGTGGTGAGGGAGCCCACCTGCCGCCACGTAGAATCGGCATATTCCCGAAACCGGATCAGGAGCGGAATGCCCGTCAGGCGGGCCAGAACATCCGAGTACGTCGGGGCATCGTTGGGCGCAAAGCCCTGCACGCTGATCTGGTGGAGTGCTCCGTTATCGGTCTGACTCACCTGATCGATATAGCCCAGCGTACCGGGCGTCACGTAGAAGTCCTGCCAGTCGTAGCCCTCGCGCAGCTCCACGCCGCCCGTGGCGGGGCTGAGATCGGTGATACCGGCAATCGGTGTCACGCGCAGCTCAGCCCCGCCACCGGGATTCCAGGATGTCGGGCGGGTGTTCATCAGGTTTAGGTGGGTGATGGTACTACATGGCTGAAGAAATGAGTAGGGTATCTTGTGGCCACGAAATAGGGATTCGGCGGGGCGGGAAAACAGGTCACAACTGAATCAGTACGCCCGGCGCAAAAAAAAGACTACCCCCAGCGGAAGTAGTCTTTTCAACACCTAACTCTTATTAATCAAGGTTTAGCCCTCTGCCTCCTGCCGGTTACGGCCGTAGTAGCGCACGGCCGCGCTCAGGGGATACAGATCCTCGCAGACGCCCCAGCGCAGCAGGGTCTGCTCAGCCGCCCGGCGAATCGAAGCGGTGGTTTCCATGCGAATGGCGATCTCATCGCGCAGGCGCTGGCGAAACAGCTTCATCACAAACGTGTTAAAGGCCAGCTCCCGGGCGGGGGTGATTTCTCCGCCGCCGCCGTAGCGGATCTGCCAGTCGGGAATCTCTACCTCCAGGGTGTCGGTCAATGCCTCGTGGCCAATCTCGCGGCCGGCCGCCTCGAAGTAGCGCATGTGTTTCCGATCCAGGAGAGCGAACAGGTGCACGGCGTAGGGGTTAAAGGGCCTGCGCGGATCCCGGCTGATGAAGAGAGGCTTCCCTTTTGTCGAGGCCAGCACAATGTTTTTTACCAGGGGCGTTACGGCCAGCGTCAGCGTGCGACACGGAGTAGACATAGGGAATAGAGGAGGGCTTTTCAGAAACGTGATTAAACTTAACAGGCTATCTCAAGCTAAAACAGGTCACAACTGAATCAACAAGCGTAGAACTACGTAGATTCCTTATTTTCCTGCGCAATGCGCGTAGTTTCCTGCTCAACCGCCTGAGCATTAACCTCCTCGATAAAGCTAGTCTGCTTAGTGAGGAGCTGGTGAAATTCCTTGGCCCAGTTCAGCGTCGAGCGCAGCTGCCGGGCCACTTCGGTGATCGACTGCCGTTTCTGGGTGCTGCTCAGCGTATCCCAGTTGCTGATCAGGGGAGGGAGCAGGGTGGGGACGTCAAGACCCGTGATGGTCTCCTCCAGCTCGTTGATGTAGTCGCGCATGTGACCCTCGGCATACTGGAGGTAGGCGGCAGTTTTGACGCTTTCCGCCCGGCCAAATTCAGAGAGGTTGGTGTCGATAAGTTGCTCGGCCAGCCGGGTAGCCTGTTGTAGCTGTTCCTTTTTCATAATGATATAACTAGTTGTTTGTGGAACCGTCCTGTCTTCCCATATCGCCTACGTTTCCAATTATCACGCCTGTCAAAGTTCAGGTGACAGCGATTACATAAAGCCTTCAGGTTATCCAGCGCATCGTTCTTCTCGTTGTGATCCAGATGGGCCACCGTCAGGGTGACTACCGAGAAGCGAACGTTCCATTTTCCCGCAGATTGATGGCTCTGGTTTTGCGCATCGGCGAAGGCACGGGCTTCTTTGAAGGTATCGAAGGGGTGGGTATCGTCGATGGCCTCATCCAAGTATTCAATCACCGTGTAGTTGCGAATCCCGCACTGCTCACAGCAATTCTTCGCCCGCTCAAAGCGTATCCAGGCACTCAGCTTTTTGAAGTTCGGATTGTAATTCAGCTTATAATTTATGGGCATGTGGCTCAGATTTTAAGGGAAGGTTTAGGTTCTGATTTGTTTACAGGGAGTCTTATCAAATCAGAACCTTTAGGTCATGAAAAAATTAGTTTTGATCCTACTGCTCATGAGCACGCTGAGCGCTTGTAAAGAAGATGAAGTGGTCAGCTTTGGCCAGCAAACTGCTGCCAGGATTCAGGCTGAACTCCCACCAGGAAATAACAGGACCGCCAGGGTGTACATCGGTACTACGCAGATCAGTAGTGGTACTTTTATCTTTGATGGGGATTTCATTATCGTCGAAGGTGCCCGGTATAATCTGAATAGATTGGTTAGCTACCAGGTGTTTGGTGCAAACAGCACCCCGAACATGTTTCTCTACTTTTGATGGATTCAGCGCCAGCCTGTTCATTTGCAACAGGCTGGCGCTCGACTTGGATTGGTCTAAAACGGGGCTTTCTCTTCGCTGGGCAGGTGCAGCACCAGCGGGCTACGTTTGGCGATTTCGTCATTAATCTGCTCCAGCGTCTTTTGTAGAACTGGCGGAGCATGTTCGGCTCGGTACGGTTCACGGCGGCCAGACGGTACCAGCCCAGTGGCTGGTTTTCCAACGTTGACACCACAGCATTGTGGTGCGTGTTGCTATGTTGACAAGAATTCACGTTAGTTTAGTCCTATTTAGGGGTTAACTATCTGATTTTCAGTTTACTCTACCGCGCAACTAGAGTCAACATTTTGCCGTTTTTGAAGTGGTTAACTCCTTGATTATCAAAGGGGGTGTGTCAACTGTGGTGTGTTGACATAGGTTGACACCGTGTCAACCTGTGTCAACATGAGCGGGTTGCTATGCTACTACTGATAATCAAGGAGTTAACCACTTCAAAAACGGCAAAATGTTGACAGATGTTGACACGTGTTGACATTGATTATCAATGAGTTAAGGTTAAAATTGCACTAAAACGTGTCAACATGTCAACACGCACCACAATCGCCTAGAAATTACGGGCTCCGAACGCGCCGGGGTACTTGTCCATGTAGTCGTGGAGCTTGCGGTTAATCGCCTGCCGGGACACGTTCAGGTGCCTGCCCATCTCGGTCTGGTTGTAATTGTGGGCTTTGAGCAGGGCCGCAAATTCCAGTACTTCGGGCGGAACCATGACCTTGTTTTTGGCTACCTGATAGGCTTCAAAGCCGCTGGCCATGAAGTACTCGCATACCCGCAGGGCAGCGGCTACGTAGTCGACCTTGATGCCGAAGCCCTTCACGCTGCCCAGCGTGCCGTAGGCGAAGGTCCAGTCCATCGCCGCCAGAATGAGCGATATGCGCAGCACGTACTCCTTGATCTTTCCGAAAATGCCCCCCAGTACGTTGCGGTCCGTTAGACTCTCCATCCGGTTGATCTGCCGGGTGTGCTTATCCTGCCATTCCTGAAACAGCTTCACCCCCTCCACGTGCATGGTCACTACCTGGGGTTCGGAGTCGGGCCAGTCCATGCGCAGCTCGTTGTGCAGCCGCTGGATCATCTGGATATACGGCTCAATGACCTCATCAGGCAGGCTATAGGTCAGGTTGGGGGAGATCACCCGGTCGGTCTCTGCGAAGGCAAATAGCATACGGAAGATGTAGCCCGTCTGTAGCCGGTTCTGCTCGTAAAACCGGTAGAGCACGTCGGGCTGGGTGGAGCCCATCACCGAGGCTACCAGGTGGTTCTTGTCGATGTAGGTAAACTTGTTACCCGCCCGGCGCATGGAAAACGAGGAAGAAGGCGACCAGGCTGAGGTCCAGAACGAGGCTTCGGACTTGCCCGTCTTGTAGCGATCCATGTCATCGAGCCACTTGAGCAGCTCGTCTTCATAGCGAACGACGCCCTTGAAATTGTGGCCGAAAACGTCTTTGATGAGCGACTCGAAGGTGATATCGGAAAACAGCAACACCTTCTGGTTGGGAAATTTGTCCGAATTCTCAGCGGCGGCTGCCCGGCATTCATCCAGGTACAACCGGTTGTACTCGTCCTGGATCTTGTGCAAAGGACGCAGCAATACGCCCTGGATCATGGACTTACCGGAACTACTGATACCCACCGTGGCTCCCCACATGCTCAGGCACACCTGCCACCGGGAAGGAGTCTGAGCTCGCAGGGCCGAGCCGATAGCGGCCGAGGCACATTGCAACAAGGAAAGGCCAATAAAAGCCCGCTCACCGTGCATATTGTCTACCAGCTGGGCGATCAGCGGTTTGAGCCGGTCGGGAAACACGTCCAGGGGGAAAACCAGGCCCGCCCGGCGTTTCTTGGTCTCCGCTTCCAGGTCGTCATCAGTCACCAGTGACGCATAGGCGTTGGGTTCGCCTGGTTGAGGTCCGGCTGGCTTTCTGTAGCCAGTACCGATATTGGGGTTGTACTGGCGCATCAACAGTTATAGTCGTTGTGAAGAAAAGCCTCAAGCCGGATGGCCTCCGTCTCGGTCAGAGTAAGGGCGGCGGCGGGCGTGTAGAGCTCCCTGGTCTCCGGCCGGAAGAGAAACTGACCGCTCGTTGAGATGATCAGGTTGGTAGAGAGCCGGTAGAAACGCTCGATAGGTACATTGACCTCGGTGGTGTGATGCTGCACCGACCGGGGGGCAACGATCTGGTGTTGAATGAAATCGCCCGTGGGCTGATTGTACTGCTGGTTGGTGGTCTCATACCGGGGACCATATACGTTTTTGGGCGTGGCGGCGGCTACCTCCAGGCCCTCGATCAGCTCGACGGCCCGGTTGATGACCTCCTCGACAGTAGCCGGGTCAATAGGGCCCTGTTCCAGGAGGGGAACTAGCTCCTGCTGGGCGTCGGCAAAGGCCTGACGCTTTGGATTTAAAACGCTACTTGGATTCATACTTGGTGAAGCGGTTAGGTTAGTAGTGGGTTAACGGGCCAGCGGAAAGCGGGGCACCTGCCGCAGGTTGGCCAGGTGGGCCAGGATGGTCACCGGGTCCAGATCATCCAGCAGGGACATGGCCCCCAGCTGCTCCTGTACAATCTGGTAGGTGACCAGCACGTACGTCAGCCGCACCCACTGCTCGTGGGTCAGGATGACAATGCCGAAGTGTTCGGGCAGGATCTGATCAGCCCGCTCCAGCAAATGCGGGGGCGCGTACGTGTCCTGATGATCCAGCCAGCGGAGCATATCCTGATTGATGAGGCGGCGCAGGGTGGCCACGGCCTGGGTATTGACAAAGTGAGTTTCCCAGCCTGTGTTTCCTGCCAGCAGGACGGGGGCGATGGGCGTAGTTACCGGGCCGGTGGTCACAATATTGCGGGCAACGAAGCGGGTAAAGGCTTGACGAAATAGATTCATGGCTACAGGCGGACAGTTTGGTGCAGAAAGGTGATCAGATCATGCTGGGCCATGACCAGCTCAAAGCGGGGCCGGACGGGGACGGGAGTTGCCCCGCCCAGATCGGCGAAGCTGGTATACTGCCCGGCTTTTTCATCGTAGTGAATCGAGCCCAGCGTGCGGTGACTGCGCTTGCTGATGCCGTCGAGCCGGGGTTCCTCTACGGTTTGGCGCAGCTCACAGCTGCATTCATCCAGGTGTAGCCAGTGGAGGGCATCCTGGGCAACGTCCTGAAGGGTAGGATCGACGGCTTCCATGTGGGGAGTGGGGAAACTAGTCATTGAAATGCTTGTCTAGGGGATTTTTGAGGGCCTCCTTCAGGTGGGGAATCAGGAAGGAGGCCACGATGATGAGTATGATGAAGGTGGCCAGGCTGTTCATAGTCCGTCCATCTGGTCTCGAATGCGCGCGGTTTCCTTGTCGATATCGCCCAGGATCGCTACGATCAGATCGCCTACCAAGAGTCGATATTTCAGCGAGCTATTTATTGCCACGTTCTGGTGCTGATCTGCCAGGGCGAACGTTGTGTTAATTTGTTCTCCGTTCAGAAAGCGATTCATGATAATGAAGATCTTGTCCCTGCCTTCTTTCAATTTGTGCATGTCGGTGATTAGCCCCTGTGGTTGGCCAGAAGCGCTAACTGCTACGGGGGAGAGATCAACTAGCATGTAGTCAATCACACAGTTACTCCCTGACCGACGGGACGTAACATTGAGCAGCATCAGATCGAGGCGTTTCAACTGCTCAACAAACAGTGGGGTTAGGGCAAGCACCGGCGCTGAGAGGGTTAAGACAAACGCTCTGGCCGGATGCTCGGGAATCGGCATAGCCAGTATCTGTAGATCGTCACGATTGCAGGCCTTAAGCTCATCGACCAGCAGAGCCAAGGAAGTAACTTTGAGCAACGTATTGTCTATGCGAATAGTCATAAGATCAAGTAGTTAAGGGGCTAAAAGCCGGGTTGTTTGCGGTTACGGGCTGCCTGCACAGAGGCCCGGATGTGACGGCCGATTAGAAGGCGTCGATTCACCGCGCTTAGTGGCTCGGGCTCACGCCGGGGCGGGATGGGCTTAGGTACGTTCATGAGCGGGCGGGGTGGGCGTCGAGCGGGTTGTGCCTTTTTTTTAGGAGGAAGGGGATGGTAACAACCACCCCCAATCCAATCGTTAATCAGCCGATCATAGCGCGGCGAGCTGACTCCGCTTCCTATCGATCCGTTTCTGAGTTTCCTCGATGAGCATGTACAAAGGCGTGCTGATCAGAAACGAGCCGTCCTCTTCACAGGTGAAGGCCAGGCCGACGCCCTTGCCCTGATCGACTTCCTGCCGGAGAATTAATTTCACTTTCTTGCCCTCCTCCCAATCCTGCTGCACAAGAGCCAGGACATTCATATTTTCGGTCAGCTTATCAAGGATGGCCTGTAACTCAGTTGCTGTGTTTTGCTGCTCAATGCTCATTGGTTTACTGGTTTTGAGGTTAGTAGATGGCCTTTAATCATAGCATGAAACTGGCTCATCAGCCAGGTGCAGAAAAAGGATAGCAGGACGTTTCCCCGAAGGTTAGCCTGGAGGCGCAGGGCCGCGCAGGTCTGATACAGGCGCACCCACTCGTGGCGGGTGAAGCCATTTTTTGTGTACGTTTGCATTCTGATTTACTCTGTTTAGTGCCCCCGGCCTGCTTCCAACAGGCCGGGTTTTTTGTGAAAAATAAACTGGGTAAGCTTTTATGGTCAGACAGGTGGCTTCAGGCGCTGGCGCTTCAAGCGGTCAGAGATGGGAGCTACGATAGGATCAGCCTTCATTTTAAGCTCCTCCAGCACATCCACCGCCTGGGAAGCCGCCTCCAACCCGCCACCTTCGTTGATAATTGTCAGTAACTGGGTCAGCCAAACCTGGATAATGCCTGGCATTTGGCGACTCAATGCCCGCAGATCACCGCTCACCGAATCGACTACGCGGGCTTGTTCGGTGATTTCTCTGGCCACTACGCGGGCCACTAGGTTCGCTCCCTTCCGATTGACGCTCAAGTCAGTAATGGTGAGGTTATAGTCAACCCTTAAAAGGTCCGCATTCAGCAGCAGTCCCAGGTCAAGTTCGGGACTCACTAGCTTGATAGTACGGGCATTCACTCGCCCGGCAAAAGTGTTCTCTGTTTCGCTGATCGTATGGGAGGGTCGCTCACCGTTGTAAGCTGTGAGCTGGGCTACAAGACGCTTGACCGATTCGTCGAAACTCTCTTTTGTGTGCATATAACTGGTGGATATAAGCCCGCTTGGCAGGCAGACGCAGTGAAGTAATAGAAAGCGTACAGGGATAGGTATCAATCTAAAAGATTGAATTTCTGACGTTTAAATACCTTCGGGGTAGCCGGTTCTTCCTGGCGAGACTCCACTTTTAGATCCAGCCGCTCCAGGAGCAGTACCAGCCGGTTGGTAGCTTGTAACCCGCCGCGCGAGTTGACAATGTTGGTCAGCCGCGAGTAGCCAGTCAGCCCCTCGAAATACTTATCCTCGCTGGCAATACGCTCAGCCAGGTTCTTGAGCGTCATCTTCTTCGGTATCAGCTTACGTAGCCGTTCACGCCAGTGCTCGACCGTCAGGGGGTCTGGGTAGACCGTTTGTTTATTCGCGTTGCTCATGGGTTGCCCGGATAATGTCAGTAGACTACATTTACAGTGTATGTATTTCTTTGTGATACTTACGATGTAAAAGTAATGTTCAGAGTATTACAAGTCAACTGTAAGAACTACCTTTTTTAAATGGGTACCCTAGGAGGAAGAATTAAAGAAAAGAGAGAGGCAGCTGGTCTTAGTCAAAGTGATCTCGCAGAACAGCTTGGACTTCGCAGTGGGAAACAGACGATTTCTAAATGGGAGCTTGATAAAACAGAGCCGTCGGTTTCTGACTTGAAACGAATCGCCCAATTGCTTGCCACTACAGCGGCTTATCTGCTTGACGGAGTTGAGGAGGGGGAGACTATTCCCAAAGGATATACCTTAATCGAGAAAGACCAGCTTCTCGATTTACAGAATGAATTGATCTCCTACCAGAAGAAGGAGCTGTCTAGACAAAAGGTCTAGGTGCTCATACGAGCCCTACTCCTTCTTAGCTCATCGATTAATAGTGTCGCAATTTCGATTCTTTTCACGCTTTATAGCCTGTAAACCAAGATGATCTACAAAAAAAATGCATCAAAATGAAACAGAAGTACGCCCTATTTTATGCGTTTGTCATTTTGTCATGCTTAGTTGTCAGGCTAGAAGCTAAGCCAGTCACTGCCGCACCAGACAATCCTTATGAAATAATGTCTGTGGCGTTTGTGGGAAATCCTCGCCAAGAGGTAATTAAGCCACTAGTTGAACTCGTACTTCGTCGGCACAAAACCCCCCTCACCCGAGAGAACATTCTAGGATTGGCTAATGGACTGGTCGTGATGCGGAAAGACAGTAAGTCAGGAGTGACCGAAATAGCCATTCTAAGGCATATGGCCAAAACCGGATCGAGCCGCTTGACACTGGCTCAACAACTAGGACTCTCGGCTACCTTGTTAGAGTAAGATTCAGGCCTTTATGAAAGATATAGCCCTGATCATCCTGGCTGTTTTATCCTTTTTGCTAAGTGGTATTCTGGTCTACTGGCGGGAGAACAAAAAACAGTTTCAGGAGAAAATTTTTGAGCAAAAGCTCGGAGCCTATAAGGAGATTATTGAGGAACTTGGGATGTATTACGAGGACGTTTTTAGCTTCCTTAACTACTTTCAGTTTTATGAACAGTCTGCAGAGCAATGGCTAATTGACTCTAAGCCGTACTTCGCCGAATACTTCCCAAAAGCTTTTGCGCTAAAACGGCTCTACTACAAAAATCTGATCCTGTTGCCAGAGCCCCTGTTAACCCATCTTGATGAGGTACTGGGACGATGCATTCGGCACATAACGGTCCATCACCATATACATACAACCATTCCGCTTGATTCTCATGACGAACTCTACGACTTGATTGCCGCCTTCGCCGAAAAAGCGAGGGAGGACCTAAGCATCAGTGTTCTTAATGGGACGTTGAATAAACGACTGGCGCATCAGTTCTATCCGATCGACCTACCTAAAAAGTCGATAAAGAATGTAGAAGAAAGTGATGAGGCAGAAGAATAAATGAATAAGCCTGTACTCAGACTTCTCATTACACCAATAGAAGCCCAGTTGAGAAGCGGAGTAATACACAAAGAATAAAGACTCGAAGTCGAGTTGAAGCCGAGTGTTTCTTTTTGACTCCATGTTCAAATTTTGATTGATGGTGAACTATCAGCAAGTTCTGAAATGAAGCTTAATCAACCAAAGCTAGCGATGTTGCCACCGCTTGGTATAAATTCTTATTCGTTTGATAATCAATTAATTAGTTTCTGTGTAAGGAATGGTTAGGAAACGCTCGCAAATGGCAAGCTACAGAGGGGTAAAAGTGCCTCTACAATGCTTTAAAAGCCTTTTTTGGGGTAGTCCATTAATGGTTCAAATCCCTGCGTCTCCACAAAAAGCGTCTAAAACCCCGAAATTGGCTCAATTTCGGGGTTTTTTGTAGGTGGCATTTATTAAAAATGCCACCGATTGGCCCATTATCAGCAGATAAATCTATCTAGGTTTTAATAACTTTTGTCTATTACGGATTGATACAACTTAATCTACCAGTCATGGAAAGGAGTCAGATAACTGAGCACTTGAATTTAATAACTTCTGACTATAGGTTTATACAGATTTTAGCTATAATAAACTACCGAGATTTTTGTCAGACAGATATAGGGATTTTAAAAGCAAACCCATACGAAACTTTGAATTATAATGAATACAAATTTCTAACAGGATTATGGTTGAAAAATTGCAAACCAGTATTTGAGCAAGGTTCTTATAATTACCATAAAATATTAGATGAAACATGTGGTCTAATGTCTGCTCTTCACAATACTTACAAGAGTGCATTTGCAAATTTGAACCGACCTAAATCATATACAGAAAATGGAGAAGTATTTAAAGAGGCATTTTTTTATAGTGGTGCTGGTGCATTTGATTCTCAATACGCTAAACTTTCGGTAGATAAATATGCTCTAGATGGAGTCTGGCTAAAGAATAATAAGGGGTTTTCTCCAAAATCAATGAATAAGTTCTTTAATGCTATTCATACCAAGTTTCATAACAAACTTAATGATATTCTGTATAGAAGAAATTTAACTAATCCGTTAGACTTAATAGGGCTTTTCTCTTTAACTTATGATGAAATAGTTCAGGGCGATATTGAATTTGAAGCAATACTGAATAATATAAGCACTTCTTACGACAGTCGCATAGTTACTGAACTTAATGATATAGGCGATTATAATCCATTTTTAGAAAGACCAATTATAAAATTGAGGGATGGTAGGTACTTCATATCCGTTCCTCTTCTTGTAGCTGAAGCTCTATATGAATCACCGTTTTACTGGATGACTAAAGATAAATCATATGCGAGTTTAAGTCTTGCTAATAGGGGCGTAATAGGTGAGACAATAACATATTCGATTTTAAACAATGTATTCGGTGTTAAAAACGTATATAGAGGTGTTAAAATATTTAAAAACAAGTCTAAAGATATTACAGATATTGACCTTTTGGTTATACATAAAAATGTTGGATTAATATTTCAGGTAAAATCAAAAAAGCTAACAACTCTTTCCAAACAAGGCAACATTGATAGCATTCATAACGATTTTGAAAAGGCTATTGAAAGTGCTTATCTTCAGGGTGTAACAAGCAAAAACAGTATTTTAGATGCAGCAGAGTATGGTTTTAGCTGCGATGATAAAGATATAGGTGGTAAAATAAAGAATATAAAGAAGGCTTACATAGTATGCCTTGTGTTAGATTATTTTCCTGCAATAGTTCACGCGACACAAATTATGCTCTATGATAAACATTCTGAATTTGCAATTGCTCTTAATATTCCAGATTTAGAATTGATATGTAAACTGTTAAAAACGCCAGAGAAGGTGGTTGATTATCTTATAAAGAGAATAAAAAATTGTCGTAATTATTATGCGGATTCTGAACTGAGTTTTTTAGGTTATTATATTAAGAAAGGATTGAATCCTTTAAAAAAAGATATAGCATTTGTAGATTTCACTTATCTTAATTACGTGACTACATTATATTATAAATCGTTTTTTGAACGAAAAAACTTAATGGAAGAAAAGTTAGATGATGTTAGAAATGTTCTATGTCTGTGCGGTAGCGGAAAAAGATACGTGGAATGTTGTTCCTCAAAAATGGGAATTCAAAGTGACTCTATTAAATAAATAAAGAAGGGATATGCTACAATTTCATAAATAGTGTAGCTCTCCCTTCTTCAATCATTTACCTTCCTATTCTTTTGAATATGTCAAGTGCTTGAGCTGAAGCTTCGCTCAAAAAAGATGGCTGTATAACTTCAATCTTTGTCGATTGAGATTTCCCAAATCTTTCAAGCGCATAAGTTTGTAACTCGCACGACTGTAAAGAGTCTATGACTGGCTGTTCTGATGGGCGGGCCTTGTCTAAAATTTCTCCGGCTATGGCTTCTTGAGCCTCTATTTTATTAGGCTTTGCATCGTTCAACAACAAGCTGATGTATGAATCGGACACTTGTTGAGGCGTCATGTTTGCATGTATCATGTCGGCAGGGTATGAACTTAACGCGTTTGCTTGAGTATCGGCAGTACTGGCGGCATTGGCATTCTTTACCTTCGTTGCTTTACGATCAGCGATAAACTTCACCAGATCAGTAAAGTGGTTATGTCCGGTTATGTCAATTATGCCAGTTCCCGGATTGCCATTTACTTCGGTTACATAGCAAGAGTTAGTTTCACCGTGTTTCTTACCTGCTTCACGCATTAAGTCTACACCTGCGAATTCAAGCCCTAAAGCTTTGGCCGCATTGATACACACTTTTTTCTCATCTTCGCTGAGCCTAATCTTTGCTGCTTTGCCCCCTTGCGATAAGTTGGCGCGGAAGTCCCCACCACTTGCCCCCTGTTCCATCACAGATACAACCTCATTGCCGACCACAATAGCACGGATGTCGTTAACGCTACCTGTAGGCCCACTTGCCGATTTGATGAAGCGTTGCATCTTCACTGGCACATTAGCCTTGTAGAAGCTCTCTAATATGGTCTTGACTGATAGTAATGAGTCCAAGATAGATACGCCGCTACCTTGAGAGCCGGTAAGCTGTTTGACCGCAATAGGCAAGCCCAACATATCAACAGCAAAGGCCGAATCTCCACCAAAAGAAAGTTATTAGAAAGGAGGAAGGATGCCTATAGCAGATTCCTTTCTTTTTTGTTAGCGGGTGGAGAACTTAAGCTTTATATCGAGCAAAATTTGTTATAATACATCATCATTGCACGGTCACATATAATCATAGGTAAAGGTGGAAAGTAGACAGGAAGAGTTTTTGACGCTTGATCTTCGTAAGAAAGATGTCCATACCGGGTTAAGGGCATTAGTTTTTCCTGATGGAGATCATACGATCATTTATTTTCCCTCACTAAACCTCTCGGCTTATGGCAACGATGAGCGGGAGGCTACTGACATGGCCCGACTGGTTATCGCCGACTACTTTGATAACCTATTGACGTTATCTGAACAGCGAGTGATAAAGGAGCTCAGGCAATACGGGTGGGTACATAAGCCTTTTCTTACCAAACAACTCAGAAATAGTCAATTTATTGACATAGAGACTGTTAAAGCAAATTTTGAATTGCCCAAAGAGACGCAGGTCCGAGAACAATACATGACTGCATAGATGGGTAAGATTGATTCAGGCACAGTTCGATGTTGGATTAAGTTTCTTGAGTCTACAGCCATTTTTAATAGGGCTCCGGCATCACCATATTGACTATCCCAATAATAGCCTTCCTTTATTTCGATTTTGACGCTGGTGATTCATTGATCATTAACGCCTTCTGAGAGCCACGTTTTCATGATAGACCCCAGAGCTCTTCGATTAACTTCTTATGGGTCGAAATGGTCGCTACGCCATAAACGCTCAGGAAATCAGAAAGGCTAATCTTTGATACTTTCCTTTCATAACAGTAACATCAATATTGGCTACGCTTTTCATCATTGATAAGGCTGTAGCAGGCTCTTAGTCAGGATACAGCAAAAAGATAGAATACAAACCGAGAATGGTTAGAAGAGTAATAGTACTCGCAGCTTTGCTAATTAGTAGCATGACCGCTGTTTTCGCGCAAAATAGAGTGCAGCCAGTCAGGCAGGACATTCCGCTGGATTCGATTCGGCTGAGCGACCCGTTTATTTTGGCGGATAAAAAGACTTCGACGTACTACATGACCGGCACCGGAGGTATGCTGTGGAAAAGCAGCAACCTGAAAAAATGGACTGGTCCGTTCAACCCGGTCAAGACCGACCCTGACTCCTGGATGGGGAAGAATCCGATGATTTGGGCCGCCGAATTACACGCCTACAAGGGCAAGTACTACTACTTTGCCACCTTCACCAATCGGGCGGTAAAAATTGATACCGTCGGCGAGAATGTCATCGAACGGCGGGCTAGTCATGTGTTAGTCAGCGATAGCCCCGAGGGCCCCTACGTACCCATGGCCGATCCTACGTACCTGCCTGCCAACAAACCAACGTTGGATGGCACGTTCTGGGTGGATAAAGACGGGAAACCCTACATGGTGTACTGTTACGAATGGCTGCAAAACCTGAACGGCACTATCGAGAAAATTGAACTCAAGCCTGATTTGAGCGGATCGGTAGGGGAGGGTAAGCTACTTTTCCGAGCTAGCGACAGTCCTTGGAGCCGACAGAAAGAGAATGGTAAGGAGGGCCCGAATAAAGTGACCGATGGCCCGTATCTATTCCAGACCGGAACCGGTCGGCTGGGTATGATCTGGACCAGCTGGATCTACGATGTCTATACGCAAGGGGTTGCCTATTCGAAAAGCGGCACGCTCGATGGCCCCTGGTTGCAGGAAAAAGACCCGATAACGCCACCGAATTACGGCCATGGTATGCTGTTTCGCACACTGGATGGCAAGTGGTTGATGGCCCTTCACAGCCATAGAAGCAGCAACGGCCGTACCATACGGATTCCTAAACTCATTGAAGTAGATTTCTCAGGTGACAAGCTGGTTGTGGGTACGTTGTATAAGCCTTAGGCGGCTTACCTAACAGACTTGTCGTTGGAGCGGTCCGGCGCAAGCATAACTATTATTGTAAGCTATGAATGAGTTCTATCTAAGGTTGCTGACGCTAGGCCCTTCGACAGGCTCAGGGTGACAGGACACTCAGGTACGTTGATCACTGGCTTGAGTGTGCTTGTCACCCTGAGCCTGTCGAAGGGCCCGGGGCGCGAAGCCTATAGCGCGAAGCAACCTTAGCTAAAACGCATCCTAATTCGCGTCAATGAATAAGACTGAGTTGAGCGCGAAGCCTCACTGAAAAGCGCCCTTTTTGACTAAGGCATCTTTTTCTTCTCCACCCGCCAGGTCGGGTTCTGCGCTAGTCCGGCAGGTTCACCGGTAAAGAGCTTACCGGCAGCGCGGTCGCCTTTGAGCTGCCACTGGTACCAGGCGGTGGCCACTTTGGCAAATTCACCCCCGTGCGGCTGGCGGTAGGTGCCCCCGTGGCCAACGTCCATGTTAGCCATAAACACCGGCACGTGGTTAATGCGTTTGTAGTCGTCCATGCCGTTGTTGTAGGCAATGTCTTTCTCACCGCCCAGCATATACAGGGTTGGTGTATGCAGTTTGCCCAGCTGGTCTTTGGTCAGGCTGGGCATGCCACTCATGCCGCTGGCGGGATTGCCTAAAATGCCACTGTTACACACCACCACGGTGCTGACGCGCGGGTCACCAGCTACTTCAAGGGTTTGCAGACCACCGCACGACATACCGCTTACGGCGATCTTAGCCACATCCAGTTTATTGTAGTAGGGACTTTGCTTGTCTGCGTTTTGAGCCGTTGCCCAATTGATGGCATCCAGCAACTGAGACGAGGTCGATTTGCCACTACCTTTTTCGCCCTCCCGGGGCATGGGTCCAATGGCGACCACCAGAAAACCGTGTGAGGCTACCTCAGACAAAAAATTGACGTGTTCCCAGGGCGAATTAGCGCACGCGCCATTACCCCAGGCAATGATGGGTAGCTTATTTTTTTTGGTAAAGGCGCTCAGGTCTTTGGGGCGAAAGACGGTATGGGTTGGCAAGGAAGCTTCGCTGATCATCAGGGCGCTATAAGGGCCACTTCCGCCATCTTCCACCACCCTCGACGCCGGTTGAGTAGTGGTAGACACGGTCTGGGCATAGCTAAATTGGTAGGTGCCAAGCGAAATAGTGGCTATTAGCAGGCCGGTTAAAAGTCTCATAAAGAGTGTCTTTAGGAATAAAGGTTTATGCAGACCAGTGCCGGCTATTGACCGATAACAGGCGGACGTTGGCTTTGTGGTAAAAGGCAGTCCTGACGAGTTCGTTCCCTGGTGGTTTTGAAAGAAGATCAATCGCGATTGATACTATACAGCCGGGCGCTAAAAACAGAATTTCACGAAGAGTAGGACGTACCCACCCTGTATGCATACAGGGGTAATCTTCCTGAAACGACGGAGGGCCGATGCAGTAAGCCCGGCCCTCCGTTAGTAGAAAAACTCTTTTACAGATCACCTGCGGTGTCCGCACCTAAACCGTCAACGTGCCTTCAATGGAATCATCCAGCGTTTTGCCCAGCACGGCACCGGCAGCCATTTTCAGGAGGGCTACGGCATCGCCGTGCTTGTTGTCCCAGTAATAGCCTTCTGTGGTTTCGACCTTGATGACGGTTATCCGAGGGTCATCGACACCTTCCGTAAACCACGTTTTGAGTATCGGCTCCCACAACTCCTTGATCAGCTCCTTATCGGTGGAGATCGTTGCTTCTCCGTAAATGCTCAGGAAATCAGAGTGAGCCGAGCCCTGGAACAGGAGCTGAACGTGATTATCCGACTGTATTTCCTGATTTTTATGGCTGTCGTTGGCACTCAGGAACCAGAAGTTGCCCTGCTCATCCACTTTTTGCGCCGACATTGGGCGAACCGTCAACGGCTGTCCCGCTCTGATTTGCGTGCAGAAGAAGCAGGTATTCGTTTTGGTGGCCAACTCCTTGATTTTCTTACCGGCCTGGGTACGTTGCAGGTCCTTGTGATTCTCTTCGGGCTGATTGCGATTGATGCTATCCATATGATTGGGCGTTGAGTGGCTGGCGTTTCCAGCGGTATCGAATGATGCTGGATAAACCTCGTCAATCGGTATATGTTTATACGATCAACATTTTTTCATAGGGTATATCTACGATGGCAACCTGTTGATAGCCAGTTATTAAAATAATTTAATTAAGTAGTTATAGTCATATGTTTAGTGTCTAAATTGACATTTTCCTATATTATTTGTTCTCATTTTTTGATTAGAAGTAGTAACGGCACCCCTTATCAGGGCTTAATCGTTAGGGTTTACCCTAATCTATCGTTAACCTATCTAATCAACTATCATGAAGAACCCTTTACAACGAGTTGGGTACGTGGTCACTACGCTGCTGCTGAGTTGGCTGCTATGTGCCGGAGTCATGGCCCAGGATCGGCGAATCACCGGTCAGATCAAAGATGAGCAGGGATCTGCTTTGCCCGGCGTTAGCGTTGTGGTAAAAGGCACCACGCAGGGAACATCCACCGATGCCCAGGGAAACTACAATCTGCTTGTTCCCAATGGCAATGCCACACTCGTTTTCTCGTACGTTGGCTACGTAGCTCAGGAAGTAGCGGTTGGCAACCAAACGGCCATTAACCTCTCGCTGCTGAACGACGATAAGGCCCTCGATGAGGTGGTGGTTATCGGCTATGGCACGACCCGTAAATCAGATCTTACCGGGGCGGTGGCCAGTGTGAAACAATCACAACTGATGGAGCGTCCTTCACCGTCGCTCAATCAGGCGCTGTCGGGACGGATGCCGGGCGTGCAGGTAAACACTAACTCGGGCCGTCCGGGTGGTCGTACTACCGTTCGTATCCGGGGTTTCAGCTCGATCAATTCGTCCAACAATCCGCTTTACGTGGTCGATGGGGTGATGCTGCCGCAGGGCAACCAAAACCAGTTCAGCTCGGCCATCGATTTCATCAACCCCAACGATATTGTGTCGGTCGAGGTGTTGAAAGATGCGTCGTCTACGGCTATCTACGGAGCACGCGGTGCCAACGGGGTTATTCTGGTAACGACCAAAAAAGGCAAAGCGGGCGAAGGACAGATTACCTACAACGCCGACTTTAGCGTGAACACCATTGGACCAAACCGGCCGCAGGTGCTGAATGCCCGCGAATACCTGGCTACCGAAGATCTGGCCTATGCCAACATTGCCAAGTTCGACCCGGTTGGCTGGGCGGCTGGTAAATACACCAACCTGGACCCGGTGGCGCGTCGCCGTCAGTTCAGCGCGGCCCATCCGGGTGTGTTCGACAGCAACCTGAATCCGCTCTACGATACCGATTGGTTTAAAGAAACCACGCAGAATAAACTGTCGCAGAACCACCAACTGGGTTTCAGCGGGGGTAACGAACGTACCCAGTATTCGTTGTCGCTGGGTTACCGCAACGACGAAGGCCTGATCAAAACATCGTACATGAAACGGTATTCGAGCCGCTTCACCATCGATGATCAGGTGAAGAAATGGCTGAAAGTAGGCGGAACGCTGAGCTACAACAACCAGACTGAAAACCTGGTGGATATCAATGATGCCGTACCCCGGCAGATCGTGGAAGATTTTCCGTTCCTGCCCGTGAAATACGACAACGGTGCATACGCCAGCAACCGGGACTACCCAAGTGCCGAGGGGTCGTTCAGTTCGGTACATCGGCTGATGGACCGCCGTTATATTCTGAACTCGCAAACAACGCTAGGTAGCCTGTATTCAAACATCAGCATTGCCAAAGGACTGGAAATGAGAACCGTACTTGGCGTGAATGTATTGACGCAGGAAAACAACGAGTCACAAACCAGAACGCTGAATCCGGGTAACTTTGGGAATGCCGCCGCCAGAAACCGGAAAGAAAGCTTCTGGTCGCTGGAAAATTACCTGACCTACAATAAGCAGCTTAGTGAGAAAAGTAACCTCACCGCCTTGCTGGGTCTGTCGTGGCAGGAGACCAATATCTTCAGCATTGGCGCTACGGTCAACAACTTTGCCACCGATTACTTCGGCTTCAACAACCTGGGTGCCGGTGCTACCAATCCGCAGGTAACGTCGGGTGCATCACGGTTTGCGTTTAACTCGTACTTCGGTCGGGTCAACTACAGCCTGCTCGATAAGTACCTGTTTACGGTAACGGGCCGCGCCGACGGATCGTCGAAATTCGGAGCTAACCACAAGTTTGCGTTCTTCCCCTCGGCCGCTTTCGCCTGGCGCGTATCGGAAGAAGACTTCCTGAAAGGCAACCAGACCATTTCAAACCTGAAATTCCGTACCAGCTATGGCCTGACGGGTAACTCGGAGATTCCGCCCTACTCATCGCTGGCCCTGCTTAGCTCGAACTACTCGGCCATCTACAACGACACCCGTTTCGGCGGAACAGGCATCGACCGGCTGGCTAACCCCGATTTGCGGTGGGAAAAAACCGCACAGGCCGACATTGGTCTGGAGATTGGCCTGTTCAAAGGGCGCGTATCGCTGGAAGCAGACTACTATTACCGCTTAACGTCGGATATGCTGCTCGACGCACCCGTGGCGCGCACCAGTGGGTACGGCACCATTCGCCGGAACGTGGGTACGATGCAGAACGCCGGTTTCGAATTAGGCCTGAACACGGTCAACATCGACCGGGGCGATTTCACCTGGAACACGACGTTCAACATTTCGCTGAACCGTAACAAGGTGCTTTCGCTGGCCACGCCATCCGACATCTTTAACGTAGGCGGTCCGAACTTCACCAACCCCACCAACATTATTCGGGTTGGCGAAGCGGTTGGTTCATTCTGGGGGCTGACCCGACTGGGAACGTGGAGCGAGGCCGAGCGCGAAGAAGCGTCTAAATTCACCAGCTACCGGAATAACCTGACCCTGCTGCCGGGCGATATCAAGTACCTGGACGTAAACGGCGACAAAGTGATCAACGACGCCGACCGGAGCATTATCGGTAACGGTAGCCCGAAAGGATGGGGTGCGTTGACCAACAGCTTCCGATTCAAGAAATTCGATGCCACCATCGAGTTGCAGTTCATGTACGGCAACGATGTGATGCTGATGAACCTGCACGCCAGCGAAGACCGGCAGGCATTGGCCAACAGCTACACGTCGGTGCTGAACGCCTGGACGCCACAGAACCAGAATACGCCGATTGCCCAGATTCGGGAAACCCGCGCCGGGTACGTGACCAACGTAGATTCGCACTGGATCAAAGACGGCTCGTTCCTGCGTGGCCGTAACTTCCTGATCGGCTACACCATGCCTGCCGAGGTGACCAACCGGCTGAAATTGAACCGGCTGCGCTTCTACGCTACGGCGCAGAACATATTCCTGCTCGTGAAAGACCCAATCGTTGGCGACCCCGAAGTGACGCCTACCAACCAGGGTGATGGCAACAGCGCCTTCTCTCAGGGAATGATCTGGCACAACTACCCCAAACCGTCGACATTCCTGCTCGGTTTGCAAATCGGCCTTTAATCAGCACGCTGACCTCAACTCACATTATCATGCGAATTACCCTACGAAATACCTTATTTAAAGCGATGCTGGGCGGAACGCTGCTGTTCGGCCCCGTTGGTTGTACTAATTTTCTGGACGAGATGGCTCCGTCTAACCTTACAGCCGATAGCTTTTATACCATTCCTGACCATGCCGAAGCAGCCCTGGTGTCGGTTTACGCCAGCATGCGCTTCATCGGCGATGGGGCCAACATCTTCTCTAACAACTGGCAACTGCTAGAGGCGATGACAGGTACGTCGACCACCGAAACAGCCCAAAATTCTGACCTGAACAACCTGTATAGCCTGTCGCACGATGGCAATACGGTGCATGTGGTAAACTACTGGAACGGCCTCTACCGCGTTATTGCGCAGGCCAATCAGTTGCTCGATCGGGTGCCTGGTATCACGCCAATGGACGAGGCGCAAAAGACGAAAATTCTTGGTGAAGCGCGTTTTCTGAGAGCCTGGGCTTATTTCACGGCGGTTCGGCTATGGGGTGATGTGCCGCTCGTTACCAAACCACAGCCCGACGCTACGGCTCCTGATTTCAACCCGCCCCGTGCCTCGCAGGAAGAGGTGTATAACCTGATCGTCGAGGATCTGAAAGCGGCCGAAGCGGCTGGTTTGCCCTGGATGGATGTGAGTGGTCGGGTTAACCTGGCGGCGGTGAAAACGCAGCTGTCGAAAGTGTACCTGACCATGGCGGGTTTCCCGCTGAACAAAGGCGCGGCCCACTACAAGCTGGCAGCCGACAAAGCGTTTGAGGTGGTTACGTATGCCAACGCCAATCCGTCGGTGATTAACCTGTTTACGACCTACGAAGATGTACACCGCGAAAGTCAGGAAAACCGGGTCGAGCACCTGTTCATGTTGCAGTACAACGCCGTGGTAGCGTCGAACCCGATGGACAATTTCTACGGTAACTTCAAGCCTATCAATTACAACGGTCCAACCGGAACGGGAAGCTCGGTACCAACGGCTTCGTTTTACAACTCATACGAAACGGGCGATCTGCGGACCAAAGATCAGGAGGGTTATTTCTACACTACCTATTTCACCAATGGTACCGGCGCGCGCTTCAATCTGGGTGCTCCTTATGTGTTCAAGCACTTTAACCGCACGGCCAATGGTACGCAGGGCGTAGCCGGCACCCGGTTGAACAACCTGAATGTGCCGCAGATTCGGTATGCCGAAACGTTGCTCTTGTACGCTGAAGCACAGAACGAACTGGGTGCGCCTACGCAGGCGGCCTACGATGCCCTGAAGCGTATTCGGGATCGGGCGAAGCTCACCACACCGGCACTGGGCGCTTACTCGCAGAACACCTTCCGCGAGGCTGTATGGCGCGAGCGCTGGCACGAACTGTGTTACGAGCAGCTTACCTGGTTTGATATGGTTAGGCTTCGGAAAGTGTTTAACGAGACAACCAAAGGGTTCGATAATTTCGTGGGTCACGTGAACCTGAGTACCAACAAGGCGCTGGAGCAGAAGCATTTGCTGTTGCCGCTGCCTCGTCAGGAAATGCTGAACAACCCGCAGCTGAAGCCACAAAACCCCGGTTATCCTAACTAAGGGTACTGATGTCTTAATCGGTGTTGATCATCTGGTCACGCCTTGTAAAACCCCGATAGCAATAGGCTGTCGGGGTTTTTTTGTACCTTCGCTTTTATCTGAAACACCTTAATAATCAGTTTGATGGCCATGATTAAACTCACTATAAACAATCAGCCGAAAACGCTCGACGTTGATCCCGATATGCCGCTATTGTGGGCAATCCGCGACGTAGTTGGCCTGACCGGCACCAAGTTCGGTTGCGGCATTGCCCAGTGCGGAGCCTGTACCGTTCACCTCGACGGATCGCCCGTTCGATCATGTAGTGTACCTGTTTCGGCGGTGGCTGGACAGAAGATTACCACCATTGAAGGTCTTTCGAAAAATGCCGATCATCCGGTGCAGAAAGCCTGGATCGAGCATCAGGTGCCGCAGTGCGGTTACTGCCAGTCGGGGCAGATCATGTCGGCGGTGGCGTTGCTGAAACAGATTCCAAAGCCAACCGATGCTGATATCGACGCGGCCATGCAGGGTAACATCTGTCGTTGTGGCACCTACGTCCGAATCCGGCAGGCCATTCATACTGCGTCGGCCGAAATCACGGCTACGCCTAAAGTGAAGAACAGTACTAAACTCGGGAAACGATGAGCACAGACACTATACTAACAGCCAACCGCCGCGATTTTCTGAAAACGCTTGGTCTGGCGGGCGGGGCACTGGTACTCGGCATGTCGTCGGCCACTGCTGGCGTTCCTGACGTGGCGGGCATGGGTATCCTGAATATCAACGCGGCTCCCGTTGGTACCGAGCTGACACCCTACATCATCATCGAGAAATCGGTGGGAGGGAAGCCCGGAAAAATTACGATCATGAACCCTCAACCGGATATGGGTCAGGGTACGTTCCAGTCGGTTCCGGCGCTGATCGCCGAAGAATTGGGGGTATCACTGAATCAGGTGACGATTCTGCAAACGGGGGGTGAAAAATCATTTGGCGGTCAGATTTCGGGCGGTAGCGCATCGGTTCGTGGTCGGTATATGACCCTACGCAAAGTGGGTGCTTCGGCCCGCGAAATGCTGGTAATCGCCGCCAGCCAACAGTGGAACGTACCTGCCGACGAATGTACCGTAGCCAATGCGCGGGTGCACCATAAAGCATCAGGACGCAGTATCGGGTATGGTGAACTAATCGACGTGGCGTCGACATTACCCGTACCGACCAGTCCGAAACTAAAAGACCCGAAAGATTTCACGATCCTGGGTAAGGCGGCGCTCCGGCCCGAAGTGCCCGCCAAATCATCGGGTCGGGCGCAGTTCGGTATCGACGTAAAAGTGCCGGGTATGCTGTATGCCTCGGTAGAACGCAGCCCCGTTATTGGCAGCAAGCTGATTAGCTTCGATGATACCAAAACGAAGCAGGTAAAAGGCGTGCAACAGGTAGTGAAGGCGACCCGCGTGCTCGAAGAAAATAAGTATGATGGCGTAGCGGTGGTGGCCGATACGTATTGGGCTGCGCTGAAAGGCCGTCGGGCATTGGCCGTAAAATGGGATCACCAGGGCCTCGATGCCTTCAACACGGTAGCTTACGAAAAGCACCTTCGCGAACTGGCCAAACAGGACGGTGTAGTCGACCACACCTCGGGCGATTTCGGCAAAGCGTTTGCCAATGCCACTACCAAAATCGACGCGTTTTACGAAACGCCCATGGTGAGTCACTCGCCCATGGAGCCGATGAACTGCGTGGTGAACTGGCCTACCGCCGATACGGTAGAGGTCTGGACCTCGTCGCAGGCACCGGACTGGATCAAGTCGAAGATAGCCGACGAGTTCAAGATCAAGCCTGCCGATGTAAAGGTGAATATCACCTTCAACGGCGGGGGTTTTGGGCGTCGGTTATTCCAGGATTTTGTGCTCGAAGCGGCCCATATTGCCAAATCAGTGGGTAAGCCCGTAAAGGTGGTCTGGACACGCGAAGACGACACACAACTCGGCCCCTTCCGACCCATGACTTTCTCGGCCATGCGCGCCGGACTCGACGCTACGGGTAAACCGGTTGCTTTTCAGCACAAAGTCATTTCGCCTTCGATCGATGCCACGCTGGGTCGGGGCCATAAAGCCGACAAGCCCGACAAAACCATGACGGAGGGCATCAGCGAACAGAAGTACGAGATACCGAATGTCGACAACCGCTACGTCTTTGCCGACCTTCAGGTACCAACAGGCTATTGGCGGGCCGTTACCAGCACCACGCTGGCCTTTGCGCACGAGTGTTTCATCGACGAGATGGCGCATCAGGCGAAGCAGAACCCGATGGATTACCGGATGGCGATGCTCACAAAGGAGTCTGATACGAAAAAGGTGCTGGCCAAACTCCGTGAGGTGTCGAACTGGGACAAGCCGCTACCGGCCGGTAAAGGCCGCGGCGTAGCGCAGTGGGAGTTCTTCGCCGGTCTGGCCGGTCAGGTTGTCGAGGTGTCGAAGCAGAAAGACGGGTCGGTGAAGGTCGACAAAGTGTATTGCGTGATTGACCTGGGCACGGTTGTTAACCCCGACATGGTGCGGAATCAGGTAGAAGGGGCGATCTGTATGGGGCTGGTAGCGGCCACCAAAGAAGGAATCACCTTCGCCAACGGACAGGCGCAACAAACTAATTTTGATACCAATCAGATGTTGCGCATCAACGAAATGCCCGCCATTGAGGTGCATATTCTGGCCGACGGTGGAAACACGATCAAAGGCGTAGGTGAACCCGGCTTACCACCGCTAGCCCCCGCGCTGGCCAACGCCGTTTTCGCCGCCACCGGCAAACGAGTGCGCCGACTGCCGTTTGATCTAGGGAAGGTGTAAAACGAACGGAGGAAAGGGAGAAAGGAGGAAGGGGAGTTTACGGCTCAGCATTGCTTACGCGTAAGCTCCCTTTCCTCCGTTCTCCCCTTCCTCCTTTCCTCCCTTCCTCTTACTTTTGCCCCATGAATTATTGGTTAGTAAAGTCGGAGCCGGAGACATATGGCTGGCATCATTTTATTGAACAGGGGCGCGCTACCTGGGACGGTGTACGTAATTATCAGGCCCGTAATAACCTACAGGCCATGCGCGAAGGCGATCAGGTGTTGTTTTACCATAGCGTGACCAAACCCGCCGTGGTTGGTCTGGCCAAAGTTGTCTGCGAAGCCTACCCCGACCCAACCGCCGATCCTGTGCCAGCGGGCAAGCAAACGCCCTGGTGCGTAGTGGAACTGGAGCCAGCGCTGGCCTTTGCACAATCCGTTTCATTGGCACAGATCAAAGCTGAACCCATGCTGGCCAATGTGGCCCTCATCAAACAATCCCGCCTCTCGGTCATGCCCATCAAACCCGACGAGTTTGATCTGATTGTGAAGATGGGGAATAACTAAAATTTTCAGTTTGTGGTTTGTAGTCTATAGTTTGTGGTTGCGCCGCTAGTCTACGAGATGGTGACTTAGCAGCGCAACTATACACTGTAGACCACAAACCACAAACTACATTCCATGCCCACCCTCCAGCCTATCCTGAATTTTGTTGAGTTGTTGCACCAGAAAGGGCTGCGCGATGTGGTGGTGTCGCCGGGGTCGCGGTCGGCACCGCTGACGCTGGCTGTAGCGCGGCATCCCGGTTTGCGGGTACGGGTGGTGCCCGACGAGCGGGTGGCCGGCTTTACGGCCCTGGGCATGGCGCAACAGACGAAGACACCTGTGGCGCTCATCTGTACGTCGGGGAGTGCCGTGTATAACCTTAGCCCGGCGGTGGTGGAGGCTTATTTTAAACAGGTTCCGTTGTTACTACTCACCGCCGACCGGCCCCACGAATGGCTGCATCAGCAGGACGGACAGACCATCGATCAGGTAGGAATTTTCGGGAACCATGTAAAACGGAGTTACGATTTCCCCGCCGACTATACCCATCCCGATGCGCGTTGGTTTATGGAGCGGGTGGCGAACGAAGCCTTCGATTTGAGTTGCCACGGCCCCGCCGGACCGGTGCATATAAACGTACCCTTGCGCGAGCCGTTCTACCCAAAAGCCGATGAGGTGTTTCGGCCGGAACGGGGTCGTGTTGTCGAGCAGCTACCTACGCTGGCACAGTTACCGGCCGACACCTGGCACCGCTTATTGGCCGATTGGGAACGAGCCGAACGTAAGCTGATTCTGGTCGGGCAAACCACGTTCCAGCCTGATTTACAGCAGGTGCTTGCCCAGATTGGCCGTGAACTGAACGTACCTGTGGTGGGTGAAATTATCAGTAATCTTGGCCGAAATGACGTGTTTATCAGTCAGTCAGACACGATTCTGGGACAGCCTAATGAAGAAGAACTGGCCAACCTGCGCCCCGATCTGCTCGTTACGCTGGGCAACTCGTTTCTGACGCGTAATCTGAAAACCTATTTCCGCCGTTACTCGGCCGCCCAACACTGGCACATTCAGGCCCACGGTGATCGGCTCGTCGATTCGTTCCAGTCCATGACCACCCGGATTCCAATGGAACCGGCCGATTTCTTCCAGAAACTATTTGCTGATCTCGATTACCAGCATTTTCGAGAAGGCGTTGAGGAGGATGACGAAGAAGCAGAATACCTTACGGCCTGGCAAGCTGCCGAACAGGCCGCCCGTCGGATTGTAGCCCAGTCGCTCCGGGAGTCGCCATTTACTGATTGGGTGGCTACAGAAGCTGTATTGGATGCGTTACCCGCGGAGTCGCACCTGCATCTAGGCAACAGCATGCCTGTTCGGTACGCCAATATGTGCGGGCTTGACGCTAATCAGGCTATTCGGGTGTGGGCCAATCGGGGCACAAGCGGGATCGATGGGTGCCTGAGTACGGCCGTTGGCGCTGCCCTGCGAACCGAGCAGATTGTGACGGTGCTGTTGGGCGATGTGTCGTTCTTCTACGACCGCAATGCACTTTGGCAGTCAAATTTGCCAGCTAATCTGCGCATCGTGATGCTCAATAATTCGGCGGGCCATATATTCCGAATCATCGACGGTCCGTCGCAACAGCCGGAGTTAGAGACTTATTTCGAAACGCCACATCAGCTAACCGCCGAACGTACCTGCGCCGACTTCGGAATTACCTATCACCAGGTGGCAGAACTGGGTACGTTGGCCACTACGCTGGGTACGTTTTTCCAGGCATCTGACAAGCCTAAGCTGCTCGAAATCACCACCGACAAATACCTGAATGCCGAAGCGTTTAAAGCCTATAAACAGCGGTTGTAGTTGGGTTTGGTACTGTAAATTTGCTATAAGGGTGGGGGGGCTTTGAGGAAATTGCTTTCGTTAAGCTTCGCGAACTAGGCCCTTCGACTAGGCCGGTCCGCCGGTGCGGTCCCCGACAGGCTCAGGGTGACATCAATCATCACCATGTTCTGGCTAACAACCCTTAGGTTCCTGTCACCCTGAGCCTGTCGGGGACCGCACCGGCGGACCGGCCTAGTCGAAGGGCCTAGTTCGCGAAGCCTAACGAGAGCAATTTCCTGCTGTCACTCGCGACAAGCAAGCAACAACGAAAATCCTATTAATCCCGCCAAAGCCTGTCCAGACCTACATCCGGCAATCTTCCAGAATCTTCTCGTTGTTTTTGATGTAGGCATCGTCACCGGCTTTTTTAGCCAGGTCGAGCGACATTTGGGCGTCGGCGCGGGCGGCTTTGCAGTTGCTCAGCTTCGCCTCTATTTTTGCCCGCAGGTGATACGCCCAGTATTCGGTGTTCTTTTCCACCACCTTATTGGCCCAAACCAGCGCCTGATTTAGATCGCGGTTAGTGTCGAGGTAATATTGGGCGGCTCCAAAATACGTATCGGTTGAAGCAGTAGGCGAGGCCGTTTTTTCTTTAATCTGCGCCATCACGCGTGTATCGGCATCGTTTGAGATAGGCAACCGAGCAACCAGTTCATCCCAACGTACCTGAAGCGTGGCCGACGTAGGCGTGATGTCGACAAACTCAAAGGTCAGCGTTTCGGTCTTCATGATCGAGCGTTCGGGCCGTACCACCAGCCGAATCACATCGTTTACTTCCTTGTAATCATAAGCGCCCCAGGCTTGTGCGTCTTTGTTGATGATGAAGGTAAACGAATCTCTGTCGGGAACGGAGTAAAGGCCATACGTACCCGCCGACAACGCCTTTCCATTGAGCGTCATTGTCTCCGAGAGCGTGATGTTGGTGATTTTATTGGCACCCGAACGCCACACTTTTCCGTACGGAACCCGGTCGCCAAACATCGTGCGGCCTCTTAGCGAAGGACGGCCATAATCGACCGTAACTGAGCCTAAACCGACTTGTTGCGTAACGGTGGCGGCAGGGCTGGCTGCTGGTAAATCAATCTGGGCATAGCCCGCTGTCAGGCAAACAGACAGTATCGTAGAAAGGATTAGTTTATGCATGGTAGAATCGATAAAAACAGACAACAAGTTTACGACGAATATCGACAAAAAAGCCCGGTCATGTGACCGGGCTTTTGACAAACCGATAGACTATAGGGTTTAATGAACCCCACGCTTTTTTTTCGTCAGTATTCGTTGAAGCCTGACAAGCCAGCAATCAGGCGCTAGGCCGTGTCGCCAGTAGTACGGATCAGGCTAATGCCGGTGAAAAAGAAGATACCGCCCAGGACCAGATAAACGAGGGAGGCCTGCGCCACACCGCCCGCCATCAAATCCTTGCCACCCATCAGGAGGCCTGCCAGACCAAGTAAGGTCAAAATGACACCGAAAACGCGTTTGAGATTCATATGTTGAGTGATTGATAGAGATGAGAACTGCTCATGAAACAGCAAAACACCCGATCTGTTTAAAATTCAGGCTAAACCGATTGACTGGCCGTTTTCACGCAGGTACGTAACGTCAGGCTACAGCGGCTCAAGGCAAGTAACTCCTACGGTATAAACCGGCGTTTCGGCAAAGCGGGAGGCAACGATTAGCTCGGTCTGATCCATGTGGGGCCGAAAAAAATCGTGGGCGATTACCGGACTGTTATTGTCTTTCGAGAGGTGCGATAACAGCACGTGACTCATAAATGCCGGTTTGTGTTCCCTGAAGAGTGTTAGGGCCTGCTGATTCGACAGGTGACCATGCCCGCCCCTGATTCGTTGTTTCAGAAAAGCCGGGTAACGCCCATTTGCCAATAGGTCTTCGTCGTAATTCGCTTCCAGAAAAACAGCGTGACACTGTTTAAAATGGTGAATCACCTGCTCACAGGCCGCGCCAATATCGGTAAACACGCCCACGGTCGTCTCTCGATCATCGACCAGAAAGCTTTGCGGATCAACGGCGTCGTGCTGCTTGGGGAAAGCCGTCACGCGAAGCGTACCAACCTCGACGGGTTCGTAAGGCAGCAACACGCGAACGGGAAATCGAGCCGGTAGTAACCTCGTGGACCGGAGGGTTGGCGTGGTAATGTATACCGGAATCTGGTACTTGAGCGACAGTTGAGCCACCCCGCTGATGTGGTCGCTGTGTTCGTGTGAGATAAAAATCGCCTTCACCATACGGAGTGATAACCCCAGCCGCTGCATGCGTACCTCGGTTTGCCGACACGAGAGCCCTGCATCAATCAGTACGGCTTCCTGCTCATTGCCAACATAATAGCAGTTGCCATTACTGCCTGAATTTAACGAGGTAATGTAGAGAGGCATATAAAAAGAAAGGCTATTTAGTCAGGCGAGACCCTGCAAAAGAAGGGGCTCACCTGACTAAATAGCCAAGAATAAATCGAATTCGTTCGCCGGAATTAAGATAACTAACTTGGTCCGAAATCCGACGTCCCAAATCCAAAATCCCTTCTACTTTCCTCCCGACATTTTAGCCGGTGCAACTGATCCGGTTGTGGCAGGGGTGCTTTTTACGTATTTATCGAGCCAGCCGTTCATTTCCCACAGCATGTGTAGCAGGGATTCTTTGGCTGCGTATCCGTGCGATTCGTAGGGCAGGAAGACTAACCGGGTGGTGGCTCCAAAACCCTTCAGAGCATTGTAATAACGATCTGACTGAATCGGGAACGTACCTGTATTATTGTCGGCTTCACCGTGAACCAGCAACAGCGGCGTTTTCATTTTGTCGGCATTCATGAACGGCGACATCTTGTTATACACATCAGCCGCCTGCCAGTAGCTACGCTGCTCGTTCTGGAAACCAAACGGGGTGAGCGTACGATTGTAAGCACCGCTACGGGCAATGCCTGCTTTGAATAAATTGCTGTGCGTTAGTAGGTTAGCAGTCATGAAGGCGCCGTATGAGTGACCACCAACACCAACCCGACTGGCATCGACTACGCCCAATCGAACACCTTCGTCGATCGCGGCTTTGGCACTCGCTACTAACTGCTCCACATAAGTGTCGTTCGGCTCTTTGTCGCCCTCACCTACAATCGGAATACTGGTGTTGTCGAGAACGGCGTAGCCCATAGCGGCAAAAATAGCACCGCCCATAGCCGCAATCCGGTTGAATTGGTAAGGTGATCCCGATACCTGACCGGCGGCTTCCTTGCTCTTAAATTCGGCCGGATAAGCCCACATGAACGTCGGTAATGGCCCGTCTGATTTCTTGTACCCAACCGGCAAATAGAGCGTAGCCGTCAGGTCAACACCGTCGGGGCGTTTGTAGCGAAGCTGCTGTTTGGTGATACCTTTTAGCTGAGCGTATGGATGCGGGAACGACGTGATCTGCAAGGGCGCAATGCGTCTCTTCAGGTTGCGAATGAAGTAGTTCGGGTTCTCGTCGGGGGTTTCGCGGGTTGTCAGAATAACACCGGCTGCGGCATCGAGAATGGCGATGGGCCGCTCGAAAACGGGCGCTTCTGACCGCCAGAGTGGCGTAATTTTTTTCGTCGTCAGGTTCATCACGCTCACAAAAGGGCGATCCCCTTCGGGTGAGGCACCCTGTCCGTTCACGAGCATAATGTCGTTGCTGGGCAGAATATTCAGCACATCTCGGCCATATTGGTTAGGCTTCGTATCGGGCGAACCTGGGTTGCCGTAACGATCTTCCGACGAACGATCAAAAAGTACGGTTGACGCGAAATTGGCTGATGGGTTCACCAGTTTGGTGATGCTTTTTCGCGTCTGCCACCAGCGTTCGGTAGCCATGGCGGTAGTGGCGTTGCCCCAGGTAAAGCCCGTAAACCGGAAGGCAGCGTCGTAAATGGCTTTAGGTTCGCCGGTAAATGGAGCGTCGATCAGGAAAACCCGGTCGCGAACCTCTGCTTGCACTTTAGGGTCGCCTTTATCCTGCGCTACCGTGTAGTAGATCGACGCGGGTGCATCGTCGCGCCAGTCGAAATTGCGGGGACCACTTGGTGCGCCATCTGAACTGTAAGGAACACTTTCCTGCAACGGACCATCGTTAAGCATTTTCACCAACTGACCGCCAATGGCAAACACATCGGTGCGGGTTGGAAACCGGTAGGCAGGAACGAGGTACGAGAAAGGCGTATGGATGGTTTCGATCATGACGTATTTACCATCCGGCGAAGGGGACGCCGCCGCAATAATACCAGGCTGACCAATGGGCTGAACCGCACCATCTATGCCCACGCGGGCTACCTGCGAGGTAGTGAAGTAGGCAAACTGCTTTTCGTCGGATGGATTCTTCAGCAGATCCTGGTAGGTCGGCGCCTGTCCGCGTTTTCCACTGCTGTTATCCTGCATGGTTGGGCCAACAGGCACAAGGTTGGCTCCCGGTGCGGCCGCACGGCCATCTGGAATCAGCTTCACAACCAGGCTTTTGCTGTCTGATGTCCAGCGAAAGGGCGCGCCAAACGCGGCGTTGATCGCTTTATCGGTTAGCTTTTTGGCGGTGGCCGTAGCTACATCGGCGATGTATAGTTCAATCTTGCTATCGCTCGATACGGTAAAGGCGAATTTAGTTTCGTCGGGCGACCATTGGACCGATGAAATCAGGGGTGATTCGGGTAGGCCTTTTACCGCAATCTCGGTACCTGAGGGTAGTTTCTTCAGTCGTAGTCCGGTGATATACGACGCCCGGCTTGGGCCGTTGTTGGCTGGGTTCATTCGCAGACCTGCCAATTTTAGCTCGGGTTGGGCCAGTTCGGCAATCGAGGGGGCCGATGACCGTTCCAGAATCAGCATCTGATCGCCCTTCGACGTAATGCTTACGCCCGGTGTTGGCGGAATCGTAACCAGATCGGCCAGCGCTTTAGGTGGGGTTTGGTAGGTCAGTGCGTCCTGAGCAAAGGTGGTTGCTACCGTCAGTGCAAAAAACGCAGCTGTGCAGAGCAAGCGAGAATACTTGTTTACCATGTTGATGCCGTTTATGAAGTTGATCAACCAAAAGTAACGAGAAATGCCTTTCAATCAGGCTACTGTATAGCTAGTTAGTAGGCCAAATTGGGTTTTAATCCCTTTTTTTGTGCGCTCTGTCGGCTGGTCTAAAGCAGCACTTTCTGAAAGGTGTACTCTGCCGCTATTATCTTTGATTATTCGGTTTAATTTCTCCGTAGACATTCACTTCTATTTTACCAGCTACATGGAACAATTTTTTGATTTTTTTCGGCGGTTACCCGATACCAGCGACTGGCCTCCCCGCTGGTATTGCGGCACCTGGTCTGATTTCCACGGCTGGTTATATATTCTGTCTGACCTAACAATCTGGCTGGCCTATATGGCCATTCCGCTGGTGCTGATCCGGTTTGTGATCATCAAGAAAGGCGTGCCGCTGTCGGGTGTGTTCTGGCTTTTTGGCGCTTTTATTCTGCTTTGTGGCCTTACTCACCTGCTCGATGCGCTTATGTTCTGGTATCCCGCCTACCGAATTAGCGCGGTAGTTCGCTTTCTGACGGGTATTGTATCGATCCTGACGGTGCTTGCGCTGATTCGCCATTTCAATGAAGCAGTTGGGCTGCGTACTTCCGAAGAATATAATCGGGAGTTAGCCTACAGGCAGTTGGCGCTTCAGGAACTGACCCGATCAAACGAAGAATTACAGCAGTTTGCCTACGTCGCCTCACACGATCTGCAATCACCACTGAAAACGATCGCCAATTACCTGAGTCTGCTGGAAAACGTGCACGGCCCCAAGCTCGATGACGATGCAAACCGGTTAATCGGCGTATCTACGGCGGCGGCCGAACGGATGCGCAACCTGATTGATGATTTGCTGGAGTTTTCGCGGGTGGGTAATCAAGTAGCTCTGGTACCTCTGAATCTGAACGAAATAGTAGCCGAAATTCTGGACGATCAGCAAGCCGAAATACAGAATCTAGAGGCAGAGGTAGAAGTTGGATCGTTGCCTACCATCATGGGCCATAAAACTGACATCAAGCAAGTGTTTCAGAACTTGATCACCAATGGTCTTAAGTACAGCAGACCCGAGGTACCTCCTCATGTACAGATTAAAGCTACGGAAGATAAGAACGACTATCACTTCTCGGTGAGCGACAACGGAATTGGGATAGACAAACAATATTATGACCGGGTCTTCCAGCTTTTCCAGCGATTGCACGGGCGTGGGAAGTATTCGGGCACAGGTATAGGTCTGGCCACCTGCAAAAAAGTCGTCGAGATTTACGGCGGCAAAATCTGGCTCGATAGTACCGTTGGCATTGGCACTACGTTCTATTTTACCTTACCCAAAAATAACAAACGCCTGCATCACTACGCCGAGGCAGCTACCGGGAGAGACCGAGGGAGGAAGTAGTTCGAGTACCATCCATGAATTAATAAAAAAGCCTTCCTGCTTGCGTAGAAAGGCTTTTTGTCGATTTACTACTTAACCTTACGGCCGTGATTTAGGACCGTCGGGGCTAACCAGCGTACCTGGCGCGGCTTTACCAGATGGAGCCAAAGAGTTAATCCAGGCGGCAATCTTCAGCGCATCGGCTTTAGGTACCTGCGGCATGGGCGGCATCTCGGTCGCATAGTCGGGCCAGTTGGCGGGCTTCGGGTTGTAGATCAGCTCAACCAGTTGGTCGTTGGTGTACCCGCGTTTGGCCACGTCTTTATAGGCTGGCCCAATCTGCCGTTTGTCGGCGTTATGGCAGGCCAGGCAAGTATGCTTAGCCAGCAGACCTTTTACCTCAGCAAAAGTGGGGGCTTTGGCCATCGACACGGCCTGACCACTCTGCAAAGCTGGTTTGCCTTTAACGCCTGCTTTCACGGGTTTTCCGGCCGGGGTCTTGGCGGGCGCCGGGGCAGGTCTCGCAACCGAATTTTTAACGCTTACCTCAGCCATAGCCAGTTTCTGACCCTCTGGAATATTGTTCAGCGTGTAATACGCAATCGGATGAATGAGCGAGTAAGTGCCCTCTTCCGAACGTACCCCGTCGAGGGTGATCTGATGAATGTAGTTTTTCCGCAGGTTATCAACCACAATCCGGGCGCGCATGCCGTCTTCGGTGAGTTTCACGCCTTTGATCGCATGTTTTTCCTTGTTGATCGTCGGGCTTCCGTAAACGGGGTGGTATTTGTACAGAAAGCTTTCTACTGAATAGGACGCCAGATCTTCGGCCGATAATTTGGTGACGGGCTTTGTGAACTCAATCTCGAAGCCGTCGGGCATGGCCTTTACCGTACGCATTTCAAACGGCGTTCCGTTGTTCCAGACAAGGCGCTGAAGACCCTCGTTGGCATCGCCTGCCGAGCCCCAGCCCCGGTTGGTTTCGCCCACAAACAGGGAGCCATCCGGCGCAAAAACGAGCCGCATCACACCCGAGCGGAAGCCCGAACGGAATTCGATAGCCGCGCCCTGATATTCGCCGTTTACTTTCTCCATCATCACGCGCGATATCTTGCTCATGCCCTGATCGCCCACCAGTTGCTGACCGGCAAATGGGCCGAATACCCCTTCCGGAATGGTGATGATCTCCGAGTTGGAAACACCCAAAACGCCGTGAGGCAACCAGACGGCTGGCGTCTGAATTTCTGGAAACTGTTCTTTTACTTTAAAAAGTAGATCGGGCGTTTCATTCACCACGTTCTCCGGCTTAATCATGCGTCCGTTAGCATCACGATTCTGTCGGATATCAATTTTGGCATAAAACTGCTCGGCGGTCAATTTCAGCGGTGAGTTGGGCATACCCGTCCAGCGAAGACCCGCCGGATGGCCGGTGAAAGCACCCTTTTTTACATGGATCACACCACCTGAACCCTGCCAATCGCCCTGATTGTCGGTATAGAAAAGTTCACCATTGATCATGCTGGGACCGGCAGGTGAGCGCATACCGGTAGCCCAGGGCTGCATGTTACCATTCTCCGAAATCTTCATTGTCCAGCCGCGCCAGGGTACCCGACTTTCGCCCCGCCACCATTCTTCGTCGCCAAAGGCCACGTTACCCGTTACGAAAAAGGTGCCGTCGGGTGCAATTTTCGGGCCGAAGCTGTACTCATGATAGTGGCCAGACAGGGGCCAGGCGTATACTGTTTCAAACAGGTCAGCTTTCCCGTCGTTGTTGGTATCTGTCAATTTGGTTAGCTCGCCGCGTTGGGCGCAGTAGAGCGAACCATCTTTATAAGCCAGCCCCAGTACTTCGTGCAAACCCGAGGCAAACTTGCGGAAGAAAGGTCGTTTGCTGGTTGGGTTTTCAACGATGAATATGTCACCCCGACGCGTCGAAATGCCGAGGTTCCCGTTGGGAAGCATGGCAAGACCACCTACCTCAAGCAGGGTTCCTTCGGGAGCCGATACTTTGGTGATGCGGAAAAAGTCCTCTTCTTTCGGAGATTCCTGCGCCCGGGCCGCTATTGGTAGAGCCAGTGCAGCCAGTAGTAAGTATTGTTGTATCTTTTTCATAGTTGATTAAAAAAGGATCGAGTACGTCAGTTTGCCTGAAACAGGAATAAGTAGCTCCTGCACGCCGTTGCTGGTTCTGACAATCGGCTGGCTGTTCCCTGCGTCAGTCAATTGAATCATGTACGTTTTACCATCGATCAGGTACGTGTTGTTCGGCATTGGTTCGATAGACGTACCTGAGGCCAGTCGTGCATAGAGGCCTGTTCCCGGTTGAGCCACCGTTAACTGACGGCGAATTCCGTGACCGTCGGGTAAGGGCATAAGCTGGTCTTCCACCATTGTCGACGCGGTTATGTAGCGGAAGGTGGGCCTTTCCTGATCATCAAGATGATACCCTTTCGGGCGAAAACCGCTGCCTGTGGTATCGGTAGGCCACGGAGCATCTGTCGACGTAAGTCGGGCCAGTGCCAGTTGAGGTTTGCCGCCCAGATAATTCACCGTTCCCATCGGGCGCGACGACCCGTCTCCCCGGTTTTCCCACATTGGAGTTGCATCCAGGAACATACCGCGCCAAACCTGAACAACGTTGCCAAAGTCGGCATCGTAGGTGTAGTGCACCTGCTGGGGGCTACCCACAGAGATACCGTGTGTAACGCGATAAGCGCGGCCACGTTCGTTCCGGGCACGGGGAAGGTCCATGAAACTGCGAAGAATGGTGTTGGTTTCTGCCGTAACCAGAATAGGGTCTGTTTCGCCCGATTCAGTAATGGCGGTTGGGGTCAGCATGAACTGCCGGAAACCGGGGCCGGTCACCGAAATCTGGAAATCGGGATTGCCACCGCCGTAGATTTTACTGTAAACAGCTTCCAGCGGCATATCACCAGCGGGGAGGGTGATTTTTCCTGAGTTAGTCCACTCCGTCCATTTGCTAACTACCTGATTATTGATTTTCATTTGGCCGGCACCGTTGGCTGTGCTCATGCTGAATGTGTACTCACCGGGAGACTCGATGTGCAACGTACCTGAATATTTTACCGCAAAATCATTGGTAAGACGTGTGACGCCTGCTGTCAGCACCGATGAGGGGCCTTTCGATTCGGGCGGGGTGCCACCAAAGGAGGCCTCATTCTTGAAATTTCCCTTGTATAGTTCATACGACAGGTTGGTTAGCCGGGGTTTGCCTTTATCGTAGAGGCTGTAGGTGAGATTCCGGAAAGCAACGGCACCATGATCGCCCTGAAAAACCAAAGGTCCACGAGCTGTTTCGTCAGCCTTGAGCGGACCACGTGTTGGGCCTGATAGTTCTACATTTTCATGAATGAGCACACCGTTCAATTCCGCACGCAGAATGATGGCATTGGCTGTTTTTTTGCCATTGGCATCGAAACGCGGAGCCTGGAAGGCAATCCTCATATGTTGCCATAGGCCGGGTGCTTTACCCGCGTTCTGCCGGGCCGGGTGGCCTTCATAGCCCTTTTTGCCCTCAGGGCGGCTATCGTCCCAACGTTCGTAGACGGCACCTACGTCAGAGGATTTGGGTGTTGTGACGCCCCAACTGTCATTAAGCTGAATTTCGTATCGGCCTTGCAGATAGACACCAGAGTTAGCGCCTTTAGCCATCATAAAGTCAAATTCCAGGTCAGCATCTCCGTGCTCGAGGGTAGTGACCAGATTAAACTGGTTGCCATATTGCCCGGTTGGCGTACAAACAAGGACAGATGCGGTCTGTGTGCCCGAGCCCGGCTTACTTTGCAATGTATTGGCTTTGGCGAGATCGGCCATTACATCGGCAGCAATGCGCCAGTTAGACGAAACAGGCGTTCTAAAGGCACTCAAATCGTTGAGTGGTAACTTTCCGGTCGTTTGGGCACTGGCCAAATGACCGGAAAGACAACTGCCTACAAAAAAGGCAAGTGAATAAGCTATTCGCATGAAACAGGGTTGGTTAACGCCTAAAAACTTCCTTAAAAATACTATCTATATCGTACAAACAGCGAATCGTCGTGAATTGCCCCTTTGGCGGGTAAGAAAACTGATCGTTTACTTTTAGGCGCAAGGCCCCTATATTTGACACATACCTTATTGACTCATGAAAAAATTAACCTTCCCTTTTGCACTCCTGCTCTTGACTGCTGGTTTCGCTTTTGCTCAAACCCAACCTAAACAAACGCCCGAATCATCGGAAACCTGGACACCGGTTCCGCCGATTGTAACTCCCGGCAAGAGCTCGCCAACCGCTTCGGGGTTGACCGCCCCTTCCGACGCGATTGTGTTGTTCGACGGTACAAATACTAACGAATGGGTGTCGGTGAAAAGCCACGTTTCTAAAGATTGGAAAGAAACAAATCTGGGTCCCCTCAAGTGGGCTGTGAAAGACGGAGCCATGTATTCGACCCTCGGCTCGTATGCCCGCACCAAGCGCGAATTCGAGAATTTCCAGCTGCATATCGAGTTCCGCACGCCGGAAAAGCCGGAAGGTAAAAGCCAGGGACGGGGAAACAGTGGCGTGTTCCTACAAGGCTATTACGAAATTCAGGTGCTGGATAACTACGAGAATCCAACCTATTCAAACGGACAGGTCGGCTCGGTGTACAAACAGGCTATTCCATTGGCTAACCCCAGTCGTAAACCGGGTGAGTGGCAAACTTACGACATCGTGTACCATGCCCCCCGCTTCAATAAAAGTGGTATTCTGGCCGAGCCCGGCTATGTAACGGTAATGATGAACGGCATTGTGGTGCAAAACCATACGGCCATTAAAGGCAACACCGATTACATCGGTTACCCAACCATGGAGCCCCACGGCGCAGGCCCAATCCTGCTTCAGGACCACGGCAACCCCGTAGGTTTCCGCAATATCTGGATCAGAGAACTTTAAATTAATTAAGAGTTAAGAGATGAGAGGCAAGAAGCAAGAGACAAGAGTGCTTCGCCGACAATACAGTTTGCGCAAGAGCGAAGTACTCTTGTCTCTTGCTTCTTGCCTCTCATCTCTCAATCCTTAATTCCCAATTATGAAGCGTACTTTATACGTTGTCCGGCATGCTAAGGCAGAAGACCGGGCTAGCTTTATGAGCGATCATGACCGCGATCTGCTGCCGGAAGGTATCATGGCGGCGGCACGGATTGGTCGGTATCTTGCCGAAAAGGGAGTTACGACCACCCGGCTCATCAGTAGTACCGCCAATCGGGCTAAAGACACAGCAAAGGTTATTGCCGAGCAACTTGGACTGGCTCCCGACACCATTGAACTCGACGAAAAACTGTTTGAAGGTGGCCCCAAAGCGTATTTAGCCGCCATCAATAGCTTGCCTGATTCCTGCGAATCGGTGATGCTGTTTGGCCATAACCCAGATGTGTCGTACTTCTCGGAATACCTGACCCATCAGGATGTGGGTTCTATGAGTAAAGGGAGTGTGGCGGCGATTACGTTCGAAAACCTGCATTGGGCCGAAGTGTCGGGACGAACGGGTTTCCTGCAGTTCTACGTTACTCCGAAAGAACTCCTGAAGCAATGAACCGCAACCGCCGTATTTTTATCATCATTTTTATCGCTTTCACGCTGATCGTTGTCATGCTCACCGTCGACATGGCGAGTCGTACTACGGCACCCTGGAACCGGAAAAAACAAGCCTCCCGCGCCCTCCCCGGAAACCGCGTCGAAGATAAATCACTCCTCATCGACACAACCGGGCTGGATTCAGTAGCGAGGGAAAAATAAGTTTGTGGTTTGTCGTTTGAGGTTTGTAGTTGCGTTGCTACGTGTCAATTTCGTAGGTAAGCAGCGCAACTACAAACCTCAAACGACAAACCACAAACTACCTTAATGCTTCCACCAACGCCTGCACGTCGGCTCTTGAATTATATACGTTTGGCGACACGCGGATGGCGCGGCCACGAGCTGACACCGACACGTTATTAGCTTGTAACACCTTCGATAGCGCCATCGAATCCACTTTTTCGGGAACCCATACGCCCAATAAGTGATGGGCACGGCCGTTTTCTGGTTCAATCTGATAACCAAGGGCTTCCAGTGCTGGCAATGCGTCGGCCATCAGGTTCTGGCAATAGCGCTGAATGCGTTCGGGCTGGTAATCAAGAATCTGGCGAAGAGCTGTTTCCAGCATAGGCATTTGCGTGAAGTGCGTATGCTCACCCACATTGTAGCGGTACGCGCCGGGGAGGTAAACAGGCTGATACTCAGCCAACCGGTGAAACTGATTGCTGTTTAGCCGATTCATCCAGGCCTCTTCCAGCGGAATTCCCTCATCAAACGCTGGGCCATAGCAAGCTAAGCCCATCGAATAGGGGCCCATCAGCCATTTGTAGCTGGCGCAGACAAGCGCGTCGGGCTGGATAGCTTGCCAGTCGAACGGCATGGCTCCAACACTTTGCGTTCCATCAACGGCCAGCCAGGCGCCCACCTCGCGGCAGCGTTGACCAATCGCTTCCAGGTCGAACCGGGTTCCGTACATCCAGTGAATCATGGGAGCCACTACCAGAGCCGTGTCTGCCGTAATAGCGGCCAGAATAGCTTCGTTCCATGCTTCGGCAGCGGGTAACAAAGCGGGCATGTCAACGGTGTGAATCACCAGTTGCTCATCGGCACTGACCCGATCCCAGGCATACACATCCGACGGAAACTCGCTGCCAATCAATACAATTCGTTGCCCTGCCCGCAAGCCGGGTTTGTTGGGTAGGTTACGGGCCACCACCGCCATACCATAGGAGATAGACGGAATAAGAGCAATACGATCAGGGTCGGGTTGACTGATAAGTTGGGCGAATAACTCGCGAACGATTACGCCACCACTGAAAAAATCATCGGGCGTCAACCCCATTGGGTTGGTTTGCAGTTGCAGCGCATCGAACCCCGCTTGGGTAACGGCTTTGCTGAGTGGGGCACGTGTGGCGCAATTGAGGTAATGCACATCAGCCGGGTACGTATACTGATTGCGCTGACAGGAAAGATCAAGTTGTTGCTGAATCATAAGGGAAGTTAGCACTTTGGCACAGTAATTATGATGAATTATAGTACGCGGATTTTCTTTGGGTACGCGGATTAAGGGGATTTAAACCGATTGACGCGGATTTCTGGATTTAAAGGGATTTGCTTCGCTTCTGGCTATGAATCCGCTTAAATCCAAATCCGCGTCAATCGGTTTAAATTCCTTTAAATCCGCGTACCCATTATCCATCACACTAATCCGCGCACCCATCAATAACATGCAACTACTCGGTATTGGCTCCCGTATACGTCATTCAGAATTTGGACATGGCGTAATTATTAACCTGAAAAGCAACGGCTACACTGTCACCTTCATGGATGAAGGAGTGAAGGTACTCGCCTTTACAGCCTCTTATGAGATTATAGAAGCCATTGAGCCCGATGGCGATTTGGTTAGCCTTTTCGATGTGGAGCAGGCCCTATCGCGGGTGTTGCAGAAGTGGGGCGGACTTACTGAAATCGTACCGCTCGGTGATAAGTGGAAAGGAGGGAAGCTGATTATGAAACCCGGCCGAACAGATCTTGCCAGCAAAGAAATGCCGATCGATGCCTTTTTTCACAAGATCGTGATGGTGCGCGATCGGCTGCGCGTGCTCGAGCAACGCGTGAACGCCAGTGACCTTAACGACGAAGAAAAAGTAAGCATCCAGCAGTACATCACCCGAATCTACGGCAGTTTAACCTCTTTCAATCTCCTGTTCAAACACCCCGAACAAAGCTTCGTCGGGGAGAAAAGCGGGGCAGATGTATGAAATTTTAAGTCCAAAGTCTAACGTTCAAGGTCCAATGTTGCTCCGCTGACTCAGCATTCGATTGTCAGCGGAGCAACATTGGACCTTGAACGTTAGACTTTGGACTTAAAATTTCATTTCATCACCGCCAATAGCTCAGCGATCATCATGGCGGTGGCTCCCCAAACGCGGTGGCCCTGAATGTCGTAGAAAGGGGCATCCACGGTGACACCGCGCACTTCGATCTGACTATCGCCCACGATGGTTGTATCCAGCAACGTGGTCAGGCTGACTTCAACGACGGCATCGACCTCGCGTGGGTCGGGGTAAAAATCGGGCCGGGAGGTCATGACGCCTACTACCGGTTGCACGTAGAAGTTGCTGGGTGGAATGAACAATTCAGTGAGTAGCCCCAATACCGTTACGTCCTGCACTTTGATGCCAATTTCTTCCTGTGCTTCGCGAAGAGCTGTCTGTATTAAGTCGCGGTCGGTTCGTTCAGCTCGCCCGCCCGGAAAGGCCATTTGCCCAGCATGCACACCGTCATATTGCGGACGCAGAATGAGCGGCAGGTAAATTTCATTCTGATAGGGGTAGAACAAAATCAGTACGGCACTGCGTCGGGTACGTTCATTGGGTCGAATGCCAAGCTTGGTACGGGCTGTAGAGGCCATGGTACGATGAGCCGTTTCGCCCGGTAACGATTCCTGAAGGCGTTGACGAAGATGGTCGGTCAACTCAACAAAAGGTTGATAAGGCATTCGGGTTAAACGGTAAGCCGTGTTTTCAGAAGTGTGGATCTAGCCTTTTCAAAGGTAACAATTCGTTCATAAACAGACCACGCCATGCCGCCGATGCACCTCATAATCTCCTTATTTTGTTGAATGATACCGTATAAACCCGTTTTTGATCCTACCAACCAGGAGTTACATCAGCGTAGCGAGGCATTTTATCAAGACCTGAATGCCCGTCGATCTGTCCGCGATTTTTCGGATCGCCCTGTGCCACGGGCCGTTGTCGAGAATTTGATTATGACGGCATCGACTGCGCCGTCGGGGGCTAACAAACAACCGTGGACTTTCTGTGTGGTTAGTAATCCAACGCTGAAACGGCAGATTCGGGCGGCCGCTGAAGTAGAAGAAAAGCGAAGTTACAGCGGACGAATGTCGGTCGAGTGGCTCGAAGATCTGGCTCCGCTTGGTACCGATTGGCAAAAACCATTTCTGGAAACAGCGCCCTATCTGATCATTGTTTTCCGGCGTTCCTATGAATTAAGGGGTGATCAGAAACGACAGAATTATTATGTCAACGAATCAGTTGGACTGGCCTGTGGGCTTCTGCTAACCGCCGTTCATCACGCGGGATTAGTGGCCTTGACGCATACGCCGAGCCCGATGGATTTCCTGACAAAACTGCTGGGTAGACCCGCGAACGAAAAGCCATTTCTGCTCATACCCATTGGCTATCCGGCAACAGATGCCCACGTACCCGACATTCAGCGTAAAACGGCTGGTGAGGTTATTGTTTGGTATGAGTCAGACGTATAAAGCGAACTAGTCAGGATCGGTAGTGTATTTTAATTTTCAGTAATTATTGAAAATTAAAAAATCAGATATACATTTGGTTCATGGAATTCACGGAGGCAAAAGACAAGTTCATTCAGACCTGGGGTACCCTGGCAACGCAGTGGGGCATTAACCGCACGATGGCGCAGATTCACGCCTTGCTGATGATCTCGCCAACTTCGCTGGATACCGATGCAATCATGGCCGAGTTGCAGATCTCGCGTGGCAATGCCAACATGAACATCCGCGACCTGATGGATTGGGGGCTCGTGTTCAAGCAACTGAAAACGGGTGAGCGGCGTGAGTTCTTTTTCGCCGAAAAAGACATCTGGAAGGTAGCAAGGCAGGTTGTGAAGGAACGCCGTCGCCGCGAGATAGCCCCGGTATTAGAGGTGCTCGATGAACTAAAAGCAATAAATGCCGATTCGCCGGAAGCCGTTGAGTTTACAAAAGTGATCGCAAACATCAGTCGGGTAGCCACGTTCGCGGATGCAACAGCCGGCGCTGCGTTAAAAGCGGAAGAAACCTGGCTGCTGACTAATTTTGTTAAGCTATTTTCCCGATGAACAGGGTAGGGACGTCTTGATGCAGGCCACAAATGGGTGGCTTTTTTAAGGTTACTTATTTTCAATTATTTCTGAAAATTAAATTAGTTAAATCTAATTTGCCATGAACAAGGTCTTGATTTATGATGCCGATTGCCCTATGTGCAGGGTATATACGAAAGGAATGGTTGTGGCTGGTGCGTTACCGGCTCAGTCCCGCAAGCCGAGTACAGATCTGACCGATAAAGCACTGATTGATCGCCTCGACCCGGTGCGACGACGGCACGAGATTCCGTTGCTCGATCTGGAAACCGGCGAAGCCCACTACGGCGTCGATGCCATTCTGACCGTATTGGGAGAGGCCTGGCCCCGCTTCACGAAGTTTGTCCGCAAAACGGTACTGTTTGAATTGGCTCGTCAGCTTTACGCCTTCATTTCTTATAATCGCCGTATCATGTACCCGGTGCCGGCCGAACGTCAGCACATCATGGACCTTACACCAGATTTCAATGCCGCCTATCGGATTGTTTTTCTGGTTCTTCTCTATGCCGGGGTAGTCCTTATGCACCTGGGAACCGTTGACCAGTTTGATTCAACCGCGATGGCTATTCTGGCGGGGCAGATTGGTCTGACGGCAGCGGTGATTATCCGGCATTCCTCGCAATTCAGGTTGGCTAACTGCCTGGATTACATCGGCCATTTGGGTGTGAGCCTCCTGATTGGGGGTGTTATCAAAACTGCTGGAGTAGCGTTCGATGTACCTGCGCTGCTGATGCTGGGCAGTGCCATTATGGTCTGGCAACACGGCGTACGCCTTCGCGTCATGCAACTACCCAGCTACCTGAACCTTCCATTCGTAGTCTTCGCGCTTCTTGGTTAGCAGGAAGTACTGATAATTGATCTCCGGTCATTCTGCCAGAAAATCGATCAATAGTTTATTGACCAGGTCAGGCTCTTCATGCTGCACCCAGTGGGTGGCCGTTTCAATGAAGACCAGTCGACCATCTGGGCATAAGTCAATGCTGGGTTGCGCCATGTCTCGAATGAGGAAAGCATCTTTCGCGCCCCAGATCAGAAGCGTTGGTACGGTGATTTGTTCATTGGCGGGTAGGGGAGGACGATGTTGGGCTAACGCCCGGTACCAGTTTACCATCGTCTTGAAAGCGGTATTGCCTGTAGGGCCGGTTTGCGACCAGGCAGTCCGATACATGGTCAGATCGGCTTCGGCAAACGTACCTGAACGGCTGCTTCGTTGCAGAGTGCGCGTCATCAACCGCCAGTTATCCCGTTCGGCAAGCCATTCGGGCAACCACGGAATCTGAAAAAAGCCGGCGTACCAGCTGTGCAGCAACTGACGCGGACTTTGGCGGAGAAAGCGGAGCATCACCGCGTAGTGGGGGACGTTCAGGCAGACGAGCCTGTTCAGGCGGTGTGGGTACGTTGCGCCTAGCCACCAGGCCACTACTGCGCCCCAATCGTGCCCGATCACGGTGGCTTTATCCCGCCCGGCGGCATCGATCAGGCCAATCATATCGGCAACCAGCTTATCGATAGTATAGGCCTGGATGCCAACGGGTTTGTCGCTCAGGTTATAGCCGCGCTGATCGGGTGCCCACACCCTGAACCCGGCTTGGGCCAGCGCGTCGATCTGGGCTTTCCAGCCATACCAAAACTCTGGAAAGCCGTGCAGCAGGATAACCAGCGGTCCATCGGAGGGCCCTTTTTCCATAACGTGAAGCCGAACACCATTGGTGTCGATGAAGCGTGTCTGCATAACCTTAGTGCCTATCTATCAACCAACTCTTGCGGGTGCATCGCGTTGCTCAATTGCCTGCTGCACAATTTCCTGAATCAACGTTACGGGGAGATCCTGCTCGGGATCGATGGGTAGAATCCTGATGCGCGTACGGCCTTCAGCCAGCAGGTCGGGGTGGGGCAGTTCGTTGCCGTTGGTCACGGCGAGGTAGGGGAGGTTGAGTTTCTTATGGCTCGGTGACAGGTAAAAGAGCATGCGTCCCTTGTAGTCGAAAAAGGGGAGGTTCCACTTCCAGGCAGGGGTCAGTGCAGGGTGTTGCGCCAGAATAAGTTGCCGAAGCGCCAACAGGCAGCTTTGTACAGGCTCTGACTGATTGCTGTAAAAGTCATCCAGGTTCTTCATGTGGGTTAACTCATTGTCTGGTCGGAAACGGGCACGTCTTTAATCGATCAGTGCAATAGCCCGTCGCTCAACGGAAACCAGCACACAAACAACCCCAATTTCGAGCATAAAATAGGCAATTCCCAGCCTTGTTAGTTGAGCAAAGTACCCGACGACTAGTCCGGCTGTTAGGCCACAATACAGCAGGTTTGCAACAGAAATAGCTTTCATGAACAAACGCCAGTTGGCGAGCCACTGGCCACCTACGCATAGAGTTTCGCCAGCTCGTCGGCACAGCGTTCGCCATCCATAGCGGCGGAGACAATACCACCGGCGTAACCCGCCCCTTCGCCGCACGGAAATAACCGACGTACCTGAACGTGTTCGCAGGTAGTGCGATCGCGGGGGATGCGAACGGGCGAAGAGGTGCGGCTCTCGATTCCGATCAGTTGAGCTTCGTTGCTAACGTACCCACGCATTTTCTGCCCGAAATCACGCAATCCTTGCCGCAATGGCTGGGCAATATGAGCGGGCAGCACATCGCGCATATCCACCGATATCAGACCCGGTTGGTAGGAGGTAGGCAGTAAGGAGGCAGACACCCGTCCATCCACGAAATCGGCGACGCGTTGGGCTGGTGCCCGTTGCGACAGAGAGCCATCTTCCGCGGTGGCTAGCTGGCAAGCGCGTTGCTCCACCGCCTGTTGCAACATCAAGCCTGCCAGCGGGCCGTGTTCTGCATAAGGTTTCAGGTCGGCGTCGGTAATGGCCACAACCAGGCCCGAATTGGCAAACTTTGAGTCTCGACGCGAGGGCGACATACCGTTGACGACCAGTTCGCCGGGGGCAGTTGCCGAGGGAACGATGAACCCGCCGGGGCACATGCAGAACGAGAAAACACCCCGCTCGACGCCCCCAAATTTGGTTTGCGTCACCAAACTGTACGAAGCAGCGGGTAGGTAGTCGCCCCGGCTGGGCGTATGGCCAAGATGATATTGCAGGTTGTCGATCAGCGATTGTTGATGCTCGATACGTACTCCCATTGCGAAAGGCTTCGCCTCGATGAGTACGCCCCGTTTATGTAATAAATGAAACATGTCGCGGGCCGAATGGCCCGTTGCCAGAATCACGCCTTCGCCTGTGTATTCGCGCCCATCGGCGGTTACAACACCGCGTAGTTGCCCGCCCTCGAGGATGAGGTCGATTACTTTGGTGTCGAAATGGACTTCGCCACCAGCACCTAAAATGCTTTCGCGAAGGGCCGTTACCACGCCGGGCAGTTTGTTGGTGCCAATGTGCGGATGGGCATCGACCAGTATCTGATCGGTCGCGCCGTGGGCAACCAGAATCTCTAGAATTCGCCGAATATCGCCGCGTTTGCTCGATCGGGTGTAGAGCTTTCCATCGGAATACGTACCTGCGCCGCCTTCGCCGAAACAGTAGTTCGACTCCGGGTTTACGATGTGGTCTTTGTTAATCGCGGCCAGATCGCGCCGCCGCGCCCGTACGTCAGAGCCGCGTTCGAGTACAATAGGTTTCATCCCCAACTCAATCAACCGAAGTGCCGCAAAAAGTCCGGCCGGACCCGCACCAACGATCACCACCGACTTCGCCCGGCGCACATCCGGGTACGTTAGCCCGTGCCGAATCTGTGGCGGCGGTGTTTCGCCCGCGTACACATCAACGTCGATATGCACTTTGGTTTGCCTACCCCGCGAATCGATCGACTGTCGGCGCTTGCGCACGACCACATCGGACGTATCGGGAAGTTGTAGCTGGCGGAGAACGAAGGCGCGAAATGTGGCTTCGTCAAGTCCCTGTTCAGGCGACAGGGTCAGTGAAAGAGAGTGAATCATGAAAGTATGGCCAGTGTTTATCCGGCAACGTATGACGCAAATTTACGAAATTGGTGGCGTTGAACGCTGTGCTGTGCGGTTATTGCCGGTGAGGTAGCCGTCAAAACAAGTGCAAAACGTAACAAGCCTTCCTCTTTAGACGTTACCCCGATATGCAACCACAAACTGTTCCGACCTCGACCCGATTGAAAGCTGACTCGTTTGAGTCGCCCGATTTTTACCTGATCGATGACCTGCTCACGGCCGAGCAGAAACTGGTACGTTCGGCCATGCGCGATTTTGTGAAACGGGAGATTACGCCGATCATCGACGACTATGCACAACGGTGTGAGTTCCCGGCGCATATGATTCAGAAGTTTGCCCAGATTGGGGCTTTTGGAGCAACCATCCCTACAGAATATGGCGGCGGCGGACTTGATCACATTGCGTCGGGGCTGATCTTGCAGGAAATCGAACGCGGTGATTCGGGCATGCGCTCAACGGTATCGGTGCATAATTCGCTGACCATGTACCCGATTTTGACATACGGGTCTGACGAGCAAAAAGAGAAATACCTGCCTCGTCTGGCCAAAGGAGAGTTAATTGGTTGTTTTGGCCTCACCGAAGCTAACTACGGCTCGAACCCCGGCGGCATGCAGACGAACTTCATCGAACGGAGCGACTATTACCTGCTCAACGGCTCGAAACTCTGGATTACCAACGGCCCCATTGCTGATCTGGCAGTGGTTTGGGCCAAAAATGAGCAGGGAAAAATTAAGGGGTTGTTGCTCGAAAAAGGCATGGAGGGCTTCACTACCAACGAAATTGAGCGGAAATGGTCGTTGCGAGCCAGCCGCACGGGCGAACTCGTTTTTCACGATGTGAAGGTGCCCAAGAGCCAGATGTTGCCCGATGCCAGTGGCCTGAGAGCGCCCCTCGATTGCCTCGATCAGGCGCGGTATGGCATTGCCTGGGGAGCGGTTGGTGCCGCTATGGATTGTTACGAAACAGCCCGTAAGTATGCTGGCGAACGCATTCAGTTCGATAAACCTATTTCTGGTTTTCAGTTGATTCAGAAGAAATTAGCTGAAATGCTTACCGATATTACCAAAGCGCAACTGGTTTGCTGGCGGCTGGGTACGTTGAAAAACGGCGGATCGGCCACAACGGCGCAAATCTCGATGGCCAAGCGCGACAACGTAGCCATGGCCCTGCGCGTAGCCCGCGAGTGTCGGCAAATTCTGGGCGGTATGGGTATTGTAGGCGATTACCCGATCATGCGCCATATGATGAATCTTGAATCGGTGGTTACCTACGAAGGCACGCATGATATTCACCTGCTCATTATGGGGGCCGAAATAACTGGTATCTCGGCTTTCAAGTAGGTACGTTACTTGTCGACGAAAGCTATGCTAAGCTATCGTAATGCACCGGCTGCCTCAGCATCCAGCCACACATGCGCCGATGGCAATGCCTGAAAAATACTGGCGGGGCACTCTTCGGTAATCGGACCGCGGATAGCCTCTTTGATGGCGTTGGCTTTACGGGGGCCGCTAGCCATCAAGATGATGTCGCGGGCCTCTGCCAAATGCTCTAAGCCAAGTGTAATACCCCTGTCGATGGTTGTTTCCTGCGTAAAATATTTTTGCCCAACCGTAATTGTCGATTCGGCCAGTTTAACCACGTGCGAACGTAGCTTGAATGACGTACCTGGCTCATTCAACGCTATATGGCCATTTTCGCCTATGCCCACCAGAATCAGATCAAGCCCGCCAAATGCGCCGATTGCCCGATCAATACGCTGGCACTCGGCCTGAAGGTCGCTCGATGTGGCATCGAAATACGTAATCTGGTCCGGACGAATTTGGGCGGGCTTAAACAGATCACGGTACAGGAAATAGGCACAACCACCAGCGTCTTCCGGGCCGAAACCAACCCACTCGTCGAGGCCAACAAAATGACATTGACTCAGATCCAGCGTACCGGAACGTACCTGATCAGCCAGGAGTTGGTAAGTCCCCGCCGGGGTTGCGCCCGAAGCCAGGCAGAGAACTGCATTGGGCTTTTGCCGCACAGTTTCAGCAATATGTTGAGCAGCGTGCGTTGATAGGCTGTCGTAGTCGGCAAAGGTGCGTAGGTTCATACTCGTAAATGTATTGGATAGGGGGCTATTTAATTAAAACCGATGCCAGAACAGACTAAACCCGACAATGAAGACAAGCGCAATTTGCAGGGCGGTTAACACATAAATGTACTTGGTTTGACCTCTTGACTCGTTTAATAACTCTTCTCCGACTGTCAATTGTACGGCAGACAACTCAGTCAGCGTTTGCGCAACCTGATTGAATGTGGTGTACCCATTGCCGGCAAACAAAACTTGCTGTGCCTTGGGAAGGTTGGCCAGATTCGTTGTAAGCTCTTTTTCCAACTGATTATAGGTGGCCAGTCGCTGCTTTAGCAGCGTTAGTTGATCTGCTTCGTGGGAAGTTAGCCGGGTGTGCTCAAATTCTGTCAGCAACGAGTCGATCTGATCATTGACGCCGCTCAGCGTTGTCTCGATGAGTTTAGCATCCGGATTGGTTTTGCCCAGCATGTAGGGTTCGAGCAACAGCCGTTTCTGGTAAATCTTCGCCGTTAACCGGGTGATGATTGCAGTCGGTATCAATCGATCTTTGTAGATAGAAACTGACGTTTCCTGAACCTGGTGAATGCTACGACGATTAAGGAAAATACTGGTCAGAATCAGTCCCAGCAGACTAACTACCAACAAGGTGAGTTGTAAACGCGAACGGTTTTCGGGTAGTTGTTTCATGTGACAAACGGGCTTATAGTTGCTATTTAGTACGTAAAAAGATCTCGAACAATAAGACGGCGGTTGTCCTCTGGCTGGTATCCTGTTGCAAAACGAAACTATTCGCCAACGGCAGACTTACTTTTGTCGGTATCAATTGACTCTTTTATTACACAATACCTATATGCTTACTCATCTTACTCCCGAAGGCAACCCCGCTATGGTCAACGTGGGGGCCAAGTCGGTTTCTAAACGTACGGCGAAAGCTCGTAGTCTGGTTACGCTGGGCGATACCATTTTGCAACACCTCGAATCGGGCGATATTCAAACCCGTAAAGGCCCGGTTTTTCAAACGGCCCGCATTGCTGGCACGATGGCTGCCAAGCGCACCGACGATCTGATTCCCCTCTGCCATTCACTCGGCCTCGACAGTTGTTCGTTCGATATTCGCGTTGAGGGGGCCGATGTGGTGATTGAGTGTTCGGTGTCGGTAGAAGGCAAAACGGGCGTAGAAATGGAGGCGTTGGTAGGGGCATCGGTGGCGGCCCTGACTGTTTATGACATGTGCAAAGCCCTCTCGCACGACATTGTCATTCGTGAAACACGCTTGCTGGAAAAAACGGGCGGAAAACGCGATTTCCGGCATGAGGAGTAGCAACAACGTACCTGAGGCGAAACCAGCTGTGTATGGTCTGGTGCTGATGGGTGGGCAAAGTACGCGGATGGGACAGGATAAATCGGCGCTTGATTACCACGGAAAACCTCAACGCGAGTATCTGACTGATCTGTTAGTAGCAAGCTGCCAGCAGGTTTTCTGGGCGGTCAATGAAGCGCAGATGGCCGCGCTGACTTACCCAAACAAGCTGCTGGATGCTTATCCACAAACGGGACCGTTGGGTGGATTGCTGACGGCATTCGATACGTATCCGGACGTAGCCTGGCTCATCGTTCCCTGCGACCTGCCGAAGCTTGATCTAGGTACGTTGCGTATGTTGATCACGAACCGCAAACCCGAATCGTTGGCTACTGCGTTTTGGTCGGCTGACCACTTAGGCCCTGAGCCATTGGTGAGTTTGTGGGAACCACAGGCTGGGCCGGTGCTACGTACCTGGTTTAAGGCTGGAAACCGGAGTCCCCGCCGATTTCTGTCAACGTACCCCGCTACTCTGCTGGACGTACCTGATGCCCGCGTGTTCGAGAATGTGAATGACTGGAAAGGCTATTTGAGCCAAAAGCAGGGGTGAGCTATTACTCTACGTCGAGCTTGCGCACGAGCATTTTATCGATGCGGTTCTTGTCCATGTCGATGATCTCGAACACAAACGATTGCCAGCGGAACGTCTCGCCTTCTTTCGGAATATCTTTCAGAATATGCAACGCAAAGCCGCCAAGTGTATCGAAATCGGTGAAGTCGCGCCGCGCCTGAGTTGATAAATTAATGTCGAAATGCGACAGAAAATCATCAAACGGAAGCGACGCGTCGATCAGGTAACTACCATCTTCGCGCTGATGGATGTCGTAATTGAATTCGCTGGTGTCAGAAATGTCGCCGACAAGCGCGTCCAGAATGTCGTTGAGCGTGACAATACCCAACACACCACCGTACTCATCAACGATAATACCGGCGTACTGTCGACGTTCCCTGAAGCGTTCGAGCACCTGATAGGCTCGGTTATTTTCCGGCAAGAACAGCACATCCCGTTTCAAATCGTTAAGGCGGGTAAGCTCTACATCGAGGTCGGTGCCCAGAAAATCTTTGGAGTGAATCAGACCCACCACTTCATCCACACTGCCGTTGACGAGTGGGTAAATGGCGTGGCGGTACTCTAAAATCTGCTCTTTGTTTTCGGCGACGTCAGCTTCCAGATCAAGGTAGACGATGCTCTGCCGGTTGGTCATCAGCGAGGTGATTTTTCGGTCGCCAAGCTGAAAAACGTTCTGTACAATCTCATGCTCGATCTCTTCAATAGCACCAGCTGTACTGCCTTCCTGCACCAGGCTTTTAATTTCTTCTTCCGTAACGGCGCTCTCGTTAGGCTTGATTCCCAGTAGTTTAATTAGCAAATCGCTTGAAAAGGTGAGCAGTGCAATGAACGGAGATGTTGCTTTAGAGAGCAGTTCCATCGGCGCCGCCATTGTTTTGGCAATACCTTCGGGGTTAGAAAGGCCAATGCGCTTCGGTACCAGTTCGCCCAACACCAGCGAGGTATAGGTCAGGGCCAGCAGCACGCCCACCACGGCAATACTGGAAGAATAAGGCCGCAAAATCTCCACTTTCTCTACCCACGCCTGAAAGTCTGTCGTGATTTTATCGCCGGAAAAAATACCAAGCAAGATACCGATCAGCGTAATGCCAATCTGAACGGTTGAGAGGAAGCGATTGGGTGAGTTGGCCAGATCGAGGGCCGTCTGTGCACGGCGGTCGCCATTCTTGGCGGCACTTTCCAATTTAGATCGGCGCGACGATACCAGCGCTATTTCCGACATCGAGAAGATGCCGTTTAAAATCGTCAGCACCAGAATTATGAGTAGCTCCACGTAGTAGACAATTGTCCTGTGTGCAAAAATAGCATAACATTCGGGGCCGCAAAAGGTAAAGGGTTCGCTATTTTTGCATGATTTCCGGCTATAAGGTCGTTTTTTCTCTTTCCATGATCATATTTATCGACGACCGCCCAGTGCGGCTAACGGGTTCCAAAAAAGGGGACAAACTTGCCCAGATAGCCGACTTTGACCGTGTGGTCGATGCGCGCTTAGAATCATTAAAGGCCGACGCGCTCAATGGTCATCTGTTATTGCTGAACGCGACGCCCGCCATGTCTGAACGACTGATCGGGCTGCTGGAAGAAGCCGACATCAGCGATTTGCTGTCGGTAACGCTGCAATGCCTGGATAAAGACGCAGTGGAGTCGCGCATAAAGAGCCTCTACAAAGTGGTGAAAGCAGCGGGCGGTGTGGTCACCCACGGAGGCCGGATGCTACTCATTTTCCGCCGGGGCGTCTGGGATTTGCCTAAGGGTAAACTCGATGACGGCGAATCGTCGAAAGTGGGGGCGGTACGTGAAGTGGAGGAAGAAACCGGGGCCATTGTGTCGTTGGGCGAAAAAATCTGCACCACCTACCACACTTACACCCTCAACGGAAACCGCATTCTGAAACGGACCAAATGGTATAATATGACCCTGGTCGACGACTCAAAACTGGCTCCGCAGGCAGAAGAAAACATTGAAAAAGTGGCGCTTATGGAGCCCCGTCAGGCGAAAATCGCGTTGGCCGGTTCCTTCAGCTCAATCCGCCACGTAGTAGAGCAGTCCCTGATGGTTAAAGAGCCCAAAGCGTAAGCAAAGGCTTAAGGGTGAATTTAATGGGTCATCTCGGTGGCGATTTTTGCCGACAGTAAACAAAGCGGAATACCGCCACCGGGATGTACGCTGCCGCCCACAAAATACAGGTTGTCGAACTCGTGCGAGAAGTTGGCGTGGCGCAGGAAAGCGGCAAAACGGTTGTTGCTGCTGTTCCCGTATAAAGCCCCCTGCGAACTCGACGTACGGGCTTCAATGCTACGCGGGTCCAGAATACTCTCGGTTTCAATCAGTGGGGCCACATCTACGCCTAACACGCGGCTTAGTTTCTGTATCACCTGTTGCCGGGCCTGATCAATAAGTGTATCCCAATCCTGACCGGTGTTGTTGGGCGCATTAAGCAGAATAAACCAGTTTTCGCAGCCCGGCGGTGCATCATCGGGCTTGTGTTTAGACGTAATGTTGAGATAGATCGTTGGGTCGTGGTAAAGCGTGTGCTGCCGGAAAAGGTGATCGAACTCAGTGCGGTAATCGTTGCTGAAGAAGATATTGTGCAGATCCAGCTCCGGAAACTCACGCTTAATTCCCCAATAAAAGATCAGTCCTGAACTTGACTTTGGCTGCCGCAGAATCCGCTCCGGCTGCCGGGCCTTGGGCAACAACTTCCGAAACGCATTCACTACGTCCATATTCGATACCACCAGATCGAAGGGAAGGGGGCTTGGGGCAGGGGGCAAGGGCGTTGCAGTGTCATGGACCACGTCCATAATTTGCAAGCCAACCACGCGTTTTTCCTGCGTCACAATCTCGCTTACCCGTGTGCTGAAATGGAAACGTACCCCCAGTTCTTCGGCTAGTTTTACCAAACTGTTGGTAATGCTCACCATGCCTTTCTTTGGAAAAAAAGCGCCAATATTGTATTCCAGGTGCGGAATAATATTCAGTGTTGCCGGCGTTTGGTACGGATCAGAGCCGTTGTAGGTGGCGTAACGATTAAAGAGTTGAACTAGTTTGGGATGGTTGAACCGACGTTCGTTGGCCGCGTTCATGGTGCCAAAAACGCCTAGCTTGGGCAAGTTCAGGTAACCACGCCAGGCGTCAGGGCCAACCCAGGTGCTCACTTTATGCAGCGACTTTTGCAGGAAAAGCTTTTCGGTAATGTCGTATTTCAACGCGCTGTCGGCCAGTTGATCCAGCAGGTGCTGACCGGGTTCGCCCAGCACCGTTTCTACTTCCTGCGCAAACCGGTCGTGGTTGGCCCATGCCGTGAGCCGCGTACCATCGTCCCAGAAATAGCGACAGGTCTCATCGAGCCGGATATACTCAAAATAATCAGCGGGATTACGTCCTGCGAGCCGAAAAAGATCATCGACCAGTTCGGGCATGGTAAACAGCGAAGGACCCGCATCGAACCGGTAAACACCGCCTGTGGCAGATCGACCATCGAACGTTGACAACTTGCCACCGGGATACGCGTTGGCCTCGAAAACGTCGACTTCGTATCCCTTCACGGCCAAGCGAATAGAGGTGGCAATGCCAGCAATACCCGCTCCAATTATGGCTGCTTTCATTTACCGCCTCAGGTAGTAATTAAGGGTGGGGTTGATCCCGTTTGCTTTCTCGCTCAGGGTAAAGTATCCCTTGTTTTCGCGATCGAAACAGATGGATTCGCCTTGTGGCTCCAGACGGTAGGGCAAATCGCGGGCTGCTGTGCGTTGCATGGCATCGGCTACAGACTGACCGCTTTTACGACTCCAGTAAAAAATGTTGGTGTAGGTACGTATCACGATTTCTGACCCATCGGGCGAAAAAGCGCCGCCTGTGACAAACGTAAACGGCAGTTCGCCCAGCAATTCGGCGGTTGTCTGCTCGGTCGTGCTTTGGGGGTAAGCCAGTCGGTAGAGGTGTACCTTCGCTTCCCGTTTCGAGACAATGTACAAATCGCGGGTTTGTGGGTCAATCAGCAGGGTCTCGGCATCGCGCGGCCCATCGGGATAGCTAAAATTGATACGCTCAGCGGGGGCGGGTATATCGGTGATGTTTTTAGGCTCGGGCAGGCGGTAAATGGTGTATTGGCCATACTGCGCGTTGTTATCACCAATATCGCCAATGTAGAGGTAGTTGACATTGGCCTGTGGGCCGGGACCAAGGGTCATGTCTTCCCAATCCCGGTTCGAGCTATTTGGTACGGGAATCATTCCCCGTATCCGCCCGTCGTGGCCAAGTAACGTCAGTTCTGCCGGATTGCCACCATCCTGCTGTACCCACAACGTACCTGGCATGCTGCGGCTGTCGGCGATGCCCGATACTTCGTTGATCTGGTCGGCGTCGATAGCTGTCATCGTGGGTTCGGTACTGAACTGAACCGGTTTGACAGACGGATCCTCGCAGGCAACAAGTGGGATGAAAAGAACGGAGAGTATGAAACTGCGAATCATGAAGTGATTGGTGATTTTGATGCAAAAGACGTTAGTTTCAACCACAATCAGGGTAGCTTAGTTATGGAATCTAGGTATACTGATAGATATTCACTGTCTTTTAAACCTTAAACGTCGTTTTTTGCTCTAACCAGTATAGCATCTCTACCGTTGACACGGATTTAATTATGAAGAAAATCGTGCTTTTTGCGCTGCTGGCTCTGCCGGCTATTTTTTATCAATGCGGTGTAAGCCGTCAGATCAGTCAGGCGAAAGCCCTGGGCGATTGCAAATACAACATCGTTTCGGCCGACAGTATGCTGGTGGCTGGCTATGATGTGCGTGAGTTTCGGAACATTCGCAAACTGGAAGATTTCAATCCCATCAAGTACCCGCGTTTGGCGGCTGGTTTGCTGACCCGTAACATTCCGTTCGGCGCCAAAATAAACCTGGAGATTACGAACCCGACTACCAAATCGGCCGGGCTGAACCAGTTGCAGTATCAGGTATTGCTGGCGGGAAAAGAACTGGCTAACGGGTTCATCAATCAGCGCATTGAAGTACCCGCAGCAGGTGGCAAAACGATTGTGCCGGTTCATCTACGCACAAATGCCTACGATTTACTGACAGATCCAACTACCCGCGATGCGTTTACCAATGTACTGCGTAACCTGAGCGGCGATCAGTCGGGTACACCTACTAAAGTGACCATTAAGATCAAGCCCACTATCGATATGTTCAACAAAGCCGTGAATTATCCCGGATTTATTACCATCGAGCAGGACCTGACAGGCAAGATGTTGATGGGAAGTTAGTCGTGATTGGAGAATCTCTATCTCTCTGATTAGTAGTCAGTCGAATATTGGACAGCGCCGCTTTGCTTTTGCAGGGTGGCGCTTTTGTTTATTGGTGAATAGGATTATAACGAGATACTTACCTTTGGGTGTGCTTATATTCTAGCTAAACGTCATCGCGATGCCCAACACCTATACGCAACTGTATGTCCAATTTGTGTTTGCGGTAAAAGGCCGCCAGAATTTGATTCGTAAAGCATACAAGGATGAACTTCAGGCATATATGAGTGGTATTGTTCAGAAGTGAAATGGAAAAGTATTGGCCATCTATTGCATGGGAGACCATACCCATCTATTTATCGGGTTTGGCCCAACGCTCACTATCTCTGACTTAATACGGGATGTGAAGGCGTCCTCGTCGGGCTTTATTAAAGAAAAAGGTTGGTGCAAAACGTTTCAATGGCAGGAGGGATATGGTGCATTCACGTATGGCCAATCGCAGGTTAAGGATGTGATTCAGTACGTATTGAATCAAGAAGCACATCACCGTAAACGCACATTTAAAGAAGAGTACATCGCCTTTTTAGATCGGTTCGACGTGCCTTATGATACGAGATACTTATTCGAGTTCTACGAGGAGGTTGTGTAATCTTCGAGAGTAAATCATGACCAGTACGCCGTAACAATTAACCCCGCTAGAGGCGACCTATCAATAGCCCGATATCCGTTCGGCACATCCCGGAGCCCCGTTAGGGGTAACCTATCAATAGCTCGGTAGATGTTGGCCGTATCCCAAAGCCCCGGTAGGGGTGACCTATGCCTTTTCGCCGGTATTAGGCCGCTCTTACAGTGCTTGGATAGATAGCGAACGTTGGGTGTGCTATTGACAGGACACCCCTGACGGGGTTGCGAAGTGAGTTCACTTCCTGATCTTTCATTATTAAGATAACTATCACAAATGCCATTCTGGCGTAATGACCAGCCTGAAAAAGCCATTTTCAGCCATTTTGACCGTAAAAACAGCTCGGCTCAAGATTTGTTTAGTAGTAGATAACAGCATTCTACTAAACCATGGACTTTAAAAATTACACCATAAAAGCGCAGGAGGTCGTGCAACAGGCGGCCCAGATTGCGCAGGGTAATCAGCAACAAGCCGTTGAAACGGGCCACGTGCTGAAAGCCATTCTCGACGAAGACCCCAACACGGTCGGTTACCTGGCCAAGTCAGTCGGTACCGACATCAGCCGGTTGAATCTGGCACTGAATGCCATTGTATCCGGTTACCCGAAAGTGGTCGTGAGCGGTGATCCGCAGCAGGGGATCTACCTTGGTGGTGACCTGAATACCGCGCTGCAACGGGCCACCAGCTTTCTGAAAGAGTTTGGCGATGATTACGTGAGCGTCGAACTAATGTTGCTTGGGCTGGTTGGCGGTAAAGACGCCGTTGCCACGTTGATGAAAGATGTCGGCTTTTCTGAAAAAACGCTGAAAGACGCTATTAAGGCCCTCCGGGGTAAAAATAATCCTGTGAAAAATCAAAATGCAGAGGCGACGTACCAGTCGCTGGAACGCTACAGCATCAACCTCAACGAACGAGCCAGCGCGGGGAAAATAGACCCGGTGATTGGCCGTGATGAAGAGATTCGGCGGGTGCTTCAGATTCTGAGCCGCCGTACCAAAAACAACCCGATTCTGCTTGGTGAGCCGGGGGTTGGTAAAACCGCCATTGTGGAAGGGCTGGCCCAACGCATTGTACAGGGCGACGTACCTGAAAACCTGAAATCGAAGGTCATTGTATCGCTCGATATGGGGTTGCTGGTGGCTGGTGCCAAATACAAGGGTGAGTTTGAAGAACGTTTGAAATCGGTCATCAAAGAAGTGACCGATTCAGAAGGAGAGATCATCCTGTTTATCGACGAAATTCATACGCTGGTGGGAGCTGGCGGCAGCGGAGAAGGCGCTATGGATGCCGCCAACCTGCTAAAACCAGCCTTGGCTCGTGGTGAACTGCACGCCATTGGTGCCACCACGCTGAAAGAATACCAGAAGTATATCGAGAAAGACAAGGCGCTGGAGCGTCGTTTCCAGGCGGTTATCGTCGACGAGCCCGACGTACCTGATGCCATTTCCATTCTTCGTGGAATCAAGGACAAGTACGAGTTGCATCACGGTGTACGCATTAAAGACGACGCGGTTATTGCTGCCGTTGAACTTTCGAACCGTTATATCAGCGATCGTTTCCTGCCTGATAAAGCCATTGATCTGATGGATGAAGCGGCTGCCAAACTACGGCTTGAAATGGATTCTGTCCCTGAAGAACTCGACGAGTTGAACCGGCGTATTATGCAGCTGGAAATTGAGCGCGAGGCCATTCGCCGCGAAAACGACCGCGATAAAGAGACGTTGCTGAACAAGCAGATTGCTGACCTGAGCGACGAACGGAATGAACTGCGGGCCAAATGGGAAACCGAAAAAGCGTCGGTCAACGAAAGTCGCACCGCTAAAGAGCAACTCGATCAGCTACGTCTTGAAGCTGAGCAGGCCGAACGCGCCGGTGATTACGGGAAAGTGGCCGAAATACGCTATGGACGGATTCCTGAACTGGAAGCAAAGCTAAACACGGCTACGCAGGCAGCTAATAACGCAGATAGTACTGATCGGATGATGCAGGAAGAAGTGACCGCCGACGATATTGCCGAAGTGGTGGCCAAGTGGACGGGTATTCCGATGAGCCGCATGGTGCAGTCGGAACGTGATAAACTGCTGTTGCTGGAAGCCGAGTTGGGGAAACGTGTGGCGGGGCAGGAAGAAGCCATTGAAGTGGTGGCCGATGCCGTTCGCCGAAGCCGTGCCGGTATGCAGGACCCCAAGCGACCGATTGGTTCATTCATTTTCCTGGGAACAACGGGCGTCGGTAAAACCGAACTCGCCCGCGCTCTGGCCGATTTTCTGTTTAACGACGAAAACGCGCTGGTCCGCATCGATATGAGCGAATATCAGGAGCGCCACGCCGTGAGTCGTCTGATTGGGGCACCTCCTGGGTACGTCGGTTATGACGAAGGTGGTCAGTTGACGGAAGCCGTTCGCCGGAAACCCTACAGCGTAATTTTGCTGGATGAGATTGAAAAGGCGCACCCGGATGTGTTCAATATTCTGCTGCAAGTGCTCGATGATGGCCGCCTGACCGATAATAAAGGTCGCGTAGCCAATTTCAAGAACACGATCATCATCATGACCTCGAACATTGGTTCGCAGATCATCCGTGAACGATTCAGCGATATTACCGCCGAGAATCGGGATCAGGTCATCGACTCGACAAAGGAGGAGGTGTTTGAGTTACTGAAACAAACGGTCCGCCCCGAGTTCCTGAACCGGATCGATGAACTGGTGATGTTCCAGCCGCTCACGAAACGGGAGATCCGCAAGATCATGGATATCCAGTTCAGGCAGATTCAGAGCCGTTTGGCCGAGCAGGGAATGGTCTTGGAAGCCGACCCTGAAGTGCTCGATTTCATCGCTCGCGAAGGCTACGACCCCGTTTTTGGTGCCCGTCCGCTGAAACGCGTCATGCAGCGCCGGATTCTAAATGCGCTCTCGAAGGAAATACTGTCGGGTCGCATCCAGAAAAATGCCATCGTTGGTATGATGATGAATGAAGACGAAACCGGCCACGAAGACATCATCTTCTACAACCTCGATAAGGTAGTGCCGGTGTTAGACTGATTCTAGCCAGATTATATCTGATTTAAGTTTACATGGTCTGGTTGCTTGGCAAAGCGGCCAGACCATTTTGTTTTTGTAATGCGAGATGTATCTTCGTTGGAGGGCCTTATTACAGATGACACGCACAGAGTTTATAAATACTTTCAACAGTTTTCCTGCGAAGGATAAAATACTGATAGTAAAAAAGTTGCAGACTCAAATGGCCGATGTGTTGTTTGATGAGTTAGATCGTGAACTGCCTGATGAGGAAATAAGCATGTCTTTAATTATGAAGGAGGTAAAAGCATACCGGAATGCCCGCAAAAAGAAAAATTAGGGTTGTACTCGATGCTACTTGGTTTGTATCAGCCTGCATTAGCAGCAACTCGCGGCGAACCGTTTACTACCGTATTTTGCGGAATTCCCGCTTAAAAAGCACTATTCAAACGAGCTGATTCTTGAGTTTGAAGGTGTAATCAGCAGAAAGAAGTTTGCCAGAAAAATTACACCCGCTCAAGCTAAACGCTTCATGTTGCTTGCGCAATTATTTATGAAGCGAGTTACTCCTGCGCCTACTCCCGCTACATCCCGTGATCCCGATGATGATTATCTATTAGGCATATCGGTAGCCTGCCAAGCCGATTTTCTGATTACCGGTGATGATGATTTACTATCGCTAGGTACGTTTGAATCGACTGCTATTCTTACAATGGGACAATTTTTGCACATCTTACCGCTGCTTTAAGAAGAACGTACCCAAAAAAAGTCATCGTTGGTACGAAGACGAAAACCGGCCACGAAGCCATTATCTTCTGTAACCTTGATGGCCATAAAACGCAAAAAGGCGGACCAACGGTCCGCCTTTTTGCGTTTTTGATCTTCTCAGTAAGCAAGCACGGGGGCCAGCCAGCGTTCGACTTCTTCGAGCGGCATGTCCTTGCGATGAGCGTAATCGACAATCTGGTCTTTGCTCAACTTGCCCGTCGCAAAATATTTCGATTCGGGGTGACTGAAGTAGAACCCGCTAACCGACGAGGCCGGATACATGGCAAAACTTTCGGTCAGCACAATACCTGTTTGCTCAGCCTCTAGCAAATTGAAAAGGGTTGCTTTTTCGGTGTGGTCGGGGCAGGCGGGGTAGCCCGGTGCAGGACGAATGCCCTGGTATTTTTCTTTAATCAGCTCTTCGTTGCTCAACTGTTCGTTACTGGCGTAGGGCCAGAACTCCTTGCGAACGCGGGCGTGCATGAGTTCGGTGAAGGCTTCGGCAAGCCGGTCGGCAAGGGCTTTCACCATAATGCTGTTATAATCGTCGTGTTCGCGATCGTACTTCTCGATCAGCGCTTCAATGCCAATACCTGCCGTAACAGCAAACGCACCGATGTAATCTTCCCGACCACAATCGAGGGGAGCCACGAAGTCGGCGAGGCAGAGGTTGGGTAAACCGGCTGCTTTCTGATTTTGCTGCCGCAGGAAGTGGAGCACCGTCTTAGTATCGAACAGCAGTTCACCCGCCGGAGTAACCTCTGTTTGCGATTGCGCCCGACTGATCTTGTACTCCGTATGCTGATGAGAACCGTGGCGTTCGCAGGGAATTTCGCGCGTAACGGTCTCATAATCATGAATCAGTACGTCGTCTTCGGTGGCATTGGCGGGGTAGAAGCCAACCACTGCTTTTGCGCTCAGCAGCTTTCCGTCAATGATCTGCTGCAATAGCTCATTGGCGTCGTTGAACAGTTTTTTTGCCTCGGTCCCAACTACGGCGTCCTCGAAAATAGCGGGGTATTTGCCGCTGAGCTGCCAGGTCTGGAAGAAGGGAGTCCAGTCGATGTATTTCGCGATTTCGTCGAGTGGGTAGTCATCGAAGTAGCGATTGCCCAGGAAAGTCGGTTTTGTTGGCTCGAAATTACTCCAGTCGATAGGTACGCGGTTGTGGCGTGCTTTTTCGATGGTCAGCAGGTTCTTTTCTTTCTGCCGTTTGGCATGGTCTTCGCGCAGTTTCACGTACTCGGCCTTTATTTCCTTGAAAATCAGGTCACGGGTTTCGGCTTCGTTACTAGCCAGTCGACCGGCTACGGGTACGCTTCGGCTGGCGTCGAGCACGTGAATGACTGGTCCTGAATAGTGCGGGTCAATCTTCACGGCCGTATGAATGCGTGAGGTAGTGGCACCGCCAATGAGCAGCGGCATGGTGAAACCCTGCCGTTCCATTTCTTTGGCCACGCCTACCATCTCGTCCAGCGACGGAGTAATCAGGCCACTAAGGCCAATAATGTCTACATTATGCTCACGGGCCGCATCCAGAATTTTCTGGGTCGGCACCATCACACCTAGGTCAATGATCTCGTAGTTGTTACAGCCAAGCACCACGCCAACGATGTTTTTGCCAATGTCGTGTACGTCTCCTTTCACGGTAGCCAGCAGAATTTTGCCCGCTCCCGCCGCCTCACCTACCTGCTTTTCGGCTTCAATGTAAGGTGTCAGGTGAGCCACGGCTTTCTTCATCACCCGTGCTGATTTCACCACTTGTGGCAAAAACATTTTTCCTTCACCAAAGAGGTCACCCACCACGTTCATGCCATCCATCAACGGCCCTTCAATCACGTGCAATGGCCGTTCGGCTTGTTGTCGGGCCTCTTCTACGTCGGCATCGATAAACTCGGTAATGCCTTTTATCAGAGCGTATGTCAACCGTTCGCCGACAGTGCCGTTGCGCCAGGCATCGTCGACTACAACTTCTTTCCCTTTCGCTTTCACCGTTTCGGCAAACGTAACCATACGTTCGGTAGCGTCGTCGCGACGGTTAAGTAGCACGTCTTCCACGTGTTCGAGCAGGTCTTTTGGAATATCATCGTAGATGGCTAACTGACCGGCATTGACAATACCCATATCCATACCGGCCCGAATAGCGTGGTAGAGGAAGGCCGAATGGAACGCTTCGCGAACGGGTTCGTTACCCCGGAAACTAAATGAGATGTTGGATACGCCGCCGCTGACTTTGGCCAGGGGTAGGTTTTCCTTGATCCATCGTGTGGCGTTGATGAAGTCGACTGCGTAGTTATTGTGTTCTTCGATGCCGGTGGCAACGGTCAGAATGTTCGGGTCGAAAATGATGTCCTGTGGAGCAAAATCAACTTTATCGACCAAAATTCGATAGGCCCGTTCGCAAATTTCGATGCGTCGTTCGTAGCTGTCGGCCTGTCCATCTTCGTCAAACGCCATCACCACTGCCGCCGCGCCGTAGCGTTTCACCAGTTGTGCCCGTTCAATGAAGGCTTCTTCGCCTTCCTTAAGTGAGATCGAGTTCACAATGGCTTTACCCTGCACGCATTTTAACCCGGCTTCAATGACTTCCCACTTCGAAGAGTCGATCATGAGTGGCACGCGGGCAATATCGGGTTCAGCAGCGATCAGGTTCAGGTACGTTGCCATCACTTCGGCCGAATCGAGCATGCCTTCGTCCATGTTCACGTCAATCACCTGCGCCCCGTTTTCAACCTGTTGCCGGGCAACGGCCAGGGCGGCTTCATAATCACCGGCTTTGATGAGGCGGGCAAACGCTTTAGAACCGGTTACGTTGGTGCGTTCGCCGATGTTCACGAAGTTGGTTATCTCCGTAATTTTCAAAGGCTCCAGTCCGCTCAGCTTCTGATACGGTTCGGGCGTTGGTTTTTGGCGGGGCTTGAACCGACTGGCGGCGTCGGCAATGGCCCGGATGTGGTCGGGCGTAGAGCCGCAGCAGCCGCCAATAATGTTGATAAACCCGTCGCGCATGAAGCCTTCTACCTGCGTGGCCATCATCTCCGGCGTTTCGTCATATTCGCCAAATTCGTTGGGCAATCCGGCGTTCGGGTAAGCTGACACGAAGAACGGGGCTTCTTTCGAGAGCGTCTGAATGTAGGGCCGCATTGGTTCTGCTCCCAAGGCACAGTTCAGGCCCACGCTCAGCAAAGGCAGATGTGAGATCGAGTACAAGAAGGCCTCCGTGGTTTGCCCCGACAAGGTACGTCCCGATGCATCGGTGATGGTGCCGGAGATCATGATAGGCAGCGGCCACCCCACCCCCGTCCCCTCCCCGTTAGGGAGGGGGGTATGCTCAGGCGTAATCTCCAGTTTTTGAGTCTGGTCGGTTATCGCTTGCTTTATGGTCGTGAGAACAGAATCGATGTTATTAAGAACATCCTGGTTTGTAAAGCGTATAACTCTAAAACCGTTCGCGTTTAAATATTCTGTTCGGATAGCATCATACTCGCGCTGTTCATCATGTATGCCACCGTCAACTTCGATGACAAGTCGTTTTTCGATGGCAGCAAAATCAGCAATAAACTCCTGAATAGCATGTTGACGACGGAATTTCACGCCAAGGATTTTCTTCCCTCTAATTTGCTGCCAGAGTGCTTCCTCGGCTTCAGTTGAATTTTTTCGATTTGCCCGCGCAAACTCTTTCAACATTTTCCACCGAGCTTCGTCTGTATGATAGAAAGGCGCATTGTTGTAAACCAGAGGTTCAGCTGTTTTATCAGATTGATTTCCCGGCAACGCTTTTTCCCCCCTCCCTGACGGGGTGGGGTGATTGGCGAAATACTTATCAATGGCGAACAGCGCGGCTTTGGCGTTGAGCGTATCGAAGATAGTTTCGACCAGCAGAATATCTGACCCGCCAGCAACCAGGGCTTCTACCTGTTCGTAATAGGCATCTACCAGTTCGTCGAAGGTTACGGCGCGGTAACCGGGGTTGTTCACATCGGGCGATAGGCTGGCGGTGCGGTTGGTTGGCCCCATAGCTCCCGCGACAAAGCGAGGCTTATCAGGGTTTTGGCGGGTGAACTCGTCGGCTACTTCGCGGGCAATCCGGGCCGATTCGTAGTTGAGTTCATACACCAGATCCTCCATGTGATAGTCGGCCATCGCGATCCGGGTGCCGCTGAAGGTGTTGGTTTCCACAATGTCGGAGCCCGCTTCGAAATACTGGCGGTGAATTTCAGCAATTATATCGGGCCGGGTAATCGACAGCAAATCGTTGTTACCCTTTACATCGTGTGGATAATCGCGGAAGCGCTCGCCCCGGTAGTCGGCCTCAGTGAGGTCATACCGTTGAATCATTGTGCCCATGGCACCATCAAGAACGAGAATACGCTGCTGGAGGAGGTCAGAAATATGTTGCAAGGGAAGCCAACTTTTTCGTGGAATAAGTCAATAAGAAAAGCTTATGACTCAGGAAAATACAAAAATACGCTTTATTGGGTATTGTCTGAACAATGCTAAAATCACTGTAGTTTTGCCGCCTATCGTCGAAGAACTTTCTTCTTACGATTTCATTGCTCTTTTTTTTAGCCGTGTCGCAGCGTTTCAGAGTTTACACTCAGCCCTGTTGACCCTCAAACTCATACACTCTAGTGAAACTGGCTGCCATTGACATCGGTTCCAACGCCGCACGCATGCAAATATCGACAGTGCTGACCAACGACGAAGTGGTTAGCTTCAAGCGTGTCGAATATGTACGTTTTCCGCTTCGGCTGGGGCACGATGTGTTTACCCACGGTGCCCTGACCCCCGCCAGTGTACAACGTACCGTTAAGCTGATGCAGGCATATAAATTACTGATGGAACTGCATGAGGTCGAGGCGTTTATGGCCTGTGCTACGTCAGCCATGCGTGAAGCAACCAACGGACTCGATGTAGTTGATCTGGTTGAACTGCGGTCGGGCATTCCCATCCAGATCATTGATGGTCAGAAAGAAGCCGAGTTGATTAATAATGTGGTAGTACTGGCGCTCGATGAACGGCAGACTTTACACATCGATGTGGGCGGCGGAAGTACCGAGTTGAACGTGTACATAAACCGGAAAAAGCTAGCCTCCCGGTCATTCAAAATTGGCTCGGTGCGGTTACTGGAAGGTAAAGACATGCGCAGCACCTGGGCGAAAGTAGAGGCCTGGATTGCCGAAAATATTGACCGTAGTCAGCCGGTGGTGGCCGTTGGCACGGGCGGAAACATCAGTAAATTATTCAATCTGGTTTCTAAAACGAGTAACACAACCACTACGCTGGAAGAAATTATCCGTATGCGGGATTATATCTCCGGGTTTAGCCTCGAAGAACGGATTCATAAGCTCCGCCTGAATGCCGACCGGGCCGACGTGATCGTGCCGGCTGCCCAGATTTACATTTCGGCAATGCAATGGGCGGGTGCTGTCGATATTTCTGTACCCGACCTGGGGCTCAAAGACGGTATTCTACAGGTGGTTTACCAACAACTAAGCCAGTAACGTACCTGGAAATGATATTTTTTTAACAGGCTTGACAGAGGTTAGCAGTTAAGCCTGTTAAAAAAATATCTACTTCAGATTAACGGATTCGCTGACTGACAATCTGGAGGCAGGTTTGGACGCAGGGGCCAGCTTCCTGAACGCCTACGTCCAGTGAGTGAATGGTCTGACCCGGCAGGCTCACCTGAAACTGCATAACGGGTAAGCCATTCAGAGCAGGAGCCGTGGTAGAGCCGGTGAGCAGAACGGCATCAGAGTCATTCTGGGTGGCGTTGGTACCTTCACCCTGATTCCAACTGGTGATACTGTAGCGTTTGTTGGCTACGGTGAGTACCTTCTCGGCTACGCTAAACTGCTGTGCCGACTGGTCGGCACCTACCGCAATAAAATAAGGCACGTTGTAATTGAAAGTTATTCCCGCTCCAGACTTGAAACTGTATAGTCCCTGTTCATTGCTGGTGGTGGTGGCTAACCATGCACCCGAAGCAGAGTAGAGCGATAGTTTCACCCCAGCCAGCGAAGGTTCTGTTGGTCCCTGAATGCCATCGCGGTTAAGGTCTACCCAAACCCGATTGCCAACAGATACCGAAGCGGCTTCGCAGAGCGCATTCAACTGCCCCAATCCGTTTGAAGCCCCAAATGTAGATCGCGGGGTTGGCAATGTTGCGTTATCGACCGTTGCATCTCTGTATACTTCATATCGACGGAGTAGATCACCGTTTTTCATGTCAAAAAAAGCCGTTCCTCCCGACCAGGTAGTAAGTGGATTGAACAGGTTGACGAACAGGTTTTCGAAACTTGGATTACTGTACAAAGAGCCGGCAAATGTTTCCTGGTTAAGCGTGCTGTATTGATCGTTACAATAAAATTCACCTGCCGCTGTCAGATTTCCCGGACTGGTGTACACTGGCCCTTGTCCATTATCGAGTCCACAACCTGAGTTGGAACCGGTAGAACCGTTCGCTTCGATCAGGTACGTTCCGTTTACAAAGGCAGCCCGCAGCAAATCACCTCCTGTGTAGCCGCTAAAGAGCGTTGTTGGCGTAGATGATGTCTCAGTCGGTGAAAGCTGATTGCGTGACGTTTGGTGGCCGGTACGGTCCATCAGTCCGATGAGCATGGCTCCTTCGGCATCAAACCCAATCGATGACAGAATGGGCTGTGGGCGAACAACGCGGAGCACTTGTGGCGTGGTGGTAGCACTCATTATGTTGGTAGCATACTCGGCCCAGTTGTCGCTCCAGGGTTCCCAATACTCGCCGAGCGACATACCCGGATCGGGACTTGTTACGGCCCACCCTTTACGATAGGTAAGCGGAACAACAATAACCGGCGTTGGATCGAAGGTATTTGTAGCCAGGTCAAAAGCATACACACAGGCTTTCAAATCAGCCCGTTGTTTGCTCACCGATGCATCATTGACAGCGCCAACGTAAAGTTTCCCGTGATGATATACTACTGCCCAGGGCCTGTTTACGCCGGTTGTAAACGATTGAGGAATAGTGAAGCTCGAAAAAGCGTCGGGTGTTAGTGTACTGGCCGGGCGCAGGGGAGCACCCGTTTGAATACTGACCAGCGTTTTTTCGTAGAGGTTTACGACCCAAAGCTTGTCTTCGGTAGGAGTGAAGGTGGCTCCGCCCATGCCTACTTTACCTACTAACTGAAAGGCAACCTGATCGGCGCTTGCCGTTGTAAACGACTGGGGTAAGGTACGCGCTGAGAGGGCGGTCAGATCAGCAGGCGAAGCCAGGGTTAGGTACTGGCCTGCGTTGATGTAGGCTGCAGAAGTGGCTGTGGCGGGATTAGTGACGTAAATGCCGCCAATGCCCAGAGGCCCCAAAGCAGCATGCCTTTTCAGGAAACTTACACTCACCAACTGATTGGTCTGCCGTTGAAGGGTTGTAGCCCATACCGTTCCCAAATCGTTGCTGGTGCCGATCTGGTTGGGCATTTCCTGAATGGTAAGCGGCTGACCTTGGGCTGCGAAGGGATACGTTACCAGCGTTGCTGTCGATTGTAGTGCTCCGGTCTGGTAAACGGGTGTTACCAGCAACGGTTCTGTCTGGCAATACTCAGCCGGGTCGCTGAGGCCGTATTTGACAGTAGCGGGTGCCTGCACAAACTGTATATCACCCGCCGCATTTGGTGTGCCATATGAATAAAGTGGACCACCCGAAAATTCGAGACGTACCTGCTTACCCGGGATAATTACTGAAGATGAAAAGGAAAATAACCCGTTGGCGGCAGTTGTTGTAGTAAAAGGCTGAGTGATACCATCTACATAAGCAGTTACCCGTATGCCGGCAACGCCTAATTCAGTTGGTGTGGTAGAAGACTGCTGCCCGTTTCGATCATAATCGCGATAAACCGTTCCACTGACCTGGGCTGAGACAAACGGGGAAGAGAGAAAAAAATAGCTGATTATCAACGAACTAAGGACGTTACGTGACGCCTTTGATTGAGCATTCACGCCGAGGCAGGCACAAGCGTACCTGACTGGAGTATCAAGTCCAAATATCATAAAAATCACATATTTACAGGTTCTGTAAAGGCTCTTATCTAAAATCATGCCAAAAGCTGTAAATGCTATATATGATTTATTAAGTGTATTTGTACGTGTATTTTCTGTAGAGTAGTTCTTATCAGAAGGCCATTTTAAACCGCTTACCTTTGCCGTGCTTCGTTGTCCGTATGTACCAGATTCAAACGCATTATTCTGAACTTGATCCTTCAATTCCTGTTTTCAGCCAACCGGGTTTTTTCTTCAATGAAGAGGTGCAGTTACGGCAACAGGATAACGGTTCGTTTCATTTGCTGACAGCCTTGAATATGGTTACTCGGCAGGCCGATGCCCGCTGCGCCATTTTTGTGGATAATCAGTTGGCAATCAGTCCAAAGCTTGCCCCTTTCGGGTCTGTTGAGTTTACCAGCACCCTGCCTGAACGTACACTGACTGAGCTGATTGATACCCTGGAAGACGAAGTGACTCGAATGGGATTGCCAGTACTTCGCCTCATCAATTATCCGCATTGTTATGCTCCGCAACAAGCCGAACGGCTGGCTCAGGAGCTACAGCGAAGGAACTACAAACTAGTTGATCAGCTAACTAATTTCCACCTCCCGGTAACGCTCGATCCATTGTCTGCACGCATGCACCTGTCGGAACGGCGGCGGCTTGCTAAATGCAATCGGGCCAATTTTTCGGTATCGTTATGGATTAACCCGTCTATTGCGGAGGTAATTCAGTTTATTCAGCATAGTCGCCGCCAGAAAGGGTATACGCTAACCATCACCCCCGAGCGTTTGGCTCACTTGCTGACCCGTTTCCCCGATCAATACCCGGTCTTTGTTGTTCGCGACGGAATCAACGTTGCCGCGCTAACCGTAGCCGTTCGGGTACGTCCTGATATTCTGTACAATTTTTTGCCCGCCGATGATCTGACCTACCGTGTGTATAGTCCGGCGGTGATGCTAACGCAGGGGCTTTATCAGTACTGTCAGCAGGAAAATATTCAGTTGCTTGATTTAGGCGTTTCGGTTGATGAGCACCGGCTGCCAAAGCTTGGACTGATGCGATTCAAACGAAATTTGGGCGCTCATGAGTCGCCCAAGATGGTTTGGGAAAAACGCTTCTGACACATGCTTCAAGAAGCTTAGCCAATAGCCACTTTTTTCAGAATTGAATCAATGACTTGCAGGGACGTGATGCCGTCGGCTTCGGCCTCGTAGTTGAGCAGCACCCGATGATTGAACACATCCGGACATACTTCCTTGATGTCTTCAGGCAATACGTAATCGCGCTGATCGAAATAAGCCACTGCTTTGGCGGCCAGGTTCAGGTGAATACTGGCCCTGGGCGATACGCCGTACTGAATGTATCGGGCTTCGTCGCGCAGACCGTAATCGAGGGGGCGGCGGGTGGCAAAAACAAGCTCGATAATGTACCGTTCCAGCGATTCTGAAATATTGACCTGGTTTATGTCGTCACCAATCGCAAAAACGTCGTCTTTATCCAGAATAGGTTGTACTTCGTAGTTGAAGTTCATGTTCGACATGCGGCGCATCACCTCCAGTTCGTCGTCTTTGCTCAGATAATCGACAAAGACTTTCATCATGAATCGGTCAACCTGTGCTTCGGGTAGTGGGTACGTTCCTTCCTGTTCAACCGGGTTTTGGGTGGCTAACACCAGAAAGGGCCGGTCGAGAATGAACGTCTCTTCGCCGATGGTTACCTGCTTTTCCTGCATAGCTTCCAGTAGGGCCGATTGCACTTTGGCGGGCGACCGGTTTATTTCATCGGCCAGAATGAGGTTGGCAAAAACGGGCCCTTGCTTTACCTCGAAATCGAACGTACGCTGATTATAAATCATCGTACCTATCAGATCGGCCGGCAAGAGGTCGGGTGTGAATTGAATACGTTGAAAATCAAGCTGTAAAACTTTAGCAAGCGTGTTGATCGTCAGGGTTTTGGCTAGTCCGGGTACACCTTCGAGCAGAATATGTCCACCCGTAAACAGGCCAATAAGCAGCCGGTTGATGAGGCTATCCTGCCCCACCACGACTTTGCCAATTTCGGTGCGCGCCCGGCTAATTTGAGAATGGTAAGACATAAATAAAGTTTACTGTTTTCTGTTTAGTGTTTTCTGTTGCGTTGCCAAAGCGCGGATTGCTGAATTAGCAGCGCAACAGAAAACACTAAACAGAAAACAGTAAACTATTTTTTCGATGCCCTGACGCTGCGGTCTTTGCCGTGAATGTCTTTGTAGACCTGTACACTGGCAAATCCGCGTTCGTCGAAAACGGCTTTGGTTGCCTCGCCGAACCGCTCGTTTATTTCTACGTAACAGATGCCCGTTTCTGATAAATGGGAAGCGGCAAAATCGGCCACCGCCTTGTAAAAAATCAGGGGATCGGCGTCGTCGACGAACAGCGCAACGTCGGGTTCGTAAGCCAGCACGTTACGATCCATCAGCGCCGCTTCGGAACGGGTCACGTAGGGTGGGTTGCTCACAATGCAGTCGAAAAGGTCAACCATGTTTTCAGGTACGTTCAGGATATCCTGAATCTGAAAGTTGACATCGGCCTGTAACGTGTCGGCATTTCGGCGGGCCGTAGATAGGGCTTCCTCCGATACGTCCCAGCCTGTCACGTCTGATTGTGGCAGAAAGCGGGCGAGTGTAACGGCCAAACAGCCACTGCCTGTGCCAATATCGATTACCCGTACGGGGCGCTCGGTCATATCGGCAAAGTCGTGCATGATAAGGCGAATCAGGTCTTCGGTTTCAGGACGCGGAATCAGCACGTCTGACGAAACCTCAAATTCAAGGCCGCAGAAGATGGTGGTGCCAATCACGTGCTGAATGGGCTCCTGCCGGTTTAGTCGCTCAATAATGCGGAACCAGTCGGGTTCGGTGCGGTTAGTGGGCAGGGCACGGTCGGCTAGCACGTCGGCCTTACGGAGACCAAAGTAGTGATCGAGCAGCATAAACGCCATTTCCCGCGCTTCTTCGGGTGGGTAGGCGATGATGTTACGGCTAAGTTGCTGATAAAGGGGTCGGGCAGTACTGGCCATACGACAAACGGGTGTTTGGCTCAAAAATAGGGAAGTTTTCCCGGTTGCCGTTATGGAAACACTGAACCTGACAGAACCAACAGGAATTACAGGTACGTCTACCCGCTTATATTTGGCTTTTTCTCTTTGTAAATCATGACAAAACAAACCATTCTCTCCGGTTCTCCCTGGGAAGACAAAGTTGGTTATTGCCGCGCGGTTCGCGTTGGTAATCTCATTGAAGTATCGGGTACGGTAGCCATTGTTGATGGCGTGACGGTGAAGGCAGACGATGCTTATGCCCAGACCGTCAATATCATCGAGCGCATTGGTAAGGTGCTGGAAGAAGCTGGTGCCAGTCTGAATGAGGTGATACGGACCCGGATTTTCACCACCGACATTGGCCGATTCGAGGATATTGCCCGGGCTCACGGACAGTTCTTCAGCGAAATTAAACCCACGACCGGTATGTACGGCATCAGTCAGTTGGTGGGCCCGGAATATTTGGTTGAGATTGAATTTACGGCCGTAATCAGCGCATAGCGTGCTGAATAAAAAATGCCGCTGTCGGCCCGTAAAGGCTAACAGCGGCATTTTATCAGGATTGATAAAGAAATACTAAGCCTCTACTTCCAGACTTCGCTGACGGACCACTTCGTAAAGTACCACACCCGTGGCTACCGATACGTTGAGTGATCCCACCTGACCAAGCAGGGGAATTTTTACGTGGTTATCGACTGCCCGCAGAATTTCGGGCGAGATACCATCATCTTCTGATCCCATCACAATGGCGAGTGGGCCTTTCACGTCGGTAGTCTGCGCGTACAGGTCGCGGTGCGATTTTTCGGTACAGGCTATCACTTGAACCCCCGACTTTTGCAGGAACTTGATGGTGTCGACCAGGTCAAATTCGCGGCAAACCGAGATGTGGTTCAACGCGCCCGACGAGGTTTTCATGGCGTCGGAATTGATGGCGGCCGACCCTTTTCCGGGAATGACAATGCACTGTACACCGGCACACTCGGCGGTGCGGGCAATGCCCCCGAAGTTACGAACATCGGTAATGCGGTCGAGCAGGAGCAGGAACGGAACCTCACCGCGTTCGTGTACATCGGCCATTACGTTCGACAGTTTCACGTACTGAACGGCAGCGACCAGACACACAACGCCCTGGTGGTTTTTGCGGGTCAGCCGGTCCAGCTTTTCAACAGGTACACGCTGAATGGTAACGCGGTTCTGGTAAGCAAGCGCCTGAATATCAGGGTTGCTCAACTCCTTCTCCATATATAGCTTATCGATCTGCTGGCCAGAACGCAGCGTTTCGATCACCGTCTGAATACCATACACGATTTCGTCTGATTCGGGCCGAGGCGTATTATGCCGGAAATCAGGGCGAGGCTTATCGTATCCGCCGGAACGGGGCGGACGAGAGCCTGATTCCGATGACTCTGAGCGCTCTGTCCGGGATGTTGGGCGTTCTGTTGTTTTATGATCGTCGGATGATGCTTCCCGGTCACGGTTGGCAAAAGGACCACGCCCTTCTTCACGACGGCGATCGAATGACCGTCCCGAGGGTCGTTCAGTGGCGGGGCGGTTGGCGGGGCGTCGTTCGGGCGTGCCACGCTCAGGTACGTCCTGACTGGCTGAGGGACGCGAACGGCCCACGGGTGATTGCGAACGGTCGGGTTCGTCGGTCCGGGTAAAATCGCGGGGGCGGTCGTCGTCAAACGACTCGTCGGAACGATTGGTATCTGTATTTACTCGCGAATTGCGCCGGTTCTCCATGCTTCTACTATTGGGTACCAAATGGGCTGATATTCGCTGTAGCGCACCAGTTCATAGTGGTCCTCGACAAATTGATTTTGCTTTCTATTAAATGTAAAATTTACTTCCGACAAATTGCTTCGGCGGTTGTAGACCCATACCTCCCGGTCGCGGCTACGCTGCACCCGGTCGGGCGAACCCAGAATAATGTAGATCATGCCCTTGTCTGTTTTCCAGCCCTCTTTATAGGTGGTAAACAGTTGATTGGCATCTTCTACACGATTGTAATAGGCGCTAATAGCCTTTTTTGCCACGTCTTCATTACCTGCCATCAGCGACAGCCAATAGCGGTCAAGGGCTTTTTTTGCTTCTTTGGTGTTATTCAGTTCCGCAATTTCAGTTCCCGTACTCATATAAAGCAATGGCTTCACCAATCGTTCGGGGCGGGTCATTTTCGGGTAACGCATATCGGTCGCCATAAGCCCTAATCCAGACAGGTCAGTCGTGTCGGCCATGAAATAATACAGCCCTTCGCCCGGCAACCGAATTGGTTCATTGGTAGACACCACCATCAGTGAATCAACGTTCAGCGTCCGGGAGGCAGGGCGTTGGGTCGAGGTCATGGGTGGCAACGCCGGGTCGAACTCGTGCTTATACCGGTAAGCAAACAGATTCCGCTTCGTTCCCAGCATATCGCGGATGACTACGGTGTCTTGCGCCCGCACAAAGTTACGCATTTGAGGCAGGCTACCGGTAGCGTCGAAAACGGCGTATTGATCAGAAAGACGGGTGGGTTTGAAGTGCAGCGGCAAATCGTTCAGTGATTTTTTGCCGGTTCCGGTCTCGGAAATCTCGGTCAGTAGCACGGCGTTGGTTGCCCCTTTTGGCCGATTGATGGTGAACATGAGCATCAGCCGGTCATTCACCGTTGTGATAGCTTCAGGCGTGATGGGCACGTTACCGTAACCAAGCCGTTCGCGGTTATTATAGTCGGGATAAATGACATAATTCACCACAAACCGTTCCCGAAATGTCTCGGCCGACATGGGTTGTCCGTTGGGCTGGGTGGTTGTCACCTGCAGAAATACCCGAATACCCGTGGTGTCGATGGTCATAAACTTGCCTTTGATGGCTAACACCGCCCATTCGCTGCCCGGTTGTTCCGGGTTTGTAGGCGCATTGCTGACCGGGTTCGACGGAGCGGGTCGTGCACTTGTGTTGGGCCGCGAACCCGTATTCGATCGCGACTGATTAGGGTCTGACGTCATTGGCCGGGTACGTGCTGGCTGTTGCGCCGTAGACGACTGGCTGGGCATTGGAAACTGAGGCTTTTGAGGAGCGCAGGCTGCCAGAAAGGCTATAATCGGAAGTAGAAGGAAACTACGCATGAAGTAAGAGCTTGTCATTGTCGGGCATAGTACTGGATGGTGGGCGCTGGATAGCAGATTAAAACGGGTGATAACCAATTGGCTACCCTGTTGTGCAGAAGCGCCCGTTAGTTAAACGAATAACCCTGTTCCTTTCGTTTGGTTCAGCGCCTTTAGCTGCCCGAAATCTGCTCAAATCTACCAACAGATTGTTGTTTGGGAAGAAGGATGAGAAATGTTGCAGGTCATCTTCTGGCTTATTGGTCTAAGCAACGCTTTTTAGACAGAATTTGCAGGGTTTGACTTTGCTTTATTTCCTGGCCAATTTAACTGTTTGAATAAGCAGCGCTTTTGTCATCCTGACCGCACCGGCGGACCGGTCGGGATGACAAAAGCGCTGCTTTCCCTGACATGAAGAAGGCTCCAGATTAGTGGAGCCTTCTTCATGTCAGGGAAAGATCAATTTCTGAATTTACGGAATTTGCTTTTTTGCTTCTTAGCCGGTGCGTCTTCAACAAGGTCGGCTCGGGTATCACTCAGGAGCTTCTTGGCCAAATCGGGGCGGTTGAGTTTCGCGAGCCGGTTTTTAATCCAGCCCCTGAACTCGTTTTTGTACCAGAAGAAATAGTTGTTCTGATTCTGTTTTTCCTCCTTCGTTTTGGCGGTGTGTACAGGCTGCAACGTGTAGGGATGAACGCCCGTGTAGTAGATCACCTCGGCCACCGTCATTGGAGTAGGGGTGAAGTCCTGCACCTGTTCGAGGCGGAAGCCTAAATCCTTGGTTTCAGCGGCGAGGTTCGCCATGTCCTGCTCTTCGCAGCCGGGGTGCGAACTGATGAAGTACGGAATCAACGGCTGATTCAGGTTGTGCTTATCCTGAATCTGATCATACTTCTCCTTGAACTTCCTGAAATACTTGAACGACGGTTTCCGCATTACTTTCAGCGTAGCATCCGATGTATGTTCGGGCGCTACTTTCAACCGACCAGATACGTGGCGCGTTACGAGTTGCTCCATGTACTCGTCGTGGTTACCGTCGGCGTTGTTCTTGTTGAAATCATCGACCAGCAAATCGTAACGTACCCCAGAACCGACGAATGCTTTCTTAATCTCGGGATGAGCGTCTACTTTCTGGTAAATGCTGGTCAGCGGTTTGTGCGACGTATCGAGGTTCGAACAGATAACCGGGTTGATGCAGCTTGGCGCCTGACAACGGGCGCAGATCGATTCGTCTTTGCCCTTCATGCGGTACATGTTGGCCGACGGACCGCCCAGATCAGAAATGTAGCCTTTGAACTCGGGGTGTTTCGTGATCTCGTCCACCTCTTTCATAATCGACTCTTCCGAGCGCGACGCCACAAATTTGCCCTGATGGGCCGAAATGGTGCAGAAGCTACAGCCGCCAAAACAGCCCCGGTGCATGTTGACCGAGAACTTGATCATGTCGTAGGCTGGAATTGGTCCCCGGTTCTTGTATTTCGGGTGCGGCAGGCGGGTGTAGGGCAGATCGAATGATTTGTCCATCTCAACCTCGTCCATCGTCTTGAACGGTGGATTGATCACCAGCGTGCGGTTACCCACTTGCTGCAGAATCCGGTTCGCCTGCCATTTGTTCGATTCTACTTCGACGATTTTGAAGTTGGACGCATACTTGATTTTATCCTGCAAACACACTTCGTGACTCGCCAGCGAAACCGTAGACCAGCTTTCGTGCTCAGGTACGGCGCTCGTGTCATCCATGTAAGCGATCTGGTTCACTTCACGTACCTGGTTAAGGGGCACGCCGCTCTTTACCAGTCGTAGAATCTCGCGCAGGGGCTGCTCGCCCATACCATACACCAGCAAGTCGGCGCCCGAATCTTCGAGAATCGTCGGCATCAGCCGGTCTTGCCAATAATCGTAATGCGTTACCCGACGGAGCGACGCTTCGATACCGCCGATGAGAACAGGTACATCGGGATAAATTTCTTTTAGAATTTTGGTATACACCGTGGTGGCATAGTCTGGTCGGAAACCAGCCTCGCCGCCGGGGGTGTAACTATCGTTGGACCGGAGCCGTTTGTTGGCGGTGTAATGGTTCACCATTGAATCCATACAGCCAGCCGTAACGCCGAAGAAATACTTTGGCTTACCCAGTTTTTTGAAGTCGCGCAGATCGTCGCGCCAGTTTGGCTGGGGAATGATGGCAACTCTAAAGCCCTCGCTTTCGATGATTCGACCAATAACAGCCGTGCCAAACGATGGGTGGTCCACGTAAGCGTCACCCGAGATCAGAATCACATCAACCTCGTCCCAGCCTCGCTGCTCAACCTCTTTCTTCGTAATGGGTAACCAATGGGTAATTGGCCGTTCGCGGATTGTGATCATTCGACAAAAATAAGCGTTAGTCGTGCTTTGTTGATTGGGGAACAACGCAGGAAAAGGCCAACAAGTTTGGTGTTTAGGACATTGGATGTTGGATAATAGACGCTGGATATTGGTCATCACAGAGGCTTGTTAATAGCCGTTTATTCTTCAGCATCAAACATCCAGCGTCCAATGTCTCCAACTCTTGTAGTTACTAGCTGAAGTTTAGTAAACAGCATTGGGATCACAGAGTTAACTACTTATAACCTGCTCGAATTAACCTGTTTATTAATGAAATATATAGTTCTTCTTCTTCTTTCTGGGGTCGTGGCAATAAACGCATCTGTTTGCCCTGTAATGGCTCAACAGCCTACACCTGCATCGTCTGGTGTTTTGAAAGCGCTGGGTATGCAACCGGATACCACGCGGCCTATTGCCCCAACTCGCCCCGATACCACACAGCTTAATTCAGCCGATCGGCTCGATACTACCCGGCGGGCATCTGTAACCAAACCAATTGCTGCTGATAGTACCCAACCCAAACCGGTCATGACCGAAACGGCGGTTCCTATTGGGGCTCAATCGAACGCTCAGCCCACTACATCGGTAAATAGCACGTCGAGGTCAGGTACGTTGCGGGGGCGTTTGGTGGCAACTTCGGGCGGAAAAACGATACCCATTGAATTTGCCAGTATTGGCCTGTTTCGGGCTCGCGATTCCAGCTCGGTTACAGGAGCCTTGACCGATGAAACCGGTGCTTTTGTGATTCCTAATCTGGCTCCCGATGTTTATTACGCATTGGTGCAAAGCCTCGGTTACGCGCCTAAACGGGTTTCCCGCATCACGGTCAGCGCCGACAAAGCCAGTGTTAATTTAGGCGATGTGGTATTAGCCGAAACTGCGCGGCAACTTCAGGAAGTAGTAGTGCAGGGGCAGCGGGCAGCCTTCGAATATTCGCTCGACAGGAAGATTGTCAATGCCGACCAGCTACCTATTGCTCAGGGTGGTTCAGCCATCGATATTTTGCAGAACGTACCGTCGGTTACCGTCGATGTCGACGGAGCGTTGAGTCTGCGTGGTAGTGGCAACGTGATTGTGCTGATTGACGGAAAACCCTCGGGACTGACGGGCATTGACCGGCAGGCAGTGCTGGAGCAGATTCCGGCCAGTAACATTGAGCGGGTCGAGATTATTACCAATCCGTCGGCGCGTTATGATGCTGATGGAGCTGCCGGCATTATCAATATTGTGCTTAAAAAAGAACGGGCACCAGGTTTCAACGGAACGGTTCAGGTCAACGTGGGTACGCGCGATAAGTACAACGCGTCGGTCAATCTGAATGCCCGGTTCAAGAAACTGAACCTGTTTGGAAACTACAATTTCCGGGATACCCGCCGTTTTCAATACCGTGTTTCTGACCGTCAGAACCTCTTCACTGATTCGACAAGCTACCTCTCGCAGCGCAACGACGCTATTCGCCGGGGCGTGAACAACAACCTTCGGCTCGGATTTGACTATACACTGTCTGATCGTGACAACATTACCATGTCGGCCCTCTATCGGCCCGAATACAGTTACGATTCAGAAGTAGAAACCTTTAATACACAGGATGGAAATCGGCTGTCGTTGGGACAAACACTGCGTATCACTGAAGAGCGGGAGCCGGAACGGGGATTGGATTATACGGTAGGATACCGCCGCACGTTCGACAAAGAAGGTCGTACACTGTCAGTAGATGGCACCCTATCCACGAATCGAGGCACCGAAAATCAGGCATTCTCGAATACAACTACCCTGCCCGAGACCTTGCTAACACCGAATTTCCTGATCGGTCAGCAACGCGCCCGCAATACGGGCGATAACCGGGTAGGCGTGTTACAGGCCGATTTTGTGGAACCACTCAAAAACAAGCAGCGGTTCGAGACGGGCCTGAAATACACCTACCGCCGCCTGGGGGCCGATTATGTTTTTGAAAACCAACTCGACCAAGGATGGGTGGTCAACACAGACATCAGCAATAATTTTATTTATAACGAAGGCACGAGCGCGGCCTACGTCAATTTTGGAAACGAACTGAAGAAATTCAGCTATCAGGCCGGGTTACGGACCGAGTATACTACAATCACAACTGATCAGCGCACCACGAGTCAGCAGAGCAAGAACGATTATATCTACGTGTTTCCCAGTGCCTTCCTGAATTACAACCTGAGTCAGGCGCAGAAGCTACAGGTAAACTATACCCGGCGCATCAACCGCCCGTCGGTGCGGTCACTTAACCCGTTTGTCGACTTGTCTGACCCGCTCAATATCAGGTTTGGTAACCCGCTGTTGAGCCCGGAACTGATCAATTCGTTTGAGCTGAGCTACCTCTGGAATGGCAAAGCGACTTCGGTAACGTCTTCGCTGTTTTACCGGCAAACGAATAACGAAATCACGAATTACCGCACCCTGCGCGAGGATGGCATCACCGAGCAAACCTCGCTGAACCTGAACCGGTCACAGAACTACGGGCTGGAAGTGGTGGCCAATCAAGACATCACCAGTTGGTGGAAAGTGAACGGCACTTTCACATTCTTCCAGCGATCGATTCAGGCGAGTGTGGACGTACCTGGCATTCTGACCCGCACCAACCGTAGCTGGACCGGCCGCATCACCACTGACCTTCGCCCCGCAAAAGGAACTGCCATTCAGATTGCGGCCAACTACCGGTCGCCGTTTATTGTGGCGCAGGGAACGATCAACAGTTTTTTCAACGTAGATATCGGCGTCAAACACGACGTGCTGAAGGGGCGAGGAACGGTCAACCTTCGGGTGAGCGATATATTCAACACCCTTCAATTCCAAAGCGACACATTCGGTCCCAACTTCCTGTCGACCAGTTTGGGTAAGCGCGAAAGTCGAATCGGGTTCATTGGCTTTAGCTACCGCTTAAGCCGCCAACTGACAAAAGAAACCGAGCGTGAGGACGACGATTCCCGCCGCGATAATCCAGCGGGTGATATTGACTTCAACAATTAACGGCGTATACGGCTTTTCCGGATCAGCGTCGTAATTTTGGGGTACTTATGTACAAGACCACGGAAATAACCTCCGCCGACATTGCGTCGGATAATCCCGTTCACCAACGGCTGCTGTTTCCTTATACCGAAGCGGCGAAGATCGTCAGCGGTAATGTACTCGAAATCGGTTGTGGATGGGGGCGTGGCCTGCACCTGCTTACCGAGGCGGCCGATCAGTATACGGGGATCGACAAGAATGCCGAACTGATCGATGCGCTGGGCAAGGCATACCCCCAATCGACCTTTATTCAGGCCAATATTCCGCCGCTGTCGACGCTCCCCGACAATACGTTTGATTACATTGTCACGTTTCAGGTGATCGAGCACATCGAAAACGACGACCTGTTTGTGAAGGAATGTTACCGGGTGTTAAAGCCGGGTGGGCAACTGTTGCTAACCACGGTAAACAAAACGTTCTCACTGACGCGCAACCCCTGGCACGTGCGCGAATACCTGGCCGATGAGCTAAAGAACCTGATAGGCAAGTATTTCCCAACGGTAGAAACGCGGGGTGTACATGGCAACGAAAAGGTGATGACCTATTACGCTCAGAATAAGGCGTCGGTTGAGAAATTCACGCGTTGGGATATACTCGATCTGCAACACCGTCTGCCCCGTCGACTGCTTCAGATTCCGTACGATCTAATGAACCGCATGAACCGTAATCGCCTGCTCCAGCAAGACGGCCTGGCCTCAGAGATCGACTACACCGATTACCTCGTCAGCCAAAACCCCGCCGGTAGTCTGGATTTCTTTTACATAGGAAAGAAGAGATAAGAAGTGAGAAACGAGAGTCAAGAGGTGCTTCGCTAACCAGCATGTTGTGTCATTAGCGAAGCACCTCTTGACTCTTTTTTCTCACTTCTTGTCTCTTCTTTACTTAAAGCTCCCCACCATGGCGTTATGCAACGTCTTGGGCGACCAGTAGCCGCTGGCGATGATGCGGCGGACGCTTTGGAGTGGGTATTGCTCGTCGCGCTTTTTCTCCGATAATTGGTAGGAGGCCAGGTATCCGATTTTCTGCAATTCAGCGGCGGCTTCGTGATTCCATAGGCCAAACGGGTACACGAAATACTTCACCGGTTTGCCCGTAATGTCCTCCAGTTTCTTCTTGGGTTCTACTGCCTGCGTCACCCAATCTTCGGCCGTGTATTTCTTGGTGTTGTGGTGATCCCAGGTGTGGCAGCTGATCTCGTGGCCACGATCGGCCAGATCTTTAATCTGTGTTTTATCCATGTACGGCTGCTTTCCCCGGCGACCAATGGCCACGGTCATAATGCCGAACATGGCTTTGAATTTATGCTTGTCCAGCACGGGTAATGCATTTTCGTACTGATCCAGATCGCCATCGTCGAAGGTCAGAAATACGGGCTTGTCGGGCAATGCCGCGCCTGTAGTCATGTAAGCATACAGTTGGTCTGCCGTAATGGCGTTGTACCCGCTGTCGGCCAGCATCTGCATCTGCCGGGTAAATACGTCGGTCGGGCAGATGTAGTCCTTCGCACTTTTCGAGTCTGAGCCACGCCAGTCACGAATCTGGTGATAGCATAGAATTGGCACCTGTTTGCGGGCTAATATGGTGGCTGCATCGGCGATTTTACCAGCAGGAATGGTCGTAGGGTTGCTCGTGGGTACGTCTGTAGCTGCGGTTTCGGTAGTTACTGAGGTTGCTGAGGCGGCGGTTTCTACGGGCGGGGTAGCGGTGGCGTTACCTTCATCGACGTTTTTACTTTTTACGCCGCAGCCCAGGGCTAATGAAGCCAGTAGGGCTGTTGTCAGGAGAGGTTTGTACATGAATTGGAATCGATACGTTTTGTCAAAATTAGCTAAAACTGTATCGGGTATATATAGTCCATGAAGTTTATATAGAGTATTGCGATGAGATCGTCATTTCCTGAATAGCTAACGGACTGGAAGCCAACGTACCTGACAGACGATTTGTTGACAATGACATTTGTTCTACAGATATAGTAGAATAAATTACTCACAACCATTTCTCGGAATAAGCTAACTACCACAGTGTCAGCGTATGGTACAATAGTTGTTCAAATGATAATGTAATCAATAAATACAGTAAACTAAACCCAACTTAAGCTATGGCAACGATTGGAAAACAAATCGCCGATTTCTTCTCTGGAGACTCATCTGCTGATAATGATGAAGGGCTGCGTGGCCTTTTCGTAAACGAGTTGAAAGGTATTTATTACGCTGAGAAAACACTGCTCGATAATATGCCAAGCTTGGCCGACGCAGCTACAACCGATCAGGTACGTCAGGCATTCCAGCTACACATAGAAGAAACCCGCAATCAGGTTGTCCGGCTTGAGCGGGTTTTCCAAAGCATTAATGAGTCACCTGATACAATGACCTGCAACGCTATTGATGGCTTGGCCGACGATGCCGATGTAGTGATCAGCAATACGGAGACAGGTTCGCTCACCCGTGATGCCGCTCTGATTATCGCCGGTCAGAAAGTAGAACATCATGAGATTGCCGCATATGGATCATTGCATTCACTGGCGCAGTTGCTTGGCTATACAGAAGCCGCTCAACTGATTGAGCAAACATTGCAGGAAGAGAAAAATACCGACAAAAAGCTGACGCAACTGGCCGAAACGTTTGTCAACGAACGGGCGAAGTCAGAAGGAAATGCTGATTCGAACTATGCCAGTCCGAATCGTCGCAACTCGTTCGGAGACGATGATGATTTGCTTAACACCAACACGGGCAGCGCAAGCGGTGTTCGTTCAGGCTATGCCAGTGGTGCTACCTATCAAAGTGGCTCGGCTGTAGGTGACTCAACTACTTACGGTACCGACGTACCATCTGGCGGTTCGGGAACCTTGGGTTACTCGTCGGGTCGTGAAGGCTCAACGGGCAATGCTACATCGGGCGGTACGCTCGGTATTTAACGATACGCTTTTCGGATACTTCCTCTATAAAAAAAACTCCCCGCCTGTGATAGACGGGGAGTTTTGCTTTGTAACGTAACACGGACTTTAGTCCGTTTTTTCACTTCAGTCCGTTTTTTTATACGATATACGGACTAGGCGTCCCCGACTGAAGTCCGTGTTACACGCTTACAGCCTCGCGGTGTACCAACGCTTCGCGGTCTGGTCCGGTAGAAACAAACGCGATGGGTAAGTTGAGTTCCGCTTCCAGGTAGCTAACGTACTCAGCTAGTTCGGCGGGCATGGCGTCGAATGTACGGATACCATCCAGCGAGGTTTTCCAACCGGTAAAGTCCTTGTAGATTGGAACAACGTCCGTGTCACACAGGTCGTAGGGGAGTTGCTCAGTCACGGTGCCATCGGGAAGCTGATAGTGCGTGCATACCCGGATTGTGTCGAAAATATTCAGCACGTCGGCTTTCATCATCACCAGTTGCGTTACGCCGTTGAGCATAACCGCGTATTTCAGGGCTGGTAAGTCGAGCCAGCCGCAGCGACGGGGACGACCCGTTGTGGCTCCAAACTCACGACCTTCTTTCCGCATCAGTTCGCCGGTTTCCTCCAGCAATTCGGTCGGGAAAGGGCCACTACCCACACGGGTGCAGTAGGCTTTAAAAATACCATATACCTCACCAATCTGACCGGGAGCAATACCCAGACCAGTACAGGCGCCGGCCGCCATCGTGCTCGAACTCGTTACGAATGGATAAGAGCCAAAATCAAGATCGAGCAGTGAACCCTGTGCGCCCTCGGCCAGAACACGCTTGCCTGCCTGTAAAGCATGGTTTACGTCGTATTCGCTGTCGGTAAGTTTGAATGTTTTCAGGAATTCAACCGCCGAGAAAAACTTCTCCTCCGACTCGGCCAGTGCCGTGTAGTCGAATTGTAGCCGATCCAGAATGATTTTGTGGGCGCTGACCAGCGCATCATACTTCTGCCGGAAATTGGGCGACAGCACATCACCGATACGCAAACCCTGACGGGCTACTTTATCCTGATACGTAGGGCCAATTCCGCGCAGGGTCGACCCAATCTTGGCGGCACCTTTGGCTTGCTCATAAGCCGCATCGAGCAGGCTATGACTAGGCACAATCAGCGAAGCCTTCTTTGAAATGATCAGGTTAGCGTGCAAATCCAGGTTGTACTTAGCCAGTCCGTCAATCTCGCGCCGAAAAACGATCGGGTCAAGTACCACGCCGTTACCGATAATATTAAGGGCATCGGGCCGGAAAATGCCGGATGGAATTTGGTGGAGTACGTGTTTGAATCCGTCGAATTCAAGCGTATGCCCGGCATTAGGACCACCCTGAAAACGCGCAACAACCTGATATTGCGGCGCAAGCACGTCCACAATTTTTCCTTTACCCTCGTCGCCCCATTGGAGGCCTAATAATACGTCTACCATTTCAATTCGGAATAATTCAGAACGCTTCGCTACACGTCCATCTTTATTTAAGCGAAAGTTGTATTCGGTTTATACCTCGGCGGGACTGGCGGGTTCGCCTTGCCGGTCTTTTTCGCCTTCACGGCGATTGTCGCATGGGTCACGCTGGCATGATCCGTAGAAAATCAGCGAATGGTGCATGACATTAAACTTCAGCATATCGCCCACCATATTCTGAATATTCTGAACGCGGGGATCGCAAAATTCCATCACCTTATGGCAATCGGTGCAAATCAGGTGATCGTGTTGCCGGTAGCCATATGATTTCTCGTACTGCGCCAGATTGCGACCAAACTGATGTTTCGTCACCAAATCGCAGTCAACCAGAACATCGAGCGTATTATACACCGTGGCCCGACTAACCCGATAATTTTTGTTTTTCATCGAGATATACAGTTCATCCACGTCGAAATGGTCGGCGCGGTTGTATATCTCTTCCAGTATGGCGAACCGTTCGGGGGTTTTCCGGAGACCTTTATTCTCCAGATACGCCCTTAGAATGGTCTTCGCCGAGTCGATATTCGCTTGATTGGGAGCAGACATAGGGCAAAAGTAATTAAGAGTTAAGAATTAAGAGTGAAGAATTGAGACTTGCTCCGCTTAACTCAAGTAGTCTAAGTTTGGCAGAGCAACTCTTAATTCTTAATTCTTCACTCTTAATTCAATCGAATCGTACCACATCGAACACACCATCAACGCGTTCCAGTTTTCGCATCAGGGTGTCGAGGTGGCTGGTGTCGTTCACATAAAGCTTAATATTTCCCTCGAAGATGCCATCTTTCGAGTCAATCGTGACTGAGCGCATGTTGATGTTCAGTTCATTACTGATGACGCGCGTTACGTCGTTAACGAGTCCCATGCGGTCGGTGCCCGTAATACGTAGACCAGCCAGAAAGGCCAGTTCTTTCTGTGACGTCCATTTCGCTTTGATGATCCGATTACCGTGATTCGACATCAATTCGACGGCGTTGGGGCAGCTAACCCGGTGAATTTTAATACCATCCATCACGGTGACAAAACCAAACACATCGTCGCCGGCAATGGGGTTACAACATTTCGAGAGCGTGTAATCGATCTTATCCAGGTCTTCGCCAATCAGAAGCGTATCGCTGTCTGTACGTTCACCGTGAATCTTTTTAAGCTCGCGGGTTACTGTTTTGCCATCCTGCACTCCATCGGTATTTACCTTGTTGGCGCGGTTTTCTTTGGCTTCCTTATCTGCCTTGAACTTGGTGAGCTCTTTTACCTCAATGTGCCCTTTGCCAACGCGGTAATAAAAATCGCTCGTTGTTTTCGACCCGAAGTAGGCCCGAATCTGATTGACCAGTTCATTGGTCATTTCCATTCGCATGATTTTCAGGCGTTTGGTAATCAGTTCTTTACCATCGGTAATGTAGCGTTTGTTATCTTCCTTGATCAGGTCTTTGATCTTGGTTTTGGCTTTCGAGGTCACCACAAACCGAAGCCAGTCTTCTTTGGGCTTCTGCTTGTTCGACGTAATGACCTCTACCTGATCGCCGTTTTGCAGCACATGGCTCAACGGCACCAATACATTGTTGACCTTGGCCGCCATACAACGCGCTCCAATCTGCGTGTGAATCTCAAACGCAAAATCCAGGGCGGTGGCCCCGCGTTGCAATACTTTCAGTTCACCTTTGGGCGTGAAGACGAAAACTTCTTCGCTGTATAGGTTGCTCCGGAAATCATCCAGAAATTCAATAGCGCCGGTTCGATCACCTTTCTCCGACGTTTCCAGCATTTCACGTACCTGTCCAATCCAGGAGTCAATGCCGGCTCCGGTGCGGGTGTCGTTGCCTTTGTATTTCCAGTGGGCTGCATAGCCTTTCTCGGCAATCTCGTTCATCCGTTCGGTACGAATCTGCACCTCTACCCACTGCCCCAGCTTACTCATCACCGTTGTGTGGAGCGACTCATAGCCGTTGGCGCGGGGCGTACTGATCCAGTCTTTCAACCGGTCGGGGTTAGGTTTGTAATGATCCGTAACGATCGAGTAGGCACGCCAACAAGCGGCTTTTTCCTGCTCGACAGGTACGTTCAGAATGATTCGGACCGCAAATAGATCGTAAATCTCCTCGAACGGCTTCTTCGATTTGTTCAGCTTGTTCCAGATCGAATAAATCGATTTTGGGCGCCCCTTGATTACATACGGATAGCCTGAGGCAATCAGATCGTCTTCAATGGGCTTGATGAACATATTGATGAACCGATCCCGCGACGTCTTCGTCTCGCGCAGTTTCTTCGCCGTGTCTTTATACGCTTCCGGTTCAACGTACTTCAAATACAGGTCTTCCAGTTCCGATTTGATGGCGTTCAGGCCCAATCGGTGCGCCAGTGGTGCGTAGATGTAGATCGTTTCTGAGGCAATCTTCAACTGCTTATCACGCGGCATCGAGTCGAGGGTCCGCATGTTATGCAGTCGGTCGGCCAACTTGATCAGAATAACCCGCACATCATCAGAGAGCGTAAGCAACATCTTTCTGAAGTTCTCGGCCTGCTGCGATGTGCCGTACTCAAAGATGCCCGAGATTTTAGTCAGGCCATCAATGATGCGGGCTACTTTCTGGCCAAACGTGCGCTCAATGTCGGCAATCGTGGTGTCGGTATCTTCAACAACGTCATGCAATAGGGCGGCAACAATGGATGTTGTACCCAAGCCAATTTCCTCAACGGCAATCTGGGCAACGGCAATGGGGTGGTAAATATAAGGTTCCCCCGATCGCCGACGCATCTCTTTGTGGGCTTCGGCCGAGGTGTTGAATGCCTTCTTAATGAGTTTGGCATCATTTTCTTTCAGATACGGCTTGGCAGAGCGGAGAAGCCGGCGGTATCGTTTTAAGATTTCCTGCCGCTCCAGGTCTAAATCGATGACAGGATCTACAGTAGTATTCATACAGACGTGGTGTCGTTGTTACTCGTACTACAATATAACAACCAAAAAGGGCTTTGCTGATAAAAAAGGAAGACTAAATAAATTCATTTGGAATAAGCGTTGGAACATCAAAAGAATTGTCTAGTTTTGCACTCCGAAACCGGGAAAGAACGCAGTTAACGTTCTCCTACCACGCGGGCGTGGCGAAATTGGTAGACGTGCCAGACTTAGGATCTGGTGCCGCAAGGCATGGGGGTTCGAGTCCCTCCGCCCGTACAAGAGTCAATTGTGAATGAGCGCATGAGTGAATTAGTGAATAAATAAGCTTCGGCTACCTATTCACTCAATCGCTTATCCGCTCATTCACTCATTTTAAACCGAATCGAACTCGTGGATATAGCCCTCGAAAAAGCAAGCGACACCAATGCGTCGCTGATAATTACGCTCAAACCAGAAGATTATAAAGCTGAAGTTGACAAGAAACTGAAGCAGTATGGCAAGCAGGCATCGCTGAAAGGCTTTCGTCCTGGCCACGTACCTGCTGCGGTTTTGCAAAAAATGTACGGCAAAGGAATCTTGGTTGAAGAGGTAAACAGCCTGTTGAGCAAAAGCGTAACCAACTACATCCGCGAGAACAAGTTGCAGGTAGTGGGTGATCCAATGCCGAACCGCGAAGAAGCTGATGCTATTGACTGGGATTCACAGGACGAATTCAAGTTTAGCTACGAACTAGGCCTGGCCTCTGATTTTGAGGTCGACATGACTTCGATTGGCTCGGTTAATAGCTACCAAATCGAAGCGGGCGACAAAGAGGTGAACGATACCATCGAAAACCTTCGCACTCAGTTCCAATCGCATCAGCACGCTGAAGAAGCAGCCGAAGGTGATACCATTTTTGGTGAGCTGAAGCAGCTTAACGCTCCTGAGGGCGCTGAAGCATTCGTGACCAAAACTGCGCTGCCGCTGGCTAAAGTTGCTCCCGACGCGTTAGGTACGTTCCTCGGTAAGAAAAAGGAAGAAACCTTCACGTTTGTAATGGAAGCCGCTTTTCCCGATGAGAAAGAGCGCGCGTTGGCAACCGGTGCTAAAAAAGAAGAAGCGGGTAACCTGACCGGCGAATTCTCATTCACAATTGAAGATGTAACCCGCCACGCGCCAGCCGAATTGAACCAGGAGTTCTTCGACAAAGTATTGGGCGTTGGTGCCGTTTCTGATGAAGAGACGTTCCGGGTGAAGGTGAAAGAAATCATTGGCCAGAATTATGGTCGTGAAACCGAGATGTTGCTTCGTAACGACATTGAAAAGGCGTTGCTCGAAAATATTCTGATCAGCCTGCCCGATGAGTTTCTGAAGAAGTGGTTGCTGGAAATGAACGAAGGCAAGTTCACACCTGAGCAAATCGAAGAGCAATATCCTGATTTCACGAAGTCGGCCAAATTGCAATTAATCAAAAACCGCGTTGCCGAGAAGAATGAACTCAACGTATCATTTGAAGAGGTCATGGCCGCTACACGTCAGATGGTTCGTGATCAGTTCGGATTTACCGGCAGCGATGGCGGCGAAATGGATGAAACCATTGAGAAGATCGCTAAAAACTACCTGATGGACGAAAAGAATAACGGACAGAACTACACGCAGACGTTTAACCGGGTATTCGACGATAAAGTGATTGACTATATCAAATCACAGTTGACGATTGTTGAGCAGACAGTATCACTCGATGAATTCCGCGAGCGGGCCAATGGGTAATCTGACCACAACGTGCAATCCATAAAAAAATGCCCCACGATAACTCGTGGGGCATTTTTTTATGGATTGCACCTGCACACGCAGTGTATAGGCTAAAACCCAATCTTAGGCCGTTCCTGCTTCTGACCCAGCGCCCAGACCAATTCAAGGGCTATCCGCTCGTCGTAGCGGCGTTTATGGAAATCAACCTCAAGCCGTAGTTTATCCAGTTCAAGTTGTTGCTTCTCAACGGTATTGCGTAACCGTTCGAGTTCATTGGGGGCAATCACGGTCGGTTCAAAAGCGGTCGGGCTGTCAGCAATCAGGTCGACAACGGTGGTTTGCAGCACATCGGCAATCTGCGCTAAACGGCTCAGTGTTAACTCTGTTTTGCCGCGTTCAATATCACCGTAGGCGGTGGTTGACAGACCCAGCAGGTCAGCCATATTTTCCTGCGAGAGGCCCTGCTGTAAACGGGCCAACCGAATGCGTTCGGGAGTGGGCTGAGCGTTGCTTAATTGCTTCATAACAAGGAATAGCGAGGAAATATCAAGAAAAAGCGACAGGGATTCTCCACTCTACAACGCAACTTTGTGGCGGATAAGTTTTGAAACTTACAACCTGACTCGTTCGTTACTTTTTTAAATCTGTTTAATGTTCAATGTCCAACCGTTCAAAGTTTGAGTGCTCTAGGTAAAGTAGCTTTGAACTTTAGATATTAAACATTGAACTTCCTTTAATCACACACATGCAGTACGGAGACGAATTTCGCAAGTTTGCCGTCCACCACATGGGCCTTAATGGTCTGACGGTCGACGGGTATGTTAAGCACACGGTTAACAACCATTACGTTGAAAATATGACGCGCTCGGTCATTGAAGAGCGGCCAATGAACTTCCGGGAGGTAGACGTATTTTCGCGTCTGATGGCCGACCGGATTATCTTCATGGGTATGGGCGTTGATGATAACATTGCCAACATCATTGTTGCCCAGTTGCTGTTCCTCGAATCAGCCGATCCGAAGAAAGACATCCTGATGTACATCAACAGCCCCGGTGGCTCGGTGTATGCCGGTTTGGGCATATACGACACTATGCAGTACGTTCGGCCCGACGTGGCTACGGTTTGCACTAGCCTTGCCGCCTCAATGGGCGCGGTATTGCTGGCGGGTGGTGCGGCCGGCAAACGGTCGGCGTTGCCACACGCACGGGTTATGATTCACCAGCCATCGGGCGGGGCACAAGGCCAGTCGGTCGACATCGAAATCACCGCACGTGAGATCGTGAAACTGCGCGAAGAACTGTACCAAATCCTGGCCGATCACTCAGGAAAGTCGTTCGAGCAAATCGAAAAAGACTCGGATCGTGACAAGTGGCTCCGTGCCGAAGAAGCCAAAGAGTACGGCCTCATCGACGAAGTCCTCCGCCGCGAACGGACGATTGGGGAGAAGTAAGTTTAGTGTTGCCTTACTAATTGTATGGCCTTATCACTAATCGTTAATATGTAGGGGCTGGCCATCGTGCCCGCCCGCTTTCGAACGCAAAGCGACCACTAAATTTGCCTCAGGCTACTCAGTAGTCTGTGACAAATTCAGCGGTCGCTTTTGCGTTTGGGAATGTTGGTATTTGCGGGAGTTGTCGAATTCAAGAACGGCACCTGAAGTAGAACGTTTCGTTAACTGACGCGCACTTTTTCAGCGGTCGCTTTGCGCCCGAAAGCGGGCGGCCACTGTGGGCCGCCCCTACATGCCAACCCACTTCCTAATGATCTGGGCCAGGGGTTTGAACTCGATCAGAAAGCCGTCGTGGCCGTATAGAGAGTTTATCTCTTCGTAGACGGCGTTCGGGATATGGCGGGCTAGAAACTGCTGTTCGGTCGGCGGGAAGAGCACGTCGGAATGAATACCGACAACCAGCGTTTTGGCTTCGATAAGACCCAAAGCGTTGGGAATACTACCCCGGTTCCGGCCGACATTATGCGAATCCATGGCTTTCGTTAATAGCCAGTATGTGAATGCGTTGAACCGGCTGACTAGTTTTTCGCCCTGATAGCGCTGGTAGCCGGCAGCCTTGTATTGGTCGGTCTGCTCGTTGTTATCCAATGCCTGCGTAAAAGCATACGTTTCGTAATTGCGGTAGGAGAGAAGGGCAATAGACCGAGCCGCTTTCAGGCCGCGTTGACCCGCTTCAGGTACGCTATCGGCCCAGGTAGGGTCTGCTTCCAGCGCCATCCGCTGCGATTCGTTGAAGGCAATTCCCCAGGGCGAGAATACCGCATTGGTCGCAATCAGAATCAGGTTTTTAATCAGCTTAGGCTGCATAATGGCCCATTCCACTGCTTGTTGGCCACCCACAGATCCACCTACGCAGGTATGAATCTGTTCGATCCCCAGTTCTTGCCGTAATAGATCCAGTGCCCCGACCATATCGCGAATGGTAACGGTAGGGAACGTGTGGCAGTAGGGTTCGCCCGTTTTCGAATTGATGGTCAACGGCCCGGTAGAGCCATAACAGCCGCCCAGCACATTGGCGCAGATGATAAAATATTGAGCTGGGTCGTAGAATTTACCGGGTCCTACCAGTCCGCTCCACCACTCGCCGGGGTCTGCATTACCGGTCAGGGCGTGGCAAACCCAGATCACGTTACTGCCGTCATCGTTGATGGTACCCCGCGTGGTATAAGCCAGTCTGAAACCGGACAATTCCTCCCCCAATTCAAGGGAGTACGAAAACTTGTAGTCGAAGTAGTGCAAGGGGGAAAGAAGAAGGGTTTGTAGTTTGTTGTTCGAGGTTTGTGATTGCGCTGCTAGCCCACGGAACTGGAGAGTTGGCAACGCAACCACAAACCTCAAACCACAGACCACAAACTAATTAAGAACAGCCTGTTCAATTTGGGCGAATGCCTGTTCGAAGTCGGCTTTTATATCGTCGATATGTTCGATGCCGAGCGATACGCGCAAAAGGCCTGGCTCAACACCGGCGGCTGTCTGGTCATCGGTCGATAACTGTGAGTGGGTTGTGCTGGCGGGGTGAATGATCAGCGTTTTAGCATCGCCCACGTTGGCCAGATGGCTCACCATCTTCAGTGAATTCACAACAGTGTCGCCGGCTTCGCGACCTGCTTTCAGTTTGAACGACAACACACCACCCGAACCGCGTGTCAGGTATTTTTTGGCCAGGGCGTTGTACTTGCTGCTGGCGAGGCCGGGGTAGTTCACGTACTCGACCAGTTCGTGCTGCTCCAGCCATTCGGCTAGGGCGAGCGCGTTTTCGCAGGTACGTTCAACCCGTAGCGATAGCGTTTCGAGGCCCTGAATCAGCATCCAGCTATTGAACGGACTCTGTGATGGACCCCAGTCGCGGAGGCCTTCGACCCGGGCGCGGATGATGAACTGAATGTTGCCGAATGGGCCGCCAATGCCGAATACATCGTTCATCACCAGTCCGTGGTAACTCGGCGATGGCTCGGTAAACTGCGGATACTTGCCATTGCCCCAGTTGAACGTACCTGCATCGACAATAACGCCGCCCATTGTGGTGCCGTGACCACCAATCCATTTTGTGGCCGACTCGACCAGAATATGCGCACCGTGCTTCAAGGGTGCACAGATGGCACCTCCCGCGCCAAACGTATTATCGACGATCAGCGGTAAATCATACTTGTTGGCCAGCGCTACGAAGGCTTCGAAATCAGGAATGCTGAAGCTGGGGTTACCGATGGTTTCGAGGTAAATCGCCTTCGTTTTCTCGTCGATCAGCGGCTCGAAACTGGCAGGGTTGTCGCCATCGGCAAAGCGTGCTTCTACGCCGATATTTTTAAACGAGTTCTTGAACTGATTATAGGAACCGCCGTACAGAAATGACGTCGTTACGAAGTTGTCGCCAACCGACGTGATGTTGTTGATGGCCAGAAACTGGGCCGAGTGCCCTGATGCTGTTGCCAGTGCCGCTACTCCACCTTCGAGCGCCGCTACGCGTTTCTCGAAAACATCGGTGGTGGGGTTCATCAGGCGGGTATAAATATTGCCAAATTCCTGAAGGGCAAAGAGCCGCGCACCGTGGGCCGAGTCGTTGAACTGATAGGCGGTTGTTTGGTAAAGGGGCACTGCCCGAGAGTGCGTTACCGCGTCGATCTCCTGCCCGGCGTGGAGCTGGAGCGTCTCGAATTGAGGTTGATTAGCCATAAATAGCGTGTAGAATCAGCCGGCGACGGCTGGTTGGTTTGTAGAGGCCATAGGCCCGGAATAAGTAGGAATAGGAAGAATTGACCAGTGCTTCTGAAGACTGGTTGTATGGAACGTCAATAGCCCGTGGCGGGCATACGTCGGTAGGTAAGGCGTGTATAGCGCATGTTGTCAGTTTGGTTTATATGCCCCACGAACACCTTGTTGCGGGCAGGACGTAGCACCTTGCCATGTGGTAGGTTGCCTGAGGTTCGCAGAGCCTGATCTCTCCCCTCATCTCTATAAATCAACGGGTGGCTGTTTATCCCGGGTGGGCAGTACCGTATTGACTTGATGTTGCAAACATACGGCTCAGCCGTTGATTGCGCAATGTTTAGTGTGCTGAACGTACCTGACCCAATGAGGATACAGTAATGAATTTACTTACCGATGAATCTGTTTTTAATGTAACTACTCTTTCAACCAACAACTTACTTATGGCTTCTTTTGGCAGTATTGGCCTTCTGCTTGTTGTATTAACCAGTCTCATCACCTTCGGGGCATTCCGACGGGAAGCGCTACTGGATCAGTACATATTTTCTGTTGAGCGTATCTTGGTTTACAAAGAATACCGTCGTCTGATCAGCTCGGGTTTTGTGCATGCCAACTGGATACACCTGCTTTTCAATATGTATGCGCTCATGTCGTTTGCCGGTACATTGGAGCGGGTAACCGGCCCGTGGCACGTGTTAATTATTTATTTCGCCAGTCTCGTGGGTGGAAATTTATTATCGCTCTTCATTAACCGAAACAACTACGGGTATCGGGCAGTGGGTGCGTCGGGGGCTGTGGCCGGGATCATCTTTGCTGTTATTCTACTTTTTCCGGGCATGCAAATGGGTATGCTGTTTTTACCATTCCGTTTACCTGCCTGGCTTTTTGGCCTGGCATTTACGCTGTTCTCTATCTATGGAATTAAATCACGCACCGATAACATTGGGCACGAGGCTCATTTGGGAGGTGCGTTAATTGGCGTGCTGACCATGTGTGCGCTCGAACCGCTTGTGTTGCAGGGCAACTGGCCTATCGCGCTACTGCTGACGTTACCGACCATTATGTTCATGCTATTTTTGATCAACCGGCCCGAGTGGCTTTATATTAATGGCTTTTCGTCAACGGCCACGCAACATGAAACAAAAGATGAGCGGTATAACGCGGCTAAATTTCAGCGGCAACAGGAGATTGACCGGATACTGGATAAGATCAACGAGCGGGGTGTGAACAGCCTTACCGAGCAAGAACGCGACTTACTTGAAGGACGGTAGGTACGTTCATTTATGAAATTTTAATACAAGCGTAGATACTCTATGGGTCAGTAGGTTAAGTATAGTTGTGGTGATAATTCCACAATAATGTAGAATGTAATCAGCATAAAAAGCCATCATTTGTTTGGTCTTATGACGGGTTGGCCATAGTTTAGCAACTGTAACTACGACTTAACCCGTCCGTTTATGCTGAAGAAAGTGCTCCTGACAGCCTGTTTCGCTGTCTCGTTTGGCATCACCCAAGCCCAGACCAATGCCGAACTGGCAATGGTAACGGTTGACATGAAGCCGGTTGTTTCTGCTGATAAAGTAGCCTCAACTTCGTCTGAATCCGCTTCTTTTTACGACGATATACCCATTGTCAGCGACGTAATCGGCTTTGCCAAAAAGCATCTTTCCATTCGTTACCGTTCCGGCGGCACTACCCCGAAAGGGTTCGACTGTTCGGGGTTCACCCGGTTCTGTTTTAGCCAGTTTGGCGTCAATTTACCCCATTCAAGTGCCGCTCAGGGAAACGTGGGGGTCAAGGTAGATAAAGAGGCTGCCAAGCCCGGCGACTTGATTTTCTTCAAAGGACATTCATCGGGCGGGAGTCGCATTGGCCATGTTGGCATGATCACAGAAGTGGTCGGTAATCAAATCAAATTCATTCATTCGGCCTGGGGCGGCGGCATCCGTTTCGATTACCTGGACGCTGCTTATTACCGCAATCGCTACATGGGTATTCGCCGGGTAGCCCGACTTGTGGCCGAGAAATAAGGCTTACGCTATAGCTTTGAGAGGTCGTTGCCGAAGGGTAGCGACCTTTTTTAGTAGAATACTGGCTGAATCGTATTACTGAGTAGATACCTGCTTTACGGAAAGTAACTCTGGGCCACGGAGCAGTTAATGCCTGTTTTATTACGCTGAAAGCTTTCTATGATCCATACACGAATTGCTGTCTATACAACGGCGCTGGCGCTCTTGCTTGCCGCTGCGAGTTATACTCGGGAGGCGTACTGTCAGACAATGCAGCAGTCGGTGCAGGTATGGCTGACTAACCCAGATCGGTCTGCACTCTTTGCCCAACAGCCAGGTACGTTGCCGTTTACCAGCAAGACAAGTTCAAACCCATTAATTGAGATTGATGAAAGCCAGAGGTTCCAGTCAATAGATGGCTTTGGTTACACGCTGACAGGCGGCAGTGCCAAACTCATCAGCCAGATGGGTACAAAGGCGAAAGCTGCTTTACTACATGAACTTTTTGCGGTAGATGGTCAAAGCATTGGCGTGAGTTACCTGCGCATCAGTATTGGTGCGTCGGATCTGGACGATCGGGTATTTTCGTACGATGACCTGCCCGAGGGTCAGACCGATGTAGCACTGGCAAAATTTTCAATAGCACCTGACCGGGCTTATCTGATCCCGATTCTCAAACAGATTCTGGCGATCAATCCGGCTATTAAGATTATGGGTTCGCCCTGGTCGCCGCCAGCATGGATGAAGACGAATCAGCAATCGAAAGGGGGGAGTCTGAAGTCTGAATACTACGATGCCTACGCCCAGTACTTCATTAAGTACATTCAAGCCATGAAAACGGAAGGTATTCGAATAGATGCCATCACAATTCAGAACGAACCGTTGCACCCGGGAAATAATCCTAGTTTGCTGATGTTGCCACAAGAGCAGGCCGCGTTTATCAAGAAGAACCTGGGGCCAGCGTTCAAACAGGCGGGAATAACCACCAAGATTATCATATACGATCATAATGCTGATCGTCCCGATTATCCGATCTCAATCCTCAACGACCCGGAGGTCAAACCCTATGTCGACGGATCGGCTTTTCATTTATATGGAGGTCCTGTTTCAGCGCTGAGTGAGGTTCATAAAGCGCATCCCGACAAGAATCTGTACTTCACTGAACAATGGACTGGAGCGCCCGGTAATCTGAAAGGCGATTTGGGTTGGCACGTGGCCAACCTGATTATCGGTGCCACCCGAAACTGGAGCCGTACAGTACTGGAGTGGAATCTGGCCGCTAACCCTAAACAGGAGCCGCATACAGACGGCGGCTGTACAGAATGCCTCGGGGCTATCACACTGGATGGTAATACCATTACCCGTAATCCAGCCTATTACGTCATTGCGTCGGCTTCTAAATTTGTGCGACCGGGGTCGGTACGAATAGCTACCAATATGCCTGAGTCGTTACCGAATGTGGCTTTCAAAACGCCGAATGGTGGTACCACACTTATTGTGCTGAACAGCGGTAAGGGCCCCCAATCGTTTGCCGTCCGCTATCGGGGTAAGAGCATTACCAGCACACTGAAAGAGGGAAGTGTAGGTACGTACGTGTGGTAAACTAAGCAATTCAGGCTAGGTTACGAACACACTATCTAAAGCGCTTGATTCTGCAGATTAATAAATTCTATTAGCTCAAGTACGTCTAAAACCCTGTCCACGGCGGCGTTATCAATGGCCTGTTGTGGCATGTAGGCAACCTGGGCTGAGGTCGGTTGCTGAGCCACACTGATACCGCCCGCCTGTTTAATGGCTTGTAATCCCCGGGTGCCATCGGCATTCGCTCCCGACAGAAGAATGCCCACCACACCGGCTCCATACACATCAGCGGCCGACTCAAACGTAACGTCGATAGAGGGTCGGCTGAAGTGGACTTTCTCAGAATCGTCGAGCGAAAAAGTGCCGTTTTTCTCGAATAGGAGGTGGTAATCGGCCGGGGCTAGGTAAATGTGGCCCGGTTTCAATAGGTCTTTGTCGTCTACTTCGTGTACGGGTAGGCTTGTTTTGGTAGCCAGAAGGGCCGCCAAAGGTGAGTTTGATGTGTTTTTCCGGTGAACGACTACCACAAGGCTGAGGGTCAGGGGCGATTGTAGTGCCGATAGCACGGGTAGCAATACATCGAGGCTACCGGTAGAACCTCCAATAACAACAACGGTACGGGTCTGCTTTGCCATGGCTTTCATCAGCCGATTTTACGCCATATTTTTTCGGGCGTCACCTGTCTATAATTTGTCCGAATGGCCGAGAGTTTCAGGGTTTCTCTGGAACCCAGGGCCAGATAACTAAGTGGACCCAAACTTTCATCGAATAGCCGTAACACACGTTCCTGAAGTTCCTTATCAAAGTAGATCAGCACGTTACGGCACATGATCAGATCGAACTCGTTGAACGAATGATCAGAAACCAAGTTGTGGGTAGAAAAAACCATCTTTGTGGCCAGGTCCTCGTTGAACTTCACGTACCCATAATTCGCGGTGTAGTACATCGAGAAATCCCGCGTGCCGCCCGATAGCTGGTAATTCTCGGAATATTGCGGCATGGGAGCGAGCGTAAAAATGCCTTTACGAGCTGACTCCAACACGTCGGGATTCAGGTCGGTGGCGTAAATCAGGGATTTATGCAGTAGACCCGCTTCGTGCAGTAAAATAGCCATCGAATAGACCTCTTCGCCTGTTGAACAGCCCGCATGCCAGATACGGATAAACGGCTTGGCGGCCAGCGTGGGCAGTACTTCGGTTCGCAGGCATTTGTAGAACAAAGGGTCCCGAAACATTTCGGTCACGTTCACGGTCAGTTCTTCCACGAAGCGTTTGAGGTAGTCGGCGTCGGAACGTACCTGATAGCGCAACTCGGCAAAGCTGGGAAACCGATCGGCCACCCACAACCGGTTGATCCGGCGTTTCAGCGATGCCCGGCTGTAGCGGGTGAAATCGTAACCGTATAATTCCAGGATGTCGTGTAGCAGAAGCGTTACCTGTTCGTCCTCAATCATCTTCACTAGCAACTACTTGACAGTAAATGAATCAGCCGGTCAACGTCGATTGGTTTGGCTACGTATTCGGTTGCCCCGGCTTGTAAACATTTTTCCCGATCACCCACCATCGCCTGTGCTGTTACAGACAGAATGGGTGTATCGCGGCGGCTCGGAATGTTTTTGATACGCGGAATAGCTTCGTAACCATCCATATCGGGCATCATCATATCGATCAGAATGGCGTCTATAGGCTCATCGGTTTGTAGCAAAGCGAGTGCCTCCTGCGCACCAAGGCAGGATAAACAGTCGAATCCTTTCGCCTTCAGCGTAGCGGTCAGCGCAAAAATATTCCGGGGGTCATCGTCTATGACTAAGACTCGTTTTTTAGGCATTCTGTTTATGGTTAGGCCCGTTGTAGCGCCGAAGCTCCAGCTTCGATAGTGATTGATATTACTAGACTACCGAAGCTGGAGCTTCGGCGCTACAACGTACTTATCTTCGGTCGTAAAGCCAGACGCGCAGCAGTGATACCAGTTGGTCAATGTCTACGGGTTTGGTGATGTAATCCGATGCGCCTGCCTGAAGGCATTTTTCGCGGTCTCCAGTCATGGCTTTGGCCGTAACGGCAATCACCGGCAGGTTTTTCCACTGGTAGTGTTCCCGAATATGGCGCGCCGTTTCGTAGCCATCCATTTGCGGCATCATCATATCCAGCAAGACCAAATCAATTTCCGGGTGTTCGGTAAGTTTTTGCAGAGCCTCTTTACCATCCAGGGCGGCCACTACGGTCATGTTATACTGCTCCAGGGCTTTAGAAAGTGAGAAGATGTTCCGCACATCATCGTCGGCTACCAGAACCGTTTTTCCCGTCAGTACCTGATTCAGTGCGCCCAGCTTTTTGCCGGTACTGCCAGTTGGCGTTGCTTTGTTGCTTTCAACCAGGTGCAGGAACAGCGACACCTCGTCGAGCATTCGCTGGTAGGAGTGGGCCGTTTTGACAATGATCGAATCAGCGTATTTTTTGATCTTCAGCTCTTCCGTCATCGATAGGCTCTTACCCGTGAAAACGATAATTGGCAGGTTTTCCAGCCCCGGATTTCGCCGGGCTTCTTCGAGCGTTTCGTACGCTTTCTGATCGGGTATACCCATATCCAGAATCACACAATCGACTTCTTTCCCCTGAAGTGCGTCGATGCCGTCTGCGATGCTACTCTTCAGTTCTGAACTGATGTTGAACGTTTCCAGGAAGTAAGCCAGCGCCTTGGCGTGTTTGGGATTATCTTCCACAATCAAAACTTTCTTGGGGTCGCGGGTCAAGACGTCTTCCAGCTTTTTAAAGACGGTCTGCATCTGCTCAAACGCCATTGGCTTGTCTACAAAATCGATCGCCCCTTTCAGTCGACTTTCATTCTTAAGCTTGTGCGACGACATAATATGCACTGGAATAGGCCGGGTTTGCGGGTCGGCTTTCAGGGCGTCCATCACCTCCCAGCCGCTCATAACCGGCAATTGAATATCCAGCAAGATACCAATAGGCTTGTATTGGGTCGCCAGCGTCAGACCTTCGTCGCCCCGAACGGCCACCACGCCTTTGTAGCCTTTCTGACGGGCATAGTCGAGCAGTGATTTGGCAAAGTGAATATCGTCTTCCACAATCAGAATCACTTTGTCGGTATCCTCAATACGATCCCGATCGTCGGGCACGGCGTCGGGTATTCGGTTGCTGAGGTATCGTTTTTCCGGTTCCGGAACTACGGTTGCCGGCATCACCGGCTGCTGACGCGGGGCTGGCAAAGCGGGTGCGGGCGTTGGCGTTACCGGCTGCGTGCCTCTGATTGGCAGGCGTACCGTGAACTCACTGCCTTCATTGACCTTGCTTTTTAGCGTGATTTCGCCGCCGAGTAGCTTAGCCAATTCACGGCTGATGGACAGGCCTAACCCGGTGCCGCCATATTTGCGTTTGGTAGACCCGTCGGCTTGCTGAAAAGCCTCAAATACCAACGGTTGCTTTTCGGTCGGAATACCAATTCCCGTATCGGTTACGGCGAAACTGAGCACCTGCGTACGCGGCTGGCTCGAAATAGTCAGACGTACCTGACCATTGGCCGTAAACTTGAGCGCATTCGCCAACAGATTTTTAAGAATCTGACCCAGTCGCATCCGGTCGGTTTCGATGGTGGCAGGTACGTCTGGTGCTACAATAATCGAGAAGTCCAGACCTTTTTCTTTGGCCATCAGGCCAAACAGGGCTTGTAGCTCGTCGGTAATGTCAGTGAGGGCTACGTCCTGAAAATCCAGATTCATCTGCCCCGCTTCAATCTTCGACAGATCCAGAATTTCGTCGATCAGCCCCAATAGCCCGTTGCCCGACGATTGAATGACTTTGGCGTATTCGACCTGATCGCCCGAGAGGTTGGCTTCGTTGTTTTCAGCCAGCAGTCGGCTCAGGAGGAGAATTGAGTTGAGTGGCGTGCGTAACTCATGCGACATGTTGGCCAGGAACTCCGATTTGTAGCGGGTTGCCAGTTCCAGCTCATCGGCCTTCTTCTGTATTTCGCCGTTCCGTTCTTCCAGCAATAGCCCGCGCTCTTCTAACTCGGTGTTGGTTTGCTGCAATTCTTCCTGCTGCACCCGAAGTTCTTCTTCCGACGCCTGCAGTTTCTGTGCCTGCATTTCCAGTTCGGCGTTCAGGTTTTCCAGTTCGCTGTGCTGGGCCTGTAATTCTTCGGCTTGCACCTGTGTCTCTTCCAGAAAATCCTGGAGCCGGATAAAATCAAGCGCGGCATTCACGCCCATTGCCATCGCTTCGCCGTTCTGCTCCAGGAACTGAATTTCCAGCGGAGTTGGCTGGCGCAGTAAACCCACTTCAACCGCCCCAACACAAGCGTTATCGTAGACTAGCGGAACAACAGTGACCGAAGCAGGAGGAGTCTGGCCCAACGACGAACGTACCTGACTATAGGTGGCGGGCAGGTCAGAAACGGTGAGGGTTTGCTTGCTGGCAATGGCCTGACCAACCAGCCCAACGCCGGCGGTAACGATCTGTGGGGCCTGATCGGCTGCATAGCTGCCCGCCAGTTTAAAGGTGCCGTCTGTGTCTGCCAGATAAACCGTTCCCAGTGGCGCGTTCAGGTAACCGGCAATGGCGTCGATCAGGCGGGTACCCAGATTGGTTAGGCGTTTTTCGCCCCGTATGGCATCGTTCAGCTTTACCACGCCGGTCTGGAGCCAGTTCCGGTCTTTCAGGTCAGTAAAGGTCTGTTCCAGCGAGTTGGCCATTCGGTTCAGCGCTTTGGCAATCCGCCCCAGTTCATCGTCCTGATCGTCGTTGCTACGAGCACCGTAGTCACCATCAGCAATTTTTCGGGTAATGGTTTCCATCACGGTAATGCGGCGGGCTGTTTGGGCATATTCCCGTTCGGCGGCCAGTTGCTGGGCCAGTCGGGTATCCATGTCGGTTTTGATTCGCCGGTAGGTAAAGGCGGTGATCATCATAGAAATAACCGCGGCAATAATGAGCAGGAAGGGCGTATAGGTGATGTAGAACTGCTGTTGCTGAAGGCGGGTTTGCAGTAAATCACTCTCTGACCGCTGGATACGGCTGATGGTCGTCCGCAGCGAATCCATGGTCCTTCTTCCGACCGACAGGGCGGCGTATCGTTGCGCTGAGTCCTGACGTACCCGGCGTTGCTGATAGAGGGCTATTCCTCGCCGCATGTGCATGAACTTACGTTCGTACAGTCCCTTAACCGCTTCCAGGTTTTTCTGCTGGAGTTGATTATCAGCTGTCAGCGTCTGAAGCTTACCATAGCTTGTCGTTACCTTTTCGTAGCTGTCTGTATAGGGTTGCAGAAAACGCCGATCGTACGTCAGCAAATAGCCGCGTTGACCGGTTTCGGCGTCTTTCATATACGAGATGATGTTCTCTGCTTCGATCAGTACCTGATTGGTATGATTGACCAGATTCGAATTGCTGATCAGCTTCTGAATACTGTAGAATGAGGCAGTCAGGCTAACGAGCAGGAGCAGCGTTGACAGCGAAAAGACAACCTGAAGTTGCCTGATGACCGAGTTTGTTACTTGCGGCATAAAAGCGACTAAAAAAGCTTAGATAGGGAGTAGGGTAGTAACCTGCTCTGACTGAGTGATTGGTAGAATAAGCATAAAGCGCGACCCTGTTCCTTCACAGCTTCGGGCGGCAATGAGCCCGTGGTGCTTATCGATGTTCTTTTTGGCAATGGCCAAACCGATACCCGTGCCCTCGAAACGAGATTTGTCGTGTAGCCGCTGGAAGAGCACAAAAATGCGGTTCGCAAACTTCTCATCGAACCCAATGCCATTATCAGTGACTACAATCCGGCAATATGGTCCGTTGTGCGAGGGGAGGGCGTCGACCTCTTTACTAGCAATGCGCTCGGCTGCGATAGTGATCACCGGTGGCACGTTTGGCCGGGTAAATTTGAGGGCGTTACCAATCAGGTTCTGGAACACCTGCCGAATCCGGGGCGGAATGGCATCGAGAATGGGCAGATTTGCTACCGTGATCTGCGCCTGTTGCCGATTGATGGCTTCATCGAAATCGAGCAGAAGTTCACGTAGCAACGCATTTAAATCGGTAGGTTGAAACGGCTCCGGGGCCGATAGTTGGGCGTAGGTGAGCAAGTCATTGATAAGACTTGTCATCCGTGCCGAGGCCCGAATCGACCGGTCGAGGTAGGCGAGTGCATCGGGGTTATCGGTGAGGCACTGCTCTTTGATGAGGTCGTTCAGGAACTGGATTTTCCGGAGCGGTTCTTTCAAATCGTGCGACACCACCCAGGTAAACTGCTGTAATTCATGGTTGGCCCGTTCCAGAGCAGCGTTGTTCAGCACCAGTTCGTGGGTACGTTGGGCTACTTCCTGTTCGAGCCGTTCGGCGGCCTGCTTCTGGGCGTGAATGTCGGTGAACGTACCTATCCAGCGAATAATGCTGTCGTTCTTTCGAATGGGAAGCGCCCGCAGTAGGTGGTAGCGGTGGTTGTCAGATGTCAGCTCTTTCAGTCGTACTTCGCTGGTCCATTCTTTCCCACTTATCAACGCCGCTTCCCATTGTTCGGGGAAGTAATCGTCGGCGTGTGCTTCCGGAAACGTAGTGGCGCTGCCTGTATAATTTCGCCAGTGTTCATTGGCATATTCGAGTTTGCCATCGGGCCGGGCCGTGAAGGCCATGAGCGGTATGGAGGCCAACACTGTTTGAAGGTCATCGACCTGGGTAGCCAGGGCATCCTGTGCTTCTTTGCGAACGGCTATCTCGTGGCGAAGCGAGAGCTGCGTGGCCCTCAGTTCCTGCTGTTGCTCGTAAAGCTTTTGCAGCGTTTTTACCTTCAGAACCAGAATATCCGGATCAACGGGTTTAATCAGGTAATCGACGCCACCTGCGGTATATCCTCTGGTAATGAATTTCTTATCTGTATTAACGGCCGACAGAAAGATGATGGAGGTATCGCGGGCTTTGCCGAAACCGGAGATGGCGCTGGCTACTTCAAAGCCATCCATATCGGGCATCTGTACATCCAGAATAATGACAGAATAAGCCGTAGTGAGTACTTTCCGAAGGGCTTCTTCGCCCGATTCGGCCGTATCTACCTGGAAGCGATGCAGTTCGAGGATCTTCTGTAGAGGAAGAATATTTTCCCGCCTGTCATCAACGATGAGAATCATGTATGATTATGGTTAGTGCGCCGAAGCTGGGGGATTGCGCCGCAAAGATAACGTACCTGATCATGCTCTACCAGTCATGTTTACTACATGGACTATTCAGAGTAATAAGTTGATGGAGTGGCCTAAGGCCCAGCGGGCCGCAGCATCGGTAGAAAAAATAATAGGTGAGAAGGCCTAAGCCCATCGGGGCGGAGCATGCGTTCTTTTGAAAAGAATCGTATGTTGCGAATCGCTTTCATTTTGGTAGGTAAGGCCAATTTAAGCTGACTCTCAAAAAGCAACTGGCGAATAGCGTAGGTACGTATCCACCACTAAATGAAGCAGATAATCCACATGAACAAAGATCTGATAACAGCCTTCTGTAACCGTCTATTTTTGGTGGTATTATTACTGTTTTCAGTGAGTGGCCTTGCCCAAAGGGTAGTCTCTCCGACATTCAATTATGTGGAGCCGAGGTCAAAAAAAGTGGTTTCAATGGGTAGCTACCTGACTGATTTGAGAGGCTGGGGGAAATCAGCAGGCCCCCGGTGCTATTACAGCATCAGTTCGTATCGGTTTCACCTGGCCCAAACCGGTGAGATTGATAGTGTGGCGTTTAGTGGTGAGTTACCAAGGCAATTGAGCGAATTTTTTAAGGAGGGTATTCGTGAAAGCGAGCAATATTGGGTGTGTAAAAATTGCGCCAAAACGAATGGACATTGGTTTACGGTACCGGTCATGGCCTCATTTTTTGTTGGTTCGCCCTGCCCTTCCAATCAATCGTTTGATCAGATGAGGGCCATGTGGGACAGCCTTTTCGGAAAGGAACCCACCAAACTGATCAAGGTGTCAACCAACGAATGGTTACTGGAGCCAGTATATCTTGTACAAATGCGCTAACTACAAAAGTTGGCAGGTACGCTAGCCTTCGTCAAGTTTATAATCCCCCAAGCCAATCTTACCTTTGTCAGGTCGCTACGCTACTCGTGGCGGCCTTTTTTTGTTGGTATGTCGTTGATTTCCAATACTTCGTACTATTGTGTCGGCTTTGTTTCACTATATTCAGTATATGGTGAAGATCAAGGGAACGGACTGTCCAAATTAGCTTGATATGAGACTACAAGCCTTCGGGTATATACTGATGATGGTTTGCCAGACTTATGCGTTTGGACAAAGCTCCCCCAACGTTCGGTTTCTGGACGCTGAGGGACGATCTGCCATGAAGCGGATTGCTGTTGCCTTCTGGGGGCATCCTCAGGCACCGGAAACGACCTGCCTGGAAGCGTTTTGTTCGGTCACGTTCATCATTCCACGTAGCAGTCAGATCGATAGTATTCAGTTTTCGGCGGGAGTGCCGCCCGAAATCAGTCAGCCGATGACTCATGCGCTGAAGGAAACGGCCGAATACTGGTCGTTAGATCAGGCTACACCGGTGCGGATCATCATTCCTTTGTACATTGTTCCTTCCGCTTTATGTGAGGAAAAAGACCGGATAGGCTTATTCTTTCCCACTGTAAGTCAAGTGTTTGACTACGGGAAACCGCTAAACACTAAGATAAACCGTTTTTCGTACATGGAGCAGCCCTTGACGCCCGTGCAAGGAGTGGTCTACCCGCCGATGGTGATTAAAGGGAGAATAAATGATGTGTACTTGGTTAATCCATCGAAGAAGTAACTAGGTACGTTGGCTTAATCTACTGAAAAGCTAAACCAGAAACTTACCTTTGCCGGGCCGCTACACCAATCGTAGCGGCCTTTTTTTGTTGGTATGCCGTTGATCACCACCACATCGTACCGCCCGACCGCTTATTTGTGGAACGGTCATCTTCAGGCCGTTGTGCCGGCCCTGTTTCGCCATATCCCTGTCAGGTACGTTCGGCAACGGGTGGAAACCGACGACGAACCTATATCATTTTGCTCTATTTCTGTAGACTAAGAAATGCACAGAGTAGCGTGAATAGTTGATCAAATGATCTTCAACCGTTTAATAATTGTACTTAAATAATATTTTCTCATATTTTATTGATTTAGGGTGAATTCCCTACGTTTATAGGGAATTCACCCTAAATCAATAAAATATGAGAAAGCTATGCTTATCGCTGCTGACCAGTGTTCTGTTTATCCTTGTATTTTCTTGCGCTCCTGTAAGACAGGAGGCCATTAGTACGGCCGATGTGGCTGGTTTGGAAGAGACCCGCGCCTGGTTTGAAGCCACCCATCAGCCAAACGGTAGCGCCCGCTCAGGCGGTAAAGACGCGGCTTAGTTAGCCGATGTGAAAGTGGCCTGGGAAAAGGGTAAGCGGGTAGAGACAAAAAATAGTGAGGGCTTCACTATTCCACTGAGCCACAACCGGGTGATGTGGGGTGAAAGTGAAGATAAAATGACCGAAGTGCCTCCTTTACACTTGGTGGTGATGGAGAAAGACGGTAAACGCTATGCTTTTCTAGTGGTTATGCAGCCCGATGACCCGACCAACTGGTCAAAAGATCCTAAAACATTTACGGGTAAGGTACGTGTACTGGATTGGGAAGGGCATCCTGTTAAAGGCTGGAACGTGAAAAAGGGGGTGATAACGGGCCGAATATTCACGGGTACTGATTCTGGTTCATCCAGAAATGGCCGGGGTTGTGTAGACTTCTCCGACGACGTATATGAATGTGTGTATGAGGGTCATTGGGATTGCAAAAAGCCAAACCCTGATGGAGTCGTTGTTTACAAAAGAACAGAACAGCGACGTGGGAGTATGCCTTGTTCAAGGGTTTTTACCGAGAACTGCAAGAAATATGAACTAGATGAGGAGAATCTAGTCTCAGCCGAGGTAACCACAGTCTGTGATTCTCAGGAGGAGGCTGATTTGTTCGGCTTTATGACCTTTGAGCAGTACGCGAGTAGTTACAGTTATAGTTCAGGCTCAGGACCGAACGTGAACATATCAAATAATGGAAGCGTCATATATATTGGCAATAATAAAATCACCATTGATGCTTCAGTTACAGGTTGTTACCGAGAGCTTATTGAGAAAATTGTTAATGACAAAACCACTAGAGACCGCATTATTGATGATTTTGCCTCAAATTTTAGAGAGGGTGGCGCAGACATTAAGTTCATCCAAGTGAGTGAACCAGGGAAGGCACATGCCGCGTATAACCCAGGGCCGCCTCAATTAATTAAAATAAATAGTGCTTACCCTGGATCAACGCAAGAGTTTATGACTGCTATCATATTGCATGAAATGATTCACGCACTCATTATCATGAGTACTAATACTCCTGTTAATCCAGAGCAACTTGAGATGCATAGAAGTATGTTTTTTAACTGGGTGGAGAGGACAGCGACTACTATGGGTATTTATTACCCTAACTTAACGAGAGAAGAGTTGATAGCTTTCGGCTTAATTGGGTTAGACGATTATGTACAAACTGACAGAGAAACAATTGATTCATTGGCAAAGCAAAAGTATGGTATGACTCCAGAGGAAGCGATGTCAAAAATCACCCCTTACATGACGAGACAAAAAGGAACTACCTGTTCGTACTAGACTTAACCCAAATGAACCGGATCATTCTGACATTATTTGTATCTGTGTTGTCTCTAACTTGTTCAGGACAAACAAGATCAAACGTTCGATTTCTGCATCCTGACGGGCAGTCAGCTTTGGAGAGGATAGCTATGAGTTATTATGAACATCCACTAGCTCCTGATACCACATGCATAGAAGCGTTTTGCTCAGCTACCTTTATCATTCTGCGGAGTAGCCAGATAGATAGTATTCAGTTTTCGCCAGGTTTGCCTGTTAATATTCTGCGGCCTTTGACAGATGCGATACTAGATAATGCCGAATTTTGGGCTTTAGATCAAACCCTACCAGTTCGTGTAGTAATTCCTCTTTACGTGGTGCCTTCCGGTCTTTGTGCAGAACAGTATAGACGAAATGTCTATTATCAGACAGCGAGTCAACTGTTTAACTATGGTACACCCTTAACTGATCGGGTGCATACCTCCAATTACCTCCATAAGGCCAACTCGACAATTGAGGGATTGATCTTGGCTCCTATGATCGTTCGAGGGAAAGTAGGCGATGTATTTTTAATTGAGCAAAAGAAATAAGTAAGTCTAAGATTCTGAGTACGTTGGCTTAATCTACTGAAAAGCTAAACCAGAAACTTACCTTTGCCAGGCCGCTACGCTAATTGTGGCGGCCTTTTTTTGTTGGTATGCCGTTGATCACCGCCACATCGTACCGCCCGCCCGCTTATTTGTGGAACGGTCATTTACAGACCATTGTCCCGTCGCTGTTTCGCCATATCTCCGTCAGGTACGTTCGACAACGGGTGGAAACCGACGACGATGACTTTCTGGATCTGGACTGGAGTACGGCCCAACTGTCAGCCGATTCCGCGAAAAATCCGCTAGTCATTATCTCGCACGGGCTCGAAGGCGACAGCACCCGGCAGTATATGGCGGGCACGGTTCGTCTGCTGAATCAGCACGGGTTCGATTGTCTGGCGTGGCACTACCGCTCGTGTTCGGGTACCATGAACCGGCAGGCCCGGTTTTACCACATCGGCGAAACGGGCGATCTGCACACGGTTGTTCAGGCAGCGTTGGCCGCTGGTTACCAGACCATTCATCTGGTTGGTTACAGCGCGGGCGGAAACATCACGGTGAAATACCTCGGCGAACAGGGCGCGACGGCCAATGCGTCCATACAACGAGCGGTTGCCGTCTCTGTACCGCTGGAGTTGCTGACCACCGCCGACCGTCTGGAACAGTGGGACAGCATGGTGTATAACCGACGATTTCAGAAGACGCTGAAAGAAAAAGTCCGCCAGAAGTCAGGTACGTTACCCGAGGCCATCCGGGCCACCGATCTGAGCCGGATTCGCTCGCTTCGGGAGTTCGATGACCTCATCACGGCCCCATTGCACGGGTTCAATGGCGTCACCGATTACTACACCCGAAACAGCTCGTTGGGCTTTTTATCGAAAATAACGGTGCCTACATTGGTCCTGAATGCGCAGAATGACCCATTTTTGTCCCCTGAATGCTTTCCGGAGGCGTTGGCCAAGGAACTCACCAGTGTTTGGATGGAGTTTCCAAAGCAGGGCGGCCACTGTGGTTTCCCATCCGCCAACGGTTTACAGGCACCTACCTACGCCGAAGAACGAGTGTTGCAGTTTCTGACTCGGGCCCTCGGCTAACGTACCTACACTTCATCGCAAGAGTCAGTTTACACTGGCCCCACTTCATAACTGATTGCTGTACAACAACCTGATTTCATTTTTTCCTCTTGCAGATGACTACGCAAACGCTTGCCGATCAAACCTTTTACGTCATTGATTTCGACAGCACCTTCACGAAAGTAGAAGCGCTGGATATTCTGGGCGAAATCTCACTCGCCGGCCGACCCGACCGCGACGATGTGCTCGATCAGATTAAAACCATCACCGACCGGGGTATGTCGGGCGAGCTGTCGCTGGCCCAATCCATTCAGATGCGGTTGAAATTGCTAAACGCTCACCGCGATCAGTTGCCGGCCCTAATTGAACTGCTGTCGACAATGGTGTCGGACTCGTTCCAGCGCAACCAGGCATTTTTGACCGAACAGGCCGATCAGATTTTTATCGTGTCGAGCGGGTTTAAAGAATTCATCGTTCCCATCGTAACGGCACTGGGCATCAAGGCCGAGAACGTCTACGCCAACACCTTTGAGTTCGACGAAGATGGCCGCATTGTTGGTTGCGACGACGCCAACCCGCTTTCGCAGGATAAAGGCAAAGTAAAACTGATTAAAGAGCTGAATTTCGACGGTGATGTGTATGTCATCGGTGATGGTTATACCGATTACGAAATTCGGGAATCGGGGTTGGCGAACCGCTTTTATGCCTTCACCGAAAACGTATCGCGGCCCAAGGTGGTGGCTAAAGCCGACCATATTGCCGCTTCGCTTGACGAGTTTTTATTCGATAACAAATTGAGTCGTAGCCATTCATACCCAAAGAGCCGCATTAAAGTATTGCTGCTCGAAAATGTACACCCGATTGCCGTCAGCCTGCTCGAAAAAGAAGGGTTCAGCCTGGATATTCGCAAAGGCGCACTCGACGAAGACGAACTGATCGAGGCGCTTCAAGGCGTTCATATTCTAGGCATTCGCTCGAAAACGAACGTGACCCGCCGGGTACTAGAGAATTCACCCAAGCTGATGACCATCGGCGCATTCTGTATCGGCACAAACCAGATCGATCTGGCCGCCGCTACCGAAAAAGGGGTGGCCGTGTTCAACGCGCCCTACAGCAACACCCGCTCGGTGGTTGAACTGGCTGTGGGCGAGATGATCATGCTCATTCGGGGCATTGTGCCGAAAAGCAATAAAATGCACACCGGCGTTTGGGACAAGTCGGCGGTGAACAGTTTTGAGGTACGGGGTAAAAAGCTTGGTCTGGTCGGCTACGGCAACATCGGTACGCAACTGTCGGTGGTGGCCGAGGCGCTGGGCATGGAAGTATACTTCTACGACGGGGTGGATAAACTCGCCCTCGGTAACGCCCGCAAATGCCAGACCCTCGACGATCTGCTGGCCGTGTCGGACGTAGTGAGTTTGCATACCGATGGCCGGAAGGAAAATAAAAACCTGATCGGTGCCCGTGAGTTTGGCCTGATGAAACAGGGTGTTATTTTCATGAACCTGTCGCGGGGCCATATCGTCGATATTCCAGCGCTGGTCGATGCTATCAAGTCAGGTAAAGTAGCGGGTGCGGGTATCGACGTGTTTCCGTACGAGCCGAAGACTAATAACGAAGAGTTTCTGAACGAACTGCGCGGATTGCCCAACGTAATTCTGACGCCCCACATTGGCGGAAGCACCGAAGAAGCGCAGGCGAACATTGGTCAGTTTGTGCCCGCCAAGTTAGTGAGCTACATGAACAACGGAAGCACCTACGGCAGCGTAAACTTCCCCGAGTTACAGTTGCCGTTGCTCCACGATTCGCACCGGTTGTTGCACATTCACGCCAACGTACCTGGCATTCTGGCGAAAATGAATAACATCTTCGCCAAGTACCATATTAACATTCAGGGTCAGTACTTGAAGACGAACGAAACCATCGGGTACGTAATCTCCGACATTTCGAAAGACTACGCCGACGAAGTTGTTCAGGAATTGAAAGACATTGATAATACGATTCGATTTAGATTGTTGTACTAAAAGGAGGAAAGGGAGGAGGGAAGAAAGGGGTGCTCCGCCAGGGAATGTACCTACGTGTAGATTCCTTTCCTCCTTTCTTCCCTCCTCCCTTTCCTCCCCCTATATGAGCTACACCTACTTTACTCCCGGCCCTGCCGAACTGTACCCGACTTTTTCCCAGCACCTAAAAAAGGCCATGGATGAACAAATTGGGTCGATTTCGCACCGAAGTCAGCGGTTCCGGGATATTTACCGATATACCGATGAGCAGCTACGCGCCCTGCTGAATATTCCGGCAACGCACGGAATTTACTTCACCGGGTCGGCCTCGGAAGTGTGGGAGCGGATGTTGCTTAATTGCGTAGAGCACGAAAGTTTCCATATGGTAAACGGGTCGTTCTCGCGCAAATTTTACGACTATGCCTTGAGCCTGCACAAGTTCGCGCACATTGCCGAGAAGCGTTTTGGCGAAGGCTTCGACGCCGCTGAGATCGACGTACCTGACTATGCCGAGTTGGTAGCGATTACGCACAACGAAACGTCGTCGGGGGTGCAGTTCCGGCCAACGGAGATTCATAAGCTGAAGCGGAAATACAGCAAAAAGCTGTTTTGTGTGGATATGGTGTCGTCGGCCCCGTACCCCGATCTGGATTATGCGCTGGTCGATTCGGCGTTCTTCTCAGTGCAGAAGGCTTTCGGAATGCCCGCCGGTCTGGGCGTCTGGATCGCCAATGAAGCTTGTCTGGAGAAAGCCGAACGGTTGCAGAAATATGAGTCGATGACCATCGGCGCGCACAATACGCTGCCCATGTTGCACAAGCATTACCAAACGTTTGAAACGCCCGCTACGCCTAACGTGCTATTTATTTATCTGTTAGGAAAAATAGCTGCCGACATGAACCGGACGGGTGTTGCCGCCATTCGTCGGCAAACCGAGGAGCGGGCTAAACAGCTTTACCGCTTCCTGGATTCACACGACGGATTTACGCCGTTTGTAAAGGAGGAACGCCACCGGTCGCAGACGGTTATTGTGGCCGAAACCACCCGCCCGGCCGCCGAGGTGATTGCTGCCGTGAAAGAAGCTGGTATGGTGGTAGGCAGCGGTTACGGTAAATTCAAAGACAGTCAGATACGCATCGCCAATTTCCCCGCCACATCAGCCGAGCAGGTAGGCAAGCTGATGGATCGGTTGAAAGAAGTTGGGTAGGGAATAAGTAGTTTCAGGTTTCAAGTTTCATGTTTCAAGTAGCGTTGCTGACCAACTGTCTGGTTAGTTACCAACGCCACTTGAAACATGAAACTTGAAACCTGAAACTATTTTGGGGCAAACCAAACAGACCCTACCTAGTTAGTAGAAGATATTGTCTATTCAACTCAACGATGAAAAAACTTATTTACACCGCCGCCCTAGTCGCGGCCTGCACAGCAACAGGGTTTGCTCAGGACAACCGATCACGATCTGATACATCACAAACACGCGAACGAATTAATCGGAAAGCCGACGATGTGAAGGAAGATGTGAATCAAGCCGCCGACCGAGCCAAAGAGAAGGTTCAGGAAGAATATGAAGTGAGCAAATCCTATCAGGAGCGCAATCAGCTCACCTGGTTTCAGAAAGGAAGCATCATGGGGAGTGCATCGCTTGGTTTCGGTACTGGATCAGGTAGTGGTACCTACGTTTCGTTCAGTCCGCGGGTTGGTTATTTCTTCCAGCCGGGCCTGGTTGCTGGCTTACGATTAGGTTTCGATCGGCGTTTGAGTACAAGTTACCGGGCTAACCAAACAGGAGCGTTCCTACGCTATTATCCCTTCCGCACGCGTATCAGTGGATTTGGTGGCTTTGGCTACAACTTCGGCCGGGAGTATTCAAGCAATATCGCTTCTGACGAAAAAGCACGTTTCAACAGTGTGAACCTCGAAATCGGGACCATGTTCTGGGTACGTCCAAACCTGGGTGCAGAACTGGCACTAGAGAACAACTACTACGATCAGTCAGACCCACTCGCCGGGCGCAATAAAGGCGGGCGTTTCCGGTTCGGTATCAATTATTTTTTCGGCCGGCCGAATAAGTTTTAATCAGTAGCATCGAAGCTCCAGCATCGGTAGTAATCTATATAAAATTAAATTACTACCGAAGCTGGAGCTTCGGTGCTACCTGTCAACGTTATGGATCAGAAAAAAGGAACCGGGAAAACAGCGCTCATCACGGGTGCGTCGAGTGGAATAGGTCAGGAATTGGCCAAACTGTTTGCCCAGGACGGGTATAACCTCGTTTTAGTGGCTCGCAGCGAAGATACACTTCATCGCCTGAGTGAGGTGTTTGAGATGAACTACGGCACCGAAAACACAACAGTTATCGGCAAAGATTTGTCGGAAGTGAACGCTGCTCAGGAGGTGTACGATCAGGTGAAGGCAAAAGGCATTACCGTTGATGTGCTGGTTAACGATGCGGGTGTTTCGACCTACGGTAAGTTTGCCAATGAGACAGACTGGGAAACCGAAAAATCGATGATTCAGCTTAATGTGGTGACCACAACCTTACTAACCAAGCTGTTTCTGAAAGATATGGTGGCGCGCAATGAGGGCAAGGTGCTGAACCTGGCCTCGTTGGTGTCTATTACGCCGTTCCCGCTTCAGGCCGTGTATGCTGCCACAAAATCGTATGTCTGGAATCTATCGCAATCGCTGGTGAATGAATTGAAAGACACCAACGTGACCGTTACAGCACTGATGCCAAACGCCACGGATACCGACTTTTTTAACAAAGCGGGAGCATCCGATATTCTGGCAACCGAGATTCTCGACGATGCCGCCATGGTAGCCAAAGATGGTTATGAAGGCCTGATGGCTGGAAAAGCCAAAGTGGTGCCAGGTGGTGTAAAGAATAAACTGACCGAGGTTATGGCCTACGTAGCGCCGCAACAAATGCTGGCCGGACAGATGCGTACCCTGAACACACCGAAAGCTCAGGTGGCCGAAGATAGTAAAGATTCGGCCTGGACAATTGGGCTGAGTTTGGCTGCTATTGCGGTCACGGGTATTGCCCTGGCTGCGCTGTATCGCAACGCGCCCCTGGCCGACAAACTAGCTTATAAATACCAGTATGGTAAAGCGCGTTATAAAGCAGGTAACGCAATTAAAAATGCGAAAAACGCTGTAAGCGACGTGCTTGCTTGATGAAATTCAACGTCTAAGGTCTAATTGTCAAAGGGCTCCGCTTATCAATCAAGGTTGACGAAGCGGAGCCCTTTGACCATTGGACTTTAAACGTTGAACTTTAAAACTTCCCCTATCCTATGGCTACCACACTACCTCTCGCATTCCAGCACCCTTATGAATTCGAGGATCGCTTTGCTAAATCAGTGGCGTATTTCTCAATGGAATTCGCAATCGATCAGGCGCTTAAAACCTATTCGGGCGGTTTGGGCTTTCTGGCTGGATCGCACATGAAAAGTGCGTTTGATCTAAAGCAAAACCTGATCGGTATTGGTATGCTTTGGAAACAGGGCTATTACGATCAGGTACGTATGCCGGATAACGCCATGAACGTACTCTTTCGCGAGAAGATATATTCATTTCTACAGGATACCGGCGCTTATTTCACCATCAACATCTTCGGACGTCCGGTCTGGGTACGTGCCTATTTTCTTGATCCCAAGCATTTTAATACGGTGCCCATGTTTTTTTTGACAACTGATGTTGACGGAAATGACGAACAGGCCCGATCAATTTCGTATCGGCTCTATGACAATGACCCCACATTGAAAGTAGCGCAGTGCATGGTTTTGGGGTTGGGTGGTGCCAAATTTCTGGATGAGATTGATTATAGTCCGGCCGTTTATCATTTCAACGAAGCGCATGCTCTATCGGCGGCATTTCATCTGTATCAGCAACTAGGTAAATCGAAAGAAGCCCTCCGGAACCGGTTAATCTTTACGACACACACACCCGAAGAAGCAGGCAATGAAAAGCACAATATTCATTTTCTGGATAACCTGAGCTTTTTCGGCGGTTTGTCGCTCGATGAGGTACGTGACCTGACTGGTATTCGAGAAGATGTATTCAATCATTCGTTGGCTGTGTTGCGTATGGCGCGCCGGGCCAACGGGGTATCGAAACTGCACGGTGAGGTAGCTCGAAAAATGTGGGGCGAATACCCCGACACCTGCGAAATTACGCACGTGACGAACGCCCAGAATTATCGCTACTGGGCCGATACACAGCTGGCCGAAGCGCATCGACATAAAGAAGCCGACACAATGGCCGTGCGAAAAAGAGCGATGAAACAGCCGCTGCTCAATGTAGTTGCCGATCAGGCAGGAAAGCTTTTTGACCCCACGGTGTTGACCATTGTCTGGGCACGCCGTTTCGCGGCCTACAAACGCCCCGATCTGCTGCTTTATGATGAAGAACGGTTTATGCGACTGCTCAACAACCCGCGTTACCCCATACAAATTATTTGGGCAGGAAAACCCTACCCGTTCGACGAGGGAGCGAAGCACAATTTTAATAAACTACATTACCGGAGCTATTTGCACCCCAATATGGCGGTGTTGACGGGCTATGAACTGGCCCTCTCAAAAATGCTTAAAGATGGTGCCGATGTGTGGCTGAATACGCCGGTTGTACCGCGCGAAGCTTCAGGTACGTCGGGTATGACCGCTGCTATGAATGGAGCCATAAACCTGTCGACTAATGATGGCTGGATCTGTGAATTTGCGAAGCCGGGGGTAAACAGTTTTATTGTACCCGAGGCCGACCCGCAAGCCACTGCCAATGTGCGCGACGCCCACGACCGCAATGGTATGTTCGATCTGCTGGAACAGCAAATTCTACCGATGTATTACGACCGCCCTGCCGAATGGCAAACGCTGGTCACTCAAAGCATGACCGACGTCCTGGCCTATTTCTCCGCCGACCGCATGGCGGGGGAGTATTACGAGCGGGTGTATTAGTTTGTGGTTTGTCGTGTGTTGTTTGTAGTTGCGCTGCTATCGAAAATCGTTGGCTCATTGGCAACGCAACCACAAACGATACACGACAAACCACAAACTAACTACACCTTCCTCGCTGCCTGCTCGTCTTTTTGCAACTGCTCAACCAGCGCGGGGAGGCCGGAGAATTTCTGCTCGGGGCGGAGGAACGCTTTAAATTGTAGCGTCATGTGTTCGCCGTAAATGTCTTTGTCGAAATCGAAGATGTAGGTTTCTATGGTTTGGTGCTCGCCCGCTACAGTTGGCCGGAAACCGATATTCAGCATGCCACTGTGTAGTTGATTCCCCTGAAGCACGTCTACAGCATAAACGCCATTGGCCGGTATCAGTTTTACAGCGTCATCGACCTGGAGATTAGCGGTGGGAAAACCAATGGTTCGCCCTAGTTGACGGCCTTTCACAATTGTGCCCGTCAGTGAGTAGGGGCGACCCAGAAACCGGTTTGCCGCATCTATATTTCCGTCGTTCAGAGCCGCGCGAATTTTCGATGAACTGATGCCCACAGCTTCTATATCCTGCCGGGGAATCTCCTCCACTTCAAAGCCATAATCGGCCTGATGAGCCTGAATATAGTCGAAGCCCCCTTCGCGGTCGCGACCGAAACGGTGGTCATAGCCGATAACCAGTTTGCGGGTGCCCAGCCCATTCACCAGCACTTGCTGAATAAATTCTTCGGAAGTCAGTTGCGAGAAGGCGCGCGTGAACGGAATCACCACCAGATGATCCACACTCGCCTCTTCGAGCAGGGTAATTTTTTCCTCTAACGTGCTCAACAGGCGTAGATCCTGACTGTCGTTCGACACCACCGTGCGGGGATGTGGCCAATAAGTGATGACAACCGATTGCCCATCAGGATGGGCACGCGCCACCTCGTTGAGGCGTGTCAGAATGGTTTGGTGCCCCAGATGAACCCCGTCGAATGTGCCGCTGGTAACAACGGCGTAGGGGAGTGGTGATAAGCTGTCGATGCCGCGATGGACGATCATAAATAGAAAGTGTAGAGACGCAAAATCTTGCGTCTCAGGGGCGTAAGCAACAGGTATAGAACAAATTGCTGACGCGTCTGAGACGCAAAATCTTGCGTCTCTACGACGTTAAATAATCCTCAATAAACCCTTCCACGGTGTGGGCGTCTTTTACATCAAAATCGCCGATGCGGGTTCGGCGAAGTACCGACATGTAGGCTCCGTTGTTGAGCAACAGGCCCAGATCCCGCACCAAACTGCGAACGTACGTGCCTTTCGAGCAGACTATTCGGAAGTCGATGGTGGGGAAATCATTGGTCATTACGTTGAATGTAGACACTGTCACTGTGCGGCTTTTAATACCACCTTCGACCTGATCGGCCGTTTCGCCGCGTCGGGCGCGTTCGTAGAGCCGTTCGCCATTCACGCGTATGGCTGAGTAGATAGGCGGAATCTGCTGGATTTCGCCGGTGAGTTGCGCCGCCGCCGCCCGTATCTGCTCGTGCGTGATTTCCGACGTATCGTACTCGGCGTCGAATTCCGTTTCCAAGTCAACAGAGGGCGTGGTTTTACCCAGTACCAACGTACCTGTATACTCTTTCTCCTGCGCCTGATAACTGTCGATCTGCTTAGTCATTTTACCGGTGCAGAGAATGAGCAAGCCGGTAGCCAGGGGATCGAGCGTACCGGCATGACCAATTTTTTTGATCTTACAGGCACGACGTATTTTGTTCACCACGTCGAACGAAGTCCATTCGCGGGGTTTATCGATCAGAATAAGCTGACCGGGGTCGGGAGTGGGTTGGTTTGGATCCATGCCAGCCCTTACAGAATATCAATCTTAACACCAGCGGCCAGCAAACCCAGCAGTACCAGACCCACAACGATGCGGTAATAGCCGAATACTTTGAAGCCATATTTGTTCAGGAAGCCAACAAAACCCCGAATGGCAAGCAGACCAACCAGAAAAGCAACGCCATTGCCAATTAGCAATATTTTGTAATCGGCCGGTTGCAGCATCTTGTATGTCTTCAACAGTTTATACCCAGTGGCAGCTGCCATAGTGGGAACAGCCAGAAAGAATGAAAACTCAGCGGCCTGCTGCCGGGTAAGCCCCTGTGTCATACCACCAATGATAGTAGATGCCGACCGTGATACGCCGGGAATCATGGCAATGCACTGGAAGAAGCCAACTTTTAACGCTTCAGGAAATGTAATGTCATAATCGCGGGTAGCGTGTTTTTCGATAATCCGGTCGATGAACACCAGAATAACGCCGCCCACAACCAGTGAAATGGCCACTACCACTACGTTTTCGAGTAGGCTGTCGATAAAATCGTTAAGGAGAAAACCAATAACGGCAGCGGGAAGGAAGGCAACGAGTAATTTCAGGTAAAAATCGAGTTGGCTCGATACGGGACCAATCATTTTCTGAAGAGAGTCTGGGAGGGCCTTGTACCAGACCATATCGGCACGAGTACGGGTGTCGCGCAGAAAACGGCGATAGTAGAGCACCAGCACCGACAAGATGCAGCCAAACTGAATGTCTACGGTGTAAAGCTTGGTGAACTCGTCGCTGCTGATGCCGGCGAGTGATGAATAAATAATCATGTGGCCGGTTGACGACACGGGCAAAAACTCGGTCAGGCCTTCGATTATGGCCAACATGATGGCATGAAACAGACTCATAAGGTTGTTCTAGTGAATAAGGGGGCAAAGCTACGATGAACAGAAACGGCTACCTACAAAAAAAGGGAACACAAAGCGAGCGGCCGGTCAGCAACCCGTTTATGTTCCCCTTGCAATAACCTCAACGCAATCAGTTGGCTGATTCGGTTGGTTTTTTAAGGATGGCAAAAAATTCGATGATAAAACCTGCCGTTACAATGAGGGGGCCGAGGGTAAGTCCCAAAAAGCCAAAGCCAAACGGTTCGGTATCGATGGTCATGACAAAAAAGCCGATCAGGATGGTAACGATACCAGCAATCATCAACTGAAAGTTACTCTTGCCAAACGGCATAGCGGGTACGTATGACTCGGTTGGCTTGGTAGAAGAAGGCGTTGTGAAGCCGGTAACCGGTGTCGTTTTCGTTGTTTGTGGGCGAACAGATTCCATATCAAAATTTCGGTTTATATCGGTTTAATACATTTCGTCGAGCGACAGATCGAGGTAGCGGTGTACGGCTTGAAGCGTACTCAGCAGGCCAATAATCATGCCCAGTACGATTAACCCGCCTGCCAGCATTAATAACTGAATAGGGTCGGTAAGCGTGGTCAGTTCGGGCATGCTTAGAATCGCGGCATACCAGGCAACAAACAAAATGGCCGCCGCAATAAGGCCCGCCATGAAGCCCTGCGTGAGGCCACGGGTCAGGAACGGCCGGGTAATGAAACCGTTGGTAGCTCCAACCAGTTGCATACTCCGAATCAGCAGCCGTTGCGAATACAACGCTAGCCGGATCGTGTTGTTCATCAGCACGACAATGATAATGAGTAGCACCAGCGCAAAAACAGCCATAACGGCGTAGATCTTGGTGATATTTTTATTGATGTTATCCACCATATTCTCGGGATATACCACTTCAAACACACCATCCATTTTCTCGATCTCAGCCCGGGCCTGCTTTAGCTTGTCTTCGGCAAAGTAATCTTCCCGAAGCCGAATGCGATAGCTGGCATGCAGCGGATTGTCGGACAGAAACTGGGTGAAATCTTCTTTCGTTTCAGCAATAAATTCTTTTGCTGCATCATCTTTCGAGACGTACCTGATCTGCGCTTCACCTCCGGTGTTCACCACAAACGGTTGTTCGGCCAACGTTTTAGCCAGCTTCATGCGATTGGTGGAGTCGAGGTCATTATCCAGGAAAGCCCGAATCTCATTGCCCTCGCGCACATTGGTTACCAGCCGTTTCGACTGAATAGCCAGCAGGCCACAAGCGCCAATCAGCAATAGGGCCAGCGTCAGGCTGAACAGGATTCGTCCGGTTGGGTAGGCACCCACATTCTTCTTTTTACGCGCCATTGAACAAAATTAGCCTTTTTCAACCAACGACAGCCTTTAACCAATCGTGTGTGAAGTGGGAATTAGGAAAAATTAACGGAGGAAAGGTGGTTCGTAGTTTGTTGTTTGAGGTTTGTAGTTGCGCTGCTAATTCCCCGTGTCGCGGCTTAGCAGCGCAACTACAAACCTCAAACAACAAACTACGAACTCATTTCTCCAACGCCTGATACACCAGCACGCGGAACTTGTCGTTCAGGTCGCCGTAGGAGTTGGGGTATTTTTGGGTCATGATAATGCCGATAAGGCCGGTTTTGGGGTCGGCCCAATAGTTGGTACCGAAGAAACCGCCCCAACCAAACAGACCTACCGATACCGGAAGCTTAGCAGCCGACTGTTCGGTAGCAATCTCAAAACCCAGGCCGAATTTTTTGTCGCCTACAGTCAATCCCCCGATCTGATTTTGGATCATCAGGTTTACCGTAGCAGGTGCCAACAGCCGTTTGCCGCCATATTCGCCGCCATTGAGCATCATTTGCAGGAAAACGGCATAATCGTAGGCCGTCGACGATAAACCCGCGCCGCCCGAATAATACGTACCTGCTTTGGTGGGGTAATCGGGAGAGATACCGCCCTGCATGGGCATTGGCATTACCGCTTTTGTGTCAGGCTTTTCCGTATACAGGGTTGCCAGTCGGTTCTGCTTGCCGGTGGGCATGTAGAAATACGTATCGTTCATGCCCAGCGGCTCAAAAATTCGGGACCGGAAAAACTGATCCAGCGACTGTCCCGACATAATTTCGACAAAATAGCCGAGTACGTCAGTACCCAGGCTGTACGTAAACCTTTCGCCCGGTTGATGCACGAGAGGCAACTTGGCCAGGGCAGGAATCGTAGCTGATAGGCTGTACATGGGTGTGCCAATGCCGCTCGGAATGCCCGCTTTGGCGTAGATGGCAACGGCTTGTTTGGTGCCAATGCCGGCATAGCTGAGCCCCGATGTGTGGGTGAGTAACTGCCGGATAGTTATTTCGCTCTTGGCCGGTTTGGTGGTATAGGTGGTGTCTTTTTCGTTATATGTATCGAGTACCGTCGGGTTTTTAAAAGCGGGAATATACTTCGAGATAGGATCGTCGAGCAGGAAACGACCTTCTTCGTAGAGCATCATCACAGCCAGGCTGGTAATGGCTTTCGTTTGCGAGGCAATCCGCATGATGGCGTCGCGTTGAAGCGGTGCTTTGGGAGCCGTTCCGTTTTCGCCCAACGCTTTGTAATAGATGATCTGTCTATTACGAACCACCAACGCCACAATGCCTGCCTGTTTCCCTTCATCAACATATTCCTTCAACACCCGGTCAAGACGTTGAAGACGGGCTTCATCCATGCCGGTTAGCATCATGTTTTTGGGGTACGACAGTTTTGATAACGGAGCCAGCGATTCTTTTAGAGAAACCGATTGGGCAATGACCTGAGTACAAAGCGCCGTGAGTACCAGAAGCGAAGAAAGTAAACGCATAGAGAGGGTGGTTTAGGAGTAAATGGGGAGAGGTATGGGCAACGAAGTACGGCTTTTTAGCGCATTTTTTACGCCGCCGCTCGTCTCAATCGGTCATTGACAGCACGGCCGAGATCTTCATCAGGAACCAGTTGTGCATAGAGTTGACTGACAGGGAGTTGGTCGAGACGGCGCAAGTAGGCGAACAGGTTACGGGCCGCTTCGAGCACATCGCCGCCGGGAGCCAGCACGAGTTGATTTGCCTCGGGAATACCCGGCAACGTACCTGAGAATGCCAGTACTCCTACCGATTCGGCGGACAACGTACCTAGCACCGGTAGTTCCTGCCCAACAGCCAGCAACGTCAGCGGTTTGCGGGGGGCGTAGTGCGATGTAAGCATACCCGGTGCCTGTGGGGCCGACTGCGCGTGCGGGTTAGAGGTCGACGTTTGTATTCTTAGAGGGCCAAGCGTCGTTTCCAAATGCTCCACGGCCATACCGCCCAACCGATACACCACCGCCTTCCCTTCATCGTCGAATCCAATAATGGTCGATTCAACGCCAACCGGGCATGGACCACCATCGAGAATATAGGGTACTTGATCGCCCAACTGATCGGCAACGTGCTGCGCCGTGGTGGGACTGATGTAGCCAAATGGATTTGCACTTGGTGCCGCCAGCGGAAAATCGAGCGACTCGAGTAGGGCCAGTGTCAGCGGGTGGTTGGGAATACGGATGGCAACGGTGCCGAGTCCGGAGGTGGTCAGGTCGGGTACGTGGTCCTGTTTCGGGAGTAGCAGGGTAAGCGGTCCCGGCCAGTAGGTACGAACCAGTTGCTCGGCCAGAGGAGGAATTTCGCGCACCAGCCCACGCACTTTAGCGAGCGAGTCGGTATGTACGATCAGCGGATCGAAGGCGGGGCGGTTTTTGACCCGAAAAATGGTCAGCACCGCCTCTTCGTTCAGCGCATTACCCGCCAGACCATATACGGTTTCCGTGGGAATACCAACTACGTTACCCGCCTCAAGCCATTGCCGGGCGGCGTTGAGGTCTGTGCCAATCATGCCAAATAAATACCGTCTTCTTTGAGCACAATTTTACGGTCTTTATACAGCGCACCAATCGCTTTTTTGAACGTCTTCTTGCTCATTTCCAAATGCTTGTAAATAGCTTGTGGTTCCGACGAGTCGGTGAGGGGTAGGAAGCCATTCTGGCTCTTCAGCTTATCGAGGATAGCCTGGGCATTGGGTTCTACTTTGGCGTATCCGGCTGGTTGCAGGCTCAAGTCTACGCGCAGGTCTTCGCGAATGCGCTTCACGTAGGCCTTTACTTTGTCGCCAATGCGGAGGGGTTTGAAGAGCTCATTCGCGTAGAATAAGCCCCGAAACTGGTCGTTGACTACGGCAATCAGGCCAAGATCGGTTCGGTCGTAGATGAGGGCGGTTACTTCGTCGCCTTCTTTCAATTCTTCCGGTGCTTCATCGACAACCAGTGCGTTAATCTTCGAGGAGCCAATCAGGCGGTCGGTGTCAGCGTCGTAACCGCAATAAACCACATACCAGCGCCCTTCCGACATGGGTTCTTCCTGGGCTTTGGTGGGCACCAGCAGGTCTTTTTCCAGACCCCAGTCCATAAAAGCGCCGAATGAGGAGAGGGCCACGCATTTCAGGGCAGCAAATTTGTCGCGCACCACGGCTGGGCGAAGCGTAGTAGCGATGGGACGATCTTCGGAGTCGGTATAAACGAATACCTCGATTTCGTCGCCTTCTTTCAACTCATCGGGTACGTACTTGTTGGGTAACAGAATATCGTTGTCGTCTTCGTCTCCCAGGTACATGCCCACGCTCGTCATCCGCAGGGCTGTGAGCCGGTTATGTTGGCCAATAGTAATCATGCTGCAAAGGTAGGCAAGAAGAGTTCGTGGTTTGTTGTTTGAGGTTTGTAGTTGCGCTGCCAGATAAACGTGCTGCCAATCAGCAGCGCAACCACAAACGACAGACTACAAACCACAAACCACCCCCGCCATGGCCAGGCCAGACAGGAAAGCGCCTTCGATGTTGCCTTGCCCGAAGCCGTCGCCGCCAAACAGGAGTGGAGAGGGCGTCGATGCTCTCAGAAAGGGCTTTTCATATCGTTGGGTGGCGTTGCTATAGCGCCAGCGGTGAATTTGCTGGTCTACAATGCTTCCGGGTGAAATGTAAGCCGAAGCGGCCGCGATTAATTCAGGAATTAAGGCTGTCAGATCGGTATCGTCTACATGCTGTTGACTGTAACTGTGCGAAGCGTGCAGCGTCAATGTGGGTACGTCGGGCGAAATGCCTTTCTGCTGATTGTCGGCAATCCAGGCTACCGGGCTGGCGGGGGGAAGTTTCAGACCGCCGGGTTTGGGTACGTGGCTGGACTGACTTAGCTGAAGCATTACCGCAATGCAAGGTTCGTAGTGAATAGCTTCCAACGCTGTTTGCTCTTCGGAAGATAGTGTGAGGCCCGACTCACGCCAAAGCGCCAACACCTGCGGAGCGGGCAACGTCACCAGTAGTGAATCGGCGTTCAAGGTTTGGCCATCGTCGAAAGTTACGGCCCAACCCTGTGCTGTCTGGCTCACCTGAGTAGCCCGCTTGCCGATTTGTACGTTTAATCCTTCGGCCAGAAACTTCGCGATACTGTTCATGCCGTTGCTACCTACATAACGCGGATGCTGAAACGAAGCAGGGTCCGATTCCTCGATGTGCCATTCGTGAACCACACCTGCCGAAAGCATTTCTTGCGTCAGCACCTGAAAATCAGCCGACCGAGCCGAGAAATATTGACCGCCGTGGTCGGCGCGGCCGTTGGCCATTCGGCGGGTAGCGAGTCGGCCACCCACACCACGCCCCTTATCGAAAATCAGTACATCGTGGCCTTTTCTGGTCAATTCGCGGGCGGCAGTCAGGCCAGCCAGTCCCGCACCGAGTATAAGTGTAGTAGGCATGTAATAGGGGGAAGTTGTCGGTGAATCAGAGTTCACTCTTTGTAAAACTGATTCGCCGTCAGAAAGTATCCGTGAAGGCTAAAAAGTGTCGGATTTAGTCTGTTTTGGCGGAGAAGCTTACTGTTGCCAAGTCAGACAACATGATCGTTTTCATACAAAAAAAAGCCGCTCGGTTCAGAGCGGCTTTTCAAGATAAAAGGCAGTTGACCCTATTTGGTAGGCTTCTTGAAAATGGCTTCGTCTACGGGGCCATTTACAACTACTTTATTGGTGATGAACGAAATGGGTCCCATCTGACCGCCAACAATTTCCATCGTATTGGGGAATTTTACACCGCTCACTTCTTTGTAATCGGAGAATAAAATCTCGTTTTCCTGTCCGTTGGCCGATGCTTTTACCTTAGTCACCAGGTACGTTGCGGCGTCAATGTATTCATCGATCGACTGTCCATCTTTAGTAGTTACTTTCAGGTGGTACACATCTTTCTTATCAACCTGCTCTTTGCCAACCAGTTCCACTTTAGTACCGTTGGCCTTGTAATCGACCAGTGATCCGAAGGGCTGCAACTGACTCATCGACTGTTGAAGCATTTCGGCAGGCATATCTTCGGGATCGCCGGTGCCGCCCATCATGGCCGGGCGGATCATCCAGCCTGAATTGCCATTGACTGCCTGGATCATGGAGTTACCCATGATGGTCATTTCCGAACGCATAGCCTTGCCCACCATGATTGTAGTGACGCTCGGAATCTCCATGTTATTCACAGACAGTGCTCGCTCTGTCACCACTGTTTTAACACCACTCAGCTTTTCGGCACCGCCCAGGGCTGTCACGTGTTTGTCTACAATTTCGTCAACAGTCTGCGCGTAAGCACCGAAGGTGACGAATACGGCCAGGGTTGCGGCCAGGAATTTGTTGGTTTTCATGATTTAAGCTTGTGTTAAGGTTTTGTTTATTGCCGTGGTGCGCCGCCAGCAGGAGCGCCTCCGGTGGGTGTTTGGCCACCGCTGGCACCGTCGCTTTTCACGTCGTCGTTATTCACCGATTTTGCTTTTTTACGAGGGGCATCCATTGTCATTTTCCCGATTTTGTACGAGAACGTCAACCGAATGCCGCGGTTGTAAAGATAAACGTCGTTGACCTGATTGAACCGGGGTGAGTTCAAAACGGTGTGAATATTGAATCGATTCGAGAGGAAGTTTTCGGCGGCCAGACCAACGCTGCCTTTTTTCTTGGCAATGTCTTTTTTTACACCGAGTGTGTAGAAGCCGAATCCGCCCTGCGTTCCCTGCAATTGAATCGTGTTTCCCTGCATAAAACCAAATGCTTGTACGCCCCAGCCATGACTGAACTGCGCCGAGGCAAACGAGCCGCCGCTGACAGTGAACCCATCATTGGTATACTCCTGCGACAGATTATTCGTACCGATTACCTGCCCGGTAAGGCTCGTGTAGAAAGCGTTAAAAAAGACGCCAATGTTAATCTTCGAGGTGGCCGCTACGTTAGCAAAAACGTTGGTGCCGTAGGTACGTTGCCGGCCAATGTTCTGGTATGTGGTTACAATAGCACCCTGGAGCGTATCAGATGGCTGGCTGGTTTGCGTAATGGCGTTATCAGTGATTCGGCCAAAGAAAGTAGCATTTACGAACGTTTTCTTGATGGTGCGGCTGACACCCAACTCAATATTGTCGGTCAGTTCGGGCCGTAGTTCGGGGTTGCCTACGGTGATTACCTGCGGGTTCGAAGCGTTGAAGTTGGGGTTCAACTGCTGTAGACCAGGCCGCTGAATCCGGCGGTTGTAGCCCAGTTTGAAGGTGGTCCCGCTGAACGTTTTCGAGGCATTGACGCTAGGAACTAACGCGCCATAATCGCCGATGCCTACTTGACCACCCTCCTGCGTACTGGCATCGATGAAGGTGTGTTCATACCGTACGCCTCCTTTGAAGGTATAGCGCTTTTTGGTGGTATAGGTGTATGACGTGTAGCCCGCCGCAATATTTTGGTTATACAGCAGGGCACCCAGCGTGTTGTTGTTTTCGGTCGTAAAAGGTCCCGTTGGTCCGGCAAACTGGTAGCGATAATCGCTGTTCACCTGCCGTAGAATGGCTTTTCCGCCAAACTCAATCAACTGATTTTTCTTAATCGGTGTCTGATAATCGGTTTGTAGCGTAAACTCCTGGTTCAGGTTGCCGTTCAGGTTCCGCTGCCGACTCAGGAGCTGGTTGGCTCCGTTGAACAGGTTCGCGTCGAAATTGTTGGTCAGGTCGGTGCGGCTGTATAGAGTCGAGATGCTCCATTCCTGTTGAGGCTTGTAGGTGTGCAGGTAATCCACGTTCATATCCACGGTGCCCGACAGGTTTTTGGCGTCTACGAAGCGGTTGATGCCCGCACCGGGAACGCCATTGGTAAACAACCGAGTAACCAGATCCTGGGTGGTCGAGAAATTACGTACCCCATAACGTACCCCGGCGGTGATGCTCTGGTTTTTGGCCAGATCGTAATCGAAACCCAGATTATACTGTCCGAACAGGCCTTCACTGTTGCCTTTCCCGGCCTGCTGACTCAACGTGGTGATGCCGTTCGACTGGCTGGTTTGCTCGAGATTGGTTTCTGTTTTGGTGTTGTAGATACCCCGTCCGAAACCGCCGAGTGTGAAACCGGCTTTTCCTTTCCGATAACTACCATTCAGCGACAGCGTCGATCCCCGGTTGCCAACGCCCGAATCGATGTTGAGATTCAGGCCCTGAAGGCTGTTTTTCTTGGTGATGATGTTGATGATACCGCCCGATCCTTCAGCGTCGTACTTAGCTGACGGGCTGGTGATTACCTCGACCGTTTTGATCTGGTCGGCCGGAATTTGCTTGAGGGCATCGGCAACGCTGCTGGCAATGATGGTGCTGGGCTTGTTATTGATCAATACCCGGATGTTCTGGCTGCCCCGCAACGACACATTGCCGTCGAGATCTACGGTGAGCAGGGGTACTTTTCGTAACACGTCGGCGGCGTCGCCCCCTTTGGCCGTAATATCCCGGTCGGCGTTATACACGAGTCGGTCAACTTTTTCTTCGATCAAAGCGCCCTGTCCAACAACGGTTACCTCGTTGAGCATTTTCACGCTGGGGCTGAGTTTGATAACGCCCATGTCCAGCGTTTGGCCGTTTGTAACGGTCAGGCTGTCAACGGTTTTAGTGCGGTAGCCAACAAAGGTGATCAGGGCACGATACTGCCCTGCTACCAACTTAGTGAGCGTGAATTTCCCTTTTTCATCGGCAACCGTACCATCCACCGCTTTGCCTGTGGTTTTGTTATACAGGGCTACGCTGGCAAATTCAACGGCTTTTGTCATTGTGGAATCAATAACGTACCCGGTTATTTTGGCGGTGCCTTTGGGGCTTTGATCGCCTGCCGTTCCGGGCAGGGCTTTTGGGGTGGCCGCTCCACCCATGCCCGGAAACTGCGCATGAACGGGGGTAAGTACACTGGTTGTAAAAAGTGCGGCAATGAGAAGTAAAGCGTTCGCTTTCATAGAATCGTGTTTGAACGCTACAAAGGTGGGTTACGCCCTTATTACCCGAAAATGAAAGGGGATAGACCCGGAATTTGGCGGGATAGACAGAGGTTTAAGCCCGACGAACGGCGCGGGGATTCGCCCGATGGTTAAAATCTGGCGTCAGGTAGCCGACACTGAATTTTCTGATTGTAAAACTGTCTGCGCCTTCTTGTCGTTGAGAGATGCATGCGTTGGTCTGTTGTTCGCTGGTTTATTACGCTCCTGATTGCCCTGCCAATTGGGGTTATTCTTCTGTTTCCAACCCTTTGGCGGTGCCTGACTATCCGGTATGCCACTGAGTTTAAGTTGGCCGTTATTGAGAAACGGACGCTCTACATTAATGAAGAGGCCACACCCCGCCAACGTGCTGTATTGCAGAATCACCTGCAGGTGGCCTCTAAGCGCATTCGGCAGTTTTGGGGCAATCAGCAGGGGCGGGCTATTCTCATTTACTGTCCCACGCAAGAGCAATATGCTCAGTATTGTTCGGGTGGCGAAGGTGCCGGTTGCAGTCTCGGTATGCCTTGGGGTGACTCATTTCTGGTACTGGGACCTGAAGGCAACAGCCCCGACGTGATGGCCCACGAGCTATGCCATGATGAACTGTTTGCCCGTCTGGGTTGGCTGACCATCAAGCGGCAGGTTCCTCAGTGGTTCAACGAAGGGCTGGCCCTGATGGTCGACTACCGATTTTCGAACGGCAGTAGCAATCCCCGTGAACGATTCCTGACTTACGATGCCGAATGGCGATACCGGGCCTATGGGTTGCGTGGCCTCAGTCCGCAGGTGGTGCCTGGTTTATCGTCGCTCGAAACAACCCGCGATTTCTTTTATGGTGATTACAGTCGAGTCATGCTGGCGTATCTGACGGCCGGCCGTGAAGTATCGCGTTGGCTCAGCACGGTAGGTCCTTCGGCTCTGCCACGACTTATTACCGACTTGTCGGCCGGAAAACAGTTTGACGACGTGTACCAATTTGCCCGTACAAGAAAGTCGAGTACAGCGCAAAAAAATGTTCCTGCCCTAAACCATTCGCCACGTTAAGGCATTGTTATCTTTGTCTTGCTCCCCAAACGCTTTGCCCCGATATGACCGATAACAAGTACGTAACCGCCACTTCGCGCCACCCCGGTACCACCACCGTTAAAGAAGCGTTCGACAAGTTGCTACAGGTCTATAAATTGCGGGGAAGGTTCAACGAAACGTACCTGGAAGCCTATTGGGGCAAAATGATGGGACAGGCTATCGCATCGCGTACCACCCGCCTCTACGTGCGCGAAAGCACGTTATACATCGAACTGTCGTCGGCACCACTCCGTAGCGAACTGGTCAACGCCAAGCAGAAAGTGATTCAATTGGTCAATAAAGAAGTAGGTTCAGAAGTGATCTCCGACGTGGTTTTTATCTGAGTCCAAAGTTGATATTGCAGCCGTATCCAGATCAGCACACACGGAACAGCCTTGATGCTGTAGGGGACAAAAAAGCTATTCTGCCATACTTTTGGGAATAGATCTGTCGGTGATAGAGACGTAAAAACGATGACCAGCGCCAGTAAAATCTTATCGGTTGTCGACACTGGTGGACTTAGTGTTACCCACCACAGGGCCACACCTAGTACGGCTAGCACATAGGTCGGCGACTCGGCCATTTTATTGAAGATGATGACGAAGAGCAGGAAATAGGCTAGCATCCTGCACTGGTAAGTTCTGTCTTTCCATAGACTAAACCGCGCAAAAGGAGCTAAAAAAAGAATACTGCCAATTAGCTCCAGTATGCGCAGATTACCGTCTGTTTTTGCCATACCAAACCACGCTACCAGAATGCCTGGTATAGAGGTTAATACCCCCAGCTTACTGTCTACAACTACACGGCCCCATTCGGTGTATTCGCTTACAACGCTGGGCCATGGGAGCATTGTCCAGGGAGCAAGTCCCAACAGAATGGTCCAGACCACCATAGCCAGCAAAAATTCGCCCTTTTTAGGATAGAAGATAAAGAAAATGGCAGCCCCAACTCCATAAAACTTTATGTACAGGCACAGCGTGAAAAGGAAAGCTGCCAACCAAACGTGCTGATTGCGGAGAAAATAAATGCCCAGCAATAGGGCACCGGCAATAAAGTTATTGCTCTGCATATTTTGGGCCGTAGTTAGGCCCTCTACAAAGACAATCAGCAGCACAATCACTCGTTTGCGGTTCGCGTCAACGTAAGCACTCAGGTAGTGCCAGATACCGGCAACCAGCATGGTTGCATTTAGTAAATTCCACAAGAGTACTCCCAGCCAGTTGGGCATGTAGTAAAAGGGCCCCATTAGCCAGGCAAACGTAGGACTGTATTTGTAATTATCTTCGAATAGATCTGGATGAAGGCCGTAAATCGTTTTGTTAATCAGTAGGTTATGGAATGGCTTAGCAAACATCAGGTAGTTGTTAAAATGCCCGAGTGCGTATTTTTGAGCGGCTACGGCAGTGAAAATTACCAGCGTAAATGCAGCCATACGAAAGGGTGTTAGCCAGCGGAGGCGACCGGTAAGTATAGACTCTGTCACGAGAAAAGATGTTTTGGCGATGATAGTGTCTCCGTAAATTCACCCATAGTTGTGTAGTCGCCGTGTTGCTTCAGAAATTTGAGAAGGGATTCCACACGATCGAGCAGTGCATCGTGGGAGTGACGTTTGACGTAGGCCGGAATCTTATCGAACTCGACCAGATCTGTGAATTCCCAGGGGTGGACATAGAGATTCACAAAGCCATCGGCCCGAAGCGTTTGAAGGCAAAGCTGTTTGTAAACGCTAAACGGAAAGTTTTTCAGGCTTAACCAGAACAGCGGTAAACGTATCCGGGGTGTTACCGAGGCAGGAATTTGCCAGATGGTTTTCTCTCGAAAAGGCAGCCGAGGTTCTCCCCAATGATTATACCGCCCTGGAATAAAGGTTGGATGTAAGGAGGAGTTATATACGTACCCGGCAGCCACTAAATCGTCAACATTTGTTTCACCCATACGTGCTCGTCGGAATCCACGAATTGGTTGGCCAAGCAAGTCTTCCAATGCTTTTTTCGATGTGGTCAGGTCGGCCGGATCAAACGTGGAATGGTAGTATCCGTGCGAGGCTATTTCGTGTTTTTTAGCCAGCCGTTTCATCAATTCGGTTTCGTGCAGCGCATAGTTGGCTGTTGTGAACAGGGTAGTACGTGCCTGAAGCGCATCGAAGCGATCGGCCAGTAGGCGCAGCCCTTTGGTTGATACGGCAATTTGCTCGCTGAGTGATAAAGGATGACCATATTCAACGGCCGTATCGAATTCTTCTACATCAACTGTGAAGAGTATGTTTCGTGGGGGAGTGATTGCCATATACTGACTTCTTCAATTTCGCTTGTATCACCAATGATATAAGGCGGGCGTCGTTTCACTTCATCAAACGTTTTTCCTAAATACACGCCCATGATGCCGATGACGATAAATTGAGCTCCACCGATAAATACTGTTAATACAACAAGCGTTGTCCAGCCGGAGACGGTTGCCTTGGTGAAAAAGTACTCGTATAAAACTTCCAGACCGGTGAGCGTGGCAAACAGAGACATCATAAATCCCATTGCCACAGATAGATATAATGGCTTGGAAGTGAATGAAGTAATGCCCATTATCGCCAGTTGTAACATCTTCCTGAATGAGTACTTTGTGGTACCAGCAAAGCGGGACCCGGGCTTATAGGCAATGCGACACTGTCGAAAACCCATCCACGAAATCATGCCTCGTAAAAACAGGTCTGTCTCCTTAAACTGCTTCAGAACATTGAGTACTTTTCGGTCGAGTAACCGAAAATCGGCGGCTCCTTCTTCCAGTTCCAGGCCAGAAGTTGCGCGAAGGAATTTATAGAAATTGCGTGAGGTAAAGCGCTTCGACCAGGGTAAGTTTGGGTCGGGAGTTCGTGTAGTGTATACAACATCGAATCCTTCGCGCCACTTCTTTATTAGCGTCGGAATGAGTTCGGGCGGGTGCTGCAGGTCAGCATCCAGGCTAATGGCACAATCACCTCGAGCATGATCATAGCCTGCCCTCAGAGCAGCCTGATGTCCAAAATTGCGCGAAAAAGAGATAAAACGGACTTCATTGAAGGTGTGACTTAGCCGCTTAAGCACCTCTTTTGTATTATCTATACTACCATCGTCGATGATGAGAATTTCGTAGCTGTTTAATGACGACTGCATCACTGCTCGTAGTTGTTCGACCAAGACAACGAGGTTTTTTTCTTCGTTGTAAGCAGGAATCACTAAACTAATTAAGTTGGGGATAAGCGGAGTGACCATTTTAGCCGGCGGATATACCAGAAAAATACTAGTAAATATACATAGTATTTCATTATAACCAGTCGCCTAGTTTATTGAGTACATCCTGTTCGGTAGCGTCGCCGCTGATTGTGATATTGGCCTGCTGGTAAATCGGAAGCCGATGATCGTGCTTTTGCCGTAGGTTGTCTAGCAACTCCTTGTCTTCGGCGTTGAAAAGTGGCCGTTCAGGAGCATCAGAAGGGAACTGCCGGGCGTGGGCAATCATGCGCTGAGCCAGTTCTTCGGGAGCTACATCCAGAAATACAGATACGCCCGTGGCTTTTATGTACGCCATATTCTCGTGAAAACAGGGCATTCCTCCTCCGGTTGCCACCACCAAACTGCCGCCCGGCTTAATTTTTCGTAACACACGGGCTTCTGCTTCGCGAAAATACGCTTCTCCCTCCTGCTCAAAAATAGCCGCCACGCTACGGCCTTCCTCGCGGGTTATCAGCCGGTCGGTATCAACAAAGTGGTAGTGCAGTTCTCGCGCCAGCCGCTTCCCCAGCGTACTTTTGCCCGAGGAAGGCATCCCAATCAGGTAAATATTTTTCACTGGTTCACGAGTTCCAATACCTCTGCCTTGTCTGGTGTGCGGTTGTTGTGCCATTTGCCGCGTACCACGCCGTTGCTGAGGAGCCACGTACCCGGGTCAGCGCGCATGATGGTTTTCAACACGGTGGCGTCACCTTTGTAGGCAGGCAGGTCGAGCAGAAATTCTTTCTTAAACGCGTCGACTGCTTCATCAGAGGCCGAGGTGAGTAGTAGAGGCGTTACGTTGGTTCCCTTCAGGTCGTTGATTAGCGTACGAATGGCCGGCACCGTGCCCGCATCGATCGTGGCGGGATCTTTAATGATGATGAACAGCTTGTTCCCCTGGAAACTTTGCTCCGTGAAATCGCCTTCCGTGTCGCTCCAAATTCGGTAATCGGTGATTTTGGGCTTGGCCGATTCGTTCAGCGTGAGCATTTCCTTAAACTTATAGGTCGTGTCGGTGGGGTACGTTTCCATCTCGTATTCTTTACCGCCTTTGGTCATTACGTAGCTAAAACGCAATGGCTCCGATGGCTTCAATTGCGTTGGAATCGATTTACCTACGGCATAGGGCAGCATATCGAGCGGGGGCAGATATTGAACTGCCCAAACACCCAGCCCAACCGATAGTACAAACGACAGAAAAACGGCCCAGCCTGTCTTGCGCGACTTCATACGGTTGCGGTGACCAATAATGAACAGAATTAGCACCATCAGCACCACATCTTTGGTAAATGAAGTCCAGGGCTTCAGTTTCAGGGCTTCGCCAAAACAGCCACAGTCGGTAACTTTGTTGAAATAGGCCGAATAGAAGGTCAGAAAGGTGAAGAAACCAACAAGGAGTAACAGCAGCCAGGTGGTTAGTTTGGGACGGTATGATACCAGCAACGCTACACCCAGCACTACTTCAGCGGCGCACATGAATATCGAGAAATAAAGCATGTACGGAATAAAGGCGTGGAATAAACTCGCCAGAGCGGGTAGATCCTCGGCGAACACCTCGAAATATTCCGTCATCTTGATTTGCGTACCAACGGGGTCGTTCATCTTGATCAGGCCAGAGGCTATGAAAAGAAGGCCGACGAGCACCCGCGCTATCCGGGCTATGATAAGCATAAAGGGCGTACCCGTTTTCACAGGAATCTGTGGTGTGGTTGCGTTCATGGTTGGGTTAAAAAGAAGCTGTCTTGCAAACTTTATTCCAGAGTCATCTTTATGAGGCAAAACACGGCATAATTAATCATGTCCATGTAATTGGCATCAACGCCTTCGGAGACGAGTGTAGTGCCCTGATTGTCTTCAATTTGCTTGGTACGCAGTAATTTCATCAGAATCAGGTCCGTCATCGACGAAACGCGCATTTGCCGCCATGCTTCACCGTAATCATGATTTTTAGCAAACAACAGCGTCATGACACGACTCATCTGAGCGTCATATAACTGTTCGAGTTCATCAGTTGGAATATCGGTCCGGGTATCATTGGTCGACGCTAAGTCGATCTGGATCAGGGCCATGACGCAATAATTCAGGATGCCGACAAACTCTGGTTCGATACCTTCGCCCACTTTACTGACGCCGGTTTCCTGCAGCGTACGGATACGTTGGGCTTTGATGTAAATCTGATCGGTAATGCTCGACAGTCGTAAAATCCGCCATGCGGTGCCGTAGTCATGATTTTTTTTCAGGAATAACTCCTTGCAGCGCAGCACGACCTGCCGATATTGGGCTTCTGTAGACAAAATCAGTAACAGTTATCAGTTATCAGTTATCAGTGAACAAATAACAACGATCACAATTGGTTAGTAGATGCGTTGATAACTGTTTACTGATAATTGATAACTGCTTCTTTGATGCTCAAAATTACGCAAAAAACGTTGAACTGCCGGGGGAGGCTGGTTGATCTAACGCAACCTAAGGTGATGGGAATCCTGAATGTGACGCCCGATTCATTCTATCAGGGAAGTCGACTGGATGTGGGGCAGGAGGTAGCCGTAGCCGCCCGAATGCTCGACGAAGGGGCTACGTTTCTGGATGTAGGTGGTTACTCTACCCGCCCCGGTGCGGCAACTATTAGCCCGGCCGAAGAGGCTGATCGGGTGTTGCCCGTTATTGAGGGCATTCTGGATAGCTTTCCCGAGGCGCTCATTTCAGTTGATACCTTCCGGGCCGATGTGGCCCGGCTGGCGGTGGAACAGGGAGCCGTGATGATCAACGATGTGGCTGGCGGCACGCTCGACCCGGCTATGTTTGCTACCGTGGCCGATCTGGGTGTACCGTATGTGCTGATGCACCTGCGCGGAACGCCCCAAACCATGCAGTCAATGGCTACTTACCAGCACATAACGCGCGAAGTGATTGACGAACTGGCTGTTCAACTGGCGCGACTACGTACCTGTACCGAGTCGGGAAAAAGGCCGGTGGATGTGATTCTTGACCCGGGGTTTGGCTTCGCTAAAAACGCCGATCATAATTTTCAACTGCTCCACGAAATGACTGCTCTGACTACGGTTTTCAGTGAACCTGTGTTGGTAGGTCTGTCGCGAAAGTCAACCATCTGGAAAACATTGAACGTCACCGCTGACGAAGCGCTGAACGGAACAACCGTGCTCAACACGGCGGCTCTGTTAAACGGTGCCTCCATTTTGCGGGTTCACGACGTCCGGGAAGCGGTTGAAGCTGTGGTACTTACAGAAAAGTTAAAAAAAGTTTACCGGTAAGCTTGCGTTTACAAAAGCAAACTCCGACTTTTGCAGTCCCAAATCAGTAACCGGAATACGGGCATTGATTTAGGAATGATCTGGTAGCTCAGCTGGTAGAGCAATACACTTTTAATGTATGGGTCCTGGGTTCGAATCCCAGCCGGATCACGAGTAACAAAAAGAGGTCTGGTAGCATTTGCTACCAGACCTCTTTTTGTTGTTCAATGTCTAAAGGTTCAATGTTGCGCTGCTAATCCAAATTACAGAGGATTAGCAGCGCAACATTGAACCTTTAGACATTGAACATTGAACCATTTTTTTCCTCAATCCCTCCCAAACTTCAGCGACGTACCTATCAGGAAGCCGGTTCCCATGTACTTGCCGCCCTGCACTTGGCCTACTACTTCGAGGCGAAAGAAGGGGAAACCCGGAATGAGACCGTCGAGGCCGTAACCAATTTCGGTGTAGCCCCGGCTGGCGGGAGTGGCCAGGTGATGCACAAACAGGTTTTCTTTCAGGCCAGCCAGCCTAACCAGGGTGAGTTGGGTAATCAGCAACTGACGGAACTCACCGAGTACATGCGCCTCCGCAAACCGGCTGCGCGTGCTGTACTGGTAATAAGGTAACATGCGGAATGAACTGACCGGATCGCCGAGCTGGAAAAAGAACTCGTTACCCTGAAAATGCTTGAAATCAGGAAAAAACACCGACGAGTTATTCAAAAAGCCACCCGCCGTTGCCTGATAGGCCAGGCGGCTGCGAATGCCCGTTTCAAACGAATGCCGCCAGGTAGCCTGCGCGAAATCATAGTTGACATCGGAGCCGCCAATACCCGAAATGCCTTTGCGGTAATTGAGCGAAAGCAGCGGGGCTTCGCTGTTACGAAGCTGAATCCGGCGACCGTTACGAATCCGGTAGCGTAGCTCGCCCAGCCGGAGCGATGCGTTCACGTTCAGGATCATGGCCTGATGAACCGGGAAAGCGGCACTGCCTACCTCACTCGTAGCAGGCCGGTTGGGTGTGTACTGAAACTGATTCCAGTTGATCAACGGCTTGATGCCTTCCTTGTAGTTAGCCAGTTCGGTACGTTCGGCGTATTCCAGGCTACCACTCAGTTGCAAACGACCTTCGATGGGGAGGGCCGATACGTCGAGTTTTACGTAATCTTTCTGGAACAGCTTCATGAAATTGCGCTCAAACAGCACCGTTGTTAGAGCGTTCAGGCTAGGGCTAATCGGATTGTCGGGGTTCAGTTGCGCCACAAATCGCCCGCCCGACACGTCAATTGCCGTTCGTTTATGCTGGTAGCCAATCGTTCCGTATCCTATAAATTGCTGGCGACCGGTTTGGTAACGACCCAGCCCCGACCACGACCAGTAATTTTGCTTCACACTGTCTATGCGATGCCTGTACCGTAGCGCGGCGTCGAGTGTGATGCCTTCAATGGTGTTAAAATTAGCGCCAGCCAGCGGGCTTACCCACGTGATCGACGTGGCTCTGGATGGGCGCCACACCTGCGTACCGGTCAGGATGTTCATGGTGGTCCGAGCTTTTTTCTTGGCGGCCTGCACCCGCTTAGCGCTGTCGGTTTGAGGAACAATGGCACCCGTACGAACCACTTTCAGGCTGTCACCAATCTTGTAGCTGACCTTCTCTACCTGCGTCAGCGGCACGGTTCGTAGCGAATCCCAAAAGGCGTTACTGCGTTTTTTTGCCAGCGTATCAATCACCGTCGAATCGTTTCTGACGACGGCTACATCTTCTTTCCGTTCTTTCCGGGCCTTGTATTCCTGCTTCTCGTATTCTTTCACGAGTTGCTTCATGTTCTTGGTCGAAAACTCCTTCTGCTTCGCCACAGCGTCGGCAAATGTCTGCGTTTTCACGTCGTTCTTGCTCAGAGTGCGGGCGGGGGGATTAAACCGTTCATCGACCACTTTTACATCGTCGACAAAGCCGGGGTTAATGGTGAAGTCGCGGAACGTCTGGTTACGCACCAACAGGGCCGAGAACGTGGCTCCCATAAATGCCCCTTTGATGTCGAATTGCTGGTTGACAGGCATCCAGACGTTTTTTATCGGGCTGCAGACGATTTTTGATATAATGCTGAAGCCCAACTCGTTGCGCGTTTCCAGTTGCGCCCTATAGATAGCCCATGAATTTTCGATGATGTATATGGTTCCCCGCATCACGCCATCGCCAAACTGCCGGGGAATAACTTTTATTTTGGAGACGTCGACGCCCTGTTCGTGGAACGTACCTTCATACTCGAACTTGTAATACCCGAAGGCATTGGGAGCCAGCGGCGACACAGCACCTAGTAGTTTGGGCGTATACAGGTTCGCATTGTAGTAATTGGATACCTGAACAAAATCACCGGTTGAATTCCGGTTGGCAATGATGCGCTGCTTGACGGTGTTGGGCAACCGGAAATCGACCTCGGCCACTGTTTCGTTCAGCATCGGCCGGCCCACTTTGAAATTGGCTTCTTTCTCGGCCTCTTTCAGTTGCTTCTGATACAGAAACGTCATGGGCAATTTGTGTACCGTGACCGATGATTTGGTGTAGACCCTGGCCGTAAATCGCTGCACCTGCAACTGGTGGTATTTGGCTTTGGCAATGGCCCGCCGCATAATGCTCACCGCCGGGTCTTCGGTATTCTTACCAATCTTCACGTCCTGAAGCGTAATTGACTGCTGGGTCATAGTCACGTTAAGCTCCTGAAAGTCATTGGTAATCGTGACTGCTCTCGCCTCGGCTTTAAAGCCTAGAAACTGAAAGATAATCTCGTATTGGCCGGGTTTCAGCGCCAGTTCATACTGGCCTTCTTCGTTGGCAATGGTACCCAGCGTGGTGCCTTTGGCAGCAATGGTAGCGAACGACATCACTTCGCCTGTATTCGACTTTACGAGGCCCCGGATGCCCTGTGCCGAAGAGGGGGTAAGACCAATCAGCAACATACTGATCAGTAGACTGAGTAAGGATAGAAGACGAAACATACGCTGAATGGCTAAGTAGATAACAGGGAATAACAAAGAAAGTAATATACGCGACTGGGTACGCTGCTTTTGGATAAAGCCGGGCCAATTAGGTTTAAAGGCAGATTTTATGATGATGAGTAATTGGTGGTATAGATGCTTTCCTGAGGGTAAACGTTGTACCGCGTCAGAATAATGTCGTGAATCAAACAACGGGCAGATTTGTACTACAGACGAATCTCTGCACAAATGACTACGAAAGATACAGGGGATACAGATCGGAATTCCTTGCTGAGCCAGGCCGAAAATCGGTCGATGAAGCAGCGTCTGGCCGATCAGCGTCGGGGCAATAGTTCGCTCGTTGAACAGGAAGAAAAACGGGAAGACCTGGGTTTCGGGACCAAAATCAACGATGCTTCGTCGCGGCTGGTCAACAAAGACGGTAGTTTCAACGTGGTTCGGGTGCATCAGGGTTTCTGGAACCGGGTGAATCTGTATCACACGCTGATTACTATGCCCTGGCCCAAGTTTCTGGGTCTGGTTTTTACGTTTTATATCTCGTCGAATACGCTTTTCGCCACATTGTATGGCCAACTGGGCTACGAAAACCTGACGGGCCTGGATAAAGTGACGCCAAACACACCGCTTGGCCGGTTTATGGGGGCTTTCTTTTTCAGTTCGCAAACGCTGACCACGGTAGGCTACGGTCACATCAGCCCAATGGGCTACTGGACAAGTACCCTGGCCGCTATCGAGTCTATGTTTGGTTTACTGCTCTTTGCCATGGCTACGGGTTTGATGTATGGTCGTTTTTCGCGGCCGGTAGCCAGTATTCGTTATTCCACCGCTTCCGTATTCGCCCCTTATCTGGACATTAACGGCTGGATGTTTCGGATTATCAACCAACGTACCAACCAACTCATCGACGTTGAAATTGAGGTATCGTTGTCGCGTCTGGATACAAAAGCAGACGGTTCGCTTTACCGGCGCTACTATCCGCTTAAACTAGAGCGGAGCAAGGTGAGCTTTTTCCCCGCCAACTGGACCGTGGTGCATCCCATCACCGTAGATAGTCCACTGTACGGATATACCGCCGAGCAATTGGCTGAATCTGATACCGAGTTTCTGATTCTGTTCCGGGGCGTCGAAGACACGTTCAATCAGGCCGTACATAGCCGTTATTCGTATCGTTTCGACGAAATTCGCTGGGGCCAAAAGTTCAAACCCATGTTTACTGGCACCCTGCTGAATAGTCGGGCCACCCTGGTTGATCTCGACCAACTGGACGAAACCATTCCTGCCGAACTCAATTGAGCGATTCATCCATCGCCATGCACATGCAAATTCCACCCTATTTACAGCCCGGCGATACCGTGGTTATCGTGGCTCCTGCCAGTCCGTTTCCGTATGATGACCTGCAGGCTGCTTTTAACTTGTTGCGCCACAATTGGCAGTTAACCGTGTTGGAAGGGGCACACCTGCAAGCCAGCACCGGTGCTTTTGCCGGAACCGATGCGCAACGCCTGGCCGATTTACAGAACGCGATTAATGACCCATCTGTCCGGGCCATTTTTGCCGCCCGAGGGGGATACGGATCGTACCGTCTTGTTGAAAAACTTGACTTTTCGCCGTTGCTTACCAACCCTAAATGGCTGGTTGGTTTCAGCGATATTACCGTGTTGCTCAGTCACGTACAGCAGTTGGGCGTAGCCAGTTTGCATGCCATTATGCCCCGTCAGTTTCGGCTCGATGGGGTCGACGATGATGTGGAGTCGCTTCGGCAGTGGCTGTTTGGCGAAACCGTAGCCCCCTACACTGCGAAACCGAATCCGCTCAATCGGGAGGGAGGAGCGGCAGGTACGTTGACGGGAGGAAACCTGTCGATGCTGCTGCACACGCTGGGTACGTCGTCGGAGGTTGACTGGGCCGGAAAGCTGCTGTTTATTGAAGACATTGACGAAACCGTTTTTTCGCTCGACCGGATGATGATTCAACTGCGACGGTCGGGCAAACTAGCCAATCTGGCTGGTCTGCTCGTAGGTACGTTTTCCGATATGCGGGATAACCTCACTACGCCCTGGGGGAAAACGGCTGATCAGATCATTGCCGAAGCCGTTTCAATGTATACGTACCCGGTTGCGTTCGGTATGCCCATCGGGCACGAAGGCCGTAATCTGGCTATACCAGTTGGTATGTCAGGTACGTTAGCTGTCGATTCGGCCGGAAGTATACTCACTTTCTAACTAATTATTGCCTGTAGGTTGTAGTTACTGAACAGTATTGTCAGATGCGTCGACCTCGGTGATTTCATAGCCGATCGCGTTATCGGCGGGAACGGCGGCCAACTCAGCCCAAAGTGCAAACTGCCGGGTAAAGGCTGCGCCGTAGTAGAAAATCAGCGAGCAATAAAATACCATGAGCAGCACCAGGGTGATGGCCCCCGATCGCCCGTGAACAGCCTGCATTTGCTGATCGGTCAGCAGGAGGGTGAGTACCCCTTCGCCCATAGTGAATAGCACGGCCGTAACCAGCGAGCCTACCCAAACGGCTACCCAACGTACCCGAACATCGGGCAAATATTTGAAGAGCAACGCAAACCAGCACGTCAGTGTTACCACCGAGGTAGCATAGCGGCCTATCGACAGCACCACGACGTACAGTAGCGGCGAGGGTTCGGTGGGAGTGGGTAGCAACCGGCCCACCGCCAGTGAAGCGGTGAATAAAAAGCCGGAGGCGATGATGATGGCGAGGGCAATGCCCCGGTTTCTAACAAAAAGGATAGACGACTGATTGTCTTTCATTTTGACGTTCCAGAGCTGGTTCAGTGAGTTTTTTATAACCTGAAACAAGGTTGTAGACGCTATGAGAAGGATGGCGATGCTGACAAACGTGAGCCATCCATCGGCTTTTTGTGGTTCAAGATGCTTGGAGATATCCTGTAGCTGATTGGCACTACGGGCCCCTAATAGTTCGGATAATTGCCGAAATAGCCGGCCACTCACGGCGGGTTGTGCATCGTTGAAAAGCACACTCAGCACCTGACTTACGATGATAATGCTGGGGGGCAGGGCGAAAAAGGAAAAGAAAGCAGTGGCTGCCGCCATCCGAATCGGGTCATTGTTTTTCAGATTGGCGAAGGCCTGCTGAAACAGAACCAGAAATAGACCAAGTTTTTTCAAGGCGTTAGTGGAATGGGTACGTTGTAAACCGAACCGCTTGTGCATTGGTTTTCTTTTGTTTGGCCGCGTCGCTCGTCGTATTCTGCCTCATATATATCTGAATTGACAATTTCATGCCCGATATTGGGGGGCGTTGCTCAACTTTGCCGGTAACATCTGCGTAAGGGATGGGTTATAGTTAATAAGCACCTTGCTGTTGACGATTCAATACCAACATTATCAGTATACTATGACTACAGAATCATCCACTGCCCAATTTACATTTGGCATGATCGGGCTCGGTACTATGGGCCGCAACCTGCTCCTCAATATGGCCGAAGAGGGTTTCGCCGTATCGGGATACGACAAAAATCCGGCTCAGTCGGTAGCCCTTAAAGAGGAGGGAGCCACTATTCCGGGCGCTGTATTGCAGGGATTTGTCGATATTGAGCCATTTGTAAAGAGCCTCAAAAGTCCTCGTGCCATTATGATGCTGGTACCTGCCGGCAAGATCGTCGATAGTGTGATTGCCGAACTGATTCCGTTGCTCGACAAAGGAGATATCATCATTGATGGGGGAAATTCGCACTTCACCGATACCACTCGTCGGGCGCTCGACCTGGAAGAGAAAGGCTATCACTTCTTCGGAATGGGTATCTCAGGCGGAGAAGAAGGAGCGCGTAACGGCCCAAGTATGATGCCCGGCGGCGATAAAGAAGCGTATCAGTTTGTGAAACCGGTACTCGACGCGGTATCTGCTAAAGTGAATGGCGAGCCGTGCGTCACCTACATCGGGCCCGGATCGGCCGGTCACTTTGTGAAGATGGTGCACAACGGCATCGAATACGCCGTGATGCAACTGCTGGCCGAAACGTATGAAATTATGCGCAAGGGGCTGAAAATGGATACCAAAGCCATGCACGCTGTTTTCCAGGAATGGAACGCCGGCCGTTTGCAGTCGTTCCTGATGGAAGTGACCAGTGATATTTTTGGCTATAAAGAGCCCGGTTCATCTACGTACCTGCTGGATGAGATCAAGGATGAGGCAAAATCGAAAGGGACCGGCAAATGGACCTCACAAGTTGCCATGGACTTATCGACGCCGGTGCCCGCTATCGACAGTTCGGTTTCAATGCGTGATCTGTCGAAATACAAGGCATTACGGGTGAAAGCGGCTTCGATGTATGGTGATGAGCAACCCGCATTACCCGTTGATAAAGAGGCGTTTCTGGCCAGTCTGGAAGAAGCGTTTTTCTTCTCGATGATCACTACCTACGCCCAGGGAATGCACCTGCTGGTATCGGCCTCGGCCGAGTTTGGATACGAACTGAATTTAGGTAACATCACCCGAATCTGGCGCGGTGGTTGCATTATCCGGGCTGCTTTCCTGGAAACGATGCTGAGCGCATACGATAATGACCCCACGCTGGAGCATCTGCTGCTGGCTCCTGAAGTAAAAGCCATTATTGATGAAACACTGCCCGGTATTCGTACTGTGGTGAGTACTGCCATTTCGGCTGGTATTGCCGTGCCTACGTTTGCTACGTCGGTAAGTTACTTTGATGCCTTTTGTAGCGCCAACATGCCGTCGAACCTGATTCAGGCACAGCGCGATTATTTTGGTGCACACACGTTCGAGCGCATCGGGCAAACGGGTGTATTCCATGCCGAGTGGCAGGGCGAAGCATCGGTTCAGCCTTAGTTTTCTGATAATTATCGGTTAAAATTCAGGTACGTAAAGCCGTAAAGTAGGGGTGTCAATTCCTGTTTTACGGCTTTACGGCTGATAGGCCAATGATTGGCTGGCCGTTTACGATTGCTTCCCAGTATCCCTCCTCGTGGGCCTCAATGCCTTCGGGAGACGCTTTCACCGAATGCCACTGAATCTGAGATAGCCCTGCCCGGCTTAGTACCGTCTCGTGCGTAGACTTGTGCAGGTGGTAATTAGTGACAGCAATGTGAGAGGCGTCGGGCTGGTAAAAGCGCCAGGTAATCTCGGCTCCTTCTGCCCGACTCTGGTTTTCGCGGGTAAACCCATACGGAAACATAGCCTCAACGGTGGCCTGATAATCGGGATTACTGTTGATCGTGACAAAACGTCCGCCGGGTTTTAGGTGATTGGCAATCACCTGCCCCATCTGGTAGAGTTCAGACTCATTCTGAGCGTAGTTGAGCAGGTACGTCGCCGTGATGAGGTCAAATTTTCGATCCAGATTAAGTGAAAGCGCATTCTGGCAGAGATAGACTACATTCATCGGATTTTGCGTCTCTGCTTCTCTGGCCAGCCGGATCATTTCCTCCGAAATATCTACGCCAATCACGTCGGTTGCTCCTCTCAACTTGATCTGTCGGGTATAAAATCCTTCACCACAGGCCAAATCGAGTACATCCAAATCGGTCAGATCACCCGCCATCTGGAAAAAAGTGTGCGATTCCACGTGTTTTCGCCAGGGCAGCATCTTGGAGGCCTGATACTCTTTCGCGATGGCATTGTAATTGGTCGACATAGAAGGGGGATTCAGTTGTAACACGTTGATACACCAGCCATTACTGGGTGCGTGGCAAAGTACGCCAACGGATTCCTGAATGCCTATGTGGTAGTATACCTTCTAATCAATTTATCGTAAATAAAGAGTTTACAGATTGTTGATTTCTGTTTATAATTGACGCCCTGCATACCTGACAACGGTAAAGCGCCTGATACCACTGTTATTGAACAGGGCATCAGGCGCTTTACCGTTGTCAGGTACGTTCCTGCTTGTGTATGTTTAACGCCACTCTGAGCTTACACGGTCGCTTCTGTGCCGATAGAGGAATTGTCTTTACGCAGAGAAAACCATAATCCGGCCGCTACCAACAGAATCAGAATGATGTTTGCTACCAAGTCAAGGGTGTTGCCGAGGGCCACCACAGGCGGATCGAAGCGGAATTCGATGGTGTGCTTACCGGCCGGTACCCGCATACCGCGAAGGATGTAATCGGTGCGGAAATGGGGCACTTCTTTGCCATCAATATACGCTTTCCAGTCTTCGTTGCCCCGGTAGAAAACCTCCGAAAATACCGCTACCTGCTCGGTTGGACTATAACTCTGGTACGTTAGTTTATCGGGCGAATAATTGGTGAGCTGAATGGTGCCTGCTTTAGTCAGGGTAGCTGGCAATCCGGTTAGCTGATCAGCATACCGCTTGTCGACAATGGCTGTTTGTTGCGGATTCAGCGAACGTAGCGCGGCCATTTCGGCGTCGGCGTTGGCCACCTGCTGCACATTTTGAACGAACCAGGCATTACCCAACGCGTTGGGATTCTGCTGTGGAACGGGTTCGCCAATGGGCCGACCTGTACTATCGATCGGCGAGGCGATCACGTACTTCACGTTCAACATATTCAGGATGTTGTCGGCGTTATCAGAGAAAGCGTAGGTAATCATCTCCTGATACCGTTGCAGCTTCGCCGCGCTGTACCCACCAATTGATTTGTGGAAGTAAGAGGCCCGGTTATCATTCATGAAACCACCTCCGCCGGTGTTTTCAAATACCCGGTAGCTCAGCGACTTATCCTGCAAAATTTGTGTATCGGCTGGTGTTTCCTCAAAGGCAGAATCGACCGTTGAGCGGGGAATGAAGCTTTTGCTGTCGATGAACCGCCGCCCCAGGCTAAATACGTCGATAGTGTTCAGTACGAAGAGAATGGGCAGTAACAGGCTTGCTTTCAGCTTGTTGTTCAGGTAAAACCAGATCGCTCCGGCGGCTATTAGAATGTAGAAGAAAGCTCGGAAGGCATCTGTGCGAAGCAAACTTGCCCGGTCGCTTTGCAAGGCCCGCAATATATCAGACGCTTCGGCGCCAAACATAGCGGCGTCATTTGGTCCCTGAAAGTCGAGTAGGCTACCACCCACGAGGGCCAGCAGTAACGCCAGTCCACCTGTAAGGCCAAAAGCAATCAGAAAGGGACGCTGAACAGTCTTAAACGTTGGTTTTGTTGTCAGCAGGGTTTGCAGCGCCAATACTGCCCCACCTCCCAGGAAGATGGGCGTCATGGTGAGGGTCATGGTTACGGCCCTGAACTTGTTGAAATAAGGCAGGAAGTTGAACAGAAAGCCGTTGAACCACAGCATATTCTTGCCCATCGCCAGCAGCAAGGTCAACAACAAACCGCCGAGCATGAACCACTTCAGCGTCGATCGGCTGATTAGCATACCCAGCACAAAAAGAAATACTAGAATGGCTCCCGCATAGGCCGGTCCGTTTGTGGTACCCCAATAGGTGGGAATCTGGCCAATTATTTCGTCGGCCGCCATACCTCTGTCGACCAGAGCCCGGTAGGTATCCGATTTGCTATCGAGTCCACCCTGACCTGCCAGGCCGCCGTAGAGATTAGGTATCAGCATGGTCAGCGCCTCGCCTACGCCATAGCTATACTGAAACGCATAGTCTTCGTCCAGTCCGTCGGCGGGTTTGGCACTGTCCGACGTTTGGGCTTGCCCCGGTGTAGCGGCGGCGGTGGTGGTAGATGTCAGTTCTGATTTGCCGCGTGTGGTTTCTTTTGAGTACTGATTAAGCACCATCAGGCGTTTGCTGAATGACGCCATGCCAATGCCGGTAGTGACACCGAAGATGGCCAGCCCAACCAGCAACTGACGTATCTGCCCTGACTTGACCAGCCGAAAGCCTTCGATGAGCACGTAAAGGCCCACGCACAGAAACAGGTAATAAGTGATTTGTACGTGGTTGGCGCTGATGTTCAGGCACGTGAATAAAGCGGTAACGGCAGCACCCGACCAATAGCGGCCTCTTAGGCACAATATCAGACCAGCCAGCATGCCGGGTGCATAGCCCAGCGCTAGAATTTTGGAGATATGGCCAGCCTCAATGGTGATCAGGTTCCACGAAGCCAGTCCGTAGGCGACTGATCCTGTAGCGGCCAGCCAGCCCCGTGCGGTGCCCGACAGCGCTGTCGACTTGTCGTCTTCACTGCCCGGATTGTTGCGACTTAGCACGACTACCAGCAGGATATATATGCCGAGCATCTGCATAAAGACTACGTCGATCGGACGGGGGAACAGCCTCAGCACCGCCGCCGCCGTTAGCCCCACATACGTATTCGGATAGTCGTGGGCGATGAGGTAACCGGGCATTCCGCCAAACAAGGCATTAGTCCAGTTGGGAAACTGGCCGGTCTCTTTTTTGTATTGCCGCAACTCCATTGTGGCGGCGTTACCCTGCCGTACGTCCTGAAGCTGGAGTTCTTTGCCCTGCCAGGCCGGTAAAAAATAGATGGACGTAATAATGAATAGCCCGAATATAAACAGCAAGTGCGGCCGTAGCCGCTGAAAGAGGGTGCGTTGTTCCATACGGGGCAAAGATAAGTTTCAAGTTTAAAGTAAAGTCCAAAGTCTAAGGTCTAAAAAAGTCTAAAGTTCAAGGTCTAAAGTCCAAAGTGCTTCGCCTGGTCAACCAGTGGCTGATAAGCGAAGCACTTTAAACTTTGGACCTTGAACTTTAGACTTTTTTAGACCTTAGACTTTGGACCTTATTCTAAACTAATCCATACTGCTTCAGCACGGCTTCCGGTGGGCCTTCCCAGTTGTTAGGGGTATTGCCTTTGTAGCCGAGGTCTTCGATACCCATTTTGCTGGTGTAGAAGCCGGTAAGGGTGTAGTTACGCATCAGCGTAAAAAACGCCACGCCCTGCGACAGTTCTGGTTTGGCCTGCTGCGGGTAAGCGATCAAGTCAACCATTTCGATCTGCTGCGCCCGCGTTGCTTCGGCGAATGGCTTGCCAAAGCGTTTCCGGCACTGGTTGTTCAGCCAGGCCAGTCCACCGCGCATGGATGTCTGGTTGGCGGGCTGGTCTTTCATCACAAACTCGATGAAGGCCGGCACGCCCGCCTGCGAGGCACTGCCCGATTTAGCATCGGCGGGTAAAATAATGTCGGCCAGCAGCGTAACGGTCTTCAGTTCGGCGGGCGTGAAAAACTTCTCGGCGTTCAGCTTCGCATCGCGCTCCGCCTCGAATGGTTGCCGTCCGCCGGGTACTTTAAGGGGTACTTTTTTGTCGGGTGGTGCGGGAACGGCCGCTTCCACAGGGCCAACAGCCAGGCCAAAGCTACTCAGGCCAAGGGCTTTAAGGGTGTCTCTGCGCTTCATGGTTCTTCAATGATAAAGGTTTGTGGTTTGTAGTCTGTAGTTTGTGGTTCCTCGGCCATCGACGACTGAGTGTTGTACTTAAAACCACGGTGTTCCGATGTCTTCAGGTAATTGATGAACGAGGCTACCATTTTGGTGATTTGGTCAGCTTTCCGATAAAGATGGTTGAACTCTTCCTGCGAAATGTATGACCTGTCATAGGCTCTGTATAACTGTGATTTGACTTCATCAGTAGACCCCATCGAAAAGCCAAGAAACTGAATGAATTCTTTCCGATTACCTCTTCCAAACCCCTCCGCAATATTATCCATCATGGACCCGCTGGCATCGTTGATCTGTCTTGAGTGACCTAAATCAGTCTTGAAAGGAAGGCGTTGTGTCTGTTTGAAGATCAACATAGACAATTTCCTTGCACTCTTCCAGACGTTTAAGTCATCGAATCGTTGTACTGTTGCCATAGCTACGCGCCAAATAAAGGTTTTAAAGCGAAGTAGTCGCTCGATAATGGTCTGCTGTTCTGTGAAGCAAAGCAACTACGAACAACAGACCACGAACTACAAACTCTTTTAAATATTCTTCTTCTTCACCTGATCGATCAGGTAATCAGACGTGCGCATCGATGAGGCCAGGATGGTCCAGGTTACGTTTTTGTCGCCTTGCGTTACGAAGGGGGCTGCATCGACAACGAACAGATTTTTTACATCATGAGCTTGCTGGAAGGCGTTCAGGGCTGATTTTTTAGGATCACTACCCATTCGCACGGTGCCAATCTCGTGGATGATCTTGCCGGGTGCTTCCAGACCATAGCCGTGGTTGGTGTTTGGGCCGGGTTTCGGGCCGGTTGGAATGGCACCCATCGCGCTGAAAATCTCCTCGAACGTGTCCTGCATGTGCTTGGCCTGTTTCACTTCGTAGTCAGACCACTTGTAATTGAAACGCAACGTAGGAATGCCGTATTTATCCACCTTTGTTGGGTCAATTTCGCAGTAATTGCTTTCGAGCGGCACCGGTTCACCGCGACCGGCCAGATTAACATAAGCGCCGTAGAAACGGCGGGCGTCTTCTTTCAGGCGCGATCCGTAGCCACCGGCTGGCAATGACTGGCCATTGGCATACGGGTATTTACCGTTCATGTTTTCCAGCCCCATGCCAAAACCGAACGAAGGCATCCCCATACCGCCACCGTACTCGATGTGGTAACCACGCGGGAAGTCGAGCTTCTTGTTATCGAGCCACCACGGGGTGTATACGTGCATGCCGCCAACACCATCTTCGTTATACCGTACCCGGTCCATGAGTGCCGGTACAAACGCCGACCGCGATGCACCTGTTGAGTCGTTCAGATACTTGCCCACCACACCACTAGAATTGGCTAATCCATCCGGGTGCCGGGCCGATTTTGAATTCAGCAGAATGCGCGCCGATTCGCACGCACTCGCGCCCAGCATCACGGCCTTGGCCCGCACGGTATGCTCCTGCAACGTACCTGTGTGTACGAAGCTGATTCCTGTAGCTAACCCTGTTTGTGGATCGGTCAACACCTCGCGGCACATAGCCCCGTTGATCAGTGTGACATTGCCGGTTTTTACCGCTGGAATACACAGCACCGACGACGATGAAAAATCGGCGTAGGCCTGACAGCCCCGGTTGCACTGGTTGCAGTAAAAACATTGCCCGCGTTCGTTATTGATGGCTTTGGTCAGAATAGACAACCGCGACGGAATGACGGGAATACCAAGACCCCGGCCCGCTTTTTGGAGCAGTAACTCGTGTAATCGTGGCTTTGGTGGGGGCAGGAAATGACCGTCGGGCTCATTGCGCATGCCTTCTTTCGAGCCAAAAACGCCAATCAGCTTATCCACTTTGTCGTAATAGGGGGCCAGATCATCGTACGTAATTGGCCAGTCGTCGCCAACACCGGTCATCGAGCCGCGCCGGAAATCGTCGGGACCAAAGCGGAGCGAAATACGACCCCAGTGATTGGTACGACCGCCCAGCATCCGCGAGCGGAACCAGTGAAATTCAGTACCGGCATTGGCCGAATACGGTTCGCCGTCGATTTGCCAGCCACCCCAGGCGGCGTCGAAATCACCGAAGGCCCGCGTGGTACCCGCCCCGCGCCGGGGCGATTCGTACGGCCATTTTAATTGCGTAATGTACTTTGGATCGGCGGGGTCGAAATAGCCGCCCGCTTCGAGCAGCACTACTTTGGCACCCGCTTTGGCCAGCATATAAGCCGCCATGCCGCCGCCAGCTCCTGAGCCAACAATCGCAACGTCGTATACGGTGGGAGTTTCTTTAATACTAAACGAATCCATGAAATGCCCGATTTTGAATTGATGAATGACAAAAGAGAAAGGCGATATTGGCTGAAATATCCCCATGGATTAATCTGGAAAGTGAAAAGAGTTTAGTGCCAAGTCTGGAAAGTCATCTACAGCTTTCCCGGCTTGGCACTAAACTCTTTTCACTTTCCAGACTTACCTTTTAATTTCCGCTCATGAACACGGCATTGCCGAAAAGAAGCTTACCACTGTACCAGAAACCCCGGAACAGCGGGTTGTCGGCCAGGTAGATTACCTGTCCGCGACCCAGGTCCTGCACGCCGATCGCCAACGTTTGTTTTAGTTTTTCTTTGGCATTGGTGCCCGCAAAGCCAGCCACTAAATTGCTGTCTTTCAGGTAGCCTACGTTCCAGCCGTCCTTCAGCATGTCATACGAATGTGCCTCCTGCACCAGTGTGTAGTAGCCACCCGACAGGCCGAAGCTCAGCGGATGGGTAGTGTCCAGATTTAGGCGGTAAATGCTGCCCGGCGTTTCGTCCGAAACGGCACTACGCTCCCGAGCGGCGTACGTTTTCAGCGAATCAGTCAGGGCTAGCGCCTTCTTGCCTTTCGCTTTATCCTGCTCGCCTTTATCGTCTTTTTCTTTCAGATCGAACCCCTCTTTGCCCACAAAAGCAGCAGCGGCCCGCTCCATCACAATCAATTTACCACCACCACGAATCCAGTCGCGAATGGCCGTCAGCGTCCGTTCGTTGATGAGGCGGCTGTATGCGTAGCCATTGGCCAGTACCAGTACATCGAGCTGCTTCCAATCGACACTGCCCAGATCGGCGCCGTTGACCATGCTGATGGGATATTTTAATTCCTGATCGAAATAATGCCACACTTCACCAACGGAGGTCGCCACTGTGCCTTCACCCGATACAACGGCTACACGAGGGGCTTTCAGGGCCATCACGAAATCAGAACCGAAGTCAGACCCTTTGGTCACGAAACCCGTAGTGACGGGCATTAGCGTTACTCCCAGGCTGAGTGCTTCCTGTTTCACCACAGCATCGAACTGATTACCAAGCCGTTCGTTACCCGCCCGCGTGATCAGTAACGTACCTGCGTCATATTGCTGACCGTTTAACTCAAATGGCTTTTCGGCCGAACGTACCCGAATTTTTTTCTTCAGCAGACCAGCCAGCAATTGAACAGACGGCATCGATTGCCAGCGCGCCAGATACGCGTAGGGCGGGGTAGTGGTTGATATGGTGGTGGTCGACGTTGGTTTTGCTGACATCGCTGCGGGATCGATCCGGTTGGTGAGGCCATACGTTTGCAGACCGTAAGCATACGGCAGCGACCAGGCCGTGATGTCGTATGTTACCGAATCTTCCAGCATTGATTTTGGTTCGAACAGAATTTTTAACAACGTCGATTTGGGCTGGTGAGCGCTGATGACCAGGTCCTGTTCCTCCACCGACACGCTTTTCTCGTTGCTCTGCGTCATGTAGTTATACACTCCGGCCGACGTACCTGATGATTTACCTTTTGCTGCCGTACCGCCCGAGATGGTTTGTGTTTTACCGGCAACGCCATAGCGAATGTTGTTCCGGTCTAGCAATTGGCGCAGGGCCGATAGTTTTCCTTCGTCACCGCCGCTTTTCACCACATAGGTTTTGTACAGGCCAACCGGCGTAGCCTGAGCCTTGTCGAAAAACTGACCAAATTCTTTCACCACCTCGGCTGACCGATCGGCTACAGATTCGAGTGTGGCAAACGAGGCGGCTACGTGATGGTCAATGCGTTGCCTCAACGTTAGGGTGTCGCCGTCGACTTTCCGAATAGCTAGTCCTGCGCGGCCGCTGCCGCCCTGTTCGTAGGTCATGCCAATGGCACCGTTGTAGGTCGGGTACGTATCACCGTAGCTTGGGTAAAATAGGTCGAAGCGTTCACGGGTGTAATACAACCAGTTATTCTTATCGAAATAGCGGCTGCAATATTCGCCAACGATGCCCTGGAACTGCCGTTGAAATGGCGTAATGTCTTCGTGGTACGGTTTAGCCGACGGGGCGAAATAATACGGGCTTTCCACGGCCATTTCATGAAAATCACCGTGCAGGTGGGGCATCCATTGCTGGTAGAGGGCCATGCGCTGCTGCGTGATTTCCTGTGTTTGCCAAGCCCAATCGCGGTTTGGGTCGAAATAATAGTGGGTATACCGACCACCGGGCCAGGGTTCGCTGTGCTCGCGCGAGAATGGGGTCGGGTCGGCTACGCGGCCCTGCATCTGATTGTACCAGTTCACGTAGCGGTCATGCCCGTCGGGGTTAAGACCCGGATCAAGAATGACGATGCTTGTTTCCAGGATTTTTGGTGATACCGTAAACTGAGAACTGGCTTTGCCAGGTTCGAGCAAGCCATACAGCACATCCATAAACGCCTCTGAGCTCACGGCTTCATTACCGTGTACGTTGTAGCTCAGCCACTGAATGGTGGGCATGGTTTTGCCCGATGGTTTACCCGGCAGCATACCGATTCGGCGGAGGTTGTCGGTACGAATCTCTTCGAGCCGTGCCATGTTGGCTTCAGTGCCAATGGCTACTACGGCTAGTTGCCGCCCTTCGTAGGTAGTGCCGTAGGGGATTACTTTAATTCGGTTGGGCGCCTGCCGGGCAATTTGTTCGGCATAGGCCAATACGCGATGATGAGGTGTAAATCGTTCGCCGATGGCATAACCCAGAAATTGGGCCGGCGAGGAGAGGGTACTTTGGGCAAACAGGGACGTGCCGCTCAAAAAAGTGAGACAGACAACGCAAGCGATGAAAATTTTTTTCATGCCGATGGCGGGGTAAAACAGGTTGAAATTGAGGGAATTATTACGTCTCAAAAATAGCAGTAAAAGAGGTTGAACCCATTTTAAAAGATTTTTTTGAGGCTAGTATTTGGATTTTAAACGTATCGCCGTACTTTTGCATCACGATTCGCTGACGGCGTAGTTGTTCACACAAAAACACGTCAGGTCTTTTACAAGACGGTCGATTCGTCTAGCGGTTAGGACACTGCCCTTTCACGGCAGCGACACGGGTTCAAGTCCCGTATCGATCACAGTGCAGCCCCGGTGCCGAAAGCATCGGGGCTGTTTTTTTGTCCGCTCCAAACAAAAAATGGCTCCTCTGCCAAGCCGCGCTATATTTTGCGTTCTTCCCTGCTTTAAATCAAAAAAAATAGGCTAAAATTACACTTTAGCTTATACCTTACCGGTGGCAGATTTGTGCGTATGCCGAACTTGCTCCCATTCACGATTAAACGTATTCATGAGACGTAGAGAAGCGATACAGCGGGCGGCCCTGATGATGGGCGGTATTTTATCGGCACCCACCCTGGCCGGTGCTATGGGGCGGGTTATCAACAAAGGGCCAAGCCTGTTGGTGACACCTCAGCAAGAGGCACTACTGGCCGACGTGGCCGATGTGATCATTCCCACCACCACCACACCCGGTGCCAAGGCGGCCGGTGCTGAAAAATTCATTATCCGGGTTATGCGCGACTGCTACCCCGCCGATGAGCAAACCGCGTTTTATGCCAGCTTGGATAAACTGGCCACTGCCGGTAAAACCAAATTCGGTAAAGAATTTGCCAGTCTCGACGACGCACAGAAGATCGAGATTGTCAGGCAGACCATGACCGACGATAAGGCGTTCTTTCTCAGGATGAAAGAACTGACCACTACCGGCTATTTCACCTCCGAAATTGGTGCAACCCAGGCCCTTGCTTACCTACCCGTTCCCGGAAAGTTTGAAGCCTGTATTCCCCTCAAACCCGGTCAGAAAGCCTGGGCGCTCTAAAAAAAAGTTTACAGTTTGCCGTTTACCGTTGCGCTGCTAAAGAACGTCAAGTTAATTGGCAGCGCAACGGTAAACGGCAAACTGTAAACAGTAAACTCATTTCCTATGAATCTCAATATTGACGCTGTAAAAGAAATGACCTACGACGCCATTGTGATTGGCTCGGGGATATCGGGAGGGTGGGCTTCTAAAGAGCTGACCGAAAAAGGATTACGGGTGCTGATGCTCGAAAAAGGCAAGCAGCTCGAACACGTTTCCGGCTACGAAAATGCCATGAAAGACCCGTGGCAAAGCAATTATAACGGCCGGCTGACGATGGCGCAGAAAGAGTCGCATCCGAAACTGGCGCGCGACTATCCGTACAACGAAATGACAGAGAAGTACTGGATGAACGATTCAGACTCGCTGTATAAAGAAGATAAACGGTTTGACTGGTACCGGCCCAACATCGTAGGGGGAAAGTCGATCATGTGGGGGCGGCAAACGTATCGCCTGAGCGACATCGACTTTGAGGCCAACTTAAAAGAAGGTATAGCCGTCGACTGGCCCATTCGCTATAAAGACATTGCGCCCTGGTATACCTACGTCGAAAAATTTGTTGGTATTTCGGGCGAAGCACTGAACCTGCCCCAACTGCCCGACAGTGTATTTCTGCCGCCGATGGAGATGTACTGCGTAGAAAAAGAAGTGCGGAAACGGATCGAGAAGAATTTTCCCGGTCGTACCATGACCATTGGGCGGGTGGCCAACCTCTCTAAAGCGGCACAGGCCCAAATGAATCAGGGGCGGGCGTCGTGCCAGTATCGCAACAAATGTTCGTTGGGTTGTCCGTACGGCGCTTACTTCAGTACTCAGTCGTGTACGTTGCCACCGGCGGCCAAAACCGGTCGGCTCACATTGCGCCCCGATTCGGTGGTGACAAACATCATGTACGACGAAAACACCAAGAAAGCGACTGGCGTGCGCGTTGTCGATGCGGTGACGCTACAGGAGCGGGAGTATTTTGCCAAAGTCATTTTCGTATGTGGCAGCACGTTGGGCACCACGTCGCTGCTGCTTAACTCAACATCGAACCGTTTCCCGACTGGATTTGGTAATGATTCGGGACAGCTTGGTCATAACCTGATGGACCACCACTTCCGCACCGGCGCATCGGGCGAGTGGGAAGGCGACCTCGATAAATACTACGAAGGGCGGCGGGCCAACGGTATTTACGTACCGCGTTACCGCAACATCGGTACCGACAAGCGCGATTACGTGCGTGGCTTCGGCTATCAGGGAGGAGGCAGCCGTCAGGGATGGCAGCGCAACGTGGCCGAATTGACTTTTGGCGCCGATTATAAGGAAGAACTCACTAAACCCGGTGCCTGGACAATGGGTCTGCTTGGCTTCGGCGAAACGTTGCCTTATTTCGAAAACCGCATGTATCTCGACAAAACGGAAAAAGACAAGTGGGGTATGCCCCTCGTGGTGTTCGATGCGGAACTGAAGGAGAACGAGAAGAAAATGCGCGTAGACATGATGAACGACGCTAAAGAAATGCTGGAGTCGGCGGGTGTGAAAAACGTGAAAACCTACGACCGGGGTTCATACTTGGGCATGGCTATTCATGAGATGGGTACCGCCCGGATGGGCCGCGACCCTAAAACGTCGGTCGTAAACGGAAACAATCAGTTGCACGCCGTGAAAAACGTATTCGTTACAGACGGCGCTGCTATGACGTCGGCTTCGTGTGTGAACCCTTCGCTGACTTACATGGCGCTCACAGCCCGTGCCGCCAGTTTTGCGGTGGCTGAAATGAAGAAAAAGAATATCTAATTTTTAGTGGTAATTGGGTAGTTGCTTCGCGAGCGGAGTCGAAGGGCCTAGCTCGCGAAGCAACTACCCAATTACCACCTTTTCATCAGCTTCACCAGTTTACGAGTGATCAACGCGTAGGCGTCATCAGACGGGTGGAGGCCGTCATACGTTTTGTTGATCGCTCCAACCGGATACGGATACTCGTCGGTTTCGGGATTGAAAGGGACGTCGATAAAGGCGGGATAGCGGTAGTTTTTGTACACGCCTGTGGTTGGGTCTTTAAGCCGTTTATACTTTACCAGATGCTTTATCGCCAGCTTTTTGGTGTGGTAGAGGTCAAGGACAGGGAGGTTTTCTGCCTGCCCGATTGAATCGATGGCCAGCGCGAAGGCCTCCAGCGATTGGCCATTTTTGGCTTTGTATGAGCCATACGCGTTGTTTTTGGGGTTGGCTATGTACACAAAATCGGCCCGCTGCATAGGCGTGATCAGGATGATCGGCGCTTCGGGATTCAGGCTTCTGATTTTGTCGATTATGAGCCGGAATGAGCCGTAGACGGTTGCATTGCCCGTGTTGCGCTGGTAATCGTTGAGGCGGCCTAGCGGTCGGCCCTGCCACCAGTCGTTGGTTCCCAGAAAAATAGAATATACATCGGCTTTAGCCAGACCAAGGTTATCGATCGAACTAGCAATGCGGCCCGCCGTCCAGCCATTATGACCCTGGTTGACGTATCTGATATAAGGCAACTGTTCAACCAGCCGTGTCATGTATCCCTTAGTTATCCGATTGCCGGTTTGATCCTGATGGTCATTCAGATACGTAATTGAATCACCAATGGCAACCCAACTCAGTTCTTTACGAGCAAACGAACTGAGGAGACAAATGATGACCGCCGACAATAGCAGTCCGATCAGGAAATTTCGTTTCATGGTGACGTGAAGGGCTTACGTTTCCGGGATAGAATACGTTTGCTTAGCCGTTCTACTTCCTGAAAAGCGTTAACTTGCCCCTATGATACAGTCCCTAAAAAAGTACAGCATTCTGTTGCTGAGCCTGCCCATGCTAGTAAGTGGTTGTCTGTCGAACGATCAGGATCCCTGCAATTCGGCCCCGGTTTCTATTCAGGCACCCCAAGCGGAGGTGACGACTCTGAAAGCGTATATTGATGCCAGTAAAATTAATGCTACGGCCGATCCACGTGGCTTTTACTATACCATTCAGTCGCCTGGTACAGGCACGAAGCCCACGGTATGCTCTAACGTAACCGTCAACTACAAAGGCCAATTGACCAACGGTACTCAATTCGATGCTGGCAATGGCATCAGTTTTGGCCTGAATCAGCTTATTGTTGGCTGGCAGGAGGGTATTCCGCTGATTGCGCCGGGTGGTAGCATTACGCTGTACCTGCCACCAAGCCTGGCCTACGGTTCACAGGCACAGGGAGGTATTCCAGCCAACTCGATTCTTGTTTTTCAGATCGATTTACTCCGCATTAATTAACACAGGCTATCTGGTGATATCCTGGCTACAGCGTGGTTGGTTTGGCGTATTGTCTGGATACATGAATCGTATGTTGACGGTGCCAGGCATACAGCCGTTCCAATTCCTGCGGTTGCCACGACTCCGTATTTTCCCGCCTGAGCTGTAGTTTCTCACGAGTGAGTGAACTGGCTTTCAGAACGAGTTTTTTCTCCGGTTCGGGCAGATATTCAATCAGTTCGGCCAGGTGATCGAGCCGCCTGGGACCGCCATCCCAAAGCCCGGAAATGGTAGCGAATGCGTAAATTTCCGAGGGCTTCCACAAATCCGGGTTTAGCTCGCGGCGGTATTTCGAGTTGCCGTCGAGGCCGGTAACCCGAGAAAATTCAGCCTTTGTCATAGCCTCGAACGACATAGATCGCAAGACGGCTGCCCGAAAATTGAGATAAGACTGTACAATCTGGAAAACCTGTTCCATGAGCGTCGGCGGATAAAGTTACTAGATGGGATCACCATCTGACTAACGCCTCTACAAGAACTAAGCCAATAGTGTGTAAGTTGCTCACTTTTATGAAAGATTTGACTCTAAGTTCTTGTTAGCCAATATTTTATTTTTCAGGTACGTCCAGATATCGGGTTCCGGAGAGTAAAAAAAAAGACCTGTTCGACCTTGTTTATCAGCCATGATAGGCGGGGTTGGATGGAGTAGAGACTGGGTATTTTTCGCTTCTTTTTGTCGACACATACAGGCGTCGGGATAGCGGTAACCAAGCGAATACCGCCCTTTTGGTACGAAGCGTTTACAGCATGAAAATACGAATTTTACTGGCCGGTTTTTTGCTCTGGCAAAGCCTTGTTTTTGCCCAGCAACCCTTCCGTGGCGGGCGGTTGAAGGTGTCTGATAACAAACGGTTTCTGGTGCATCAGGATAATACGCCGTTTTTCTGGCTGGGCGATACAGCCTGGGAGCTTTTCCACCGGCTTAACCGCGAAGAAGCCGATACGTACCTGAAACGACGGGCTGCACAGGGTTTTACGGTGGTTCAGGCGGTGGCATTGGCCGAATTTGACGGCCTTAACGAAAAGAACCCCTATGGCGACGTGCCTCTGGTTGGCAATGACCCGGAAAAACCGGATGAAGCCTATTTCAAACATGTCGATTTCATTATCGATAAAGCGGCTCAGTATGGCATTGTGATCGCTTTTCTGCCAACGTGGGGTGACAAGGTCTTTAAGAATACGTGGGGGAAAGGCCCGGAGATTTTTACTCCGGCCAATGCCCGTGCCTACGGCCGCTATCTGGGCGATCGCTACAAAAACCGCGAGAATATAGTGTGGGTGCTGGGCGGCGACCGGAATCCGCGTAGTGGTACTACCGACGTTGCCATTTGGCGCGCCATGGCCGTGGGTGTGCAGGAAGGCGTAGGCGGGGCCGAAAAAGCCCTGATGACCTATCACCCGCAACCCAACGGCATGGATGGGGGTGCGTCGACATGGTTTCACGATGACCTCTGGTTCGACTTCAACATGCATCAGAACGGCCACTGCCGACACACACCCGTTTATGATCAGATCGGCGTATCGTATAATCGCCAGCCAACCAAGCCAACCATGGATGCCGAACCGATCTACGAAGATCATCCGGTGTGTTTCAATGCCAACGAACTGGGTACGTCCAACGCCTATGATGTGCGCATGTATGCCTATCTGGATCTGTTTGCCGGGGCCCACGGACATACTTACGGTTGCCACGACATCTGGCAGATGTACAGCGCCAGCCGACCAGCCGTAAACGGTCCGCACCTGTATTGGCAGGAAGCGCTCGACTTGCCCGGTGCTAACCAGATGCAGCATGTTCGTCGCCTAATGACGGCCCGTCCACTGTTGGCCCGCGTGCCCGATCAGTCGCTGATTGTAGAAAATAACCTTGGCCCTGCCGAGCGTATCCAGGCCACGCGGGGTGCCGATTATGCATTTGTGTATACAACCACGGGTAAGGCTTTTACCGTTAATCCGGGGAAGATTTCGGGTAGCCTGGTCACAGCCACGTGGTTTGATCCACGCTCGGGAAAAACGCAATCGGCCGGTAGGTTCGACAATCAGAAGCCACAGTCTTTTTCGCCGCCCACGCAGGGCTATGGGCAAGATTGGGTGTTGGTTCTCGACGATGCCGCCAAAAACTACCCGGCGTTGTAGACATTATTTTCTTGTCCAATAGCTAGCGTCCAGCTTCTAAAATCCAGAATTAACAACCACCCTATGTCTTCTCTTTATTCCATCAATACGCTACGTGCCGGGTTGCTGGCGGGTTTATTCGCACTACTCAGCCAATCGGGGCAAGCGGCCAAAATCGATACGGTCAATACCGACAGTCCGTCGATGAACAAGAAAATTAAAGCGGTTGTCGTCATGCCGGATTCGTACGCAAACGCGACTGCCTTACCAGTGCTGTATTTGCTTCACGGCTATAGCGGCAACTACAGCGATTGGGCGAAAAAGAGCCCCGATCTCGGTAAACTCGCCGATACCTATCAGATGATGATTGTTTGCCCCGACGGGAATATAGGCAGCTGGTACATGGATAGTCCGGCCGATCCGTCGTTCAAATACGAAACCTACGTAGCCAACGAACTGGTGAATTGGATAGACAGCCGGTACAAAACCATCAAGAACCGGACGGGACGGGCTATTACCGGGCTGAGTATGGGCGGGCATGGCGCGCTGTACCTGGCGTTCAAACATCAGGATGTGTTTGGGGCGGCGGGCAGCATGAGCGGCGGCGTCGACATTCGGCCGTTTCCCAACAACTGGGATATGGCCAAACGGCTGGGTACGTACCGCGAATTTCCCGACCGCTGGGAGCAGAACACAGTGACCAACATGCTCTATTTGCTCACTCCTGGTTCTTTATCGCTCCTGATCGACTGTGGTACCGGCGATTTTTTCTACGGTGTAAACACGACGTTGCATGAAAAACTGCTGGAACGCAATATTCCGCACGACTTCATTACCCGGCCCGGTGTGCACAATTGGGCCTACTGGAACAACGCTATAACCTATCAATGCCTGTTCATGCGCCAGTATTTCGATCGTAAGTGAGGGGGTGAGGGGGGATTTGGTGAAGGGTGAGGAGTGAAGTAATTGCTCTGCTTATTGACTTGTTTTGTATAGAGCGGAGCAATTACTTCACCCTTCACCAAATCACCCTTCATGCCTAACCCTTCACCCGCTCTCCCCACGCAGTAGTAAGGGCACCCAGAAAGGTTTCGGGCTGTTGCGCTCCTGATACGGCAAACTGACGGTTCAGTACGAAGAATGGAACGCCACGCGCGCCTACCTGCTGCGCTTCGTACACATCCTGCGCCACGGCATCGGCAAATTGATTGCTGTCGAGCATCTGTTGCACAGTGGTTGAGTCGAGGCCAATATCGGTGCCTAGTTCCAGCAGGGTAGCGTGGTCGGCGGTGTTGCGGCCTTCGGTGAAATAAGCCAAAAACAACCGTTCTTCGGCGGCATCGCCCAGCCCGTGCTTTTTGGCCAGTTGCACCAACCGGTGCGCATCCCACGAATTGGCCACTACGGCTTTATCGAAATCGTAGCTGAGACCTACTTCACGAGCCAAACCCGTGACGTGGTCGGTCATGCGTTTGGCTTCGTCGAGGCTCCAGCCTTTTACTTCAGCCAGGTGCTCAACCGTATTTTTGCCGGGGAGCGTTTGTTGGTCCGGGTTTAGTTGAAAGCTTTTCCAGACAATGTTAACTTGCTCTTTATGGGGAAACTGCGCCAGCGCCTGCTCGAATTTTCGCTTGCCGATGTAGCAAAAAGGGCACATCACATCACTCCAGATTTCTACGTCCATCATTTTGTAGCTGTTTATAGCCGCGTTGTCGATCAACTGCGGATTGTTTATACTATCAACTCATCCACCGGTTCACGCGTTCGGCATGGTGGGACATTGGCTCTGTACTGGTGGGTCATGCTGTTGTGCTTCGCCTGTCGAACGGCCCGGGGCGCGTAGCCATGTGTCAGCCATTTTATCCTTCTTGCTTTTGCCCGCTCTGCGCTAAGTTTTCTTAACGGTTCGTCATCTGTTGTTGCCAGAGGGCTTACTTTTGACATCTAACCTGTTAATCTCTCTTTTACCAGCGAATATGCAAACCGAAGTAACCAACAGCACCGCCGATAAATCAACGAAGGCAACCTTTTTTGAAAGCCGATACGCCAGTTCACCCACCGAGGTGAAAGGCATGAATACCGAACAGCTCCGGCAGAGTTTTCTGATCGAGTCGTTGTTTGTGGCCGATCAGATTCGGTGGACGCTTTCCTTTTTCGATCGCTACATGACCGGGGGCGTTATGCCGGTGTCGGGCGCGGTTAGCCTCGATACGCCCGAAAACCTGAAAGCAAAATACTTTTTAGAACGGCGCGAACTCGGCATCATCAACGTGGGCGGTGCCGGTCAGGTCATCGCCGACGGGCAGCGGTTCGACCTGAATTACAAAGAAGCGCTCTACATCGGGCAACTTACCCAGGATGTGGTGTTTGTATCGACGGATGCGAACGTACCTGCGAAATTTTACCTGAACTCAACGCCAGCCACCCACAGCTACCCCACCCGCAAAGTGTCTCGCGAAGAAGCGGAAGTGGTTGAGTTAGGCAGTCCCGCCACGGCCAACCACCGGATTATTAACAAGTTACTGGTGAACAGCGTGTTGCCGACTTGCCAGTTGCAGATGGGCATGACCGAATTGAAAACGGGTAGTGTGTGGAACACCATGCCCGCGCACGTACACGATCGGCGCATGGAAGTTTATTTCTATTTTGAAGTGCCGGAAGGTCAGGCGGTTTGTCATTTCATGGGCGAGCCACAGGAAACCCGCCACATCTGGATGCAGAACGAGCAGGCCGTTATCTCGCCCAACTGGTCAATCCACTCGGGCTCAGGTACGTCGAACTATACCTTCATCTGGGGTATGGCCGGCGAAAACCTCGACTACGGCGATATGGACTTCTGCGCCATCACCGACCTGCGCTAACGTAACACGGACTTCAGTCGGGGACGCCTAGTCCGTAAGTAATTAATGGTTAGTTAATAATTACTTACGGACTAGGCGTCCCCGACTGAAGTCCATGTTACGATTTTAAGTCATAGAAGCGCCAGTTGCTTTTGAAATCTTTGGGGAGCGTTTGGTTGGTCAGTATGGCGCGGATCATTTCAACGGGCATGGAATTGATCTGGAGAATGGCATCGTGAAACTGCTTGTGGGTCATCTTTCCGCTGTCGACGAGTTCTTTTTTCAGGGCCAGGAACTGGAAACCGCCCGTCATGTAGGCCAGTTGGTACAGCGGCGGGTAACCTCCGATAAAAGACCGGCGTACTTCGCCCTCGGCGTTGGCGCGTTCATGCCCAACCCGATCCACCAGGAAGTCGATGCACTGCTGTGGGCCCCAGTTGCCCAGGTGATAATTGAGGGAAAAAATGATGCGCGCGCACCGGTGCATTCGCCAAAATAACATCCCGATACGGTCTTCCGGCGATTGCGGAAAACCCTGATCCCATAACAGCATTTCCCAGTACAACGACCAGCCTTCGACCCAGAAAGGCGTGTCGAAATTGCGGTAGACCTTGTAGCGGTTATTCATGAAACCCTGTAAATGATGCCCTGCAATGAGTTCGTGGTGTACCGTGGCCCGCGAAAAGTGCGGATTGTTGCCCCGCATGCTCATCACCTTGTCGGGGTGTTTCATGCCATCGGTTGGGTACGAAATAATGATCGATTCGCCGCCCAGAAAAAACGGATTGACTAGCTGCCGCTCGGGCGACATCATGCTCATTCGCCAGGTTTCTTCGGCAATGGGCGGAATAGTGATGAGATTTTTGGCCTTTAAAAACGCAACCGATTCATTGTAAAGCCGCAGGATCAGTTCGGGCTGTTTGCCCACAGGTACGTAGCTGTTCTTTACTTTTTCCTGCGCCGCTTTCCAGTCGTCGCCAAATCCCATCTCTCGCGATGCTTTCAGTAACTCTTTATCGCACCAGGCAAATTCTTTGTTGGCCATGGCAATCAGCTCTTCGGGCGAGTACGGAATCATCTCCATCTGTAATTGCCGAATCAGTTCCGTGCGGCCAACGGCCACGCCCACAATGCCGCTGCCGTCTTCTTTAACGGGGGCTGCCTGTCGCGCTTTTTTCTGAAAAAAGGCCGCATAGGCGGTCAGTAAGCTGTCGGTTTTCTGGTAAGGTTGCGGTACCCAGAACGTAAAATCGGGGTCATACCGGTTGTAGAAGGTGTAGATGCTGGACAAAGCTGTTTTCAGCCCTAGGGCCGTTTGCTCAGCCTGCCGTAACAAGGCGGGGTCCAGTTTCTGAATTTTGTCGATCTCCTGCCGCACCTGTACCAGTTGCTGACTGATGGTGGTCAGATTCTGTGCGAGTTGCCGGGCCTGAGGTACGTGTCCACGCCGACGGAGTTTTTCGGCGGCGTAAATGGTGTCGGCAAACGGAAACCAGTCTTTAATCTGCTGGCGTTCGGTGGCTTCGGCGGCCAGTTTATACAGGCTTTCCTGTAAATCTCGCTTGAACAGCAGGTAATCGACCCGGCTGTCGGTGTTCATGCGGGCGAAGTTCAGTTGCTCGACCTGATTCAGATAATCGGTATGAAGCCGCTGAAAGCGTTCGCGCCGCTCGGGCGATCCCAGCACAGTATAGAACCGGCTCAGGCTACCCCGATCGGCGTAATACTGGGTGAGCAGGTGGTGTACATCGCTGCTTTGCGGGTTGATCGACGCGGCGGGTGCAGGTTGTGCAGCGAGTCTGGCATTCGTGATGAAAAGGCTGACAATCAGGTAACAAATGGTCAGCGATCGGTAGGGTGGGGTGGTAGTTTTGGGCAACATGATGGAGTTAGTTGGCACGACCGGTTACAGGAGTTGAGTTAACGGGCCAGGCGGGCGGATTCACGTTGAGCAGGTGCCTGACAAAGAAATCGCGGCGTTTACGTTCGCCAAAATCACCGCCTGTCGAGTGGCCCATGCCGGGCACAACCACCAGGTCGAAATCTTTTTTTGCCTTGATAAGCGCATCGGCCAGTTGCATGGTCGAAGCCGGGTCGACGTTATCGTCTACTTCGCCTACAATCAGCAGCAGGTTGCCGCGTAGTTTATCGGCGTTGGTCACGTTGGAACATTCGGCGTAATGGGGCCCGATGGGGTAGCCCATCCACTGCTCATTCCACCACATCTTGTCCATCCGGTTGTCGTGACATCCGCATGACGAAACACCCACTTTATAGAAATCGGGATGAAACAGCAAACCTCCGGTTGAGCTTTGCCCCCCGGCCGAGGTGCCGTAGATGCCTACATGGTCGAGGTCAAGGGCGGGGTAGCGGCGGGCGGCGTCTTTCAACCAGGCAATACGATCGGGGAAACCGGCGTCTTTCAGGTTCTTCCAGCACACATCCTGAAACGCCTTCGACCGGTTCGACGTACCCATACCGTCGATCTGCACCACGATGAAACCGAGTTCGGCCAGTTCGTGCATGGCCAGACTGGTCATAAACGTTTTGGGGACAAACGACCCGTGTGGTCCGGCGTAAATGTTCTCGATGACGGGGTATTTGCGGGTCGAATCATAGTTGGTGGGGCGAATGATAATGCCCCAAATGTCGGTTTTGCCGTCGCGTCCTTTGGCGGTAAACACCTCGGGCATTTTCCAACCCGCCTGCTGCCAGTCGCTGATGTCGGCTTTTTCGAGTTCCAGCACCGCCGATCCGTCCGTTGTGTTGCGCAACACCGTTACAGGCGGCATATCAACGCGGGAATAGGTATCGGTGAAGAAGGCGAAGTCGGGCGAGAATGTGGCTACGTGATTGGCATTCTCGGTGGTCAGGGCGGTGAGCCCGGTTCCGTCGAAGTTGACGCGGTAATACTGGATCAGGTAGGGGTCTTGGTCGGCGTTCATGCCACTGGCGGCAAACAGAATGGTCCGTTTCTTATCGTCGACGTTTACCACATTGCGCACCACCCAATTGCCTTTCGTGATCTGCTTTTTCACCTCGCCCGTCACACCATCCAGCAGGTAAAGATGATTCCAGCCGTCGCGTTCCGAGGCCCAGATCAGCTCTTTTCCGTCGTCAACATCGTGGCGGTATCGTTTGCCGCTGTAGTCGATGAATGTTTTGCTCGTTTCTTCTACCAGCGGGCGCACCGCACCGGTGGCGGCGTTGACTTCCAGCACCCGGTACACCTGATGTCCCCGTTGATTGTACTCGAACGTAAAGGCGCGACTGTCTTTCCGCCACGTCAGTTCCGACAGGCTGAACTGTTGATTGAACAGCGCATCATCGATTGAAATCTGCCGTTTACTGTCGAGCAGAAACAACTGCGGCCGTCGAACGGGCAGGGCGTCGCCGGGTTTCAGGTACTCCCGGTTCTCGAGTTTAGGCTGTAGTTGATCGGTCGGCGATGAGCGAACAAAGTAGATCAGGTGCTTTTCGTTGGGGCGGACTTTGTTGGTAACCAGCTTCTTCGAGTCGGGCGACCAGCGAATGGTTGCCGCGTAGTACTCGCCCGCCGAACCATCGAAGCTGAGCTGGATTTCGGAACCTTGCTGTCGCGGACGTACATAGAGGTTGTAGTCTTTGATGTAGGCGACCCAGTTACTATCAGGCGAGGTAACGGTACGGGTTCGGTCTTCTTCGCGCGATGCCCCCCAATACCGGTTGGTGACCGGTTCGGCTTTAAACGGGCCTTTTTTGCGGAAGGCCACTTCGCCCGGTCCAAATTGCCAGACCGACCCTTCGGCTACAAACTCAACGGCCTCATCGTCTTTTCCGAAGCTGATAGCCGTAAACGGAAGCTGATAAGGATTTATCTTTTTGCCCGTTGCCGCCGACAGTCTCTGCGCCAGTTGCTCGGCGTCGAAAGCGGGTTGCCGGGTTTTTCGAACCGCATCGACAATCACAAATTCGGCACCTCTCCGGGTGCGGGTGAGGTACCAGAACCGTTGGCTGTTGGGTAACCAATGCACCGTGCCAGGTACGTTGTAAAGCTTGTCTTTCAGTGCTTCTTTCAGGGCGTCACTCCGCTTATAGTCTTCGGCTTTGCCCTGTCCGAAACTGCTGGGCACATGCAGTAGCCACAGGGTGCTGATTATCAATACGCTGGTGAACGTTCGGCGCAGGGTGGATGACGGTAATTGAGTTACGTGCATCATGGAGTTGAGTGGTTAGCGGCTATCAGGCTTTGGGCGCTTGCCGAATGAGGAGGTAATAGACCGGAACACCTGAGAGAATAATGCCCAGACCGGGTAGCGTGTATTGCGTTTCGAAAATGAGCAGCAGCACCGCCAGTACAACAGCTACCACAATGTAAACCGCAGGCAAAAACGGGTAACCGGGTGCTTTGTAGGGGCGCGGCATATCGGGGCGGGTGCGGCGAAGCCGGTAAATGCCCAGGATGGTAAGGATATAAAAGATCAGCACGCCGAAAATAACCAGCGCCAGCAAGTTGTTGTATTCGCCCGTCAGGCAAAGAGCGCTGGCCCAGAAACACTGAATCCAGAGGCTGAAGGCAGGTACGTCGTTTTTGTTGAGCACCCCCGCTTTCCGGAAAAACAACCCGTCTTTCGCCATGATGTAATAGACCCGTGCGCCCGATAGAATAAGTCCGTTGTTGCAGCCGAACGTTGAAATCATGACCATAATGGCAATGATGATGGTGCCGCTGCTGCCGAAAATATAATCGGCGGCTACCACCCCAACCCGGTCGCTGGGTGCAAAGGCGATGTCTTTCAGAGGCACTACGGCCAGATACATCAGGTTGGCCAGCATGTAAATGACCGTGACCACCAACGTACCCAGCACCAGACTCAGACCTATGTTGCGCTGCGGCCGTTTTACTTCACTGGCAATAGACGTGATGCTGTGCCACGAATCGCTTGAGAAGAGGGTGCCTTTCATGGCCACGGCAATCGCTCCAAACGCCGCCAGTCCCGACAGAGACGTGTAGGTGAGTTGACCGTCAAGTAGTTGAACGGATGAGAGCGTCCAGGCGTTCTGCCAGTTGGCGTTCCAGACATCGGCATCGACGCCCCAGATGAAGCCACAGATGATGAGCCCGAACAGCGAGGCTATTTTCACCAGCGTCAGAAACGTTTGCAGGGCAGCCCCATCTTTCACGCCCCGGCTGTTGATGTATGTCAGCAACACAATGATGAAAATAGAGACCAGCTGAGCGGCGGACAGTCGAAAGAAACCGGCTTCGAGCAGGAAATTCGTTTCGCTGAAAGCAGGAATGAGATAGGCGGTGAACTTGGCAAAGGCAACACCCACGGCGGCAATAGTGCCGGTTTGTATGACGGTGAAAAAGGACCAGCCGTAGAGAAAACCAACCAGCGGATTGTAGGCTTCGCGCAGGTATACGTACTGACCGCCCGCCTTGGGAAACATGGCCGCCAGCTCACCGTAGCTGACCGCTGCAATCACCGTGACAATACCAGCCAGGGCCCACATCGCCAACATCCAGCCTGCGCCGCCCACGCTGCGGGTTATTTCGGCGGTGACGATAAAAATGCCTGACCCAATCATGGAGCCCGACACAATCATGGTAGCGTCGAGCAACCCCAATCGGGGCACAAATTCAGTTACTTCGTCGTTTTTAGGTTGCATAGTGGGAGGGTGGCGAATGAAATTTCGCTTATTCGTTGTGAAGCGACTGATTATATGGCAAGTAAATGATTGAGCAACTTAATTGATTGGACGCGGCGGGTATTTGTTAAAATACTATTAGCACTCGCGCACCACGGCAAACTACCGGGCAGCATCTTCGCCTATCTTCGGTCTCCGTTGGATTCAGCCAACGGTAATGAGCGAAAAGTCCCATTGGGACTGTCTGAGTGTAGTCCCGAAGGGACTTTCAGTTTTTGCCGTCGGCTTCAGCCAACGGAGCCTATCCTTTACCCCCAGACTCCTTATCTGTGATGCGAAATTCAATCAAAAATACGCTGCTGACAATCGCCTGTAATGGCCTATTTTTCAGTGGTTTGGCCCAGCCGGCTCCTAAGGGCGATTATCCGATACAGCCCGTTCCTTTTACGTCGGTGAAGGTGACCGATCAGTTCTGGGCTCCGCGAATTCGACTCAATCACGATGTGACCATTCCGATTGCGCTGAAGCATTGTTACAGCACCGGCCGGGTCGATAACTTTCTGGTGGCCGGGCATTTGAAAGCAGGCGATAAGTTCTGCACCGAATACCCGTTCGACGATACCGATATCTATAAAATCATTGAAGGAGCCAGCTATTCCCTGCAAACGTTTCCCGACAAAAAGCTGGATGCCCGCCTCGACTCGCTGATCGAGTATGTGGCCAAAGCGCAGGAACCCGACGGCTACCTCTACACCGCCCGCACCATCGACCCGCTCCATCCGCACCCCTGGGCGGGTTTGAAACGCTGGGAAAAAGAATCGGACCTGAGCCACGAATTATACAACAGTGGTCACCTGTTCGAGGCCGCCGTGGCTCATTATCAGTCAACGGGGAAGCGGACTTTTCTGGACGTGGCGATTAAGAATGCTGATCTGCTGGTGCGGGAATTTGGTCCCGGAAAATTGCGGCATGCCCCCGGCCATCAGGTGGTAGAGATGGGGCTGGTAAAACTGTATCGCACAACGGGGAAAAAGCAGTACCTCGACCTGGCCAAGTTCATGCTCGATGTGCGCGGAACCGGTAAAGAGTACAGCCAGGATCATTTGCCGGTGACGCAACAGACCAAAGCCGTGGGGCATGCCGTGCGGGCTACCTACATGTATTCGGGTATGGCCGATGTGGCCGCCATCACCGGCGATAAGGCCTACCTGACCGCTATTGATCAGATCTGGAACGACGTGGTGGCCGACAAATACTACCTCACTGGTGGCATTGGTGCCGAGGGTGGGCACGAAGGATTTGGCACCGGATATGAATTGCCTAATATGTCTGCGTACAACGAAACCTGCGCCGCCATTGGCAACATTTACTGGAATCAGCGGCTTTTTTTGCTCCACGGTGATGCGCGCTACTACGATGTGCTGGAACGGACGCTGTACAACGGCATGCTCTCCGGCGTTTCGCTGAGTGGCGATCGTTTTTTCTATCCCAATCCGCTCGAATCCAAAGGACAGCACGCCCGTAGTGCGTGGTTTGGCTGCGCCTGCTGCCCCAGCAACGTGTGCCGGTTCATTCCGTCGGTGCCTGGGTACGTCTACGCCCAGCGGGATAACCGGCTCTACGCCAATCTGTTCATTAACAGCACCGCAACCGTGACCCTTACCGGAACGGCTATTTCGGTGAAGCAGGAAACAACGTACCCGTGGAAAGGCGACGTGGCGTTCACCGTTGACCCTGCCAAAACGAAAGCCTTTGAATTGGCCATCCGGATTCCGGGCTGGGCGCAGAATAAACCGGTGCCGGGAAACCTGTATTCATTTGCCAGTCAGGCAGATACGCCGGTTACGATTAGTGTCAACGGTAAGCCGTTGGCCTATAAGCTCGAAAATGGGTATGCGCTAATTAGTCAGACCTGGAAAAAGGGCGATGTGATACGGCTGTCCTTACCCATGCCCGTTCGTCGAATCGAAGCGCATCCGAACGTGAAAGCCGATCAGGATAAGATTGCCCTGGAGCGCGGTCCGATCGTGTACTGCGCCGAATGGCCCGACGCCGCTGACGGTCACGTGCTCGATTTGATTGTTCCGGACAATGCGCCGCTGCAAGTGAACTTCGACCCGGCTCTGCTGGGAGGCATTGAGGTGATTACGGGCGATGTGCAAAAGGCCCGACGTACCACAGGTGGACCGCTGGAGACCAGCGCCGCCAAACTGACGGCTATTCCGTACTACGCCTGGGCCAACCGGGGTGCGGGCGAAATGGCGGTCTGGCTGGCTACCAAACCGGCAGCGGCCCGGCCAACACCAGCCGCCACTATTGCAGCTACCAGCACGATCACGGCATCGCACAAAACCAAAACGCTGATGGCGCTGAGTGATCAGGATACGCCCAAAAATTCAAACGATCGCGACAATCTGTACTACCACTGGTGGCCTAAAAAAGACACGCTACAATGGGTGCAGTACACCTTTGCGAAGCCCGCAACGGTGTCGAAAGCGAAAGTGTACTGGTTTGATGATAGCCCCTGGGGTGGTTGCCGGATTCCGGCGTCGTGGAAACTGCTTTACCAAACTACCAGCGGAGATTGGCAGGAGGTAAAGGCCCAAACGCCCTACGCCGTAACGAAAGATCAATTCGACGAGGTTCGTTTCGAACCCGTGCAGACCGGGGCATTGCGCATGATGGTGCAGTTGCCAAAAGACGCCGCCAGCGGTATTATCGAATGGTCAGTTGAGTAGATGGGCATATCAGTCTTCGTCGACGATTGATGTGCCCGCCGATTCATCGCCCGAAGTCCACTGCCAGGTTTCGTGCAGCCGAATTTTGCCCGTTGGCAGTATCTCAGGTACCGACCTGCACCAACCCGTCATCAGCTTTCCTTCTGTGTTAAGCTGATGATACCGAAAGTCAAGATGCCCGTTTTCATCAACAAGTCCCAGTAAATGGCCGGTTACGATGCGTCCGCCGCTGTAGTTGGCGGTTAAAATGGTGCCCGTTTGCCGGTAGTGGAAAACCGTATCCAACGAGGTTTCGCCGTTTTGCGTGTTGGATACGGCCCGAAAGGTTTTGTTGTCGTAACTAATTGGCATTCCTGAAAGCGTTGGTTGATCAGGCGAAGCGGGACGGGCTGAAAGGAGCGAGATCGAGGCTGGTCACCGAATTACTGGCCAGTTCGCTGACCAGTTTACCCGTGGCCGGACCTAAACTCAGGCCCATCATACCGTGGCCCGTGGCCATAATCAGGTTTTCAAATTTCTCAGAAGTGCCCACGTAGGGAAGTCCATCCGGTGAGCAGGGGCGTAGTCCGCGCCAAACCGTGTCGACAACTGGCATCTCGACCGGAATGTCGGGGTAATAGTTGTTGATGGATTGCACGATGCCTTTTACCCGGTTCATGTTTACCGACATATCGGTGCCTGCTACTTCCAGGGTGCCAGCAAAGCGAAGGTCGCTACCCATCGGCGTAGCGGTGGCGCGGGCTTCGAGCATAATGGCCGGAATACGTACGTTTTTCGTCAGGTTTCGCAACATGAAACTGTAGCCCTTGCCGCCCTGCAATGACAGGCTTATACCCAGTTGCCGGGCAATGTCGGCCGACCAGGCACCACCTGCTACTACTACGTTGTCTACCTCTACAGCACCCTCCGCCGTCTGTACTGAGGTGATACGCGATCCTGTTTTTCCGAAACCAGTTACGGCTTGATTGTCCTGAATTGAAACGCCCTCGCGCTTCAGGTACGTGACCAGCGATTGAATAAGCTCGTTGGGGTTCAGGTGCGCATCGCCGGGGTACAAAATTCCGCCCCTTACATCAACGCGGGTGTCGGGCTCCATGTCCTGTACCTGCTGACCGTTCAGGAGTTGGGCTTCAATGCCCGCCCGGTTTGCAATATCAGCTTCTTCGGCCATTTCGTGTTCGGCCCCGGCGGTTTTGTAAAGCATGAACAGGCCACGTTCCTGCCACTCGAAGGTCAGGTCACCATTGGCAGCCAGATCCTGGTAGAGCGTTTTGCTGAGCAGGCTCAGATCGCGCAGGACCGGAATGGAACGGTTGACGTGTTGGGTATTAGCGTGGCGGTAAAAGAGCCAGCCCCAGCGCATCAGATCGGCATTGAGGCGGGGTTTAACGTAGAACGGACTGGTCGACTTCAGCATCCAGCGCATGCCTTTTGCAATCATACCCGGTTGCGCCAGTGGGATAATATGGCTGGGGACAATCATACCGGCATTGCCAAACGAACAGCCGTCGGCAATTGGTGCCTGATCGAACAGGGTAACGCGATGTCCCTCTTTGTGCAGGTAGTAGGCTGAGCAAAGCCCAACGATGCCCCCACCAATAACGCCAATGTGCATGTGATGAATACGTGTTGAAGTAAACGAGTTAATCGAAACGATCTGGTTTTAATCGCCTGTCAAAGATAAGGCCGATTTGACCGTCAGTTTGTTCCGGTGCCACGTTGTTTTCTTCCGTAGCTACTGACCGGTCCAGTAAAAATAGGTGCGTCTTTTACTGGCTTGTTAAAGATTACTGTAGTATCCACCGAACGAGTCTGCTGATTTATTGCATGTTTTGAGTGCGAATACTTGCTTTTTTGAGTGCAAACGCGTCTGCCTTAGATCCGATATCGTTGCTTACTGCCCTAAATTTGCTACTGTCTCATTTTCTAATGCGGCCATAGATACACTACCCACCTCTCTTCTCTTAAATCCATTCTAATATGCTAAAAATTAGCTACCTGCTTACGCTCGCCATCGGCTTGACTGTGGCTTGTTCAACCAAAAAGGAAACGTCGGAGACTAAGGCCGACACAACGGCAATAGCCGGGGCTGATCAGGATGAGCATGGCTGTAAAGGTTCGGCGGGCTATCAGTGGTCGGCCGTGCAAAACAAGTGCGTCCGGTTATTTGAAACAGGCATTGAGTTGGCTCCATTACAGGCGAAAGAAGGCACAGTGGCCTACCTGCTATTTGCTTCCCCGGACGAAGATGCGCAGGCGGAGATTTTTCTGCCTGGTGATCAAACTAGTCGGATATTGATCAAAGCACCTGGTGATGATGCGGGTACCTGGACACTCGATACCCTCACCCTGCGTCAGTGGAAAGGAATGTATACGTTGAGTGGGCCTAACGAAGTCGACTTGTACCAGGGGCACAGCATCGCTGAAGCGACCGAAACGACCACTTCGACTGATGCTGCTCCCGCAGTGTTGACTATGATTCAGGGCACCTGGCAGTCAGTAGACGATCCGAGAACAACTTTTACAATCAAGGGTTCAGCCTTGACAACCTATTACGACCGTCAGAAGCGGTTAACCGAAGTGTTTACTTACGAAGCCGATTGCGGGGGTAATGCCTGTGCCGGCAAGAAGAGTACCTATGGCTGTTTTACAACGGCCGGGAAGTTTGATATCGATTGCCAGATGATTGTTGCTATTTCTGAAACAACACTGCAAGTGACACAGGGAGCTGATGGCAAGACTATTCTGTATAGGCGGCCTCAATAATCAGCAGCCTGTTTGTGTAGATAAATGACCAATACAAGTCCTGACCACATTCACCAGTGAGCCTATTACGTAGGTATGGCTCGCTGACAAGTAGTTGGTCTTAAGTTACTTTTGACTTTATATAGTTGATCATAAATTAATTGATTACATAAAATTACTAATATACCTCGTGATAGGTATAGATTAACTCGCTGGTAACCTCCAAATTCGTGGTCGCTGAGTCGAGGTCAGACAGAATACCGGATAGCTTACTTGTGTATTTAAGTAATTACCACAAAAAGAGATCCTGATTGTCGCGTTTGCATGCTTCGTAGTACTCAAGCTCAACCGCAATCAAAAATTGTTTATGCCTTCCTCGTTTATGTGCTGGTTCTACGTGCTCTTGCTGGGTTTTATCCACAGCACAGGGAAGTGCCAGTCCACGCCTTTTCAGCAAATTGAGGAGCGTGTTTATCAGTATAACAATGCCTTGCAGTATGAAAAGTCACAGGCATTGCTGTTACCTATTTTAAGCAATTCCAGCTACAGCACAGACGAGCACTACCAGGCGGCCATTTTGCTTTCGTACACTTACAAGCGGTTACTCGATTACACAACAACACTCCAATTTCTGGATGAAGCGGAGCAACTAGCTCCCAGGACGGCTAACCCCGCCGTTAATACCGCCAATGTTCAGGCCCAAAAAGCCTTTGTCTATTTCGACACGCACGCCTACGCCAAATCAGAGAACCTGATGGCGCGTTTGGCCAAAACAGATTTTCGGTACGTCAGTCAGGAGGACAAGGCTAAACTGATTCACCAGCAGGGTTATTTGCTGTTTCTGGATAAGCAGTATCCGGCGGCTGAAGCGACCTACGACCGGGCGTTAGCGGATTTACGGGTGGCTTCCGGCTGTGATCAGCCGATGATTTTAGTGAAGAAAATGCAACTTTATGCGGCCATGAACCGCATGGATCTCGCCTTAAATGCGTTCAATGCATCGAATCGGTGTGCTGATTCATGTGGTATTGTGAAGTACCGGATATATGCTTACGATGAGTTAAGCCTCATCTACAAGCGGCGGAAAGACATGGCTGGCTTCGCCGCCGTAAACCAGGTGCTGGATTCGCTCAACGAAGTGTATTCCAGAAGTGAAAAGATTGCTGACCTGCACAACCAGAAAGAGACAATTAAGCAGCAAGCTTTTACCCGGCAACTAAACGATCAACAACGATTAAACTGGCTGACCGTGATAGGAAGCCTTTTAGGTGTGGGTGTACTACTGCTGTTTGGCTTGTTCATGTTTCGAAAACAACAACGTCGACTGACCAGCGAACAGGCCCGGCTTCAGCTCCCGGTGGATCCGACAGTGATGGATGATCATGCAACACCAATTAGTGTAGCACAAAAAAATACCAGTGCCTTGTCGGAGCGGCAACAGCTGGTTGTAACCTATTTGTTGAAAGGGCGCTCCAATCGGGAGATAGCCGATGCCATGTGCATATCAGAGAATACGGTGAAATATCATATAAAGAATATTTACGATGAACTGGATGTGAAAAACCGGGCAGAATTACTGGCGCGGTTACGAGATTGATCGTGATCCACGGGTAGCATTATAGGCGAAACTTATTATTGTTTTTACGTATAAATACTCTATTTGGCGCCTAAATGGCCCTACCCGCTTGGGTAGTCTTTGCATTTGGCCGCAAAACTACCCGTCTGAGTAGGGGACAGTCAGAAGTGAGTCAATAGGTTTGGGGTAGTTAAATCAGATCGCTTCGTCTGATCAACCAGCTACGTCAATTATGATTCCTCCTCTACTTGTTCAGTGCCAAATCAGTCAGGACTCGACTGCTGATTTACGTTCGTTACCTACAAACAACCCAGGGGCGGGCTACTTCACACGCTTACTTCTACTGATGCTATTCAGTTTTATCTGGATGCAGCAGGGGGTGGCCCAATGTGTGTTGGCAATCACTAAACAACCCGTTGGAGCCACCAAATGTGTAGGCGATACCTATTCGTTCTCGGTGACCAATACTGGTTTGGGGACTTACCAGTGGCAGAAAGACGGCGTTAACTTAATTGATGAGGCGGGTACTATTAGCGGTGCAACCACCCGTCAACTGACGTTAACCGATCTGTGTGCCACCTGCGATCCGGGCGATTATGTGCTGGTTTTGACGGGCACGGGTGCTTGTCAGGGGCAGACTGCGAGAAGTAATGCGGCCAGGCTGACCGTAAACTCGCCGGCTGCCATCACTACCCAACCCACCAATCAGCAGGCGTGTGAAAGCAGTATTGCTACGTTCACGGTGCGGACAAGTGGCATTGTCAGCGGTTACCAATGGTTTCGCAACGGAGAGCCCATTAATGGGGCAACCAATAGAGACTACCTGGTGAGGGTCAACAACACGCTCAACGGCAATACATACAAAGTAAACGTAACGAGTTCCTGTGGTACAGTTACCAGCAGTGAAGCAACGATGGGAGTGACCCCCAAACCAGCCATAACGCTCCAGCCGGTAGGGGCGACCGAATGCGTGGGCGACGACTACACATTCACCGTCACGGCTACAAACGCCGGAGGCTACCAGTGGCAGAAAGACAACGTTGATTTGGCTGACGTACCTGACAGGATCGACGGGTCGACAACGAACCAGCTAACGTTGACGAATTTGTGTGCTACCTGCGATCCGGGCAGCTACGTGCTTGAAGTAGAAGGTATAGATGCCTGCGCAGCAACGGTCATCAGAACAACTGCCGCTGCCTTACTGGTTAACGAACCGGCGACGATTACTGCTCAACCCACACCTCAGCAAGTCTGCGAGGGGAGTACCGCAACATTCGTGGTGGAGGTAGATGGTGAAGCTACTGGTTATCAGTGGTACCGCAACGGAACGGCTATCGCAGGAGCAACGTCTGCCATTTATGAGTTTACCACGAGCAATTCTAATGACAACGACAAATTTAAGGTTGACGTTCTAAGCAGTTGCGGCCCTGTCACCAGTGATGAAGTAATGCTGAAAGTAACGGCCAAACCAACCGTAACGCTTCAGCCGGTAGGGGCGACCAAGTGTGTAGGTGACAATTATACATTTACCGTCACGGCTACAAATGCCGGAGGCTACCAGTGGTTGAAAGATGGGGTTGACTTGATCGACGAGGCAGGTAATATTAGCGGGTCGACAACGAACCAGTTGACCCTCACGAACTTGTGCGCTACCTGCGATCCGGGCAGTTACGTGCTTGAAGTTGACGGTGTAGATGCTTGTGATGCAACAGTAATTTCGACAAGTGTAGCGGTATTAGTGGTTAACACGCCGGTAACGATCACTTCTCAGCCAGCCCCTCAGCAAGTCTGCGAAGGCAGCACGGCAACCTTCGCCGTACAGGCAAACGGGATGGTTACAGGCTATAAGTGGTACCGTAATGGCACGGCCGTTAGCGGTGCCACAAGCGCCAGCTATGAGTTAACGGCCAATACCGCCAACAACGGCGACAAATTTAAAGTCGATGTGATTGGTAGTTGTGGCACGGTCACCAGCGCTGAAGTGGCTTTGACAGTTAACGCCAAGCCTGTTGTCACGCTTCAGCCGGTGGGGGCCACCAGATGCGTGAGCGAGAACTACAGTTTCACGGCCATTGTCACCGGCGACGCTACCTACCAATGGCAGAAAGATGGAACTGTTCTGGCCGATGAAGCAGGTAACATCAGCGGGTCAACCACAGCCCGGCTAACGCTGACCGATCTGTGCGCCACCTGCGATCCGGGCAGTTACGTGCTGGTTGTGACCGGAGCGGGAAGTTGCAATGCCACGGAGTTACGTACCAATGCGGCGGTGCTGGTGGTTAACACGCCCGTCATGATTAATACGCAGCCGATTGCTACCACTGTTTGTGAAGGGAGTAACGCTTTGTTTGCAGTTCAAGCGGCTGGGACTATCACTGGTTACCAGTGGTACCGTAATGGTGTGGCTATTTCGGGGGCAACCAACAGCAGTTACCAGTTAACGACCAGCATTGGCAACAACGGCGACAAATTTAAAGTCGATGTGATTGGTAGTTGTGGCACGGTCACCAGCGCCGAAGTAGCTTTGACAGTCAACGCCAAGCCGGTAATCACCCTCCAGCCTGTTGGAGCAACCAAATGCGTGGGTGATGATTACACCTTCACCGTTACAGCCATCAATGCCGGCAGTTACCAATGGCAGAAGGATGGCGCTGATATTACTGGTGCCACCTCGGCTAACCTATTATTGAGTGCGCTCCAGACTGGCAACGCAGGTACGTATCGGGTACGGGTTAGCGGAGCCGCGACCTGTAATGCCGAATCACTGGTCAGCAACGAGGTTGTGTTAGTTATTAACACGCCCGTTACCATCAGTGCCCATCCGCAGGCGACTACGGTCTGTGAAGGAAGCAACGCTACGTTTAGTGTACAAGCCAACGGCAGCATCACCGGTTACCAGTGGTACCGGAATGGCACAGCTATTTCGGGCGCAACTTCAGCCAGCCACCAACTGACAAGCAGCATCGCCAATAACAATGACAAATTCAGAGTCGACGTGATCGGTAGCTGTGGCACGGTGGCCAGCAGCGAAGTAACCCTGAGCGTCAATGCTAAGCCTGTCATCACGGCACAGCCCATGGGGGTAACCAAGTGCGTGGGTGAGGCCTATACTTTCAGTGTTGCAGGTACGGCCATCGGTGCATATCAATGGCAGAAAGACGGTGCTGATATTGCAGGGGCTACTTCGGCCAACCTGGTGCTTGCCAATTTGCAGACCGGCAACGCAGGTACGTATCGGGTACGTATCACCGGGGCCGCGACCTGTAACAACGAATCGCTAGTCAGTAATGAAGTTACCCTGGTCATCAACACGCCGGTAACAATCACCACACAGCCTACTGTCCAGCAGGTTTGCGAAGGTAGTAACGCTACGTTCTCAGTACAGGCCACGGGCAGTATTACAGGCTACCAATGGTTTCGCAACGGAACGGCCATTAACGGAGCCACTAGTGCCAGCTACCAACTGACAACCAGTGTCGCCAACAACGGCGAGCAATACAAAGTAGACGTAGTTGGTCCCTGCGGCACGCTCACCAGTAATCAGGTGACACTGACTGTCAGCACCAAGCCTGTCATTACGCTCCAGCCGGTGGGGGCAACCAAATGCGTGGGTGACAATTACAGTTTCACGGCAACCGTTACTGGCGACGCTACCTACCAATGGCAGAAAGATGGAACTGTTCTGGCCGATGAAGCGGGTAATATCAGCGGGGCGACAACCGCCCGGCTAACGCTGACCGATCTGTGTGCCACCTGCGATCCTGGTAGTTACGTACTGGTCGTGACCGGAGCGGGCAGTTGTAATGCCACCCAGCTACGCACCAATGCAGCTGTACTGGTGGTCAATACGCCGGTTGCCATCAGTACTCAACCTCAGGCTATTACAGTCTGTGAAGGAGGTAACGCTACGTTTACGGTGCAGGCCAGCGGGACTGTCAATGGCTATCAGTGGTATCGCAACGGCAGTGCCATCGCGGGAGCTACCAGCGCCAGCTATCAACTGACAAGCAGCCTCATCAACCATAATGACAAGTACAAGGTGGAGGTGCAAGGCTCTTGCGGCAACCTGACCAGCACTGAAGTAACGCTGAGCGTGAATGCCAAGCCAGTTATCACGGCTCAGCCTGTTGGGGCTACCAAATGCGTGGGTGAGGGGTACACCCTCTCCGTTTCAGGGACTAACGTGGGTTCGTACCAGTGGCAAAAAGATGGGAATGACATTGCGGGAGCTACCTCGGCCGAGCTGCTACTTAACCCCCTTTCGCTTGCCAGCGCGGGTAGCTACCGGGTACGTTTGAGTGGAGCCGCCACCTGTGCTGTGGAGTCTCTTTTGAGCAACCAGGTAGTGTTGCAGGTAAACACACCTGTTACTATCAGTAGCCAGCCTGTTACCACAACTGTTTGCGAAGGCAGCCTGGCAACGTTCACAATCCAAGCTAGTGGTACGATCACGGGCTACCAGTGGTATCGTAATGGTGTGGCCATCAACGGGGCTACGTCCGCCAGCTATCAGTTGACTACCGGCAATGCCAATGACAACGACAAATTTAAGGTTGACGTGATCGGAAGCTGTGGTACGGTGACTAGTAACGAAATCACTTTAGGCGTCAATGCTAAGCCTGTCATCACGGCCCAACCAGTGGGGACTATCAAGTGCGTGGGCGAGGCCTATACCTTCACCATTTCAGGTACGTCTATCGGGTCATATCAATGGCAGAAAGATGGCGTTGATATTGCTGGGGCCACATCAGCCAATCTGGTGCTAGGTGCGATACAGATCGCTAATGCCGGTACGTATCGAGTACGGATTAGTGGCGCTGGGACTTGTAACAGCGAATCACTGGTCAGCAGCGAGGCTGTGTTGGTCATCAACACGCCTGTAACTATCAGTGCCCAGCCTCAGGCGACTACCATCTGTGAAGGGAGCAACGCTACGTTCAGTGTACAAGCTAACGGCACCATCACGGATTATCAGTGGTATCGTAACGGTGTGGCTATCTCAGGAGCGACCAGCAGTAGCTACCAATTCACAGCCAGCACGGCTAATAACGACGAGAAGTATAAAGTAGATGTGATCGGTAGCTGTGGTACAGCAACCAGCAGTGAAGTAGCCTTGGGTATTAATGCCAAACCCCTGATCACGGCTCAGCCGGTGGGGGCTACCAAGTGCGTGGGTGAAGCCTACACCTTCACTGTCACAGGTACATCCATCGGCTCGTATCAATGGCAGAAAGATGGTGCTGATATTGCCGGGGCTACCTCCGCAAACTTGGTGCTGACCAATTTACAGACGGGTAACGCAGGTACATATCGGGTACGCATCACCGGGGCCGCGACCTGTAACAACGAATTGCTAGTCAGTAATGAAGTTACCCTGGTCATCAACACGCCGGTAATCATCAGTGCCCAACCTCAAGCAACTACTGTTTGTGAAGGCAGTAACGCCACGTTTGCGCTACAGGCCAACGGTACCATCACGGGTTATCAATGGTATCGCAACGGTACAGCTCTGCCAGGGGCAAACTCGGCTAGCTATCAGCTAACTACCAGTAATACCGCCAACAGCGATGACAAGTACAAGGTGGAGGTACAGGGCCCTTGTGGTAATGTGACTAGTAACGAAGTGGTTTTAACGGTCAACGCCAAACCTGTGCTCACGGCCCAACCAGTGGGGACGATCAAGTGCGTGGGTGAGGCGTACACGTTTGCCGTTACAGCAGGCAATGTTGGTTCATACCAATGGCAGAAAGACGGAAATGATATAGCCGGAGCGACTGCGGCTACTCTGGTGCTGACCAATTTACAGACCGGTAACGCAGGTACGTATCGGGTACGTATTACCGGCGCCGGGACTTGCAATGCTGAATCACTGGTCAGTAACCAGGCTGTGCTGGTGGTCAATACGCCGGTAACTATCAACTCTCAACCTCAGGGAACTACCGTTTGCGAAGGGAGTACGGCAACGTTTACAGTTGAGGCGTCTGGGACCATCACTGGTTATCAATGGTATCGGAATGGCACGGCTATTTCGGGCGCAACTTCGTCTAGCTACCAGCTGTTGACTAGTACGGCTAACAACGACGATAAATTTAAGGTCGACATAATTGGAAGCTGTGGTACCGTCACTAGTAATGACATCGCTTTGGGCATTAATGCCAAGCCAGTTATCACGGCTCAGCCCGTTGGGTCAACCAAGTGCGTAGGTGAAGCTTACACCTTCACTGTCACAGGTACATCCATCGGCTCATATCAATGGCAGAAAGATGGTGCTGATATTGCCGGGGCTACCTCCGCAAACTTGATACTGAGTGCGCTTCAGACAGCCAACGCAGGTACGTATCGAGTACGCATCACCGGAGCTGCGACTTGTGCCAACGAATCACTGGTCAGCAGTGAGGTTGTTCTGATAGTCAACACGCCAGTAACCATCAGTACCCAGCCTCAGGCCACTACCGTCTGTGAGGGAAGCAACGCGACGTTCGCTGTACAGGCAAACGGCACCATCACTGGTTACCAGTGGTATCGTAATGGTGTGGCCATCAACGGGGCTACGTCCGCCAGCTATCAGTTGACTACCGGCAATGCCAATGACAACGACAAATTTAAGGTTGACGTGATCGGAAGCTGTGGTACGGTGACTAGTAACGAAATCACTTTAGGCGTCAATGCTAAGCCTGTCATCACGGCCCAACCAGTGGGGTCTGTCAAGTGCGTGGGCGAGGCTTATACCTTCACCATTTCAGGTACGTCTATCGGGCCATATCAATGGCAGAAAGATGGCGTTGATATTGCTGGGGCCACATCAGCCAATCTGGTGTTAGGTGCGATACAGATCGCTAATGCCGGTACGTATCGGGTACGCATCGGTGGAGCCGCGACTTGTAATGCTGAATTACTGGTCAGCAGCGAGGCTGTGTTGGTCATCAATACGCCTGTAACTATCAGTGCCCAGCCTCAGGCGACTACCATCTGTGAAGGAAGCAACGCTACGTTCAGTGTACAAGCTAACGGCACCATCACGGGTTATCAGTGGTATCGCAACGGAACCGCTATTCCAGGGGCAACTTCAGCTAGTTATCAGTTGACTGCCAGTAATGCCAATAATAATGAGCAATACAGAGTAGACATGCAGGGGCCCTGTGGTACGGTGACCAGCATCGAAGTAAGCCTGACGGTCGATGCCAAACCGGTGTTTACCACCCAGCCCGTTGGAGCCGCCAAGTGCGTAGGGGAAGGGTATACGTTCTCGGTAACCGCCAGCGGTACCATAACCGGCTACCAATGGCAACGCAACGGCGTCGATATTGCCGGGGCTACGGCCGCTACCTATACCATCGCGGCTATTCAGTCGGGTAATGCAGGAACTTACCGGGTGGCATTGACGGGAGCCGCTACCTGTGGAAACGAACGTCTTACTAGTGCCGGAGCAACGCTGGTGGTTAACGTACCTATTCTGATCACCGCGCCACTTGTTTCGCAAACGATCTGTGAGGGTAGCCCCGTCACATTTGCCCCCTCGGCAACCGGTACCATCACGGGCTACCGCTGGTACCGGAACGGGCAGTTGCTGAACACTACCGATCCGACCTACACGCTGACAGCCACGCTGGCCAACCAGAATGATACCTATCGGGTCGAGCTGATCGGCCCCTGCGGCACGGTCAGTTCGACCGAAGCGACACTGGCCGTTATTCGGATCGAGACACCGACGATTACGACAAACAAGCCCGATGGAATGTGCGTTGGCGAACAGTCCACCCTTACAGCAAGTGGTTGCACCGGCACTGTCACCTGGTTCCGGGACGGCAATGCTGTTGGGTCAGGAAACACATTTACTACCGGAGAGACAGGTACGTATACCGCTTCCTGCGCCAATCAGGGGTGTGCTCTGCAACCACGGAGCAATGCCGTTCAGGTCATTCAATTGTCGCCCCTCACCGTCGCGGCGACCGTGCAGAATGTGACGTGTTTTGCGGGTAGCAACGGGTCTGTCACGATCACCGCCGCCGGCGCAGCGGGAGGCCCTTACACGGTGCGCTGGACTAATCCGGCCGGTTTGACCAGTTCAACGGCTGAAAATCTGGCAACAGGCACGTATGCCTTTACCATTACCGATCGGGTCGGATGTACGGCGTCTGGTAGCCAAGTGGTTACGCAGCCTACTCAGCCTTCCGGCAGCATTGTTGCCACCGACGTGACGTGTAACGGGCAAAAAGATGGCCGACTGGTCCTCAACGCCCGCAGCGATTATGGGGGCTATACCTACAGCGTAAACGGTGGTACTCCCATTGCTTTCTCTGGCGGGGCTACCCAGACACTCACTAATCTGGAGCCAGGTACGTATACCATTCGGATTACCGATGCCCGCAGTTGCGACGTGCTGGCCGCAACCCCGGTAACGATCAACCAACCTTCGGCCCTGACAGTGCTGGCTGGTCTGGTGAAGCAACCCCTCTCGGCCGATTCGAAAGACGGCAGCGTTGAGATAAGTACATTAGGCGGAACGGGACCCTATACCGTGCGCTGGTATGATGCCAGTGGAGCCGAGTTGACCACGCCGGTACAGACAACGATCACCGCCACAGGTGTAATCAGTCGCCTGTCGCCGGTTGATGGTGGCGTGTACCGGGTCGTAGTCAGTGATAAAAACGGATGCGAACAAACGCGGACTCAGACCCTGGTGGCTCCCCCTCGACTGGTGGCAACGATCACGACAACACCGATCTCCTGCTTTGGCCGGAACGACGGAACCGCGACGGTATCGGTAACAGGCGGGGTAGCGTTCACGGCGACGCCAGCTTACCGAATTGGCTGGCGTAGACAGGGAACGACCACGACCATCGGCGAAGGACTCACCATCACGGGTCTGGCCCCAGGTACGTATGAGGCCACTATAACCGATGCGAACGGTATTTCGACTTCCGCTACCGCATCATTGACCGAGCCCGCCCTGCTGAAAACGACCGCCAGCCAGATACTGCCCAATTACTGCACCAACCTGCCGCTGGGCGAGGTGACGTTGCAAACCGAAGGCGGGCGGGCACCTTACCGCATCACCTGGAACGGCAATGCGGTCACTGGTAACACGGTGACCAGATTACCCGGCGGGCGACAGACATTTACCGTGACGGATGCGTCGGGATGCGTAGCTACTACCGAAGCCATTGTGCCCGACAACGCGACGGCGTTCAGCACCAGCATTGCCTACACCGCACCGACCTGCTTTGGCCGCTGCGACGGAACGCTGATCTCGACGGTGCAGGGCGGCAATGCTCCGTATCAATATAGCTGGCGGAACCTGTCGGTAACTACGCCGACGGCCCTCAGTGTGTGTGGAACTGGCGAAACAGCTCTGACCATTCAGGATGCCAAAGGGTGCGTTATCACCTCGGCCGTTGTGTCACTGACAGCCCCCGCACCCCGCGTACTGGGTCTTCCGGCTACTCAGGAAGTATGTCCGTCAAAACCGTTCGAGTTGAGTGCGGCTTCGCTGACCTGGGGCAAAACCTTCGTCTGGACACTGCCTAACAGTACCACCCAAACCGGAGCAACCATTCAGGCCAGTGGCGTAGGTACGTATCAGATTACGGTGCTCGACGAAAACAGTTGCGGCGGGCAGGGGTCTATCCTCGTCAGGCAGTTCTCCACGGTTAATCAGCTCTTCACGATGCCCAGTGAGGCGGTGGCCGGAAAATCAGTCGTAGCCATTGACCTGACCAGCCCGGCCCCAATCAGTATTCGCTGGGAATTGCCGGGTGGCACCATCGTCAGTCAGGACACCTACCAGGCCAAGTTTAGTTTCGCTCAGGAAGGTACATTCAGCGTTACCGAAATAGCCACGGTTGCCAATTGCGACTACCGCCTGACCAAGGCCATCGACATCAAGGCCAGCCTCGATGATAATGGCTTCCCCCGGCCGATGAACGCAGCGCCGATCGAGGTGACGGTGATGAGCAACCCAACTGTGGGAACCACCCTGAAACTGGCCATTGCCAACCCGGCCGACGAGGATTTTTCGGTGACCGTGCAACCCATTACTGGCCATCAGCGCGTCTTCGGTCAGGAATACAGTAAGCATGGTTCTAATCCACTGACGATCAACCTGCCCGCTACGGTCACCGACGGTCTCTACATCCTGACGGTACAGACTGCCACTGTCCGCATCACCAAACACATTCTGGTTACCCGGTAATCTCCCATCACGCTCGTTTAATCGGTTCGTTTAATGCAACAACTACGTCATTTTCGCAATGGGCTGGGCCTGCTGCTTGGCCTGGTACTGAGTAACTGCCCAATGGGTCAGTCGGTACTGGCGCAATCGGTGGACCTCGGTTCCATCGGCAAAGCCAAACCCCTGGTGGTATCAGGGGGGTTGGGGGCCAACACCATTTTCAACGCGGGCCTGCCCAACGCCGAGGGGCCTCTCAACTACTTTCTGTCGGGAAACCTGAACCTGAATTTCTTCGGGACCATCAACGTGCCGCTCACGTTCAACTATTCGAACCGGCGGCTGGCGCTCTCGCAGGGCTATTCGTTCAATCAGCTCAGTCTTCACCCGACCTACAAATGGGTGACGGCGCACATCGGCACCAATTACATGACGTTTTCGCCGTATACGCTCAACGGACATCAGTTTGTGGGTGCAGGTATAGAGGCAACGCCCGGTAAGTGGAACGTGCAGGCTATGGCAGGGCGGCTGCTACAGGCCCAGTTTACCGATACCACCACGACCGGCCCTACCTTCCGACGGATGGGCTACGGCCTGAAGGTTGGTTACAACCCCGGTAACTACCTGGTGGGCCTGACGCTTTTCAACGCCAAGGACGACCCCGCCACGATTCCAGATACCCAACGCCGGTTCATGAACCAGGTGGTAACGCCCAAAGACAACATGGTGGTGAGTTTGAACTTTGGCACCACGCTTTTTCACGCCCTGCAAATCAACGCCGAATACGCTAACAGTGTGGTGACCAAAGACCAGTCGCCCAACTACGAGCGAGTACCGATGAGGTCGCTGGCGGGCGTGTTTGTGCGGGGCAACGCCACATCTGAATCGTACAACGCGCTGAAGGTGGGAGCCAATTACAACATTGCCAAAACGAAGACTATCGTGGGCATGGGTTATGAACGCATCGACCCCAACTACACCACGCTGGGCGGCTACTACTTCGTGAATGACCTGGCCAACTACACCCTCAACGCCAGCCAGACATTGCGAAACGGGAAACTACAGCTGAGCGGCAACGTGGGCTTGCAGGAAGATGATATCAAAAAGCAAAAAGCAAACAAGCAGCAGCGGTTCGTGGGGTCGCTGGTGGCCAGTGTTCAGTTGCAGGAAGGCTTTACGATGGGAGCCAATTACTCCAATTTTCAATCGTACCGCTTCCTGAACGACACCTATTCGCGGCTGGTGCGGGTGCCGGGACAGATCATCGATACGCTGGCCTACTCGCTGGTATCGCAGACCATTGGCTACAACGCAAATAAGGTGCTGTCTAAAACCGACACCCGGTCGTCGCAGCTCAGCTTCGTGGCTACCTACGTAGGGTCGCAAAGCGCCCGGGCCAACATCACCGAAGAAGATAGCAAAACCCGGATTCTGAATACCAGCCTGACATATTCGATGGGGTTTGTGCCGCAAAAAGCCTCGTTGAACGCCTCACTGTCGTATTTCCGCAATGCGTTGCCTACCGGTACGATTCAGGGCATTGGTCCCACATTTGGCTTGCAGAAAACGTTTCTGGAAAAGCTGAACACAACCCTGAACCTGTCGGCGCTGAACGTGAATACCAGTCTGGTAACTCCCGAAGGGTCGGGTAATTCGCTGGCCATTAACGCTCAGTTGCTGGCCAATATGCGGCTGGGACAGCATCATGCCTTCAATTTCATTACAGCAGTGGTCAGCACCCAGCCTGCTACCTACGTCAGCGGCAACGTTGGCTATAACTTCTCGTTTTAATGACCCGCCCTATGCCAACTTTACATGCTTCATTTTATCAGTTACGTCAGTGGGTACTGACCGGGCTGGGTACGTTGCTGTTGCTGCTTGGGTACGTTCCCGCGCAGGCGCAGGAATTTTACCCGGTGGTTGCCCGATTTACCCAACTGCCGCCCTATCCGGTTTATCTGGCCGATTTCAGCAACCCGTCGCAGACCAACCTGTCTATTCAGGTGCAGCAAAACGACCGGTCTATCGCCACGCGGCCCTTCCGGATTCGCATTTACATCGAAGGGCAGGGATTCCAGATTCAGAGTACCGATCTGGTGCAGGGCGAACCGCCGCTGACGCTCAGTTTCGGGCAGGTGTACAACCTCCCCGCCGAGCAGGTAGCCAACTATTTCAAGCAGTATAACCTGAAAGTCAGCGCCGCGCAGTATGCCCGACCGTTTAGCGAGGGAGCGTTCCGGTTTGGCGTCGAGATCATTGATTTTGCCACGAACCGGCCTATTTCTGGGATTCAGTGGGCTAACCCGGTCTGGATTAGTATTAACGAGCCGCCCGTGTGGGTGATGCCGCAGAACGCGCTCACCATGAAGCCGACCTTACCGCAAAATATCGTTTTCCAGTGGTCGCCACGCCATACGAACGTGAGCGATGTGGAGTACGAATTCACCATCACGGATCTGCTGGTCAACGGTGGGTTTACCGGCAACGTGCAGAACCTGTTTCTGGCTCAGCCCGCTTACTACAAAACCCGTACCCGCGCCACCACGCTGGTCTATGATCCCACCATGCCACCGCTTGTGCCCGGACGTACCTACGCCTACCGGGTAGAAGCCATCGCCAAACGCGGCCGCGAAGATGTGGGCGTATTCCGCAATAACGGATTTTCCGAAATCCAATACTTCAATTACGGAACACCCCTTTTGCCTCCCTCGAACCTGCGGCTGGCGTGGAATGATGGTAACCCCAATGAAGCCAATCTGAACTGGAAAGGGGAAGCAAACCACCAGTCGTTTGTGGTCGAGGTGCGGGAGAAAGGCCAAAATGGGCCGTGGCGCAGTACTACCATTAATCCGCAGGCAACGGGGCTCTACAACAGCTTTGCCTTTAACGGCCTCGACCCTGGCAAAGCCTACGAAGCAAGGGTATCCGCAACGGGGGGCGATGGCCAACGGGCTACGTCAGTGGTGGTACCGCTCGCCGTATCGACAGTACCGACCAAACAGGTTGATTTTTCGGTAAAAGGTAAGCTGGCATGGGCTTTTAGTGCGTCGGAGGAGGATTTCACGCAGCCCGGTAGCCTCCTGACAGCTGCCAGCCAGCCCCGAACCCGGCAGCTTTCGCGGCAACCCGTGGCTGAGGCCCAGCCTGGCAGCAGGCGGTTTCCTCTCGAGGGAGCTATCGTGAGTTTCTACAGCACCGGTGAGACCGAGGTCGATGCCGCCACCTTTGCCCGACAGCGGGCGCAATACCCGCTCGTGGCTACGGTAAGCACCAATGCCCGGGGCGAGTATGAATGCAAAGGATCAACGATCAAGCTGCTGGGCAACGCCCGGAACCTGCACGTAGTGGCGCGGTTTAAGAACAATGCCTTCGGCGAAGCAACTACTAAACTGAGCCTGCCCGAAACGCCGACTGGTGACATCGTGGCTAACCCGATGACGCTCATTGCCAACACGTTCCGGTATGCGCCCACACTGGTTGTGCAGCCAAACATACCTCTCCCCTTTGTGGAGGAAGTGGCCCTGTACCGGCTCAAGTCGGTCGTGGAAGCCAATCCCTATCTACGCGAAGAGGGTAATGCTGTCGACCGCCGCGAGGTCCGTTACAATAACGACACGTACCTGAAAGTGACCACTTTTAGCCCCAGCGCTGTGCAGCCGCGCCTCTTTACTAACAACCTCTACAACGACCAGTTGGTGATGGGGGTGAAGGAACGCGGGGGCGACACGCAGTTTTTCCCCATCACGGGTGTGGAGGCCGTGGAAGCGGGACAGGTCCTAACGGTGGCCGACCAGTTCAGGTATGCGGCCGCCCAGCGCCGCATCCGGGGCGTGGTGGCTCGGGGCACGGCGCAGAACCCCGTCGCTGATGTGACGGTATATGTGCTTAACCAACCCTACAAAACCGACAAAAACGGGGTTTACGAGGCGGTTATCCCGGCATCGGTTCCTGTGCGTGAGCCGTTCTATGTGGCCGCTATCGACCCACTCGACCATACGGTTAGCGCGGGGGCAAACCCCATCTACGAAGGGTACAGTCTGTCGCAAAACCTCCTGCTGACCCTGCGTGAGGTGAAGGTGACCGGCAGTGTGGTAAACGACAACAGGAAGCCAATTGAGGCAGCCGTCGTGACGCTGGGTAGCGTCAGTACCAAAACCAGCGCCGATGGTTCGTTTACACTAAACCTAAGTGAAAGCGCCCTGAAAAACCTGAAGGAGAAGAAAGGCACGGTATCGATACGCGCTGACGACTATGTGACGGTGAAGATGCCACTTGACTCATTCGCGTTGAAAACCGGTGATCCAGAGCGCTATGAGCGGCTGAATATCAAGCTCGACGGGGCGATAAAACAGTTTCGGGTAATCGTTTACAAAGGCGAAGACAAGCGCAACAGACTGGGTATGCGCAATCTGAGCGACTCGCTATCGGGAATTACGTACTTCGACGTACCCATCACCGTCAACGGCCAGGAGGTGCAATCGAATAAAGAACCTGGTCACCGGGGTAAAACAAGCAAAACCGAACTGACCATCGCCTTTGCCAATGCTCCCGGCGCGAAGGAATTGTATACTGAAAAAACCGTGACGGTGAAACTGCCGGAGAAACCCCATAACCGCGACACCGTATACACCTTCCGGGTTCGGCTCAAACCTGCGCAGTACATTGCCGGGGTCGTGCTCGACAGTACGCTGCACGTGGAGGGGCTGCATACGGATGCCGATAGCCTGATCAAACCGGCCGAGGCTACCCTCAGCAGGCTGCGGCCCATCGGCGGCGTAAAGGTCGAGAATGAAGGTGTGGGCGAAGCCGAAACTAACGCCAACGGCTTCTTCCGTGTCCTGGTTGAATCGGAAACGGAAAATACCCTCAAGTTCTCGCGGCCAGTGCAGACAAGCTACCGAACTATCGAGAAAAACGGTAAACCAGCGAAAGACACGCTTGTGCTGGCCTACAACGACGCGCAGGTAAGCGTAAGTACAAAAGACATTGAGGCATTCAGTTCCCCAGATTCCACGGCTTTCCGAAACGCCACCGCAGGCACTCCCGACCGGTTGACGTTCAAGCGGGGCTTTATGCTACGGCGAGAAAAGCAAGTTCCCACTTTCACTAAATTGCTTGGCTTCGATGCTAAGATCGAGAAAGCTGTCCGAAACAGCGGAGCCGGGGGCAACACCTTTAAAATTTCCGGCCAACTGCTGATGCACGACTGGCTCAAAAGTAATAAGGAGGGTAGCAAACTGTTTGAGGTTGTCAAGGATAAAGAGTTGATCCTGAACTTCAAAGACATTGTGGTTAAGCCTGATCTGAAAGATAAAACCAACGCCGTACCGGTGCTGAGTCAGGTGAATCTGGTCGATACGGAGTTCGATGCCTTGCTTTTCGGCTTTGCGCCGGTGAAGGTGGAAGGAAACCCGGCCGGTGAACCGTTTATTCGGCTGCAACACATTGCGGGCAAACCCGGACAGGGTAAAATCGGTGGATCTACCTTCCAGCTTACCCAAAACCAGTTGTTCGGCTTCGACTTCGGTAAGATGGAACTGACCAAAAAAGCAGCCGATAAAAAAGCAGCCTTTGGTAAGTTCAACACCACCGACGCAGTAGATGTTGAGGATGCGAAGAATAAGAGTAAAGACAAGAAAGCTCCCAAAGAAAAGAAAAAGGACGAGGACAAACCCAAGGCCCCCGACAAAGAGCTCTATCTGCTGGCCTTCGCCACCCAGAACCTCGAAGAGATGAAGGTGGACGATGAGTATGAGATCGAGTTTATCGCCGGTGACTCAAAACGCCAAAGCAGAAACGCCACTACTAAGGCAGACGCCACCAGCACAAAGGCCACCACGGCCGAAGCTGCCGCCTCAACCGCTAAAACGGCGTCTAATGCCGCAGTTGCCGACATGGGTAACACGAAATCGTCGCTTACACGGACGGTTAAGCAAGCGGGTCTGATGAGTGCGCTCAACACCGCTGCCAAAGCCGAAGCCACCGCCTCCACGGCCCGCAGCCAGGCCGACGCGGCGGCCAGAGATGCCTCGAAAGTAGAAAACGATTCCAACTACGTGAAATTTCCGCTGGGTAATACGCCGGTAGTGGGCAAATCGTCTGTAGGTACGTTGTCGGGTCTATACGTAAACATTGAGCGCACGAGCGCAGTCCTCAAAAAATCGGGAATGAGCATGAAGGGCGCACTCACGCTGCCGCAGATTCCGTTTATGGACGCCGACATTTATAAGCTGGAAATTGATAAGATCGACGTGGGTAAAGATTTTCTGCTTAAGCAGGCCACTTTCGTCCGCAATGAAAAGAAAAACATCCACGAGCTGTCCGTTGGTGGCAACGCCTCGTACGCGTTCCTGATGGAATGGAAATCAGTACAGATTCTCAACAATTTCAAGGGTTACGGAATTGGCGGGCGCATCTCTACCGACAAAGACAACTACGTTGACATAAACTCGCTGGCGCTGACGGTAGTTGATGGGCGGTTCTACCCGTCGATGGAGCTGGCGCTGCCCGAAAAAGGATTTCGGGTCAAAAACATCAAGTTTGTGGCCTCCGGCAAGAAGTCCCTCGCGCTGAAACCTAACCTTAAAGACAAAAGCTACGAACTGGAAGCGTCGCTCAAAGTCGAGTATGATGACTCCCCCTTCAAAACAGCCCGCACAGACAGCACCAATCAGTACGGCCGCCTGCTAAGCGAAGCCGAAAGGAAAGTTGCCCGGGAAGAAAAAGCCGCTGCTGATAAAAAAGCGGAAGAGGCAGCAAAGGCTGCTGCTGATAAAGTTGCCCAGACGTCACAGCCAACAAGCACCACTACCGCAGCATCAACTACCGCCGATGCCCAATCGGGTGGGCTGATGAAAAAGGTCTTTCCCTTTGATCTGCAAAAGTTTGTCTGGTCTACCACCGGCAAGTGGCTGGTCTCAGCCAAGCCACGACCTATCGAACTTGGTGAGGGCTTCGTTAAGATCAACGTTCGTCGGCTGGTGTTTACCCGCGCCGGTAAAAACGCAAACGGGAGTCCCGATGCTGTCAAAAAGTCGGAACTCAACGACCTGCTCGCTATGAGCGAAGGCGAGGTGAGCAAAGCCAATGAAACCGGTAAGTTCAATAACGCCAACACCCAGATCAAGAAAGATTCGCTAGGCAATGATGCACTCGATAAAGACGGCAAGCGCGTTCGGACCGGGGTATTTGACAAGAATGAGCAGGAAGCCCGCGGCAATACCTCGGCCGATAAGCTGACGGTGAAAGAACTGGCCGACAAAATTCTTAAGGAGGACGCCAATGCGTCTGTAGCCTTCGGCTTCGCCGGCGGTATTGAACTGGCCAGTAGTGATGCCAAAGGATTGACATTCGACTCTGACGTATCGTTGCTAATCGGTGATTTCGGTAAAGGCTGGGAGCTCAGCATGAACGAAATCATGCTCAAGCTTGAAGCCCCGGCGTTTAAGCTGTATGGTAAGGTAAAGGTGGCGACCGATCCCAAAAAGTACGGCTTTGAGGGAGCCGTAGACCTGGAAACCGTCTCCAAACGCTTTGCCGCCAACTTCAAATATTACAGCCTGCCCAATAATCAGCTGGAACTTGGGGCGGGGATTCAGGTGTCGACTACCGTGCCGATGGGGCCTATTACCTGGATTTCGATGGGAGGGGGCTTCGACCTCAACACCCAGGACAATAAATACAAGGTGTTCTTCGTCGGTTCGGCCACGCCCACGTTGACCGTAGCCGAGCCTAAACTCTGTACCTATAAAGATATCAGAGTGCTGGTTGAGTTCAACGGTAATACTTGTGGTGCGTTGCCGGTAATCAAGGGTTCTGCCGAGCAATGGATCAACGGCGATAAGCAATGCGTGGTGCAGGTGGAACTGGACTTCTGCCGGACCCGGCTGATGGCCAAACTGAACTGCGAGATCGAGGTGTCGAAAGATGCGAAGGCGGAGGTTAACGCCTTAGTCATCGCCGATAAGTCGCTCGGCATCTTCGTGGGGGCCAACGTGCGGGTCGATGCGCTGGGTGGCATTGCCAATGGGTTGTTTGGACTGCCGATTCTGTTTAAGACCACTGCCAGCGTAGCCGACGGTATGCCTATCGAACTCGCCGGGTACATGAGCAAGATACCAGCCTACCTGATCGGGTACGACAACACAACGGCTACCGGACTCTTTCTGAAGATGGACCTGGCGCGTGAATTCAGATGGTCGGACCGGGTATCGGTTCTGGGGCTGAACCTGGTGGAGGCCAACGTGGAAGCGGTGCTGCGGAGCGGAGTCGATATGGGCGTCAACTTCCGGTCGGGTAACTTCCAAATCCTGGGCCGGGCTATGTTCGAGGCAGAAGGTAAAGTATCGGTCATGTCGTTTGCTCTCAACGGCAAGCTGGGGCTGGGGCTGCTGCTCGACGGGGGTTACCGAAACGACATTGGCTGGAACTTTATGGCTCAGGCGCGGGGCGAATTACAGATTTGGCGCGACAATAGCGCGCACATACAATGTAACGACTACAAGGTAGAACGCGAATGGTATGAAGACGAAGAATGTGCCGACCGAAATTGGTATGGCACCTGCAACCGCTATCACAAGGTTTGGAAGCAATACGGCTGGTTGCGGCTCGATAAATTAACCACGCGGGTAAAAGTGTGCGTAAACGGTTCGTTTGGGGGTGCCTATCAGGCCAGGGGCGAAAACAATGGCTGGAGACTGCTCAAATAAGTAAAATCATGACTAACAGGATAATCAAATGCTTTGTATTGCTGCTGCTGACAACGGGTTTGCGGGCGCAATCACAACCGGAGCCAGTCTATCATCTGATGACCTACCCCGGACCCGGTGGAGTTCATGTGCAGGTCATGTCGGCCGATACAAACGACCTGTATGCGCAGGCTAATGCATTTCAGATTCGGCGGACCGAAAAAGGAGCTGATAATGACAAGGGACGGCTCATTGGCACGTTGCGCCCCGTACGGTCGGCGGTGCAGTTTGAAGCCGCGCTTGGCCCGGACAAGTACCGTCAGTTTTTGCGCACGTTTGGGTTTGTGGCCCGCGCTCAGGTCGATACGTTTCTGATCGACCGCGCCCGGGCGTCTGTGCGGCAGTTGCTGTCGGCCACCGATATCGATTTTTCCCGTGCACTGGGTGAAACCCTGCTCGACGTAGATGTGAAGCCGGGTGGTTTCTATGGTTACCAGGTCATCCGGGTCGATAAAGTAGGTGCCGAATCTGAGGTAGACCGTCGGGGCGTACTGTACCGGCCCAACCCCGAAATTGGCAAGGTAAAACCCGTGCTGACCCGCATTTCTGCCACCGACAGTGCCGTGCGGTTTACATGGAATGTCACGTTTCCGCCGCAATTCATACCCGTCGATCAATCATTGATCAATGTTAATTCGTTTGCCGAGGCAAGGGCTGTAGCGCCTCAGCGCCCCGATGTGTTCACGGCCTTTAGCGCAGGGGCACTCAACACCCGTTTTGCCGTGTATTACCGCCTCAACGACGATGCCCGGTGGCGCTTTCTGGAACGCTACACGGCTTCGGCCGACAGCAGTGGACAGTTTTACTCTACCGCCAGGGTGGCCTGCAGGCCGGAAGATGTAGTTGAAACCCGACTCATTGCCGAAGATTATGCCGGTAACCTGGGTGACACTATTATGGCCCGGGGCGTAGCCGTGACCAACAGTCAGGTCGAATACATCTACGGACTTAACAGCCGCGATACCACCAATGCAATTTATCTGTGGTGGAAAAAACTGGCCAGGAAACCGTATTACTCGGGTATCGAACTGTCGCGTACCTCGGCCAACACCGCCCCGAAAGTGCTGGGTATTCTGCCCGTTGATGCCACCGATTTTACGGACCCGGATGTGTACCCGGCAGGAGAAATTTTCACCTACGCCATCCGGCCGCTCTTCGTCCCGTTTCAGGACCTGCGGCAGGAGATGCCCGCCACCACGGCCCAATCTTGTACCCAGTTCCGGCGACCAACGCCCCCGTTCAACCTGCGCGTGGATACCACCGGGCGGTTACCCGTACTAAGCTGGGACGCTGCCGATGATAAATCGCGCTTTGCATTTATTGTGTATCGTGGGCAGTCGCCTTCGGATATGAACCCTATCGGGTTGCCTGTAAAAAGCAATCAGTATATCGATTCCGCCAACTACCTGTCTCCCCGCGTTATGTACTCCTACGCCGTACAGTCCATCAACCTCAAGCAGGATACCAGTGTGCTGTCTGAGTACGTGAATTACCGGCCAACGGCGCGTTACGCAAAAGTCGATTTTTCGTCACCTCAGCTTATCAGCAGCGAGATCATCAACAGCGATGCATTTCTAAGCTGGACCGATCTGCGGTTGAACGACGACTATATCCGGGGTTACGAACTACAGCGCAAACGCGAAAATGACCCTGATACGAATTTTAAGTCACTGCATGCCGGTATGCTCGAGCAACCCATTTTTACCGATACAACGTTTTCGCTTGGCGTTACCTACGTGTACAGAGTAACCTCGGTGGGACTGTCGGGGGAACGGGGTACGTTCTCGATGCCGGTGAGCGTCTATGGCCGACCAGTATCCGGTGCATTGGCTTCGATCAATGAGCTAACGGTGAAGAATATGTCTAGCAGCGTTCGGGTGTCGTGGCCTGCCGTTGAACCGACAGGTATTGCCAGTTATCGGATAATGCGTCGGGAACCAACTATGACTGCGTTCACCGCCGTCGGCACGGTCAGTAATGGCACCTTTGAGTTTGATGACCGAAGCGCCAAGCCAGGAAAAACGTACGTGTATGCCGTTCAGGCCCTGAGCACGAATCGGCAGGAATCGGCGATACGAACCACTCGATCTATCTACCGTGAGGTTGTCCGGTAGGCGGTTATATAACCCATAAACAGCACCTTGTCAAGTGGGTTTTGGAAACGGGAGGGTATCTCACCGTCATCTGCGACAACCACGATCCAGCTCTGACGAGCGACAAGGTTTTTATACGGGGCATTTTTTAGTGCCTCTTTTTAAGGAACCGTTTAACATTTACCCGTTATGAAGAATCGTTTATGGGGTCAGAATGTACGCTTCGGCCCACGTCTTACCAGAGAACTCCCTTACAGTCGTACGCTACCCTGCGAGCCGCTAACAACTGACGAATCTGCTGCCCATCATAAAAGGGTGTTGACTTACCTGATCGGTTTGCGGACGCGCTGGGAGCGAGGTGAGCCACTCAGCCTGGCTATGCTCACGGGCGTTTACACCGATCAGGTATTCAGATCGATGATATTGACCTGCGAAGATGCGGACGCACACCTGTTCAGCGCACCGCTCCACTCGCTCATTGCCTACTGTGAACAGCAGTTAGCGGAGAACTAAGCCCAATTTTTTTTACCATGCCGAGATTCAGTCAGTTACTTGTTCTGCTCATTTTATTAGTCGGTGCTTGTTCTACCAACAAAGATACATCGGGGAGTATGGCCAACGAGGCCAGCCTGGGGGCGACGGTTAGTTCAGACACAGAACAACGCGGCTGTAAAGGCGGAGCGGGTTATCGGTGGTCGGCCTTGCAAAAAAAGTGCGTTCGCCTGGCCGATGCTGGTATCCGGTTGGAGTCGCAGGGCGGAGACAGAAGTACGGTTGCGTACGTGCTTTTTGCGACTTCTGGAAAGGATGGCAGGGCAGAAGTTTTTTTACCTGGCGACAAGGTTGGTCGGTTGCTGCCTGAGATGCATGGAGAAAACGATGGTAGCTGGACACTCGACACGCTCACTCTTCATCAATGGAAAAGCATATACACGTTAGCCGGTGCGAAGGGTAGGGTGCTGTACGAAGGCCAGCTTATAAGAGAGCCCCGTTAGCCAATTCCCTGATGCATAGCTACCGATTTATGGCTGGTTTGTTGTTGTTGGGCAGCGTACTGAGTGGCCAGTCTCAACCAAAGTCTGGTCAAACTAGAAAGGCCCTCTATCGGGCTGATAGTCTGCTCCAGGTTCGGATTATCAGGGCTGGCGACTCGGTGTACGCCCAAAAGCAGGGCTACGCCCGTAACGAGGGTGTTGGTCAGATGCAAAAAGCGCTGGTAAACAGTGAATTAGTGATTGAGAGGAATAAGCTGGCTTATGAAGCTGTAATTAAAAAAAATCAGGAACAACTGCTGTGGGTACTGGTCGGGCTACTGACGGTCATTACGGGGTTGAGTGGCTACCTCTTCTTACGTATTCAGGCCTACCGGGTGCAGTCGGGCGCGTTGAGAGCCGTAAATCAACAACTCGATAACCAGATTGCCCAGGTGCATTTGCTGAATAAAGAGATTCAGCACCGGGTTAAAAATAACCTGCACATGATTTTTAGTTTGTTGCAAATGCAGGAGCGGAAAAGCGGGCAGCCTGAGGTCGTGGCCCAACTTCGGCAGGCAAGGCTTCGCGTAGAAGCTATTTCAGCCCTGAACAGCCAACTCTCGCAGGAAAACACCCCGCTAGACCTCAATCGATACATCGCCTCGATGGTTGAAACCGTGGTCCACTGTTACGAAAAGCCCGTGGTGACGCAACTCGACGTTGATCTGATTGCTCTGGACAGGGTTCAATACCTGCCGTTGGCTCTAATTCTGACCGAGTGGATCACCAACTCCATGAAGCATGCGGTACCGGCAAACAGTGTGTTGCACATTCGCATATCGCTATATCGACAGGGGGATGGGACTTGTATCGAGTACACCGACACCGGCTGCAGAACACCGAACCCGCCGCACCCAAGTCTGGGTATGGACATTGTCAGGCTGTTGTGTCGTCAGCTAAACGGAACCTTGACGTACCCACCCCAAAACCCCTACCATTATCGATTGCTGCTGCCGGCAGTATCGTAACCTCAACCGGTACGGTCTACTCCAGGCGCTATCTGATCACCTAACAAGCGTAGCTGATTGTACTGCGAGAGGGGTGGCTTTGGGGAACGACTCCTGTCATCAATAGCTGAAGGTCTCTGGCCGACAGCCGCGTGTTGCTAATGCGAACATGTTGGTAATAGATAGCTTCGTTGTCGTAGCGGGTAATGTGTCTCACGTTCACCGCCGTGCTGCGATTAAACTGCTGAAACACTGGCTGAAGCCATAGAGGTACTAGGTGTTGCATAACCGATTGCAACGTACCCCGTACCGTGTAGGTAACGGGTGTGTCGATAACCCGGACCTGCACGTAATTCTTGGTGGCTTCCAGGCAATACACGTCCTGCCAAAATAACTTCAGGTTACGCTTTCCTACCTTGACAAAAAAGTAATCGGGTTGTTCATCACCCGGTGTTGTATTCACCACAGGCTTGCTGGTCAGGCCCTGGTTTTGCACAGCCGTCTGAATGGCTGCAAACAGGGTTGCCGAATTGACGGGTTTTATCAGGTAACCACTGGGGCGTAACCGGGTGGCCTGCATAATGGTATCCCGGTCAGAATAGGCCGTCAGGAAAATAAACGGTATCTGGTCTTGATTTAATCGCTGCGCCAGTGCCAGTCCGTTATTGTTGGGTGATTGGGTACCCAAATTGATGTCGAGCAACACCAGGTCGGGCTGTTGGTTCGAAAGGGCATCGGCTACCTGTTCAGCGTTACAGGCAATAGCACAAATGGCAAAGCCCATATCTTCCAGCGTAAACTTTAGATTCTCGGCAATCAGCACTTCGTCTTCTACAATAAGCAGGGTTAATTGATTGACCATGAGCCGGCAAAGGGGCGAAAATAGATAGTATAGTAACAATTTGAGACAGCGTGACAGATAAAGCTACTTTGTAGTCACCTTTCATCGTACAAAACACATCTTCCGTACATTTGAATAAAATACCTTGCATGAGGTATTTTTAACTTAGTAGTTGTACTTTTCAATGTCAGCTAATAGTATTTTACATGTAGCTGTGAGGTAAATATGACAAAATTCACATAAGTGTATTTTGTCTATCCAGTGAGTATTAGTAGTATAGAGACTCAACGATGCCAACCCGAACTATTCTTATTGACGACCACCGGCTTTTCAACGACGGGCTGAGTTTGGTTCTGCGCGACTCGTTGGATTTTGTGGTGGTTGAGCAGGTCTACGACAGCCGCCTGGCCCTAAATACCTGCCTACGCCTGGCCCCTGACTTAGTGCTGGTTGATGTGAACATGCCTCATTTCGACGGACTAATGGTGGTTGAGCAGTTGAAGCAGCTTCCCAATCCCTGCAAAATCGTGATTATCAGTATGTATGCTGAAAAGCAGGAAATTGCCCGGTTTAGTGCCATTAAGATCAACGGATACATTGCCAAGACCGTTGCCGCCGATCACTTGCTTATGCTGTTGCGACGAGTGATGGAGGGACAAATGGTGATTGAAACAGATTCGTTAGCCAGTCTGACCTCGCCTGCTAAAGACACGACCCGGTTTACCTACGGCCTGACAAAACGGGAGGTGGAAATTCTGAAACTGGTAAAACTCGGTCTAACATCCGAACAGATTGCTATCGACCTGAGTCTGAGCTACTACACCGTTCAGACACACCGGAAGAATATTACGCATAAACTACCGTTCACCACCAAAAAGCAGTACTACGATTTCCTGGAAACACTTTGAATTTCAATTAGCTATATTCGATTTCGTTTACGATTTGCCTTGCATTGGCCACCCAAAATGAACGCCTATGGTAGTTGGTCCTTTCGTGCGCTGGATCGCCAAAGCGGTATCCGTCATTGGTCATCCTCTTGTCGTTCTTCCCCTGATCTTTACCAGTCTGGCTTTTCGGTATCTGCCGCTTGAAAAAGCAGCGATCATGTCGGCAGCACTTGTTGGTGGGGTCATTTTGCCCATTGCGTGGCGAAGCTATCGAAACGTTCAACGAGGGCACTACACCAATTTTGACGTATCCAACCAAACACAGCGTACCGGATTTTATCCTGTTCTGCTTCTGCTAACGGGCTTTTTTACCCTGTTCCTTTTTGCCACAAATCAGTACGAGCCGTTTAACCGTGGCGCCATTTGTTTTTTCCTGATGCTGGCTGGCTCCTATGCCGCTAACTTTTTCCTGAAAATATCATTACACACGTCGATCAATTTTTTTCTGGCTGTTGCTTTATACACCCTGGATGTGCCTTTGGGCTTTCTGATGGGTGTTTTTTCGGTGTTGGTAGCCTTATCCCGGCTGGTGTTGGAACGGCATAGCGCAGCAGAAATTAGCGTTGGGGTGATATTCGGTTTACTGGCGGGGGCCGGCTTGTGATTTTGTTGGTCTATGCTGCTGGTGCCCGTCAGGTATTGGCGAGTTGCGGGTCGCGGGGGATGCTCAGGAAAACGCTTGTGCCTGAAGGCACCGGATCGAAACGGAGCCTGATTTGGGCTAGGGCAGCTCGTTTAAACATGTTTTGCATGCCAATACCGGTGTTTTGGGCGGTGGTCAGGTCAAAGCCAACGCCATCATCTTCCACAGCCACCTCAATGGTTTGCTCGTCGCAAAAAAACTGCACATACGCCACGCTGGCACCCGAATGTCGGACCGTATTGGTAAGCAGTTCCTGTAAAATGCTGTATATACTTTGCTGCTGAAGCGGAGGAAGCGCGTTGGCCATTTTTTCGGTATAATCCTGAAAAATGAATTGCACGGGCGAGAAGTCGTTGAATCGGTTCACCAGCGTTTCCATCTTTTCGGTCAGGGGGCGGTTATCGTCTTTTACGAGGTTGTGGCTCAGAAAACGCAGTTCTGTAATGGCATCGCGGATGAGTTCCTGCGGCTTTTCAGCATCGGCCCGATCATTCGTAATATAACCCAACGCCGAGGCCAGCGTGTTGCCGACCTGATCGTGCAGGTCGCGGCCAATGCGATCAATTTCTTCCCGCCGCAGGGTATCCATGTTCTGTTGGGTGGTAGAAACCTGTTTTTGCAGGCGTTGTTTGGTCACCAGTTCGCGCCGAAACTGCGAGGCGATCAGGTACGTGAGCATGGCAATCAGTAGCAGCGGGTGTTGAGCCGGATACTTCAGCAGTGCTATTTCGTTTCCCTGAATCAGCTCACTCAATTGCTTCACCACCACATCGCCAATGAGCATTAAGAAAAACAGACCGATATACACAATGCCCGCCCGCCGGTAGGCTACCAGGCTGAAATAGCCAATCCAGATCAGATTGACAAGGCTCACACTGTTCATGATGCGGTTGACGGGCAGATTGAAGTAGGCGTGGAAATGGGGCGGCAGGAGGTGCAGTAAGATACAGACACTGCAAACTCCGATCAGGGTCCACATAACTGGTTTGTACCAGCGAAGCTCCCGAATGGCGGGCTTGATGGCCTGATAGATAAACAGTTGAGCAGCGATGACTAACAATAGCCTGGTGTTTGTTGCGATCGTGTTGCTGGTGAATGAGGTCGATTTGGGATAAGGCAACGGACCAAGGTAACCGTAGAAAAAGGCGATCTGTAGCATGACCGTGAGCATCATGAGGCCAAACGTGCTCATGAGTGGGCTGGGCGTAGTGAAGCCGATGACCAGCGAGATAATCCCGATAATGAGGCAGGTAAAGATGACCATCCACTCCCGAATGATGTCTCCGATCGCCTCCTCCAGAAAAACCCGCCGATCGCTTAGTTTCAGATCGAACTCATGATAGTCTATGTAAGCATTTGTTCGGAGCAATACGCCCGTTAGCTGACCCGGCGGAAGCGTGATGGGGAAGGCATACCGATAACTGAGAAAAAACCGATCGGCCAGGGGAGTACTCCTCATCAGTGTGGCGATTGAGTCGAGCTGGTTGGCCATGATTGGCCCGACCAATCGTGGCCCGGCCCGTTCCAGAAACAGCGTTGCCCGCGCGCATCGGTGTTGTGGCATCGACAGCACGACCTCCTTCGTCGTTTTGGTTGCGTTGGTGAGCCTAAAGTAGACCCAGCCTTCGGGGGCGACAGACGCGTGCCCATAAGCAACGGCATGTACGTTCCTGTTGAGGGTGAACGTTTTCCGGATACGACCGGTCAAACTGGTCACCGATTCGCCCGGCACCAGCCGAAATGTCGGCGTAAACAGTACGCGGTTGTTAAGCGATGTCTGTGTAAATGAATCCGTCAGGCGGTATCCAAAACCATCTGGGTTTACTGACGGTGAAGCAGAGAATACGTCCAGCAGCGTTAACACAATCAGCCCAAATCCATATAGGCTAAGGCCTAACGTCAAACTAAACTTGGGCATAAATACGGCAGGGTATCCACAAAAGTAAATGATTCATCGGTACCCTACCAATACTTAAGTCGTCGAAGAACATGGACTTTACAAGCCTTTGAGACACAAGAAAGGCTATAGGGCTGCACTGCCTACAAAACCTGAAATCCGTGCACGTACGGATCGTCGTCGTTCAGAATGAGGTGATTATAGCCATGAATCCGGGCCCATCCTTCTATGCTGGGGATAATGGCGGGTTTGCCAGCCAAATCCGTTTCTGTCTCGACACGCCCGTTGAAAATAGAGCCGATAATGCTTTCATGCACAAACGTTTCGCCTTGCTTAAGCCAGCCTTTGGCATGCCATTGCGCCAGCCGCGCCGACGTACCCGTGCCGCAGGGTGACCGGTCAATGGCTTTGTCGCCATAGAAAACCGCATTTCGGGCCGTTGACGTTTCTTTTAGTGGTTTACCTGTCCACAAAATGTGGCTCAGTCCGTTGATGGTTGGGTTTTCGGGATGTACAAACGTGTACTGTTCGTTCATTCGCTGCCGCATCACCCGCGCCCAGGCAATCAGTTGCTCGGCTTTGTAGTGTTCCAGACCCGGAAAATTGGGTTGTACATCAACAATGGCGTAAAAGTTACCGCCATACGCTACATCCACGGTCAACGTACCCAGGTCGGGACAGTCGACGGTGAGTTTCTCGGCGGCGAGGTATGATTTGATGTTGGTAATTTTCACTGATGTTACCTTGCTACCTTCCTGCACGTATTCGGCCCGAACCAGCCCGGCGGGTACTTCCAGATTCAGAACGCCCGGTGTTTTGGGCCGTATCAGGTTCTGCTCAATGGCTACTGTAACCGTGCCAATGGTACCGTGTCCGCACATAGGCAGGCAACCCGATGTTTCGATAAACAGCACACCCGCGTCGTTGGCCGGGTCGGTAGGCGGGTACAGAATACTGCCCGACATCATGTCGTGACCGCGCGGCTCAAACATCAATCCTGTGCGAATCCAGTCGTATTCGCGCAGGAAGTGCTGCCTTTTCTCGCTCATGTTTTCGCCCTGCAAGAACGGAATGCTGCCGCCCGTCACCACACGAACAGGGTTCCCGCAGGTGTGAGCATCGATACAGAAGAAGTGGTATTCAGCCATAGGAGTAGTTTAGAGTTTGATGTTTAGTGTTTGCCGTTGCACTGCCTGCCGAGTAAGCCCTTTTAGGGCGGTCCGACGGGTCGGTTTGGGGTAGCAACGCAACGTCAAACCCTAAACATCAAACGTCAAACTGTCTTTATAAAGTTGGTCGTTTAGCCAGGGCTGTTTCGATGACGGCAAGCACTTGTTCCCGTTCGGCGCCAACCAGGGTTAGCCGGGGTGCCCGTACGTATTCAGAACCGATACCCGTTGCCTGGGCGGCTAGTTTGATGTATTGCACCAGTTTGGGGTGAATGTCCAGTTCAAGCAGGGGCATGAACCAACGATATATTTCCAGCGCTTCAGCAACTTGGCCAGCTTTGGCCAGATTATAAATGGCGATCGTTTCTGCCGGAAACGCATCGACCAGGCCACCAACCCAACCGTCGCAGCCGAGAAGAATGGCTTCCAGCGCCAGCGTGTCAACGCCGCCCATTAGTTTAAAGCGGTCGCCAAACGCGTTGCGCATCCGGGTAATGTTGGTCAAATCGCGGGTCGATTCTTTCACCGCCTGAATATTGGGCAGGGTGGCCAGTTCCTCGAACATAGCTACCGTGGTCATGATCTTGTAATCGTACGGATTGTTGTAGATCATGATCGGCAACGACGTTTCCTCGGCTACGGCCTTGAAAAACGTAACCGTTTCGCGGGCGTCGGCGGGGTAGCGCATGGGGGGTAATACCATCAGACCGTCGGCTCCGTTGGCTTCGGCTTCATGGGCGCGGGCAATGGCCTGTTTAGTACCCTGCTCGGCTATGTTGACCAATACAGGTACGTTGCCCTGACAAACGGCCAGTGCCGACTGGAGCAACTCGATTTTCTCGTTGTTGAGCAACGTGCTGGCTTCACCCAATGAGCCGCCAATGATAAATCCGTGCACACCGGCGCTAAGTTGAGCGTGCAGATTTTTCTCGAAAAGCGGAAGATCAAGCTGATCGTCGGCCGTGAATGGGGTTAGCAGGGCGGGATAGACGCCTTCCCATTGAACAGAAACAGGCATGGTAGAACCAGATAGGTATAAAGATGAAACGATAGATCAAAAGTAAGCAGTAGCTAATCCGAGGCGTTCGTTCTAATTAGTCGATAATGATACTATTTTCACTATATTGGAACCCGAATCTGGCGATACGTGCAAATAATATACTGATGAAGCCTCTGTTGTTCAAGATACCGTCTGTCGACGATCGCTCATTTCGTATTGAACAGGACGATCTGCCGCATTTTTATGGTCATCTGCACTTTCACCCCGAAATTCAGTTAACGCTCATTCAGCGCGGTGAAGGGACGCTCATTGTGGGCGACCGCATCGATCGGTTCACCGAATACGATATTCTGTTGCTGGGAACAAATCTGCCGCACGTTCTTCGTAGCGATCCTGCGTATTTTGAGGCGGGTTCAATGCTCCGTTCCACAGCGGTCTCGGTGCTGTTCCGGGCCGAACAACTCGAGTCGACTATTTTCAGTTTGGCAGAAACGCGCCACGTAGAGCAGTTGCTTCGCGAAGCGCAGCACGGGGTTCGGTTCCGAAGCAACCAAGGGCATCCGCTCGTACAGTTACTGGCTGGCCTACCCGCACTACGCCCGTTCGACCAGCTATTGAGTCTGCTGAAAATCCTGGATTACCTGGTGGGAAACCCCAGTCGGGAGGTGCTCTCGATTACGGCTTACGAGCAACCCCAACGCCCCGAAGATCATTACCGGCTGGAGAAGGTGTTCACGTATATTTTCGATCACTACAGTTCGTCGATTACGCTAGACGATGTGGCCAATATTGCCAACCTGACGCCCGGGGCTTTCTGCCGTTTTTTTCGTCAGCACACCCGCAAAACATTCTCGATGCTCCTCAACGAAGTGCGGATCGAACACGCGTGTAGGCATTTAAGGGAGTCAAAACAGACGATCAGCCAGATTGCTTCGAACTGCGGCTATACAAACCTGTCGAACTTTAACCGGCAATTCAAGGAGGTGATGGGCATGTCGCCCAGTGCATACATCCGAAGCTACCATAAGCACCCGGTTGAGTAGGGGAGTAGCTGTGTTAGCCGATAACAGGTTGCTGTGTGGAGGCACGCATGATCAGTTCGCCTTCCAGATTGATTTGTGTTACCTTGTTATTTTTCTGGATACTCTCTATCAGCAACTTGGTGGCCAGTTGCCCCATTTCTTCCAGCGGCTGTCGGATACAGGTCAGGGGTGTGTAGAAGAGATCGTACGCTTCCGTTTCGTCGAAGCTCAAAACGGCCACATCATCCGGCACCTTCATCCCCATCGCGTTGAGTTGTTTCAGGCCGTGCAACGCCAGTGCATTGGTGGCAAACAATAGCGCGTCAGCGGGCTCGGGGCCAGTAAGCAGATCGTTGATCGAGGTGGCTATATCGGTTTTGTAGGTAGCTTGTCCAATCGCCTTGAGCCACTGTTTCTCGAATGAAATGGCATTGTTACTCAACGCGGCAAGGTAACCGCGGGTACGTTCCTGCATATGAAACAGGTCGGTTTGGATGGTGACGAGGCCGATTCGTCGGTATCCTGAATCGATCAGGTGCTGCACGCCCGAATAGATCGATTTGTAGTTGTCCAGCGCTACATAGCTTGTTGTCAGAGCCGGAAAATAACGGTCAATCAGCACAAATGGAATGCGCTGTTGCAAGGCTGCCAGTTGCGCTTCGGCGCCCTCGGGAGCGGCAATGAGTAGCCCGTCGACCTGCCGGTTAATGAGCGTGTCGATGAGTTTTTGCAGCTTCTCTGGATTTTCGTCTGAACTCCCGAACAGCACGGTGTAATTGTACTTCCCGGCTTCATCCTCAATAATCCGCGCCAGCGACGACGAAAATGGATTCGATATATCGGCGACGATTAACCCAATGGTGAAGGTCTTATTGGTTTTCAGGCTTTTAGCAATCTGATTGGGTTGGTAGTTCAATCGTATTGCCGCCTCCCGTATTTTTTGCGCTACCTCTTTCCCGATCCGGTTCTCTTTTTTACCGTTCAATACATACGAAACCAACGCGATCGATACCCCTACATCCTGGGCAATATCTTTCATCGATGTCTTTTTGATCATGGTGGTACAGCGTAGAAAAATCCAATAATATAGTTAATCGTTTAAACAGTTTTAACGTTCGCATAGGGCTAAAGGTGAGTTAATTGTCTTTGTTATTTCATAAATATGTCATTTTAATTGTACTATTCCATTGAGTATATATTGTGATAGATTGAAAAACGCGCATAAGTGACGTATGGGGTTTAAACGTTTAAACCAATTCAAGAGGCCATCCGTTTTTCAGTTGAGTTCTTCGCCACAGGCAGGAGTTCTTGTAGAGCCGCTTCAGGGTCAACCTGATAGCCAATAACCTCTAACGAAAAATGAACATGGAATTAACACATAGTTATAAGCGTCAGGCTCCCTTCGCGGGTCTTCGCTCTTTATTCAATCAACGAATCGAACAGTTTGTCAACCAGAATCCGGTTGTGTTTGAAGCCCTGAGCCGTACCGGCGCTCCGTTTGGTGGTAGCCTTCGGCCGCTTCAGCACTCAGCGGGTGGTAACAATTCAACGGTAAGTCGGCATCAACTGCAACGCATTCAACGGCAGCTTGATATGCTGACTAAGCAGGTTGCTCACCTCAGTCAACAGGCTGAGGGAATTGGTAGTAAAACACGGGAAGCTGTTCCAGAGAAGCAGATTGGCATAAACCGGTTTCGCGCCTTGCAAGAAAAATAATACCGAATGACGTCTCCTGTTTCAGGTACGTCCTTTCACTTAACAACAACGACAATGAAACGATATTCAGTAGTTTATCTCCTTAAAGACCAGTATCAACACATTGGTTTTGCTAACCATGCCGATGCTGAATTGCTCCTGAAGCAATTGGTCACCGATAACAGGCGTACACCCGTTGGCATTTATGATGCTAAAACGGAATTGTTCAACTGGGCTCCTTCGCACCAGGCTCAGTATAATTCGGCGAGCACCGAAGAGCAGGCCCGGCGTGGCAATGATATTATTGCCATCACCCAGGCCCTGCGCCGTCGTGATGCCAGCTGGCACCCTGCCGACGGATTTCGTCGGCCTAGTTTCTTCGCGTAGCTGGTCTCCGCTGGCTTCAGCCAACGGAACGTCCCAAACAAAAACGACTGGTTATAGTACATGAAGTAGGGCGTGGTGTTCAATAAGCGCTATGCCCTGCTTCATGCGTCGATGAAAGAACGGATCCTTACAGAAGCCAGCAGGCTGTTTAACCACCTGGGGGTAAAAACCGTTAGGCTGGATGATATTGCCCGGCAACTGGGTATGTCGAAAAAGACGCTCTATCAGTATTTTGAGAGCAAAGAAGACCTGGTGAAGCAGATGCTGGAAAATCAGCTGAACGACAGCCTGGATGAGGCCAGTGCCATTCAAGAGCAAACGGCTAACCCGATTGCCGGTGCCCTGCTGATTTGGGATCGGCTGATTCACTACAAGCAGACTGTTAACCCCAATCTACTGCGCGATATTGAGCGCCATTATCCCGCTGCATGGCACTATTTCCAGACATTCAGAACGCATTATATCAACACCATTCTGGTCGGTAACCTGCGGGCTGGTGTGGAGCGAGCCCTATACCGGCCTGATCTAGCCGATAATGAGTCGGTTATGGCTTGGTTATGGCTCGAGCAAAGCCAGTGTGATATACCTTTCGAGGGGGCTGGGCCAATCATCAAACATCAGTTCGTTCGCGGATTGCTTACGAAACAGGGATTAGCCCTGTACGAGACGATCGGTTAGTCTTTCAACGAATCTCCTGGTCTGGTCGTTCGTCCTTTTATCCTTGTAAATCGAACATGCCGTGTTCGATTTACAAGGATAATGATAAAGAAACCCGGTTTATGATTGACCACAAAAAAGCCGATCTAGTTTTAGATCGGCTTTTTTGTATGTATAAATAACCAGATGCTTAACTAATCGCCTTGGCTACTTCCAGGTCTTGCGGCTTTTGCGGGATCACTTTCTTCTTCGTGAATCGGGCCATTAACCGGTCGACGACCAGGTACGTTGAGGGCACCACCAGTAGGGTCAGGACCAGCGACGAGCTTAGGCCGCCGATGATTACCCAGGCCATACCGTTCTTCGTTTCGGCGCTCGCCCCACTCGCCAACGCGATGGGCAGCATACCGAAAATCATGGCCAGCGTGGTCATCAGAATGGGACGAAGCCGTTCTTTACCCGCTTCGATCAACGCGTCGACTACCTCATGACCTTCAGCTTTTAGCTGGTTGGTAAAGTCAACGATCAGAATCGCGTTTTTTGCCACCAGACCCAGCAGCATAATCATGCCCACAATAGCGAACACGGTCAGACTTTCCATGGTCAGGGCCAGCGCCAGCAGGGCACCGATCAAGGCGACGGGAATTGAGAACAGCACCACAAACGGATAGATCACGCTTTCGTACAAGGCTACCATGATGAAATAAACCAGTAGAATGGCAATGCCTAAAGCTAATCCAAGACTGCCAAAGGCGTCGGACTGTTGTTGTAATTGGCCGAGATACTGGATCGATACGCCCTCAGGGAGTTTCTCCTGCGCCATCTTGGCCTGAATATCGGCACCTACCGTACCCACGGGGCGACCAATAACCTGCGCGTTGATGGTGATAGACGAGAGCCGGTCAATACGTTCCAGCACGCTTTCGCCCACCTGTTCCTGCACCGTGGCAAACTGTGACAGCTCGAACGTGTTACCCTGGTTATTCACGAACGTCAGACGCGACACGTCGGATGCCTGGGTACGGTCGAACTGGTCGAGGCTCACTAGAATGTCGTACTCATTACCGTTTTGCTTGAACTTCGACAGGTCATTTCCCCGGAACGCATTTTGCAGCGCAATACCCACATCCGACGCGCTGATGCCCAGTTGCGCCATCCGTTCGCGGTTCAGATTGACTGTTACTTCCGGTTTGGGATCTTTCACCGAATACTTCACGTCCTGCGTGCCGGGTACCGATTCGGTTACCTGTTTCACCAGTGCGGCGGCTTTGCGAATGTCAGCCAGATCGGTGCCTTTCACGGCGATCATGATGGGCGCTTGTGAGGCACCGACAATACCGACGGGCGATACCGTGACGCGCACCCCCGGAATCTGACCCACTTCGTTCTTCAGCATCTGTCCAAACGCTTCCGTCGAGAGTTTTCGCTGCTCTTTGTCAACCAGCTTCACGTTCAGATCGGCGAGGTTGCTGTTCGACGACGTACCCAGACCGGTGCTGCTGTAACCGATGTTGCTGAACACATTGGTGACTTCGGGGTGCTTCATGATGATCTGTTCGGCCCGTTGCGCCACCGCGTTGGTCTGGTAAATCGACGCTGTTGGCGACAGTTCGATCTGCACACTCATTTCGCCCATATCGCTTTGTGGCATAAACGCCGCACCGATGAAACCCGCCGGCACGAGGTAGATAGAACCAACCAGCATGGCTATCACGCTCAGGAAAATGTAGCGCTTGTGGCCCAGTACCCACACCAGAATACGGCCGTAGGCGTTGGTCAGCCCATCCAGGAACCGCTCGAAACCGAGGTTCAGTTTACCCCAGAGCGTGTTCGGATTCAGCACTTCTACTTTACCGAAGCGTGAGGCCAGCAAAGGCGTCAGGGTGAACGACACGAGCAAGCTCATCAGGGTCGAGAACACCACCACGAGCGCAAACTCCCGCAAGATGTTCCCGATCAGGCCGCCTGTCATGGCCAGCGGCACGAACACCACCACGTCGACCAGCGTAATGGCGAGGGCGGTGAAGCCGATTTCGCTTCGACCGTCGAGGGCGGCGGTGCGTTTGTCTTTGCCCATTTCCAGGTGTCGGTTAATGTTTTCCAACACCACAATCGAGTCATCGACCAGAATACCAACCACCAGCGACAGGGCCATCAGAGTCATCAGGTTCAGCGAGAAACCCATCAGGTACATCAGCGCAAACGTCGGAATCATAGACGATGGCAGAGCAACCAGCACGAACATGGCCGAGCGGAAGCTGTGCAAAAACAACAGCATCACCACCGATACGATCAGAATGGCCAGACCCATATCGAACACCACTGCATCGGCCGACGCCAGGGTGTAGATCGACTGATCGGAGGCAATGTTGAATTTCAGGCCAACGTTGGCATACTGCTTCTCCAACTGCTTGATCTTCACCTGCGACTGCTGACTCACCGATACGGCGTTAGCATCTGACTGCTTCTGAATCTGTAAACCAATCGACGGTTGCGCGTTAATGTGGTTAATGGCCGTTGGCTTCGTGCTGGCGTCGACCACTTCGGCCACGTCTTTCAGTAACACCCGCGACCCATCGGCCCGGCTGGCGATAATAAGGTCGCGAAGGCGATTCACCGTTTGCACCGATGCATCGAACCGGATCGAATACTGCGATTCGCGCGTTTCGAGCTGCCCGGCGGGATAACTGGCATTGGCTGCGTTAATGGCCTGCGACACCTGACCGATCGACACCCCGTAGCCACGTAGCTTTTCGGTGTTCACATTGACCTGAATCTCGCGTTCGTTACCGCCAATGATGTTCACCTGCCCAACCCCCGTTACGTTCGAGAGCTGCGGCTTGATGTTGTTGTTGATCAGGTCATACAGCGCCGTGGGCGACATGTTGGCTGTAACCCCCATCCGCAAGACCGGTATTTCGTCAGTCGAGAATTTGTTCAGAATCGGGCGGTCGGCGGCGTCGGGCAGCAGGTTCAGAATCTGCTCGATCTTGCGTTGGGCATCCTGTTGCGCCAGCGTCGTGTTCACGCCGTTTTTTAACTGAATGATCACGCTTGAAACGCCTTCCTGCGAGGTCGACGTCATGCGGTCGAGCCCTTCCAAGGCCGAAAGCGCGTCTTCAATGCGTTTGGTAACGTTGGTTTCTACCTCGTCGGCCGAGGCACCCCGGTACACGGTGGCCACGCTGATGACGTTGGCCTCAAATTTAGGCAGCAGGTTGTACGACAATTGCTGATAACTCAGAAAACCGAACAGAATCAGAACGGTAAAAATCGTCATCACCAACAGCGGCCGCTTTACAGCAATTTCGGATATAGACATTTTTGGGAAGTTTGTGGTTTGTTGTTTGAGGTTTGTGGTTTCGTTGCTCATTTACCAGTTTGTAGGCAAGCAAAGCAACTACAAACCACACACGACAAACCACAAACCGTTTATTTAGTAATTTGAATTTGTTTGCCGTCGCTGAGGTTTAGCTGGCCGGTGGTCACTACCTGATCGCCAGCGTTGAGGCCGCTTAGGACTTCGATGGTGTCGCCGAAGTCGCGGCCAACGGTGATGGTGCGGCGGGATACTGCGTTGCCGTTGATGACGTAGACGTAAGGGTTCTTGATGCTTTCGACCAGGGCCGCGCGTGGGATCTGTAACGCTTTCTGATTCGATTTCTGCGAGAAGTCGACGTTCACGAATGTACCTGCTTTCAGGCCGCCCGCGTTATCGATCGTAATTTCGACCGGGTAATTGTGTTCTACCGTACCCTGAGGCGCGATGTACGAAATACGTCCGTTGAAGGTTCGTCCGGCAAACACGTCCGACGTAACCCGAACAGGTTGGCCTTCGCGAAGGCGGTACACGTCGCTTTCGTTTACCTGCACCTCTACTTTCAGACGGGCTACGTCGAGCACCCGACCCAGCACTTTACCGACCGTGATGTATTCGCCGGGTTCGATGGCTTTTTGCACAATACGACCGCCAATGGGCGCTTTCACGTTGGCATCGGCAATCTGCTTTTTAATCTGCTCAGCCTGATTTACCGCGTTTTCATAGTTGTACTTGGTGTCGTTCACCTGCAACTCAGTGGTAGCGTTTCCAGCCAGTAACGTGTTGTAACGCGTTACATCTTTCTTCAACCGATCGATGGATAGCTGCGTGGCTTCCAGCGATAACTCTTTCAGTCGATTATCCATTTGTACCAGCACGGCCCCGGTACGAACCGTTGAGCCCAGCGCGAAGTTGACTTTCGTTACTTTTCCGGCTGTGGTGGCAATCAGGTCGGCTTCTTTAAACGGAATCAAATTACCCGTTTTCACAAGTTGCTGGCTAACTGTACCTTCTACTACGGGGGCCACGGTGACCGGAATGGCCACGTTTGCCTTTACAACCGGCTGCTTCTGCGCGTCGATTGTCTTTTTATTGGAAGCCAGTCGAAACCCGATCAGGGAAACAACCGCCAGAATGGCGACCACAACGATGATTGTTGTCTTTTTCATAATTTATTTTTTGTCAGTACGCTTCGCTGTCATTAGATGGTCATTCATTGTCATTGATGGTCATTAATTGTTCGTACGACAAATGACGGCGAAGCCTAATGACAATAAATGACAGCGAAGCGTAATGACGTTTCAGTTAAAGTTGGTTGTAAAAGGTCAGGAGTTTGCCCTGCGATTGTTCGAGATCGAGCCGTGCCTGATAGAGGTTGATGAGCGAATTGATGTAGTTGGTGCGGGCCTCGCGATACGAGTTATCAGCGTTGATAAGATCGCTCAACAGCTTGGTGCCCTGCTTGTATTGAAGCGTAGTAATGTTGTAGACCTCCTGCGCCAGTTTCACGTTTCGGTCGTCGTTCTGCACGCTCGTTTGCGCCCGCCGAATCTGCGATTGGGCACTGTTGAACTGAAGCTGGTAGGCCGACGTATTCAGCTTTTGCTGCTCCTGCTGAGTCAGCACGGTTAGCCGCTGTTGCTTCATCTGCGAATCCCGCTGCAAACCGTCGAAAATGGGGATGTTCAGGCGTAGGCCAACGCTGCCGAAGCCCACAAAGTTGGTGAACAGTTTGTCGATGGTCTGTGCGCCGAGGTTCACCGTGCCGTAGTTGCCCGTCAAACTGAGCGTGGGCAGGTAACCCGATTTGATCCGTTGCAATTGCAGTTGTTGCAACACAATGTTCGTTTCGGCCTGTTGAAACGACACCAGCCGTTTCGGATCGAATGGCTCTTGATCGATGGTCGGTAACTGAGTCAGTAGGGTAGAATCCGATAAGACCAGATTCTGGTCCTGCGGCATACCCATCTGGTATTTCAGACGATTCAGGGCCAGGTTCAAATCATTTTCGGCCAGCGCCAACTGCGATTGTGTGCTGTTGTAGCTCACCTCAGTACGCGTGTAGTCTACGGGCTGAATCACGCCGTTGTCGCGCTGAAGCTTCAGAATGTTCAGCACCTGCTGGGTACGTTCCAGGTTATCGCGCAGGAGTCCGATCTGCTGCTGAGACACAAAAACCTGGTAGTAGTTGCTGGCAATGTTGTAGATCACGTCTTCCTGCGTCTGCCGCGTGTTCAGCGAAGCCAACTCCTGATTTGGCTTATTCGCCTTGATGCCAATGAGCAGCGACCGGTCGAAAATGGTCTGCGAGAGTTGCGCGGTCAGGTTGGTTTGGAATTTCTGTCCAATGATGAATACCTGTGGCTCCGGGCCGAACACACCAGCCGGAATAACGCTCTGCTGGAGTTTCAGGTTGTTTACCGTAGTTCCGGTAGCGCTCACCTGCGGCAGGTACTGCCCTAAGGCCTGTCGTGATTGTTCGTTCGCCGTCTGAACCTGATACTGCGCGATGCGTACGCTGCCGAAATTCTTCAGGCCGTAATCGATACAATCTTTTAACCGGAAACCGCCGGTACTTGGCGGTTGCGGTTGCGTAGCCGTCTGCGCCCAGCTGTATAGCGGGGGCAGTAGGGCCAAACCTAAACTAAGTGCAATTAATCGTTTCATAAATCCAAACGTTGATGCGTCTACAGTAGATATATCAACTAATTAGCTAAAAAAAAGTTACTTGTCTAATAGGGTAATGATTTTACGGGTAGTGCTCAGGAATGCTTCTTTCTCTTCGGTTGAAAGCTGGCTCATCACCTGCTGATCGAGCATCTCGGTGGTTTGAATGGCCTGTTCAATAATCATCTTACCAGCGGGGGTCAAACGAATCAGATTTTTGCGCCGGTCAATATCGTCAGGGACCACGCGCAGGTAACCATCCCGCTCTAACGTGCGAATAGAGCGTTGAATGCCTGATTTGTCTTTCTGAAGCATATTGGCAATATCCTGTTGCGAGAGCAGTTCTTCACCAGCAAAGTAGGTAATGAACAACACGGGAAACTGCTCGATCTGAAGCGTAAAGCCCAGGCGGGTCAACTCTCGATTTGCCTTTTTGGCCATCAGGTGCCCTACGTGGCTAATCATGAAGATGGATTGTGAGCCCATCCGTTCGGCAAACTTCGCCCGAAGCGTATTTTCGTCAATCATGCAACAAAGGTAAAACTAGTTGCTATGTCAACCAATATGTATTGGGAAAAGTTTTTTTTAGATAGTGGGGAATTTTGTGATGTGCAGGAGAAGGGAAAGGGTGTTGGTGCGTTGGTGATATGTTGCTTCGCGCTTGTAGCCCTTCGACAGGCTCAGGGTGACATCAATCATCCCCATGTTTAGGCAAATATCCAGATGTTTCTTGTCACCCTGAGCCTGTCGAAGGGCACGACTAACGAAGCTACGCGCAAGCCACACACGCTACTCAACAACTCAATACCCTATCCCTTCGTCGTATTTAAACAATCCGTAGGTGGGGCCTTCTTTGTAGCCAGGTACGTCTTCCAACTGGTTGCGTACGGCGGCTTCAGAAATGGGGGTTGTAAACGGCATTTTGCCCGACGGCTTGAACTTACCCGAAACAATATCCAGCAGGGCATCGGGAGTGGTGCCGAAGGTGGCCAATATACCTTTAAAGCGCGAGGCCGTCGTCGGGTTATACACCTCATCGATTACCCACGGGTTGGTGTAGTTGATGGCCATGATTGTTGGTTTTTTGGCGGTCAGGGCGTTGATATAGGCTACATCGACATTATTCTTCGATAGCGACAATTCGATCGGTGAGCCATCGGAGGCGAAGAGTGATTTGGCCGAAGGCAAGAGCCAGAGCAGAATAACGTCGGCCTCTTCCGGTGTTTTTACAAATTGGAGCGCATACTTTCCAGGTTCAGGTACGTAGGCTTCGCCCTGCCCGGCAGTGGCTGGGTTGCCGCGTTTTGCATACGTTTCAACATACACTTTCGTCGCCGGTTTTAGCGGGAGTGTTTTTGCTTCGTTGCGAAGTAATACGATCGACTTGCGGAGAGCTACATCGGCCCGGGCCTGAAACGCGGCACTGCCTACCAACTTCTCGGCAGCATTCTCGTCTACGTATGGGTTTTCAAATAGGCCCAGTTCAAACTTCTCGTTCAGAAGGCGAATCACCGAATCGTCGATCAGCGCCATGCTCACCATCTCCGTTTTCACCGTTTCGAGCAGTTGTGTGGGGTCGGCTGTGCCGGAGTAAAGGTTTACGCCCGCTTCGAGTGTGCGTTTGTAGCGTTGCGTAATGGTTAGGTTTTCGGCGCCCCAGGGCATCATTTCAATAGGACCGGTGTCTGAGTTGATGATGCCTTTGAATCCGAGTTTTACACGCAACAGGTCGTGAATGACGGGGCGGTTATACGCGTAGGCGATAGGCTCGTAGTCGGTCCCGGTGGGCATCGAGTAGTAGGGCATAATGGCTGACGTACCTGCGGCAATGGCGGCTTTGAACGGAATGAGGTTGGTCTGAAACTGCCCACCTGGAAAGACCTCTTCTTTTCCCCAATCGAAATGTGGGTCCTGACCGGCCTTGCCTGCTCCGCCACCGGGAAAATGTTTAGTGGTCATGGCTACGGAGGTATTACCCAGCTTTTTGCCCTGAAAACCCAGAACCACTTCAGTAATCATCTTGGCTGCCCAGTCCGCATTTTCGCCGAATGTGCCGTCTGTACGTTGCCAGCGGGGTTCTGTGGCCAGATCGGCCATGTACATGTAGCCTTTGCGAAGGCCAACGGCGGCCCATTCCTGCCGGGCAATATCGGCAAATTCTCGGGTTAGTTTCAGGTCGCGCATGGCGGCGAGGCCCAGTTCGCCGGGCCAGGAAGAAAAGGCCGTTTTACCGACGCTGGTACCAATGGCGGCGGTGGCCGTGACGTGGTTACGCGGGTTCGACGCCACAATGGCCGGAATGCCCAGCCCGTCGCTTTCGCACAGCGCCTGCAGTTTGTTGGCCCACTCGGCGGTGATGCGGGCGCTGACGTTGGCGCGCAGAATGAAGTGGCGAAGGTGAAACTGCGTCACCGCTTTGGTCGTACCCGCTGCGTTCATGATCGGCGTCGGTAGCGGTTTCCGCGTGAACATGTTCATAGTGGCCGAGAGGTCGGTCTCGTTGAAATCACTGGTGATGGGCTCCTTGTTCTTGGGTGCTTCAAACGACCAGTCATTTTTCAGGCGAGTGGTGCTGATGAGCATAAAGCCAACCTTCTGTTCCACCGACATTTTCGAGACCAGATCCCGGCTTCGTTCTTCGGGCGACAGGCGCCAGTCTTCATATTTATCGAGTTGCCCGTTCCGGTTCAAATCCTTGAACGACAGGTTATCGACCTTGATAATCGTGGCTGACCGAACACCGAGCACTGGTTGTTGCGCGCTCGCTTTCGACTGAGCGAATACCCCGGTATGCAGTAAAAGGAACATGGCGAGACAGCCAGCCTCTACAAAGCCTGTTTTAAGAAGGAATGATGGTAAACGGGTGAGCTTGATCATCGGGGTATAGGTATGTGTCGGGTGAGAAGGCTTGTATTTGTACTATAATAGATTGGTATAAGTATAAACTGGAATTCGATTACTCAAAAACTTTAGGTGTGTGGGGAAACCTGATGAACAGAATCAATACCATGCCCTTGAGCAGCATACGCCATTCGCTGTCTGCTAGTGTATTGTGTGAGATTGATAAAGGCTATACATTTGATTTTTGCAAACAAACGGATATGGCCAGCAAATCATTAACCGATTTTTATCAGGACATAGCGGCAGTTATGCCGGCCGGGATCAATAAGGAGATCGGGCACTTCAACGTCTTCCGAATTGCGGATATGATGGCCTTGCGGTTGAAAAAAGGGGTGATGCCCTACGACCGGCGAGCCTATTACAAGATCAGCCTGATTAGTGGCCGCAATACCGCTGAGTATGCCGATAAAGTAATCGAGATCGAGACGAATGCGTTGTTGTTTGCCACGCCTAAAATTCCGTATCACTACGTCCCGCTCGATGAGCAGCAGTCCGGTTCGTTCTGTGTTTTTACCGATGATTTTTTGGTAGCTACCAAAAGTGGCGTGGTACTCGACGATCTTCCGCTTTTTCAGCCGGGTGGTGTGCCCGTCTTTCAGTTAACAGACGCCGAAGCAGACGAAATCCGCTACATCTTCGCTAAAATGCACAAAGAGCTGAATTCTGACTATGCATATAAATATGATTTGCTGCGAAACTACGTAATCGAACTGATTCACTTTGGGCAGAAACTGCAACCGGCGACCTCGCTCCATCCAACCCACACAGCTTCGGCCCGTATATCGTCGTTGTTCGTCGAACTGCTCGAGAGACAGTTTCCCATCGAGTCGCCGGGTCAGAAAATTAACCTGCGCACGGCTACCGATTATGCCCAACAATTGTCGGTCCATGTGAACCACCTCAATAAGGTGTTGAAGGAAAGCATGGGTAAAACAACCACCGATCTCATCAGCAGCCGGATTGTGCAGGAAGCAAAAATATTGCTCAAACAAACTGACTGGACGATCTCTGATATCAGTTACAGCCTTGGTTTTGAAGAAGTGGCTCACTTCTCTAATTTTTTCCGTAAGCAGACGGCTTTTTCACCTGCTGCCTTTCGTGCTTAATTGGCGTGATTTGATTTTTGCAAGTATCGGATTGCTATTTGCAACCAGGTACGTTGGTGGCTCACCGACCTTTGCTCTCGTTAATTAAACGCAGGTAAAGACAATGAGCACGAACACAAAAATCGCCCTGGTAACCGGTGGTAGCCGGGGATTGGGCAAAAACATGGCGTTGTCCCTCGCCAAAAAAGGCATCGACGTAGTACTGACCTACAACAGCCAGAAAGATGACGCCGATGCGGTTGTTGCCGAGATTGAACAGATGGGTCAGAAAGCAGCAGCCCTTCAGCTTAACGCCGGTGATGTGGCTAGCTTTAGTGCCTTCTCGACGGCATTGACAACCGCACTGACCTCCGTTTTTGGAGCCGATCACATCAACTTCCTCATCAATAATGCCGGTGTTGCCGGTAATTCACCCATTGGAGAAACCCGCGAAGACGAGTTCGATCTGCTGGTGAACATTCATTTCAAGGGCGTATTGTTTCTGACCGAACAGTTGTTGCCGTTGATAAGTGAGGGTGGACGAATCATCAACATTTCATCGGGACTGGCCCGGTTTACTTCGCCAGGACGAGCAGTCTATGGGTCGCTGAAAGGGGCCGTTGAAACCCTCAGCCTGTACATGGCCAAAGAACTTGGCCCTCGCGGCATCGCCGTTAACGTGGTAGCACCGGGAGCTATTGAGACCGATTTTGGTGGAGGCGTAGTGCGCGATAACGCTAACGTGAACAAGCACATCGCATCAATTACCGCATTGGGCCGGGTTGGGCTACCCGACGATATCGGAGGCGTAGTGGCTTTCCTCTGCACCGACGAAGCCCGCTGGATTAACGCTCAACGGATCGAAGTGTCGGGCGGCATGAACCTGTAATTGCAAACTGCTGATTGTCAATGAGTGGGACCTTTTTACTAGTTGCAAACAGGCCCACTTATTGATGATTAGTTAATTGGGCCAGGTACGTCGCCCAGGTTTAGTTGTCTCGTTTGTAGCGCAGCAACACAATGCCGCAGTCAAAAGCAATTGACTGCACCAGCGTTAAGTTCTGTCTACCAGAAAGCCTGTTAAAAATCGCCATGCCGGTACCTATAGCTACTGGGTTAATGAATAGATGAAACTCATCAATCAAGCCCGCTTCAATCAGTGACGAAACGAACGTACCTCCGCCGTACACGATCATATCGCCGCCCGGTTCATTTTTTAGCGTATTGATTTCGGTCGTTAGATCGCCGGTCTCGAGGCGGGTGTTGGCCCAGGGCGACTTGTCGAGGGTTTTGGTAAAGACGACTTTAGGCGTACTATTTATTTTATCGGCACCAGGCTCATCAGGGTTGGCAGCCCAGTGTGGAATAAACCCCTCAGCCAGTTTTCTGCCCAGCAGAATGGTGTCTACCGGCTCAGTCAAGGCGGTAACGTACCCATTGATGTCGTCGGTCCAGGAGAAATTCAACCAGTCCATTTCTCCATTTGGCCCGGCCATGAAACCGTCGATCGTTGCTTGTACTTGTAGTTTGAGTGTCCGCATTATTGTAGTATTTGTGTTTCGGCAAATATACAATGTGGACCAGGACCAGGGGCGAGATGGGTTTAGCGGCTACGCCAGTACCCAGTTTCTTTTGGTCCCCACTGCTCGGCGGGAGTCTTCACAAAGCTTGTAGTTGCCGCTTTTGATGCCTTGAGTAGCGCCATCACCTCTTCAGCATCAGACTCTTCGGCAGGCATGTAATTGATGGAGACATTCTCTCCTTCACGGGTATAAGTAATAGCCCCCGCCTCATACCAGAGTTGCCCCCCGTAAGCAAGACTTTTTAACCTGCTAAACGTCTTGAGCCTTTATATGGGCAATATATATACTTAAGTCTAAACAGCAGAATGGCTCTCATAAATTACTCTGTCTAACTAAGCCTGGCTGAGTATGTATTAAGGCTCTCATACGACCAAAATTAACGGTTTTAAGTGCGCACTGATGCCAGGCCTTTTAGGCTTCCAGTGCATCGATTGTGGGTTTTTACGTCCACAGCCAACAAAATCGCTTCGAGTGCGCCAGTTTTTTTTGTTTATACGACTTATTAAAAAATTTTATTATTTTTAGATGATTAGTTCTTGTAGCGAAATAATATGTTGCTATTCGGGCTAATTGCCAACTTTAATTTTACACATAACCGTTTATTTACTTATGAAGCCAAAACTACCTAGAGCATTACTGCCTAAGTTTTTGCTCTGTATAGGCATGTGGTGTATACTCAGCCTATCCAATTCATTCGCCCTCGATAGGGAAATTACGGGCAAAGTCACCGATGATAAAGGCGGTGAAGTTGCTGGGGCCACTATCACCGTGAAGGGCACCAACAAAGGCACCAACACAGATGGAAGTGGCCGGTATCGGATTACGGTGGCCGACGAAAACGCCGTTCTTGTGTTTTCGTATATCGGTTATACAAAGCAGGAAATTCAGGTTGGTGGGCGTAGCGTCATTGATGTTAAGCTGTTACCCGGTGAGTCTGTGCTACAGGAAGTGGTGGTCACTGCGCTCGGTGTATCAAAAGATGCCCGGAAAATAGGCTATGCTGTCACAACAATCGATGCCGCTGCATTTACACAGGCACGCGAAACCAACATTGGTAACTCACTGGCCGGCCGGGTGGCTGGTCTGACCGTTAAGGGAACTAACAGTGGCCCCGGTGGTACGTCGAAACTGTTGCTGCGCGGTATGCCGAGTATGAACTCAGCAGGCTCGCCCCTGATCGTTATCAACGGTGTACCTATGGATAACACCCAGCGTGGTAGCGCTGGTGAGTGGGGTGGTGCCGATGGTGGCGACGGTTTGGGTAACCTCAACCCCGACGATATCGATAAGATCACGGTTCTCAAAGGTCAGTCGGCGTCTGCTCTATATGGAGCAAGAGCGTCGAACGGGGTTATTCTTGTAACCACTAAGCAGGGCCGTAAGGGTGATTTCTCGGTTGACTACAACATGAACCTTACCACCGATCAGCCGATCAACTTCACCGATTTTCAGTACGAATACGGTCAGGGTATCGGCGGTGTGAAGCCTGCCACGCAGGCATTGGCTCAGCAAACGGGCCGGATGAGCTGGGGTGGTCGGCTCGACGGTTCATCGGCTATCCAGTTCGACGGCAAGCAGTATCCGTACTCGGCACAGCGCGATAACATCCGCAACTTCTACCGCAACGGCACCAACTTCACCAATACCGTATCGGTAGGTAAAGGTGGTGATAATGGCTCGTTCCGGTTGTCATTGTCGAACCTCGACGCCAAGTCGGTATTGCCAAACAGCGGTTTAGGTCGAAAAACGATTAACCTGACTATCCAGCAGAACATTACGTCGAAACTAAGCTTCGATGTGCTGGCCAACTACATCGACGAGCGCGTGAAGAACAAACCGATCCTGAGCGATGGCCCACTGAACGCCAATAACGGTTACCTACTGGCTACGAACATCGATCAGCGGATTCTGGCGCCTGGCTTTGATCCGGTGACAGGCCGGGAAGTGATCTTCAGCGAAGATGAGTACGTAACAAACCCGTACTTCGTGGTTAACCAGTTTGTGAACAACGTAGACCGGAAGCGTCTGATCTCGATGGCCTCGACCAAGTATCAGTTTGCCGACTGGATTTACGCCATGGGCCGGATCGGGTATGACAACTCAAACGACCGTAACTTCCGGGTAACACCCTGGGGAACGGCCTACTCAAACGGAGCACGTGGTGGTCTGGACGAACTGTCGAACGCACAGCGTACCGAACTGAACATCGACGGACTGATCGGTATCAACAAGTCGATCAATGAAGACTTTACAGTCGACGCTCTCCTGGGTGCCAACCTGCGTAAGAACAACTATGAGAAGCTGAACATCAACGGAGGGCCGTTTGTCTTGCCTTACCTCTATAGCTGGAACAACGTTGTAAACTTTAACCGTGGATACGAAGTTGCCAACACCGAGGTCCAGTCGGCTTATTACAACGTTGACCTGGGTTATAAGGGTATACTGAACTTAAGCACAACCGGGCGTTACGATACCTACTCAACTCTGCCCAGTGCAGCCCGCTCTATTTTTACGCCATCAGTAACAGCGGCTTTCATTTTTCAGGATCTTATACGCATTCCAAACCTGAGCTTTGGTAAACTGCGGGCCGCCTACGCTGTGACCAGTGGTGAACCTACTACGGCCTACGGTACGAGCGTGTATTACGGCGTGGGCAATGCTATCAACGGTATCGCTACGGGTAACTTCAGCTCGCAGCTGCCCAACCTGTTCTTGAAGCCCTTTACCAAGAGCGAGGTTGAAATCGGTTTGGAACTGCGCTTCTTCGGCAACCGCCTTGGTTTCGACGTAGCGTACTACGATCAGAAAACACAGAACGAGATCATGCCCGCCAACTATAGCTGGGCAACGGGTTATTCGGCTGGTATCGTAGGGACAGGCTCAACTCAAAATAGAGGACTGGAGCTTCAGATCAACGGCAACCCGCTGAAAACGTCTAAGCTAAACTGGAACGTATCGCTGAACCTGACGTCGGTGCAGAACAAGATCCTGCAAACAGATGTAAATAACAACCCCATTGGTTTGGGCTCAAACCGCGCCACGCTGGGTAACGCCGTTACGGCATTCGTAGTTGGTGAGTCGGGTCCGCAAATCCGGGCTTATGATTACAAGTACGCCGCAAACGGGCAAATTGTGGTTGACGCTTCCGGCCTGCCGGTTCGGGGTGAACTAATTAATATGGGTTCAGTATTGCCAACCCTGTTTGGTGGACTGAACAATGATTTCTCGTTTAACAACTTTAATCTGTCGTTCCTGGTCGATTATAACTACGGCAACAAAATTCTGTCGGCTACCGAGAACTTTGCATACCGTCGTGGCCTCCATAAGGAAACGCTCGTAGGTCGCGAAGGTGGTGTAAAGACGGGAGTTGCTGAAGGTGGTGCTGCCAATACGGTTACAGCTACCCCACAGGCTTTCTACACAGCGCTGGCCAACAACGTGACTAAGATTAGTGTCGAAGATGGTGATTTTATTAAGCTTCGTCAACTTACGTTTGGTTACAACCTGCCGGCTCAACTGCTGAAGAATCTGCCACTGATTCGGGGCGTGAATGTCTCTTTTGTTGCTCGGAACCTCTTCTACATCATGAAGAAAACCGACAACATTGACCCAGAAGCTGCATTTGGAGCGAACCTGCGCTATTCAGGTATCGAAGGTGCTAACCTGCCCTCTGCCCGGAATTATGGCGTTAACCTGAACATTAAGTTTAAATGAACCGAATTATGAATAAGAAACTAATTGCGTTAAGCTTTTTGGTTGGAGCCATCCAGTTCTCCTGTACCGAAGATCTCGACCTGCTCAATACCGACCCAACCCAGGCTTCGGCCAGTACGTTTGACCCAAACCTGTTGTTACCTTCGGCTCAGTGGAACTACGTAAGCTCAATGGCAGGCTACAACGGCCCTATTCTGTTCCAGAGTATGTGGGTTCAGGTGTTGTCTTCGACGACGTCAGGTGCGGCCAACTACTACTCAAATGCCGATAAGTATGTACAATCCAGTAATACGGCCAATTACCAGCAGGGTACCTGGAACGTAGGGTTTCAGGGGGCAAGCTATGCCTACGAAATGGAGCAGTTGGCCAAAGCAAAACCAGCATTGGCAAATTTGGCCAATATTGCCGTTATCATGCAGGTGCAGACGCTTTCGTCAATTGCCGATACCTACGGCGATATTCCGTACACGCAGGCCCTACAAGCGAAGGGTGGTACTACCCTCCCCACGTATGATACGCAGGAGAGCGTTTATAAGTCGCTGCTGACCCGGCTCGAAACGGCTACTGCCGCGCTCAACGCATCGAACCCAGTCCCAACCAACGACGCTTTTGCCTACAAAGGCAACATTGCCCAGTGGAAAAAGTACGGGTACTCGCTCATGCTGAAACTGGCCATGCGTCTGGTAAAGTCGGATGCTGCTACGGCTAAAACCTTTGCTGAAAAAGCGGCTGCGGGTGGTGTATTCAGCAGTGTTGCCGACGATGCTTTTGTAATGGCCGACGACTCCAAGGGCTTTGGCAATGGAAACGGGGCAGCGCTGAGCACACTCGCCGACGTGTATCAGGTACGTTGGAGCAAAACGATGATCGATTACCTCAAGTCGACCAATGATCCCCGTCTTAGCCGGGTGGCCGAAGTACCGGCCAATGGCTTGGCGGCCAACCAGGACATGGCGAGCGCCGGTAACACAACGCCGAGTGCGCAACTTGGCCTGCCCAACGGATTTGATCTGAACGGTGGTGCAACCGACATCAGCAAGTCAGCGGGGTATCCGGGTGGTACAGGAACAGGAGCAGATGCTACACCGATCGGCAAATATTCGCGTCCAACCATGATGTACCGGAACCGGAGCGCTCCTCTGTTTGTGCTGACCTACGCTGAAACCGAACTACTATTGGCCGAAGCGGTGGTGCGTGGTTTCAATGTTGGCGGCACCGCTGCCCAGCATTACAAAAACGGAGTTATCGCGGGTATGCAGTCGCTGGCCAAATATGGCGCAACCATCGACGCGGCTACGGCTACGGCTTATGCCGACGCTAATCCGCTGGTAACTGCCAACGCGCTGAAGCAAATCAACGAGCAGTACTGGGCAACCACCGGGTTGCTGATGAACTTCTCGGAGGCCTGGAATAACTGGAAACGGTCGGGCTTCCCCGTGCTAACGCCGGTGAACTACGTGGGTAATTTCTCAAACGGCGCTATCCCACGGCGTCAGCCTTACCCAACGGGCGAAGCAACACTGAATACGGCTAGCTACCAGGCTGCCGTTGGTAAATTGAGTGGCGGTGATAACTGGATTGCCCGCATGTGGTGGGATAAATAATGCATTGACAGTTATGGATAGTAGGGGGCTACCAGGCTCCCTACTATTTTTTTTGCTATTTTTATAAGTACTATCCATCGGTACTTTCTGCTCAATGCGAGCTATGTCTACTCTCTTTTCATTTGTTTCTGTCCTCTTCCCACGCCTTCGAAAAGGTATTTACATCGGGATATGGGCGATTTTGGCCGGTAGCTTACCCCTAACGGCCGGTGCGCAGTCTCCCCTGTTTCAACTGCTGCCCGCTTCCCGCACAAACATTACGTTCAACAACGAAATCGATGAAACGGAGAGCCTTAACGTATTAGCCTACGAGTATTTTTTCAATGGCGGCGGTGTGGCGGTCGGCGATCTGAACAACGACGGCCTGCAGGATATTTTCTTTACCGCCAACCTGAAATCGAATAAACTCTATCTCAATCAGGGGAGCCTAACCTTTACCGACGTTACGGCCGAAGCTGGCGAGGGGCTGGCCGGTCGCGAAGGGGGCTGGAAAACAGGCGTGAGTCTGGCCGATGTAAATGGCGACGGCTGGCTCGATATTTACGTCTGTTATTCAGGAAAAGCCAACGACGGCACCCGACGAAACCAGTTGTTCATTAACCAGACAGAGGCGAAGGGAAACCCGGTGCGATTTGTTGAAAAAGCCAGGGAATACGGCCTCGACGATCCAGGCTACAACACGCAGGCAACCTTCTTCGACTACGATAAAGACGGTGACCTCGACGTTTTTCTACTTCATCACAACATCAAGAAATACGATAATATGGAGCTGGCCCGGCTCCACGAAGAAACCGATGAACTGGCAGGGAATCGCCTGCTCGAAAATGTAAAAGGCCGGTTTATAAACGCCACGCAGCGCGCCGGCATTCATCAGTATCCGCTCACGTTTGGGCTCGGTGTGGCAGTAGCCGATGTGAACCTGGATGGCTGGCCGGATATTTACGTGACTAACGACTACAACGAACCCGATTACCTGTACATCAACCAGAAAGACGGCACCTTCCGCGACGAGACGCAGCAAAGTTTCCGTCACCTATCGCAATTCTCGATGGGCGTCGATATTGCGGATTTTAACAACGATGGCCTGCCCGACGTGATGACGCTGGATATGCTGCCGGAGGATAACCGTCGACAGAAGCTGTTGCAGCTACAGGAAAACTACGAGTCGTTTGAACTCATGCAACAACAAGGGTTGCAACGGCAGTACATGCGCAACATGTTACAGCTCAATAATGGTGACGGGACGTTTAGTGAAATAGCACAGGCCGCTGGCGTGTCGAATACTGACTGGAGTTGGGCACCGTTGCTGGCCGATTTCGATAACGACGGTTACAAAGACCTGTTTATCACCAACGGCTACCTGCGCGACTACACCAACAAAGATTTCTTGCGCTATTGGGGCGATTACAAGATCAAAAAGGCAATCGACCGCGAACCGGTGCAGCTCATGGATCTGGTACGGGCTATGCCGTCGACCAAAGTGCCGAACTATATATTCAGCAACAACCACGATCTGACCTTTGCCAACAAGCAGCGTGAGTGGGGCATCACGGCGGCCACTATATCAAACGGAGCCGCCTATGCCGATCTGGACAACGATGGCGACCTGGAGTTGATCATCAACAACATTAACGAGCCGGCGTTTGTGTACCAGAATATGGCCCGTGAACAGGCCCGAAACAGCTTTCTTCAGCTAAAACTGGTACCCACTGCCGGTAACAAACAGGCTATTGGTGCTCAGGTAACGGTTTACACGAAGGGAATGCCGCAGTACCAGGAGCTTAGCCCCGTGCGGGGTTACCTCTCCAGCCAGCCTCTTTTGTTACACTTTGGCCTTGGAGCAACTACCATGGCCGATTCCATCCGTATTGTCTGGCCCGATCAATCGGTGCAGATGCTGAAGCAGGTGGCGGCAAATCAGTTGTTGGTAGTTGAGCAAAAGGCGACCAACGTACCCAGCCCGGTTGTTCGCCCTTCAACTCCTTTGTTAGCAAAAATTCAGTCTGTACTCTCGTATACGCATACGGGTTACGCCGAAAACGACTTCAAGCGTCAGCCGCTTATGCTCTGGATGTATTCGCATACGGGGCCGATTCTGGCCAAAGGCGATGTGAATAAAGATGGCCGGGAAGACATTTTTATCAGTGGCGATCAACAGAAGAAAGGCGGTATCTGGCTTCAGCAACCTGATGGAACATTTTCACAGGACGAGGGTATTCAGATTGGCGATGAAACACTGTCGTCGGTAAGTGCGGCCGTTTTTTTTGATGCCACCGGCGATGGGTACGACGATCTGTATGTGGCCAAAGGCGGCTACTCACTCTTTGAACCCAACACGGCATCCTCGCAGGATGAACTGTACATCAATGATGGTAAAGGCCGCTTGCGGTTAGCTGATGTTCCATTGCCAATCCTAAGCAGCAGCAGCAAATCATGCGTACGCCCCGGCGATTATGACGGCGATGGTGATCTCGACCTGTTTGTTGGCGGTCGCGTAGTACCGGGCCGATACCCCGAGGTGCCTCAGTCGTTTCTGATCCAAAATCAGGGCAAAGGCAAGTTCGTGATCGTTCCCGCCCCTTTTTCAACGGTGGGTATGGTGACCGACGCGCAATGGGTAGACCTCAACAATGATAATCGGCTCGATCTGATCATTTGTGGAGAATTCATGCCCATCAAGGTATACAGGAACACGCCTGCCGGTTTTATCGATCAAACAAGCATTTATTTCAATCAGAACGAAGCCGGGTTTTGGCAATCGCTTACGGTGGCAGATGTAAACAATGACGGTCGTAATGACATTGTTGCCGGTAATTTGGGCGTAAATTCTCAGATTCGTACTTCACCTCGGGAGCCTGCCGAACTATACTACGCCGACTTTGACCAGAATGGGTCCGTCGATCCGTTCTTTTGCTTTTACGTACAGGGGACGTCGTATCCATTTGTCAGCCGCGACGAGTTGAACGACCAGATCTACGCCATGCGAAAACGATTTGGCTTTTATAAAGACTACGCAGACGCCACGCTAAACAAGGTGCTCACACCTGAAGAATTGGGCAAGGCCCGTAAGCTGACCGTGACTGAGTCACGTACCTGTGTCTTTTTGAATAAGGCGGGGCGGTTCGAGAAACAGGCGTTGCCCATGCAGGCCCAACTGGCCCCGGTGACCCAAACGATTGCCGACGATTTTAACGGCGATGGTCGGATGGATTTGCTGTTGCTGGGCAACAAATCGGATAACCGGCTGAAACTGGGAAGCATGGATGCCAACTACGGCTGCCTGTTAACGGGCGACGGAACGGGCAATTTTACGTACCTGAGCCAGTCAAACGCAGGGCTGTCGGTTCGGGGCGACGTAAAATCGGCAGTCAACGTGAAGGTTGGCAACATAGCGTACCTGATGATTGGAGCCTACGGTCAACCTGTACAGGTTTATAAAAAAGAAAAGCCATGAAGCGTTTGCTGCTTGTCTGTCTGTTTCTAAGTCAGACCGTACGGATAGAAGCCGCCCGCCCTGAACTTGGTCCTCGTCTTCAACCAGCCGTTTTTGCCGTAACAATGGTTATGATTCACGACGTGGTGAACCCACCGGCGGCTAGTCGTTTCTATGCCTATTGCCTGCTGGGTGCCCACGAAATTGTGGCTCAACATCAGCCAACGGTGAAGTCACCCGCTAAATTGGTTGCCCATTTTAAACCGCTGTCCCTGGCCAGTAATAAACCCTACGACTATCAGGTAGCGGCTTTGTATTGTATTCTGGAAACAGGTCGGCTTATTCTGCCTTCGGGGGCATTGCTGGAAGCCGAACAGGTGAAACTGCTGGCCGAGCTGAAGCAGGCCCACTACAGCGACGCCATGTTGGCGCAGTCGGTGAGCGTGGCTCAGTCGGCAGCCAAACAGGTATTGGCCTACGCCGCCGCCGATAAGTATACCAACCTGAGTGCCCGGCTCCGCTACCGGCCCAGCCGGTCGGAAGGGAACTGGTATCCAACTCCTCCGGGCTATATGGAAGCCGTTGAACCACACTGGAAAACCATTCGCCCCATGCTGATTGATTCCTGCGGGCAGTTCAAGCCACTACCACCCATCCCGTTTAGTAAGGATACTGCCAGTGCATTCTTTAAACTCGCCCACGAAGTGTATGCGATCAGCAACAAGTTGACAGAGAAACAACGGTTTATTGCTTCGTACTGGGACTGTAATCCGTTTGCGATCAATTCATCGGGCCATATGTCAATTGGCTTCAAGAAAATAAGTCCCGGCGGCCACTGGATGAATATTACCAGCCTTGTGGTCAGTAAAGCCAATTTATCATTCGACAAAGCCGTGCTGACCCATTCGGTGGTGGCCATGACCCTGATGGATGCGTTTATCAGTTGTTGGGACGAAAAGTACCGCAGCAATCGAGTGCGCCCCGAAACAGTCATTAATCGCTATATCAGCCCGCGCTGGCAACCGCTTCTGCAAACCCCACCCTTTCCTGAATATACCAGTGGTCACAGTGTCATTTCCAGCGCTGTTGCCGAGGTGTTAACGTACCTGATTGGCGATGATTTTGCCTTTACCGATACTACCGAAACAATCTTTGAACTGCCCGAACGCACGTTTACCTCGTTCAGACAGGCGGCTCGCGAAGCAGCTATTTCGCGCCTGTATGGCGGGATTCATTACCGCGACGCCATCGAAAACGGCGAGGCGCAGGGAAAAGCGGTTGGACTCTTTGTAGCCGATAAGCTGAAAAAAGCTGGTATTACGCCTGTTTTATAAAAAATAGCAAAAGCCTCGTATTCTGTGCTTAACGAACACAAAACACGAGGCTCTCTTAACGCTGTAACGGCCTTATTACTTGACGCGTTTGGCCGTCGAATCAAAATTCATCAGCGCCCCTTTCAGGGTATCATCGTCCACCTTTTTGAGGTCGATCGATAGTTCGCCGGCCTGAGACGAATCGAAAAAGATAACCAGTTTGTCGGCGCTCTCTTCCAGTTTCGTAATCGGCAGTTTCGGACTGCTGGGATCGGCGGTGTTGGTTAATTCACCGGTTAGCTTACCGTCTTTCCGAACCAGGTCGGCCAGAAGTTTCACATCGCCCATGGGTGTGCCTACGATGGCGATTTCCCACTTACCCGCATAAAAATCGGCCGACGTGGCAGAAGCAGTAGTAGCGGTGGCGGCAGGTGCCTTTGTTTGTGCTAACCCGTTGTAGGCTACGCCGACAAGCAAAGAGAAAACAAGCAGACTGGTGTTTTTCAAATTAGTCATGATTGGAGAAAAGGATATTGGAAACTGGATTTTAGACGTTGGACATTAGACTTTGGACATTGAACTTTAAACTGCTTACTGCCCCGTTGGTGTCAACACAACCTCAACGCCCATCACCACCATAAGGCTACCTAATGGATCTTTGGGGTTCACGAAGACAAGGTACACATCGTGCGGCTTATAATCGTACGGGGTAGGGAGTTTAACCGGAATAGTCAGTGCCGAGGGGGTGAAATCCATTTTCTCCGACGCTTCCATAAACGGTGATTCTCCGATGAGCTTACCAGTAGGGCTATCCAACCGGATTTCGATAGTACCGCCTTTGGCATTTAGTTGCGGTTTGGGGGCCGCCGCCATTACCCGAACTGCCGTCAAGCCGTTCAGATCGGTCTGTTTCAGGGTCATGTAAGCACCTGATTTAGCCGGAATAGCCAGATTATTACCGCCAAACGACATTTTGTTCACGTTGTCGTACGCATCGAATCCGTGTACATCTACCGTTGTGTTGCGTAATACGTAGGTTTCTTCCGACCGCAGCGAGGGCAGACCCCTGTTGCCGTTGTCTTCGTAGAACGCCCGGACAATGTAGACGCCCTTGCCTTTGTCGCCCGCAGGTACGTTCGCCGTGTAGCTGCCCGCTGCCGGTAAAGCACCTGCCGCCGCCGCTTCGCTCGATACGTTCAGGATGTACTTGACCATCGCGGCTGCATCGGCGGTCGACAGTTGGGGGTGAGCGGCCATCGCTGTTTCGCCCCATACGCCACCGCCACCGGTAATCACTTTCTTAGTCAGGCGCTCCACGGCCGATTTGTCGTTTTTATACTTGTTGGCCACGTCGATATAAGCCGGTCCGATCGATTTTTTGGCTACGCTGTGGCATCCTTTACAATCACTGGCTTCAATCAGTTTTTTACCTCCTGCAAAGAGGGCATTGGCATCGGCCGACCGGTGGCCCTGCGCAATCGCTATTTTATCGTACCCTTCGGCCAGGTAATCAATGGTAACGGCTACACGCTCAGGGTCGATTCCTTTGCCCAGCGTACCGTCTTCCTTGTCGGTCACCTTCACGGCATAGTTGAACGGTTTGTTGGCCGAGAAAAACGACTTGTTACCTCCGGGTAAGTCTACGCTCAGTACGGGGGCTTCGTTACCCGCCGTAATGTCCATCGACTGCGATGTAACGCCTCCTTTTTTGTCCGAAACCGTCAGCACAGCTTTGTAAACGCCTGGTTTGGCCAGCGTCAGGTTAGCGTCGGGGGTGTTGATGACCTTCGTAAACCCGTTTTTCGAGCTGATCTTCCACGAATAAGTCAGCGCGTCGCCATCGGGGTCAACGGTGCCTTTCGAGTTGAGTTTCAGATTCAGGGGTACTGACCCACCCATTTTGTTGGCGGCTACCTGAAGCTGTGGTTTGCGATTTTTGCCGTTGTATTCAATGCGGATGAGCCGGGCATCGTCGTTGGCCGTAAACCAGCCCGAGCCATATTCGAGCATGTACAGATCACCGTTGTCGGCAAACTCCATATCCATCGGATTCGAGAATTTGTAGCTGGGCATAAACCGGTCCATCGACTGGAAGTTGCCGTCTTTATCCATGCTGACCGCCATAACCCAACCGCGCATCCAGTCGTAGGCCAGCAGTTTACCATCGTAATAGCTTGGAAAGGCGTTGGGCGCACTGGCAAACGCGTCGGCGTAGTAAACAGGGCCGGCCATGGCGTTTCTGCCGCCCGAGCCTACCATCGGAAACTCAGGTGAGCCGTCGTAGGGATACCAGATAAACGCTTTCTGTGCGGCCGGAAGCACCGTCAGGCCGGTGTTGTTGGGAGAGGTGTTAGTCGGGGCAGTGGCATCCCATTTGTCGCCCGATTTCTGGGCTACGAAATCGTATTTGTTATAGGCCTTGTTGTCGCCCACAAAATGAGGCCAGCCAAAATTGCCCGCTTTTCGGGCCTGACCTACTTCATCGTGACCGGCAGCACCACGGTCTGCATTTGGTTTAGCTGCATCTGGCCCAACCTCACCCCAGTATACGTACCCGGTTTTCTGATCGACCGAAATACGGAAGGGATTGCGGTGGCCCATGGTGTAAATTTCAGGGCGTGTTTTAGCCGTACCCTTTGGGAATAAGTTGCCCTCGGGAATGGTGTATGTGCCGTCGGGCTGAGGGGTAATGCGGATAATTTTACCACGCAGATCATTCGTATTGGCCGATGACTTCTGGGCATCCCACGCGCTGCGACCGTCACGTTCGTCGCTGGGGCTATAGCCGTTGGAGCCGTGTGGGTTGGTGTTGTCGCCCGTTGAGAGGTATAAGTTCCCGGCGCGGTCCCAGGCAATGGAGCCGCCCGTATGGCAGCACTCTTCACGTTGCGTAGGTACGTCGAGCAGCACTTTCTGCGAGGCCATTACCAGCTCGTCGCCTTTTAGCTCAAAGCGGGCGAGTACGTTCTTCGATTCGTTAGGGTCAGAATAGAACAGGTAGATCCAGTGGTTTTTGGCGAAGTTGGGGTCTTTATTCAGTCCCATCAGCCCATCTTCACCCATCGATTCCTTGCCTTCCTTATTCACGTACTTGGTGCTGACCGGAATGGTCGCGATGGTCTTTAGCTCCTTCGTTTTGGTGTTGTAAAGCCGAACTTCACCCTTGCGCTGAATAAACAGAATACGGCCATCGCCCAGTACGCTCAGTTCCATCGGCTCGTCCAGTTTCTCGGCCAGAATAGCTTTGGTGAACCGGTTTTCTTCGGGACGGGCTTTGCTGTAGTCTAGTGGTTTAGGCGTTTCGCCGCCCGCTGTGTAGTTGATACCCGCCCACAGATGATTCAGGAAAAGGGGTTCGGCAAAGGTTTCGTCGGTATGACCCATCGCGGTGTAAAACGACCGTCCACCGTCGAACTCCTGATACCAGCTAATGGGGTGGTAATCCGGGTTTTTGCCGCCTACATAACTCTTCTCGTCGATGGTCAGCACGACGTTGATTTTCGGCGAAATGTCTTTGAAGCTGTAGAACTCATCGGTCCGTTCAAATTCGTCGGGCATTCCTTTGGTGGCCCAGTGGTTTTTGAGGGCCACGATGAACTTGCCTTTCTGCACATTGCTCGGCGTAGAGGGATGATCCAGAAAGTACGCGCCCGCCAATCGGCCATACCACGGCCATTCGTATTCGGTATCCGTAGCGGCATGGATGCCAACGTACCCGCCACCAGCCTGTATGTAACGCTCAAAGGCCGTTTGTTGCTCGCCGTTCAACACATCGCCCGTTGTGCTCAGAAAGATCACCGTGTTGAACTGCTTCAGATTCGACTCGCTGAACTGAGTGGCATCTTCGGTGAAACGTACCTGGAAACCTTTCTCGGTAGCCATACTGGCCAGCGCTTTTTTGCCCGCATTGATCGATTCGTGCCGGAATGAAGCGGTTTTGCTGAATACCAACACGTTACGCTTAGGCACCTGGGCAACTATTGATTGGACTAACAGCCACAAACCCACCGTTAGCAGGCTGATTGTAAAGGACTTTTCTCGCATAGCAAAGGGATCATTTTCTAATTGAGACAAAGATAAACCCAAAACAAAATTTATTGTCTACATTTTAGACAATAAATTTTGTGCAATTTTGTGTGGATGTAGTGCTAAAGAATGGTGGTTGAGTAACGTCATGCCATTGGCTTTAGCCAACGGAATGGCTGTCTATCTTTACACGTCAGCAACGGCATGAAAAAACGAACCACTTATGCACCCCTCACCGAGCGAACAGAACTACATCCAGCAACTTTCGATCGACTGTGTCATCTTCGGGTACCGGGAAAAGCAACTCAATGTGCTTATTCCTAAACTTGATTTCAGGGGCGATTTCTGGGCATTACCCGCCGGTTATATTACGCAGCACGAAGGCATTAGCGAGGCCGCCCGACGCATTTTGAGAGAACGAACCGGCATTGAAGATGTATACCTCGACCAGTTCAGAGTGTTTGGGGAGGCCGAGCGAAACAATGCCCGGATCATGCAGCAGATTGGCGAACTCAACGAGGATAAATTGCTGGAAAAGCGATTAAATCGGAAAGAACTGGAATGGATTACCCGCCGGTTTGTATCCATCGGCTACTACGCGCTGGTCGATATCAACAAGGTAATACCGCAAAAAAACGCGATCGATGAATCTATTGGATGGTACCCAATTAGGGAGATTCCTAGGCTCATCATGGATCACAATGAGATGGTGGATCAGGCCCTGGAAACCCTGCGATTGAATCTCGACCAGAAGTTGATTGCTTTTAATCTCCTGCCGGAAACGTTCACGATGAAAGCGTTGCAGGAACTCTATGAAGCCATTTTCGACCGGCCGTTTGCCCGTAACAATTTCCAGAAAAAGATGCTCGACATGAACGTCTTAGAGCGACTGGAAAAACAATATACCGGCGCCGCCAACAAAGCCCCGTATCTGTATCGCTTCCGGCGATAACCCCCGGTCAGAGATTAGATGTTGGACGTTAGACTTTGGACTAAAACATAACGTATCAACACCCTGTTATTTCGAAATACCTCTACAAGCTGCCCAATGGACGAGAACGAAGCCCCTGACCTGTCGGAAGACGAAAAAAAGTTATTCGAAGACCTGATGCCCGAAGACCTGTCCGAAATTCTCGACACAGGCGTAAACCGACGGCACTTTCTGAAGCTGATGACCCTGGCGGGGGGCGGTATTTTGGCCGCACAATCGGCCGTAGCCGAACAGTTGTTCACCAAACCAGTGAGTGCGTTACCAACCGCTGACTTGTCGGCAGCTTCACTAGAAAATGGGGTTAGTGTAGCCTTGAAAGTAAATGGTACGGCTCAGAAATTAACCGTCGATTCCCGGATGACCCTTTTGGATACGCTCCGCGAACGACTCGACTTGACAGGCTCTAAGAAAGGCTGTGATCATGGTCAGTGCGGAGCCTGCACGGTGATTGTTGACGGACAACGAATTTTGTCGTGCCTGACGCTCGCCGCGAGTTGCGAGGGGAAAACGGTGCAAACGATCGAAGGCTTGGCGAAGGGAACAACGCTGCATCCGATGCAGGAAGCGTTTCTGAAGCACGATGGCTTTCAGTGCGGCTTCTGTACGCCGGGCCAAATCTGCTCGGCAGTGGCGTTGATGGACGAAGCGAAGCGGGGCGACGCCAGTTACGTAACCGGCGACGTGCGTAGCAAAAAAGGAGCCGTTCAACTGTCAACCGAAGAAATCCGCGAGCGAATGTCGGGCAATCTGTGCCGCTGCGGGGCCTATCCAAACATTGTGGCGGCCATTCAAGAAGTACATACCGGCAAGCCCGTTGAGCAAACGTTCCGGTTCTCGGCCTAACCCACACCTCACATTCCATGAGACCTTTCACCTACAGCCGCGCCACCGATCCGGCATCAGCCACAAAACAGTTAGTCGACAACCCGACGGCCAAATTTCTCGCGGGCGGTACCAACCTTATCGACCTGATGAAGGAAGATGTGGAACGCCCCACGGCCGTCGTCGATATTTCGTCGCTGAAACTAACGGAGATCAAACCCATAACCGCCGGAACTGGCAAAGGTGGCGTCTCGATCGGTGGGTTGGGCAAGAATACTGAAGCCGCCAATCACCCGCTGATTCGCCAAAACTTCCCGTTGCTGACGCAGGCCATCTTGGCGGGGGCGTCGGGCCAGATTCGGAACATGGCTACCAACGGGGGCAACCTGCTGCAACGTACCCGCTGTCCCTATTTCTATGAGGTGTCGATGCCCTGCAACAAGCGCGAACCCGGCACCGGTTGCGGTGCGCTCGAAGGCATAAACCGGTTGCACGCCATTTTTGGCTGGTCGGAGAGTTGCGTGGCCGTGTATCCGTCGGATATGGCTATTGCCCTGGCGGCACTCGACGCCGTTGTCAAAGTCAGAAACGCGGCGGGTCAGGAACGGAGTATTGCCTTTACGGATTTTCACCGCCTTCCCGGCGACAAACCTGAACAGGATACAAACCTGGCCCACGGCGATCTGATCACGGCTATCGACCTGCCTCAGAACAAGTTTGCCGATCATTCCTATTATCTCAAAGTGCGTGACCGGGCCTCCTACGCGTTTGCCCTTTTGTCGGTAGCGGCTGGTTTAGAGATGTCAGGTAAGAAGATCGTGCAGGCGCGCATTGCGATGGGCGGAGTAGCGCACAAGCCGTGGCGAGCCTTGAAAGCTGAGCAGTTTCTGGCTGGAAAAGAAGCAACAGAAGCGAACTTTAAACTGGCTGCTGATGCCGAGATGGCCGATGCCAAACCGTTGGAACATAACAAGTTCAAGATTGAACTGGGTAAGCGCAGTATAGCGCTGGCGCTACAAATGGCCCTGAACGGCGGTAAAGCGTAACCTAACGTCACCACAATCATGCAAGACAATAAAAAAGTAACGGGTACGCCCGTCAGCCGTATCGACGGGATTGCCAAGGTGACGGGAAAGGCCGCCTATTCAACGGATTACCCGGTCAAGAATCTCGCCTACGCTGTTATATTCAAAAGCACCATTGCCGCCGGTACCATTCAGGAAATTGACACGGCGGCGGCCGAGAAAGCACCCGGTGTACTAGCCGTCATCACGCATAAAAATGCGCCCAAGCTAAACGTGAACGGGGGCATTCGTGGTGGTGCCTTGTTGCAAAGCGCCGAGGTTGAGTTCTTCGGGCAGCATATCGGTATGGTCGTAGCCGAAACCTTTGAGCAGGCCCGGCACGCGTCGCACCTGATCAACGTCACCTACGACAAGCGGGAGCCAAAAGTCGATTTTGAGAAACTGCTTGGAGGGGCCACTTTGCCGAAAGATAAAGACAAGGCCGATGCCATACGAGGCGATGCCAAAGCGGCATTACGCGATGCGGAGTACAAAGTCGAAGAGGTGTACGAAACACCTATCGAGCACCATCACCCGCTGGAACCGCACGCCACCATTGCCGAATGGAACGGCGACCGCGTAACGCTGTACAACAGCTCGCAGATTGTGAATGGCGCGCAGAGTGCCGCCGCCAATACGCTGAATATTAAGACCAGTCAGGTACATATCGTGACGCCTTATATTGGGGGCGGTTTTGGCTCGAAAGGTGGGCAGTGGGCTAATCTGGTGTTGACAGCCGTGGCCGCCAAGCAGGTAAACCGTCCGGTGAAGCTGGCCTTAACCCGTCAGCAGATGGTCAACTCGGTCGGAATGCGACAACGAAATCATCAGAAAGTGAGCCTGGCCGCCACCAAAGAGGGTAAACTTACCGCGCTGGCGCATGAGACAACCACCCACGGAGCCATAAGAAACGAGTTTGTGGAGCCATGCGGGGACTGCTCGAAAGTCATGTACGACGTACCCAACTCGCTGATCAGCTACCGGACCGTGTCGATGAACGTGATTTTGCCGACCTACACACGTGGCCCCGGTAAATCGACCGGGAGTTTCGCGCTGGAATCGGCGATGGATGAGTTGGCCCATAAACTGAAGATGGACCCCATCGAACTACGCATCAAAAACGAACCCGAACGCGACCCATCGAACGGTAAACCGTGGTCGTCGCGGAAAGCCGTGGAATGTTTGCGGGCGGGCGCCAAAGCCTTTGGCTGGGAAAAACGCAACGCCGAGCCCGGTCAAAATCAGCAGGGAAATTACCTGATCGGTTACGGGGTAGCGTCGGGAACGTACCCGGCCCACCAACGCCCAACGTCGGCAATTGTGAAGCTGAAACGCACGGGTAACGACATTATGGCTACCGTTGAACTGGCTGCTGCCGATCTCGGTACAGGAACGTATACCATTCTGGCCCAAACTGCCGCCGATGCGTTGGACGTGCCGATCAAAAATGTAAAAGTGTTGCTGGGCGATTCTGACCTGCCACCGGCGGCCGGTGCGGTGGGTTCGGTGGGTGCATCCAGCTACGCCAATGCGGTGAATGATGCCTGCCAGAAAATTACCGACGAGTTACTGGCTAAATCGGGCAAGCAGTTTTTTGCCCGCCCCACGGCTTCGCAACTGATGATTTCAGAAAAACTCACCGATTTCCAAACCCGAGTCGACGCCAAACCGCTTGAAAGTGCCGAGGACTATTCTGCGCACAGTTTCAACGCCAACTTTGCTGAGGTGGCCGTGAACCGGTTTACAGGAATGGTACGGGTCACCCGTTTTCTGGCCGTAACGGGTGCGGGTACGATTTTAAATCCGAAAACCGCGCGTTCGCAGATCATCGGTGGCAATATCTGGGGCATCGGTATGGCCCTGACCGAAGAGTCGGTGCTCGATCCCCGATTAGGCAATTTCGTCACCCGCTCCTTCGCCGATTACCACGTACCCGCCAACCTTGACATTGGCGAGCTAGACGCTATTTTCATCGAGGAAGACGATCAGAAAGCCAACAAAATGGGTGTGAAAGGCATCGGTGAAGTCGGCATCGTCGGTGTAGCCGCCGCCGTAGCCAATGCCATTTTCAACGCCACCGGCAAACGCGTCCGCGAATTGCCGATCACACCGGATAAGTTGTTGTAGCGGGTGATTCGAGAGAGAAACTTTGTTTCGTCTGTCATACTAGTGAAACATATAACAGCGATATGGAAGCCATCGTCGAGAGACCAACCTTACACGATCAGCAGGTAGCCCGAGAATCGCTTCCTTTTTTTTGCAGGAGCCATAGCAGTGCAAGGTTCAGAGGGAATTCGAATTCAAATAGAGGATGGACACTCGTTCTCTGTGATGATTCCTGCAAAAGCACTTAACTTATTAGCATTCATACTGCAGGAATGGCTGAGGGGAAAGCCATTTCGCTCATTCTGTCTGAATCAGAAGGGAGTACCCAACAGGTAACTGATATGTTAAATGCATCAAGGCCTCACATTGTCAAATTATTGGAAAAGGAATCAATTCCATTCAAGAAATTAGGCAGTCACCGACGTATTCTGTTGGCAGATATACTCGACTAGGCTAGCTAGTAACAGGAGGTGCGTAGTCGGCAGCTCTCGTTCCTAACCCAACAGGCGCAGGCATTTAACCTGGGTTATGATTGATGATCACTGCTCGGAATCGTATTCGCTTTGCCCGGCTCTCTCAATAATTCTGCTAATAAACGCCGTTGCTTTCAGCTCTTTCAATAGTGCGTAGTGCTTGCGGTCCTGATTGGCTTCGTGTGCAAGCGCATATTTCAGCGTTTGGTACTGAATCCGTACCTCGTCATCAGCGATGAGATAGTCTCTGAATAGTCTATGTCTTCGCAACTCATCACTAGCTGCCCGGCAAGCATAGAGGTGATGAGCAACGAGATCCAAAACGGGATGCGTATCGGCAGCTTGCCCTCGTTTAAACACCTCCCGGCCCGGAATGCCCTGATTTCCGTTGTGATAGTACCCGACCTTGGTAAGCCTGTTTTTAATGTCATCAATTGCTACGTGTTGATCCACGACGAGGTCGACGTCGATGATTGGCTTGGCTGCAAGACCCGGCACTGACGTGCTTCCCACGTGTTCAACGGAGATCGGTAGGCCCGCCAGCGCCTCCTCAAGCACCCGTTTGAGTGAATCGAAGTCAACAACCCACGATTCTTTGTACGGTTGGATTAACATAAAGTAAGCAAATCATAAGGTAGCGTATCGACTTCGTACCCGAGGCGATTTATACTCAGTAAATCTAAAGAAGTTTTTACTACATTGGGGGTAACCAGTAACATCGTTGACCATAAGATGAAACACTGCTTTCTCCTGTACTTTTTGGTGCTCACTGGCTCCGTTACGTCGGCTTTCAAGGTGCCCACACAGTCGGTTACGCCTACGCTCCACGTGATCTACGTGCTTGAAGTGGGCGATCGTGAGTACGGCCTCCTAAACAGCAGCAACGATACGCTGATGACCCAGCTAATGAAGACAGTGGCATTTGGGCTGAACTATCGGCGACGAACAACGTACCTGCCAAAGACGTCTTTCTCGTCGGTAGCCCTCAAAAAAATAATTACAACCCTGAAGACTCGTCCCAGAGACATTATTGTTGTCTACTACTCGGGCTACGGCATCGTGTCGACCCAAAGTACCGCTAGTTTCGCCAACTGGAAATTAAAAGACACGGCTATGAAGGGATTAGCGGTTAGCGAGGTAGAGAAATGGCTGCTTGCCAGGAAGGTCCATTTGGGATGGATAATCGCCGACTGTAGCAGCCAGTTTCTTACTAGTGCGCCGTACCCACGTGGGGTAGGACCCGGTCCTGATCTAAGGAAACAAGTTATTCAACGACTATTTCTTTCGAACTGCGGTATCGTTAAAATGGGCAGTTCATTGCCTCTTTTGCCATCCTGGATCAATAAAGCGCATCAAGGGTCTGTCTTCACCAATGCATTGATGGAAGGGATGGGCAATCTGTTGAGCGCGCCCACTCGAGCCGATATTCAGAAAGCTTCGTTTCAGAAACTGAGCGACATTACCGCAGGGTTCATGAGTTCTAACTTAGGTAAATTACCTTTTGTGCAGGTGCCTGTGCTGGAGATAAACAAGTGTCAACGGCCTTCAAGGCTCATTGTCCAACGCCCCACTATCGACCCGTTGGGTAACGAAACGCTGAGCAACCTGTTTTCGGCCGTAATGCTGAACCAGAATATGGCACAAACCCGCCTGTTCAGTGAGCGACTTACCGCACTGGCTCAGGACTCGGCTGTGGTTGAGGTTATCCAACAGATATACGATCAGAGCGATACCCCGAAAACGCTTCCGGATTCGGCAACCTACTCCCTAACTACTTACTTAACCCGGCAGCCTCAGCTTGGGGTTGAGGATAGCGATGCTATTTCGCTGAAAAAAGCGACGTTGAGAAGCATATCTGTTCAGAACACGGAGTTGGACAGAGCCGCATCGAAACCCATTCGTCGGGTGAAAATTCAGGAGCAGTGGGTACTCGATAATCCGTAATTGTTAGCCGTTTGTCCTTATGAAATTGACATTGATTGGCTTGTTATTGCTGCCATCATGGCTGCTAGCCCAGGGGCTCAAACTAGATGAGCCGGGCTACGAATCACTACCGGAAAAGCGCTCGGTAATGCCTGTCAAAAAATTGCCCGGTCAGGTCGACTTGTCCGGGTACGTTCCATCGGTTATCGATCAGGGGAAAACCGGTACTTGCGTGGCCATATCGGTAGGCTATTACATGCGCACGATACTGGAAGCCCAGAGACGGGGAATCAATACTGCGCAGGGAATGGATAAAGTCAATGCGCTCCGGTCGTCGCCCTGGTATCTATACAACAGCATTAAAGACGCCGATGATAACGCCTGTACCGAGGGTATCGGCATAGGTGCCGCGCTGGAGTTCATGAAACAGAATGGCCTGCCTTCGTTTGCCGAAGTACCCTCATCAACCTGTCAGCGACCCAATTCGGTGAAGATCAATTCCACGTCCAGGTTGCTGGATTATGTGAAACTGTTCGGAACACTCGATGCGTCGAATCATAAAGAATTGGCTACTAAAAAGGCCTTGTCAGAGCTGTCGCCGGTGGTGGTCGGTCTGCAAACCACGGCTTCGCTCAGCAATATGTCGCTCAACAAAACGGTTTCTTCCCGGATTATGGCGGTTGTACCCTGGCGGAGTGCCTCAGATCAGGCGGCCTCGCGAACCCGGTTTAGTCGCTGGAGCCCCGAATTATCTCCTTCGCTGGGCAGTGGCCACGCCGTTTGTGTGGTTGGTTATGACGACCGTATGTTTGGTAAAGGAGCCTTCAAGCTGGTGAATAGCTGGGGAAGCAACTGGGGCGATCAAGGCTATTTCTGGATCGCTTATGACGATTTCAATAAATACGCCAAATATGGGTATCAGGCCTACGTACAACCCGCCGGCAAACCGGATGAAAATATTCTCTCGGCCGATCTGAGCATTTCGGTAGCCACGTTGTTTTTCGGGCCTGAAATGGCCGTGGCGCGTACACAAGCGGGGGCGAATCTGACGGCCTATAGGGTTCTGAAGCCTCAGCGAACAGGTACACCTTTCAAATTCAACGCGATGCTGTCGAAGCAAACGTACCTGTATCTGGTCACGGCCAGCGCAACCGACAGTGTGGCCGTGAAGCTGTTCCCCGACCCCGGTTTTAGTCCGCTGATTGGGAAAGACACCCGAATGGACTTGCCCGCCGAGACGATCCTGAAGCTAGAGGGAAATACCGGGCTGGAATATTGGCTGTTTCTGTTCTCGGAAACGCCCATTGATATTGATGGGTACGTCAAGAAATTGAATCAGGAAAAAGGGCAGTTTACCGATCGGGTACAGGTTGCTTTTGGGAATGCTTTAGTGCCCTATCAGCAGGTGGAATACAAGGAAAAGAAAATGGGTTTTTTCCTGAAAAGTAAAAACCGGGGGCGTATTGTGCCCCTCCTGGTGAGCATGAATCACGTAAAATGACGGCGGATATACTACTTTAGTTATGAACTGGTACCGATTCGGTCCGTACATGATTTATCATTGTACTTGAAATCCAGAACAGGTAGTCTGCTAACTGATTTTTGACTACATTTTATCAATGAAAATAAGAAAAGCTGTTATTACCGCTGCTGCCCGTGGCGAGCGCCTGTATCCCGTTGCTGATACCATTCAGAAGGCCATGCTGCCGGTTATTGATACCGATGGATTGCACAAGCCCGTAATTCAGGCTATTGCCGAAGAGGCGTTTTTGAGTGGCATCGAGGAAATCTGTGTGGTGTGCGCGCCCGGTGATGGCGAACGCTATATCAGCGCTTTCACCTCCCTGCGCGATAATTTGGTTAAATCGTTTAAAAGTGTGGACTGGGCCCGTCAGGAAGCCGAGAAGATCGATCATCTTATCAGTCGCACACAGTTTGTTGAGCAGCCTGAACCACTGGGTTACGGGCACGCTGTTTATTGCGCGAAGGAGTTTGTCAATAACGAGCCTTTCCTGCTGCTACTGGGCGATTACCTCTACGTATCAAACCTGATTGGCAAGCGATGTGCAACCCAACTAATTGAACTGGCGGTAGAACAAAACTGCTCGGTGTCAGCCGTCAATCCCACAATAGAGCATCAGATTGGTCGCTACGGTACTGTAACGGGCAAGCACGTACCCAATAAAACCGGAGTGTACCAGATTGAGCGGCTCATCGAAAAACCATCGCTGAGTGTAGCCGAACTGGAGTTGCAAACGCCGGGTCTGCGGGTGGGCTACTACCTCTGCTTTTTCGGTATGCACGTCTTCACACCAACGGTCTTTTCGATCCTCGAAAAACACATTGCGCAGGGAACGGGCAATACACCATTGACTCCGTCTGTTCAGGAACTGGCCGAAACGGAAACGTACCTGGCCCTTGAAATGAAAGGAAATCGCTATGACCTGAGTGGCCGCACCGGCCTGCTACGGGCGCAGATCGCACTCGGACTGGCGGGCGAAGCGCATGACGAGACGCTGAGTTCGATGGTTGAATTACTGGCCGAAGCAAACGCCCGCAAAGCGCAACTGGTGTAAATGAGCAGCAAAAGCACTCCACCCCAACTTCTCCCCGTTTGGGAGGGGCCAACCCTTCGCCAATCAGCCGAGCAAAAGCCTCTCCCTGATGGGGAGGGGTTGGGATGGGGTACTTTTGCCCCGCACCACAAGCTAATCAAACATGAACGTTTTTATAGAAACCATTACGTCGGCTGATCCCGCTGTTCGTAATCGATCCTTTTTTGACCTCAGCCGGACGTTATCTTCTCGTGACCTGTTGAAGGCGTTGCGTGAACTGGATGATTTTCGGAAGTCGACGCCGAATCTCTATGATAAGGTACGGGCCATTCTGTTCCTGTCGGCCGGTTTTCGGTTTTCGCTGACCGACGCGCCCGACGTACCTGCCATCGGTAAGATACCCTATGCCGGTTTTGAAGACCTACTGGCCCGACGGTTCGAGCAGGCTGTTGCCCGGTTCCTTCAGGACCTCGACAAGCAGGGGCCAAGTGCCACGTTATTCAGCGCCCTGGCTGATAGTTACCATCAGCTATCGTTTCAGATTCTGGCCGATCAGGTGCGGAAAAGTGTTCGTTCCAGCAAAGGTAATCAGTGGATGTTCCGCGTGGGACATCAGACCGAGCACCCGATCCGGATTCAGCCCAAGCTGCTGCAACGGCCCGACAACTCGCTCTTTTACCCGATTCTGCACGAGCAAACATCGGTCAGGATGGACCTCACGCACAGCGGCTGGTCGGATATTTTCTTCCTGGGGATGGATTACCCCGAAGGGGCGCGTGTCATCAACATCTCGATCGATCTGGGCGTTTTCGGCCGTGACAAAGACATCAGGCCACCGCTGGAATGTTTCGTTCGAGTTATTGCGGAACCCGTTTTGCGGCTGACGAGCGTCGACCTGAATACGACCAAAGACATTCACGATCTGGCCGATCTGTTCAATTTCGGGAACGATTACCTCAGCTTAGTCAAAGCAGGTGTGATTGCCTCCGGCCTGATTCCACCGTCGTTTGAAGGGACCAATCAGTCACTGGCCGAAATCCTGACGCGCATTGTGGCGCCGGGCATGGGTATTGAACTGGTCACGAAGGTGAACGACATTCCGAAAGGCTCGCGCTTTGCGGTGTCGACCAACCTGCTGGGTTCGATTATCAGTCTTCTGATGCGGGCAACGGGACAAACCCGAAACCTGGAAGGTGGCCTCGAAGAGAGCGAACGCCGGTTGGTGGCTTCCCGCGCCATTCTGGGCGAGTGGATTGGCGGATCGGGTGGTGGCTGGCAGGACTCCGGTGGTGTTTGGCCGGGCATCAAAGCCATTCAGGGTACGTTTGCGCAGGAAGGCGATCCCGAATACGGCATCAGCCGGGGTACGTTGCTTCCTCGTCACCGCGTGTTGCAGGGGAACGAGGTGCATCCCGACATTCAGGAAAAGATCATGAACTCGCTGGTGCTGATGCATGGCGGTATGGCCTCCAACGTGGGTCCTATTCTGGAGATGGTAACCGAAAAGTACCTGCTTAGGGGCGAAAAAGAATGGGCGGCCCGTCAGCAGACCAACCAGATTTTCGACAATATTCTGGGAGCCATTAAGGAAGGCGACATTAAAAAGCTGGGTGCCAACACAGCCAAAAACTGGGAGGGACCCATCAAAACGATCATTCCCTGGGCCTCAACTTATTTCACCGAACAGATCATTGCCAAGGCTAAAAAACAGTTCGGTGATGATTACTACGGCTTCCTGATGCTTGGCGGCATGTCGGGCGGAGGCATGGGTATGTTCGTGAATCCGGCGCAGTACGAGGACTATAAAATGCAGGTGCTGGACATTCTCCGTAAAACGAAAAACGAACTGTCTGATTCGTTGCCGTTTGCGATGGAGCCGGTGGTTTACAACTGGAGCATCAATCCACGAGGTACGTGGTCTACGCTCCACGAAGGTGGTGAAGCGCTGATGCCGGAGGCCTATTACGGCATTCACGTATCGGAACTTGTTCGGAAAGACCCCGCGTCGATTCCGTACGTGCGTCGGGCCGAAATCGACCTATTTACCACGCACTGCGAACGGAATAATCAGGCGTATCCGTTGCTGCGAACTATCATCAGTAACCTTTTTAAAGTATCTGACCCCACCTCGCAGGGCAACCGGAGCGTGGAGAACGAGAAGGCCGACCGGATCAAGAAAGAAAACGGATTCGATTTCATTCAGCACGAAGAAATCCGGGAAGAAATTCAGAAAGGACGTATTGGGCTGTCTCGTAACCGTCTTCCCGTCGACACCTCGATCGAGGACGTACAGATGGGTGATATTACCCAACTCGAAGCCGTCGCGGCATCGGCTCAAATTGGTGAAGCAGCCATTCGGGCGGGTAAAGTGGCCGTGTTGAGCCTCGGCGCCGGTGTTGGTAGCCGCTGGACAAAAGGGGCGGGGGTTATCAAGACGATCAATCCGTTTGTGGAGCTCGACGGTGCACACCGTAGCTTCCTGGAAATCCACCTGGCCAAAACGCGGAAACTCGCCGAAAAATACGGCACCGCTATTCCACACGTAGTAGCTACCAGCTACATGACCCACGAGCCGATCCGGAAAAAGCTGGAGCAGACGGGTAACTTCGGCTACGCTGGCTCAACGTACCTGTCGCCGGGTCGCTCAATCGGGCAGCGTTTTGTGCCGATGGAGCGCGATTTGCGTTTCCTGTGGGAAGAAACACCGCAGGAAATGCTGGACGAGAATAAGCAGAAAGTCCGCGACGCCGGGCGGCAGGCCATGATCAGTTGGGCCAAGTCGAAAGGCGAGGGCACCGATTACGTCGATAATATTGCTGCCCAACGGTTCTCGCCGCTGGGGCACTGGTACGAAGTATCGAACCTTCTCCGAAACGGAACGCTGGCGAAGCTACTTGCCGACCATCCGGAGGTAGAAACCCTGATGCTACACAACATCGACACGCTGGGTGCCGACGTAGACCCGGCTGCGCTGGGCCACCATCTTGAATCGAGCAATGCGCTGACGTTCGAGGTCGTTCCCCGCCGAATCGAAGACCGTGGGGGCGGACTGGCACGGGTGAACGGCCACATCCGGTTACTGGAGGGGCTGGCCCAACCCCGCGAAGAAGACGAGCTGAACCTGAGCTACTATAACTCCAACACGACCTGGATTCAGATCGATGCCCTGCTTCAACTGTTTGGGCTGACCCGCGCTGATTTGCAAGTTGGCGACGACGCTCAACTGGCCAAAGCCGTTCGTAGCGTGGCACACCGGATTCCCACCTACGTAACCCTGAAAGACGTGAAATACCGTTGGGGGCATGGTCAGGAAGATATTTACCCCGTTGCCCAGATCGAGAAGCTCTGGAGCGATATGTCGGCCCTGACTGATCTGGCTTGTGGGTACGTTGTCGTACCGCGTTTCCGTGGTCAACAGCTAAAAGACCCGGCCCAACTTGATTCATGGGTGACCGACGGTAGCAAAGACTACGTGGCTACGCTGTGTACGTTTGAGGCTGTTTAGACTGTAACACGGACTTTAGTCCGTACTTTTTTGATGTGCCAAAAGAGTACGGACTGAAGTCCGTGTTACAGTCTAACGACCACCGTCGTCGTTCTGTACTTTTTTGCTTTGTTTGCCACCCGAAGTCATCTGACCAAAACGCCATTCAAAGGCAATCCGGGCGGAGCGGCTTACGAAAAACGACCGCGTTTCAGCCTCAAACGTCGAGCCCGATTGCTGGTTTGTCTGCGAAATGCCGCGATTGAAGGGGTTGTTTACCCCCAGTGTCAAACTTGCTTTTTTCGCCATCATCTCGCGTTTCAGCGCAAAGCCGTACCAGTAAAAGCTTGACCCGGTGGCCTGTAACCCAATCCAGCCGGAGTTAAGATTACCATTTGCCTGGAACGTGTAATCGTGGGGTAATTTGTACGTGCTGCTGAGATTGACGTTACTCACTAACCCGCTATTCCGTTGATTCAGCGCAATACTCGTCAGGTCGACAAACCGCGTGTCGATGCCGCCGTTCAGCGTCCAGTTTTTGTTGGCCTGACCGGACAGGTTGATGTTCAGGCCGTAGGCTTTTCGTTGGGCAATATTTTCCGGTTTACTGGTTGAAATGCCCGCTTCGTCTACTGTTCGGATGGATTCGATGGCGTTGTTGGTCAGGCGAACATAAAAAGCGGTATTGACGGATAAGCCCGACTTGGTAGCTACGCTATGACCCAGTTCCACGGCGTGATTCAGCTCGGGGTTCAGGTACGGATTACCCGTTTGCAGATTGCGCGGGTCGCTGGCGTTTATCCAGGGGTTCAGATACCAAAGCTGCGGACGCTGAATGCGTTGCGTGTAACTCGTTTTTAACGTGTGCGTTTTGATGCCTTTCGAGATCGTGATACTCGGAATCAGGTTCGTGTACTGAGTCGACAAGGCGGTTTGCGTCGTCAAAAAGTTGCCGTCGATCATCGTCCGTTCCAGCCGGGCACCGAGGTTGAGGTTCCACTTCTGTTTGGTTTCGATGCGCAACGCCGTGTAGCCCGAAACGATCTGCTGGCTGTAGTCAAAATCGTTCGACTGGGTAGGGTCGGTAATAAAGGGCCCCTCTCCGGTTGTTGCTTGTTCTACTCTAAATTCACTGCCAATGTCGCGCCGGATGGCTTTCAGGCCCATTTCCAGTTTTAGATTGGTTGTATCGTGACTGGTTTTGATCTGGAACGGATGGGTGTAATCGGCCTGGAGGGTGTATTCTTTGTTGCGACTGTAATTGGTGCTACGTTGCCGGAAGCTGAGCCGTTCGGTCTCGTCGAGGGTGTAGCGGTCGGTGTCGTAAAAATAGTTGTCGGGCATTCGGCTAAACTGGGTCAGCAGCGTAAACTCCGCCGGGGTTGCATTCGACCCTCGCTTGGGAAACGTTTTAGTATAGCCCAGATCGAATTGGCTATTTCCGTACGGATTGCGGAACCGGATATCGTTACGGAAACTCTGTAATGGGTTGCCATTTGGGTCGGTCAACTGGTTAATCACCGAACTGTTGTTGGGGTAGGAGCCTCCCCAGGCGTTTGCCGAAAAGTTGATTCGGCTTGTAGAGTCAGGGTCGTAATCCAGGCTGAATTCGCCAAATCCGCCCGTACCGGTATTGTCAGCGTTGCTGCGCTGAAACAGATAATTCAACGGCTGACCGGTGGCCGACAAGGTAGTACGCATGGTCTCAAACTCCCGGATGTTCCGAAACTGATAGCCGTTGGCAGCCAGCGAAAACCCCAGCTTTTTTGTCTTGATCGCTAATTTGGTGTTGGTGCTTCGGTTTATGTTGCCCAACGAGGCCATAACTGATCCATTGAAGCCCTGAAGCGCTTTTTTTGTGATGATATTAATGACGCCCGCTGCCCCTTCTGCATCATATTTTGCCCCCGGACTGGTAATGACCTCAATTGATTTGATGTTATCGGCGGGCATCTGTCGAAGGGCATCTGCCAGATTACGGGCCATCATCGCCGATGGTTTCCCGTTTATCAATACCCGAATGTTGCTGTTGCCCCGCATCTGAATATTACCGTCCAGATCCAGACTAAGCGACGGTACTTTGCGCAACACATCAGCGGCCGAACCACCCACGTTAGAGATGTCTTTCTCGGCGTTATACACCAACCGGTCGCCTTTCTCCTCGATCAGCGATTTCTGAGCCGTGACGGTCAACTCACCCAATGTTCGACTGTCGGGCCGGAGCCGTATAGCGCCCAGATTAAGCATTGGCTGGTCTGCGGTTACGGTGATTGGCTGGTTTTTGGGTTGGTACCCGATCGAAGAATAAGTTAGCGTGTAACTGCCCGGCGCCATAGTCGCTAGTCGGAACGTACCTGAACTGTCGGTGGTGCTGCCGGTAACGAGCGCGGTCCCGTTTCGTAAGGCAACGGTGGCGAAGGGAACCGACTTCGTGGTTGCCGAGTCGATGAGTGAGCCCGAAACGGTAACTTTGGGCGGTGTTTGGGCAAAAGCGGTCCCAACCCATAGCGCCAGGGCGGCTACGGCTAAAAAAAGCTTCATAAGAGGTTGATTTGAAAGAGTCGGTAGACGTGGTAAGCGCTGGGTGCTCAGGCGTTCGGTTGCGGCACCGTCGAATGTATGAGCAACGTGTTGTGCATCGTTTAGTAGAGATTAATGACCAAAACTAAGCGCGACACGCAGGCTCGTGTTGACAAAGGGGTAAACCCGTCAAAAAATGGGATGAACCCGAACGTACCTGAGTATCCTTCGCCCTATCGGTGCACCGAAGCGGAATGGCCATTCACTGTCAATGATGCAATCCGCTTTGAAACGTTGCACTCCGTATCAAAAAGGCCTCATTTATTTTCCGTTCCGCAGGAAAATATTGTTGCTAATCGACTCCAGCCGCACCTCCGGACCGCCACTGAGCACCGTACCTTCCAGTTGATAACCAACAATGGGATTCCTGGGCCGCTTGTTCTTGAAATCGATGTCGAGATCAGAATAAACCTCACCCGTAATGGTTTTCATCGCCACGGTAGCCCCTTTCTGCCCATCCCAACTCATATCTACAAACCCGCTGATCGACTTAGCCCATACAGGAGCAGCACCGCCCTTAATGTCAATGTTACCGTTGATCGTTTCCAGCCGTAGCGCGGCTTTTCGGGGTAGGAAAATCACGTAATTGATGGTGCTGCAAACGGAGTAAGAGTCGCCATTTTTATCAGTCCTCCAGGTCGATCGGTTTTTTGTGCCGGGGCAATCTTCAGCTTTGCCCTGTTTGATCAGTGCATTGTCGAAGTCCGTTTTTACGGTGATGGCTTGGGCGGTCGATGTCGTTTCAACTTGCAGGGCATCATCGAGTTTGCCGTTGTTGATAGTCGCCGCGATCCGCACCGACACATCGGATTTGTCCCAGTAACGTACCTGGATGCTATCACCAAATTTCAGGTTCATGTGTACGGCCTGATTAGCGCCAAGCGGCAGGGTCTTAGTGATGATTTTTTGGGCGAAAATGGGGTTAGTCAGACAGAGGACCAGGAGTAGAAGCAGCGTATTTTTCATGGCAGAAAAGAAAAAAGAGTTTTGACGTTTGATTATAAGTTCTCGTTAGTAAGGCACATGCTTTCAGCGCTAATCAGTGTTTAGCCCCGTCAGGGGCTGAACACTGATTAGCGTCGGTAGAACCGTTGGCGTCTCACCAATCACAGCGTGCCGTAGGTACGCAACTTGCGCCGCTGATTAGCGCTGAAAGCACACCCCCCCTTACTTCTGCTTGCGGATATAGATATCGCTGTTGATCGTTTTCAATTGCAGATCAACACCGCCACCGTTGGTTGTGCCGTTCGTGCTGTATCCGTGGCTTACTCGCTTCATACCCTCTTTGCTGCTCAAACCTAAATCAAAGTCGGTGTACGTACCTCCATTGATATTGCTGAGCTTGAAATTGGCTTTTGTGTTTGATGGCAGAGTGACATCGATCGACCCGTTTATGGTTGAAATGGCGGTTGGTTTACCTTGATTAAGAGCAGAGAACGTCACTTTGACTTCGCCATTCGTAGTATTCGCAACTACGGGACCCGTTACGTCATTCAAGTAGATGCTACCATTGTTAGTTTTGAGTTCAAGATCACCGTCTACATGTTGAATGGTGATGTGACCAACATTCCAATTGATCTGCTCGTAGAGAATACCCGCTTTCTGTGGTATGCGAATTGTGTAAGGAATATTTTTTGGCGTAGCACTCTCGATGTGCAATCCACCATTTTCCGTCGTTACGGCCAAACCAATCCCCGTGTTATCGACCGCTGAGTTATACAAGGGTCTAAGCCCTTTTGCCTGTTCGGGTATAACAGGTAGCTTGGCCGAAGTCTGGATGATCAGCTCGTTACCATTGTACCCCTCGATTTTCAGATGAGCAGCATTCAGGGTAATTGTCACTTTCTGATCGCCATTGTTGGCGAGCTTTGTCTTGTACTCTTTGATTGGGCCTTGCACTATGTCACCCTCCTGCAACCGGTATGGGGCGGAACCTGATATCGTCTTGTTTTCTTGTGCAAAAAGCACAGTGAATGAACCCAGGCATAAGATGCCCGATACTACTATTTTCTTCATGTTAGTAGGGAAGTTGATTGGTAAATGATGTACTACGAAGGAGACTGTAAAGCACCGACTCCCTGCTCGGCTTTTAGGCGCACTATGTCCAGCACTTGCTGGTTGCGGGCCAGCCATTGCATATCGGCCGTTGCTCGTTTTTCTTTAATCGCTACCAGCGCGTCAATCAGCGTCAGTTGCACATTGGGGTCTTTCTGAATGCGAAGTGACTGGATCAGCGCCTCACGAACGCCTTCTTCCCGTTCAAAATGCAACAGGGCCTGACAAGCCGCCAGTCTGACGTTCACGTTGGCGTCGAAGTTGAGCGTGTTGATCAACAACTGCGTAATCTCCCGGTCGGCTCCGTCGAGTTCGTAACTCTGGTTCACCGCCTGAATTCGATCACTGGCCGAGGTCTGCTTCTTTGCGTCGAAAGCCAGTACTTTCTTCATCGACGCGGCTTCCGGGGCTTCGTTCATGGCTACTTCAGCCGTTTCTGTACGTGATCGGGTGAATAAATGTCCGCCCGCGAAGCCAATAAGCAGGAGCGCAACGCCAGCGGCCAAACGCAGGCCCCAACTGGTTAGCTGCCGAACGTTACCTACCGACGGCGGAATCAGTTTCTGGTCCAGACGGTCAACGAAACCGATCGGGAGCCGCTCTGTCTGCGCATTAATCACGTAGCTGAAAAGCGGCGCGTGTGATTGTAATGACTCAGGTACGTTAGGCGTATCGCGGAAAAAGTCGCGGAGTTGTTTTTCCTCGTCAAGTGTTGTTTCTCCCGCATAATAACGGGTCAATAATTTCTCAATGGTCTGATTCATAGTTGTTTACTTTTAAATAGCCTTCGCGCACCCGCTGTCTTGCCCGCGACAGTGTAACCCGGATGGTGTTGATCGATAGCCCGGTTACCTGTTCGATTTCCTCGAAGGAATATTCCTCCACATCGCGCAGGTGCAGCACCAGTTTTTGCGCTTCGGGGAGTTCGTCGATCAGCCGTCGCATCTGACTCGCACTGTCGGTTAGTTCTGTTTGCCGATAGGGCGAAAGATGGTCGGCAGGCACGTTGCCCAGATCGGCATCATCGACCGGCTTCTGCCGGGCGTGTGATTTAAGTCGATCAAGACATAAATTCTTTGTAATCTGAACGGCTAAGGCTTCCACGCTCTGATACGTATCCAGTTGTTGACGGTTCGACCACAAGCGTAGCATCACATCCTGCAACGCATCTTCAGCATCTTCGCGGTTGCGCAAAAACATTGTAGCCAGCCGGAAGAGTCGGTTCTGAACGGGCAGAATCCGTTGCTTAAACGCGTGTAAGTCCATCTCAATGGCAAAGACGATCGAAGGGGAGAAACATTACAGGATTCGTGGAAATTTTTTAGAAGAGGGTAAGAGCGAAGGTTGGAACGCGGCGGTATGACAAAAACGTCGCGAAAGCAAAGAGTCAGGAAAGTCTGAGCAGTTTTAGTGCACTAGGAGTATTCAACCAAACATGCGGACTGAAGTCCGCGTTACGTTAGGATGAGAAACCTGCTGTTTTTACTCGGGATAATGGTATGCGGCCAAACTGTTAGGGCACAAACGGATCCGAAACTGATCGAGGTAGCCGATTTCGGACGGTATCAACCTATTGGTCTGGCTGTGTCGCAGGATGCACCGGGTGGGCGCATATTCGTGACATTCCCAAAACGGGAACCGTATCAATACGGCTTGGCCGAAATTGTGAATGGACAACGCAAACCATATCCCGACGTTGAATGGAATCAATGGGATTCGTTGCACGTGCGCGATCGTTTTGTGAACGTGCAGGCGTTGTTTGTCGACCAGACTAATTCACTCTGGGTGCTCGATCCTGCTAACCCGGCTGGTTACCCGCCATTTGTCGACGGTATAAAACTGGTGAAGATCAATCTGAAACGGAATGAAGTTGAACGGGTGTACCGTTTCGATGATCTACCCCGCGACCAGATTGGACTTAACGACGTTCAGGTCGATTCACGTCGGCAGGTTGCCTATTTATCCGATCCCCGGCGGTCGGCTATTGTGGTGTTGGATCTGGCAACGGGTAAAAGTCGAACGGTGTTGCAGAAGCATGTGTCTACGTCCGCAGACCCAAATTTCCGGCTGGTCATCGATAATAAGGAAGTGATAGATAAGTCGGGTAGGCCGTTCAGCAGCAACGTCAACGGCATTGCGCTTACGCACGATTTCCGGTATCTCTATTACCGGGCCATCAACCAGACTAAGCTGTATCGAATTGATACTGAGTTGTTACAAAACCCAAATCTGGCACCCGATCAGGTAGCGGCTGGCGTGGAGATGATGGGTGAAACCGGCGTGTCACACGGCATGATCGCTGATCGGTCCGGCAACGTTTACCTCACCGATTCGCCCAATAAAGCCATTCGCCGATTCACACCCGCCCGGAAACTGGAAACCGTAGTGCAGGATGATCGATTACTCTGGCCCGACAGTTTCGGTATTGGACCCGACGGTTATCTATACGTCACCGCCGCCCAGATTCAGCGCACCCCCACCTACAACAACGGTCAAGACAAGGTCCAGTATCCGTTCAGGTTGTTCAAAGTGAAACTTTGAGACAGTTAACAGTTATCAGTTATCAGCGCTGCAACAGTAGGTACTATAAAGCGGAGCTGATAACTGATAACTGATAACTGATAACTGTTAACTGATAATTGATTCCACCGTGATCGGCACTTCGTAATGGCGTTTTCCGGTGGCGTGGTAGATGGCGTTGGCAATGGCAGAAACAGTGCCGACGACACCAATTTCGCCGATACCTTTCACCCCCGCAGGATTCACGATCTCGTCGTTTTCCTCAATGAAAAATGCGTCCATGTTTTTTATGTCAGCGTTGACAGGCACGTGGTATTCGGCCAGATTAGGGTTCATGATTCGGCTGGTTCGCTGGTCGCGGGAGGCGTATTCGTGTAGGGCCATGCTGACGCCCCAAACCAGGCCGCCCAGAATCTGGCTTTTGGCTGTTTTTTCATTGAGGATCTTGCCGGCGGCAATAGCGGCCACCATTCGCGTAACCCGAACCTCACCCAGCGCCTCGTCGACACGAACCTCGACAAACACGGCTCCAAACGAATTCATGGAATAGGTATCTTTTTCGGCCCCGGATGTCGATTTTACGGTTGCCTCCACCGGTTTATTGCCATTTCGTTTCAGCAGGCTCACAAACGTCTCGCTCTTTTTTGGATTCGAGATAGACTCCAGTCGTCCGTCTTTGGCGACTAAATCAGCGGCAGCAGCGGCGTATAGCGGCGACTTCTTATCGCTGTAGGCCATCTTTTTCAGCTGCTTCAGTACATCCTCAGCCGCCTCTGCCACCGCCGAACCGGTAGTGACCGTAGTGCGCGAGCCGCCCGATCCAACAGCTTCGGGGTATTTTGAATCACCGGCTCCAAGCGTCACTTTATCGGGCGAGAGACCAAGAATTTCGGCGGCAAGTTGGGTCATGATGGTGAACGTACCTGTACCCAGATCCTGTGTAGCTGTTTCAAGCCGAACCGTACCGTCGGCATTCAGGCGTAGCATGGCGGATGACTCGCCCCTGTTGACGGGATAGACCGTGGTGGCCATGCCGGTGCCAATAAGGTAGTTGCCATCGCGGGTGGCGCGGGGTTGCGCAGGCCGTTTCGACCAGCCAAACTTGTCGGCTCCCTGCTGGTAACATTCCCGCAGCGATTTGCTGGTGTAGGGCAAATTCTTGTGCGGATCATTCTCAGCGTAATTGACCAGTCTGAACTGAAGCGGGTCCATCTTGAGTTGATCGGCCAGTTCATCGACAGCGCATTCCAATGCAACAACACCCGGTGCTTCGCCCGGTGCGCGCATCGGCGACGTGTACCCGACGTTGGCCTTGATAAATTTATGTGACGTAGCCAGATTTGGGCAGGCATAGAGCATCCGGGTGATGGTGCCGCCCGGCTCCATGAAGTCATCCATTGTGCCGGTTTGGGCCACCGTATCGTGCGACATAGCCGTTAGCTGACCGGTAGCATTGGCACCGGCTGACATCTGCTGCACCGTTGCCGATCGTGAGCCCACCATGCCGTACATCTGTTCTCGCTTAAGCACCAGTTTAACCGGTTTATTTACCAGCTTGGCAGCCATCGGCCCCAGCATCGCCTGCGAGAAAGTCGTGCCTTTACTGCCAAAACCGCCACCCAGATACTGCGTAATCACGCGCACGTTCTCTTTAGGAATTCCGAATATCTCGGCCACCCGTTTCTGACTGGCTGAAATACCCTGCGTGGCGTTGTACATCGTCAGTTTGTCGCCTTCCCAATAGGAGAGGAGGGCATGTGGCTCCAGCGCGTTGTGATACTGCGTCGGCGTTCGGAAGGTGGCGTTCATGCGGACAGTCGCCTCGGACATTCCCTTTTTTATATCACCCCTAATGGTGTCTACCTGATCATCGGGGCGGGGCAATTGCTTTGGTGTCACGGCCTTGTCCATGTTGGCGGGCAGTTCCGGTTTAAGTGGTTGCACATCGTAGGTTACCCGCACCCGCGAAGCCCCCTCCACAGCCCGCTCGAAGGTGTCGGCAATGACCATGGCGATTGGCTGGTTGTTATAATGCACCACGTTGTCCTGAAACACGTGTAGCACCCGGTCGGTCGCCATTTGCGTGGTCTTGTTCTTGTCCAGCCCACCAAGTTTAGGTACGTTCTCGTGCGACATCACCGCCACAACGCCGGGGAGCTTAAGTGTTTCGGTAGTGTCGATTTTCTGAATGCGGCCATTGGCAACGGTGCTCATCACCAGCACACCATGCATCATATCGGGCCGTTTTACGTCGGCCGAATACCGCGCCGATCCGGTTACTTTCTGTGCCCCGTCAATTCGGTCGATCGGATCACCTATGAGTTTCTTTGCCATGATTGAAATGTCATTTACTTCGTGTCATTGTGCTTCGCTGTCATTAATGGTCATTGATTGCTAGCGACGAATGACAACAAATGACAGCGCAGCGTTTTATGCAACAGTCTGTAACGCTCTGACGATGGCGGACTGGACCAGTTTGACTTTGAATGCGTTGTGCTCGTGGGGTTGTGCGCCCGCTACTAGTTGCGTTGCCGCCGCCTGAAACGTGGCGTCATTCGCTGACTTGCCGATTAGTTGCTTTTCTACCTCTACTAATCGCCAGGGTTTGTGGGCCACACCGCCGAGGGCTAATCTTGCTTCGCGGATCACGCCATTCTCAACAGCGAGGCGCGCAGCCACCGACACGATGGCGAACGCATAGGAAGCTCGGTCGCGGACTTTCAGGTAGTGCGATTTTCCCGCATTTTGGGGAGTAGGCAAGTCAATGGCGGTAATCAGTTCGTTAGGTTCAAGCACCGTATCTTTTTGTGGCGCATCGCCCGGTAATCGGTGAAAATCAATCACCGGTACCGACCGATTTCCGTTTGGGCCACTGATTTGCACAACGGCATCAAGCGCACTTAGCGCCACGTTCATATCGCTCGGATTAGTGGCAATGCACTGTGGACTCGACCCCAGAATGGCGTGAATGCGATTGTAGCCGCCAATAGCGCCGCAGCCGCTGCCGGGTGCCCGCTTGTTGCAGGGCTGAGTTGGGTCGTAGAAATAATTACAACGGGTACGTTGTAACAGGTTACCGCCCATCGTAGCCATGTTGCGCAACTGCGGCGATGCTCCGGCGAGTAACGCTTCGGATAGCAACGGAAACTGGCTTACAATCAATGGATTTGCCGCAACGTCGCTGTTGCGGGCAAGAGCACCGATACGAACACCAGTAGCCGTTTTCTCCACTTTCGTCAACGACAATCGGCTGATATCGACCAACGTACCTGGCTTTTCGACTTCATATTTCATGAGATCGACCAGGTTAGTGCCTCCCGCAATGAATCGTGATGAAGGAGCTGCGCCAATCAGGCGGAGTGCGTCGGCAGGCTGATTGGCCTGCACATAATCGAATGCGTTCATACGGTTTTTCCTTCTTTTTGTACCGACTCAATAGCCTCGACAATACCGCTGTAGGCTCCACATCGGCAAATATTGCCACTCATCCACTCCCTGATTTCGTCGGCCGATTTGGCGTGCCCTTGCCGCAGAATAGCCACGCCCGACATGATCTGTCCGGGGGTACAGAATCCACATTGATAACCGTCGTGCTTTACGAAAGCAGCCTGTAGCGGATGCAGTTGATTTTTAGACGGAGCCAGTCCCTCGATCGTGGTGATCTCCTGGTTCTGGTGCATGACCGCCAGTAACAAACACGCGTTGGCTTGCCGACCCTCAACGTGGACCGTACAGGCCCCGCACTGACCGTGGTCGCACCCTTTCTTGGAACCGGTAAGATCCAGCCGTTCGCGTAGTACATCGAGCAGGGTTTCGCGCGGTTCTACATCCAGTTTGTATGTTTTACGGTTGATTTTCAGGGTGATCGACCGTTTGGTGTCTGTTGAAGCCATTGGTGATTCCGTAGATAAGGGAGTTGATTTCGCCGCAAGTGGCGGCATCAGAAAAAGGCCCGTCAACGCTGTGGATTGTTTTAAAAACCAGCGCCGGTTCGAGCCATCAATCAGGTACGTATCTTGATTTGCCATGACGGTTGAGTTACTGTCTGTTTGGAAATGGCCGTTACACCCTGCCTCAATACGATAGTCATAGTGGTCATTCCCGAACAGTTAAATTGAATTCAACCTGCTTTGTTCGCTTATTCTTGGCAACGGGCCATTAACCGGTTGGTAAGTTGATTGTGCACAAAAAAAGGCTCCGTCGTCGAGACAGAGCCTTTTGCTTATGGGTAGGGAATACTTATTGCTTATCCCACCAGACACGCGTGTCGAGGTTATCAGCTCCCTGGCGGCCAACGGCTTCGTCGAGTTTGGCACGGTTTACAGAAACCTCTGAGTCTGGGTACGTCAGGCGATTAATGAAGGTTCCTTTTATTTCCTTGCCGGGGTATGGATTTGGCGTCAGTTTCGGGAATCCACTCCGACGAAAATTGGCGAACACTTCAGGGCCGTTCAGCAACGAGGCTACCCAGTATTGCGTGTTGATTAGCTCCAGACCACGAGTTGCCACGTAAGGGTTAGCTGCCAGGTAAGCCGTAATGCTGGCCTGTGGCACGAGCGACGTGGGGTCGTAGTCGCCGAGTTGATGCATGTGAGCCGTTACACCGGCATTGTAGAAATCGGCAGCATTGCCAGACGTCCAGCCCCGTTGGGCCGCCTCAGCCAACAGGAGCTGAGTTTGTGCGTACGTGACCAGGTACGTTGGCGCAGCCAGTTTACCCATGCGGGTTCTATCCAGTTGGCTGTAATCGTAAAAGCTAGCCAGCTTATCGGCCAGGGCGCGCGCCGGAATCGTGCCGTTGTCGAAGCCGAGCGGCATACCGATCTGAACTGATGGATCGCGGTTAATCCGGGCAGCGGTTTGTTCGGGGCCGCTTTTTGCACCTACATAGCGGGCGGCAATTGAGCCGAGTCGTGGATCAGCGGTGCTTTTGAGGTAGTCAACAAAATAGCCGGTCAGGTAGAGGTTGGCGGCTTCCGTTGAGTTCAGCGTTGTGCCAACCGGGTTCTGGTAGTTAGCGTCGTTCCGAATCACGGCATTGTCGGCATTGGACTGGAAAACTCCGCCCGCAACCGCTTTCTGCACGGTAGACTGAGCCACTGTGGGGGCTACTTTCGAGAGGCGCATGCCCGCCCGAAGCATGAGCGAATAGCCGAACCGCTTCCAACGGGGAATGTTGCCACCGTAGGCAATCTCACCTGCTTCAGTTGGTTTTGTAGCATCGAGTGCTGCCGAGGCTTCTGTCAACTCCTTGATGATGTCGGTGTAAATGCTTTCCTGCGTATCATACTTCGGGTTCACATTACCACCGATATAGCCCAAACCCGCTTCCGTGTAAGGTATGTCGCCGTAGGTATCAGTCAGTACCATGAAGGCATAGGCCTTCCAGATACGGGTCATGTTATACAGGTTCGACCGGCTGGCGTCTGATTTGGTCTGATTCAGTACATCGACCAAATAGCGGATGTTATCGCGGTAATAGCGCTGCCAGATTGCCGCATTTGGGCCGGCCGGGCCCCGGTTGTCAACGTTGAAGTTACCACCCGCCAGTACACCCGAGTTTGGTGAGAAAATCTGCTGCACGATGGGGTGCTCGAACACCAGTGTCGACGCCGGAAACGAGGTGTTTACTACCGCGTTATTGAATGTAAATACCGGATTTAGTGACGTTGCCGCCGTAGGGTTTACGTTCAGTTCGTCGAACCCTTTGTCGCAACTGCTTGTGCCCACCATCAGGGCTAGTATTGGAAGAATTATGTGTATCTTTTTCATGGAAGGGTCGATCGTTAAAACTTGACATTCAGGTTAAACCCAATGCTGCGGCTGGTTGGAATACCCGTGGCTTCGAGGCCCACGAGGTTGTCAGAACTAAAGCCGAATTGTTCCGGATCTATGTTTGGTACCCACTTCTTCAGTATAGCGACATTGTTTGCCACGGCGTTCAGCCGAACTCCTTTGATGAACAGGTTTTGAGGGAGGTGTTTCGTGAAGTCGTAGCCAATTGTGATCTGACGTAGTTTCCAGAAACCGGCGTCGTAAATAACCTGCTCGCCCAGGCTTCTTGAGCGGCCTACTGAGTAGTAGTCCTGCACAAAAGCGCGCACGGTATTGGGCTCGCCCCTCTCGTTCACACCGGCACCCACCATCTTGTTGTCGGCATCGCCTCGGCCAACCAGTGTTTCTTTCTGTAAGCCATGACGGAACAAGTTCAGGTTGGTGCCCGACATCATTTTGCCACCAAGTTTGAAGTCGATCAGCACCGATACCGTAACTCCCTTGTAGCTGAAGGCGTTGTTTATACCACCTACGTATTTCGGCAAGGCTGAGCCAAATGAAATGGGTGACGCCGTACGGAGTGGTAAACCATCGCCACCGTGCACGATCTGTCCTGCAGCGTTGCGCTGATAACCGAATGTGTAGAGCTGCCCGAGTGGCTGACCTACAACCTGACGCAGGTCACCAACGAACACACCATTACCAACCACAATTTGTTCAGGCAGTTTGTCTTTGTTGTAATCACGCTCAGGGCTGCCATCATCATCGGTTAACAGACGGAGCAGTTTGGTGTCGTTGTACGACCCATTTAGGGTGATGTCCCAAGTGAAGTTGCGGGTACGTACAGGTGCCAGATTCAGCAACATTTCAATCCCCCGGTTGCGGCTTTCCCCGCTGTTGATCAGCGTATTGGTGTAACCTGATGCATCTGACGACTGTGCCGACACGATTTGGTCGCTGGTGACCTTATTATAGTACGTTAGATCGAGGCCTACGCGATTGTTAAACATCTTCAGTTCAAGACCCACTTCTGCCTCAGCTGTACGGCTAGGTTTCAGGGTAGCACTTGGCACTGTGTTCGACGTAATGAAACCGACGGGCTGTCCGGCTCCCGATGGATTGGGGAACAGGTTGGCGCTCACCGCGTAGAACAAGTTGTTTGAATACGGTGCCACGTCACCATCGCTACCCACTTCGGCGTAGGCCGCCCTGATTTTACCGAAGTTCAACCAACTGGGCATTTTGTCGAAGGCTTGCGAGAACACGAAACTACCCGTTACCGATGGGTACAGGATGCTACGGTTGGCTGGGGCTAGTGTCGAGAACCAGTCGTTACGAGCGGTAATGTTCAGGTAGAGGAAGTCGTTGTATGATACTTCAGCGGCGCCATACAGTGAGTTTACCTTCCGTTCGCTGAGGCCATAGATCGGATCTTTTACGCGGCCATTCTGCGGAATGTACAGGCCACGTACCACGAAGTCGGTAGCCTGAACGCTGTTCAGGTCACTGCGGCGATATAATTGGTTGCCACCCGCGTTGATGTTCACGCCGATTTTGCCAAACTTCCGGTTGGCTCCAATCAGGAAATCACTGTTGATCTCACGGAATCGGCGGGCTTCCTGCACAAAGGCCCCATTGACGAAACCAGCTGGAGCAGCGGCCAAAGAAGCCTGACCCGTCGGGAAGTTATACTCCTGATCGCGTGCCCAGAAATCCTGGCCAATCCGGCCTTGCACGTATAGCCAGTCGGTGAGGTTGTATTTCGCCGTAATGTTGCCCAGCAGCCGGTCGCGTACAATGTTCTCAAACTTGTAGTTCATCACATAGTACGGATTGGTCCGATTCATGAACCGCGAGTACACGAACTCATTACCTGTTGTCGGATTGATCTGGTTGGCTTCAAGCACATCCAATGGCAGTGAGTTGGCCAGTGTGTAAACGGTTGTGGGTGTGCTGTTATCCTGCTGAGCGATCTGAGGCGGGTTTTTGTTGTTTTCGTTCGAGTAGTTTAACGTACCTGTAATGCTGAGCTTTGGCGACAGGTTGTAGCTGAAGCCCAGGTTGACGGTACGGCGGTTGAAGCTGTTGTTTGGCGTAATTCCTTTGTTGTCGAGGTTGGACAGCGAGAGGTTGAAACCACCTTTTTCGTTACCCGACGATAGCGATACCGAGTTTGTCCAGGTGCTACCGGTCCGATAAAACGTACTGATTCGGTTGCGGACAGGCTGGTAGGGGAGAGTCAGACCTCCGAACAGTACCTGCGTAGCACCGGGGGTGAATTTTTCACCAAAGCTCCAAACGCCTGACGTTGGGTTGGCTGTGGTAGGACGTACCCCGTACTCGCCCTGACCATATTCGTATTGATAGTCTGTGAAGTCAAGCGGCTGGTCGGTGGTGAAGTTTGTGTTATACACCACACCAATGCCGCTTCCAGAACCCCTCGTTTTGGTTGTAATCAGTATGGCTCCGTCTTTGGCTCGTGAGCCGTAGAGTGCCGCTGCGGTACCGCCTTTCAGGACGGTCATTCCTTCAATGTCGTCAGGATTGATACTCGATAGGCCATCGCCACCATCCGAATAATTTCGGTCGCGGTTACCGATCGAGTTATCGCCGCCAGTATTGCCGTTGTTCTGACCAAAGTTGGTGTTATCAACAGGCACTCCATTAATAACGATCAAGGGATTGTTCTGGCCAGAAAACGACGACTGACCTCGAATTCGAATTTTGGCGGTTCCCGCCGCACCTGTACCCAGACTAGTGATGTTCACCCCCGCGATTTTGCCCTGAAGCGCATTGACGAAGTTCACAGTACGGTTGGTCGTGATTTGCTCAGGATTGACAATGGCCGTGGCGTAACCCAGTGATTTGGCTTCCCGTTTAATGCCAAGTGCTGTAACGACAATCTCATTCAGGTTCTGGTCGGCCTCCTGAAGCGTCACAGTCAACTGGGTTTGGTTACCTACTGCTACACTGCTACCCGTGAACCCAATGGCACTAAACACCAGGGTTGCATTTGGACCTACAGATAAGGCGAAGTTGCCCTCGGCGTCGGTCGTAGTACCGAGTTGCGTGTTTCTAACGAGAACACTGATGCCTGGTATGCCCTGCTGATCTTTGCTGGAAATGACTTTGCCGCTGACGCGTCGGTCCTGGGCTTGAACCGTATTTGGCCAAATAGCCAGCGCGTATACAAACAGCATGGCTGTCAATACGCCTATTCTACGGAGTACATGTTGCTTCATGAGTAAAAGGATAATTGGTTAAGGGGCATATTATAATTTAAAAAAAAACTGTTTAAATCATAATATGTGGCCCCATAACCAATTATACCCTACTTTTTACTCAAAAACTCATAATTAATGTAAGTATTAACCCTAAAGCAGTATTGAGGTTATTTAGGGTGAGTCTATAAGTAAATTCAGTTACATGTAATTTTTGCCATGTTTCGACAAATACCCTTTTACGAAGCATACTGGATTAACTAACGTACCTGACTCCACACGTATATAGCCTATAGAGCCAGGTATGTTGCTAACCTTTGTCAAACAGACTGTGAACGATCATGCAGGCAGATAGATAATGAAGGTGGCCCCTTCACCGGGTTTACTTTGGGCAGTTAAACCACCCCTATGATTCAAGACAACCTTCCGGCAGATGGCCAGTCCCACGCCACTACCGGGGTACTGTGCTTTGCCGTGTAAGCGTTGAAATACCTGGAAAATACGGTCTGTATATTTTTCGTCGAAACCGATACCGTTATCAGTGATGCTAATCTGATGAAAAGGGCGATTCGGGCTGCTATCGGCTGGGGTGGCTAATGCTGAAGGGGGTATCTCGGCAGCGAGTAGCCGACGTGCCGACACCCGAATATGTGGTGTTATATCAGGGTGACGGAATTTCAGTGCGTTCGATAACAGGTTCATGAACAGCTGCTGAAGCTGTGCAGAATCGCCGTTAATGACAGGTAGGTTTTCTCGCTCGATAACTACGCCCGATTCACTGACCGCCACCGACAGATCGTCGAGGATGTCGGTAAGCAATAGATTTAGATCTACTTTTTTGAACGGGGTCTGCTGGGTAGTTAATCGGGAGTAGTTCAGTAAGTCTTTGATTAGAAGTGACATGCGGGTTGCTGCCGCACTCATTCGATGAATTATGTTGAGGCCCTCATCATCCAGATTATGGCCGTAGTGAACCGTTAGTAGTTCGCCAAACGATTGAATTTTTCGTAACGGTTCTTGCAAATCATGGCTTGCCACGTAGGCAAACTGCTCCAGATTGTCGTTCGACAGGTTCAGGGCATGATTGCTTATTTCGAGCGCGACATTCGACTTTTCGAGCCGGTCATTGTTTTGGCGCAATTGCTGCTGCGCTTCTTTCTGACTGGTGAGATCGGTGACAATCACCGAGAGCGACGTGCCTTCATCGAGTTCTAGCGTGGTTACTGACAACAAACAAGGAATCCGGGTGCCGTTGCTGTCGATGAGCGAAATTTCTTCTTTCCGATTGGCAATCTGATCTTCAGCAAACAGGCTCTGGCACTGCTGTAAATTATCGGCGCTCACAAAGCTGTAGAACGATAAACCCGTTACCTGCGAAAGAGGCTTGCCGACCAGTAGGGCAAACGTTGAGTTGCTGTACACAATCAGGCCACTCGTGGCCAGGGTCACAGCGCCTTCGTTCATGGTTTCAATAATGACCCGGTAAGTGGTATCAGCGGTCTTCAGGGTATACAACTCGTGGCCCTCTTCGCCCTCGACAACCAACGCATCGATCTGACCGGTTCGTATGGCCTGAATCGTCTCCGTTGCCTCTTCGAGTTGAACGCGTAATCTTTCGTTTTCGGCCAGAAGTTGTTCGTAGGTCTGTACCTCACTCATGTAGATTGATCCAAAAGTCCTAACCCTTTCAACACCTTATTGGTATCCGACATGTCGCCAATCAGTCGGCGTTCGGGCAACGGTTCGTGTTTAATTAGCAAGGGTAATGCAATGATTTGTTGTGTTTCAGCAGCCTGTTTTTGCTGATGGACATCAATAACCTCCAAACTGTATTGACCGGGTAGATACGTTTCGCAAAGGTGTTTCAGATTCGTAATGGCCCGCGTTGAATTGACCGAAGCACCTGCCACAAAAAGGCTCAACTGATAAGGCATGCGCGTATCGTGCTGCCTGTCAGAGCCCGACTGGCTGTCTTCATTTTGGCTCGAATCGATCATCTTATTGCTTCGCCGGACGAATATTCAGGCCAACCAACACTTTTTCTTCGTTTGATAGGTCACCAATGATTTTGCGAATTGGCTCAGGTACTTTCTTAACCAGTGTAGGCACAGCCAGAATCTGGTCGCCCTCGGCCAGTTGAGGATGCACCAACAGGTCGATAACCTCAATGATGTAATTGCCCTTGAGGTTGGCTTCGCAGTATTTTTTCAGGTTAGCCAACGCGAGGTTCGACTTCGGTGTATTGCCGGCCACGTAGAGCCTAAGCTCCCAGACGGCAACTTTTTCTTCGGTTTCTGTCATGCTAAATGGTGGTTTATGATCAGGCGTTATTCGTCTTTGTGACGGTTCTTGATCAGTTGATTTCGGTTCTGTTCGAGTATCTCCTTGCGCAGTTCCTCCTCGATATAGCTTTTGTTCAGTTCCTCCTGCATTGAGTCGAACTCTTCTTTGAGACTAGCTATTTTGGCTTCCAGCACAAGCCGTTTTCGTTCAATTTCGCGGTCTTTTCGGCTCATCGCGTGGTCTCGTATAGCTACACCGGTTACCTGCTGGAGTTCCTGAGCCTGCCGGGCTGAACCGATCAGTACGCCTTCAGGCCCCAGATACACATCGACCAGATCAACGCCTTCGTCGGTGATCACAAATTCACGTACCTGGTTGGAGTGCTTCATTCCCCGTGATTTCATCAGGTAAAGACCCCGGTTCCGTTCTCCATTCGACTCAATATCCCGAACCATTAGCCAGGCATCGACTAGCGAGGCAACCCCTTCGTCGGCTTGTTCCTGGAGCACGGTATTAGTGGTAAGGGCGGTGAATAGAACGGTAATTTGGCGGCTCTGCAAAAAATCAATCAGCCGAATCAGCATCGATTTCACCTCGCTCATCGACCCCACCGTAACCAGATTGGTAATGGGGTCGAGCACCACTACTTCGGGCCTGATACGCTCTACCAGTTTATGGATGGCCAGCAAGTGCATCTCCAGTCCATTGAGGGTAGGTCGCGACGCGTGGAAGGTGAGAAGTCCTTTATCGATATGCGCCTGTAGATCAAGTCCGATCGAACGCATATTTCTGACAATCTGCTGTGGCGACTCTTCAAAGGCCAGATAAAGGCTACGCTCGTTCCGTAAGCAAGCCTGATTCACAAAACAGGTGGCTATGCTGGTTTTTCCGGTTCCCGCTGTTCCCGAAATAAGAATACTGCTTCCTCTAAAAAAGCCCTGATTATCCAGCATTTTATCGAGCGATGAAATGCCCGACGATATACGCTCAGTAGACACATTATGGTCTAGCGTCAGCGACGTGACGGGCAAAACCGAAATGCCTTCTGTATCGATCAGGAACGGGTATTCGTTGGTGCCATGCACTGAACCCCGGTATTTAACGATGCGCAAAAGCCGGGTCGATATTTGATTGTCGACCCGGTGATCGAGCAGGATCACACAGTCAGATACGTATTCCTCAAGTCCCTGTCGGGTAAGTACACCATCGCCCTTTTCACCGGTGATGATGGTAGTTACCTTTTTGTCTTTCAACCAGCCGAAAAGCCGCCGTAACTCGGCCCTGAGAATCCCCTGATTGTTGAGTCCCGAAAACAGGTTTTCAATCGTGTCCAGTACAACCCGCTTGGCTCCGATGCTGTCGATAGCATAGCCGAGCCGGATGAATAAACCATCGAGGTCATATTCACCCGTTTCTTCGATCTCGCTACGTTCAATACGAACATGATCGAGTTTGATCAGGCTATCGTTCTGGAGCTGATTCAGATCAAATCCAAGTGAAGCTACGTTGAGAGTAAGCTCTTCGGTTTTTTCTTCGAACGATACAAAGACGCCTGGCTCGCCGTACTGCAGAGCTCCCCGAACGATAAATTCCATCGAAAACAGCGTTTTGCCGGAGCCAGCACTGCCACATATGAGTGTTGGGCGGCCTTCCGGAAGGCCACCAGCCGTGATTTCGTCAAGGCCGGCAATACCGGTTGGCGTTTTTGGAAGTGAGCTTAACGGGGTTTTATCACCCCAGGTGGGCTTTGAATTCATTGAACGTTGAGAGCTATGGTAGTCTAACTAATTAGGCGTTAAGGTTGTTAAAAATTCAGTGTACTCCCATTTTTCCCTGTATTTGAGTACACTGTCGCTGACAAAACCCAATAAAAAAGCAGTCATTCCTGTCAAGAACAACTGCTTTTCATAAGGCAAATTAGCATTATACGGCCTGTGTCAGTGCCTGAAAGGAGATACTCATGTGAGAGGCATCATAAACGCACTGACCATCTTGAATCAGCAATACCTGTGGTGACTGGTGAACGACCTTAAACGTTTCGGCAACCTGACCTGAAAGCGGCCGATTGGCCAGTAAATCCAGGTAATATGGCTTAATTCCTGCGGTTTCAGACCAATTGCGTTCCATGCGGCTAAGGGCCATTGAGCTGATAGAGCAGGTGGTGCTGTGTTTGAAAATAAGCACCGGCTGCTCGCCCGATTCAGCTTTGATCTGGTCGAGTTGTGCCGCAGTAGTCAGTTTATTCCAGTTCATTATCGTTCGTTGTTGACGGGTAGCACACTGGCAATGCGCTTCCTTCAGGTTAGTTATCTATCGTCAGAAAAGGTTTTTAGAGCCGAAAAGTTCAGGCTAGATTTGCCAAAACCGTTCAGATATGCCCTCTCTCGATGACTTGCGTTACCCAATCGGTCCCGCCCCTGCGTCAACAGGTCAAACTGCAATCGATCTGCAAACGCGGCTAAAAGCCCTTGCCGAACTCCCCCGGAAACTAACCGATCTGGTGCAATGCTGGCCCGACCAGCGCCTCGATACGCCCTATCGCCCCGACGGCTGGACTGTCAGGCAGGTGGTGCACCACGTGGCCGATAGCCACATGAATGCGTATATACGTACCCGGCTGGCGCTGACGGAAGTAAACCCGCGCATCAGTCCGTATGACGAAGCGGAGTGGGCCAGACTGCCCGATTCGGTGTTCCCGGTAGCGCCTTCACTGGCTATTCTCACCAATCTGCACCTGCGTTGGGTACGTTGCCTGACCGACCTGACACCGGATCAACTTGCCCGCACCTACCAACATCCTGCCAACCAGCAAACGTACACCCTTGCCGATGTTATTGCGCTCTACGCCTGGCACGGCGAACACCACTACCAACACATCGCCCGCCTCGCCCAACGGAACGGATGGGAGGGGGAAATGAGTTAAGAATTGAGACGGTCCGCCGGTGCGGTTGCGTTGCTATTGATAGATCACACGCTATGGCAACGCAACCGCACCGGCGGACCGTCTTAACTCTTAATTCTTAACTCACTTATGCAGACAATCATCATTTTTTTGTTGTTCGCGGCGGCGCTGGGGTATCTGGGCTGGCGGGTTTTTGGGCGCTTTTCGGCGAAGGAAACTGGCTGCGGCAAGGGCTGTGGTTGTGCACCCGATGAGCGAAAAGTAGCTCGCCGGGTGGGGTAAAGCCGGTCGTACACTAAGATAAACAAACCTTCATTGGTGATGGGCCGTTTGATGCCCATATGATTCCACGACGTTCTACCTATCTGTTCTGTATACTGTTTGTGTTGGGCTGGGCAACGGCCTGCAAGAAGGTGAAGCCAACGGCCCCGCTGGCCGAAGGCTTCGATGAGCCTATTCCGCCTGCCCGTTCATTTGTGTCTGCCCCGATCACGTTTCAGATCAAAAGTCTCGAAGACAAAGTCAATGCCTCGATCAAGACGGAAATTGTTAGCCCGGAAATGCTGGAAGGGCAGAAGGGGGCTAGTTTCAACATGCGTGTGATTCGGAAGGGGCGCATAAAAATCAGGTACGTTAATCATAAAGTTACCTTCTCGGCTCCTCTGGAAATATGGCTGGATAACCCCATTCGGCTTAGAAAGAATAAACACGCCAAAACAGCCGTTTGTGCGCTTTCGGTCGACTTCCAAAGTCCATTACAGGTATCACCCGATTGGCGACTCAGCACCCGGGTCAACCTCGTTAAGCATACCTGGATTAAAGAGCCACAAGTGCGGATACTGGGCATAAACATTCCTTTCACGAAACTGGCCGAAAACGTCATTCAAAAGCGCCGCGCTGATATTGAGAAGGCGATCGATCAGGCCGTGTATGAGGGGTTGCGTCTCGATCAGCAGATTCGCCCGGTGTGGCTCGATCTGCAAAAACCTCTTATTCTGGCTAAACAGCCCGATTCACTGTGGCTGGTTCCCACGCCGTTCAGTGTGGCAGTGGGTGAAGTAACCGGCAATGCTGAAACGCTGACGGTGCCGATTCGAGTGGCTTTTTACACCAAAACCCTGATTGGCCCCCGGCCCGTTATTGCCCTCAACCATGAACTGCCCCGCATTAGACTGGCAAAAACGGTAGAACTCGTTTCAGATTTACGGGTAATGAGCTTCATTTCCTATGTCGACATCAACCGTATTCTAGCTAAACAGTTAAAGGGCCATAAGGTGAAACTTGCCGGTGGGTTAATCACCGTGAAAGGTACAAAGGTGTATGGTGGTCAGCGGTCAATCATTATTCGCGCCGATGTGGGCGGAGCCGTGAAAGGCACGCTATTTTTTCGTGGTCAGCCCGCCTACGACACGCTCACCCATACGTTGCAAGTCAGAAACATTGATTTTGACGTAGAAACGCAGGAACGTCTCTTCGCCACCGCCGATTGGCTGCTTCACGACAGGCTAAACGACACACTGACCAGTATCCTCAAATTCCCGATCCGCGAGCATATTGATAAGTTACCGACGCTGATCGATGGGGCATTTGAACAGGCAAAAGCAGGCAAGAAAAACGACCTCGACATTCAATCGTTCAAGTTTGTACCGCAACGCATCGCCATTCGCCCCGACGGTATTCAAGCCCTTCTGAAAGTTGAGTCGACGGTGGCGTTGAAAGTGAAGAAATTGTAGGTGTGACTATTTATATTTTTTCCGGCTTCCATCGCCACAAATACCGGCAGGCCAGGGTACGGTAGGGTCGCCACGGCTCGGCAATTTCATGCAACCGTTTGTAGAGAGGTCGGCCCGTTTCGCTAAGTCCATAAGCTCTTGTCATTTTCTGGCGAATGACCAGATCGTCGACTGGAAAAACGTCGGGCCGGTCGAGTACAAACATAAGCAGCATTTCCACCGTCCAGCGACCTACACCTTTGATGGGAAGCAGGTACTGAACCACTTCTTCGTCGTTCATATCGGCAACGTGGTCGATGGTCAGCGGATGAATCAGGGCGAACTCAGCTACGCTCTGCAGGTATTTTATTTTCTGGAACGACAAGCCGGCGGTACGTAGCTCGTCGGGCGTTTTTTGTAGCAATTGGGCGGGGGAGGGGTATCCCTCGGCGTCGGCTGTTTCGCTGAAGAGCAGGCGGAATCGACGAAAAATAGCATCGGCTGCTTTCACCGAAATCTGCTGAGACACAATGCTTTCCAATAACGCCAGATACAGCCGATCGGCTTCGTGTATATCCACAAAGCTGGTGGCGGGTTTTATGGTTGGAGTTTCAGCAATGATTTGGGCTAAAACGGGGTCTTTTTGCAGAAAGTCGAGGGCTTCATCATCCATGTGGCGAAACTACCGCTTTTTATCTGACCCTTATAGACGCTAATCCAGCGTCTGGCATCAAAACGCTACCTTTCAATGGCAAAGTAGTACGAGATTACAACTACCTTGCTCACCGTATGAAAACTTTAGTATGCACTACTCCCGGACAGTTCGCGTATGAACAGGGAGTTATGCCCGAGATGACAACGGGTCGGGCCATCATCCGAATCAAGCGCATTGGTATTTGCGGTACCGATTTACACGCCTTTGAAGGCACACAGCCTTTTTTTTCGTATCCCCGAATCTTAGGCCATGAACTGGCTGGTGAACTGATAGAAGCCGATGGAGCCCCCGATTTTCGGCCGGGTGAACTGGTTACCTTCATTCCGTATTTCAACTGCGGCCATTGCATTGCGTGTCGGAGGGGTAAACCCAATTGCTGTACCCAAATGCAGGTAAGCGGCGTTCATATCGATGGTGGCATGGCTGAATATCTTTCTGTTCCGTCATACGCGCTTGTGCACGGCAACGGGTTGAGCGTTGATGAACTGGCGTTGGTAGAACCATTGGCCATTGGTGCACACGGTGTTGGGCGAGCCGCCGTTGAGGCGGGGGAGTTTGTGCTCGTCATTGGTGCCGGCCCCATAGGCATGGGCGTGATGGAGTTTGCCCGGATTGCAGGAGGCACCGTTATTGCCCTTGATATCAACGAAGGACGGCTAGCTTTTTGCCGCGAAAAGCTGGGCGTAGCGCATACGATCAACGCCCTTTCGCCCGATGTGTCTGAGCAACTTCTGGCTATCACCAACGGCGATATGCCCACAGTGGTGATCGATGCCACGGGCAGTTTAAAAGCCATTAACAACAGTTTCCAGTACATGGCGCACGGAGCCAGGTACGTGCTGGTTGGGCTCCAGAAAGGCGAGATTAGTTTCAGCCACCCCGAATTTCACAAGCGCGAAGCTACGCTGATGAGCAGCCGGAACGCGACCCGAGCGGACTTTGAACACGTGATTGCCTGTCTGAAGCAAGGACTGGTAAACCCCACCACCTACATCACTCATCGGGTAACTTTTGATGCCGTTGCCGACACGTTCGCCACCTGGTTAGACCCTGCAAACGGTGTTATCAAGGCCATGGTCGAGGTCGATTAATACTAAACCGGGTCGATTTGCCTCAGCGGTAAGGTTACTGCCTGGTCAGCGAGTGTACGGTTAGCGGGCCGTTGCTCACAGCCGTAACAATGCGTGCCGGGTTTTTGAGCCGATACGAACGCCGGGCATCGCCAGCTACCGAAAATCCGGTTTGGGCAGATGTCAAGGTCGTAAATCCCCCACGGCCATCGCCTTTCAGCAAAATCCCGCGCGAAGCATCTTGCCGACCCATGTTGGCTTCGTTAGGGTAAAAATTGCCGGTAGCCAGCGCGTCCAGCTTGCCGTCGTGATCGAAGTCATCGACAACGTACCCAAAAATAGGCGACTGCTGAGCCAGTAACGGTAAAGGTCTGAGTCTGAACTGGCCGTGGCCTATGTTTTCGGCATAACAGCTCTGGAGTTCAGTGACCTGGCCTTTATATGCGTTTTGTAGTTCACTCTCTGAAAATAGGTCGTCGAACTCAGCCTTTGCGTAGTCGATGTAATGCAGGTATTTCCGGCGAAACTGAATGATTTGCTGGTTGATGGCATCACGGGGCAGTGCCGGGTAGCGAACACCATTGATGACGTAACCCAGGATAGGGTCGAACAGCCCATCGTTGTTGAAATCGTTCCCATAAATAGCCATTGGCTCGCTAACCGAAGCCCGGTAAAGGGTATTCAGTCCTTCATTACCGAGCAGTAGATCGGGGTCGCCATCGTGGTCGAAATCACCGGCGCTCAGGCAGTTCCACCAGCCCGTCTGGGCTGAAGCAGGTCCCGGTGTGGTTTGCTTCCGAAAGACGCCCTTCTGGTTTTCGAGGACAGTCAGGGGCATCCATTCACCCACCAGTACCAGATCATCATCCCGATCGCCGTCTATGTCGAGGGGGAGGGCGTCGCAAACCATGCCCAGGTTTGCCAGATCGGGAGCAATCTGAGCGGTCACGTTGGTGAACCGTAGGGGCTGACCCGGTTTCTGATCATTACGAAGCAGAAAACCCGGTGCGGGTAGCGGATAACTACCCGGTATCTGTCGGCCGGCAACCAACACGTCAGCATCGCCATCGTGGTCATAATCAATAGCCCGAACCGTTTGACTGCTCGCTGTGAAGAGCGGAATGGCCGTGGGTACGGGGGTAAAGTGACCCCGCCCATCGTTCTGATACAATATTGGCTGAAACGCTTCACGCACCGACAGTGGGCGCTCGTTGCCGCCACCCACTACAAGCAAATCCTGATCATGGTCATTATCAGCGTCGAACACTAAAATGCCCCCAACCTCCATGGGGCTGTTGGGCATCCAGTCGGTTCGTTTGAAGCCACCGTTGGGCTGCCCGAAAAACAAGGCACCGGCACTACCCCGATACGAGGCCCCCACCGCGATATCATCAAAACCATCGCCGTTCAGATCGCCAACGGCCAGAACAGCCCCTGCCCGCGACAGCATTTTGTGGAGTGCCGGGGTGGTCTTGAAATCAACGTAATCTGATTCCTGATGCACAAAGTCAGGCACGTCAGGTAGTTTTGAAAACAGAGTTTTAGGGGGTTGACTGGTTCGGACAGGTATCGGTTTCGCGTCGTTAATCGACACGATAATGCGTTGATTGGCCTGTACCCGGTAGCGTGTTTCAGTAAGGCCACCGGGCCATACAACACGGATCGAATCGGCCATGGGTGTTTGGGCCATTCCGATAAGTATACCGGTACCCATCGAAGACAAATAGCCCCGAACCGGATAGTGCTCGAAAACCTGTTGCTGATTACCCGTCCAGACCGTAACCGTAGCGCCGATACCTGTCTGATTGGCGGCAGAGCCCTTAAAGGAAAGATGTAAGTAGTTGGTTTTTAGCTGAGTGCGACAATTGTTCTGAAACAGCGATGCCTCTTGATCAATGTTATTGACCACCAAATCCAGATCGCCATCGCCGTCGAAGTCGGCATAGGCGGCTCCGTTGGCATACGACAGTTCATCGAGGCCCCAGGCTGTCGACACATCGTTGTAGGTGAGGTCGCTTGTGTTGCGAAATGCGTAGTTGGTCAGTTTGATCTCGGGTATCTGAAGCAAGAGTTTATCGCGTTGTTCCTGTCGGGCCTTATCGGTGCCAAACATGCTAAACTCTTCGGTGAAGCTGATGAAATCGCGGTCGGTTACGTTTTTTCGGTATCCGTTAGTGATAAAAATATCCTTATGGCCGTCCTGATCCAGATCAGCGAGTAGGGTAGACCAACTCCAGTCAGTTTGGGCCAGTCCTGCCAGCATACCTACTTCGCTGAAGGTCGGTGTTTGGCGGTCATTGCCACTGTTCAATTGCACCGTATTGCGCATGTATTGCAACTGGTACCCGTACTGTGGGCGCAGGCTTAGTTCTTTTTTGTCGAAATCCTGGGCACCAATCATCTGTTTGAGCCGGGTGTTTTCTTTGGGCAGCATATCAAGCTGCATCAGGTCAATTCGGCGGTCGTTATTCAGGTCGGCAGCATCAATGCCCATGCCGTATAAACTCGTATGCGCGAGCGAGGCGCGGATGCTATTTCGGAACGTACCCAGACTGTCAGGGTTGGCGCCGTTATTCAGATACAGCACATCGCTGCTGATGAAGTCATTTGAGCAATAGATATCCGGATAGCCATCCTGATTCAAATCGGAGATGACCAATCCCAAGCCCAATCCTTCGTATCGGATGCCGGCTTGCGCCGACACATCTCTGAATACCGCCCGTCCGTCGGGGCCAATACCTTCGTTGCGATAAAGCCGGTCGGTTGACGGGTAGCTGCCGTCGTTGATCGCCGGGCGCAGGTAGTTCGGGTTCTGCACATCGGGCGCCGTGTTTAGCAAAAAAGCGTCGAGGTCACCGTCGAGGTCATAATCGAAAAAAGCGGCCTGTGTGGTGTAACCTGCAAAATCGAGACCATACGCTTTAGCTTCTTCCCGAAACGTAGGCGACGCCGTTTTTTGATTGATAAACAACAGATTACGGTTCTGTCGCATGGTTTGGTGTGTTGCCACACTTACGTAAATGTCGTCCCACCCATCCTGATTGATGTCGACAACAGACACACCCGTGCACCAGCGGTCGGTCTGGATACCAGCCGACTCCGTTACATCGGCAAATGAAAGACCAGACTGGCTGTTACTCTGATTAATGTATAATCGGCAGCTAACCTGATTGCCGGTGAAGAACAGATCGGGTTTGCCGTCATGGTTAAAATCGCCTACACCCACACCCCCGCCGTTGTAGAAGTTAGTGAACGTGAACGCGTTCAGTGAGTCGTTGGGCGTGAGCGTATTGGCAAACGTCAGCCCTGATTGACTGGCATCAATCTTGTCGAACAGGCGGGTAGGTTGCTGACAGCTGAGCAGGGTGCCGGCAAGCAGCAGTACAGAGATAAAAAACGCGCAACGCATAAGTTGGGAAACTAAATGGGTAAGTGGTAAATGGATAAATGGGTAATTCGGTAATTGGGTAATTGCGTTGCCGAGAGAAAGTGACCAACCTCAGCAGCGCAATTACCCAGTTACCAAATTACCCATTTATCTATTACTCAACCCTGAATGCCTAGTAGCCAGGGTTCTGGTCTTTCGCGTCCAGTGCCGGGCTATTATCGATTTCTGATTGTGGAATCGGAAGTAGCTCGTGCTTGTTCGCAACGAAATACGCGATTGGCTCCGATTTCTGCTTCTTATTTTTCCGCCACCGCAAAATGTCAAAGTTGCGGACCTGTTCGGATGCCAGTTCTACCATCCGTTCGTGTACAATGGCATCAAATACCTCACTTTGGTTTGTGCACGGATAATTGGCGGTTGGGTAAGGAGGCATGGCAACCGATTTGCGCGCACGTACCTGGTTCATCAACGCAAGAGCGGCTGTACGGTTACCGGCCTCATTCTCGCACTCAGCCAGCATCAACAGTACGTCGGCATAGCGCATAACGCGCATGTTGATACCGCCCTGCTGATTGGCAGCGTTGGATTTGTACATCATGGAATACTTCCGCCAGCTTACTTTCAGTGTTTTCCCGTTCACCACCGAAGCATTCCCCTGTACACTAGTGCTGGTGAGGGTACTGGCACCATTGTTAAACACATCCCCTTCAGAATAATACGAAAAAGCATAGCGGGGGTCATCTTTGGCATCGCCTTTGGCTACGATTTCGTAGGAATTCAGGATTTTATTCGATGGAATCAAGTTGCGCCACGCAATGGCTGCGTACTCCTGCGACCGAACGGTCTCTTCCTGAACAGCGGTACCGTCACCGTCGCCGCCCCAGTTAAAAGCACCACCCGATGGGGCATACACAACCTCGAAAATCGATTCAGCGTTGAACTCGCCTTCTTCGTTGGTGAGGTCGGTATATTGGTCAACGATTCGGTATAGGCCCGAGTTAACTACTTTCTGTAGTTCGGTTTTAGCACTGGCATAGTCACCGAGTTGCAGGTACGTTCGTGCCAACAGCGTTTGTGCAGCTCCTTTAGTAGCCCGGCCCTGATTGGCAGCATTATAGGTTGTAGGCAAGCCTGCCTCAGCCACTTTCAGATCGGCAATGACCTGATCATACACTGCTTTTTGCGTGGCGCGGGGTAGTGCAGCATTTACACTCTTGGCAAACTCTGTGTATAAGGGTACACCGCCCCACAAAGTAGCTAGCTCATAATAGGCCCACGCCCGCATGAAACGGGCTTCACCCAATAGCCGATCGCGAACGGCAGGATCAACCCCCTGAACAGCGCCCCCCTTTTCAATGACTACATTGGCGCGGTGAATGGCGCGGTACCAGCCCCGCCAAACGCTGCCGGTAACGGAATTGCCCGTATCGTGAACGCCGTTTAAGAGTTGGGCTCGAGGTGCTTCGAGCTGCCCACCACCGGTGGCCATTTCGTCGCCGCGAAGATCATGCGTGAAAAACCACTCACGCGATGCCAGGCTATTCGATTGAACAAGGGCATAGATCGAATTGACACCCGCCGTTAGTTCGTTGGCATTATTGAAATAGGTTTCGAACGTTACACCGTTTGGATTTAGCTTGTTTAGCTCATCCTCGTTGCAACTGGCTGCTACACCAAGTAGCAGTAATCCGTAAAAAAAGGTCTTTTTCATGATGACTTGTCGTTATGAAAGATAAGAACTGTCTTAAAAACTCAGGTTGAGGCCAACCATGATCGTACGTGCCTGTGGGTACTGTCCGTAATCAACACCGTTGTTCAACAGGTTATAGTTTTGCGATGACACCTCAGGGTCATAGCCAGTGTACTTGGTTAGGGTCAGCAAATTCTGGCTCGACACGTAAACCCGGGTCTTGCTCAAGATATTGCCCGTTAGCTTGGCAATTTTGGCCGCCGGAATCGTGTAACCGATGCTCAGGTTTTTCAAACGCAGGTACGAACCATCTTCAATGAACCGGTCAGATGTCCGGGTATTTCCGTTGGGATCACCGCTGATCGAGCGGGGTACATCGGTGTTGGTGTTCTGCGGAGTCCAGGCGTTCAGCACATCGGTTGTAGCATTGAATAACCGAAGTTGTCCCTGACCAATTGCTTTTGTGCCGTTATACACTTTGTTGCCCTGAACACCCTGGAAAAACAACGTAAAGTCGATATTCTTGTAGTTTCCTGACCAGTTCAGACCATAGCTAAACTTAGGAATAAAGCTACCAAGGTACTGACGGTCATTGGCGTCGATCTTTCCATCACCATTGAGGTCGCGGAAACGAATGTCGCCCGGTGCTGTCTTGTCGTTCTGGTAGAACGTAGCGGCGTTGCCATCAGCCGCATTCAGGCGGTCAATTTCCTCCTTATTCTGGAAGATACCGTCAACAACCCACCCATAGAAGGATTGAATGGGCTGACCAACCTCAGTCCGGGTAATGTCGAAACCACCAAAGTCAGCATTCGAACCTGAGTTGATGGTCGCGTTCGGCGTAGCCAGACCCAACACTTTGTTGCGGGTAATATCAAACGAGCCAGTCAGATTCCAATTAAAATTCTTGCTTGAATGATTGTAACCTGCCGCTAGTTCAAAACCCGAGTTGCGCATGCTGCCAACGTTGGCCAGCGGACTAGACGAGAATCCCAATGATTCTGGCAGTGGAACCGCCAGCAGAAGGCCCTCGGTCTGACGCTGATATACTTCGGCGCTAAACGTGATTTTATTATTCAGCAGCGAGGCGTCGAGACCAATGTTGCTCATGGTTGTGACTTCCCAGCTTAGATCACTGTTGCCAAGCTGGTTGAAGTAAGAACCAAGATTTGTTGTTTGATTGTTAAATGGGTAGATCGTGTTGTTGGCCTGAACAAGTGGCTGCCAGTCGTAGTCACCAATCGAGTTGTAGCCTGTTTGACCATAGCTACCCCGAATTTTTAACTCCGAGAAGGTAGTCTGCCCTTTCATAAATGCTTCCTCGCTGATCCGCCAGCCTGCTGAAACGGCAGGGAACGTACCCCACTTACGGTTAGGTGCAAACTTCGAAGACCCATCCCGACGGACCGAAGCGCCGATCAGGTATTTGCCAGCATATTCGTAGTTTAGGCGACCTACGTACGAGATCAGCAGGTTTTCTGAGCGTGAGCTCGATCCATTGGGGTTTGATACGCCCTGAATAACCTGAATGTTGTTATCGGGCCGTTGACCGCTGGCGCTAATATTGCGAGACATGCTTTTCTGTTGCTCGGCAACACCAGTCAGGTTCACGTAATGCTTACCGAACGTTTTCTCGAACGTGAGCTGATTTGTCATCACTGATGAGAAAAACTCACTTCTGTTCTCGTTAACGGTCGCCAATGGGCGGCTACGGTTGCCATCGTTGTAGATGGGCAAGAAACCGTTGAAACGTGAGTTGGCATAATCAACGCCGTAGTTAAAGCGGTACCGTAGGAAATCCGTGAATTTGATCTCGGCAAATACAGAGCCCAGCATTTTAAAGCCCCGGTCAGTCTGGAATTGCTGCTCCTGTTCGGCGATCCGCAACGGGTTTTCGGGGTCTGTTGCATCGAGGCCTTGAGCCGTGGTGCTGAAGCCACCAATTTTCGTTGGGTCCCTAACGGGCCAGTAAGGTACCATCCGCATGATGTTCATCAGCAAGCTACGGCCACCACCGGCGCGCTCCGCCCGCCGGAAATCGGTTGAGGCCAGCAACGTCTGCCCAATCGTTAGGTATTTACTTACTTTATGATCAGAGTTTACCCGGAAACTCTGCCGATCATAGGTCGTGAACGGTAAAATGCCATCCTGCTTGAAATACCCCAGCGAGGTGTAGACGCGAGATGTCGCATTTCCACCTGATAGGGATATCTGATGGTCCATGATTGGTGCAGCCCGGAACATCACATCCTGCCAGTCTGTCTCTGTCTGAGCGAATGTCTGCGTAGCGCCTTCATAAATTGGCGTGTTCAGGTTGGTGAACCGACCAGGAATAGGCTGGCCAGCCGCTGAGAGTAGGGCAGTGCCATACCTGATGTATTCGGCGCTGTTCAGCAGGTCAAGCTTCCGCCACACCGACTGTGATCCATAATAAGAATCAACGTTGATGGTCATTTTGCCGTTTGCCGCACCCTTTTTAGTCGTAATCAAAACAACGCCGTTGGCAGCTCTTGATCCATAGATAGCAGCCGCGCTTGCATCCTTCAGAACTTCCAGTGACTCGATATCTTTTGGGTCAATGTTGTTCAGGCCGCCCGACGGGATACCATCAATTACGTACAGCGGGTTCGGATTCAGGCTAACCGAACCCACACCCCGAATCCGGACTACAGGGGCACTGCCCGGACTGCTGTTGTTGGTGACCGACACCCCCGGCACCCGTCCCTGCAACGCCTGTGTGGCGCTGATGACAGGAAGAGCTTTTAAGTCTTTGGGCGAAACAGACGAAACGGCTCCAGTCAGCGATGATTTTTTCTGGGTACCATAACCCACAACCACTACTTCGTTGAGGGCCATTGGATCGGTGACCAGAGACACATTAATTACCGTCTGAGTGCCTACGGACACTTCCTTTCGTGTATAACCGATAAAGCTAAACACGAGGGTAGCCTGTCGGCCGGCAGCAAGACTGTACTTTCCGTTCTTGTCGGTAATAGCTCCGCGAGATGTACCCTTCTCAACTACGTTCACACCGGGGAGAACTTCCCCCGCTTCATTCGTAACAGTACCCGTGAGTTGTTGCGCAAAAGCTGTCACTGATAACACAGTAAGCAGAAGCGCTAGTATGGCTGGTATCACGCGAAACAGGGTACCAGCTTTGTGTGGTAGGTGTTTATTGCATTGCATACAAATTACTTAGTTAAAATACGGTTTAAACTTAGGATTTTGGAAGAATTATCTGACATACGCTCAGCTATGTTTGGGTAGCTGAGTAGTATCTGCGGAAACATACAAGGAATACTTATACGGTTAAATAGCCATCGGTCGTGTATGACATTTCTATGTAATTATTGGTCAGGATACTACAGAAAATGACCTAATTTTAATCTAGTTAATTAGTGAAGAAGTACAAATATATAAGCCTACTGAATAGGTAGGGTTGTATAAAGAAAAAATTTTATTTATTAAAGGTTTAGGTATAAAATAAAAAAGTCGATAGCTGTGAGACTATCGACTGTGCATAAGTAATAACAGAAATTTCAGACTACTACGATCTTCTAAATGGTCTCCACCGTCTAAGTAAGCTTAGCAATTAGGTTCTCGACCATAATGGGCGAACCGATGTAGAGCGGCACCCGCTGATGCAGGCTTATGGGTTTCACGTCGAGCACTGACTGATGGCCCGTAGAAGCCAGACAACCTGCTTTTTCGGCCAGGAAAGCCAGCGGGAAAGCTTCGTATAGAAGCCGTAGTTTCCCTTCGCTGTTTTTCCGAGTGGGCGGATACAGATATATACCGCCTTTCAGCAAGTTCCGGTGAAAATCACCCACCAGCGAACCGATGTAACGGGCGGTAAACTGGTTGCTACGACAGTCAGTCAGGTAATCGCGCACGCCCTGCTCGTAGTTCTCGAGGTTGCCGTCGTTGCACGAATAAATCTGCCCGTCGGCGGGGCTGTGAATGTCGGGATGCGACAGGATAAATTCACCCAGTGAGGCATCGTAGGTGAAGCCGTTTGCGCTATGACCTGTGGTGTAGACCAGGATTGTTGAGGACCCGTAGAGGATATAACCCGCCGCCACCTGCCTGCGACCACCCTGCAAAAAATCGGCCATCGTAGGTTCGGTACCGATTGCGGTTACCCGTCGGTAGATCGAAAATATAGTACCGATCGACACGTTGACATCGATGTTCGACGAGCCGTCGAGCGGATCGATGGCGACTACGTATTTGCCCTGATTGTTGCCTGTGAAAATGATGTCTTCGTCTTCTTCCGAAATAATGGCACAGGCTTCGCCCCCGTTTTTCAGTGCCCGGCAAAAACGGATATTGGCAATCATATCCAGTTTCTGCTGACTCTCGCCCTGTACATTATGAATGCCCATGCCACCTGTTAAGTCGATCAGGCCCGCCCGATTCACTTCCCGGTGAATAATTTTGCCAGCCAGGGCAATGTCGCGGAGAAGTTGCGACAAATCGCCGGTGGCGTAGGGGAATGCCGTTTGCCGGTGCATGATATACCGATCAAGCGTGACCCCGACGGGCAAGGCCAATGGGTGCGAGTTTGAAATTTCCATTTGGTTAACGTTCATGAGTAATTAGGCAGGAAGAAAAAGCTCTGGCAATCAGTCGATTGATGATGTAAGAATAGTGTGCTGATTTTATATACAGCTGTTTTTATCTGAATTTATTCACGCAATCGTTATCGGGAACGTTGCCAGTTAGTTATCGGTCGTTTATCGATCTTGGCCTGGCTCTTACCACGAACTTCCGTCATGAACTCACCTGCCCGACGCCAGATTTTAGTGCGATATTTGCAACCGGGCGCTTCGGGCGTAGTAAAATTTAAGCACTAAATACTTGGCACGACGTCGCTACAAAGTATCGAAAAAGCCGGTGGGTACTTCACCGGGAACCCTGACTTACGTGGGTCAGGAAATAGCGCATGAAACCAAAATCAGGCGGGTAGACTATAACAAGGATGCGTTTTCGGTCGACGACTCAGGAAAGCTGAGCGCCTGTCAGTTGCCCGCGCAGCAGGATCCGCGCGTACTCTGGCTTGATGTTGATGGTATTCATGAGGCAGCGGTAGTAGGCGCATTGGGAAAGCAATTCAAACTGCACTCACTCTTGCTCGAAGATGTGATGAACACCGAGCAAAAGCCTAAAATTGAGCTTTATGAAGCGGATTCGGCCAACTCGGAAGTGGTGTTTGTAACCCTGAAAATGCTGCATCATAATAACCGCACTCAGGAAATCGACGCCGAACATATCAGTCTGGTGCTAGGAGCGAATTTTGTGATTTCGTTTCAGGAGGAGCGGACAAAAGATGTATTTGCGCCGGTGCTCGAACGCATCCGGCTATCGTCGGGGAAAACCCGTCGTAATGGAGCCGACTACCTGCTCTATGCCGCTATGGATGTGGTGGTTGACCATTATTTTGTGGTAATGGAGGGCATGGGCGAAAAACTTGATGACATTGAAGATCGGATTATCAAAGATGTGGCTGGTCGCGATACGCTGGCCCGACTGTATTCGTTGAAACGCGAGATGACCCTGATGCGCCGCTACGTTCAACCGCTTCGCGATATGCTGGGTGTGCTGATGCGCGAAGAGTCACCCCTGATTCAGCCGGCTACAGTGCCTTTCCTGCGCGACCTGGCCGACCATGTGAACCAGGTGATTGAAACCCTCGATGCCTACCGCGAACTGATTCCGGGCCTCCTCGATGTGTATCTGTCGGCCAACAGCAACCGCATGAATTCAGTCATGAAAACGCTGACCATTTTCTCGGCCATTTTTATGCCCTTGACCTTCATCGTGGGTATTTATGGCATGAACTTCGACAATATGCCCGAACTGCACACCCGTTACGGCTACTTCTGGACTCTTGGCGTAATGACAGCTATGGGTATGGGAATGGTCGTTTATTTTAAACGGCGCGGCTGGATGTAAGCAGTTACCTGTATACGCAACTATCCAACTCCTTATTTTCAATGGCAATTATTCTTTTGAAAGACTTCTGGCTTATAGACTCGCGGCAGGTGATGGTGCCGGAGCAAAGTGTTTTCTTCGCCATTCGCGGCGACCATCATAACGGACACAACTTTATCGGTGAGCTTTATCGGCAGGGTATCCGGCAGTTTGTGGTGGAACAACCAGTGCCTGATCGGGCACATTATGCCGACGCTGAGTTTATCGACGTACCCAGTACGGTAGCGTTTATGCAGGCGCAGGCCGCCGTACATCGGGCCTCATTTTCGATTCCGGTAGTCGGTATTACAGGAAGTAACGGCAAAACCATCGTGAAGGAGTGGCTGGCTCAGTTGCTCTCAGGTCCGGTCAACGGCCTGCAATCGTCAACGGCTGGGTACGTTGTGGTTCGGAGTCCCAAAAGCTATAACTCGCAGATCGGGGTGCCGCTATCGGTACGGCAATTGAATGACACCCACACGCTGGCGATTTTTGAAGCGGGTATTTCTAAACCCCACGAAATGACGGCGCTGGAAACGATCATCAAGCCAACAATGGGCATTTTTACCAACATTGGTACGGCTCACGATGAAGGCTTTAAAACCCGTAAGCAGAAAATCGCCGAAAAACTGCGCTTGTTCACGGGGGCTGAAACGCTGATTTACTCGCTCGATCAGGATGATGTTGCCGACGAAATAAACATGCTTATCAGGGCGGTCAATCCCGGATGTCGACTGATTGGCTGGTCAGCAAAATCGCACGCCGGGACAATCTTGCCGGATCAGGCTGCTTTTTATCAGGTCATCATTAAGGCAGGGGTTTTCTCGATCACCGACGTCGACAATAATCACTGGACGGTTGGTTCGCCCTTTGCTGATCCAGCTTCTGTCGAAAATCTGACGCATTGTATAATCACGATGCTGACGTTGGGTATTACTGACGAAACAGAATTGAACCGCCGCGTAGCCCGCCTTCGGCCCGTGTCGATGCGCCTTGAGTTGAAAGAGGGCATCAATAACTGTGTTTTGATCGACGATTCGTACAACAACGACGTGGCCGGGCTTCGGTTGGCCCTTGATTTTCAGAAACAGCAAAGTAACCGAACGCACAAAACCGTTATTCTGTCCGATGTACTGCAATCGGGGCAAGACGAAGCCGAACTGTACGCTTTTATTGGCAAACTACTGACCGAGCAGGGCGTATCTCAAGTGATTGGTATTGGCCCGGTGATGAGTCGAAACAAGGCTGCATTTGACCAAAACAGCATTTTTTACCCAGATACCACTACTTTTCTGGGTACGTTCCCGCCCCATCAGCTCCGCGATAGTGTGGTGCTCATCAAAGGTGCGCGGGCCTTTTCGTTTGAACGTATCGTTGACCGGCTTCAGCAGAAAGTCCACGGAACCGTGCTGCAAATCGACCTCGACGCCCTGACGCACAATCTGAATCAGTACCGCGAACGAGTAGGTAGTCAGACCAGGATTATGGTGATGGTGAAAGCGTTTGCCTACGGAAGTGGCAGCGCCGAAGTAGCCCGTCTGCTTCAGTTTCACCGCGTCGACTGGCTGGCGGTCGCCTACGCCGATGAGGGTGTTTTCCTTCGTCAGCAGGGCATCACGCTGCCTATCATGGTGATGAACCCCTCACCCGAAACGTTTCAGACCCTGCTGGACCATACGCTTGAACCTGAGATGTATAGCCTCAGGATGCTTCAGGAATGGGGCAGTTTCCTGGAGTCGATGGTCTTGCTACCCCACGCCCCACGCCTCCAGCCCCTATGCCACCTGAAAATCGATACAGGTATGCATCGGCTCGGTTTTCTGGAACCAGAAATGCCCGCTGTAGTAACGTACCTGAATGCACACCCGTTGGTTCAGGTTGCCACCGTGTTCAGTCATCTGGCGGGTGCCGATGAGGCGAAATTCAACGCGTTCTCGCAACAACAGTTCGATACGTTTAGCCGGGCAGTTGTGGTCCTGGAAAAAGGCATTGGCTATAGCCCGGTGCGTCACCTGCTCAATTCGGCGGGTATCGTTCGTTTTCCTGATTTTAAGCTCGACATGGTTCGGCTGGGCATTGGGCTCTATGGTGTAGAAAGCAGCCAAACCGAGCCATCTTTACTGCGGCCGGTAGGTACGTTGACCACAACGATCAGCCAAATAAAAACCGTACCGGCGGGCGAAACGGTTGGCTATAGTCGGCGCGGCGTGATTGACCGCGACGCCCGGATCGCCACCCTCGCCGTGGGCTATGCCGATGGCTACGATCGCCGTTTGGGTAATGGAGTAGGGGAGGTCTGGGTCAACGGTGTACTATGCCCAACCGTCGGCAGTGTCTGCATGGACATGACCATGATCGACGTTACAGATGCCCCGGCCAGCGAAGGCGATGCTGTCGAAATCTTTGGCCCCAACGTACCTGTCACCGACCTCTCAACGCGCATGGGTACGATTCCCTACGAAGTCCTCACCGGCATCAGCGAGCGAGTAAAGCGGGTCTTTTTTAGGGAGAGTTAACTGTTTATGAAAACCTCACGGCCCAACTGATAAACTTCTTTACCCGCTCGGTGTAGGGTGGGAACAGGAAGTTCATGGTGCCGAACTGGCGACGGAGAATGCTGCGGCGGTGCGACAGTTCCTGAAAGCCGAAGTAGCCGTGGTAGCTCCCGATGCCGCTGTTATTGACGCCACCGAATGGTAATTCCGGGTTTCCGAAATGAATCATGGCGTCATTGATTACCGTGTCGCCAGCCGAAGTGCGATTGATCAGATAATCGATGTGTTGCTGCTTGCGGCTATGGATGTAGAGAGCCAGCGGTTTCTCGCGACGGTTGATGTGCATCAATGCTTCGTCCAGGTCATTGACACTCACTACGGGCAGTAGGGGCCCGAAAATCTCTTCCTGCATAATGGCCATGTCGTCGGTTACGCCATCGAGTAGGGTCGGTTCAATGAAATGATCGGCTTCGTTGGTTCGTCCGCCCATCAGAATGGTGGCCCCTTTGCGGGCTGCATCATCAATTAGGCCTTTCACGCGCTGGAAGTGGCGTTGGTTCACAATGCGCGCATAGCTGTCGGAGGTCGATCGGGCTGTGTTGTCGGCACCGTACATGCGCTCCGTTACTGCCTTTACCTCGTTGAGCAGCGACGTTTTCACCGACTCATGCACCAGCACATAATCGGGCGCAATGCAGGTTTGTCCGTTGTTGAAATACTTGGCCCACGCCAGAATTTCGGCCGCTTTCTTAATATCGGCTGTTTCATCGACCACAAACGGCGACTTACCACCCAGTTCCAGCGTAACCGACGCCAAATGTTTAGCGGCGGCGGTCATGACCACTTTACCCAGCGCCGGACTACCTGTGAAGAAAATATGGTTGAACGGAAGGTCGAGCATCGCCTGAGCTGTATTGGCATCGCCTTCAAACAAAACAACTTCTTCGGGCGGAAATAGCTCGCCGATCATGCGTTTGAGCAGGGCTGCGGTGTGGGGCGTCAACTCCGACGGTTTCAGCATACAGACATTGCCAGCTGCCAGCGCCGCCACCAGCGGACCGACCATCAGATTGAACGGGTAATTCCAGGGGGCAATAATGAGCACTGTGCCTTTAGGTTCGTAATGCAAATAGCCGCTCGTGCCCATTAGCGCCAAGGGCGTAGGTACCCGCTGAGGCTTCATCCACTGCTTCAGGTGTCGGATGGTGTGGCGTAGGTCGCCCATTATCCCCACGAGTTCGCCCAGATCGACTTCAGCGGCAGGCTTTCGAAAATCGGCGTACATCGCTTCGTGAACTGCTTTTCTGTTTGTCTCTACCCAGTCTTTTATACGTTTTAAGCGCTCAATTCGCTGAGCAGCCGTAGTTTGCGCCATCGTAGATGCATGAGTCCGCAACCGCTCGAAAGCCAGTTGAATGGGTTCGCTCAATGCGGTTTTTGGGTTCTCGGCGATCATATGGGTAGGTCTGGTATTAGTAAAAAGTACAAATGAAGCGCAAAATAAGTCAATAATGTGATTTGGCCCGGTCTGGTTTGTTGATCTCTGAAGTCGGCAACCTGATTTATCTCAAACAGTTTATACTAACGAATACGCCAACGTTTCTGTTGTTTTCGGTTTGAATCTCCAAATTTTCAACAAATTTGCCTTCTCGTTTAAAGACAATACAACCAAAGGCCTCATTTGTTGCCAAATATGAAAGACTACATCCGTCCGATCAACCGCCTGTTAGTGGCAAACCGGGGTGAAATTGCCATCCGCATTATGCGGGCTGCCACCGAACTGGGTATCACCACCGTAGCCGTTTATACCTACGAAGACCGTTATTCGCTGCACCGTTACAAGGCAGATGAAGCCTATCAGATCGGGCGAGATGATGAGCCGTTGAAACCCTACCTTGATGTAGAGGGCATCATTTTACTGGCCAAAAGCAAGAAAATCGACGCCATTCACCCCGGTTACGGTTTCTTATCGGAGAACGTGAATCTGGCGCGGCGTTGCCGGGAAGAGGGTATCATCTTTATCGGGCCAACGCCGGAAGCGATGGAAGCGCTTGGTGATAAGGTGCGGGCAAAAAACCTGGCGACAACCGCCAACGTACCTCTGATTCCCGACTCGCGCGAAGAAAATATGTCGGCCGAACGGGCGGCAGAAGAAGCGACGCGGATTGGTTTTCCGGTGATGGTTAAAGCCGCCGCCGGTGGTGGCGGTCGGGGTATGCGGGTGGTGCGTGAAGCCGATCAGTTCGAGAAAGCGTTTACCGAAGCCAAGAACGAAGCCAAAAACGCATTTGGTGACGACACGATCTTCCTCGAAAAATTCATCGAGAATCCGAAGCACATCGAAGTGCAGTTGTTGGGCGACACGCACGGTAACCTGATTCACCTCTACGAGCGCGACTGTTCGGTGCAGCGCCGTTTTCAGAAGGTGGTGGAAGTGGCACCCTCGTTTGGTCTGAAACAGGAAACACGTGACCAACTCTATGCCTATGCCCTAAAAATTGGTAAGGCCGCCGGGTACAGCAATGCAGGTACCGTAGAATTCCTGGTTGATCAGGATGAAAATATCTACTTTATCGAAGTAAACCCACGGATTCAGGTCGAGCACACCATTACGGAAGAAGTAACCGGAGTGGATATTGTACGCTCGCAGATCCTGATTGCGATGGGTTATAAACTGTCGGATAATGGTATCTACATCAACCATCAGGATGAGGTGCCGTTGAACGGGTATGCCATTCAGTGCCGAATCACGACCGAAGACCCGGCCAACGGCTTCAAACCTGATTTTGGTACGATCATCGCCTACCGCAATGCAGCTGGTTTCGGCATTCGTCTCGACGAAGGCAGTAGCTACCCCGGTGTTAAAATTTCGCCTTACTTCGATTCCATGATCGTGAAGGTATCGGCGCGGGGACGTACACTGAAAGGAGCCACGCAACGGCTGCAACGCGCGTTGGTCGAGTTTCGGATTCGGGGGGTGAAAACCAACATCTCGTTCCTGATGAACGTAATCGATCACCCGGTTTTCCAGCGGGGTGAAGCACGGGTATCGTTCATCGAAAGTCACCCTGAGTTGTTCAAACTCCGTCAGCCGCAAGACCGCTCGACGAAGGTGTTACGCTATCTTGGCGAAGTGATCGTGAACGGCAATCCAGAAGTCAAAAAGCGCGACGACAGCAAGGTATTCCGTACGCCCGTTGTGCCGATTTATGATCAATACGGTGCATACCCCACTGGTAACCGCGACCGCCTGAACGAACTGGGCCGCGAAGGATTCGCTAATTGGGTACGGGATCAGAAACAGATTCTGTATACCGATACCACCTTCCGCGATGGACATCAGTCGCTGCTCGCCACGCGGGTACGTACCCAGGATTTGCAGAAAGTAGCCGAAGGGTTCGCCAAAAACCACCCCGAACTATTCTCGATGGAAGTGTGGGGCGGCGCTACGTTCGACGTCTCGATGCGCTTCCTGTACGAGAGTCCGTGGAAACGGCTGTCTGCCCTGCGCGAGGCCATGCCTAACATGCTGTTGCAGATGTTGTTCCGGGGGTCCAACGCCGTGGGTTACTCGGCTTATCCCGACAACCTGATCGAGAAATTCGTGGAGAAATCGGCCGAGACAGGCATCGATGTCTTCCGTATTTTCGACTCGCTCAACTGGGTCGAAGCCATGAAAGTGAGCATCCGCGCCGTTCGTGAACGCACCAACGCCATTGCCGAAGCTGCCATCTGCTACAGCGGCATCGACGAGAAATACACGCTTCAGTATTACCTCGATATGGCGAAGCAACTTGAAGATGAGGGCTCGCACCTGCTGTGTATCAAAGACATGGCTGGTCTGCTGAAACCCCTTGACGCGCAGTTGCTGGTTGGTGAATTGAAGAAATCGCTGAGCATTCCCGTTCACCTGCACACCCACGACACGGCGGGCATTCAGGCGGCAACGTACCTGAAAGCCATCGACGCAGGCGTTGATATCGTCGACTGTGCGTTGGGTGCCTTGTCGGGTTTGACCTCGCAGCCGAATTTTAACTCGGTGGTGGCCATGATGCAGGGTCATGAGCGCGAATGCCCCGTTGATCTACCGTCGCTGAACGCCTACTCCAATTATTGGGAAGACGTGCGGGAATACTACTATCCGTTCGAGAGCGGTATGAAGGCCGGTAGTGCCGAGGTGTACGAGAACGAAATTCCCGGAGGGCAATATTCAAACCTGAAACCACAAGCCATCGCCACCGGCCTGGGCGACAAGTTCGAGACGCTGAAAAAGAATTATTCGGTGGCCAATCAACTCTTTGGCAACATCATCAAGGTAACGCCTTCGTCGAAAGTGGTGGGTGATATGGCGATTTTCATGACCGCCAACAACCTAACTGCCGACGATGTACTGAAACGAGGCGAATCGCTGTCGTTCCCCGAATCGGTGAAGGATCTGATGAAGGGTATTTTGGGCCAGCCCTACGGCGGTTTCCCCGAAGACATTCAAAAGGCAGTCTTGAAAGGAGAGGAGCCTATTACCGGTCGCCCCAACGAACACCTCGCCCCGATCGATTTTGACGCTGACTTTACCAAATTCCAAGAGGCGTTCCCCCGCAACGACGGTTTCCTCGATTACCTCTCGTACCAGATGTACCCGAAGGTGTATGAGGAATATTACAAGGCTATTGATCAATACGGCGATGTGAGCATAATTCCAACGCCCGCGTTCTTCTACGGCCTGAAGCCCAACGAAGAAATTCTGGTACCCATTGCCGAAGGAAAGAATATCCTGGTTCGTCTTCTGTTTATGTCTGAGGCTGATACGTCGGGTATGCGCATGATCACGTTTGAACTAAACGGTCAAAGTCGTCAGGTTCAGGTACGTGACAAGGCGCAGAAAGTAGTGAAAGAGCAGAACCAAAAGGTTAGTAAACCGACGGATATCGGCTCGCCGCTGCAAGGACGGCTGACTCGTATCCTGGTCAAAGCGGGTGATGAAGTGAAGAAAAATCAGCCGCTGTTCGTGATCGAAGCCATGAAGATGGAGAGCATCGTAGCCGCCCAACAGCCCGGTACTGTCAAGCAGGTTCTCTTGAAAGAAAACACCACCATCGAGCAAGACGACTGGGTCATCGAAATGGCGTAACGCCATCGTAACACGGGTTTTAACCCGTCGGTGTACTGATCGCCGGCGGGTTAAAACCCATGTTATGTATTCAATAATCTACCAGATTACCTGTAAGCCTTCACTGACGTATTTTGATACGTTTTCGTCTTTACTGATCAAACGATAATTACTCTGAATGGCTTGCCAGATCAGCATCCGATCGAAGGGGTCTTTGTGATACGTCGCCGCAAGCCGATGATAGGTGGAAACCGTTGTCGTGTCCAGACTTAGGAGCCGGAAACCCGTTGCTTCAGCCGCCTTAGGAAAATCTTCAGGGACTATACCTTCCAAAGTCATTTTCTGGAGACTGTGCTTCAACGATATTTCCCAGAAACTGATTGCACTAACCAGTATATCGTCTGAACCGTCTGTTAAAATAGCTCTGGTAGTTGGCGACAATTTATCAGGATCGGTGAGGGCCCAAATCAGCGTATGTGTATCGAGCAGGTAACTCATAGCCCGAGAAATTCGTCATCCGTCAGTTTGAAATCGGCACCGAAAGTTACCTGACCTTTATTGGCCAAAATGCCTAACTGGCGTTTGACAGGAGTCCGGGCTTCTTTAGGAATCAGGTAAGCCACTATTTCTTTTTTCTTTCCGAAAGCCACCGCAATCTCTTCGCCCGATTTGACGTCCTGTATAACGTCCGAAAAATGGGCTTTCAGCTCTCCAATCGTCATGGTTCTCATGCTGTTGTGAATTCAGATGAAATCAAATGTAGCACAAACTTGACAAGTTGTCAAGATGGCTCTTTGTGATAGTGCACCTATCTATGTCGGGTTGTGCTTAAACACCCTTCAGGAGTGCAGGAATCCGTAGGCCATCAGAGCTACCAGAACGGATTCGGCTACCCAAATGTGCAGCGTGTTGTCACGGGCTATGCGGCGCACAACAACGTGCAAGCCGAATGCGCCGACCGCGATGGGAATACCGAAGAGAAATTGCAGGATGTTGTTCTCCTGCTTCATATCGATAAATCCATAGAGAATAATCACGACACCCATCAAAGCGACCAGGATGAGTGGCGTGATAAGACGGGCAACTTTCGAGATATCCATCGACCTGATATGTTGAGCTTCCGCTTGTCATAATTTTAACATGAACATAAATAGATATGTTTGATTCGTGTGTGCATCCTGAATCTTGTAAGCAGATGGGATTATCGTTACACAATCCGGCAGTTTCGCCGAAACACAGCGGCCTATAGTAAGTAAATAATGGATATGAGTAGACTTTTGTGGTCAGTGACGGTGAAGTACTTCAGCATTAATTACAGATTGATAATGAGTGTAATACAGAAAAAAAAGTACGTGAGTTTGACTGGAAGCCTGGCTATCTGGTTGTTTTTAGGCCTCAGTATGGCGGCACAGGCCCAGCTACGGTTGCCTAAATTGATCAGCGACGGCATGATTTTGCAACGCGACACCAAATTGACCGTGTGGGGATGGGCTAAGCCGGGTGAAAAAATCACGGTGCAGTTTAAAAATAAGAAGTATACGACGGCGACGAAGCCAGATGGACGGTGGCAGGTCGAGATGCCACCCATGCCATCGGGTGGGCCGTTTACCATGGATATTGCCGGAACAACTAAACTGCAGGTGAAGGATATTCTGATTGGTGACGTCTGGTTTTGCAGTGGGCAGAGTAACATGGTACATCAGCTGAATATTCATGATGTCACGTATGCCAATGAAATCAAAACGGCCAACTACCCTCAGATCAGGCAGTTCTGGGTACCTACCCTGACCAATCTCCAGGGTCCGCAACGTGATATTCCCAACGGTCAGTGGAAAGCTGCTGTGGGCGAAGACGTGCGGCCGTTTTCAGCAGTAGCGTATTTTTTTGCCAAGAAAATTCACGAGAAATATAAAATACCCGTTGGTATCATCAACGCCAGTGTGGGTGGTACGCCCATAGAAGCCTGGCTTAGCGAAGAAGGATTGGTTGATTTGTCGGCCCTGAAAGCAACGGCGGAAAAGAATAAAGACACCACCTATATCAATCAGCTATCGCGTAGGGCGGTCCCTACTACACCCCGTCCTGCGGCACCCGTTGATTTGGGCTCGTCGGGCAGCACGAAATGGTTTGACGTTGCATATGAACCGAAAGGCTGGCGGCCAATCAATGTTCCCGGTTATTGGGAAGATCAGGGCGTAAAAGACCTGAATGGGGTGGTTTGGTACCGCCGGGAAATGAACGTACCTGCGGCTATGACCGGTAAACCCGCTACTGTTTTTCTGGGCCGCATCACCGATGCCGATGAGCTCTACATCAATGGTAAACTGGTTGGTAGAACCACGTATCAGTATCCACAACGCCGGTACCCAGTGCCAGCCGACGTGCTGAAAGCGGGTAAAAACACGTTTGTCGTTCGCGTGACCAACACCGCCGGGAAAGGGGGATTTGTGCCCGATAAACCATACTGTTTATTCTCGGGTGCCGATACGCTCGATTTGAAAGGCACATGGCAATACAAGGTGGGTACAGCTTATCGTCCGTTCGGGGGAGGGGGTGGTTCTGGAGGGGGCGGAATCAATGCCCAGAATCAGCCAACGGCGCTGTATAATGCCATGGTAGCCCACGCCATCAACTATGCTATTAAAGGATTTTACTGGTATCAGGGAGAAACTAATGCCGGCCGGCCACAGGAGTATGCAAAATTACAGTCGGCACTGATTCAGGATTGGCGGCAGAAGTGGAATCAGGGCTCGTTGCCGTTCTTATTCGTCCAACTTCCCGGCTATATGGACTATACGTACATGCCCGGCGAAAGCAAATGGGCCGAATTCAGGGAGGCGCAATTGAGTACGTTGTCTGTGGCCAATACGGGCATGGCCGTGGCTATTGATCTGGGCGAATGGAACGATATTCACCCCGATAACAAAAAAGATGTAGGCGAACGCGTGGCCTTGTCGGCGCTTAAAGTAGCGTATGGCGAAAATGTGGTTCACGCCGGTCCGTACTACCAATCGTCGACCGTCGACGGCAATAAAATGGTGATCAGCTTCACCAATGTTGGCGGTGGTTTGCAGACAAACGATGGCGAAGATCCCGGTGACTTCGCGATTGCGGGCAGCGATAAAAAGTTTGTATGGGCAAAGACAAAAATCGAGGGCGACAAAGTGATTGTCTGGAGCGATGAGGTTCCTGCGCCGATGTACGTCCGTTACGCCTGGGCCGATAACCCGGTCCACGCAAATCTGTACAATAAAGAGAAGCTCCCCGCTTCCCCGTTCAGAACGGATAAATAGGTGATTGGGTAATTGCTGACGCGGGGCCCTTCGACAGGCTCAGGGTGACATCAGTCATCACCATGTTCAGGCTAACATCCTGATGGTAATTGTCACCCTGAGCCTGTCGAAGGGCCCCGCGTCAGCAATTACCCAATTACCAATCACAACTCCACCGGAACGGCTACCATCGTGGTGTCCCAGCCTATGTACATGGTTGCAGTTTTGGCGTCTTTTTTGGCAAACTGAATCGAGAAATTTTCGATGGGCGTTTCTGATTTCTGAACAGGTACGTTCACCCGAGCTACGTCGAGCGATTGGTTGTAACTATACGCTCCCCACTGATCTACGTCTGAGCTAAGAATGATGGTCCATTCAGTCTCGTTCGGGATGGTCAGTAAGGCGTAGCTACCGGCGGGAATTTTCTTGCCGCCAATCGTTACATCCTGATAAAATTTGATTTCCGGTGCTTCGTTGGCACCCGCCCGCCACACTTTGCCGTAGGGCACCAGCTTGCCAAACACATCACGTCCATTTTTAGCCGGTCGGTTATAGGTTACCCGAACCATGGCTTTGTCGGTGCCAATTTTAGCAGGTGCAAATTTGCGGTCATGGGCGTAATCGTCCGGGTAGTAAGCCATGTCCATCGGCGTTTTGTCGACACCCCGGAAGGTTTGGGCCAGAGCTCCGGTAGCCGTGACGAACAGGAATCCAAGTAAGAGAATGGTTTGTTTCATGCGGTGATTTGTAGGTACGCTATTTTACGTTCAGAATACGACGGACAATATGCTCGTCTCCCTGCCTGATGTCCACCAAATGTAAGCCATAAGGTAATTTGCTCAGGTTGAGGGTGGTTGAAAAGTTGCGCTCTTTTTTCTGAAATGTCGACGATTGGTGAGTGATACCCAGGTTGGCGTCAACGAGGCTGATGGTTACGTCGCCCACATAGTCGCTCCCCCAGCCAATGGTCAGCTCACCGCTTGCCGGATTTGGATACACGCGTACGGTGGTTAGCCCCTCAATGAGTTCGGTGTTGGCCGCCATACGGGCCGAACCTGTTACGCCCATGACAAAAATGGGGGTTTCGGTAAGGGTCAAGTCCAGTTTGCCATTGGTGGTGGGCATCAGTTGAACGGCCATGGTGTCTTTGCCGGCTTGTGGGCTGTATACCCGCGCGGCCGATTTGCCATTCAGCTCTAATGTGTATTTGCCCGTCCGTCCGGTTTCGTCGGGGATCCAGAGGGCATAGGCCGATTGGCCGTTGTGCTCGTAGCGGTCCACGTTCGGATTGGTGCTGATGGTTTCCTTGAAGGCATATTCTCCCATCAGCTTTTTAGTCTGGTAGAAATAATCGGCGGTTAGTTTACGGCTGAAATCTTCGTTAATGAAGCCCATCGAACAAAACTGAGTGGCACAATCGAGATTCAAGTCGTAAGTCTGGTAAAAATCAACGCGGTCGATACCTTCGCGACCATATAGCAGGGCGGTGCGGAGGTTCCAGTCGGCCTGAGTTTGGCTTACCGATTTGTTGCCAATCGCGATGGCTTTCAGCGGACTGCCCTGGTGGAGGTCATAGCCCGTTTCTGAAATGTAAACCGGCATATCGTAACAAGCTTCATGAGCCAGTTTCAGCACGTTGCGGGCTACCTGTGCCGCCACTGACAGTTCGGGAGCTGACCCCCGCGACGAAGTGCCGCTTTGCATCGAGTTGGCATTGTCGGGGTACAGGTGATAGTTGATCACGTCCCAACAAAGGTCAACCCGTCCGTCAGCTTTGTAGCCTCTAAACTCTTTGCACCAGTCAATCATACCCCGGATATAGTCAGTGCCATTGGAAATAGAAGCTAACCCCCCCATTACCACCGTCATGCTTGGATCGGCATTCTTAACGCCCACGGCTGCCCCCATCGTGTTTTTATGACCGTCGTAAAAGGCTGACATGTTAGCGGCATATTCGCGGCCTGTCTGGTAAGCGGTCCGGCCGCGCCACCATTTGTCGCGTTCGTTTTCGCACTCGATATAGTTGATTAAGCCCAACCCGATTTTTACTACGTTAACCGGGTCATTTGTCCAGCGCGAAAAGGTACTGACCTTCATCAGAGCGGGGTCGACCTGTGTGTTTTTACCATAGCGGGCGGCAAACTGAAACGCGGCCCGGGCCTGCTCCACGTACGATTGTGGTTTGCTGTAATCACTGCCAAAACGTACGGGTACGTTGTCTGTTCCCTGCTGATCGGCTGGGTACGTTCCTTTCAGGTATGGCGAAATGTCTTTGAAACAGGTCATGATCTCAATGCCTTCCGCTTTGCTGCGTTCATACATCAAATCATAGTTCCAGCCGCCGGCATGAGTTGGGTTGAAGGTGTAATTGCCTTCGGTCAGCTCCAGCTTTTCCCAGTCCATGTAGTGTCGGATGACGCCGAAGGATTGCAGGGCCTTTAGTTTCGGAGCCGATATGCCCGGTACGCCCGACTGGTAAAAATCCCACTCGAAGGCGTTGATACCCAGTAGCCGTTTCATCGTCGGCGATTTTCGGGGGGCTGTGCTTACCGACGGGGTACCTGCTTCATGCGTGCCGTACAACTCGATCTCGCGCGGCCAGAAATCAGTAGTGTTGATAACCAGATACCGAGCGTCTGAAATAACATTGTCGAGCAGGAATTTACTGTCACCGTCGGGCTGCTTTGTTGGATAAGGGCCAACCCATTCGTTGTATTCTAAACCCTGAAACTGGGCTATCTCAACGCGCCGCCAATCGCTGGTAATGATCGATAAGCGAAGCGGATGGTTGGGGCTACTTCCGTTGCCGTCGTAAAATTTAATGGCTTTAATCGCCATCGATTCGCCTGCATTGAGCGGATAATAAGCATCGTAGGTCGGCAGAATCTTGCCCCAGCCCGTTTGAATATCCGTGTCGGTGTGGCCGTCGAAAAGGCCACCGAGGCCACCACTGGTGTTGTTGAGCTGATACCAGCGGCTGGCATCCAGCGGAATTTTGTTACCCAGGGAAACCACCACCGTAGTCGATGATTCAGGCGTGGTCTCGGCTGGTTCGGCCGGGTGGCCGAATACCTTTATTTTCAGGGGCAGTGCATTGCCATGTTTTCGAATCACGATGGCGTCGGCCGTGAGGGTTTGAAAGGTCAGCGGGAGCCAGGCCATATATTCTGGTCCGGTGAAGTGACCGAGTAGGGTGCGACTGGTGCCGTTGAGCGCATAAATTTCGGCGGGTTTGTGCCCCCAGGTGTTGCCCCCGTCGAACAGCTCGAGCTTGTGAATGTCGCTGCGGCCTTCCAGTTTCAGGGTTAGCTCGATCCAGCGCTCGTTTTCGCCGCTGTAATTGTCGGCTACGAGGCTGTTCATGTCGTCGTTCAGGTAGGCCGAATATTGCTGCGGAGTGGGCAGGTCGGTGGTTACCGAAATAACCTTTACGCGCTCTTCAGCACGCAGAATAGCGTCGAGCGGGTCGTGAGGAAGCGCTTTACCATAAGCCCGTATTTTCACCGGAATGGCGTTGCCGAATTTATGGATTAGTATGGCGTCGGCAATCAGGGGTTCGGTGGGCGAATACGGTTTGAACGCCTGGTAGTCGTTGCCTGTGAACTGGCCAATCAGTGTTTTCTCTTTGCCGTTGAGCAAATAAACCTCCGCGGGTGTTGCCTCGAAGGTACCTTCATAATCGTACAGATCGAGGCGGGTAACCAGGCTTTTTTTCTCCAGTTTGATCGTCACATCGGTCCAGCGCTGACTGCCGGGTTGCCAGTAAGAAGGTACTAGCGCCGACATGTCGTTGTTAAGAAATGCCGAATAATCCTGGCCTGTAACGGGCTTGTCGGTGGCGGCAACGAGTTTCAGGAGATCGAGCGCCTGAGGGAGGGGTGTGTTGCTGGTGATGGGTTGCCCGTAGACCTTTATTTTTTGCGGAATATTATTGCCGTATTTATAGATCATGATGGCATCGGCCACCAATGGCTGAAAGGGCGTAACGTTGACCCAGGTTTTGTAGGTCGATCCGTCGAAAGAGCCGATTAAAATCCGTTGCTTCCCGTTCAGGGCATAAAGCAGGGCCGGTTTATCGGTGAAACTGCCCTGATAATCGTAAAGCGAGAGCCGGGTGATGATCGATTTCTGCTGAAGGGTCAACGAAACCTGCACCCATTTCTGGTTCGCCGACCAGGCATCCTGCACCAAAGTAGACAGGTTGTCGCTGAGCCAGGGCTGGTAGTTCTGACCCGTATTTTCAGCGGGCGTAATAGCGGTGATGGTAATGCGCTGTTCGGGAGTACCTGCCTGTGCCGTAGCTAGTTGAATCGATGTTAGCCAACAAAGAATAAGTAGTAGTAGTCTCATCCTGTTTTTCGTATAGATAAAATAATATGTAAAAGCAGTCATGTAAAAGTAATCAGTATTACCCGATCTAATTGATAGATGATACCTACCAATTCGCCTTTTTATTAAACGAAGATTGGCAGGCAGTAAAATTCAGAGGATCAAAAGCCGTGCCGGTCAGTATGTGCTATGCTAGTGGCTCTTTAACAGACTGTATCAAGACCATCATCGCCCCTTTATTCCCAGCATGATCACAAGTAATCCCGACCTTAAACCGGCCGATTTATCCACAAAACTCCAGCGTTTCTGGGAGCTCTCCGCCCAAAAAATTAGACTCATCGAGCGTACGTACGATCCGGCAAAAGGCTCACCGGTGTTCACCATGCAAGGGCGTTATACCACACGCGGCTGGACAGAGTGGACACAGGGATTTCAGTACGGGGGTGCCATTCTTCAGTTCGATGCCACAAACGACTCCGAATTTCTGGAACTAGGTCGCCGGAAAACGCGGGAGATGATGGCTCCGCATGTCAGCCACATTGGTGTTCACGACCACGGATTCAATAATGTGAGCACCTACGGAAATCTGCTGCGGCTGATGACAGAGGAAAGAATTCCGTTCAACGAGTGGGAAAAGAATTTCTACGAACTAGCGCTTAAAATTTCGGGGGCCGTTCAGGCCAATCGCTGGACACCGATCCGGCCGTCTACGCCGCAACTACCTACCGCTGGATTTATTCACTCATTTAACGGGCCGCATTCATTGTTCGTCGATACTATTCGCTCGTGTCGCTCTTTGATTGTCAGCTACCTGTTAGGCCATTCGCTTCAGGGGGAGGGCGATGTTCACGTCAATTTACTCGAACGGGCGCTGCTCCATATCAAAGCTACTGCTGATTTCTCGGTTTACTATGGCGAAGGCCGCGACACGTATGATACGTGGGGCCGCACGGCGCATGAGAGCGTGTTCAACGTGACAGACGGAAATTATCGCTGTCCGAATTCACAGCAGGGCTACACTGGTTTCAGTACCTGGACACGGGGGCTGGCCTGGGCTATGGTTGGTTTCGCCGAAGAACTTGAGGCTTTAGCTACCATTCACGACGATGAGCTGACCGGTTTGGGTGGCCGCGAATCGCTGGAGGCTATGATGCTGAAAGCGGCCCGCGCCACCTGCGATTTCTACATCGAAAACACGCCCACCGACGGGGTTCCCTATTGGGATACCGGCGCGCCGAACCTGCACCTGCTGGGTGATTATCTAAGCCGCCCCGCTAACCCGTTCAATGCGCACGAGCCGGTGGATAGTTCGGCCGCTGCCATTGCCGCTCAGGGTTTACTGCGGCTGGGCAACTACCTGATGAACAAACAGCGGATCAGACCCGACACAACGGATGAGATTGGCTTGTTGGGGCAAACGTTCTGGCAAGCGGGACAAACCTACTGGCAGGCCGGCCTGACGGTGCTAAACACGCTGCTGGGCGAACCATACCTGAGCACAGACCCAAATCACCAGGGTTTGTTGCTTCACTCGATCTACCATCGGCCCAACGGCTGGGACTACGTACCCAAAGGAAGCAAGATACCCTACGGTGAATCGAGTATGTGGGGCGATTATCACCTCCGCGAGGCGGCCCTCTATGTGCAACGCGCCATAGACCAGGCTCCCTACTACCTATTTTTCAACTGCGTCCAGGCATGAAAAAGAACTAGTCAACTTCACCTGAAGCTAATTCACTACAAAGCATGAGCGGTAAATACAAGCCGAAGTACACCCGAATGGCGCAACTCAAAACGGCGTCGGAGTTGGCAACGTACCTGGAAAGAAATGGCGTTGCCTTGCCATTCGATGAGGTATTACTGCCCCCCGCCGAAAGCCCGTTTAACAAGCCTATCCAACTCCGGTCGGGTAAGACCATTGGTAATAGCCTGTGCATTTTGCCGATGGAAGGGTGGGACGGTACGCTGGACGGGAAACCAACGGATTTTACCCGAAAACGCTGGCTGAAATTTGCCGAAAGTGGCGCCAAATTGCTATTCGGTTGCGAAGCCGTAGCCGTATGCCATGAGGGGAAAGCCAATCCCAATCAACTCGTTATTAACCCGGATACCATCGGTGAACTGACAGAGATGCGCCAACTGATTCTCGACAAGCACAGCGAGCAGTTTGGCCGCACCGATGATCTGGTTATTGGCCTCCAACTCACGCATTCCGGCCGGTTTTGTAAGCCAAATAGCCACAAAAAGTTTGAACCCAAAATCCTGTATTCGCATCCATTTCTGAACCACAAATTCGGGCTGGAGGCTGATTACCCAACGCTGACCGACGATGAGATCGACGCGATTATTCAGCAATACATTGCTGCGGCAGTACTGGCTCAGCAGGCCGGTTACGATTTTGTGGACATCAAACACTGCCACGGCTATTTGGGCCATGAGTTCCTGAGTGCCGTTAATCGAGCCGGAAAATATGGCGGAAGTTTCGAGAACCGGACCCGTTTTCTGCGGACTATTGTCGACGGGATTCGGCGGGCGGCTCCAGGGCTCGAGCTGGCTATTCGACTCAGTGCGTTTGATCTGCTACCCTTTCGGAAGGGCGTAAACGATATTGGCGAACCCGAACAGGCCGATACGTACCCACATGCGTTTGGTGGGCAGGAATCGGGGTTATCCATCAATCTGGATGAACCGAAAGCGTTTCTCGAGCTGGCGCAATCGCTGGGTATCCAGATGATCTGCATCACGGGGGGGAGTCCGTACTACAATCCGCACCTGATGCGCCCGGCTCTGTTTCCGCCTTCCGACGGTTACCTGCCTCCCGAAGATCCACTGGCCGGTGTCAAACGTCAGATCGACGTGACCTGTGCCTTAAAAAAAGCCTTTCCTGAACTCGTTATCATTGGTTCGGGGTATTCATACCTGCAGGAATGGTTACCCCACGTGGCGCAATACGTGTTGCGCACCGGCATGGCCGATAGCGTGGGATTCGGGCGAATGGTGCTTTCGTACCCAACCATGCCCGCCGATATGACTGCCGGTCGATCGATGATCCGAAATCAGATTTGCCGCACCTTTTCTGACTGTACTACGGCTCCGCGAAATGGTCTGGTGTCGGGTTGCTATCCGCTCGATCCGCTGTATAAGAAGTTACCCGAAGCTGACCAGTTAAAAGCCATCAAGGAAACACTGTGACGAAGCCTGAAAATCGGCCGGTGGCGCTCATCACGGGAGGGAGCCGGGGAATTGGTCTGGGTATTGCCGTTCATCTGGCCCGTAAAGGGTTCGATCTGGCTATCAATGGGGTTCGATCCGAAGTTGAGGTAGGGGATATACTCGCTCAACTGCGCAGCGAAGGGTCGGAGGTAATTTACTGCCAGGGGAGCATTGCTGATGCCACCGAACGGGCGGCAATGCTAGCAAAGGTAAAAACACACTTTGGGCGGTTGAATCTGCTCGTGAACAACGCCGGCGTGGCTCCACAGGTACGTGCCGATGTATTGGAGGCTACCGAAGAAAGCTTCGATCGGGTAATGAACATCAATCTGAAAGGCGCTTATTTTCTAACGCAAGCCGCCGCTATCTGGATGATAGAGCAGAAAACCGACGATGCTGGCTTTCAGGGATGTATCATCACTGTTTCGTCAATTTCAGCCACGGTGGCTTCTATTAATCGGGGTGATTACTGCATCTCGAAAGCGGGTCTGAGCATGGCCACGCAGTTATTCGCGGTGAGGCTGGGTACGTTCGGGATTCCGGTTTACGAAGTGCGGCCGGGGATCATCAAAACAGACATGACGGCCGGTGTTGCCGGTAAGTACGATACGCTTATTGCCGAGGGGATTACCGTTCAACCGCGTTGGGGAATACCCGACGACGTGGGCCGCGCAGTAGCAGCCATTGCCGGGGGCAATTTTCCGTATTCGACCGGCCAGGTATTTATGGTCGATGGTGGGCTAACCCTGGCAAGATTGTGAATAATGCGATTACCAGTAATAAGTGCGAGTACCTATTCCTAACAGATAAATCCTTCTCTATTCATGGAAAATGCCCCTTTCTCCCGGCGCAAGTTTATACAGACCGCTGCTGCAGGTACGGCTGTTCTCGGACTGCCCACCTTTATTCCGAATACGGCCTTCGGGGCCAATGACCGACTGCGTGTAGCCGTTATTGGCCTCAATGGGCGGGGGAAAGACCATATTGCCGGCTTCTCAAAACTGGCCAACGTAGAGGTCGCTACACTTTGTGATGTCGACGACGTAGTGCTTCGTAAATCTGCTTCGGAGTTTGAGGAGAAGTACAAGAAGAAGGTGAAGATTGAGCAGGATTTGCGCAAGGTGTATGACGACAAAGACATCGACGCCGTAAGCATTGCTACGCCCAACCATTGGCACGCTTTGGCCGCGATCTGGGCCTGTCAGGCCGGAAAAGACGTGTACGTGGAAAAACCGGCTTGTCATAACCTGTTCGAAGGTCGAAAACTGGTTGAGGCAGCCACAAAGTACAACCGGATTGTGCAGCACGGCGTACAGCTCCGTAGCTCGGCGGCCATTCAGGAAGCCATTCAGCACCTGCGCGACGGGCTGATCGGCAAGGTATATATGGCGCGGGGCACGGTCTATAAGTGGCGCGCCGACATTGGTAATCTGGGTAATTCACCCGTTCCGCAGGGCCTCAACTGGGATCTCTGGCAGGGACCGGCGCAGGCACGGGAATTCAGCAAAAACTACGTGCATTATAACTGGCACTGGTTCTGGGATTACGGTAACGGCGACATCGGCAATCAGGGTATTCACGAAACTGACCTTTGCATGTGGGGCCTTGACGTAGGTTTACCTGAGAAAATAACCTCCGCAGGGGGCAAATTTCTCTGGAACGACTGCAAGGAAACGCCCGAGGTACTCACCTCGACCTATCATTACCCCAAGCAGGGCAAGATCATCGAGTTTGAGGTTCGTCCCTGGATGACCAATAAAGAAGATGGCGTTGAAGTCGGCAATATCTTTTACGGCGACAAAGGCTACATGGTCATCAACGGATACAACGACTACAAAACGTACCTGGGACGTACCCGCGAACCCGGTCCGGCGCGTAATGCTGGTGGCGATCACTACAAAAATTTCGCCGACGCTGCTCGGGCTCATGATAAGAAAATGTTGAACGGACCCATTGAAACGGGACATCTGGCCTCTTCGCTGGCGCACCTGGGCAACATCGCCTATCGCCTCGGTCGCACCCTCGACTTCGATCCGCAGAAAGAGCAATTCATAGGCGACAAGCAGGCCAACGCCATGCTCACTCGCAAATACCGGGCACCCTACACGATTCCTACAAACGTTTAGTATTTAATCTTCGGCGTAGCCCCCCGCCCTGAAGGGAGCCTTGCTTGCGCATAACGACTTCGCGCAAGCAAGGCTCCCTTCAGGGCGGGGGGCCACGCAGGAGAGTGATCCCAACCTACTACCATGATGTCTCCGCCTGTTTCGTCGCGTCAGCACTTACTTCAGATACCGGTTTTGGTGGCTGCGCTGGGCTATTTTGTCGATATGTACGACCTGTTTCTGTTCAGCGTGGTTCGGGTGCCCAGCCTTAAAGCGTTGGGTGTGGGCGCCGATCAGTTGCTACCAGAAGGGATTTTTCTGCTGAATATGCAATTGATCGGTTTGCTGATCGGCGGCGTGTTGTGGGGTGTTCTGGGCGATAAACGGGGGCGGCTGTCGGTGCTGTTTGGCTCTATTCTGCTCTATTCGCTGGCCAACATCGCCAACGGGATGGTTACCAATCTGACACAGTATGCCGTTTTACGCTTCATTGCCGGTGTTGGACTGGCTGGTGAACTGGGTGCGGGTATTACGCTGGTCGCCGAGATTTTGCCCAAACAGTTGCGGAGCTACGGGTCCATGCTGGTGGCTACGATGGGGGTTCTGGGGGCGATCACCGCCTATTTTGTGGCCGATTTGTTTGCCTGGCGCATGTCGTATTTCGTAGGCGGTGGACTCGGCCTGTTGTTGCTCGTGTTGCGCGTCAACGTGTTTGAGTCGGGTCTTTTCGAAAATCTCAAGATGAAGCAGATCGAACGGGGGAATTTCCTGAAGCTATTCACCAATCCAAACAGTCGACGCAAATACCTTCAGGCCATAGTGATGGGCATACCGCTCTGGTTCGTGGTCGGTATCCTGATTACGTTCTCTCCGGAATTTGGCCGAAATGCCGGGCTACTTGAGCCAATTATAGCCGGTAAAGCCGTTATGCTGGCTTTCGCCGGTCAATCGGTAGGCGATATCGTGAGTGGGTTGCTCAGTCAACGATTACAAAGCCGTAAAAAAGCAATCCGCCTCTTTATTCTGCTGTCGTTTGCCATGATGCTTGTCTACCTGCTGGTGCCGATTCAGAGTACGGCTCAGTTCTACTTTTTCTGTATCTGTCTGGGTTTCTGCAACGGGTACTGGACGCTCTTCATTGTACTGGCCGCTGAGTTGTTCGGTACCAACCTACGCGCTACGGTGGCCACGTCGGTGCCGAATTTTGTGCGGGGAGCTACCGTACCGCTTACCTGGCTTTTCGTGTGGCTCAAACCCTCGTTGGGACTCACCTACGGCCCGGTGCTTATTGGTGCGGTCGTTGTTGGTGGTTCCCTCTTGGCGCTCCATTTCCTGGAAGAAACATTCGCTAAAGACATGAATTACGTGGAGGTGTAGAGAGAAAGCCTGGAGAGTTGTATTTACTTTCGCCCTTCTGCATTCCATCACAACCTGTCATCAATGAATCGGTTCCCATCGCGCTTGGTCAGCTTTTTTTTTAGTCTGGTCATTTTCCTCAGTGTCCATTCAGTAAACGGTCAGTCATTCAGTAAGGCCGATATTGCCCGTTGGCAACAGCAGGCCAAGCAAGTCACCATCACCCGCGATACCTGGGGTGTTCCGCACATCTACGGGAAGACCGATGCCGACGTGGTTTTTGGGCTGATGTTCACCCAGTGTGAAGACGATTTTGGCCGGGTCGAAGAAAACTACATTACATCGATTGGTCGACTGGCTGAGATAGAAGGGGAATCGGCCCTGTATCACGACCTTCGGGCGCGGCTGTTCATGGACACTACGCAAGCATTAGCAATTTATAAAAAGAGCCCTGCCTGGATGAGATCACTGCTCGATGCTTTTGCCGACGGGATGAATTATTACCTCTACACACACCCCGCCGTTAAGCCTAAACTGCTGACGCGTTTCCAGCCCTGGATGCCGCTTATGTTCAGTGAAGGCAGTATTGGCGGTAATATCAGCGTGGTATCGACCGAGCGGCTGAAAGCCTTTTACGAGCAACGTAAATCGACCTCTTTTGTACCAACGTTCGACCATTATGAACGTGAATCGATTGGCTCGAACGGGTTTGCCATTGCACCGTCCAAAAGTGCCACTGGTAACGCTCTGCTGCTGATCAATCCGCACACGTCGTTCTATTTCCGGTCAGAAGTACACATGGTGAGTCAGGCCGGACTCAATGCCTACGGGGCCGTTACCTGGGGGCAATTCTTTGTTTATCAGGGTTTTAATGAAAATTGTGGCTGGATGCACACGTCGAGTTATGCCGATTCGATGGACGAGTATCTGGAAACCATCGAGAAGAAAGGCGATAACCTGTTTTACAAATATGGCAGTGAGTTAAAGCCGGTTCGGGCGCAGAAAGTGCGCTTGCCGTACAAATCAGGTAACGGTGTTCAGTACAAAGACTTCACCATGTATTTCACGCAGCATGGCCCTATTGCGGGTGAAAAAGACGGGAAGTGGATTGCCATCAACATGATGAACACGCCGCTGAACGCGCTGTCTCAGTCGTATCTACGTACGAAAGCGAAGGATTACGCGAGCTACAAAGACGTGATGAAGCTGAACGGAAACGCGTCGAATAACACCGTTTTTGCGGATCGGAACGGGACAATCGCCTATTGGCACGGAAATTTCATGCCCCGCCGAAACCCTAAATTTGACTGGGAAGAGCCCGTTGATGGCAGCAACCCCGAAACGGACTGGAAAGGACTCCACCCGATCGAAGACATCGTGCAGGTACGTAACCCGGCTATCGGCTGGATTCAGAACTGTAACGCCACGCCGTTTACCGTTGCCGGGATCAACAGCCCCGACCCGAAAAAGTACCCTGCTTATATGGCTCCCGACGCCGAAAACTACCGGGGAATCAACGCTGTAAATGTGTTAAGCCGCCGTTCGAAGTACACGCTCGATACGCTGATCGCCGCTGCCAATGACCCGCACTTGGCCGCTTTCGATGATCTGATCCCTCCTTTACTAGCCGCGTATCAAACCGTATCGGGCGATGCGCTCAACCAATCGAAAGATCTGGCTGAAGCCATTCAGGTGTTGACAGCCTGGGATAGGGGCTACGGAAAGGCTTCAGTTGGGCAGACGCTGGCTATTCTGTGGGGCGAAAAAATACAGCGTATGGCCCGGACTCGGGCAGCGGCTAATCAGCGGTTCGATAACCTGGGGCTGTCGGCTTTCGTCGTGGAAAAGACAACAGCCCAGGAAAAAGTAACCGCCCTGTCGGATGTTCTAAAAGACCTGACGCGTGATTTCGGTACCTGGAAAACGCCCTGGGGCGAAATCAATCGCTATCAGAGACTAACCGGCAAAACGCAGGAAACCTACGACGATCTTAAGCCGAGCATCCCTGTTGGGTTTACATCGTCGGCCTGGGGTTCACTGGCCGCGTTCGCGGCCCGAACGTACCCGGGCACAAAGAAGCGATATGGTAGCGTCGGCAATAGTTTTGTGGCCGTGGTCGAATTTGGCAAGCGGGTCAAAGCACGCTCGGTCGTGACGGGCGGACAGAGTAGCATCCCCGGCGAAAAACACTTCACTGATCAGGCACCGCTATACACCGAAGGTAAATTCAAAGACGTCTGGTTTTACCCCGAAGACGTGAAGCAGCACGTCGAAAGAACATACCACCCCGGCGAATAGTAACACGGACTTCAGTCCGTAATAAACCAGCCGTCCCTGACAACAGAAGTCCGTACTCCAATGCATATGAAAGCAGGCGAACCCATACCCAAAACCATTGATGAATACCTGTGCGATTTTCCGGAGGCCGTTCGGGTGCAATTAGAGTATCTGCGGCAAGCTATCAGAGATGCTGCTCCAGATGCGCAGGAAGCGATCAGTTATCAAATGCCCGCCTTTATGCTGGCGGGCAAACTGGTTTATTTCGCGGGGTATAAAAACCATATTGGTTTCTACCCAACCCCATCCGCCATCACCGCTTTTGCCGATGAACTGACGGGCTACAACTGCGCCAAAGGCACGGTACAATTTCCACTCGATAAGCCGCTTCCGCTCGACCTGATCACCCGTATGGTCAAGTTCAGAGTAGCCGAGAACCTGGCAAAAGCAGTGGCAAAAAAGAAATGATGGGCACACGGATTCGAATGGGACACGGATTTCGCTGATTTAACGGGATTGACGCTGATTTTTGTCATCCCGACGACAGGAGGGATCTTGAAATGATGTACAACATAGCTGATGAGCGGTCAAGGGTGGTGAACCACCGTGAAACAGGCTCAAAACAACGACCTACCCAGCTCTAAACGCTTGACATATATCAATTTCGGGAATGCTTGACTAGTTGAGGCTACCACTCACTTAAAAATAGGTGCGGTGGAAAAAAGCGCGTTAAAGTTACCGGGTACGTTTTCGCGGATATTCTGAATCTTAAACATGCCCAGGTAATCGATGGGGAAGCCGCGTAGCCAATAGTCGAGCCCATTGCGCATCTGGTTTACGGGCGAGTAGGGCATCATCACCATCAGGTCTGACATGCGCAGCGGTATCTGGCCGGTGGTCCACCAATGAATTGATCCTTGTTTGCCCTCTGTCAGTACATATTTTCGGGTGCGGTAGAGTTTCTCGTGAACGCCACGGGCTTTGATGTGGTCATTATCGAAAGCACGCCGGGCCTTTCGGGTTTGCCAGAACGCAATCTCAGAAACAGGTATTTCGCCCTGCCTGAGGGTGTCAAGGGTTTTCTCGGCTTCGACGCGCCCCTGTTTCATGTCGTTCAGGTGTTTTTCCAATACCGGTATGCCCGCATCGAGTTGGGCCCGGCGTTCGGCCGATGTACCAAGGGCATTACGTTCGGCACGAGCTTCTTCCAGCTGTGTTTTCATAAGCAGCTCCGTAGCGGGTAGTGTCTCTTCCACTGCTTTCTCCATAAGCTGAGTAATGGATTTAGGCACCACTGCCGTGTTGATGCCATCGGCATTCTGCACGACCATAGATAGCATGGGATTACTTCGGCTGGTAAACGACTTGACAATCCCGTCGGGGGTATTTGTAACAGCCACTGCGCTGTCACCTTTAAAATAAAATTGGGTTTCCACCCGCTCGGTGCCGTTACTCATCACCATATCGAAGCTCCAGCCGGGGGCGCAGCGGGGCGGTTCATCGTCACGAACACCCACCGCATACCACGCGTTGCGTATCGAACAGGTTACAGCCGATTCTTCGCCATGTAGCTGAACGGCAACCGTTTCGGTCGCCAAAGAAAACGTTTTGAAATCGCAGGTGGGGCCAATCTGAAACAAGGCATTGTACACAATCCGGGCGGCTACATCCTGGCCTACACGATCTACTTTATATGCATCGTTAAGGTCGTTGGTGCCCTCACCTCCTTCAGAAAGAAGATAAAACCAGTAGCTGATCACACCAGAATTTGTATGAACGCCACCGTAGTCGTTATCACTCTTATACGTAGAGACGTTGGTGTTTTGCCAGTACTTACCCTCATACGTTTTGGGTTGTGCTCCTTGCCGCGAAAGGTGGGGGTTGGCAAGGTTTCGACCCGAGCCATCGGGCACCTGGTTACCATGCCGCCATACGTCGCCCCGCCCGGTCTTGGCATCGGTTATAGATCCCATAATGTCGGCAATGGCTTCGTTTAGCGCCCCCGATTCGCCCCGATATTCGAGTTGGGCGGGGGTTCGGTCAACAACGGCGTGGGTGAACTCATGCGCAGCAATATCCTGCGAAATGTAGGGAGAGCCGTCTGTAGATCGGCCAAACCGGAGTGTTCTGGCCGGTTCGTCCCAATGGGCGTTGGCATCAGTCAATGGTTCGAGAAATAATCGACCGTTTTTGTCGTCGTATCCCCGCCGGTTAAACTGCTGACGGTACATGCCCATTACGCCACGCAGGGCCACAATCTGGTCGAAGTACCCGGCCCTGGTGAATGAGGAGTTGGTCCATTTGGCACTGGTATCGGTCACCGTTCGGCCTTTTATGTCATGTACGTATAGATTTGGCTCAGCCAGATCAATCAGATAAGTGCCATACTTTGTATTGACGGTTTGCTCGCCAAAACGAAATGTCTTTACCTTTTTGGGAGATATCTCCAGGTCATCGGCAGTGCTGTTGCGCTGATTATGATCATGCCCCGGCACCCGACAGGTGCGGATATACGTAGCCTGATAGACGATCAGCTTCTTTACGGGGTCCAGATACACGTATGACTTCAGAGGACGTACCTGATATTGATACACCACCTGAAACGTAGGCGCGTCTGGCTGTCGGCCAGTCTTCATCAGCAACGGCCCGGCCACCAGCTTCACTGCCGACGTGTCGCGGGCATCAATGCCCTGTGCCCGCAATAGGGCAGTGAGCACAGCCAATGATTGACTGGCTGTTGGCGCGGGTGTTCTGGGTAGCGGTAGTTGGTCAAATAATTGACCTGTCGCCAGTGTAGCTATCCCATCGGCGTTGAGTTGAAGCGTGTAGTACGCCGGATCAACGCGGTAATTACCAGCCACCTGATCATACCGGATATAGGTTTGGTTGTCTGGTCCTGCGTAGGTTTCGGCTTCTTTCAGTTGAACGCTGTACTGCTGTTGCATAAAGGCCACAAAGCGGGTGGGTGTCAGTTTGGCCTGCGCGTAGAACAGTATCTGAAACGGCACACCAGCATAGCGCCCCGGTATGGTGTTGCGAATCGGGGGAACTGAATCTGGATTGGCAGTGCGCCGTCGAAGCGACGCCATCAGATCGGCTTCGGGTTTGTCGGCTATAGCGTTATCGGCGGGTTGAGCCGCGGGCTGCTCTTTCTGTTGAGATGCTTCTTTTAGATGGGCGCGGAGTTGTTTTAGCGCCTCAGCTTTGCCTTCTTCGAGTTCCTTTATCTGTGCGGGAGTAGCGCCGTTCTTTCTGGCTTCGCGAATCTGTTCGTCAAATATCCTAGCCATGTTGTCGGGATCGAATGCTTTCTTAAGGGCATCCTGTGCCTCACGTATCTGTTTTTCCTGCTCGGCTTTCTGAGCAGGGGTAAGCTGTTGCGAGAAGCCCAGGCCAACCGATGATAAAAAGAAAATAAGTGTGAGTAAATACCTGATAATCATAATTTTGCGTCGGCGATTCGGTAGGTTTTCAGGTCAATGAAATATTCCGTCGGGGAGATATTTTTCAGCCGTATACCATCCGGTAACTCTTCTGACACCACCAGCCGGTTGCGTGGCACGATCGACGTGTAATCGACCGACTGAAAAATGGGCAGACCGATTTCCAGCCCCAACAGCGTGTTGTAGGCGTAGAGCGGATAGCAGTTGAACGGAACCGTGGTTAAATGGGCGTTCAGGCTCATGCGCCCCGCCTGAAGCTGATAAGCTGAGCCTGTAAACACGGGCCAACCGTATTTATTGGCCCCAAACTGTGCTCGTTTGCCCGTTGGTTTACCCGTCACAGTTTTGGTGTTTCGTAGGGCGGCTTTATTCCTGAACCGCTGGCACACGTTGGCGTCGCTATCATCGGTGCTGCACAGCAGGTAGATCCCGTTGGGGTAAGCCACCACAAAGGATAGCCCCTCGGCGGTGCCGCCAAAAGAATCGTCGTTGGTGAATAGCCAGGTTGATGTTTTCCGGTCGAGGTACACGCTCGTCTCGCGAGGCTGTCCGTTTTGGGTGTGGCTGAAGGTGAGCAACTCGCTGAATTTAAGACTTCCCTGTGCCACACTCACTTGCGTGAACAACAGCAATACGGCTACGTACCTGATCATTGGCGACTTATTTTTCCAGTTTAGTCAGTATCATAGACGACTGTTTCTGGCCTTTTTCGTTGACCTGTTCCGACTTCACCACGCCGATTCCTTTAGCCAGGTATTCGGTTCCTTTCAGCGTGCGATTACCCATCAGGCGCATGTTCATGGTGTAGGTGATCTTCACGCAGTCGAAGGTGCCCGCCGGGGTCTCTACGGTTTCCATGCCCGCCACCTGCCGATCAACGATGTTGGCGGTCAGGGTCATCAGGGTCATGCCACTTTCGAGACCTGATTTTACGGTGATGCTGGCGTCTTTCAATTTATCGCCCACGCTGAGTTTGGCTGGGTACGTTAGCTGATCGCCGGTAATGTCCATGCGGAGGTTAGCTGCTTTCGGAATCATATCGGAGCTAATGTTCCTGACGTCGGTGTAATAATTTCCGTCGACACACTTGCCGAATGATTCGCCTTTTGCCAGCAGTTTACCTTTGGGATCGTAGGTTTCGTTGGAAAAAACGAGGGATGTGCCGCCGTTGACGGGCTTGTAATCAATAATCTGATATTTGAGCAGGGCGGCCGGTTTGTCTTTTTTGTCGTAGCTGGTCATCTCAAATTTCAGCCCTTTCTGAAAAGCAAAATAGCCACCGCAATCCTGCGCGTGAACGATAATTGTAGATAAGAGGATGCCAAAACACACAAGTACTGTTTTCATAAGAAGACGGGTGAAAGAGGTGATAGATTCTACAGTTTGATGAATTCGACGCGCCGGTTGTTGGCCTTTCCTTCGGTAGACGTGTTGGGACCAACAGGCGCGGCTTCACCCTTGCCGTCGGTATCCATACGGCCTGCCTCGATGCCAAATTCGGCCGATAGAGCCGCTTTTACGGCTGCTGCCCGCCGTTTCGAGAGGGTCAGGTTGCTGGCATCGTCACCGTCGGAATCGGTATGCCCGATGATCTTCACGCGCACCCCGGCATTCTCTTTCAACACCGTACCAATCTCTTTCAGCACCCCGTATGATTCGGGCCGGATCTTATCGGAATTGACATCGAACAGAATGCCCGTTGTGCTGAATTTGCCTTCCGTGATCAGTTTTGACCGCGTGTCGGGTGCGCCCACGGCCAGGCGGATATTGGAGATAAACAGCTGAATGCGATCTTCCGACATTTGGGAGTGAAAGCGCATGGCGTTCAACTTCGCATCGGCCGGGAAAATACGGGGTAGGTCAAATACTTTCAGCTCGTCGACGTACACCCGAAGCCGCTGTTTCTGCCGCCACAGGGCCACGTGAAAAACCTTGCCGTTATTTTCTGGATTAATGGTTTGGTCCATGTCACGATCGCCGCGCAGATCCGTATAGCCTCCTCCTTTGTCGGTCTGGTACAGCCCCGCGCTACCTGCGCCCATGCCGCCGTTAAACAGAAAGGTAGCGCCCCGGCCTGCCGCAATGTGGGTAATCTTATCGTCGTTGGTTTTAGTCTCGTGTATGGTGGTGTACAGCTTATTTGAATAGGTATAGCCTTTGTCTACACCAGTATATACCACGTCGTACTCCAGGGTGAAATTGTCGGGCAGGTCGTTCACAAAGTCAGGAATGAATGACGCATGATCGGTCTTGCGCAGCATGAGCCACTTACCGGGTTTACCATCGATGGTAACTACCTCCGCCGAGCCATTGGTATTCCACTTAGCCGGGAAATCACCCACAGCATCCTGACTAAAATCTTCAATGGATACCACCTTTTCTCCCGATACAAAATCAAACTTACTGTATGCCTTCAATGAAGCAGGTTCGGCAGGGCGGCCAGCGACTCCCGACGACGTACCTGTTGGGGTCTCGCCGTTGGGTACGCTGCTCTGCCCATCGGCCGACTGTCCGTAGGCGTCATCGGCTGGTTTCTGCTCTTTGGCTTTTTTATCTTTCTTTTTAAAGATGTTGCCAATGCCTTGCTCCACTTTATCGAGGCCGCGGTTTATGCCCTGATCTACCTTGTTGTTCACCCGATTTTCTACGCTGCGTTCGGTGGTTCGTTTTGGGTCATATACCCGAACTTGTGCTTGCAGGCCTGTGAGGCTAAGTGAAGTGATCAGGAGAATCCCGGCTAGTCTGATCTGGTGCATATTTCGTTGACAGTTAGTTGGTAAGAGTTGATCTTTAATACTGGAGAATGTGACAAATATGGATTAGCGGGTAAGTTAGTCGACAAACTAGTTGATAATACAGTGGTTTGAGTGTGCGGTAGTGGCATTTGAGTATATCGCTGAGCGAACGGTCGATAATGGCCTGATATGCACTGAAATAGCCTATAGGTTTACTCAAATCAGGCACCGATAGGGTTTGCCTTTTTCGCCTTTATACCTTTTTGTAGTATTGCAGTCAAAGCCTCAAGTTTTCTGATACATCATGGTGCGCTGGCTCCTTTTTTTTGCGCTGTTTCTGCCTTTCCACGGCCGGGCTAACCCGTTTCCTCATCAGTCAGATACACTGTACCTGAGTCGATTAACGCGCGGCTACACGTACCTGCGCGATCAAGCTTACCTAACAGTCACTGATCCCGGTACTGCCTGGCAGGATGTTTCTCGAAAACCAACCAGCATCCGGCCCCATCCCTCTTTACTAACCTCAGCCCGGTCGGCTTACTGGTTGCGACAGTGGGTAAAAAACGATACCGATTTGTCCCAGACAACGTACCTGTTCACGGGGAATAATCAGACCGCCACCGCCTATCTGATCGAGCCTGATAACCGTTTTGTTGACTCGCTACAGTGCGGTACCATGATGCCCCGGCAACGGTGGGCCAATCTAAGCGATGACCAGTATTTGCCGGTTACGATGCGTGCCGGTCAAACGCTTCTGCTGCTGATTCGGGTAGCCCGTCAGCCGGGCACACTGCCCGCGCTGACTCATGCTGACCTGCCCCGGCCGTCTATACATCTTCGTTTCGAGGCCGAACTATACCACGCCCAACAACTCACGCGCCAATATCAGCGAAACCTCCCCGAACTTCAGTATCGCTCGTGGGTACAGGGCGGATTACTGTTCTTCTTGCTGTTTGTGGTGCTTATTTACATGCAGTACCGACAGTCGCTTTATGGGTATTATGGCCTGTATGTGCTGGCTGGTTGCGTGTACTCGTTGTTAAAAACCCGCACTTATACGCCCGTTGGTCAACTGCTGGCTGATTTCCCGTTGTTTCGATTTCACGCTCTCGAATTGGTGGTGTGGGCGGGATGGGGGGCCTACATGTTGTTTCTGGTCGAGCTATTAAATCTCACCGTCACCCATCCCGTTGCGGCCCGGCGGTTGCGGAAATGGGGTAGGCTCGCCGTTGTTTATAGCCTGTTTTCAGGTACGTTGCTGATGTTGACCAACGACGGTGGCCTCTATCAGGTCAATTTCTGGCTGTGTCGGATCGTATTTGTCTCCGTACATGTCATTGTGCTGGTCTGGCTGCATAGGCATGTACCATCCGTGCTCACCCGCTATGTAGTACTGGGAAACGTGCTGTTAACAGTAATCGGCGTGTTGGCTTCGCTACGGGCGGGGGAGTTGATTCTGAAAAATACGTCGCTGCCCGGTTTGGTCGATAACCTGCTGATGCTGCCCTTGGGCGTACTGCTCGAAATCATTGTTTTTGCTCTCGCGTTGGCCCATCGCATTCGGCTGGTTGATCGGGAACGGCAGGCCAGTCAGCAGGCCTACGTAGAGGAAATTGAGCAGCGAACGGCCTACGAAAAACGACTGGCTGAAGTGGAAATGCTGGCCTTGCGCAGCCAGATGAATCCGCATTTCCTGTTCAATAGCCTAAATACAATTGAATATTTTGTGTTGAAAGGCGACGAAGCCAATGCCACCCGTTATCTGTCAAGCTTTTCACGCTTACTCCGACTCATTCTCAATCATTCTAACGAAGAAACTGTCCGGTTGTCGGAAGAACTGACCGGATTGAAGCTGTACCTGGAGTTGGAAAGCAGCCGGTTTGATGAGAATTTTCGGTACACGATCGAGGTTGATTCAGCGGTCGCTCAGGACGATGTCATTATTCCGCCGTTGTTGCTTCAGCCTTTTGTCGAAAACGCCATTTGGCATGGTCTTCAACATAGCCTCCGCGCCGACAAACGGCTATGGGTGCGGGTAATGCTGGTGTCAGAAGCACTGATCCAGTTCGAGATTGAAGACAATGGCATTGGTCGAGAGGCGGCCGGGCAGTTAAAAAGCCGACTATCTACCCGCCGTACGTCGCTGGGCATGAACATTACACAACAACGCATCGACCTGTTTAACCGAAACTACCCGGCTCAGCTTCACGTGCAGTTGATCGACCTTAGCCAGAATGGACAATTAGGTACGATCGTTCGAATTACCTACCGCCTTAGCTACACCCAAACACCTGTGAACGCACCAAACTATAGCCGACTATGAACGTGATTCTAATCGACGATGAGAAATACGCCACCGAGTTGCTGGTCATGAAACTGCGTAAGCTGAACATGGATGTGCAGGTGCTGGCCACCTTCAATCAGCCTGAGGCGGCGGTTGAGTTCATCAAATACACACCATTTGATCTGCTTTTTCTCGACATCGAAATGCCCCGGATGAACGGATTTGAGCTGCTGGAACAAGTGACGGGAAGTTTCCATTTCGATGTCATTTTCACCACTGCCTACGACCAATACGCCATTCGGGCGTTTCAGTACAGCGCCCTGCATTACCTGTTAAAACCGGTGCAGGAAGACGAATTGCGCGCGGCCATTGGCCTATGGCAGAAACGAACCCTTCGTCAGTTGCAACAGGCGCAGTTCAGCCTCTTCCGTGAGCAGTACGCTCAGCCTGCTCCCGAACCGCCCAATCGTATTGCCCTGCCGACGCACGAAGGTCACGAAATAGTGAACGTACCTGACATTATCCGTTGTGCGGCCGACGCGAGTTACACGCACTTCTTCCTGAAAAATGGTAGCACCCTACTGATTTGCCGAACGCTGAAAGAAGTGGAGCAGGTACTTGAACCCAACGGCTTTATGCGCGTACACCACTCGCACCTGATCAACCCAATGTACCTGAACAAAATTGTCCGGCAAGATGGCGGATACCTGCTCATGGCCGATGGTGCTCAGGTGCCGGTCACGAAACCCAAGCGTGATCTGCTCCTGGCCCAATTCAGCAGCATTGAGCGCAATGGGTGAGGGGGATTGGGGATGTAGGATTTTGGACGTTGATAAGCAGCGCTTTTGTCATTCAACACGTTAAATAATAGGCCAAAACGTCCAGTATCCAACATCCCAAATCTTACCTCACGCCCACACCTCTTGTTTTCCGCAGCACTACGGGGACGCAGACCTGTACCGGACAATCGCAGGTAGTTGGGCTGAGGGTCACGGTTACGTCGGTGAAACAACCGGCGCTGTTGGTAACCCGAACGGTATACGCCTGCGCCACCACCGGATTCAGCAAATTGGTTGCGATGACACCGTTAGCAGGAATAGGCTGTGGTGCGCCCGAAACCACGTTGGCCGCATCAAATGTAATTCCGGTAGCATACTGGAAGGTATGCGATGGGTTGAACCCACTCAAAACGATCTGCCCGTTTGCCTGTACACTGTTTCCTATGCAGGTGGCCGCAATAGTAACGGCTTGAAAGACAGGCATGGTGTCGGCTTCTACAATGAACGGACAGCACGAGAAGTTGGGACACTGACTGCCTGCTTCATCGATGCCGAGGCTGTAAGAGCCCGGTTCGCTGACGGTCAGTTCGTTGGTGAGTTGTCCCGCAATGAATACGCCGTCTTTATACCAGCGGTAAGTGGCGCTACCCGCTGGCACAGAAAGCACGTATTGGTCGCCCTGGCAGAGTTTGACAGGCACAGAGGTACAAACCCGAACCGTGTCGCCGGGAATAAAGGCGGTGTTGTACAGGATGCCCGATTGGTCGGCGGTAGCCTGGAAGGTAAGGGTCAGACTTTGTCCCGCTGCCAATGTAGGAACCAGCCAGTTGCTGATGGGCGAACCGGGCGTAAAGGTGGTGCCGGCGGGGGCTGTGGCTGAATTAGGTACGTAGCTGAGGCCCGCCGTGGTTGAATCGCGCACCACTACATTACTGGCCGGACCATTGCCGGAGTTAGTCAGCACCAGCGTGTAGGTGAGCGTGTTGCCCGGCCTGATTACTGATTTGTCGACCAGGAGGTTAAGTGTCAGGGTAGGCGCCAACAGCACGTACCCAGCGTTAACAGCCGTTGTGTTAGCACCTGATGACAACGAAAAAGGACCGGCAACTCCCCCCGTTGGCGTAGTAGCAGAGTAACCCGTTGGGGTGCTGAAACTCAGCGAATAGGGCGTTCCGGGCGTGAGACCGGTAAAACTGTACACACCGGATGGGCCTGTTGTAGTTGACCCTACTACGGCACTGCTGCTATCGAGCAGCGAAACGACCACACCGGTAATCGGTCCTTCTCCACCGTCCCGAACGCCGTTCGTATTCGTGTCGGTATACACGATGCCGCTCAGGCTGGCGGGTGAAGTTGGTGCTGTGGTGCATGAAGCTGGTGCGGTATATGTAGCCGAAGCCGTAATACAACCCGGACCTGTTACAACGACGGTACGCGAACCTGTTCCAGAATTAAGTGCCGCTAAACCAAACGCGACCGACAATTGCCCCGTGGTTACCGAAACGGTTGTGGTGCTGCTTCCGTCGGTGATAGTAAACGTACCTGCCACTGCGGAAGTGAGCGATAGGGTACCCGTTAGGTCGTAGGCATTCGTGGCGGTGTTGCAGGTAGCGCCCGACGTGATGGCTACTGATACCACAGGGGCGTAGTTTGTTACGGTATTGTCGCTGATGGAGATGGCTCCGGCAATAGACAAGGCTCTGCCTTCAAGCGTGGCACCGGACGCTAAACTGATGGCTCCGTTGGCCAGAATGGTGCCCCTGAACACGGAGCCCGTACCCAAATCGACAGCGCCGTTTATCTGAAAATAAACGTCGTTGATGCAAGCGCCGTTTGTAAGGGCAACAACTGACCCTGCGTTGGTGGTCAGTGCGCTATTCAGCTTGATGATATACGTACCTGGCCCATTCAGGGTTAGGGTGCCGTTGAGAGACGAAGCGGCGGCCAACGGTTGGCAGTAAATGCCCGGCGTTAACACCTGACCGTTGCCAAGTAATGGATCAATCACCTTACCACAACTGAGTGAAGTTATTGATGTATAGGCAGCCGTCACATCGGTGGCCGCTTGATCAGCCTGCGTGCTGCCAGCCAGGCGAATTTGTCCGGTTACGCTGCCTGGCGGAAAGGCATTAAAGGTTCCTACATTAGTGCCCACATCGCCGACAACCGTCGATGCGCCCGTACTGGCAAAGGCTCCATTGGCAGTGAAAAGCGCAAACGCCGACGCGGTTCCCAGGTTTGGAGACTGACTATACCCAACAAGTGGCAAAATCAGCAAGAGAATACAAGTGAGTAACGAGCGTAGTTCTTTCTTCATGATAGCGGGGATTGGCAGGCAAAACGACTGCTGTGATACGATTGAGTGGCTTATTACTAATTAACGGTTCCCTGTAGCCGAGAAACCTACGCGTTGGGTACTTCACTGGTGCATGTCAGGCCGTATAGGTCTGATTTTGACACTGTATCAACGTAAAAGAAAGACTGATTGGGAGAGGATAATGACCAAAATAAGGCCACCAAAAGTTGATTTCCCCGGTAACTTAGAGGTGTTAATCTACGAGGGCTATCTGGCGAATGGGGTTGGCAAAAGTCAGGCCAATTCTAAATTTGATTAGGGAACGGTACCGTGTTATGGAAAATACTTAAGTAAATACTATCTGTTTTTTATGTTAATAAAAGTTTTCTGTATTTGTAAATCGTAAATATTATCGTGCCAAAGAGTGATTATTTGTTCAACTCATAACTACATCACTTGCGGGAAGGTTAGTACAGATAGCTAGCCGTTTACAGCTTACTCAACGTTTTCAGTACGGCCTGACAGTCGTGATATACTATGGACAAGTCCCCGAACAACGAAAAAAAGCCCAGCAACCCAACCGAACAGCATGCTGGCAACGTACCTGAGAGTGGTGAGCGTCCGGAACAGGGTTCCGAAATGGTTGCTGATCACTACGACCCGCAGAAAGAGGCTGACCAAACGGGCAGACCGGCTGATACTCGTACTCTAATCGCCCCCGATAACTTGAGCGCTAAAGATAAAAACCCAGTACTGGCCCAACCGCCCGAAGCATTTACTGGTTTAACCCTGGGCAAACCAGCTACAGTAGCGGCCGGTGTTACGGCCGTTCTGAAATCCATGCAGTTTTCGTGGAGCGAAGCGGGAATTGGTCGCGGTACACACGCCTTGCTGAAACTCAATCAGAAAGATGGGTTCGACTGCTCATCCTGCGCCTGGCCCGACCCAGATGACCACCGGTCGGTAGCGGAGTTCTGCGAAAACGGAGCCAAAGCCACCGCATCGGATGCCGATACCCGCCGCGCCGACCCCGAGTTTTTTGCTAAACACAGTTTGGTTGATCTGTCGCGTATGACCGATCGAGACCTGAATAATGCAGGCCGACTGACTCACCCGATGGTACTTCGTCCGGGCGCCACGCACTACACGCAGATAAGCTGGCCCGAAGCGTTTCAGATTGTGGCCGATGAACTGAATGCGCTGCCATCGCCCGACGACGCGCTTTTCTACACATCGGGTAAAGTGCCCAACGAGCCTGCGTTTCTGTACCAGCTATTCGTGCGGCAATTTGGTACCAACAACCTGCCCGACTGCTCGAATATGTGCCACGAGAGCAGCGGATCGGCCCTCAGCCCAACGCTGGGATTGGGGAAAGGATCGGTCACGCTCAATGATATTCACGAGGCAGAAGTCATCCTGATTATGGGCCAGAATCCGGGGACGAACCACCCCCGTATGCTGTCGGCCCTTCAGATTGCCAAGCGCAACGGTGCCCAAATTATTGCCGTCAATCCCCTCTTCGAAGCGGGGCTTAGTCACTTCAAAAATCCGCAGGATTTCATGAATCCGATCAAGGCGGTGGGTACGTTACTCAGCAAAGGAACGCCTATGGCCGATCTGCATTTGCAGGTGAAAATCAACGGCGATATGGCGGTGTTACGCGGTATCATGAAGCACCTTATCCGTGCCGAAGAGCTCAATCCGGGTGTCGTGATCGATCATGCGTTCATCAAAGAATTTACTACGAAATACGACGATTTTCTGGATACGATTCGGAATACGAGTTGGAAGGAGATCGAGGAAATAAGCGGCCTTACGAAAGAGCAACTACTCGAAGCCGCTAACATCATTGCCCCGAAACAAAAACTGGTGACGTGCTGGGCGATGGGTCTGACGCAGCAGAAAAACGGTGTTATGTGCATTCAGGAGATTGTGAACCTGCACCTGATGAAGGGAGCCGTGGGCAAACCCGGTGCCGGTACGTGTCCGGTGCGGGGTCATTCCAATGTGCAGGGCGACCGCACGATGGGTATTTGGGAGCGACCGCACAAAGAGTTTCTGGATGATCTGCAAAAAGAGTACGGTTTCGATCCGCCCCGCGAACACGGCTATGATACGGTTGAGGCGATAAAGGCCATGCATGACGGTAAAACCGGTGTGTTCATTAGCCTCGGCGGTAATTTCCTGTCGGCCTCGCCCGATACCGAATTTGTGGCCGAAGGGTTGCGCAAGCAGCGCTTAACGGCGTTCATTAGTACCAAACTAAACCGTGGCCACCTGGTGACCGGAAAAACGTCGTTGATTCTGCCTTGCCTCACCCATGTAGATATTGACAGGCAAAAGTCGGGGCAGCAGATTACATCCTGCGAAAATTCAATGGGTGTTGTCAGTCAGAATAAAGGCGTGCTGGAACCGCTGGAAGGCGAAATGCTCAGCGAAGTAGCCATTATTTCGGGAATCGCCATCACCACACTGGGCGATAAATCGAAGGTGGACTGGGTTGGCTACACCGAAAATTATGACACCATCCGGGATGCCATTTCCCGCGTGATTCCAGGTTTCGACAAATTCAACGAGAAGCTTAGAATGCCGGGGGGCTTCTACCTGCCCAACGGCCCCCGCGAACGGAATTTCACCACCGAAAACGGCAAAGCTAATTTCACGGTAACGGAGATGGTCAAACACGTTCTCGAACCGGACCAACTGGTGATGATGTCGATTCGCAGTCACGATCAGTTCAACACGACGATCTACGATTACAATGATCGGTATCGGGGTGTATACGGTGAGCGCCGTGTCATCTTCATGAATACCGACGATATGAAAGACCGTGGTCTTCGTGAGCGGCAGCTAGTGAACATTACCAGTCATTTTGAGGGGCAAAAACGTCATCTGGAACGGTTCGTGGTTATTCCCTACAATATTCCGAAGGGAAACACGGCGGCCTATTACCCCGAGGTAAATCCGCTGGTGCCGGTGGCAAGCGTGGCGGACGTAAGCAACACGCCCACGTCAAAATTCATCATCGTCACGGTAGAACCAGTAGCGGAACAACTGCCCGAAGGCAAAACCGAAACTGTTTCGCTTGAACTGGCGGTGTAAACGTAACGCGGACTTTAGTCCGCCTGAGCCTAGCTACTGAGGGTAAATTCAGTTACAGGATAGCTGGCCTCAGGCGGACTGAAGTCCGCGTTACGTTACTTTCCTTCTCCGCCGCCTTCGGCTTCTTCCTGTTCGCGCCAGGCCTCGAACTCATCGGGCGAAGCGAATGTAACGGGTCGGCGTGTGCGGCGTAGGGCGGCTTTTACCTCCATATCGCGGCTGACAGACTGCCCGTTCTGCGTCAGGGTCAGTTTGTATTTGCCGGGCTTGATATACAGCTTTTTGTTATCAGCCAGCGTCAGGTCAACGGCTGGGGCGTCTTTCTTTTTGCCGTCGTTCAGGTACGTCAGGTACGTTGCTCGCTGTGTGGTATCAATGCTATAATCGAAGCTGAGGTAGTTCAAACCGGCTTCGGTGGTATCTGTCAACGTGCGCAGCACCAGCCCTTTATCGGTAGCGATGGTGGCCGTGGTTTTCCCCGATTGCTTAGACACGTACGGAATGGTCATCGAGTAAGAAGGAGTTTCTTCGTAAAGCACTTTTCGGCCCCAGGCAGGGCTGGCCGTAACGGGGCTAAGCGCAAACAGATGAAGCGATTTGCTCAGAATCGAATCGCCAAGTTGCTGAATGTGCTCCAGATTAACCGTGTACAATGACCGTCCGTGGGTACCCACCAGCAATTCCGCGTCGCGCGGGTGCACCATTAGGTCGTGTACGGCCACAGCAGGCAGTCGAGTGGCTGAACCTTCGCCGCTAATGGGCATGAACGACTGTCCTTTATCCAGCGACATATACAGGCCGTGGTCAGTGCCTACGTAGAGCAGATTCGGGTTCTTTGGATCTTCTTTTACTACGTTGACGGGTTCGGCGGGCAGATTTTTGCCGAGGGCGGTCCAGGTTTGGCCGTAGTCGGTCGATACGTATACGTAGGCCGCGAAATGATCGTCGCGGTAGCCGTTCAGCGAGATGTAGACGGTGCCTTCCTGATGGGCAGACGCAGCAACCCGGCTCACCCACAGGTTTTCGGGCAGGCCATTGGTGATACGTGTCCACGAGTTGCCGCCATCTTTCGAGACGTGAATCAGGCCATCATCAGAGCCCGTGTAGATCAGGCCAAAGCGCAACGGCGATTCATCGATTGTCGTCAGCGTGCCGAACGTAACATCGCCTTCGCGGGGGCCTTTGGTCAGGTCGCCCGACAGTGTTTTAAACTCATCGCCCCGGTTCAGGCTGCGGTGGAATCGGTTCGAACCGAAATAGATGACATCCTGATTGTGGCGTGAAATCAAGATGGGTGCCTGCCAGTTCCAGCGGAGTTTAGCTTCACCTACTTCGGTAGCCGGTACCACTAGCCGCTTCATTTCGCCACTCGTTTTGTTGACCCGGAAGTAGTTACCGAACTGGAAACCAGAATAAACGGTGTTGTTGTCGCGCCAGTCGACCTGCACCTGCATGCCATCCCCGCCCACCAGCGAACGGTACGGATAGCGGCCGTTTGCCTGCCAATCGGTGTCGGCGCGGTAGGTGCTAGGGCCAGTCCAGACGCCGTTATCCTGCAAGCCTCCATAGACATTATACGGTTTGGCCATATCAACGGCTACGGCGTAGAACTGCCCAACGGCGGGTGTGTTGGCCTTCATCCAGCTTTTGCCCGAATCGTAGGTGATGTTGATGCCGCCATCGTTACCCAGAATCTGGTGCTTGTTATTCGTAGGATTAATCCAAAGAGCGTGGTGATCAGAGTGTACGTTGCCCTGATCCATAGAGCGATAGGTTTTGCCGCCATCTTCTGAGCCAATAACCGGTACGCCCGCAATCACGACTTTATCGGCATTGTCGGGGGCTACCCAGATGTTTCCGAAATAATAGCCGTAGGTGTTGAACACGCCATCGAGGAAATCGGCGTTGACTTTGCGCCATTTGGCACCGCCATCATCAGAGCGATACACTTCAGCACCAATCACCTCGGCGTTGATCAGCCGCGAATTGGCGTCGTCGGTATATTCCAGAATCGAGACAGGCTTGATCTTATCGGCGAGAATCATCTCTTTCAGCACCTTTGGCGTGTACTTTTCTGGAAAATTCTGCTCTTCCAGGTATTCGGCGATAAATGAGTCTTCTGATTTCAGAAACTCGTCTTTCGAAATGACTTTCAGGCGTTCTTTGGTCAGCTTCCGGGCATCGACAACTGCTTTTTTGTCGGTCGCTTTCTCTGGTCGATACGCCTGATTGTCCAGAATCATGTACAGCGTTTTGGTATTGCCGGGGAAAATGGTCAGGCCCATCCGTCCGGTTTTATCGTCATTCGGAAGGCCGCTCTGCCCACCCGAAATGAGTGTCCAGGAATCGCCGCCGTTGATGCTTTTGTAGAGGCCCGATGTTTTACCGCTTTCCACAAAATCCCATGCCTTCCGTTGCTTATGCCACATAGCTGCATACAATACCTGCGGGTTAGTCGGGTCAACGTCTACATCGATAGCACCGGTTTGATTATCAATAAATAAGGTCTTTTTCCAGGTACGTCCTCCGTCGGTTGTTTTGTAGATACCTCGATCGGCGTTATCGGTGTAAAGATGGCCCACGGCGGCTACCCAGGCCGTGTTGGAGTCGGTGGGGTGAAGGGCAATCTTGCCGACGTGGTGTGTATCGTCGAGGCCGGGCAGGTGTTGCCAGGTACGTCCTTTATCCGTGCTTTTGTAGCAACCCATCCCGGCGTACGACGATCGGCTCGAATTGGCTTCGCCTGTACCCAGCCAGATAGCGCCTGTTTTCCAGTCAACGGCAACGGCACCAATCGTCATTACCGCTTCGTGCTGAAAAAGAGGCGAAAACGAAATGCCGTTGTTGTCGGTGTGCCATAAACCTCCGCTGGCGTAGGCCACGTAGAACTCGCTCGGGTTCTGCGGATTCACCGATAAATCGACCACTCGGCCGCTCATGACCGTGGGGCCAATCGAGCGTACAGGTACGTTCTGGAGCAGCGATGATTTAGTGAGCTGGGTACGTTGCGTAGCACCGGCCATACGGTCAGATGCCAGCGTGGCTGTGATACCAATTGGGGAAGGAGTCGCCGATTTTTTGGCTTTCTTCTGGGCAAACGCCCCCGACGCCAACGAAAGTGCGGCGAGGGAAAGTAGTAGTTTGTGCATGATGACGGTCCGACGGTTCGGTTGGGGAAGCTACTAAGTTATGATTTTTTGCGTTTACTGACCAGAAAAGCCATTATTCCCATCGCCAGGGCGCAAATGGCCAGTCCACCCGCTTCCCGCGCCAGTTCGATATTGACTGTTTTCATGCCCATCTCATTGAGCACGAAACCCTCGAAAGCTGGTGGCCACTGATAGATGGCTACAACGCCATAGATCAGCGCCATTAGTCCAAAGAACCAAACTTGTCCAATGCGTGCATATGCCATAATACAGGCCATAGCCGCGAAACCATAGATGGGTACCCAAATCTGAGGATCGGGATCATTATACTGCACCCCTGCAAATAGAACGAATACGATGGCGAAAACAAGGGGAAGGACTTTAGTCATGGGAGTCAGTTGTCGATAGTCTGGAAAGTTGTTTTTAGTCGGGAGTCAATAGGCTGGATAGTCGTTTTTAGTGTTGCTCACGCGTCAGCAACGGGCTTGCTTGAGCAACACTAAAAACGACTATCCAGCCTATTGACTCCCGACTATCGACTTAATTACAATACGCGACCAGCGCATTGGCGGCGTCGGGGTAGTTGAGTTTCTGAGCCTGTTTGAGACTTAGGCAGGCGGCATCGCGTTGATTGGCCAAAACCTGAGCCAGACCAAGGCCATAGAACGCTTTACCAAACGTAGGATCGATGGCCACACAAGCCTGAAAGTCGGCAAGGGCGCCGGGCAGGTCTTTTTCGTTGAAACGAAGATTTCCCCGGTTGTACAGCGCCAACGCGTTTTTTGGATTCAGCTTGATCGACTGATTGAAGTCGGTGAGGGCGGGCTGGATTTGATCTTGCAACGCAAACAACTGTCCCCGGTTCAGGTACGTCTCCGAGGTTGTCAAACGGGCGGTATCAGGGGCCAACCGAATGGCTTCTGAGTAATCGCCCAACGCTGCCTGAACGTCTCCCTGCGCTGTTTTTAGTAGCGCCCGGTTGTAGTAGGGTCGGTAGAAGTCGGGTTTCAGTTTCAGTGCCTGGTCATAATCGAGCAGGGCGTTACTGTATTCTTTCAGCTCAAAGTAAGCCACACCCCGCGTGTTAAAGGCTTCGGCATTGTCGGCGTCGGCTTCTACCGCCTGATTGAGCGCCGTTAAAGCTTCGCGAGACTTGCCTTCTCGGAGTAATGCCCTTCCCTGATCGAGGTAATCGTTGGATGAGGTGCAGGAAAAAAAGAGGTACAGGGTACAAAGAGTACTAAATAGGGGGAGCTTACGCATGGGTTGGTTCTATCTGCTGATGCCAAATGAGACATGATGCAAAAGTAATGCGTGGCGGCTGTTTTGGGTTCACCTCGAGCGGTAGTCGTCGAGGATACCCTGCATCATCCAGTTGGCGAGCGCCAGGCGGTTTGATGCCATCAGGAATCGCCGCTGATCGAGTGGGTTCTGAATGTTGCCCAGTTCAATAAAAACCGTGGGCGGGTGGCTGTTCTTTACAACGTACAGCGAATTGCGGGTAGAGACGTTACCCGAATAAGGCCGGTCGGGCTGATGGCGCTTGTAGTTTGCTTTGAAGCGCTGATGAATGTGTTTAGCGAGCCGCTGGCCGGCCTGACTATTACTGTGGTGGTAAAAGAAAACGTCGATCTTTTGCCCCTGACTCCGGCTGTCAACATGAATCGTGATAAACCGCTGGTAAGCCGATTTATGGCGGGTATGTAACTTATTAACGGCGGTAGTGGTCTGATTGAGCCGGGCTGTCTGGTTCAGTGGGATTGGTCTGTTTCCGTAAGCTACCTCGTCACGGTCGAGCTTTAAAATGGCATCATTCCGTACACCATCGTTCGGGTCTTGGACGAGCATATACACCGTGGCTCCCTGTTGTTTAAGCAATTGTTCAAGTCGAATGGTGACGTCGTAGGCGTACTCATCTTCGGGAAGCAGGCTTTTGCCAAACTTGCCAATTGCCCCAGGGTCGGGGCCTCCATGCCCGGAAGCGAGGTAATAAACCGCACCGCTAAGGGGCTTTTTGGGGCGTACAATGGCTGCTTTGGATTTCTCTGAACGCGCTTTCTGAACCGTTTTTTTTGCTTTTACCTGCTTTTTTTGCTTCGCTTTCCGGCGTTTGCCGGGTTGCGAAGACGCGTGGTCAGTCGTGGCAGACCGGAGCGTTACAGCGCTTGGGCGGAGTGGCTCGGGCAATCTGGGCAGGTGCAGGAAAGGCAATAGAGCCACGCCAATGAGGCCGAGAAGGTGAGGGAAGGAAATGAGCAAGACGACGATTCACTGTTAGTTAAAAAAACAGGCCAGAGCAGTCTGGCCTGATTCTACCGCAAAAGTAGGGAACAACGAAGCGGAGGCCAAGCCACTCGCTCAGGCAGTAACAAAGACGGTCCCGTCGTCAACAGGTCACCATTAGCTGGCCAATCTCTTCCGATATGCGGTTGGCGTTTGGCCGGTAAGGCGCTTAAACGTCTTGTTAAAATGCGACAAATTCGCATAGCCTATGTCGGCGCCGATAGCAGCAATGGGTTGGTCGGTATGCAATAACCGGCGTGCCTGACTAATTCTGTATTCGTTGACAAAATCAGAAAAGGTCAGTTGCGTCATCCGCTTGAAATAACGGCAGAAGGCCGGAACAGTCAGATTGGCCAAATCGGACACCATGCGCAGGTCAATGGCTTCGGCATAATGGTCGGCTACATAGGCGTAAATTCGATTAATCCGTTGCTCTTCCCTGGGGTCAACGGTAAACTGAATGCCATCGGCTTGTAGCGGCTGTACGTCGGTAGCCTGACCCAATTGCTGAAAAATCAGTAACAGCGAAACCAACCGCTCGAAACCCGTCTGGTGGGGTAGCTTCATCAGCAGTGAACCGACCCGATGCTTAGTTTCCAGCCCAAAAACTAACCCCTGACTGGCTCGGGCAAACAATCGTTTCACGGCTGTCATTTCTGGTTTGTGCAAAAAATCCGGGCCCATGAAATCGTCACGTAGCTGAACAACAATTTCTTCGTAAGGGCCTTCTTTATCGTAACTGAAATTGAGATGCGGAATGTTGGGGCCAATAAACAGCAGTTCTCCCTCTTCATAAGCCGACACGTGCTGCCCAATATGTCGTCGGCCGTTGCCTTCAGGAATAAAGACGATCTCATATTCGGGGTGATAATGCCAATACACCCAGCACGTTTGCGGGCTGGTCAGGTGAACAACCTTAAATGAACTGCCGACCTCGGGCTCTATTTTCTCAAATTGTAGGCGCATACGATACATGGTAGGGCTAGCCACTTACCAACTAATATAGTGCTAAATTAACGTGCCTGAATTCAATTCGAGTTCAAAGGGCGTTCAACAAGTCAATACAGCATCAGAAACCGTAAATGAGAGAACAGTGGTCTGCCGCTCTGAGGGCTATCTTTGTGGTATGAATTCATCTGTTCAACTTGTTCATTCGTTCACCCGGCATTTGTCTGTCTTCTTTAGCGATGTGCAGGCAAGGGCCGTAGGACTGGTTTTTGCCACCGAAAGCCTGGTGTTTGGTAGTTGGGTAGCGCACATTCCGCACGTGAAAGATACGCTTCAACTGTCGGACGCACAGTTGGGGATGACGCTTTTTGCCATGCCTGCCGGGCTCATTACCATGAATCCGCTGACGGCCTGGGTGGTGGGTAAGCTAGGGCAGGCCAACGCCTGCTTCTGGGCCGCTATGGCCCTGTGCCTGAGTCTGCTTATTCCGGTGACGGCCACCAATATTCCTATGCTGATTATCGGTCTGTATATGGTGGGCCTCTGTAGTGCGCTGCTTAATGTGGCCATGAATACACTGGCTACCGACGTGGAAAAAGCAAAACGAATCGTGATTATGTCGTCGTGCCACGGTATGTGGAGTGTGGGTGGTATTGTAAGTTCGCTTGTCGCCGGCATAGCCATTGCCAGTCATGTTCCGCCTGGCTTACACGTGGCCGGGATTTCCGTTGTGGTGTTGGCAATTACGGTTTTGGTTCGCCCCATTCTACTATCGGTGCCCGTGGTGCCGCCCGAAAAATCAGCGTCGTTTGTGAAACCCAACCTGGATCTGCTGCTGATGATCTTTATTGGCCTGGCTGTGGCAATGGGTGAGGGGCTGGCCTTCGACTGGAGCGCGGTTTACCTTCGCGATTCGCTGAAAACAAGCGGACAGATAGCGGCACTGGGTTTCGGTGCTTTCTCTCTGACCATGACCCTGGGCCGTTTCATGGGCGATGCTATTATTCCCCGCATTGGTGCTAAACGCTGGCTGGTGCTGGGTGGACTTATTGGGGCGGCAGGTCTGGTGCTGGCCGTGGCGATACCTACGCCGGCGGTAGCTCTGCTGGGCTTTGCCATGCTGGGCGCGGGGAGTTCGCTGGGCGCTCCTATACTCTATTCGGCAGCGTTGCGTATCCCCAATATTCCCCCTGCCGCCGGGTTGGCTACGTTTGCTACGTTTAGTTTTGTTGGCTTTTTGGCTGGTCCGCCCATTATCGGTTTCATTGCCGAAGGATTTGGCCTGAATTGGGGCCTCCTGTTCGTTGCCTTTATGCTGCTCGGCTCAGCACTCGTCAGCCGATTTGTTAAGTTATTTTGAAACATGAAGTCTAATGTCTAAAGTCTAAAGAGCTTCGCCAATTGACAAACGGTAAATCAGTGGAGCACTTTGGACTTTAGACATTAAACTTTAGACCCAAAAAAATATGCTCAAAGCAGTAATATTCGATATGGATGGCGTCATTGCCGATACCAACCCACACCATCAGATTGCCTGGCGTAAATATTACGAACAACATGGCCGTACGCTGTCTGATGCTGAATTTGTACAGTACGTTTCAGGCAAACACAACCGGGATATTCTAGGTCATCTCTTTCCCGATCAGACTATTGCCGTGGCTGATTTCGATCAACTCGCCTACGAAAAAGAAGCCCTTTTTCGTGAAATTTATGCGCCCGACGTGGTAGCTGTTCCGGGCCTGGTTGACTTCCTGAAGGTGCTGAAAGAGAACGGTATCAAAACCGCAGTAGCTACATCTGCCCCTGTTGAAAACCTTGATTTTGTGATCGACGCACTGGAACTACGTCCTTATTTCGACGAGCTGCTGCACGAAAAACTGGTTACACGTCCCAAGCCCGACCCTGAGATTTACCTGAAAGCGATGGGCATGCTGGGCGTATCAGCCGAGGAATCGATTGTGTTTGAAGATTCGATGACGGGCGTAAAAGCGGGTCGGTCGGCCGGTGCCCGGGTTATTGGGCTTGCCACCACCCATACGATTGAAGAACTGACTGAAGTAACCAACGACGTGATCACCGACTTCACCGAAATGAACTGGGAACGGTTGACGAAGCCTAGGTAAGTTTGGTTTGTAGTTTGTAGTCTGTGGTTTGTTGTTGCGCTGCTAAATCGAGCAAAGGGCCCTCAGCAGCGCAACAACAAACCACAAACTACAAACCAACACTATCTCCCACCCGTACCTGACCGCCCTGGATTACTTTAGCGGTGATGCCACCGTGGCCGCGCAGGGCGTTGTAGCCGCCTTTACCCAGCGCCGTCTCCATTTTCGAACAGGGATGACATTCGCCTGTGTATTCCAGAATCACGTCTTCGCCAATCCTAAATTGGCGGCCTTTCAAGGCAAGTAAATTAATGCCCGATACCACCATATTTCGGCGCAGGAGGGCAGGGTCAAGGTTGGTGATGCCTACGAAAGCGGCAATAGCTGGCAGGTGCTCCGCCTGAATCAGGGTGATGTGTCGCTTCCCGTTCTGCCCGGAATAATGATCGCCTATCAAACCATTCTGTTCGGAAACGGTCACCACCTCCACCGATTCTACAGGTACGTTCCTTTGTGGACGAACACTAATCCAATCCACCCGGCCGGGATGGGCAACGGTTCCGAAAAGTTCGCTGATGTTGAGGGGCATTTTTTTGAGGTCTAATGTTTAAAGTCCAATGTCTAATGTTCAACGTCTAATGTTCAACGTCCAAAGGGCTTCGCTGACTTACCATTGGTAATTTTAGCGAAGCCCTTTGGACGTTAGACATTAGACATTGGACTTTAGACTTCTTTAAATAGAAGGCGCAAACTCTAGATTGACGTCGGTTTTCTGACCATCGACGGTTGTGTTTTGCCGGATAATAAGCTTAGTGCGCGAGAGGTCGATGATGGGGAAGATGCCTGTAAAACCCGTTACCTTGATGTCGAGAGCGGCGTTTTCCTGAATCATAAACCAAGTGCCTGCATTGATGATCTGTTTGGTAGAACGATCAATGGCGCGGGCAACATTTTTATCGGTAAACTGAATATCGGCAAAATTCAGCGCCAACGCACCTACCCCAAGCCGATTTACGGCAATAGCGCCACCACTCGTGTCGGTAATGCGAGTTAATCGCCAGTCATTGGCAACCAGTAATTCAGGCCGGGCGGCAACAGTCTGAACTGAATTATCTTCTTTGCAGGATAATAATCCTGAGAGTAAGATAAAAGAAAGAACAAATAGGCTTTTCTTGACGAAGTGAATGCGGTTCATAGGCGGAGAGAACTGTTTTTTTTGCTATTTTACTAACTCAACGAATCAATTACAGGTTTCACATACACCATCGCTTCTCAACACGTTGTCAAGATGAAACGGCTCTTTCTTTTTCCTGTACTTTGCGCAGTACTTTCGGCCTGTGCCACTAGTCAGCCAACGTCGGGTCATCAGCCTGTCGATGAAACCGAGTACTATGTAAAAGCCGCGCCGATAGAGGAATTAAACCATCGACTTTTGCCCGACCCCATCGGTGGATTAGGGCACAGTAGCGATAGCCAGCTTCGGGTAACCGATATTCGACTGACGGCTAAATATACGGTGCTCTACCTCACATTCGATCTTAGTAAGGGACAGTACGGTAGTAGCGCTACCTCCCAGATTTCAATCGATCCTAAAGCGCAGTTGGTGAGTCTCGACGGGAAAGAAACCTTCAACTTCGTTAAAGCCGAAGGAATACGCTTATCGCCGGATACCAGTGAAATTCAGGCTGGAAGCAAAGCTAAATTCGTTCTCTACTTTGAACGGCTAACCCCCGGCGTCGATCAGTTTGCCCTGTTTGAATGCAAAGATTCGCCGGGCCTTTCCTGCTGGAACATCACCGATATGCACGTAGAAAACCCCGCTAATCAATAAGCTAGACTGCCGGATCAGATGGCGTGTTCAGGCACTCGGCGGCGGAAAAAATCTGCTTTGTCAGCGCAATGGCCTCGTCCTCGCCCAACTTCTCGGTAAATTTCTCCCAGTTTTTCTGCCAGGCACTGCTCACGGCTGGAGCCATAGCTGCTCCCGCTTCAGTGGCGAACACCATCGTGTGCTTACCTACCGTTTCCCGTCGCGCAAGCCCTTTCGCTTCTAGTTTTTCGATGAGCCGGGTAATCGTTGAAGGAGACAGCAATAGTGTTTCGCTCAGGTACGTCGGTGAAATACCGGGTGTCAGGGCAATTTCGCTTAGCAGGTACGCGTGCGAATACGAAAGTCCCATTTTGGCAAACTCACCATCACCAATTGCCGTTACAGACCGCGCGAGTGCATTGGCCGCAAACAGCAGACAGGCACCAAAGCGCGTAGGTACGGCCGGAATGGGCACCGGTTTTTGCGGTGAGCAGCCAGGGTCGGTCGGGATGGTTGAGTCTGTTACTGTTCTCATAGCAGGGTAACAACAAGGGCAAACAAAGCGTTTGCTTTCTACTTCGAGGGTAGATGCACTTCGGTCATCATACACCGTGCCGATCCACCACCGTTTGCCTCAATCGTCGACAAATCGAAAATTTGCAGGGTTGCGTAATCATCCAGCACATCAATCTGCTTGTCGGTCAGCGATTGGTGCGCCTGCTTCGACATAACCAGTAGTTTCTGTCCTTTAATCGTGCTCACCAGCAGCATGTTGCCCGCAAAAGCATTCATTTGCTCGGGTGTAATCTCGATGACGCGTTTCCCCAGCCGCTCCAACTCCTGACGAACCATCAAGCGTTCGTCGAGGTCCTGAATGGCTTGCAAACAAATAACGGCGAAGGTGTCACCAATGCTCATCAGTACGTTAGTATGATACACGGCGCTCCCTGTATCGTCTACCGCCCGGAAAGATATTGTTTTGTACCCGGTTCGGTTACTGAATTCGGTCAGCACATCTGCGTTGGTGCGTGGCGACAGGCAGGCAAAAGCAACGCGATTCATGCGATCGAGCACCAAACTGCCTGTTCCTTCCAGGTATTTTCCTTCGTTTTCAAAAGTGGTGAGATCAACCACTTTCGAGACGTGAAAATGCTGCGACAGATCATCGATAATATCCTGCCGACGTTCGAGGCGGCGGTTTTCGGCTTGCATGGGGTACAACACCACCGTGCCGCTGTAGTGAAATGATACCCAGTTGTTCGGGAAAATTGAGTCGGGTGTGTGTGGGTCAGCGGTATCATCATAAACCATCACATCTACGCCACTGGCCCGAAGTTGCCGAACCATTTCATCGAATTCGCGCTGTGCATTTGCCTGCGATCGTTCAATGGGCTGACCAGCCAGGGAAGTATCCTGAAATGTGTTCGACGAGGCTGTTTGCTCATTAAAGCCAAACCGAACTGGCCGAATCATTAATATTCGCGACGTAGTTTGTGATTGCATAGTGAAGAAAGAATAAAAGCAAAACCGCTTTGAAATAGGTAACGTTTCGTTAAAAATACAGCTAAATCGGTCAAAACCCGTCGCGGAAAAGGGGCAAACTCATGCAATGGCTACCACCACGTGCCCGACTCAACTCGGCGGAGGGTAGCATAACAAACGTGTTTTCAATGGTTTCCGGCGAGGCGTCTCCCCGTTCGAACCGGTCGAGCAGGTCGGCGGCGGTGACCACATCGAAACCGGCTTCGCGGAAGGCCTGTGCGGTGTAGTCGTTACGGTCGTAACCCACCACGACGCCATCTTTTAGGGCCAGCAAATTGCACGAATCGGTCCACTGTTCACGATCGCCGAAGGGAAATTCGTTATTTCCGGAATAGATAAACCGCACGGGTTCTGTAGCCCCGAGGTCGTTTGTGCTGATGTCGGCCAGCAAATCTTCCAGGTTATCAATTTCAGTTGGTTTCTGCTCGTGCCCTTTTCTGAACTGAAGAATTTTAAGGTCTTCCGATAGGTCTTTGGGCGCAAAGAAGTGCATCACATCGCGTTTTCTGGCTTCGTCGCCGGTTCGGCCCAACGTACCCAGCAATACCCACACGTTTCGTTTTACCTGCGTGAAAACAGTGTCGATATGCATGTAATCACGCTTTTTTGGAATTTTGACAATGGTCACTTTATCAACGACGCCTTTCTCAAATACCAGCCGCATTACCTGCTGCGCCGCGTAGAGGGTAGTGCGTTCGCTGCAACCCACCATCAGGTGCCGGGGGGCAATCATCATCACGTCACCACCTTCGAGGGTAGACCGGTTCAGGTCGCGGGCCGTCTCCGATTCGGGGAGCAGAAAAGCATGCTCGTTGTCGGGAATCTCGATGATTTTATCCCGGTAATTGGCAAAGAACGGGTGATTGAAAAAGATGTATTGAGCCAGCAACGCCTCACGGGTACGTGCCTGCATAGCAGGTTTGTTCAGCAGAATATGGTCGTTGATAACAATGCCGATATCGCGGGTGAAAATGAAGTTCGGCAGTGGAGCAAACAGCATTTTCTTATCGGGCAATGAACCAGAAATCAGAATTTTAGCCAGTTCGGTAGGCGACACGTCGGCCAGTTGCTGCTGGGTTCTGAACGAGGTACGTTCAATGCCACAAATAGCCGCAATAAGTTTGGTTCTGATTACCTCGTCGGCCAGAATATCGGAGAGCAGGCACTGAACATCAATTACTTTTTCTGACGCAAAATAGTCGGGGTGATCAGGTTTGAAAAACCCGCGATCGGTACCGGGAGCGAGGTCGGCTACCCGCCCTTTTATTTTGTCGGGATCCAGGAAATACAGCAGCAGCTTAACGTAGAAATCATATTCATCGCGGCGCATCATATCGAGGTTCACGATATCTTCAAAGAGCCAATCCTGCGCTTTAGACGGAATAACCTTGCCTAATCCTCGGTCGGGGCTGTGAATCAGTAGGCGCCGGAGCGTACCTATTTCAGACGAAACGCGGATAGATTCGGTGGTGGCAGGCGATGAATGGGGAAGCATACAGACAGTCATTAATTTATACCGCAAGGTACGTGATTGGCCGTAAAACTCCCGACCCCAAGTAGATCACGACAACTGAGTTAATGGTTTTAACAAATGGACTTGTTCTTAGTTACAACAGTAGACCATTCGCCGAGAATGAGTCTGTTTTTAGTCTGATTGCAAAACCACTCAATAACGATTATGAAACCCAACATTGGCCTAGAGCAAGACGTATTGAAAAAAGACAATGAACTGCTAAACGCGTTCCTTGCCGATTTGCACGTACTATATATCAAAACCCGTAAGTTTCACTGGGACGTTAGCGGCCCAAGTTTCAAAGAGTATCACGAGTTCTTCGAAGAACAGTATACCGCTCTTGAGGTTGAAATCGATCAGGTGGCCGAACGTATCCGTCAGCTGGGTGGTCGGCCCATTGCCACGATGCAGGATTTTCTGAAGGCAGCAAGCCTGAAAGAAGATCACGATGGACACATCGAAACCAAAGAAATGTTCAAACGCCTACTCGACGACCATGAGCAGGTGATTCGCGAACTACGTAAAGATGTAGACACAACCGACGAAGAGTTGGGTGATGCCGGTACCGCCGATTTTCTGACAGGTTTGATGGAAGCCCACGAAAAAATGGCGTGGATGCTGCGTAAATACCTGTCGTAGAAGATGTTGAATTAGTCTAGTGCCGGGCTGTCTGAGGTGAAAACGTCGGGCAGCCCTTTTTTGTGTTTCTTTGTAGCCATGATTTCTCCTGCCCCGCCCGCCCTTGTTGAGGGTGCTCTTGCCCTGCTAAAATCGTTGATTGCCACACCTTCGTTAAGCCGTGAGGAGGGACCAACCGCTGACCTGATTGAGACGTACCTGAGTCAGCAGGGTGTTGCCTGCCAGCGGATTGGGCATAACGTGTGGGCGAAAAATCGACATTTTGACCCCGACAAACCGACGCTGCTCCTCAATTCGCACCACGACACGGTGAAGCCCAATGCTTCGTATACCCGCGACCCGTTTTTGCCAACGGTCGAGGATGGCAAGCTCTACGGACTGGGAAGTAACGATGCGGGTGGTTGTCTGGTGAGTTTGCTGGGTACGTTCGTCTATTTTTACAATCGGTCTGATCTGACTTATAATCTGGTAATGGCCGCTACCGCCGAAGAAGAAATCTCGGGTCGGGGCGGGGTCGAAATGCTGTTGCCTCACCTGCCCCCGATTGATGTGGCGCTGGTGGGCGAACCGACCGAAATGCAACTGGCCGTTGCCGAGAAAGGGCTGATGGTACTGGATTGTACCGTTCATGGCCGTGCCGGACATGCAGCCCGCAACGAAGGGGATAACGCCATCACTAAAGCGATGGCCGATCTTCAGTGGTTTCAAACCTACCACTATCCGAAGGTGTCGCCCGTACTGGGGCCGGTTAAGCAATCGGTAACGATCATTAACGCCGGTACACAGCACAATGTGGTGCCCGACACCTGTACCTTCACCGTCGACGTGCGGGTAACCGAGCAATACACGCTGGAAGAGGTGCTGGAAATTGTTCGGGCCCATGTACAGGCGGAGGTCGTACCACGATCAGTGCGGTTACGGTCGTCGGGCATTCCGCTCGATCATCCGCTGGTACAGGCGGGGCTAGCTCTGGGGCGAATCACTTATGGATCGCCAACGCTTTCTGATCAGGCGCTGTTGCCCATGCCTTCGCTGAAGTGTGGCCCCGGCCATTCCGAACGTTCCCACACCGCCGACGAATTTGTCTATGTTCACGAAGTCGCTGATGGAATTGCCGGGTACGTTGCCATGCTGGAAGGGTTGACCGGACTGTAGACACACGTAACACGGAATTTAGTCGGGGACGCCTAGTCCGTTTTTTTAAGTTGTGAAGAGCTGATTATGAGCATATCTCCCAACTTGAAAGGGTATTAAGGCTTCGCGGACTCAATTTCCAAAGCTTCAGTATTACCGTGTGGCTTACTCTCAATAAAAACGGACTGAAGTCCGTGTTACGCTATTTAAAACAGTACCTTGCCCAGTAATTAGATAATTGTCTAAATACTTAAATGTAAAAGAGATGAATGCGCTGTTTAAAGCGTTGAACGATCCGACTCGTCGGCAGATGCTGGAGTTGTTGCGGAAAGGTGATCTGACAGCGGGTGATATTGCGGATCAGTTTGCCATGAGCAAACCCAGCATTTCGCATCATCTCGATTTGCTCAGGCAGGCCGGTCTGGTCGATTCTACGAAGAGTGGGCAGTTTGTGACTTACACCTTGAATACAACGGTACTCGACGAGTTGCTGGCCTGGCTCATGGGCTTCACCGGATCATCAGTACTCAATACATCGCCCCCAACCGAAGACATTAATTCAGCTGATAACTCTATTTAACTGTGTTTCTGTCAACTTATTAATCAAGTGTCTCTAATGGAAAATTTTTCACGTAAGCTGGAATGGGTGCTGGCTGTACTTACCCTGTTGCCGCTGGTTTATCTTGCCTTCATCTGGCGTGGTTTGCCGGCCGACGTACCTACTCATTTCAACGCTCAGGGTCAGCCCGACGATTACAATTCCAAAGAGGCCCTCGGTATCGGGGTTGTTCTCTTCTCGGTTTTTAACTATCTGTTACTTCGCTTTATTCCCGCCCTTGATCCTAAAAAAGGCTTGCAGTCGGCTAGTTATGGGCGTATCCGGTTTACTGTAACCATTTTCATGAGCGGTTTGACGATCCTGATTCTGTATATCATCCAGTCGGAGAAATCCGGGCCGGTGGTTGCCGATCTCATTTTACCGTTTGTCTCTTTGTTGCTGGCTGCCCTCGGGAATGTGATGCTGACTGTGCCCCAGAATTATTTTGTGGGTATCAAAACGCCCTGGGCGCTGGCTAGTGAGGCCAACTGGCGGAAAACGCACCGTATGGCGGGCTGGCTTTGGGTTGGTGGCGGTTTGTTGGCTTTCTTCACCACGCTGGTGCTACCTACTTCGTTAAAAACACCCGTTTTTCTGAGCATTACGTTGTTGCTGGCGCTCATTCCCTACATCTATTCGTACCGTCTTTTCAAGCAGGGGCTAGCCGTTGTGTTGCTGGCGTTGCTGGGTGCGTCGGCACAGGCACAGTCGGAAGAGACGCTCAGGTACGTTGTTACGCAACCGGTGGGGATGAGTCTGACCCTCGAAGGTACATTGACATTGCCCGCCACCACCCGCAAACGCGTACCCGTGGTTTTGCTCATTGCCGGCTCCGGTCCCACTGATCGGAATGGTAATAGCAGCATACCGGGTTTTGGGCAAATAAACACGTTCAGGCAGTTGGCCGATAGCCTGGTAAAAAGGGGCGTGGCCGTGTTTCGATACGATAAACGAGGGAGCGGCCTTAATCTGATGACCTATGCCAGGCAGATGAACAACGCACCGCTCGACTTCAATTTCATGGCAGACGATGCTGCGGGTTTTATTCGGCAATTGCAGGCCGATAAGCGTTTTTCGTCGGTAACAGTGGCGGGGCACAGTGAAGGGGCACTCGTGGGCATGTTGGCGGCCGTTCAGACGAAGGCGAACCGATTTATATCCATTGCCGGTCCGGGTCAGAATATTGCCGAGATTTTGAAAAAACAGTTTGCCGATGGGGGAGTAGAGGGCGACGTTTTAGCTACTGCCACCCGCGATCTGGATTCCCTGAAGGCGGGTTTACTAGTGAAGAATCCGCCGAAATCGCTGGTGAGTATATTTTCTACCGCTACGCAACCCTACCTGATTTCGTGGATGAAACACGACCCGGCTGTACTGCTCAACACGTTTAAAGGGCCGGTTCTTATTTTGCAGGGGAGACACGATATCCAGGTAAGTATAACGGAGGCAGAACGGTTAAAGGCCGCCCAACCCAAGGCAAAACTGGTCTTTTTCGACAAGATGAGCCACATTTTGAAAGAAGCCCCCGCTGATCGGGCAGAAAACGCAGCTACCTATAACAACCCTAAGCTGACCATTATGCCAGCCCTGGCCGACACCATAGCGGCGTTTGTGCTTTAGCGGACGGACCCTACATTTCCCGTTCCTGTTTGTATTTCACGGCCAATCCCTCCAGCGAATAGCCATTGGCGGTAGCGGTTGTGAAATACTGATAGCGGACATTAATTAGCGCGTCGGCTCCAAGACGTTGGGCTTGCAACGTCAGTTTACCCATCAGGGCGTCTTTATCAAGCATGGTGTTGCCTCGCCCCAGCATACGACCGCCTTTTATACGTTGACCGGCCTGAAGAGGCGTTTCTTCGTTGATATACAGAAACTTAAGCTCGTCGTACGCCCGGCCGGGTCTTTGTTCGGCGTAGAACAATTCTACCGGGTATTTAGGGCCGGTCGAGATGGGAATAGCAGGACGGAAACAACTGGCCAGCCCCAATGAGAAACAGGCAACAAGGGTGAATAAGGCAGGGTAGCGAGACATAGTGTGATGAGTAAGTTCAGGTACGTTGTCAACTAGGGTTACTGTGGTAATGTTGTCAGTAACTCAGCCACTACGCGCGGGTAATGGGCATATTCCAGCGCGTGCACTTTTGCGGCCACATCGTCGGCTGAATCGGTGGGCGTTACCGGGCATTTTGCCTGGAAGATGATCTGTCCTTCGTCGTAGTGTTCATTCACCAGGTGAATGGTTATGCCCGATTCGGTTTCGCCCGCAGCCACCACAGCCTCGTGCACATGCTGTCCGAACATGCCTTTGCCGCCAAATTTGGGGAGCAGCGCCGGGTGGATGTTAACGATTCGGCCTGGAAATGCTTCTACCAACGCGGCGGGAACCAGCCACATAAATCCCGCCAATACGATCAGATCGATTTGCTGAGCTTGTAATAACTGCACAATACGATCGCTCTGGCGAAAGGCCAGCCGGTCAAAAACAACCACCGGCACGTGCTGTTCGCAACCAAATCCCCGGCGCGAGCGCTCGATGACCCCCGCCGTTGGATTATTGGTCAGGATGAGTACAATCTGTACATCTGTCTGGCTGGAAAAATAACGGGTAATCTCTTCGGCGTTACTGCCCGAACCGGAAGCAAAAATGGCGATACGTTTCACAGGGGAATACTGAATTAGCGAATGTGGGAACTAACCCTGCAAAGGTACGTTCCTGTCCACGTTTTTCGGCCGGGTGATGGTGACAGGTCGATTTCCTCTCTACTTTTGTGGAACGTCTTCACCGGCTTTTATGCTCACAACCCAGCGCCTGACCTTTTCGTATTCGCCCAACAAGCCATTCTCGTTTCCAGATGTACACTGCGCCGATGGCGATGCGCTGTTGATACTGGGACAGTCAGGAACAGGCAAAACCACCTTTCTGCATTTGCTGGCTTTGCTGCTAAAGCCTGAGTCAGGATCGGTGATGATCAACAATACGGAGCTAACGACCCTGTCACCGGCCCAAACGGCCGCTTTTCGGGCAGCTAATGTGGGTATCGTTTACCAGAAGCCTCACTTTGTTAGCTCGCTTTCGGTGATGGACAATCTGTTGCTGGCCAATTATTTGGCCAGCAAAACCCAGGCAAAAGACCGCGCCCGGCAACTGGCCGGTCAGTTGGGCTTCGCCGAACACTTGGATAAAAAGACGAATCAGATGAGTCAGGGTGAGCAGCAGCGTGTAAGCATTGCCCGTGCCATGATGAATCAGCCCGCCGTGATCCTGGCCGATGAACCAACGTCGAGCCTTGATGATGAGAACGCCGACCGGGTCATTGCTCTCCTCCGCGAACAGGCACAGCAAATTGGTGCTAGTCTGATTGTAGTTACCCATGATCAGCGGTTGAAAGACGCTTTTACTAACCGGGTAAATCTGTGAGAAAACTACTGGTACTTCTTGTACTGCTTCCGCTCCTGAGCGTTGGACAGAACAAAAAGAAGAAAGATTATCTGGTGACGTTAACGACTGATTTTGGCGCAATGCGACTGGTGCTTCACGACGAAACGCCTAAGCATAAAGCTAATTTCATCCGGCTTGTCGACAGTTCATATTACGATGGTTTGTTGTTTCACCGCATCATCGAGAAATTTATGATTCAGGGCGGCGATCCCGATTCGCGTACTGCCTTGGCCGGACAGGCGCTGGGCAACGGTGATATTGGCTATCTGGTACCAGCCGAAATAGTGCCTGCCTTATTTCACGGGCGTGGTGCGCTGGGTGCTGCCCGCGACGACCGGCCCGATAAAGCGTCGAGCGCAGTACAATTTTATCTGGTGCAGGGCCGTGTCTGGACTGACGATGACCTGTCTAAACAGATTGAGCGCGCCCGTTCCCGAGCGGCTGATCGCCAGTTTACTGAAGCACAAAAACAGCTATATAAAACTACTGGAGGCTCTCCGCATCTTGATGGTAGCTACACCGTTTTTGGTCAGGTCATTGATGGGCTGGCGGTTATAGACAGTATTGCCAAACAGCCGCGCGACGCTAAAAACCGGCCTCTGTCTGATATGCGGATGCGGATGACAGGCGACTGGGTTAAAAAGAAGAAGATTACCAAACAGTACGGATACACGTATTTACGATGAAGATTCTCATTACCGGTGCTAACGGATTGTTAGGCCAAAAACTGGTTGGGCTGCTGGCTAATCAGCCTGATGTTGATTTAGTGGCTACGGCGCGCGGCACTAACCGCCTCCCTGCAACTGAGGGATATACGTACCTGGCGATGGACATTACTGACCGTCAGCAGGTACTTGATGTAGTTGCGCAGGTACGTCCCGACGCCGTTATTCACGGGGCAGCCATGACCGACGTTGACAAGTGCGAAGTCGACAAAGATGGTTGCTGGGCGCAGAACGTAACGGCTGTTGAGTACATCGTGGAAGCCTGCCGCGCGGTGGGTGCCTTTCTGTGCCATGTCTCAACCGATTTTATTTTCGACGGAGCCGATGGGCCTTACACCGAAGAAGCCGACGGCAATCCGATCAGTTTCTACGGCTGGAGTAAATATGCCGCCGAGAAAGTCGTCATCAACTCAGGCCTTCGTTGGGGCATTGCCCGCACAGTACTTGTCTACGGTATCGCCCACGATATGAGCCGCAGCAATATCATTCTGTGGGTGAAAAAATCGCTGGAAGACGGCAAGACTATCAAAGTGGTGACCGATCAGTTTCGGAGCCCAACCCTGGCCGAAGATCTGGCCGCCGGTTGTACCCTGATTGCAAAGAAACAGGCAACCGGTATCTTCAACATTTCTGGAAAAGAGGTGCTCACGCCCCACGAAATGGCGATTCAAACGGCGGATTATTTCGGCCTCGACAAGTCACTGATCACGGAAGCAACCGCTGCCACGTTTACACAAACCGCCCGTCGTCCACCGCGTACCGGGTTCATCATCGATAAGGCCCGTACTGAACTGGGTTACGAACCGCGCACTTTCGGAGAAGGCATTGCGCTGCTGGCTGCGCAGATTTCAGGCCGGTAGGAGTAGAGGCATGGCCAAAAAGAAACCGAAATATTACGTAGTGTGGCAGGGTCGCGAAACCGGTGTGTTCGACAGTTGGGAGACCTGTAAAAAGCAGGTCGACGGATTTGATAAAGCCCTGTTCAAGTCGTTCGACAGCAAAACCGAGGCCATGAAGGCGTACACCGACAATCCGCGCAGGTACGTCGGTAATAAGCCCAAAACAGCTCCTCAGCTTAAGCTGTCTGATCTGCATCGCCCACCGATCGAGGATAGCGTGGTGGTTGATGCCGCCTGGAACACAGCTACCGGTGATATGGAGTATCAGGGTATTTACCTGCCAACCCGCGAGAAGATTTTCCACCGGGGGCCTTATCATGACGGTACCAACAACATTGGTGAATTTCTGGCGATCGTTCACGCCCTCGCTTTGCTGGATCAGCGGAAGAGCAACCTGCCGATTTACTCCGATTCGCGAACAGCCATCAGTTGGGTGAAAAAACAGAAGGCGAATACCAAACTGGACCCTACGTCGCGCAATGCGGAACTCTTCGAACTGCTCGAACGGGCCGAAACGTGGCTTAAAACACACCGTTTTGCCAATCCGATCTTGAAGTGGGAAACCACCGAATGGGGCGAGAACCCCGCCGATTTCGGGCGAAAATGAGTCGTTATTCCCGTAAATTTGTTTTTGGTTGACAAGATTACGGGAATAATAGCTTGTCGTATTACAGGTTCCATGATAGCCACCCTTGCTGGTAGTTACACCAATGGCCTCTACGTATCAACTTCGTCAGGGAGTAACGGTCTGTGCTGTGGCTGATTTAGTCGATCAGGTAGCCAAATTTTTAAATGAATAATTAGGGTCAATCGCCTGTTTATCACCATTTCAGGCGTTTATCGATCTTTAATCTTCCCGAAATTAGCCAGCGGGCCTTTACAAATCGGTAATAAAGCCCTACGTTTGTACCGGCAAATCGGTGCTACCAGCTCCTGCTGAATCCCCCAGGTCCTGACGGAAGCAAGGGTAGGTGGTCGTAGCGGTGAGACATTCGATTTGCCTTTTTTTTTGCCCTTTCCTCAACTCATGCAGGTTCTCGACACACTCACCTCCACGTTTAGAGGTACGTTCGGCGAAACGCCCACACTCATTCAGTCGCCCGGCCGCGTCAACCTCATCGGAGAACATACCGATTACAACGAGGGCTTTGTTTTGCCCGCCGCCATCGACAAGGCTATTTATCTGGCCGTTGGTCCGCGTCAGGATCAAAAACTTCACTTCGTTTCTGCCGATCTCAACAGTACGTATCAAGGTAAGCTGACCGATTTGCGGCATAGCTCGAAAGGTTGGGTCAACTACTTGTTAGGGGTCGTTGAGCAGGTGCAGCGAGAAACATCTCTTCCCGGTGGTCTGAACGTTGTTTTTGGGGGGACTATTCCCATTGGCGCAGGGCTGTCTTCGTCGGCCGCGCTGGAGAACGGCATCATTGTGGCGCTCAACGAATTGTATACTCTGGGCATGGACCGCGTGCCGATGGCTTTGTTGTCGCAGCGGGCCGAAAACCAGTTTGTGGGTGTACAGTGCGGTATCATGGATCAGTTTGCGTCGATGATGGGCCGTGCCGGGCACGTAATCAAGCTGGATTGCCGGTCGCTCGAGTATGCCTATGCACCGCTGGCAATGGATGGCTTCCGGATTGTACTCTGCGATTCTCGGGTAAAGCATTCACTGGCTTCAACCGAATACAACACGCGCCGGGCCGAATGCGAAGCAGGCGTGGCTATGATTCAGGCGGTGTATGGCGATCAGGTACGTTCGTTGCGCGATGTAACGATGGAGATGCTGAACAAGCACGTTCGGGATCAGGAGTCGTTGCTCTATAAGCGTTGTGCCTATGTGGTACTCGAAAATCAGCGCCTGCTGAACGGTGTGGCCGATCTGGAATCAGGCAATATCGAGGCGTTCGGACAGCGGATGTACGAATCGCACGAGGGCCTTAGTAACTGGTATGAAGTGAGCTGCCCTGAACTCGATGTACTGGAAGATATTGCCCGTGCGCATCCTGGTGTGCTGGGATCACGCATGATGGGCGGCGGTTTTGGTGGTTGCACCATCAACTTGGTTCGTGAAGATGCCCTGGCCGATTTTGAACAGGTTGTTCAACAGAAATACCTCGAACGGACCGGCAAACAAACCCTGATTCACAGTTGCCGGATCGAAAACGGAACGCATGTTCTTTAATATTGAGTCCTCTGTCATCTGTCTTCGGTCCTCTGTTGCGTTGCTAATGGACCTTGTGATAGATTAGCAGCGCAACAGAGGACCGAAGACAGACGACTCAAGTAAAATAAAGAAAGCACTAATTTTGTCTCACACATAAATCCAGTTTTGCACATGAAGTTTTTTATAGATACAGCTAACCTTGCCGATATTCGTGAGGCACAGGATATGGGTATCCTCGACGGGGTAACCACCAACCCTTCATTGATGGCCAAAGAGGGCATCACCGGAAAAGATAATGTCTTGCGCCATTACAAACAGATCTGCGAAATCGTGGAAGGTGATGTAAGCGCAGAGGTGATTGGTACCACGTTCGACGAAATGGTACGCGAAGGGGAAGAATTAGCTGAACTCGATGATAACATCGTTGTGAAAATTCCAATGACTCGGGATGGCGTGAAAGCCCTGAAATATTTCTCGGAAAAAGGCGTTCGCACCAACTGTACGCTGATCTTTTCGGCTGGTCAGGCACTGTTAGCCGCTAAAGCGGGTGCTTCATATGTATCACCGTTCGTTGGTCGTCTGGATGATATTTCGACCGACGGTATTGAATTGATCGAGCAGATTGTAACGATCTACCGTAACTACGGTTATACGACTGAAGTGCTTGCCGCCTCAATTCGTCACCCAATGCACGTGATTCAGTGCGCTGAAATCGGAGCCGATGTAATGACCGGTCCTCTGAGCGTAATGACCGCTTTACTCAATCACCCCCTGACCGATATTGGCCTCGCCAAATTCCTGGCCGACCACAAAAAGGCGGGAACAATGTAATTTACGAATTACGAGTTACGAATTATGATTTGAGTGCGCTAGCTTATTGGAAGGTAGTAACAAATCGTAATTCGTAACTCGTAAATCATAATTCAGACCATGTTCAACTCCGATCCCGTTCTTTCGCTGTATCAGGCTGATATTTATCAGGGTACCAAACTCGTGTTAGGCGATGTATCTTTTGATATTTATAAAGGCGAATTCGTGTACCTGATTGGTCGAACAGGCAGCGGTAAATCGTCGTTGCTGAAAACCATGTATGCGGATTTGTGGCTACAGCAGGGTAAGGGAAAAGTAGCCGGATTTGCGCTGGATAAGCTTAAACCAACCGATGTGCCGTTTCTGCGGCGTAAAATCGGGATTGTTTTCCAGGACTTTCAGCTCTTTTTCGATCGGAATGTGGAAGAGAACCTGAAGTTTGTATTGCGGGCCACCGGGTGGACGGATAAGACGAAGATGAGCAATCGTATTTCGGAAGTGCTCATGCAGGTAGGTATGGGTACGCACCAAAAGCGAATGCCACACCAATTATCGGGTGGTGAACAGCAGCGGATCGTTATTGCCCGTGCCATGCTCAATGAACCCCTGATGTTGATCGCCGATGAGCCAACGGGTAACCTGGATCCCGGCGTAGCCGATCAGATCATGGCCGTTTTCAAACAAATCAACAATGCCGGGACTGCCATTTTGATGGCTACCCATAATTACGACCTGATCCACAAATTTCCTGGACGTACGCTGCGTTGCCAGGATGGGCAGGTTATTGAGTTGCATGGCTAAGAAGCCTTGCTTATACTACCGCCGGAGCACTACCCATCCGTTTTAGTACCTGATAATGAGAGGTCAACGCCGAGAAAAACGTTGGATTTTCCAGGTATGGCAGATCATATTCCCTAGCCGTTTGTTTCACAATATCGGCAATGGCAGGATAATGAATATGACAGATTCGCGGAAACAAATGGTGTTCGATTTGCCGGTTTAGTCCACCACAGAAGAACGTAGCCAGTTTACTTTTTGGAGAAAAATTAGCGGTGGTCTGCATTTGATGTGCGGCCCAGGCTTCTTCAATGGTATTGAGGGAAGTAGGTACAGGAAACGAAGTACCCTCTACAACGTGAGCTAGCTGAAAGACTAAACCGAGTACTATGCCTTCGGCTACATGCATCACCACAAAGCCCAAAAGGATCTTCCACCAGCTAAGCTCAACGAATACCAGCGGTATCACAATGAACGCGATGTAATAGGCGCCTTTGTATAAAAACAGATTGATGTACTCGCGACGGGGATGATTGGTGTTGTTATGCTGCCCAATCTTTTTCTTGAAAAACTTGATATAGTCTTTTCTGAATACCCACGATAGCGAAGCAAGGCCATAGAGAGGAAACGCATAGAGATGCTGAAACCGTTGCCAGGGTCGGTACGGCTCGTCGGCATCGAGGCGAACAAGGCCGGGGGCTACTTCAATGTCTTCGTCGTGGCCGGGAATGTTGGTATACGTATGGTGCACGACATTGTGCATAATACGCCACAGATATGGACTGGCACCTATCAGACAAAAACTGCGTCCAAGAATCCGGTTTAATCGGGTGTTGCTGGTAAACGCGTCGTGCAATGCATCGTGCGATACGTTGAAACCAATAAAAGCGGCGAAGAGACCCAATAGGGTAACCATACCCAACATGACGAGCTCGCCAAACTGATTCGACAGGATAAGACCGTACAGAACGAGGTAGGTGACCAGGAAGAAGACGGTTTTTAACCACATGGCATTATTCGCGTGAGTCGATAGTTGACGGTCGGTAAAGTAGACGTCGACTCGACTACGGACGGTAGCGAAAAAGTCTGTTCGTTTAACTGGAATAAATTTTAGACCCGCGAGAGACTTATTAGGATTATTTATCATTTAAGTTAATCTATAGGTTTGATAGTTTAATATATTTTTGACAGAACATCAATCAGTAAGCTTAAGTTACAGCTACGTTTTTTACAGGGTCAGCGATTCACTGTCAGCGTGTCGTGTGGCTTAGGTAGTGAGCAGTTACTTACGTGGGAACAAACACCCGTATTTCACCGTTAATAGGCAGGAATGAAGAACTTGTTTTGTTTAGTCTTTTACGTAAAAAGTTGAACAAAAAAGCCTTCTCTGCGGTTAGTATATTAACCATAGCACTCCTCCGGGCGTAGCGTTAAATCGCTGAATACCAACGCACTTAGGTCTGCCTGTGTTGTACACAAACTTTGTAACGACAGGTTGGATCATTGATTTGATTCATAACTACACATGACGGAAAATTCCGGGGAAAACACCCCCCGCGTAGCTGTGTTTCGTAAAGAACACTTTAACGCCGCCCATCGTCTGAACAACCCGAATTGGTCAGATGAGAAAAATGCCCGTGTATACGGAAAATGTAATAATTTAAATTATCACGGCCACAATTATGACCTGATTGTTCAGGTTATTGGCCCGATCGACGCTGAAACGGGGTACGTCATTGACATGAAACACCTCGGTGACTTGATTAAGCTGCACGTCACTGATCGGTTCGACCACAAAAACCTGAACCTGGATACCGATGAATTTCGGGACCTTAACCCCTCAGCAGAGAATATTGCCATCACCATTTACAACATACTAAGAACCCAACTAGAGCCAACGCTCGACTTGAAAATTCGTCTTTATGAAACCGAACGGAACTTCGTTGAATATCCCGTCTTATGACGCCCTGTCAACTAATGGCATTCACTTGAACGGTAATGGCCATAACCACGGCCTGACCGATGAACTGGTGGACGACATGGGAGACAACCACGCCAGTGCGAACCTCGATACGCCCTTGCGTGACGATGCGTTCGATCTGGACGATAGCTTAAAAATTGATCTTATTGAAGCCCATTTCCGGGAGATAATGACCATTCTGGGTCTCGATCTGACCGACGATAGTCTGAAAGGTACCCCGCGTCGGGTGGCCAAAATGTACGTGAACGAAACGTTCAAAGGGCTTAACCCAGCTAATAAGCCCAGCACTACATTGTTTGAAAACAAGTATCAGTACAATCAAATGCTGGTTGAACGGGATATTACGGTACAGTCATACTGCGAGCACCATTTCGTGCCCATCATGGGTAAAGCGCACGTTGCGTATATCTCAAGCGGTAAAGTAATTGGTCTATCGAAATTGAACCGGATTGTGCAGCACTTTGCCAAACGGCCACAGGTGCAGGAACGTCTGACCATGCAGATCGCCGATGAACTGAAAAAGGCATTGCAAACCGAAGACGTAGCCGTCATTATTGATGCCGCTCACCTTTGCGTCTCTACACGTGGGGTAAACGATACCGCCAGTTCAACCCTGACGGCGGCCTACAGCGGTAAGTTCGACGAAGAAGCCACCCGCCAGGAATTCCTGAAGTATGTGGGCATGAAACCAACAATGTAATGGAGTTCAAGGTTTAATGTCTAAGGTCCAATGTAGCGTTGCTATCCAACCACTGGTTTGGTGGGCAGCGCCACATTGGACCTTAGACATTGAACCTTGAACCTAACAAAAACGCACTTTATGCAAGGCAAGAATATTTTGATCATCGGAGCCAGTTCGGGCATAGGCCATGCACTGGCTCTTTCATTACAGGCTCAGGGAGCCACGCTGTTTACGGCTGGCCGTCGGCAACCCGAAGGCATCACCTGTACGCACATGGAGTGGGATGTAAACAACCCTGCTGCCGATGCACTCAACCAATTACCCGAAGAGTTACACGGGCTGGTTTATGCGCCCGGCACCATCAATCTGAAGCCGTTTCAGCGATTACAGCCTGCTGACTATCAGGCTGATTTGCAAGTGAACGTGCTGGGTGCTATCTCGGCAATTCATGCCACCCTGGCTTCGCTCAAAAAGTCGAAAGGGGCCAGTATCGTGCTGTTTAGTACGGTAGCTGCCAAACTGGGCATGGGTTTGCATTCATCAGTTTCGGTGGCTAAATCAGCCGTAGAGGGATTGACTAAATCACTGGCAGCTGAGTTTGCCCCGTTTAACATTCGGGTCAACGCCGTGGCACCTTCGCTGACCGATACACCGCTGGCCGAATCGAAAGGGTTGCTGGGTACGCCCGAAAAACGCGAAGCAGCTGATAAGCGTCACCCTCTTAACCGGGTAGGTACACCGGAAGATATTGCCGGTATGGCAGCGTACCTGCTGGGCGATCAGGCATCGTGGATCACCGGTCAGATTATTGGTATCGACGGTGGTATGGGTAGCTTGAAATAGTTTCTTCGGGAAGCTTCACACGTCAAGTCAAGTCACACAAAAAAGGGGCAACCGGATATCCGGTTGCCCCTTTTTTGTACGTGTTGATTAATTAAGGCCGAACCACTTTTACGGTTTTGACCTGCGTTGGCGTGCTCACGCGAAGCAGTAATACACCGGCTGGCTGACCGCTCAACGAGAATGTTTGCCGATCTGTAGCCGTCGCCTGGTCAATCTGGCGATTTGTAATTACGCGGCCATTCAGATCGGTCAAGACATACCGGAGGGGTTGACCCAGTGCACCGGTTACCTCTACCTGGGCGTCGCCTTGAACGGGGTTACCCAGCAGTTGAACCGTCAGTTCAGGCATTGGCTCGGCCTCAACCGCGCGGCGGGCAGCACCGGTTGCCGGCTCTGTACCCCAAACTCGCTCGTTGCCTACATACACGACTACCCGACCGTTTTCGCTTAAGCTTTCCGGGCGTTCCTGATAAGAATGATCATTGGTTTGGTTGAAACGACCGCCATTTGGTTTGGTGATGCGATATCTGATGAGCCCCGTGTTGCTCAGCGGCGATAGTTGACCCAGGTTGGTAAAGCTCAATTCCAGGTACGTATCGGCATTGACAAGCGGATTAGGCAGACTAACCAATTGAGCCTTTACATTGCCCGCACCCAACGTGGTGAAGTCCAGCTCAAATTTCAGGGGCTGTGGACCGTCGGCAGTGAAATAGTAGCGGATTTTTACGTCGCTGTAGTTCACTGGCAGGTTCCCCTCGTTGCGTACGGTCAGGTATGTGCTGATCTGGGTTGCCGATGGGCCGTTCTTACTCTCGGTAAGTGCCCGTAGCTGACGTACCGGCGTTACCAGTGCTGGCTCCTGACCGGCGATTAGCACACCGTCATAGTAGGCCGTGATGCGTGGATTGGCTACCAGTCGGTCGCGTACGGTGGCGTACGAGTAATCGTCGAGTTCGTTGAGGCCGGAGTAGTCTGCCTTGGCAATGTAACTCTGAATGGCACCTGTGTTAGCACCCGGAGCCAGACTGCCTGCGGCGGGCGTAAAGCTGTACTCAACGTACCCAAACGCACCCTGGCGAGGTTGTTCCAGTGGAACATAAAGCAGTCTGACGTTAGACGCACCTAACTGCGCATAGCGTACCGAGAGATTAGTCAGGGGAGAGGCGTCTTCCACCGTCAGGTAATAACGCAATGTTAGCGGAGCCAGCGGAATGGCTTCTGTGCCTTGGTTAACGAGTTGCAACACAGGCTGTATGGCGTTGTTGTTGGCGTAATTGTCAACATCACGGTGTAGCACTTGTAGCTGAAGAGCGGTTACTGTAACACTCACGGTCGTTGAGGTGGTCTGGCTGCGTGGTGCTGTTGCATCACCCGCGATAACGGTAAACGTTTGCACACCGGCCGGTATCCCTGAAACCGTAGCTGTGTTGCCGTTGGGCGTAATGGTACCCGGTCCAACAAAGGTGAAGCTGTACGGCGTGGTACCTCCCGATACCGTCGCCGATAACGTGGTTGTACCCGTTGTAAGTAGCTGCGAAGGCGTGGCTGTGGCCGAGAGTACGATGGGTGTAGCGATATTGAAGCGGGCTACGCTTGGATCGTGATCGCTGTCTGGATCGATGAACTCGGCGTTGATATGCACCACGTCGTACTGATCCAGCTTGCTCAGCAGGTTGTTGCTCACCAGAATGTGGTCGATGGCCTGTGAGTTGCCTTCAAAAATATATGTGTAACGTTCATTGGCGGGCAACGTTTCGATCAACACATTCAGCGGAGCTGCCTTCAGAATGTTCAGCGGACCCGAAAACTCAAAGTCATTTAAGTCGCCCAGTACGATCACGTTGGCGTTGGCATCAACGGCCAGAATGCTCTGTACAAAGTTGCGGACAACCGTGGCCTGCTCGCGGCGTTGTGGCTCGCTTAGCAGTCGGGCGGGTTGGTTAACACCGAACAACTCTTCGTCAGGAATTTTCGAGCTAAAGTGATTGCCAATGATGAATACCGGCTGACCGTTGAACATGAACTCAGCTACCAGTGGTTTGCGGCTGTTACTGGCCGGGCCTGAACCATCATTATTGATGAAGGCAGGGTTGGTTGGATCAACGCGGCCGGGGTTGAGGGATAGTTGCGGAACACCATTTACGTTGTTAACCGTGGTAGCGGCCGTTGCTGTACCACCCGGACGATCGACAAACGATACCCGGTTAGCATTGAACAGGAAGCCCACGCGGATATTACCTCCAGCCTGACCGCCATCCTGGTTATTTTCCGGGTCGATCTGGCGGAACTGGTAGGTTGGCCCACCGGCATTGGTGATGGCTGAGATCAGCAGGTTGTAGGTCGTGGTGGCATCTACCACGCCGTTATTCGTTGCGCCGTTGTTGTCCTGAATTTCTTCCAGCAACAGAATATCGGGCGCTTTCAGGTTGGTGACGATCCGGCTGGCCAGGTTGTTAAACTTGGTCGCGTTGTCATTTGGCGACAGGTTCTCCACGTTAAATGTCGATACCGTCAACTGACTGGCGGTTCCTGCCAGCGTAGTAATTTCTTTGGTAAGACCGTTTGAAATAACCGTTGGAGCTGAGGTAACCAGTACTTCGTAGTTACCGGCCACCCAGTTTACAATACCCGTGATCGTGCTCAGTTGCGCACCCGTGTTGACGGTTGGCGTTGAATAGCCACCGCTTGGAGGATTCAGCATCGTATCATCGATCTGGATGCGTTCGGGGTTGTAGTCATTGGCGCTTATGATGACGCCGCCACGTGCAGACTTGATGGTTGCGTTGGCACCGTTGTCGGCAACTACCCAGATTTCACCGGCACCAGCGCCCGATCGTACGGTTGGGCTTGTAGCCACGGGATTATTAACCTGCACCAGCATGGCTTCCAGGCTTTCGTAGAAATCGATACCGTCGGTTGCCGGATCAAATGCCAGGTTACCCGTCTCCACGTTGCCCGTCTCATCTTCGATGATTGTGTTCGGAATCGTGCGACCGCCATTGCCGAGTACTGTGGCGGCGGGCAGTGCATTGCCGGTTGATACGGTGACTACGGTTGGCGTCTGAATCTGGGTAATTGTCAGGTTGTTGGTGCCAGCGTTACCTCCCGTGCGAAATTCAGCGATTGAACCACTTACCAGTACTGACGTACCCACCGCCACGGCAGGGGCAGAGCTGGTGAAGACGAAGATGCCTTCTGAGGTGCGGTCATCGTTGTCGGGGTTCGGATCCTGCATGTAGAATCCGTTGGTGCGTAATCCCGTAACAATGCCAGGTACGTTGTTCACTACCTGTCCAAGTAAAGGCGAAATGTGGGCTGCTCCCTGAATATCGTGAATGCGTTGACTGGGCGTGATCTCGTCGTCGGCGATGATAGCCGTGGCCGTTGCTGAACCGATGGTATAGGCTGCGTCGGTCGAAACGGTCAGACTAATCGTTTCGTTGGCATCAATAACCGCATCATCTACCGGTGTGAGGGTAAGCGTAACCGACGATTGACCGATCGGAATGATAGCCACGCCGCTCAGGGCGGGGGTGTAGTCGGTGCCATTGGTGGCTGTGCCGCCTACGGCATAGTTCACGGTAAGGGCTGCGTCGGTACTGCCACTGCGTGAGAGGGTGAACACGATGGGGTCCGTGCCCGCTTCAGCGCCATTGGCATCCGTAGCCACGATAGACACAGAGGGGAGCGTTGGTGTGCCACCCCCGCCACAAGAGATTGTGTGGCTGCCAAACCCGTCGAATGTATTCACCGCGAAACCATCCCATTCTATAGCCGGGTCAAAGGCATCAGCCGGGTTGATGTCGCCCGAGCAGAAGGCAGCTTTTCGGCGAAGCGTGTTATCAGAGGTCGATGTTAGGCCCGTTCCCCATTCGCTACCAGGATCGACGCCAATCTGACCGATAGCGTCGATGATAGTGCCCGACGTGCCGCCTTTTCGCAGAATAATCGCATCGTCGCCGTTGAAGTTAATAACATTGCTATTAAGCTGATTAGCTACAGCCGTAATGCTTACCGCCGCCGACGGATGGGCAACCACATAGGTGCCTCCTGAGGCAATGGTGCCTGTCAGGCTAAGTGACGAACTAGTCAAAGCACCGTTGAAATAGGTCTGAATCACATACTGACCGGTGCTTAGATCAATAGCGGAGCCGGTGCCATTGTAGATTTCAAGGGCTTTATTGAAGCTGGTTCCCTCAGTGTATTCGGAGAAAAACAGATCGGTTGGGGACTGTGCCCGTACCCAGTTCGGCGTCATGCAAAGCATGAGTAGCCCGAGCCAGGCGTAAAAAACGCGCTGTAGAGATGAAGTCATGAAAATGTTGGTATAAGTTTTACAGCAGCAAAGCTACTACGTCTATTAGATACATAGTGTTAGTTGATTGTTAACTTATGCCTTTCGACTTCTTTATGGTAAAAGATTGGTTGTATGAACAGACCGAGGTGTTTAGCCGGTAGACCTTTCACAGAGAAAAGTCGGTAGTTATGGCAAGCGATGATTTCAACAGCAGTCCGACGTTTTGAATTTGTCTTTGTGTGGGTTTTAATCCTTCCCATAACGCATGCTTCGCCCCGCTGGGGCTCGTGTTCTCTTTGCGCATATTGGGTACTACCGATGCTTCGCCCCGCTGGGGCTGCTCGTTATTTCTGCAATGGCATCTGCTACCGATGCTTCGCCCCGCTGGAGCTGCTCTTTATTTCTGCAATGGCATTTGCGACCGACGCACGTCCCGCTAGGGCTACTAGTTGTTTCTGCAATGACGTCTTGCTACTAATGCTTCGCCCTGCTGAGGCTGCTCGTTATTTCTGAATGGCGTTTGCTAACGATGTGCGCTCCGCTGGGGTTGCAAACTCAACCGTAGACAAAGCGGGTGACGCTCACTTATCAGGCCCAGCGGGCCGAAGCATCGGTAGCACCAAGATGCTACGTCCGCCGAGTTAGCCCCAGAGGGGCGTAGCATGCGTTTTGTGGCGGCTCCCGATGCGGTCACTGTTAATCCTGTCAAGAACCAGTACCCAGCAAAGCGCGGATGTCAACGATCAGTTTGTCGATCTCCAGCGGTTGGGTGCCGTTGTATACGCCGCGAATCCGGCGATTCTGGTCGACGAGGATGAGGTGTTCGGTATGAAGAAACTCGGTTGAGTCGCGGGTAAAGCCGATGGCTTCTTCGGCGAAATACGACTTACGCGCCAGGTCATAAATCTGTCCGCGTGGCCCGGTCAGCAGATGCCATTTACCCGGAATGACGCCTTTTGTGGCGGCATACCGGGCAAGGCGGGGAACCGAATCGAGCCAGGGAGTAACGCTAAAAGACAAGAGCGCTACGTCGCGGTTGGTCTGGAACGTGTCCTGCACGGTTTTGAGCAGGTTCGTCATTTTCGGACAAACTGTTGGGCACGATGTAAAGAAGAAATTAGCGACGTAGACTTTACCCGCTACTGTTTTGGGCGAAATCAGTTCGTTGACCTGATTTCGAAATGAAAAATCGGCGATCCGGTGTGTGATCTGCTTGTCAATTTCGGTTGCACTGTTGAGCCAAACCGGCGTAAAGTCGGGTGTGTTGTAATACGGAACCGACTCAGCGGCTGACGTACCCGGTTTTTCCTGACAGGCATTTAGCACGGCCAGTGAGGCAATGAGCAGACTATAGCGCAACAGTGACTGAATCCCAGACATTGACGCAGTTTTTAACTCCGGTGAATCCATACGTGCGACCCTCGCGAACGGTGTAATTGGCTTTCAACGTGCCATCGTCAAACCATTGTTTCTGTGGTCCGTTTTCGTGGCCATCGTGGTAGGTTCCATCCAGGGCAGACTGTCCGTTGGCGTACCATTCTTTCCTACTGCCTTCATAGACGTCGTTCTGGAAGTGGGTAACAAACAAAGGCTTACCCGATTCATGCCAGCCGCGTTGTTCACCTTCCTGCCAACCGTTTCGGTAATGCCTGACCTCTTTCAATTGCCTGTTTGGGTACCAATGCTGATGAATCCCTTCGGCCTTTCCGGTCAGGTACGAACCAGTGAAAAGGGTATCGCCTGAGCGGCTGCATTGATACTGCCACCCACTGAACGGTTCGTTGTTCAACCACAGCTTTCCCTCGCGCTGTTGCCAGCCGGGGCTATCTGCCGAGACGTGCCTGTTGGGAATAGCTGACCCTGATTCTGGCCTAGACTGGCAGCAGAACAGGACCAGCATAAGCCCAAACAAACCCCATTTACTGCGTAACTGTACCCGATTTGCCATAAAAGCCACTGCCATTAATGTACGGATCTTCGGCCGTGATGTGGTAATGATAAATCCCGTTCGGATAATCGGCCGTTGCGCCGGTATGTCCGTGATACTTGTCGAGGTCGGCGTTGGTGATGGTTTTACCATTTTCCTTGGGGCCGTATACCGGGAAACCATCAAGGAGGAAGCCGAGCAGGGCCTCTTTCCCTTTGGCGGCCGTCAGGTACGTTGGTTCGACGTGGTAGTGGTATTGTCCCTGCTGCTGAGGATGGCCCTCATACTGATCAAATCCATTGATTTCGTTGGTGAGGGGTGCTCCCATAGCCGCGTATTGGTTATAGAAGGCAACGCCATTTAGCGACACGCCAATGGCCCCCATCGGCGTGGCCGAATGAGCCGCATCGACAGCCGGGTTCATGGGAATTTTAAACGTCAGGTTCACTTCTTTAATCCGGTTCGGGTTAACCGAGAACCGGGTGTTACTGCCGTCATAGGCGGCGTACAGGGTGCTTTCCCACTGCGTTCCCTGGTAATACGGACTCTTATGATCGGGCCGGCCTTTGGTTTTAATGACAATGTTGGCTCCTTCCACGTAAATTTCGGTGGCTCCGTATAGCTTTTTGTACACATCGGGAACGCCCGTGCCAATCGTCGTGGTCGTGCTCGTTGTACCCGACGTATCGGGGGTGACAGTGTCTGTTGTGGTTTTGCAGGCAACAAAAGTCAGGAACCCGGCAACGAGTGTTAGGCCGCTGACGGCAGATATCATCTGGAAGTGCTTCATCGGATTGGTAGTTTCTTACTTAGACGATAGTGCCCGCGAATTCCTACGGGTGTGCTGGCAAATTTTTAGGCACGTTACCTAAATCATGATTGGGCGGTCCTTCAGGAGGGCCATCATGTGGTGGGTGGTGCGGTCGTTGCTGCTTGCCAAAAAGTTGACTCAGTTCGCTGACCAGTTTCCTGAAATTAGCCTGTTGTTCGGGGCGGCAAAGCGCTTTTATGTCGTCGAAATGACTGAAATTCAGCTGCGCCTGTGCCTGCTGATTTTGCCCAATCTGCCGGCTTAACGAAGTGGCCTGTTCACTGTCGGGCTTTTCTGCGTCAAGCAGACTGTAGTAGGCCTGATGAAGCAAAATCGACTGTTGTGTCAGTACACGTGTTTGTTGCTGATGTGCCCTGATGAGGTGTCGGTATTGCTCCTGTTGACCGGCATCGAATTGGAGTCGCTCGATGATGATACGGGATGGGCCCTCACCCGGGCGAGAGTCACCCAGACCATCACGACGCAGTATGCCGGGCCGAAATACCAGAAACCCGATGGTGATCAGGTTTAATAACAACAAGCCAATGACGGCGATCGTCAGTAATTTTGTTCGTTCCATACGTCATACAATTGGTTGCCTGCCGGATATAATTGCATCTCGGAAATGACGGTATTTAACTCGCCGTTGGTCGTATTGCGCTGCCCGGAAAAACCGGTAATGAGTTGCCAGTTCAGTAAAGCCAGTACGGCAAACGAAGCGGTCACCACCCAAACAAGCCGGGTGGGTACGTAGGCCGGGGAAGGTTCGACAGTTAATCGACTACGAATTTTGGCGAACAAAAAAGGGTTCGGTTCTGTCCTGTTCAGTCCGTCGAGACTACTCATTACATCATTGATCCAGTTATCTTTTTCAGATTCCATAATAGATTAGACGATAGTTCGGTTGTGTTCCTACGGCCGGGCAGATTTATACCAGCCAGCCAGTTGTTTTTTTAGATTTTCGGTAGCCCGTTGTAGCAACGATTCAACAGCCCCAACGCTTACTTCCATAACGGCGGCGGCTTCTACGTTGCTCAATCCTTCAATTCGGGTCAGGATGTAGGCAGTTTTTTGCTTGTCGGCGAGTTTATCGATCGCCTTGAAAAGAATAGCTGCGTTCTCCTGTTGTTCAAGTAACACACCGGGATGCACACTAGTGGCCGGTTCGTAGTCAACCGCGCCCGTTTCCCCATTGAACAGACTTGTCAGGAAAGCGAATCGTTTCTGGCGCTGCCGGTGTTTCAGAAAGTCGAGCGATTTGTTGACCGTGATTCGGTACAGCCAGGTAGTGACACTTGCTTCCCGACCGAACGTACCCAGCGACCGAAAGGCTTCGACATACACATCCTGCGTAATTTCTTCGGCCTCTTCCCGATTCCGAACGTACCCAAGTGCCGTATTGTACACCCGCCCTTTTGTTAAGTCATACAGCTGCCTGAACGCGACGTCATCGCCCTGCCCAATAGCATCCAGTAAGCTCAACAAGTCAGGCGGCATAGGGAAGGCAGTTATCAGTAATCAGTGAACAGTTATCAGCGCTGCTTATCAATACACGTCTATGTTTGTCAGCACATGGTTCCTCAGCGGAGCCACTGATAACTGATAACTGATAACTGATAACTGATAACTGATAACTGATCATTGAAAATACTTGCCCAAATCTACGTTGCCGCCTGTTAGAATAATACTGATCACTTGATTTTGAAAATCTGATTTATACTTAAGTACTACGGCGAGCGGTACGGCACAGGATGGTTCGATGATGATCTTCATCCGTTCCCAGACCAATCGTTGCGCCGCCCGGATTTCGGTATCATTCACTAAACGAATGTCGCTGACGTGCTGACGAATAATAGCCAGAGTGCGTTCGCTAAGGTTGGTGAGCAGACCGTCGGCAATGGTGTTGATGTAGGGAGCCTGTTCAACGTGGCCGCTTTTGAACGACAGAACGGCGTCGGCAGCTCCTTCGGGTTCACCGGCGACAACGCGGGTTTCGGGCGACAGATAGTGAACGGCCACCGCCGTGCCGCTGAGCAGTCCGCCACCGCCCACGGGGGCCAACACCACATCGAACGGTTTGCCGGTGGGGTTATCTTCCAGTAGTTCAATAGCGGCGGTGCCTTGGCCGGCAATAACCCGATCATCGTCGAAGGGGTGGATGAGCGTAGCCTGGGTACGTTGCATCACCTCGATTACGCCGGTTTCGCGGGCGGCTAGTGTTGGTTCGCACTCAATGACTTCGGCTCCGTATCCGCGAACCGCGTCTTTTTTCACTTGAGGGGCTGTTCGCGGCATCACAATGTAGGCGGGCATGTTTAACTGACGGGCGGCATAGGCCAATGCCTGCGCGTGATTGCCCGACGAGTGAGTAGTTACGCCATAATTGCGTTCCTCGGCCGTGAGTTGTAGGGCCGCATTGAGGCCGCCACGGGCTTTAAAAGCCCCTATTTTCTGAAAATTCTCGCATTTAAATACGATCGTTGCCCCCGCCATCTGATCGATGGTTTGGTTGGTCAAACAGGGTGTACGGTGAATGTAGGGACGGATGCGATCGTGGGCATCGAGCAGGGTTTGCAGACTCAGCATGGGGCAGTAGGTTGTGTTTCCGGCCCAAATCTAACAAATTGCCCCCCCGTTCGCGTTTTAGCTTAATAACTGTCTTCCGGGAAAAGGGCTTGCCCCCATTCGATACAACCATGACATCTAGTGTAACACCCACGCAGCTACCTGCCACCTTATTATTCATCTTCGGCGGCAGCGGCGACCTCAACTACCGCAAGCTTACGCCTGCCCTTTATAACCTGTTTCTCGATGGTTACACTCCCGACAAGTTCGAGGTAGTTGGCATTGGTCGCAGTGCCTACACCGACGAAGCGTTCAGAGAGCGTCTGCTGGAAGGTGTTCAGGAGTTTTCGAGACGCAAAAACGGTCCCGACGACCTTTGGGCTACCTTCTCGCCACGCCTGAGTTATTTCAAACTCGACGGCGGCGATGCGTCGGCTTACCATCTCATCGGTGATCGGGTGCGTGAGCGCGAAGCTGAATGGGGCGTACAGGCCAACATCATTTTCTATATGTCGGTAGCCCCCCAACTGGTGCCGGGTATCGCTACGAACCTGAGTCAGCTGGATTTTTGCGGTGATAAGAGTCGGGTACGCATCGTGGTGGAAAAGCCATTCGGTCATGATCTCGACAGTGCCCGCGAACTGAACGCGCTGTTGCTGAGTCACTTTGCCGAAGAACAGATTTACCGGATCGACCATTACCTGGGTAAAGAAACGGTACAGAACCTGTTGGCCCTGCGGTTTGCCAACACCCTGTTCGAACCGCTCTGGAACCATAACTATGTTGAGTATATCCAGCTTACCGCCGCCGAAACGGTTGGTCTGGAAGGGCGTGGTGGCTACTACGAAAGCTCGGGTGCCCTGCGCGACATGATTCAGAATCACCTGTTGCAACTGCTGTGCATGGTGGCCATGGAACCACCCACGTCGTTTAAAGCCGACGAAATCAGGAACAAAAAAGTAGATGTGCTGCGGGCAATGCGCCGTATTTCACCCGATCAGGTAGATCAGGTAGCCGTTCGTGCACAGTATGGGGCGGGTGAAAAAGACGGTGAAAAAACGCCTTCATACAGGGAGGAGGAAGGTGTGAAGCCCGAATCGATGACCGAAACCTACGCCGCCGTCACGTTTTTCTGCGACAACTGGCGGTGGGAGGGAACCCCCTTCTATGTGCGGACGGGTAAACACCTCGCCGAAAAATCATCGGTCATTACGGTGCAGTTTCGCCCCGCTCCACATTACGCGTTTCCGGCCGAAGCGACCAAAGAGTGGCAACACAACTGCCTCATCATCAGCATTCAGCCGGACATGAATATCCGATTGAGGTTCCAGGCAAAGCGGCCTGGTCAGCAGTTGTCGATCGATCCGGTGGAGATGGAGTTCAATTACAACACGTCGTTTACCGAGCAACAGCCCGAAGCGTACGAAACCCTGCTGCTCGACGTGATGGCCGGCGACACCACCCTGTTTATGCGCGCCGATCAGGTCGACGAAGCCTGGCAGATCGTGATGCCTATCCTCGACAAATGGGCGGCTGACTCTAACCAGGCCACCATGCCAACTTACGCGCCCGGCTCGTGGGGCCCCGACGAAGCCACTGCCATGATCGAAAAAGCTGGCTTTAGCTGGTTGAATGAATAGACTAAGTCTTGAGAGTCATTATTGAAAAGTAGTCCTGAGTCTCAAGACTACAAGACCTTATGAAAATCACCATCACCGAAAACCCCGCCAACCTGGCGCAACAGGCTGCGGAGTGGATTGCCGATTACGCCGAATCCGTTTTGCAGCAACGCGAGCGGTTTACCATTGCCCTGTCGGGTGGCAGTACGCCAAAGGCGTTACATGAATTGCTGGCCAAGCCTCCGCTCCGCGATCGAATTGATTGGTCGCGGGTGCATGTGTTCTGGGGCGATGAGCGGTTTGTGCCGTTGACCGACGAGAAAAACAACGCTCGTATGGCCTTTGATACACTGCTCGATCACGTACCTGTACCCAAATCGCAGATTCACGTGATGCAGACCGATCTACAGCCCGAGGCATCAATGACTGCGTACGAAGAGGTTCTGCATACGTATTTCGATAACCATGCCCACACGTTTGATCTGGTGTTGCTTGGCATGGGCGACGATGGGCATACCCTTTCGCTCTTTCCCGGAACGGAGGTAGTGAACGAGGAACGTACCTGGACAAAAGCTTTTTTCCTGACACAACAGGATATGTACCGGCTTACGCTGACCGCCCCCGTGGTGAACAAGGCGGCGGCGGTATTATTTCTGGTGGCTGGAGCCAACAAAGCTGATGCCCTATACGAAGTGCTACACGGCACCTATCAGCCTGACAAATACCCCTCACAGCGCATAAAACCCGACACCAATGAGTTTGTGTGGTTTGTAGACAAGGCCGCAGCGGCGAAGTTGTAAAAAGAAGTTGCACAAAAGGTTTCAACACAGAGCCACGGAGGCCACAGAGTTTTGACAAATGAAACTCTGTGGCCTCCGTGGCTCTGTGTTGAAACCTTTTGTAAGTAGGTACCCAAGTCGTTTCCCCAATACTCCTTACATGGGCTTCATAGGTAGACTAGCAGGCTTACTGATAAACCCTGATGTAGTCGACATCCATGCTCGATGATACGAAACCAGGGTCTATGGTTCCGCCAAAGGTGCCGCCCATGGCCACGTTCAGGATCAGGAAGAAATCTTTGTTGAAGGGCAATGTGCTGTTATTAGGAAACGTCTGAAAGAGATTTCCGTCTATGTACATTTTGATGGATGTAGCCGACCAGTCGACTGAATAAATATGAAACTCAGTCGATGCATTGCTAATCGTGGTTGAACCTGTGTCGGCATTGCCCCCCGAACGGCCGGGGTAATGTAATGTGCCGTGGATTTTGTTCGGCTCGTTCCCTTTTGCTTCCATCATGTCGATTTCCCCACAGGCAGGCCATCCTGCTGTAGCAAAATTGCTTCCCAGCATCCAAAGGGCTGGCCACGTACCACCACCGGTTGGCAGCTTGGCCCGGATATCGACGCGGCCGTAGGTGAAGGCAAATTTATTGGCCGTTTGTAGCCGGGCCGACGTATAACCAAAGCCGTTTAACGTTTCTTTTTTGGCCGTAATTGTCAAGATGCCGTCTTTAACGACTACATTATCAGGGCGATTTGTGTAGTATTGTTTTTCGGCATTTCCCCATCCGTTGTCGCCATTGCCCAGGTCATAGCCCCAAACGGCGGTGTTGGGTGCGCCATCCTTATCAAATTCCTCTGACCAGATCAGTTTTCGTTCTGGCTGCTGACCGGTGGCTCCCTTAGGCTTCAGTTTCGTGTACCAGGCATTACCATCGGCGCCGATGCTACGTAAACTGATGCTGCTGGCCGAAAGAGCCAGAATTTCGTACGTATTGCCCCCCGTGCCGAAGTTTACGATGCCATTGCCCGGTACTGTAAACTGAATTCTGGTTGAATTGCTGGTGGTCGATGCCGAGGTTGCGCCCATGAACGTAATGGGTTTGGCACCTCCGGTGGCCAGCGCATAGCAATTGTCACCGCCGTTGAGGCCGTAATAGGCTGTTGCTGCCCCGATCAGAGATGATTGCCCCTTATTGTCAACGGTGAGCGTAACTGAATTGCCGGCCGCTTTGGTAAAGGTGATCTCGTCGTCATACAGGCAGGCGGGCCGGGTGTTGGGCTCGGCAGAATACCAGATTGGTGAAAAACTGTCTGTTGGTCCAACACCTACGTGGCCCGGCGCGTCTTTGTCGGAAACCCACACCTGCGACGAATTATTGGTCAACAAGGCCAGAATGTCGGATGGTACTTCAAAAGCCACGAACACCTTTACCTTTTTACTCATCGTCGACATGGCACCGCCTGTGCCAATTGCGCTGACGGTGATGGTGTAATCCATTGTGCCGGGGTTGGCGTATCGGTACGTGATTTTGCCTGACGGAACAACCTGTGGTGTGTTGCCATCGCCAAAATCGATCTTGTAGGTGAGTGCATTATTGGCGGTGGTATTGATGATAACGCTACCCGTACCGTTGCCATTCGGATTCTGGGCATCGACACCTACTACCGATGTCGTCAGACTGAGATTCATCGGGGCTTCAATAGCACCGAAATTGTATTCAGGTTGCTTACACCCACTGAACGTGAGCAGTCCAACCAGAAGAAGGCGGGGAAAAACGCTTATATACTTAATCATGAGTGTCGGTATTTAGATCAATTCAGTGTGATATCGTCGAAATAGAACGTGAAATTCGCCGAGCCATTTCCGGGCGTACCATTGTCGAAGATCAGGACTATTTTTTGGTACGATTTAGTCTTGTCGATAGCACTATAATCAACACTTAGCTCTTCCCAGGCATTGGCTTTTGTGGTGACCACTTCTTTCTCGAAACTGACTCCCCCGTCGGTGGCATTCTCTACTTTAACCAATACTTTGGCCCCTACTCTGGGTGAAAACACTTTCAGCGAAACCGTTTTTTTGCCGGTAAAATCAATGGGTTTGTCCAGCGCAATAAAGCTGCCACCCCAGGGCTGACCCGCATTTTTGACCATTTTCGCCACCGTCGCCGACGTGTTGATGCCACCCGACTGCGGATTCGGAACCACCGTCACGGTGCCGCCATCGAAGTTGGTGAAATTGTATTTCAGGGTCGTGGATTCAAAACCCAGGGGTAACGCAAGGGTCGTATTTACCACGGGTGCCGCCAGTTTGACATCGTCCCAATAGAATACCTTGCCCGTACCCGCGGTACCGAAATCAAAGAATATAGACGCTTTATCGTAGGTAGTAGCCGAATTTAGAGCCGGTGTGCCTGCTGCAGGTTTGCTAAAATCGAAGATCAACTCTTCCCATCCTTTGGCTACCGTGGTCGTGGCTTCTGTTTCTACCGATTTGCTTCCGTTGGTGTGGTCTTCCAGCTTCAGACGTACCTGGATACCCGCTGCCGGGGCATACACCCGCACCGACATTCGGGGCGACGAGGCCACTAAGTTGATGGGCGACGCAAAGCCGTTGGCGAGTCCAATAGTGGTACCGGCCCAGGTTTCGGCTCCAGTGGGTTTGGTCGTGATCTTTACTTTGTTGGCGCTGTTGGTGGGGTCAACACCATCTACCGTGTTGTTGTTACCAAAATCAGTTACGCTATAATCCACGCCGGCTTCGTCGAACGTAACAGGTAGGTTAATGGGCTTCACGGCGCTGACCAGCTTGATATCATCGAAGTAGAACGTGAAGTTAGCCGAGCCATTTCCGGGCGTCCCATTGTCAAAAATCAAGACAATATTCTGGTACGTTTTTGTCGTGTTAATGGCGCTGTAATCGAACAGCAATTCTTCCCATGCATTCGCCTTCGTCGTGACTACTTCCTTCTCGAAATTGACACTTCCGTCGCCTTTGTTTTCTACTTTCAACAACACTTTGGCACCCACTCTTGGCGAAAATACCTTCATCGAGACTGTTTTGTTGGTCGAAAAGTCGATCGAGCCACCCAGGGTAATCAGGCTTCCGCCCCAGGGCTGACCAGCCCCTTTGATCATTCTGCCTACTTTGGCAGAGGTATTAATTCCCCCACTTTTCGGGTTGTCGATCACGCTTGTGTTACCGCCGTCGAAGTTGGCGAAGGTGTAAGTTTGTCCAGGGGTTTCAAAATCAAGGGGCAGCAGAACCGGGTTTACGATACTGACCGTTTTCGAGACTTCGGTGGTTGCTTTTCCACCGCTCAGGGCCACCACTTTTACCGCGTAGTCGCCAACTTTGGTGTAGGTGTGGCTGACGGTTTCCCCTTCCAGAAAGCTTTGCGGAACTTCATTGGGTACGTCGCCAAAGTAGACTTTAAACAAGGTTTCGTAAGTGCCTTTCGCTGTCACATTCACCTTGAACACGTTGGCCGGGTCAATGGTGGCAGTCATTTCTACGTTTTCAGGCGCTTTGAACGAGACCGTCAGGGGATGGGTGCTTTCCGTCTTTTTCCCAGTCACGCTGATGCCGGTGATCTTGACGTTGTAGGTCCCTTCGGCGTATTTGTGGCGCGCGTTTCCGCCGGCAATCACCGTGGGAGGATTGGCGGTACCGTCGCCATAGTCGACCACAAAAGAGGCCGCTCCTTCCCCATTGGGCGTAATAGTTACCATGCCGGTATTGTCCTGCGTGATGTCGAACAGGGCAGCTAATTTATCCGGGGGGGCAGCATTGCCGATAAACGACGTATCGGTGAAGAGTTCATCCCGGCAGGCAGTCACCGTTACCAATGCAACGATGAGCAGTATATAACTTACAAATTTCATATAAACCAAGGTTAGCGGTGAGTGATTAATAACCAGTGTTTTGCACCAAGCCAGAAACGTCTATTTCGGCTTGCGGAATAGGGAAGACCTCGTTTTTGCCAGCAACAAATCCTTTGAGTTTTGTGGCGGCCTGCCCTGTTCTGACCAGATCAAAAAAGCGGTCACCTTCCATACCTAATTCCAGGCGGCGTTCGGCCCAAATGGCTTCTTTCAGGGTATTGCCTGTAGCCGTGATGCCGTGGTTGTTATCGCCGAAGGCACGGGCACGTACTCGGTTGAGGTACAGTTGGGCCGTGACATCATCAGGGCTGCTTTTGCGATTGTTCGCTTCGGCATACATCAGATACACATCGGCCAAGCGGATGATCCGCTGATTATTCAGGTAGTTCAGCTCGATCTGTCCGCTGGTCTCACCTTTGCGGGGCAGGTATTTCTGGTTGTACAGGCCCGTGTTTTTGTAGGGCGCTACCTGATAGGTAATTCGCAGAGCGGGATTGGCTGTTTTATAGGCTTCGATATCCAGGCAGGTTACGTCTCGGCGGGTATCGCCGGTTTGGTAGGCTTTGGCCAGGTCCTGCGTGGGCAGGTTGGTGCTCCAGCCGGCCGCGTACGGGCTGTCGCCGGTAAGTCCCCGGATACCATTCTGCTGCACCGAAAAATTCCCCTGTCCACGGGTGGTTCCGCCCCAGTTGTAATAGGGAGTCGTGTTTGAGTACTGAACCTCGAAGACTGATTCCGGCCCGTTTTCGCCCGTCTGCAAAAAGATGCTCCCGAAATTGGGTACCAGGCTGTACGGGCCATCAAGCACACTTTTGAGCACGGTGGCGGCCGCGTCGAACTTGTTCTGATAGAGATACACTTTCCCCAGCAGCGCCTGGGCTGCAAATTTGGTGACGCGGCCGGTTTTAGGGTCCGTAGCGGGCAGTGCAGCAATGGCGCTGGTCAGGTCTTTCTCAATCTGTGCGTACACCTCTGTTTTGGGCGATTGTTTCAGCGTTCTCGAATCGGCAATACCCAATCGCCGATCGGTGAACAGGGGTACGTTGCCAAACATCCTAACCAGCGTGAAATAGTAGTACGCTCGTAAAAAGGCTACCTCACCGTACATACTTTCTTTCTCGGCAAAAGTGACTACCTCGCCCGCCGGGTTTTTGTCCTTAAACTGGTATAAGTAGTTGGCGCGGTTGATGCCCTCGTAGCTTGCTTTCCAGATTTCGACCAGCGTACCATTCTGGGCGTTGAGCGTGAAATCATCCATATTCTGTAAATCCAGCACATCTGACGCATTTTCGCCACCCGCCACTGAATTGTCCGACGCAATGTCGCCAACGGGCACGACCTGGTTGAGCCACTGCATGGGGGTATACACGCTGGTGCCCATGCTCTGGTAATCGGAAGCTGATTTCAGGAAATCCTGATCGGTCACGCGGTAGTCGTCTTTCGGACTGTAATCGACCCATTCGGTACAACTGCTTGTCACAAGGGCAAGCAGGATAGCGCCAATAAAGTAGCTTATGTTTTTCATGGTATTCTTTAAGACTAAGAGATGAAGCGATTAAAATTTCAGGTCAACACCAGCCGACCATGTTCTGGCCTGTGGGTACGCCCCCCGATCGACGCCGGTGTCTAGCACGCCGCCCGAAATCTCAGGATCGAAGCCCGTGTATTTAGTGAAGGTGAAGGCGTTTTTCACCTGGGCGTAGATACGTACCCGGCTGAACACGCCCGATTTTGGCAGCGTATAACCTAGCTGTACGTTTTTGATCTTCACGAAAGAACCATCCTCAACGTACCTGTCCGACACCCGGATGTTACTGTTGGCGTCGACGAAGCTGAACCGGGGATTGTTGGCGTTGTTGGTCGTACCCTCGCCGGTCCATCTGCCCAATACCGATCTGAATTTGTTCGAGTAGATGGCATTTCGCTCGTAAGCCCTGTAAATATCGTTACCTACCGAAGCGTAAGTAAACATATTGAAATCGAAGCTTTTGAGCGTCAGCCCCAGATTCCAGCCCATCGTGAAGTCGGGGAACGGATCACCAATGGCGGTTTTGTCCAGATCAGAGATCAGGCCATCGCCATTGACGTCCACAAAGCGGATATCGCCCGGAACGGCTCCCGTTTGGGTGGGTGCTCCGGCAATTTGCTCCACGTTCTGGAATAAGCCCGCCGTTTGGAAACCGTAGAAATAACCCGGCGAGAAGCCCTGCTGGAACCGCGTGGCACTCTGCGACTGCCCGTTGAAGTAGTAACCACCCGGAATGATGGCCGTACCGTCGGAGTTGGTGGCCGTTACCAGGTTTTTAGCCGTTGTGAACGTGACGTTGGTGTTAAGTTTCAGGTCCCGGCCAATGGTACTGTTGTAGCCAAGATTCAAATCCACTCCGCTGCTTTTCGTAGAACCGATATTGGCCGTTGGGGCACCGGCTGCGCCCAGATATAGGGAAATAGACGGCGTAAACAAAAGCCCGTCGACCGCTTTATTGAAGTAATCGGCCGATAAAGTCCATTTGTTCTGGCCGAAACGCACATCGAAACCGACGTTGCTTTGCAGTTGCTTTTCCCAGCGCAGGGTGGTGTTGGCATACGAACTAACCGTTGAACCCGAAACGAAGCTGTTACCAAACGTGTAGCCGTTGCTGTTGGCATCACCCGCATAACTTGGACCACCGGTGATGATACTGACATACTGAGGGCTTACGTTTTCGTTACCGATCGAGCCGTAACTCCCCCTGATTTTCAGGTAATCGACGATACCCGTGGGGAAGAATTTTGCGTTTGAAATAACCCAACCCAGTGATCCCGCGTAGAAATTGGCGAATTTATTATCGGCACCAAACGCATACGATCCGTCGCGTCGGGCCGAGAACGAAACCAGGTACGTATCCTGGTAATCATAGTTGATCCGACCGAAATACGACTGGTTTTTCCGAAAATACTGGCCGTTGCCCAACCCGATCGCATTGGTGTTGGTGGCCGTATTATTGCCCGTAGCGCTGGTCAGGTCGGCAAATTCCCACGAGTTAAACGGCACATCCTGCCGGGAACCGTTGATTTCGTCGCCGGAAATTTTGGCCAGTGAGAAGCCCAGTACGGTCTCAAAATGATGGTCGGCGTTGATGTTGAAGTTATACGTGCCAAAGGTTTCAAACGTGTACGTATTGTCCGTCCGTTTCGACTCATACACGCTGTTGTGTCTGCCTGCCACGGTTGATCCGTCGGCATTCATCGTATTTTCTACGTTCGACGGGCCGTAAAAAACCAGCGGCGTAAACGATTTAAACGTGTTGTTGTAATTGGTATAGCCATACCGGGAAGCTAGCGTCAACCCTTTGATGACTTCATACTGTAGTTCCAGTTTTCCGTACAGCTTGTTGCCATTGCTCTCGTTGTAATTGTTATCGAGTTTGGTGAGCGGGTTGAAAATCTCGGATAACAACAGATTACTGAAGCCATATTTGCCAACGGTGTTCTCCACCGTGTTCAGGACCGGAACAGTTGGATCGAAATTCAGGGCGCTGCCGATAACCGAGTTGAACGAATTTTCCTGAACGCCTACGCTTTTGATGTTGGCGTAACTGGTGTTGGCCAGGAACTTTACTTTGGGCGAAATCTGAAAAGTCAGGTTGGCCGTGCCGTTTAACCGGTTAAAGTTGGAGTAATCGCCACCGCCTACAATGCCGTCCTGCCCCGTATATGCGCCCGACAGAAAGTACTGCACCTTATCGCTACCACCCCTGACCGACAAATTATGCGATTGCAGCGGAGCCCTTTTAAAGATCTCATTTTGCCAGTTGGTACCCACGCCCAGCGTAGATAAATCCTTGAAAATGAGTCCACCACCCGCTACAGTGCTGCCTTCGTTCAGGATCGCGCCGTATTCGCTGGCATTCAGCACGCCAATGGTATTGATCACTTCCTGCACACCATAATTGCTGCCCAGTGCTATTTCTGCTTTCTGGTTTCTACTGCCGCTTTTCGTGGTAACCACAATCACACCGTTGCCGCCTTTCACCCCATAAATAGCGGTAGTAGCGGCATCCTTCAGCACGTTCATCGATTCAATATCGGAGGCGTTGATGGCGTTGAAATCGTTGAGCGTTTGCGGCACACCATCGATGATCACCACCGGGTCGGTACCAGAAAAAGACGGAATACCCCGAATCAGCACGGTTGGTTTAGAACCCGGCGATCCATTGGCAATAACGGTCACGCCCGACGCTCTGCCCTGAAGCGCATCTTCTGGCCGTACCGGCTTAAGGCGTTCGATGTCGGCTCCTTTTACGGTAGAGATCGCCCCGGAAACGTTGGTAATCTTTTGGGTACCATACCCTACTACCACTACTTCGCCCAGGTTCTTGGTGTCGGGGTCGAGGCCGATGTTGACCGTAAACCGATTGCCCACGGTTACTTCAGCCCGGGTGTATCCTACAGAAGTGATCACCAATATAGCCTTTTCGTCGGGTACAGCCAGGGTGTAATTTCCACTTCCGTCTGATACCGTTCCTTTCAGCGTTCCCTTAATTACGATACTTGCTCCGGGAATGGCTTCACCGCTTTCTGCATCGGTAATTTTTCCCGTAATGGTTTGTTCAACAGCCTGAGCACTTCCCCCAGAGGTAGTTGTTGCTCTATTAAGTAAAATCTTGTTGTCAATAACTTCATAATTGATCTTAAGTGGCCGAAGAAGCTCGTCTAACAAGGATGAAAGCTTCTCTTTTTTGACGGAAATGCTTGTTTTTCTGGTGGCCAGAATTAATTGAGGGCTGTACATGAACTTAACATCCGCTGTACGCTCAATTTGATCGAGAATCTGTTCAATATTTTGATTCGTAATGGTCAGGCTTATTTTGCGATCAAGAATTTCCTGAGCGTTGACATGCGCTGCATTGGCAAACGAAATGCACAAAATGTAAAGGAGTATTTGTGCTAGTGAGATTCGCATAACCGTAATTGGAATCCTGGTGAAGTGTCGGGGGTTTGACATAATTCTGAATTGTTAGTAATAAACTGGCAAAAAATACTGGCTAACGGTTTACTTAATTACACCCTTTACCGAGAATGGTGATTATATCGCCGTTAATTTCGTAATCCGCTTCGATTACTTTACAGATAAGGGCTATCTTTTCGGCGAGCGGTTCGTCTCCCAGCGTGGCGGTTAATTCGCACGATGCCATTCGTGATGCATCGTAACTGATTTTAATCGGATAGGAGCGTTCGAGGGTGCTGAATACCTCAGCCATAGAGGTACGTTTAAACACAAAAGACTGAGCTTGAATGGCCGGTAATTGATTCAGCTCAGCATCGATCACCGGTACTTTAGTAAACTGATTGTTGAGGCGAAGGAAGGTTAACTGCTGACGGGGTAATACCAGTAAGCCTGAGCGAGTCTCTGCGTCATTTTCCTGCTTTAGTTGGGGCTCTTTCTGACTAAATACCGCTACTTTTCCTGATTTGACAAACACTTGCACATGTTTGTCTCTGGCAAAAGCTTTGATCGTGAAACTCGTGCCCACAACTTTGGCAACCATCTCGTTTGCATAGACAAAGAAGGGTTTTTGCGCGTTTTTGGCTACTTCAAAAAACGCCTCTCCCGATAAAAAAACGCTCCGTTTGCTGGCCGGAAACTGACGGGGATAACTTAGTCGGCTATTGGGTCGAAGAATAACACTGGATCCGTCGGGCAAGGTGACCAACCGGGTCTGACTGTTATTTGTAACAACCTCATTGATAGTTGTTTGCTGCTTCAGTTGTGCTACACGGTCTTTATACAGTTGGGTAGGGGCATTGGTGAGTGTAGTATAGGTCAGCCAGCCTAAAAAAGCGACTAGCAAGAGCGAAGCCGCTACCCCGACCCGTGCCCATGGGCGACTAAAAAACGGAATAACTCTTGGCTTACGTTGTTCGGCGGTTGTGACCAACTTTGTCACAGCGACCTCTATTTCCTCTTCACTGATTTCTTCCTGCGCGTTCCGCAGGGATAAAACAATGCGACGGGCCAATTCAATTGTCTCTCTTTTTTCCGGGTGTTCGGTTACCCACGCTTCCCAAAAGGCAGCACTTTGGGCATCCTTCCGGAGTATCCATTGCCTAAAGCTTTGCTCAAGCGCAAATTCATTGGCCGTGTACTTCGTGTAATCTAACATAGAATAATTGGTATTATTTTACCCACTGTATGAAATAGCTGCCCTTGATTGCCGGATACTCACTTGACACTATATTTATTTTGGTGGGCAACTTATGAAGCTAAACGCAGGATGTTCGGGAATAACAAACAGCAGAAAATCAACGAGTTAGTATCAGTATGGTTGACTGTATAATTTCATGCTTCAGTGCAAATTGTACGGCATAGCGAATGACGCTCACCTTAGTGGCCGGTGACTTACCGATAGTTGGCGTATGCGTGGAGGGAGCAGGAACGTATTCCTGATGCAATTGGGCGCGTGGGCAACGGCCAACTGAATGGGGCGGGCGGCTACCCGAACAACACAGAGCGGTTAATCAACTTCTGTGGAGACTATACATAAAATAAAAAAGATGATATGATAAAAACCAGTTTTGCTTTAGGTTACTGATGGCCCGCTGCAATAAATTCGACACCGATTGCCGGTTCATATCCATAATATCGGCAATCTCTTCAATGCCTAATCCCTCATAAAATTTTAAGAATATAACTTCCTGTTGTCTTTTAGGTAAAGAGGATAAGATGTTTTTTATTTTAAGTTCATTTTCTTCAAATAGTTCTAACTCAATAATATTCGACTCAATCGTAATTCCCTCTGAAACTGGTAGGTCGTTATCAAATTCGTCGGCAATGATTTTTCTTTCCTGATTTATTTTTTTGAAAAGATTATTGCGTAATGACTTTAACAAGTAAATGGTTACGAACGGAGACGTCTGTAAATTTTCGCGGTGATCCCATAAGTATAAAAAAAGGTCCTGAATGCAATCTTTAATAAGCTCTCTGTCTTTCGTGAATTTGGTTGCGTAATTAAATAGAACCCGATAATGATTTTTTGCAAGTTCGCCAAGTGCCTGGCTATCGCCCTCTTTAAATTGTTGCCATAAAGTTGTATTGAGTGTATTGAGATGCATTTTACGGGCGTGATGCTTATCAGAAATATCACGATTAGCCAATACTGAAAGCACGACAAAGGTAAAACAACCCATTGTCAAACAGTTTTGTTGTTGCCAAAGATGAGGATTTTATAGGTAACTCCTTCAACCCGGTTTGTACGGTCAACGCTTGGTGATCACTCAGGGCGGGCTTATCTTGCCCTCATCTACTCATTCTTCACTATGCGCCCACTTCTATTGCTGCTTTGCAGCCTGTTCAGCCTATCTGGTGTTTATGCTCAATCACTGACCACGTCGACGCCTTCACTGATTCTTACTGAGCGCGACCGCGCCCGAATGGTCGATGAGGTGCTGGAAGACCGGTTTACTAATCTCCTGCCCCAACTCATGCGCCGCGAGGGTATCGACATGTGGATTATCATCTCGCGTGAATACAACGAAGATCCCGTGCTGAAAACGATGCTGCCTTCGACCTGGCTCTCAGCCCGTCGGCGAACGATCATGGTTTTTTTTGATCGAGGTGAAAAAGAAGGCGTGGAGAAACTGGCCATTGCCCGCTACGATGTAGGTACGTTGCTCAAAGGTGCGTGGGACATCGACGTGCGCCCAAATCAGTGGGACGCCCTGTCGGCCATTATTGCCGAGCGGAAACCGAAAAAAATTGGCCTGAATAAGTCAGCCAACTACGCCCACGCCGATGGGCTAACCGCTACCGAGCAGGGCGAATTTTTGGAAAAGTTGCCCGCCGAGTACCAGAAACGCATTGTATCGGCTGAGAAACTGGCCGTTGGCTGGCTGGAGACACGTACCCAGAAAGAGATGGCCGTGTACCCGATGATCTGCCGATTGTCGCATCAAATCATTCAGGAAGGACTTTCTGAGCAGGTCATTCAACCCGGCGTCACAACCACGGATGATGTGGTGTGGTGGTTCCGTCAGCGCATTACCAACTTGGGCCTCGATACCTGGTTTCACCCGACAGTGGACGTGCAACGCGCCGACTCGAATGACTTCAGCCACCTACGCACGTTCTCGAAACGGCCCGACAAAGAGATTATTCAGGCGGGTGATCTGCTCCACGTCGACTTCGGGATAACGTACCTGCGGCTCAACACCGATCAGCAGCAGCACGCCTATGTATTGCGCCCCGGCGAGACGAGTGTACCTGAAAGCATCAGAAATGCGTTCAAGAAAGGAAATCGACTACAGGATATTCTGACCGAGCAGTTCGTCGCGGGTAAATCGGGCAACCAACTCTTGCTCTCGGCGTTGGCTCAGGCGGAAAAAGAGGGTATCAAAGGCACTATTTATTCGCACCCGATTGGCGTTCACGGCCACGCCGCCGGCCCAACCATCGGCCTGTGGGATCAGCAGAAAGGGGTTCCCGGCTCGGGCGATTACCCGTTGCAGGCCAATACCGCCTATTCCATCGAGCTAAATGCCGCCGTTGAGATTCCTGAATGGAAGAAAATGGTGCGGATTATGCTGGAAGAAGACGGCTTTTTCGACGGTACGCAGTTCCGCTACATCGACGGCCGCCAAACCGAAATTTACACCATCCCTCGCACGCTTGGGTACGTTCGGTAGCTGTCTGAAAAAAGAGGAGAAACTAAAACAGGTGTACAGGTAGTTTTTATCAGAAAGAGGTTATGAGCACAATGACAGTTACGCTCACCGAGGAGCAAGTCAATCGATACGACTTAAACGTCGATTCGTTGACACTCGATAAGCTGGTTGAAAAGATAAAATTGGAACTGACGCGTGACGCGCTCCGAAAATGTCAGGCTGCCGCAAGCGAAGGTGGGCTTGACCTGTTGACGATGGACGATATTAACGCTGAAATCCGGGCTGTTCGTGAAGCAAAAAATCGTCGTTGATACTAACGTACTCGTCTCATCGCTGATAGCCAAAAGTTACCCGGCATTTATCATTGATGAATTTGTGATCAGTCGTAAAGTGACTTTGCTGTTAACTGATGACATATGGAATGAATACATCGACGTGCTTAACCGGCCAAAGTTTGCTCGTTTTGCTAATTTTAAAATCAACGCCGATCTGGTTCTACTTCGATTTGATGAGATTGCCGAGAAACTACTGGTTACTGAGCGGCTGGCAGTACTTGCAGACGAGGCAGATAATCGTTTTTTGGAAGCAGCCCTAGCTGGCTCTGCCGACTATGTCATAACAGGCAATACCACAGATTTCACGATGCCTGTTCTTGGAAACACCAGGATTGTTACTCCCGCTACTTATTGGGAGGATTGCCGACCTGTTGATTAATCGCTAAACCGAAATCTACACCATCTTCAGTACGCTTAGGTACATACGGTAGCTTACAGATAGATACCGTGCAGAATTGCCATCAGAACATTATAACACTGCCGCCTTCCTGCTTCAGTATGAACCAGACTTGCTGGCTTTCCACCGCCCAGGCTAGGTATCCGGCTGTTTAGCCAGTCCTCGTAGTCTTTAAATTCCTGAAATACCTCAATTCCGGTTTGGGGTAGAATGGCGGGCGTGATTTCTTCCGGTGGTCCAATCATCACTTGGTTAGTTAGTTCGGTAAAGCTGTTAAAAGGCATGGCTAAATACAAGCCCGGCTCTACCTTTGCGCCGTAAAAAGCGGGAGAGATCGACCGGGAACCAGTACGCTGATACTGCCTCGTCACTCTTTCACGCATTCACTCTTTTACCCTTTATAAATGGAGTTCCGGATCGAAAAAGACACGATGGGCCAGGTACAGGTACCGGCCAATGTGTATTGGGGCGCACAAACGCAGCGTTCAATTGAAAACTTCAAAATTGCGCAGGACATCAACCGCATGCCGCGCGAAATTATCCGGGCGTTCGCCGTGCTGAAAAAAGCCGCCGCCCTCACCAACCTCGACGCAGGCGTACTGACGCAGGAAAAAAGTGACCTCATCGGCCGCGTATGCGACGAGATTTTGGCGGGTGAACTGGCCGATCAGTTTCCACTCGTGGTGTGGCAAACTGGCTCGGGCACGCAGAGTAACATGAACGTCAACGAAGTGGTGGCCTACCGGGCGCACGTGCTCAACGGCGGTTCACTAATGGACGAAAAGAAGGTAATACACCCGAATGACGACGTTAACAAGTCGCAGAGCAGCAACGATACCTTCCCGACGGCCATGCACATTGCGGCTTATCAGGCGCTGGTGGAGGTGACGATTCCGGGTATCAAAAAACTACGCGATACGCTCGACGCCAAGGCGAAGGAGTTCATGCACGTGGTGAAAATCGGACGTACCCACTTCATGGACGCCACCCCGCTGACGGTAGGGCAGGAGTTTTCCGGGTACGTGTCGCAGCTCGATCACGGGCTTCGGGCTATCAACAATTCACTGGCGCACCTGACCGAACTGGCTCTGGGCGGTACGGCCGTGGGGACCGGCATCAACACGCCACCGAACTACTCGGAAAACGTGGCCAAGCACATTGCCGACCTGACAGGCCTTCCCTTCGTTACGGCCGAAAACAAGTTTGAAGCCCTGGCCGCGCATGATGCCATTGTGGAGGCGCACGGCGCGTTGAAAACCGTCGCCGCCAGCCTGATGAAGATTGGTAACGACGTGCGTATGCTGTCGAGCGGACCACGGGCGGGTATTGGTGAATTGTTTATTCCCGACAACGAACCGGGCAGCAGCATCATGCCAGGTAAGGTAAACCCAACGCAGTGCGAAGCCATGACGATGGTGGCGGCGCAGGTGATGGGTAACGACGTGGCGATTAACATTGGCGGTATGAACGGCCACTTCGAGCTGAACGTGTTCAAGCCGGTGATGATCTACAATTTCCTGCACTCGGCCCGCCTCATCGGTGATGTATGCGTGTCGTTCAACGACAAGTGCGCTGAAGGTATTCGTCCAATCGAAGCAAATATCGAGAAGCACGTGCAGAATTCGCTGATGCTGGTTACGGCCCTGAACACCAAAATCGGTTACTATAAAGCCGCCGAGATTGCCCAGACCGCCCATAAAAACGGCTCCACCCTGAAAGAAACGGCGGTTTCCCTCGGCTACCTGACCCCCGACGAATTCGACCAGTGGGTGATCCCCGGTGATATGGTGGGTGAGGTGAAGTAAGTTACCGTTTGTTCTTATTTTGCATAAAAATCGGATGGCGATTGCGTCATCCGATTTTTTGTTGAAGGAGTTTCATCACCACATCCAGCTTTACCAGAGAGGCGTCGGAATACGTACCGAGAAATGAGACTAAGATTGTGCTGATCGATGGCGAATAACTAGCTCAGTTGATGATCGACTATAATCTCGGTGTAACCGTGCAGCAGACCTACGAAATCAAACATTCGAATAAAAATGAATATTTATTCGAATGTTTGATTTGATGTTATTTATTGATTAGCTATTTGTATATCAAGTAGTTATAATGCTGTCAATTAAATAAAATAGGTAACTGTTTAGGTAGGGTGTGTCGTTAGATCCCCGACCTGACGATTTTTTGGGTTCCCAACCCGATCAGAGGCTACTCAACGCTCGAAGAGCAAGCAAGTAGTGATCCACCTGCGGTGGTTGAGTTTACTGTAGCGGGGCCGGGGACCCCTATAACTGTCAGGTCGGGGACCTGACAACACATTACCTAAACAGTTACTAAAATAGCTGGTGTAACGCATGCTTCGCCCCGCTGGGGCTACATTTGGGTGGGGTGGGTAGGCGTCCTACCGATGCTTCGCCCCGCTGGGCCTGTGTTTAGGTGGGGCATGTTTTGGTAAGCTACCGATGCTGCGGCCCGCTGGGCCTGAGTGTTCTCCGTGTGGTTTCAGTGTCCATCATCAACTGTCTTGGGTTGCGCAACAGGCCCAGCGGGCCGCAGCATCGGTAGGACGCCTACCCACCCCACCCAAATGTAGCCCCAGCGGGGCGGAGCATGCGTTGCACAATAACGTATCATACCTAAACTCAGCCCCAGCGGGCCGTAGCATCGATAGATCAATACGCTCCTCCCTGATTATCATTCACTACTTCCACGTTAATCCCGCTGCGTTGAAGTGGATCTCGTTTAGCTTTTGGCCAGGTACGTTTAGCTGGATGGCCATGGCTTTGGCTGTTCGTAGCTGACGGATGAGCCGTTGCGTGTCGTCGAAAAAGAGCAGGTTGCCCCGGCCATTTGCCGCGGCGGTCATCGTGAACGTGACAGGCTTGGCCGAACCGAACCGGATAAGGGCTTTACCCCCCTGATAACTGGGTGCCAGCAGCCCTTTCACCACCGATAAATACGCATTAGTAGTCCCGCCCTGATTGCGAAGGGTTAGCGTGACTACCGAGCCACCACCGTAGGGATAAGGTAACTCAATCAGATCTGTCGCGTCCAACGTGGCTTTTTTTGTCGTACCACCCGATGGCCCATCACTTTGCGGGTATTGCCAGCCAACAACCGGCGGGGCTGGTTTCTGCATCACCATCGGGTCAACGTTTTTTGGTGCGAAAAAGAAGGGAAGTAGATAGAGGAGGGAAAGCATGATTGAGGTCTAAGGTCTAAAGTTCAAGGTCTAAAGTCTAAGGTCTAACGTCTAATGTCCAAAATCCAGCGTCTAACGTCCAACGTCTACTTGATGGGGCTTTCTATGGTGATGAGTTGCCGGGTGGTGCTGGCCTGACCGGTGGGGGTGAGGGCGTGGACTTCGATAAGGTAACGACCTTCCTGATCGGATGTGTAAAAACTGAGGTTCGTTTTACCCTGCGGGCCGGTAGTAACGGATGGGTTCCAGTAGAGCAGGTTCCTGAAATCGGGGCGGCGGCTGGCGGCCAGGATAGGCGTGGTGTAACTGGGCGCGTAAAATTCACGGCGTGCCTGTAGTCCGTCGTAGTCCATGACCACCGCGCGGGGGTCGAGCTGAAAACCGGCCAGATCCCCTTTGTACGTTTTGAAACTGATGATGCCCGGTATGCTTGCATAGCCCAGCAGGTAACGCCGCGTGACCACATCCAGCGATTTGATCTTCAAGGGACTAAACGCCATCAGCCGGTCGACGTCGTAGACCGGTACACCGTCGAGCAAAATCAGCGGTTGCTCGTCAAACGGTTGGCGGTAGGGCAGGTTACCGACCCGCAACGTAAAGTGACTGCCCGATCGGCGTACCAGCACACCGGGTACGTATTCACTCAGTACCTCTTCCAGCACCGTAAACCGCGTATAGGTGTCCAGCAGATACCGTTCGTCGGGCTTGCCGTAGAAGGTGGTGCTGTCGGTGTTGGGCGGCCGGGGCGGGTTGGCATAGGCGTTGGCATAGCTGTTCTGCACCTGCATGGCCAGGCTCCGTTGTTGCACCGATTCGCCCGGCATATTGGGCAGATCCAGCACCGGTAACCGACTGGTGGCGGCGGTTTCGGTGTAGGGGTTCACAATGTCGACACGGAGCAGGCTGTCTCCGTTGGCGGTTTGCAGCACCAGGTCGTTGGTGCCGTAAAAAGTGGGCAGTTCAAACCGAACGCGGCCCTGCCGGTCGCTCCGGGAGCTGAACAACTGGATGGATTTTCCGGGAATACTCAGGTACGTGAACACATTAGGGGCGGGTGCCCCGGTACGCGCGTCGGTAACCCGACCATGCACCACCTGCCCCCGGTGTTCGGGAGCCTGCATCTTATCAACGGGTTTGGGACGTAGCACCGTTTCCCAACTAAACCGACGCCAGCCGTGGGTCAGTAGTAGATTGTCCAGCGCTGCGTCGGCTTCCGGTCCGGTCTGCGTCAGGTAATAATCGGGCGACTCTACCGTACCCCGCAGGTCAGACGTGAGCCACAGGTAGTCGGGTAACGACACCTCATTTCCGGAGAATAACGAATCGATTTTGTAGACCGATACCGACGCGTCGGCGGATAGGGGTGAGCCGGTGGGGCTGCTGGCCGTGAGATCGAGCGTTACTTTGTCGCGGGTGGTGTATTGGGCTTTTTCGGGTGTAAGCCGGAGCGAGAGGGTAGCTTGGGGCCGTTTGCCGTACAGCCGTTCGCAGAGGGGCTGGCCTTCCGCATCGAAAAGGGTCAGGTGCGAGATGCCTTCTCCCAGGCTGCTTTTACGCACCAGAAACTGCGCCTTGTTGCCCAGGATCGGTTGCCCGTCCGATACCTTCACCAACTGCCGCGTGTGCCCGATCAGGTATACGGCCGAGGCGCCGGGGACGTTCGTGGCCACATTGATCCGCAGAAAACCGTCGCCTGTATCGGTGGTTTGCATGGTGTAGCCTGTTGGGGCAGCGGCGGGTAACGGGCGGGTGATGGTTCGACCGGCGGGGTCGGTAAGAAGAACCCGGTAAGGTGTGTTGCCGGTTGGTGTGAACGTGAACGTACCTATCCCGAATTTGAGCGTGGTAAACCGAGCCAGCGTATCATTGGCCGGACCAAGCAACGTACCCCGGCAATCGACGCCGCGCCCCGTTTTTCGATTCACTACGCTGAAAGCCACCTTAGCGGGCAACCCCGTTACGAGATGGCCGCCTTCGGGGAAAAATTGCGCCTCGTAGGCCAGTGAATCGGAGGGGAGGGGCAGGCCCAGCCGCCGGAATGGATTGATGAGCGTGATTGTCTTTTCGAACAAAAATTCGGGGCTGGTGATCTTCATCCACTGTGTGTAGGCCCGAAGCGTGTAATGGCCGGACAATAAGCTCGTGGGCAGAAAAACAGAGCCCATACCCCGGCTGCTGTCGAGCGTCACTTTGGTCTGTACCACGGCCTTCTGGTCTTTGTCCAGCAGTTCCAGATACGCCACCCGGCTCACGTCGAGCGGGCGATGCAGACTGCCGTCGACGTAGAACAGCCGGAACCACAGCCGCTCGCCCGAGATATAGACCGACTGATCGGTGTGCACAAACAGCTTTTCCTGTAGCGCCTGCGTGGTATGCGTCTTGAATTGATGGTGCAATTGCTCCAGCATCGGTTGTTGGGCCATTGCCCATTGGGCCGTCAGCACGAGGAGCCAACCCCAGCGTAGCGTGTTTTTCATGATTACTGAGGCCAGTAAGAGGGTCTTGTGATGGTGCCAATATCCCGGCAATCGGCGCAGCGGGTGCGAGTGGCCAGGTAAGACGAACTTTCGGGGATCTGTTCAATGGCAATGTAGCCGCCACCCGGTCCTAACGTAGACGCAAGTGGCAGTACCGGACGGCCGGGAAACGGAATAGTATCCAGCACACAGTCTTCGTAGCCCGTACGCAGCAGGTTGAACGACAGCGTGAGCGGGCGGTCGATAAAGACGCGAAGTTGTTCCACGGTGTGGCCATCCACAAAGCCCAGCACGGGTTCAGCGGGGTTGGTCAGGCTGCGCATGTTCCCCAGCATTTCCGACGGGAGCGGATCGAACAGGCCACCCAGCTGCTCGTTCGTTTTTTGCAAGTTTTCCCAGTACGCATAGGCCTCGGGCGACTGAGCGTACTGTTTGGCCAGCAGGCTATACTTGATCCAGAGCTTGGGTGAACTGCCGGGAATATACAGTAGCGGCGCCTGTTTCAGCACATCCTGCGTCAGCCGGGCCGACGTACCCAGCAAAATAGCCGTCGAGTTCTGCGTACGCCAGCACTGACTCACCCTCGGGCTGGTGCGATTTACTACCCGGCCATTGACAAAATCGAAGGGGGACGAGTAGGGCGTTCTGATCTCATACGTGTCTTCAAATTCCCAGCGGTAGTAGCGCGTTTTGTTGGCATCGTCGTGGGTATTCACGTACACCTGCACCCCGTCGTTTTTTACCTCCCACGTCAGGCTGTCTATTTTGGGCGTTTGCTTGATGGTGATTGGATCAGACAGGTATTCGCCACCGGTGGTCGTTTTGATGCGTACCTGATAGGTTCGGCCAATGGGTAGCGTGGTTGACGCCAGCGTGTACGTACCCGCCGCACTTTCCACAAACGAATAGGCTTCCCCCGCGTTGCCCTCTACCCGAATGCTGGCCCGTGTCTCTACGACCGGTCGGGTGGTACTGGTGAGGTTTTGGGTACGCGACAGTTTGATCGTGCTGTTGCCGGTTCCTCCGTTCAAAAAGCCATCGACCACCAGATATTGGTTAGGGGCTTCAATTTGCGGCGGGCGGTACGGGTCAACGCAACCGATGGCCAGTAGCAGCAGGGCTACGCCTAGATATCGAAGCTTGAAAGAAAAAAAGGTCATAGCGTTAGAATCGGAAATTATAGGTTAGCGTTGGAATGGGCTGCCCGAAAATAGACAGCTGGTAGCCGCGAATGCCGCCATTGGTCGAATTGAAGTACACCGAATACGGATTCCGGCGTCCGGTCAGGTTATAGATCCCGATGGTCCAGGAGCTGTGCGCCAGTTTTCTGACCTTGTGATTGCCTTCGATGTTGAGCGAGAGGTCAGTACGGAAATAATCGGGGATGCGGTATTGGTTTCGTTCCGAGTAATAGACCCGCTCGGCCCCGCTCAGCACATATTTGGCCAGGGGCAGGGTAATGGGTCGGCCGGTGCTGTAGGTGGCGTTGAACGAGATGCTGAACCGGCGATTGACTTTGTAGTTGCCAATCAGCGTGACATCGTGCGGTTTGTCGTAGCTGCTGGGGTAGAACTCACCGTTGTTGATCACGTCGGCGGCGAAGGAGTCGGTGGTGCGCAGGAGGGAGCGGGCGTAGGTGTAGCTCACCCAGCCGTTGAGTTTGCCGGTCAGCTTTTTCACCATCAGCTCCACGCCATAAGCCACGCCTTCGGCCTGCACCACGTCGGTTTCCAGGTGTTGGTTCAGCAGCAGGGTAGCGCCGCTTTTGTAGTCGAGCTGGTTGGTCAGGGTGCGGTAATAGCCCTCCACCGACAGTTCGATGGTGTTGGCGCGCAGGTTCTTGTAGAGACCCACCGAAAACTGATCACCAACCTGCGGCTGAATGTAGGAATCGCTCAGCTTGTAAATATCCAGGGGCGACACGGCTACCGTATTCGACAGCATGTTGAGGTACTGCCGCATGCGGTTATAACTCGCCTTCACCGAAAAATCGTCGGAAATGGCGTAGCGTAACCCAACGCGGTATTCCGGGCCCTGATACGTTTTCACTACGCTGCCCGCTCCGTAGGAAACGGTATCGCGGATGGTGGCCAACGTGCGCGATACGCCGGGTACGTACCCATACACCTGACCGGGGCCGAGGTTCATGAAGTGCGAATAGCGAAGCCCCACGTTCAGCGATAGCCGGTCAGAGATATCGAACCGGTCGCCGATGTACAGGGCCGTTTCCAGCCCCTGTTCGTGGGGAACGAGCACCGGATTGATCAGCGATTCGGCGCCGCTGGCTTCCAGGTTGCCGGGCTGGAGTTTATAGAGGGTCGTGCTAAGACCGAAATCGACGGTGTGTTTGGCGTTGGGGTAGAAGTTGAAGTCGACCTTGGCGGTGCTTTGCCGGATGTCGAAGCCGAATTTGAAGGCCTCGGTAGGGTTATCGTTGCTGGCCACACCATACTGGTAGCGGCTGTAGGTACCGGTTAGCACGCCGTAGAGTTTACTGTTGAACACGTGTTTCCATTTCAGCGCCCCCACCTGATTCTGGTAGGTAAACAGGCTGTCGCTGTTGAGCTGAAACTGATCGCGGCTGGTGTAGGCGGTGAGGTAAAACGTGTTTTTGTCGTTGGCCTCGTGGGTGAGGTGCAGGTTCAGGTCGTAGAACGAAGCCTTGCTGTTCTGGTAGGCGGCGTTGGCCAGTTGTTTCAGCAGCCAGTCGGAATAGGTGGAACGTACCCCGATCAGGAACGAGGTTTTCTCCGACAGCAGCGGACCTTCCAGCGTCAGCCGACCGGTGAGTGGGCCGATGCCGCCCGAGCCGACGAGTTTTTTCTTGTTGCCATCGCGCGTGGTCACATCGAGAACCGACGACAATCGACCACCAAAACGGGCCGGAATGGCACTTTTGTAGAGCTCCACCGATTTGATCACGTCGGGGTTGAAGGCCGAGAAGAATCCGAACAGGTGCGACGGGTTGTAGATGACCGCATCGTTGAACAGAATCAGATTTTGCCCCGCCGAGCCACCCCGCACGTTGAAGCCGACCGTGCCTTCACCGACCGACTTCACGCCGGGTAAGGTGAGCACCACGCGAATCAGATCAGCCTCGCCCAGCACCGTAGGCACTTGCTTGATGGTCCGAATATCGAGTCGTTCGCTGCCCATTTGCAGGCCCGCCACGTTGATGTCTTTCTTGGCCCCCACAATCAGTTCGCGGAGGGGGACTATCTCTTCGTCCATCTCAATATCCAGCTTTCCATCGCCATACAGCATGATTTGCCGTTTGGTGTCTTTCATGCCGATACTCTTGATCTGGAGCTCGTGTCGGCCACGCGGGAGCGAGATGGAGTAGGAGCCATACTGATCGGTGAGTACGCCAATGCGGGGTTTGTCGATCAGCACGTACACGCCAATGGCGGGTTCGCCGGTCAGTGTGCTTCGGATGCGTCCCGCCACGGTGGCATTGCCCGTTCGGCTGCTGCTTCCCCGCGACCCGATCTCAAACAGCTTGGTTTCGAGCGACAGGCGGGTTTGCTCCCGCACGGCCCCGTAGTCGACCGTAAGTGTATCGTCGGTGGGTACGTCGGCCCCCCGGTCGAAAAAGCCGGGTGGCAACGTGAGGCGGATGGCCTGGTTGGCGGTGATGAAGACCCGGTTCCGGCTGTCGATGGCGAAGCGGAGTGGCGTTCCCTCAAAAACGCGGGTGAGCAGGTGTTCCAGCGGTTTGTCGGTTACCTGAAGCTGCACCAACACACTGTCAACATCGGTGGGGCTGTAGTAGAACCGGTAGTCGGTGCGGGCTTCGAGGGCCTCAACGAACTGAGCGAACGACAGGCCGTTGAACTGCCCCGAGATGGATTTGTTCCGGTTTGTCTGACCCAGACAGAGTTGGGCAGCACCGCAGTAGAGAAGCAGAAAGAGACAGTAGTGTTTTATCATACCGTGAGTGACAAGTAATACGATGTGTACATGGCTGGTAATTTTTGGGAGTTGTGTTGCCGATGTGTGGTAAGTTGCTTTCGCGGTCGAAGGGCAAGGCGAAAGCAACTTACCATGCAAAAACGTACCTGTTTAGGTACGCAAAAGCAACAATATATCATGTTATCATAACGCCTTGGTCAGTTGATCGTAGTGTTGAGTCAGTTTCAGGAAAGCAGCTTCGGGTGATGGTTTAAAGCGTATCTGTTGCTGACGGGCGTAGGCCATCAGCTCTTTCCGACGGTCGGCAAAGAGGGTGTATAATGCCCGTTTGTTTTTTACCTGAACATACGTTCCGTTTCGTCGGATAAAATAGGTCGTTTTGGGGTCGAACGAACCAAACATTCCTGCATTCCAGGGACTCGTTGTTGAAGGAGCGGCCACGATGAGTTTGACGCGCCGCACTAATACCTGGCTCGGACCATCATACACCAGGTTGTAGAAGCCCGACGGCATGTTTTGTTGCAGACTGTCGAGGCGAATAAACGGCTGTTTATCGATCGTGAAGCGCTGAATGCGGTTGCTGTGCAGGGCCATGCGATAGCCGGTAGGATGCACGACCACCAACAGATCTTTAACAATATCAAACAGCATGGGCACCGTAAACTCACCACCCTGATACGTGACCCGTCCCGACAGCAGGCTATCGGTCTGAAAAAAGGCGTGCCCTTCCATCTGCCGGTCATAGCCAATGTATTCGGGGCCATTGTAGAGCTGTTCCAGCGTATGGCTCACCTGTTCATACCGAACCACAGCCTGCCGGGTAGTGCTGGCCAATACCGCGCTGTCGCTACCCACCGATTGACCAACGGCCTGATGCGCTAATAAACCTAAGAGGAAAAGTTTACTGATGAAATGCATGGGTGAGGGGTGAAGGGGTGAGGGGTGAGGGGTGAAGGGGTGAGGGGTGAGGGGTGAGGGGTGAGGGGTGAGGGGTGAGGGGTGAGGGGTGAATTGGTGAGGGGTGAAGGGGTGAGGGGCGATGTGGTGAGGGGGTGAAGGGGTGATGTGGTGCAATCTAGTAAAGGGAATACATAAATGAATGAACATTTATGGGGTGGTAGGGGTGAAGAGTGAGGGGCAAGACATTTTGTCGTATTGCTTCGCGTTGGTTGGCTTCGCCACCTCACCCCTCGCCCCTCACCCTTCACCCTTCACCCCCTCACCCGAAGTAATGTAGCGTGTGTTACGTGCGGAATCAAAAAAAAACGTTCTTTACTAAAAATTTTACCAAAACCCGATCCGTCCATGACGCTCGTCAGCAACAACATCAAATACTTACGAAAGTTGAATGGCTTAACGCAGGAGCAGTTTTCGCAGCGCATCGGCATCAAGCGGTCGTTGTTGGGTGCTTATGAAGAGGGGCGTGCCAACCCAAACTGGAACACGCTCATCACGATTGCTAAACTTTTTAATACGTCGGTCGATCAGCTGCTGAAACAGGATTTGCGCAAAATTCGCGAGACGCCCGATCTGAGCCTGCCGATTGGTACGCACAGCAGCACCCGTGCCGCCTCGCCACCCCCGATTTTCAGCGAAACCGATGAAGACGATGATTTTATTTCGTCGCCGCCGCAGATCAGCGATCCCCGGCTTCCGCCGGTTACCCGTGAATTTACGGGGGCCGAGCCGCAACCGCTGGTCAACGTACTCGAAAAATATTACAAAGCACCGTCCGACCGTTCCGCCGATCGGGAGCAGGCCGCGCCGCCACGTCCTACCCCTGTAGAGCGGTCAGAGCCCGACCGGTCGGTGCCGCAGTCGGGGCAGTTGTATGAGGAAATGCGCGCCCGGTCGGGTCAGCCGGTGCAGACGCCGCCGTTTACCGTCAGCCGGGCGGCCGAGGGATTTGGTACGGGTGGAGAGCCCTTGCCCGCCTTCAACAATCACTTCGAGAAAGCACCATCGCCCGCTGCGCCTATGCCCGACCGGCAACCCGGCCCCGATCAGTCGGCGCAAACGATTCATTACGTGCATCAGGGGCAGTTTAGCGACTATCAGCACCATTTCCAGCAGCCTGATTACCTGAGTCGCCTGCCGACCATGCGGCTTCCCATGCTGCCGATGGGGCAGTACCGCGCGTTTGAAGCCGACGGTGATTTTACCTTCCCCGGGGCCTGGCTCATCGGGCAGTTTGTGCGCAACTGGTTCGAGATCACCGACGGTCAGTTTTATGTGCTGCTCGTTCAGCACCAGGGTATTCTGGCGCGGCGGGTATTCAGCAAGGTCAAAGACAAAGGCACGCTGCTGCTCACCGCCGACAAACCCAACGTACCCAACCGCGAAGTAGCGCTGAAAGATGTGCTGGAAGTATGGGACGTGAGAGCCTTCTTCAGTCAGCAACTCCCACCCCCCGCCCCCAGTTACGACCGCATCCGCCAACTAGCTGATGAATTACGGTATGAGGTGGAGAGATTGAAGTGATTTAGGATATTGGATTGGCGCTGGCTGGCTTCGCGCTGGTGTGCTTCGCGCTTGTGGCCCTTCGACAGGCTCAGGGTGACAGGAACCACAAGAATGGTAGCCTAAACATGGTGATGATTGATGTCACCCTGAGCCTGTCGAAGGGCCTAGCTCGCGAAGCCAATCCCAAATCCGACATCCAACATCCGATATCCATCATCCTTTCATTTCCAGTGATCGTACTGCATGTACGACGCTGTTTCGCGGGCTTCGTCTGGGCCGAAGAGCTTCCCGATGACATAGAGCGACATATCGATGCCGGCAGAAATGCCTGCCGATGTGATCACCTTGCCATTGTCGACCCAGCGCTCTGCTGGTTTCATAGTGACGTCGGGAAACAGATCGCGCATCGATTGCACGGCTCCTGTATGGGTCGTTGCTACTAAGCCGCTGAGTAGACCTGCTTTGCCCAGGATGAGTGAACCCGTACAGACTGATAGCACCAGCTCAGCGGCGGGCGCGTGGCGACGTACCCAGTTCAGTACGGCCGGATTATCCATTTCGCGGCGGGCACCAGCGGGTGTGCCATCTGCCAGATAGCTACCTCCGCCAGGAACGATCAGGATATCCGGTTTCGGATGGTCGTTCAGCAGGTACGTTGGGTTGATAGACAACCCATTACGGGCATATACTGGTCCGCGCTCGGCTACGGTAAATACCTGAAATGGCGGCGCCGAAAACCGCGTTTGACCCGACTGTCGACCGGTTACGCCAAATACTTCAAATGGCCCGGCAAAGTCGAGTACTTCTATTTCATTGAACAGGAGAATAGCTACGTAACGCATGAAGGATGTTGGATTTTGGATATCGGATGTTGGATTTTGGATATCGGATGTTGGATATCGGATTGGCGCTGGATGGCTTGGCAATGGATGGATTGGCGCTGTGTGGCTTCGCGCCGGATGGCTTCGCGCTGGATGGCTTCGCGCGCTAGGCCCTTCGACAGGCTCAGGGTGACATCAATCATCACCATGTTCGGGCTACCATTCTTGTGTTTCCTGTCACCCTGAGCCTGTCGAAGGGCCTAGAGCGCGAAGCCAAACCAGCGCCAAGCCATCCAGCGCGAAGCCAATCCGACATCCGAAATTCATCGTCTTACTCTAATCTCTACACTCCATCATCAAGAGATCGCCGGATTCGGTGGTGATGCGGACGAAACCGTCTTCGGCGGCTTCGTTGCTGCTGCCGGTGCGGTAACCGATCGTCAGTGATTCGTTGTGCAGGTTGTACAGTAAACCCTCGGTGACGATGCCCGTTACCGTGCCGACGGGGATCAGCGAGATCGGCGTGCCTTTGGCGTACCACTTCTCAAAACGCCCCACGAGCGGGTACACCACCGAATAGTCATCGATCAGCGTGACCTTAATCGTCGACTTGAACCGGACAAGGTTGGTCAGGTTCGTGATCGTGTGATCCATCCGGCGACCGGTGGCCCATACGATGTTGACGGCCGGAAAACCGCGCTCGATCAGGAAATCGATGCCTTTCTCGAGGTCGGTCTTGTTCTGATCGGGCGTTGGCACAATCTCAATCGGGTATTGGGCCGTGCGGATGGCGTCGAGGTCGATGTCGCGGTCGAAATCGCCGAGGAGGACGTCGGCTTTCAAGCCCATCTCCATCACGCGGTAGATCGCCTGATCGAGCACCACCACGTAGGGCGACCATTCCAGCAACTGACCCAGCAATTCGGCGTCGCAGGATTCACCGTTGGCAATAAGCAGCGCCGGCTCCTGCTTCTCCCGGACAATATGATGTGAGGACATGGGATGAAATTAAGTTTCAAGTTTCAAACGGTCCGCCGCTGCGGTGCGCTGCCAATCAACCGGATCGTAAGTTAGCAGCGCTTTTGTCATCCCGACGTTAGGAGGGATCTTGGCGTTCCTTTTAATAGTGCCTGGCTCTTTTTAAAGTAACGCCAAGATCCCTCCTAGCGTCGGGATGACAAAAGCGCTGCTAACTTACGATCCGGTTGATAAGCGGAGCACCTGAAACTTGAAACCTGAAACTAGTTCTAATAGTTACCTACCCATACCAAACGCATTGATTGACGTATGCATATTACAAAACATAAGGTAGCTGCTATTCGGTACACCCTGCGCAATGACGCGGGTGTAGTGCTCGATTCGAGTGAAGGCGGTGAGCCATTATATTACCTGCACGGTGAAAACAACCTGATTCCGGGTATGGAAGAAGGCCTCGAAGGTCGGCAGGCGGGGGATAAACTGAACCTGGTTATTCCACCGGAAAAAGGATACGGGATTCTCGATCCAAAAAATATTCATCAGGTACCCGCCTCGGCGTTTGGCGGTTCGCCCGTCGAAGTAGGCATGCAGTTCCAGGCCGATGATGGCATGGTGGTGACCGTGAAAGAAGTGGGACCAACGTCGGTTACGATCGATGCCAACCACGAATTGGCGGGCGAAACCCTGCATTTCGATATCGAAGTAGTGGAAGTGCGCAACGCGTCGGATGATGAATTGTCGCACGGTCACGCGCATGGTCCCGGCGGTCATCATTAATCGGCTGTAGGTCCGTCAGCTGAAGCAGACGGCAACTAGCCGCAAGTCCCTTTGGGACTAACCAGGTTGACAGTCCCAAAGGGACTTTTGTTTTGTTGCCGTCTGCTTTAGCAGACGGACGGATACTGAAACGTTCCGCAGTAACGACTGATCTGTGTTGTTGACACGATGGGCCGTTGCTGCGGAACGCTTTGTTTTTGGAAAACAAGATGACCATCGACAGCACCAACACGGCCGACGCAGAGGTAGGAACGGGGGCGCAATAATCAGGCCAGTCTATTGAGTCTATAGATTTTATTTATTTTGTGACGAACAAACCAATCGTAAGATTAAAGCCAGATTAAATAGACTTCTAAATGTCACCGTTTTTAATTTCAAGCGGGGGATAACAGACCGAGACGCTATTATATGCAGAAAGTGACATTAAAATACGGTTAAAATTAGTAAAACCATCGTATACCTATATATATAAAAGAAGCGCCAACGCACCAGTATACCAACAAATGATAGTTTTTTCACATAAAATATATAACATATTTAATATTCTTTCTATATGAGTATTTATTTACAGTAAAGTCAGTATTAGGAATTATTAGAAAATACGTAGTATACTTGCTACCGGTTATGACAACAATAGTCAACGCCGACAACACACCACTCCATGACTTTATATACTTTCTCACGAGATCAAAGGTTCGTTGCGCCCAGGAGCCAACAGCAGCCACAATTCTCCCCCGATCTACTTATTTCGAGTAGTTCCCAAATCAATCAACAGCATGTACGCATAAAGACGCTGTTTGGATTCAGTACTATCAAATTTATTTTTCATTCCTTTAAATAGGTCATAATTCACTGATAGTCAGATTGAAAAGCGGTTTAGATTGATGGAGACATTGTTGTTTCTCCCCCAAATCAGTGTGTCTTCACCACTGGCTAAAGCCGATAAACCGCTTAATCAATATGCACTTCGCTTTTTTAAATCAATCAAATCGATAGGCTAGAACTGGTACGGTTGTTGTTACTGATTCTGGTATTGAGAAAACAAAAAGCTTATTATTTATAAAAACGGTAACCACGGTCCGCCTTCTCTTACTTAGTCATACTACTCTCGCCAATTGCCCATTTCCCTTCTTACTAATTTGTAAAGAAACATTACATGAAAACTGCCAAGCTGAGTATCCGATTTCTCGCGTATGGGTTATGTCTGATGACAACCCTGTACAACTGTAAACCGAAGGATGTTGCGTCGGTCACACCATTCACCTACACCTTCAAAGGATTTGAGGGTGTCACCCTGCCACCGGTAACGCCTACACAACCCGCAGCTGTCTCGGTAACGGCATCGTCGGTAACCTCGTCAACGGCGGCAGCCGCCGTTAGCTCAGGCTTGTCGAGCATGTCGGCAACCGGTGTAGTGCCCGCCGCGGTGCAACAGGCCAGTAACGCCGTTGCCTCAGCCGTGTCACCAACGAAAGCCGCCGAATTGGCCGCCAGTTTCTCGCCTACCGTGATGGCTAACCTGACCGCTACAGGTACGTTGCCCGACAACCTGAAAGCTGAAGCCGCTGCCCTGGCCGCCAACCCGGCCCTGAAAGCCTACCTTCCCACCTTCACCCTACCAACCGTAAACGGCCGACCAGTAGGTGGCCGGACAACATCGGGTAGCGAAACCGGACTGATCGAGAAAATGGCGCCGACCGAGGCCCGCGCCGATGACGACGCCTGTAAGGCCGCCGCTACTGAAATGTACAACGCAGCCGTAGCGACGCTGAATACAGGGAAAGCCACGCAGGACGCCGCGGTGAACGCCACCTTTGCTACCGCTCAGGCTGCTATTACGGCCCAGGCAACAACCTGCGTAGGTGCGGTGACCACCAACTTCGCGCCGCTCCGCGCTGCCGCTGCAAAGGATTATAACGATGGCATTGCTGGCCTGAACGCCAATAAGGCTGTGCTCGGCGCTTATTACGACATGCTTGTTGTGTTGTATGCGGTGGCTTATGTGGATGCACTCACGATTTATAACACTCTGCAGGCCGCTGAAAACACCGCCTGTACTACGGCTTCTACTGCCAGAACAGCCTCTGCCACCGCCGCCAGGAACGCTGACCTGAACAAGATTACGACCAATTACAACGCCCAACTGGCGACGCTCAATGCTTCTCGCGACCGGGCTATTGCCAGCTGCCACAACCAGGGTAACGGCGGATGATCAGTGTGCTGATCCCTGTTATCTGATTCATAACCACTCATTCAATTTAAGCTCATGAGCAAGAAATTTAGCGTATCAACACTCGTTGCGATGGCCGGTCTGCTATTGACCTTCACGGCACAGGCGCAGGTGAACCTGAAGAGTATCAGCGTGGGAGCCAGCTACTGGCAACCAAAGCTCGACTACTGGAACGACCGCTCGTTCCTGGTCGATTACAACGATGGTGCGGGTGCCACCCTGGGTGGACAAATCATGCCGACTGCCGCCCTGGAAGTAGGCCTTACCAAAAACCTGTCGATTGGCGGGCGCGTGGGCTTCTGGAAGAGCTCGGCCTCGAGCAGCCTGAACATTGGCGGTACCACCCGGACGGAAGATTTCTCGCTGTCGATCATTCCGGCCGCCCTTGATCTGAAGTATACGTTCGCCAAGCCGGTATCGACCACCGCAGGTACGTCGACAGACACGAAGGCTCCTTTCCTTACGCCTTACATCGGGGTGAGCGTAGCGCGCTACTTCATCAGCAATGAACTGGACCGCGTGGTGACGGACAATCCGGGTACGTTGAACGAGACCCAAACGGGCAACTCGTATGGGGTGCAGGTCTTCGCCGGTGCCGAGAAGCAACTGGTGAAAAAACTGTACCTCGGCCTCGATGTGCGCTACCACCTGGGTAACTACAATCAATCGGTAACGAGCGAAGCTGTAACGACCACCGAGAAAGTAAGCCTCTCCGGTCTGGAAGCTGGTTTGTCATTACGCTTCAAATTCAACTAGTCAGCGGGCGATCCGGTAACCGCCGGCTAATCATGTTACTAGTGGTAACAGAAGGTGTTACGTATATAGGATACCGTTAGTCAATTGAGTGCAGATGAAGACCGTAAAAAAGGAATTGTTCAGGCTGTTGCTGGCGGCGGCTATCGGGTTTCCGATGGCGACGCAGGCACAGCTGAACATCTCCGGCAAACCCGGTCTCATCTACATTCCTTCGGCGGAACAAACGGAAGACGGCACGTTCTCGATTGGCTATAAGTACAACCCAAGAGACTACGCGTTTAAATTCAATAGAACGAATTCGGAAAGTATCACGCATATCAATTTGACCGTGCTGCCGCGACTAGACATCAACATCAATCTGCTGAACCCGAATGGAGGCATTGCCTTCAAACGGCGAGGTATTGGTGACCGGCAGGTTGATTTGAAATATGTGATGCTGACCGAAACAGAGAAACGCCCTTCGGTAGCTGTGATTCTATCGGCTCCATTCGGGGTTGATAACTCAATGCTGACGCATGCAATAGTCGCCACCAAGCATACTGCCCTGTCGAAAACGATTGATGCGGCGTTTACGGTTGGGTATGGTAGCCCCTACACAGTTGGACGGCGTGTTAACCTGAACAATATTCTCGCTGATTTTAGAGTACTGGATAAGCGTGATTTGGCATACACGTACCTGGTTGGTCCTTTCGGCGGGGCAAAACTTAGCCTGGCCAACAAAGGTGGGGTAATGGTTGAGTGGGATTCAAAGCATTTGAATGTGGGTGGGTACGTTACCCTGTTTAAGCACCTGACTGTACAGGCGGGGTTGCTGAATGGAGAGCAACTCACGGTGGGTACGTCGTATACCACCAACCTGCTTCGGACGAAGTACCGGGGCTACCGCCCGAATACGGCGGCTTCTAACGAGGCAACCATTCGGAAGACAGCTACGGAGCGGGCGGATTCCGGTAACGCACGGAATGACATTGAAAACGTATCGATCGATCGGGTGGCTGGGCAGGTGAGCTACGAACAGCGGTTGTACCGGAACCCATTTGCGGGGATGGTGAATCTGTCGAAAGCACTGGCCGGAGCAGGACCGGAAGAGGTGACTGAGTTTATGCCGCTTTTTCAGGGTGTGCCGATGGCGCGCTACCGGATGGGCGAAACGCTGACCACCCAAACGCTGTCGCGCCGGGAACGGGCCGACTGGGCCAACGCGCATCCGTTCGATAGCCGGGCCTATAAGCTGGACTTTCGCTTACAGCCTGAATTTGTTGCCCAATTCGGGTTTCGGGAGCAACTGGTCGAGAGTAAAACCAACCTGCTGTTGCAGAGTCAGTTGTACTTGAGCCGGGGACTGGTGCTGAACTGGGGGGTATTGTTTCCGATCGTGAATACGCTGGATAATCAGGCGCTGAACGTGCGGCCCGCGCCCACGTTTGTCAATCAGTTTCTGGCGCTCGACCGGGCCAACTTCCTGAGCCTGTCGGCGGGGTTATTCTACAATGATCAGTATGGGGTGAACGCGCAGTTTCGCCATGCTGATCTAACCAAAAACTGGTCGGTAGGCCTTGAATCCAGCCTGACGGGATTTTACTTCTTCCCCGAAAACGGATTCTACCACGAGTCGCCGAAACAGCTATTGCTGCTGGCCGATGCAGCCTACCGCTTCCCGAAGCAAGACATCACGGTCAAAGTGTCAGGTGGTCAGTATCTGTATCAGGACCGGGGCGCGCGGATTGATCTGATTCGCCAATTGGGTAACGTGGAGGTCGGCGTTTTTGCTACCAAAACCGGCAACGGTACTACGGGCGGTTTCAACTTCGCCATCCCACTATGGCCGGGGCGCATTGCCCAAAGCCAACGGGTACGTCTGCGCAGCAGTGAAGAGTTTCGTTGGGAATATGCCTATACCCGAGGATACAATATTGCCACTCGGTATAGAGTGGGATATCAGTTGGATGCGCTGTTGCGGCAGTACCATAGTAGTTATTTACAAAATCAGTATCGATAGTGTTTGACGTAGCCTGTATGACTGTTCGTTTTATTCGTGCCCGGTTGGGCGTTTGGTTGGTTTGTCTGTGTGCCGGTTTGTCGAGCTGTATCTCCAGCAAAGAACTGGTGTTGTATCAGGCAAGCGAATCAGGTAAAGATACCCTGGCTGTAGGCCCACGTTACATACCCACCATCAAAGCGGGCGATGTGCTTTCTGTGCAGGTTGGGAGCCTGAGCCCGGAAGCAACCGCATTCTTCAATCCGTACACGGCCATGTCAATGGCTGATCGATCAGGAACCGCGTCATCGCCAACTAGTCCAGTACCTTATACGCCTGGCTATTTGGTGAACGATGAGGGACAAATCTCGTTACCGCTGATCGGATCACAGTCGGTGCAGGGGTTAACCAATACACAGGCAGCGGCATTGCTTCGGACCAAGCTACTTGATTACCTGAAAGAGCCAACCGTAAACGTGAGAAACCAAAATTTTCAGATTTCGGTCACAGGCGAAGTGGCCCGGCCTTCTCTATTCTCGATCCCAAATGAGCAGATTACGTTGCCCGCCGCTCTGGGGCTGGCTGGCGACATCACCATCTTTGGCCGGCGCGACAACGTGCTGATTATTCGGGAAGAAAACGGAAAGCGCACCTTTAACCGGGTTGATCTGACTAAACGTGATCTGTTTCAATCTCCCTTCTATTACCTGCGCCCCAACGACGTGGTGTATGTGGAACCCGGTCAGGCTCGAGTCGCTAATGCTGACCGCACTTATCAGTTATTGCCTATTATCATCAGTGCTTTGTCATTTATAGCGATCATCGTTAGCCGTATTTAATTGAATATCCGCATGAACACGAACACCAACTCATATACGCCCTATCAGGCCTACGAAATAGAACCTCAGGTTAATCTGCGCGCCATCTTAATGCGGTATGTGCGTAACTGGCCCTGGTTCATTGCCTCGCTCGTGGTCACGGTGGCAGCAGCCTACGTGTACATGCTGTATCAGCAACCCGTCTATAAAGTACAGGCGAGCATGCTGGTAAAAGATGAAAAGAAAGGCACGGCAGGCGAGAGCATGATGAAAGAGCTCGATATTTTCACCAGTAGCAAAGTGGTGGAGAACGAGGTGGAAATTCTGAAATCATTTACCCTCATGGATCGCGTCGTGGACAAGTTGGGGCTGGATGTTCGTTACTTCGAGCCAACTAGCACCATCAATAAAGAAGTCTATGATGAGTCGCCAATTCGGCTATTGATTGAAAAGCCAACACCTGAACTATACAAAGAAGAACTTGAAATTTCGTTTGTGGATGCTGGCAAAGTGCAGCTAAACGGACAGACATACCCGGTTGATCAAAGCATTAAAACGCCTTACGGTCAACTACGTATATTTGCTCGTAAACCATTGATTAATACCCTATCCAAGATTATTACTACGGTGTCAAGTCGGCAACAAACAGTCGAAGGCTACCTAAATCGTTTAAAAGTAGAACCTACGGCGAAACAGTCGACCGTATTGGCGTTGAGCCTGGAAGAAGCCGTACCTGACAAGGGTGAAGCTATACTGAATCAGTTGATTCAGGAATATAACCGGGAAGCTATTGTTGACAAGAACAAGGAAGCGAACAATACCTTAAACTTCATTGAAGAACGACTTGCCCTGATTTCTGGTGAACTATCGACGGTAGAGAAAGAGGTAGAATTTTATAAGTCAACGCAAGGGATTACTGATCTAAGCGCACAGGCACAGACGTTTTTGCTGACGGTGAAAGAGAACGACGCCCAACTGAATGAAGTGAACGTTCGGCTGAGTGCGCTGGAAGATGTGGATCGTTACGTAAAAAATAAAACGGGCGATAAAGGTGTGGCACCAGCCACACTGGGATTCAGTGACCCAATTTTGACTGGTCTGCTGACGAAAGCCTCTGAACTGGAACTGAAACGAGAGGAATTGTCGAGAACGATGTCGGGCAACAGCCCCCTGTTGCAGTCGTTGGAAAGTCAGCTGAAAAATCTGAAAGGTAGCATTGGTGAAAACATTCAAACCATGCGGCAGCAATTGACTAGCAATCGGAGTCAGCTTGTATCGAATAACCGACGCATAGAAGGCATGATCCGTACCGTGCCCGGTAAGGAGCGGGCATTGCTGAACATTACCCGGCAACAGGCGATCAAAAACGGTCTATATACGTACTTGTTGCAGAAGCGGGAAGAAACCGCCCTGTCGGCTGCCTCTACCGTTTCAGATAGTCGTACTGTCGATGTTGCCCGTACTGGAAGTAAACCTTTGAGACCCGTTAAGACCACGATTTTTGGGTTATTTGTTATTATTGGTCTACTTGTCCCGATCATATCCATATCTGCCAAGGATGCGATGAACAACCGGGTGCTTAGGCGGTCGGATGTAGAAGATGTAACCAAAACACCTATTCTGGGTGAAGTAGTGAAGAGCCGTCAGGCCAGTACTGATAACCTGGTCTTCAAACCCCGGATGCAATCTGTTATTGGTGAGCAGATACGGGCAATACGAACGAACTTACAGTTCATGAGGAGCGAATCTCAAAAAGCACAGGTGCTGCTATTTACCTCAAGTATTAGTGGTGAAGGGAAATCGTTTATCTCACTGAATCTGGGGGCTAGTCTCGCGTTGGTTGGCCGTAAGACGGTTATTCTGGAAATGGATATGCGGAAACCCAAGCTGCACAAGAGCTTGCATATGGAAAACCGAGCCGGTCTTAGCAACTACCTGATTGGCGACGCTACAATTGATGAATTGTTGCGCCCTATTATGGGCTATGATAATTATTACATCATTACAGCAGGGCCATTACCGCCAAACCCATCGGAGTTGCTGAGTTCGCCCCGGTTGGCGCAACTGTTCGAGGAATTGAAAGAACGCTTCGAATATGTACTAGTCGATTCCCCGCCAGTTGGTCTGGTTACCGATTCGCAGCTGATTGCCCCATTCGCTGATGCCACTATGTTCTTGGTGCGTCATGACCATACGCCAAAAAACTACCTTAAAATGGTAGATACGCTGTACAAAGAACAGCGATTCCAGAAGCTGAGCATCATATTGAATGGTGTCGGCGAAGGCGAATCGTATTACTATAATTATGGATACGGCGACTATTACAGCGGATCGGACAATAAGAACAAACTGAATCAGGGCGAATAGCCTGACGTTACCTGCATTGCCAGTACATAAGACTTTCCACCACTCTCAATGTAACTAGAAAAACCATGCTTAGTCTTGATTCCCACTACAAAGCACTCTACGTATATGCTGAGCCACGTACCCAAAGCCGCGACTTCGGCATTCGGTTTCCGGGAAAACGAGTGTTTGATGTCTGTTTTTCGCTAGTAATTACAATTCTAGTGCTATCATGGCTGATCCCCATTTTGGGAATTCTTATCAAAATGTGTTCTCCCGGCCCGATTTTGTTCATTCAGAAGCGTACGGGATACAGAGGTGTTCCGTTCAACTGTTTAAAGTTTAGAACGATGTCTCATAAAGTAGGAGATGGGATGTTTAAGCAGACGTCAAAAAATGATTGCCGAGTTACACCAATAGGCAAGTTTTTGCGCAGGACGAATCTTGACGAAATGCCTCAGTTTTTGAACGTATTGAAGGGTGACATGAGTGTTGTGGGACCACGCCCTCACGCATTACCTCATAGTGCGCAGTTCTGGAACACAATGCCAAATTATAGAAAACGGTATAGAGTTAAACCAGGAATTACAGGACTAGCCCAGGTGCGTGGTTGTAGAGGTGAGACTGATCAGGAAATCAAGATGCACCATAGAGTCAAATATGACCGTTTCTATAATAGAAAAAAATCTCCATCACTTGATCTTTGGATTTGTTGGCTCACAATCTCCTCGATGATTAGAGGAAATATAAATGCTTGGTAAAGAAAATCAATTTTGATTAATTTTCTTAAATTAAAGACTTCATGCAAATTGCTGCCCACGTTTTGGCATACAACGTAAACAGATTCATTGAGCCGGTGATAAGAAACTTAAGCCCTCACGTGGATAAAGTTTATATAGCTCATTCAGATAAACCTTGGGGATATGTTGAATCGTCTAGATTAAATGCAGTTAATCCTACAACCCTTTCAAGTCTTAAAGACATTGCATTAAAAAATTCAAAGGTTGAGATAATTTGTGGTGATTGGGTAACCGAGGAGGATATGCGAAACGATTGCCTTTCTAGAGCAAGAAATGAAGGCTTTGACTGGTTAATTGTGCAAGACGCTGATGAGTTTTATACAGATCAAGCTTGGAATAATATAAAAAAAACCTTACTGAGTAATAAAAGTGACAATAGTTTAAAGACAACTTGGTATAACTTCTGGAAATCGTCTGATTTTGTTTTAGTATATCCAAATGACAGTATCAAGCATACTAATGCTAGCTTTGCTATACGTTGCTCGTCGGACGAACATTTCATGAGAAAAAGACTACCCTTTGGTGATACTAAAGTAATTGACTGTGCATGTTACCACTATGGTTATGTGATGTCAGATGAGGAAATGTTTGATAAAATTTCTACTTGGGGGCATGCAAATGAGTTGTTTTCAAACAAATGGTATGTTCACAAATGGTTAAATTGGAGCGAAAAAACGAAAAATTTACATCCAATACTTCCAGCCTCATGGCAGAAAGCTATACGTTTCCCGTTGGAACAACCTGAGTTTGCTTTGCAATTTTCTGTGCCACTAACAAACGATAAAATACTGAATTTTGGAAACTTGATTGGTAATGAGTACTACGATGCAAAGGTAAATTTAAATAGTGTAAAAAATTACACAAAAAATGTCGTAAAATCAATTTTAAAATGACGTATTAATTTTGCTTGAAATTAAAAATAAATTAATGATGTGTTGTCTAAAAAGTTAATTATTAGTTGATATGAAAGCCGCTTTCTTTTTTGATTCGAGAGTATTAGGTAGAGATTGGGATATAGCTATATCTAAACAAGCTTTATCAGGAACTGATTCTATACTATTGCAGGTTTTTGATGAACTAAGCTCAGATAGTGAAGTAATACTTCTATCAACCAATGCGCCCAATTTAGTAGATAGAAAAGTTCATAACCTTGCTATTGTAGATAATTTAACTAATGCGTATGAATATTGTCTAAATAAAAAAATAAGCTTTTTGATATTTGGAGCAAAAGAAGGTAAAGAGCAGGAATTGTTTTTAACATACGCATCCGATAAAGAGACTCAATTAATATCTTGGGCTCAAAATACTCCTAGTTTTAACTGGTGTACAAACGCGTACAAATGCAAATCATTCTATCGTTTAGTAGCAGTATCAAATATTCAGCGAAGTTCATTGGTACATCATATTATATATGATAAAACTATCGTCATACCTAACTTTGTAGATGAAAGTTTAATTAAAAGTTCTGATAAAACTATTAGCATAGATAATCAAATTATCACATATGTTGGTGCGCTAAAAGATAGTAAAGGATTCCATCACTTAGCAAAAGTTTGGCCTAAAATTCATAGAAGATTTCCCAAAGCTTGTTTAGATGTATGCGGATCTCCAGGCTTGTATAAAAGTGACAGCATGTTAGGCACGGAAGGAATTGCAGAGGAAGGATATGAGAACAAAATATTGTCTTTTTTAGGAGGTACGAAAGTATCAGCCCAAGAATTTGGTGTACACTTTCTCGGTAGCGTTCCTAAAGAAATTTTATACAATAAGATGGCACTAAGTACAATTGTGGTAGTTAATCTTAATACATACAAAGACGGATCAGTCGAAACATTTTGTGTATCGGCAGCTGAGGCTATGGCACTAGAAGTTCCAGTAATAGGAGGGGCCGCAGGTGGCTTGTTAGAAATAGTGGGACACCAGATGGGAGGTATATTAGTTGATAACAGTACCAAATTAGAGCAAGCGATTATAAAATTGTTGAATGACAGAAATTATGCAAACAAACTCTCAAAAATTGGGAATAGTCGAGTTCGAAAATTTTACACAAAAGATAATTCAATAAAAAGGTGGAAAGCATTGTTGAGTAATGAGATAATATCAAATAATACTATGACTGACGTAAATATTTATGATATGAAATATTACAAGAAATATGCTGCAAAATTACTTCTTCCATCTTCTATGTTAAAATGGTTGAGAGAAAAAAGGCGTGATTTTATTTATAGAAAAATGTAAACTATGAAATCTAATTTATTGCAAAGAGTGATCTCTGGATCTGCGGCTGGCTGGCTTCAAATAATAATCAATCTTGTAGCTCAACTGTTAATTACACCCATATTTTTGGGACATTGGAATATAGAAGAATATGGTGTATGGCTAACTTTTTCTTCAATAAGTAGTTTTTTGCAAATATTAGATATAGGACACCAAAACTACGTAGGAAATAGATTCCTAATTCTAGGGAGAGACAATAAAGAAGATATCGAAAAAACTTTATCTTCTGCCTTACCTATATCTTTTCTGAACATAATAATTCAAACTCTTTTAACTCTGGTACTAATCAATACTAGCTGGTTTCATGATGTAACAGTTGGGAATGAAAAGCTGGCTAATCAATTAAAATTTCTTCTACTAGGACAAGTTGTTATATGGTCACTAACTGGTTCATTTGGAGGCCTTCTAACTAGAAGCTTAAGTCCTTTTGGTTACTATAGTAGATTTGCATGGTGGCAAACCTTAACCCAAAGTGTTGTTACACTTTTTCCGTTGTTGACCGTTATAAGAGGAGGTAGTGTACTTGAGGCAGGATCACTAATGTTTGCTGGTAATTTAACAGTTAATTTAGCTATTTTTTATGATGTTAAGCGTATTTTTAAAATCGAAAGTATATTACTACACAGACCATTAGTTAAAACTGGATTATTAAATTATAAAAAATCGTTATTACTCACTTTTAAAGCAGTACTGGAAATGTTTAGACAGCAAGGTATCAGAATGATTCTGTCGCCTATCAGTGGTGTTTCAGGAATGACTGCTTTTGCTACAATGAGGACCGGTGCTAATGTAGCAATGCAAGGATTAGGTACTATTACTAATCCTATTTTGCCAGAATTAGCTCGATTTCTTCGTGAAAGGGATCAGCAAAAAAGTGAATCTGCATTTTCCACTATCTGGGTAGTTCTAATTTTATTGATGGCACCAGCAGTAGTATTACTTCAGGCATTTATATCTCCTTTGTTTCTAATCTGGACAAATGGTCAAGTGGCATTTAATCCTCTGTTGTTTTCAGCTCTATCTATGACAGTTTTGTTATACGCACTTTCGCAACCAGCAATTGCTGTTATAAATTCTAATAATTTATTAAAACCACAGCTTATTGTTTCATTTTCAGCAATGGTGGTTGTGATTATTGGAATGTTCACGTTGGTTCCTTTGATTGGAATAGTTGGGGCCGGATTTTCCTTGTTGCTAGCTGAATTTGTTGCTGCATTATATTATCAATATTTTGCCAAAGCATGGTTAAATAGAAATGGACTATCGTGGCCGAGTATGAGTTATTTTATGGCAATTGTTTCTGTACTTCTGTCATCTTTATTTATGTTAATTTTGGTTTTTAAACCCACACATACTTGGATAATACTTATTAGTTATTTACCGTTTTTATTGATGAATGTTTGGTTTTATCTCAAATCATTACCTTTAGATGTAATTAACAAGATTAAAATCGAGACCACAGGATTTTCGATGAAATTCAGAAATAAATTCATTGTAAAAAGCATTTCATGATTCTCGAATTATTTTTCAAAAATAGACTTATGAAAACTTTATCACATACCGAAATCTTTGTGAATAATATTAAAACGAGTAAACTAGAAAAACAAATGCCGTTTAGTTTACTTAATAAAATTGTGACTTGGTCCTTTTTTATACTTGGTATTTTTTCTATTTTGCAAATTCTGATTTTTCCTTCTTTAAACACTGTTGTTGCTGTTACAGTAGTTGTATTATCACATTTAATTCTTAATACATTTGTATTGAAATCAAACGTATTGCGGTTAAATCCTATATCTTCATTTGTTATAATTGGTTTTTTTGTGACGCAATTATTTTTTCCTCTTGTTTTTTCATTAATAGAATATAAACCAATTACATTTAATTTATTATTGCCAAATGAAGTTTTTGTTCATTCAATACTTATACTATCCACTATTATTTTATCTCATATTATTTACAGAAATGGCTTTAGTAAGTTTTCGATACCAATTCGATTTTTTTTAAAGCGGAAGCATTTCTATTCACCGCCTACGGACTCTCAGTTATGGGTGATGGGATGGATAGGGCTAATTGGTATGTTTTATATCCATTTCTTTACAGATGTTAATGACGAAATGACATCAAATATTTGGTTGAAGTTTATTCAGGGTTTGATCCCGTTTACCTATGCTCCTTACTTTATATTAGTAGGAAATTTATATGGTCGAAAGAACACTAAAATGGAAGGAATATTGTATAAAATATTGACATTTACACTAGTATTGTTTATTGTAAGCATTGGGAGTAATATTCGTTCAGCATTTATGCTAGGATTTACATCTGTTGGATTTTCAATGTTCTTAGGCATGATGTTAGGTGTATTAAGACCTAAAGTGATTACTCCCAGAAATGTATTTTTAGGGGTTTTTGCTTTGTGGTTTTTTACTGGTCCGGTTGCTGATTTGGGTAAAGCTATGGTTGTTGCTAGGGCCAGTAAAAGTTCATTTACATCTAAGTTCGATTTTGTTTATTACACTTACGATATATATGTACGTGATAACTTATACCCAGAAAAATCAAGTAATGTAATAAGTTCGAAGTTTGAATGGGATGAGTATTATATGGATAATATTTTTTTGGCAAAATTTTGTAATTTAAAGTTTAATGATTCAAGTTTACTAGATGCAGAAACTTTGAGTACAGATAATTCCGTAATATATAACTATACTATTGATAGGGCTTTAGCTATTCTTCCAAGTCCTCTTCTCCAAATATTGAGTGTAGACATAGATAAGTCAGCACTTAATATTGGATCGTTTGGGGATTTTATGTATTTTAAATCTGGCAGGGGTAACAGTAACTCAATTGGAGGCAAAAGAACTGGGCATTTAGCTGGTAGCAGTATGGCTGCTTTTGGCTGGTGGTATCTCTTTATATTACTTATTGGCATGATACCTGTATATATACTCCTTGACACATTCATTACTTACCCTAAGCATTATATTTCCCCGGATAAATATATAATTAGCAAGCTTCCTCAGTTTAGCTTATGTATTCTTATAGTAATTACTTCAGTATTTCAATTTCTTCCTGGCGAGAGCATAACACTAATATCGAATTTTTTATTTAGAGGTTGGATACAAACTATTTTTCTTTATTTTGTCATGTATAATGTCTCTTTATTTTTGGTTAGGTTTTTTCCTAAAACTGGTCATATTTCTACGTAATATTTGGTTTACTTTGTCATGAAAAACATCATATATATAGGTAATTCTAATCCCAAGACAAGCTCTTACCAGCGAGCTAAAGCTCTTGAACGACTAGGAAATAATGTCATAATTAAAGATCCTTATGTTATTGTTGAAAAAAAAATGAAGCTTGCATTGTCTAATAAGTTTCATTACTTATCTGGCTACCGTTTTCTACAATCTATTTTAATTGATTGGATTAGAGAAATTAATTTTACTGAAATAAAACCCGATATAGTTTGGGTCAATAGTGGAGAGTTATTAGGGTCTAAATGTATTGCCATACTAAAAATGAACCATTGTCCAGTTATTTTATACAATAATGATGATCCCACTGGTGGTAGAGATGGTGGGCGATTTGGCTCACTATTGAGTGCAATTAAGCTCTATGATCTTTGTGTTGTTATGAGAGAAGTGAACATAAATGAGTTTAAAGCTCTAGGGGCCAAAAACGTATTAAAAGTAACTATGTCATGCGATGAGGTTGCTAATCATCCCTTTGACAAAGCTGAAGATATTCCAAAAAAATTTCATTCTGATGTTGCCTTTATTGGTACTTGGATGCGGCATGAGAATAGAGATGAGTTTTTGCTTGACTTGATTAATCGAGGTGTTCCGCTAAGCATCTGGGGAGATCGGTGGTACAAATCTCCTTTGTGGAACGCGATTAAACCGTTTCACAGAGGTAGTGCTTTAAGTGGTAAGGACTACGTTGCTGCTATTCAAGGTGCAAAAATCTGCCTAGGCTTATTATCTAAAGGTAATAGAGATTTACACACTATGCGTTCTTTCGAGATACCATATATAGGTGGTTTATTGTGTGCTGAACGTACAGTTGAACACGAAAAATTTTATCTCGAGGGGCACGAAGCTGTTTTTTGGAATGACTCTTCAGAGTGCGCCGATGTGTGTTTAAAGCTTCTTAAAGATGACAAACTGCGTAATGATATACGTGAAGCTGGGTTTCGCCGCGTACGCGAGTTAGGTGTTCTTAATGAACCTATATGTCAAAAAATCATTGCCAACTGCTTAGCATAGAATTTACTTATGACATCAGTCTAAGTTTTATTTTCCTCGTTTAATTGCCTTGTTATAAATACCTGCACGATTTCTGATTTGACTTATATAAGAATGATATTATGAATATTATTTTACTATCACATCCTTCTTTTATGAATTCGCTTAGCATGCCCAGATACGTAGTAATGCTATCAAATAAATTAAAGGAACGTGGTTTTAATGTAGAGATTTGGTCTCCTGAAGCTAAGTTTTATAATATATTTAAACATCACTGGTTAAAGAAGTGGATGGGATATATAGATCAATATATTGTTTTTCCTAGTCAAATAAGAAAAAGAGCAAATAGCGTATCAAGTCAATCAATATTTGTATTTACAGATCATGCGCAGGGCCCGTGGGTTACTTTGCTAAATGAGTATCCTCATGTTATTCATTGTCATGATTTTTTGGCCCAGCAATCAGCACTTGGAGAGGTTCTAGAAAATCCTACTAGTTTATCAGGGAGACTATATCAGGCTTACATTAGACGCGGATTTAGGAGAGGTAAAAATTTTATATCTGTTTCAGCAAAAACAAGATCTGATCTACATAGATTCCTGAATTTTACTCCTGATATTTCTGAAATAGTTTATAATAGTGTAAACACTGTATTTGAGCAAAGAGATATTTTATTGTCAAGAGAGACTCTTAGTGTTAAGTTTGATATAGATTTTAGAAAAGGCTATATTTTACATGTAGGTGGAAATCAATGGTATAAAAATAGAAGAGGGGTAATTGAAATCTATAGTTTTTGGAGGGAAAAATATCAAAACGCTCTTCCACTAATTATGATTGGTCAAAAGCCTAATAACGATTTACTGCTTGTTGTTCAGAACTCTGTTTATAAGAAAGATATTTATTTTTTGACCAATCTTGATGACGATCATGTAGTTGATGCATATGCTGGTGCTTCTGTTTTTCTATTTCCCTCACTTGCCGAAGGATTTGGGTGGCCTATCGCCGAAGCAATGACAACAGGTTGCCCTGTGATAACTACAAATGAAGCTCCTATGACTGAAGTTGCTGGTAATGCTGCTTTGCTTATACCTAAGCGACCACATCAAGAAGATCAACTTATGTCTTGGTTATCTATCACATCTGGCGTTCTTAATGATTCTGTCAGTTTTACTTCTGAACAGCGAAAGAAAATAGTTGAGGCTGGAATTGAAAATGCACGTAGATTTAGTTCAGTTGAGAGTATAAGTGAGCTGGTTTCTATATATACTAAAATTTATGCTACTCAATCCAATTAATTGATTGAAGATATTTTGTCATAAAGTTATTTAAGCAATACCCCGTAACATGAAAATACTCCACGTTGTACCATCATACAAACCGGCTTACATTTACGGTGGTCCTATTGAGTCGGTTGCTAGCCTATGCGAAGCATTAATCAGTTCGAATAATGAAGTGTCCGTTTTTACGACGACAGCTAATGGCGACGTAGAGCTTGATGTGAGAGTAGGCGAGCCACTTTTGGTGGATGGAGTGAGCGTTACTTATTTTAACCGCATAACTAAAGGTAATACGCATGTATCGCCCAGTTTGTGGTTGAGCTTATTTAAGGAATGTGACAAATACGACGTTATCCATATTCATTCCTGGTGGAATCCCCTCGTGGTGATCTCGGCAGCTATATGCCATATGAAAAAGGCCAAGGTTGTTATATCTCCCCGAGGTATGCTCAGTCAATATATCATGACTAAAACGCACGGCACTTTAAAAAAAGCTATTCATAAATACATTGGTCGCTCAGCGTTACAGAAATCTCTTTTCCATGCAACAGCTGAGGGAGAATACATCGAATGCCAGAACTTAATTCAGGATTGGCAAGGATTCTTACTGCCTAATCTTATAAAACTTCCCGAGTTAACTCCGCCCAGATCAGGTAATGAAATATTTACTTTGGTTTTCCTATCAAGAATTCATCCAAAGAAAGGGCTTGAACTTTTGTTTGAAGCGATTTCTCTCCTTAAGATTTCTATTAGATTGCGTATTGCCGGTTCAGGCGAAGAAAGCTACATTCAAGATTTAAAGAAAATAGCTTCTTCATTACATATTGACTCATCAATTGAGTGGCTGGGCTGGATGGATAAGACGCAGAAGTTTGTCGAACTGGCTAATGCTGATTTATTTGTACTCACCTCTTTTAATGAGAATTTTGCTAACGTAGTCATCGAGTCATTATATGTTGGAACGCCTGTATTACTTTCTGAAAATATTGGGTTAGCAGGCTTCGTCAATAAAACAGATTTAGGATGGGTGTCTGAATTGAATGTTAATTCCATAGTCAAAACTCTCGAAACAGCAGTCCTTGATGTCGCAAAAAGAGATTTGATTAATAAAACTGGTAAATCAAAAATTACTGAATGCTTTTCAGAAAAGATAATCGCTACTGCTTATCTGGAAGAATATAGTCGGTTTGTCGGTATTAATAACTGATAGGTGTAATTTTTAATCGCTCATTCGTAGACTGATGTTTATGTCATCATCTCATAACAAGGATACGTACAATGGTCCTTCCTTTCCTTTAAAGAATAGGATAGCTCGTGTCATCTGGAATATTTCGTACGTGTTACTTTTCAAGATCACACCTAATCCTTTCCATCGTTGGCGGTCGTTCCTGTTAAGGTGTTTTGGGGCTACAATTGGACGGAATGTCCATGTTTATCCTGGCGTTAAGATTTGGGCACCCTGGAATCTTGACCTCGGCGACGAATGTGGTATCGCCAATGGTGTCGAGCTGTATTCACAGGGGAAAGTCAAGGTTGGTAAGCGAGCCATTATCTCACAGGGTACATATATCTGTACTGGTACCCATGATTACACATTACAGGGCCATCCACTGATCACATTCCCCATTGAAATTGGTGATTATGCCTGGGTAGCCGCAGAAGCATTTGTCCATCCGGGCGTCACGATTGGTGAAGGTTGTGTGGTGGGGGCGCGATCTGTTGTGACAAAAGATATGCCTGCCTGGATGGTGTGTGCTGGGCATCCCTGTAAGCCGCTTAAAAAGAGAGAATTTCAACCCGAAGCCTCAATTGAGGCAGTTGCTGTCGACTAACGCTTTTGCGGCAATTATGTCATCTGGTCAGTTCCGGTCACTGGGCCGAAGATCCAACGTGGTATTCATAGTTAATCCTTAGAACATTTAGTCATTATGGTATCAGTGCTTATTCTAACGAAAAATGAGGAACAGGATTTGCCTGGTTGCCTCTCATCAGTTGCCTGGGCAGATGATATACATGTATTTGATTCGTTCAGCGATGATAAAACGCTGGCTATCGCAAAAAATGCCGGTGCCATAGTCACTCAGCGGAAGTTCGATAATTGGTCCGCTCATCAGAATTGGGGAATGGCTAACATACCGTTTAAGCATGAGTGGGTACTGTATATCGATGCCGACGAACGAGTTTCACCCGAGTTGAAAAATGCGTTGCTTACACTTGAACCGGCAGATGCTACTATAGCTGCTTACGAAATTCAGCGGCGTGATTTTGCCTGGAACGGCAGGTGGTTAAAACACGCGCAAATGTCTCCGTACTACATGCGCTTGTTCCGCCCTGCCAAAATGCGCTATGAGCGGCTGGTAAACCCGGTCTCGATTCCGGATGGGGGCGTTTTGCGGTTATCAGGCTTTCTGGACCATTACCCATTCAGTAAAGGGTTTCGGTATTGGTGGCAACGTCACTTAGGGTATGCTGATCTGGAAGCTTCCATGCGCATGCAGGACATTGATAAAGGCACCGCCTTTTCCATGCAGAAAGCGATGTTCAGCAAAGATTTTAGCGAGCGGCGGTATCATCAGAAGGGGATTTTCTACAAAATGCCCGGACGTCCGCTAGTGAAATGGTTTTATCTGGCTATTTGGCGAAGAGGCTTTTTAGACGGTCATGCGGGCATGACTTATGCGCTGCTTCAGGCGGTATATGAATACTTCATTGTATTGAAAACGGAAGAGTTAGCGGCTGCCAATACTAAGTAGCGAGTTTCGCATTCTTTAACCTTCTATACTCAGCAATATGCGTTACCTCCCAATTCTTCTTATTCTGAGTGTTGGGGTTATTGGTGTCTGTTATCTCAGCTGGTTGCCTACGCCCAATCTGGGTGTTTATGGTATTCTACCCCGCTGGCTTACCCGATGGACAGATAGTACGGCAAATATGAATGTCAGAACAGCCGTTCCCCTCGGAATACTTGGCTTTTTGAGTGGGCTGTGGTTGCTAATGAGTAAACGTACCTGTTCGAGTTGGCTGGCTGTATGGTTGGTACTCGTTGCTGTAGTCAGTATCGCCGAGATTGGCCAATTAATATTGCCTCATCGACATTTCGATTGGGGCGATATTTGTTGGGGAAGCGTAGGCGCCTGTATTGGTTTGGGTCTGCCTGGCCTGGTTTATTTGATTGAAAATAGGAGGGATATTTTTAAGTGATAGTATATGAGAATCTTGATCTACGGCATCAACTATTCACCGGAGTTAACAGGCATTGGTAAGTATACCGGTGAAATGGGCAGCTGGCTGGCTCAGCAGGTGCAGGAGGTCGATGTGATTACCACGATGCCCTATTATCCGGAATGGGCGGTTCATGACTCGCATAAAGGAAAGTGGTGGTTTACCGAGCAGATAGATGGTGCCAACGTACACCGTTGTCCATTCTACGTACCTGAGCATGTGACATCACCCAAGCGTATTCTGCACGAGTTCTCATTTGTACTCAGCAGCCTGTTCTACTGGTTGCCCATCTTTTTCGGGAAGCGCTACGATGTAGTGATCTGCCTGGCTCCTCCTTTTCATTTGGGGCTGCTTCCGGTTTTTTACAGCAAGTTGCGCCGGGTGCCGTTGTGGTGTCACATTCAGGATTTGCAGATCGACATGGCAAAAGATTTGGGGATGATCAAAAACGCCCGCTTTTTGAATCTCATGTTTAAAGTCGAGGCATTCATTCTGAAAAGTGCCACTGTAGTATCAACGATCAGCGAGGGAATGGTCCGGAAGGTGGAGCAAAAGAAAAGCCTTACCGCCGACTGTGTGCTGTTTCCCAATTGGGTAGATGGCGATTTTATAAAACCCTTGTCGCCGGCACAATCATTACGTCATGAGCTGGGCTTATCATTGTCAGATAAGATTGTTCTCTACTCAGGCAGTTTAGGCGAGAAGCAGGGATTGGAGATCATCATTGATGCCGCTAAATCCTTCTCGGCTCAGCCTGAGGTCAAATTCCTGATTTTCGGCTCGGGTGGAGGTAAGCGTAAATTGGAGGCACTGGTGGAAAACAGTGGCTTAACGAATGTACGATTCTATCCCCTGCAACCTTACAATAAGTTGGCCGCCCTGTTAGCTACGGCGGATATTCATCTGGTTCTTCAGAGAAAATCAGCTTCTGATCTGGTGCTTCCTTCCAAGCTGACCGGGATTCTGGCGGCGGGGGGCTGTGCGCTTGTTTCAGCAGTACCAGGCACTACGCTACACGACGTTGTTGGCAAGCACAAGATGGGCATTCTGATCGAACCGGAATCTGTTGAGTCGCTGGTAGCAGCCCTGTCGACCGCCTTTACGACTGACTTAACAACTTATCGGATCAACGCCCGGCAGTATGCGGAGACGTACCTGAATAAAGAGACGACACTGAGCCGGTTTTTGGGGCATTTGCAAAGACTGGTTAAACCGACTATTGTTTCTGACACGTTTCGCCCTGTAGCCCCGCCATCTGCCACCGGACAGGTACGTTAGGTTTTGGGGGCCAGTATAAATTGGGCTCAAGATCATGGAGGCTTAGCTGTTTGGTTGGCACTTTGTTGGTTGCTATTGTAGTTAACAGGAGTTCATTGCCATTTATGGAGTGCCACCATTGGTGTATTGCTTCGATACAAAGGATGGGGATTGGGGAGTACGTAGGTGGAAACACCCTTTGCTAGAAAATAGCAACGGTTAAGGTAGAAGTCACATATCGACAGTTACGTAGTTTTGGTTGTGGAACTTTGGTATGTATATGTTCATTTGAACAGGTACTATTAAGTTTTTATTCAACTCGTCAGTAATAAAATGCTTTATATCCGAACCACAATAGCTCGCTATGTCTTTAAGGCTTTCTGTGGAATCATACCGTTAGCATTTGTTGGATGTAAAGACCTTGTCTATCTGACGAATCCTATGCCGATCTTCGACAGATTTGATGCAGACAACCAGGGCTGGAAGGTGAGCCCTGACGCTGTTAGTTACTATAACGCTTCCGGAGGAAATCCCGGTGGGTTTGTAGCTGCTGTAGATAACGCTACGGAAGCTTGGTATTTCATCGCGCCAGAGCATATGCTCCTCGAAGCAAAGAGAGGGTATGGTAAGTCGCTCAGCTTTGACCTTAAACAGTCGGCTATAGATTCTCAGTTTAACGGGGATGATATCGTGTTAACAGATGGCATTATTACACTGGTTTACAACACTAGCTACAATCCGGCTACAACCTGGACATCTTATTTAGTAAAGCTGGATGAAGTCAGCGGTTGGAAAAAAGGGAGCCAAAAAGCATCAAAAGAAGATTTTCTGAAAGTACTCTCAAAAGTGAGTGGCCTTAAGATACGGGGTGAATATCGAGCTGGTCCGGATAGAGGCGGACTAGATAATGTTTCTATTAAATAAGGCTTAGCGGTGAACTGCCCTTTGCTTAATCCAGTAATGACGTATTCAGCAGGGGTTGTTCGCTGAGGAGTTGGAGGTCTGCCTGGTTGAGAAGGTTTTTCATGGTTTTCAGGTCATGGGAGCGGTGGAGGTCGCTGCCGATGAAGCTGACCCATTTGCGTTCCAGCAGGAAACGGGCCTGTCGTTCTACCTGCGAGCCGTAGCGGCCGCTGAGCGACATCCAGTTTAGCTGAAACAGACAGCCCGTTTCGCGGAGCTGGGCGAGTGCCTCCCGGTCGGTATGGTAGTATTTGTAGCGTTCGGGATGGGCCAACACAGGTACGTACCCCCGGGTTTGAATCCGAAACAGCATATCGGTCAACTGGTAGGGGGGAGCCGACCAGCCGGTTTCAACGAGCAGGTAGCGTTTTTCGCCGAAGGTGAGCAGTTCGCCCCGATTAAGCTGTTCGATGAAGAAATCGTCGAGCAGGTATTCGGCGGCGAGTTCCAGGGTGATGGGCAGTTGATGCTCGTCGATGAGCGCCTGTACACGGGCCAGTCCCTCCTGCATGATGGCGGGCGTGTTGGGGTACCAATCGCGGCTGACGTGGGGGGTCGTAATCACCTTCCGGATGCCCCATTCGGCAAATTGCTTCAGGCAGATCAGCGTTTCGTCGAGGCTTTTCACGCCATCGTCGATATCGGGAATCAGGTGCGAGTGCATATCGACCTGCCAGGGACATTCCACCGGCTGATCAGTCGAGCCGGAACGGGTTGGAAATAAACGGTGCCAAAGGCTGGTGATGCGCATTAGTACAAAACTACGTTTTGCGTTTGATGTTTAGTGTTTACCCCCAACCCGAAACGTCGGGCCGCCCTGAAGGGGGCTAATGCGCTGCTTCTCTACATCGCGGAGCTTTAGTCCCCTTCAGGGCGGTCCGACGTTTCGGGTTGGGGGTAAAACCAGGGCAGCGCAACTTTAGACATTGAACATTAGACCTTGGACTTTAATACTTACCTTTCGGCCATTATTCTGGTAATCAATCCACTAAATGGCTCTGCTTGATTCCTATACATCCCCATTAACTGCCCGGCAGGCGGCGCATTTGTTGCGGCGGGCTACGTTTGGTCCGTCGCCGGAGCAGATTGCACTGTTTACGGGGATAACGCCGCAGGTGGCCCTGTCATTGCTCATGACCCCGACCGCGTTGCCGTCGCCCCCGGTAGACCCGACCACCCTGAAGCCGTTCGATACGCTGGCGTTTGTGACGGCGCAGCAGACCGTGTGGCAGAACGCCACCAAGTACTGGTGGCTCGGGCTGATGGTAAACGAAGCCCCGTCGCTGACGGAGAAGATGACGCTTTTCTGGCAGAATCACTTCGTGTCGACTTTCAACGACGTAAACGATGCGCGGTATATCTACCGGCAGAACGTGCTGCTTCGTCGGCATGCGCTGGGTAATTTCCAGGCGTTCGTGATCGAGATGACCAAAGATGCGGCCATGCTGCGGTACCTCAACGGCAATCAGAATGTGGTGGGAAAACCCAACGAAAACTACGCGCGGGAGTTGCAGGAGCTGTTTACCATTGGCGTGGGCAACTACACCGAAGAGGATGTGAAAGCGGCCTCCCGCGTGCTTACCGGCTGGGTCGACAGCGGCTACCGCAACACCACCACGCCCACCATTGCCGTTACGTTCAGAAGCGCCCAGCACGACACCACCGACAAGGTTTTTTCGGCTTCGTATCAGAACCGGGTCATCAAGGGGCGGTCGGGCGCAACGGCGGGGGATGAGGAACTGGCCGAACTGATCGAAATGATACTGGCGCAACCCGAAACGGCGCGTTACCTGGTGCGGAAACTGTACCGCTGGTTCATCAACTCAGACATCACGCCGGCGCTGGAACGGGATTTCATCGAGCCGCTGGCGAAGGTATTCAGGCAGGGCAACTACGAGCTGAAACCGGTGGTGACGGCCCTGCTGACGAGTCAGCATTTTTACGACGACGCGCTGCGTGGGGCCATTGTGAAATCACCCCTCGAGTTAAACCTGGGTACGTTGCGCTATTTCGGCATTAAAGCGCCCGATGCCGTAACCAACAACACCGGGTTTACGCAGCTGATGACGTTTGTGCAGGCCCGCAACCGGGAGCAGCAGCTCGACGTGATGAATCAGCCCAGTGTCTTTGGCTGGCCCCCGTATTACGATACCGGTTTCTACGACCTCTGGATCAACAGCACCACGCTGGCCCTGCGCGGCTACTACACTGATCTGCTGACCGGCGGAACGGTGAAGTACGGAGCCGACAAACTCACGCTGGATACCATTGCTTTGGCCAAACAGACTTCAGACCCCGCCGACCCGGTGAAGCTGATCGACGAATGGGCGGCCCTGTTCTACGCCGTTGACCTCACCAAAGCCCAGCGCGATTTCCTGATCGACAACGTGCTGGTATCGGGCCTGCCGCGCTACGAGTGGGCGGTAGAATGGTATGACTACATCAACGACGCCACGAACAAAAACAAGCAAATGGCCGTCAGCATGAAACTCAACACCACCCTCCAATACATGTTCCGCCTGGCGGAGTATCAACTAAATTAGTTCAATGTTTAATGTTCAAAGTTGCTTCGCGAGGTAGGCTTCGTGCTACGTGCCCTTCGACAGGCTCAGGGTGACAGGAAACTAAAAGATGTTAGACTGAACACCCAGATGATTGATGTCACCCTGAGCCTGTCGAAGGGCACGGGGCGCGAAGCAACTTTAAACCTTAGACATTAAACATTGAACCCCCTTTCCCCTTCTCCCCATGGATCGTCGACATTTTCTTCAACATGCGTCTGCTTCGTTGCTGCTGCCCGTTCTGATTGATGGGTTTGGGGCGAAAGCGTTTGGGGCGCCTAACTCGGCGTTTATGCAAACGCTGATTCAACTGGCCACGAAAACGGACCGGGTGCTGGTGATGATCCAGCTCAACGGCGGCAACGACGGGCTGAACATGGTTATTCCGCTCGATCAGATGAGCCGGTACAACGCCCTGCGGAGCAACATCGCCCTGCCGGAAAACAAGGTGCTGAAGCTGACCAACAACCGGGCAACGGGTCTGCATCCGGCCATGACGGGCTTGCAGAGCATGTACAACGACGGGAAGTTGTCGATCGTCCACAGCGTGTCGTACCCCACGCCCAGTTTTTCGCATTTCAGGGCCAACGACATCTGGTTCACCGCCGCCAACGCCAATCAGTTACTGACTACCGGCTGGGCGGGCCGCTACCTGGAGTCGGAATGGCCGGGTTACCCCACGGGCTATCCCAACAGCAACGTACCTGACCCGCTGGCGATTCAGATCGGCTACATCACCTCCACGGCGCTGGCCGGGCCGGGTGGTCCCATGGCCGTGGCGATTCCCAACCCGGATACGTTTGCCCAATTGGTAGGCGATAAACCGGCGATCGATCTGGCCCCGCCCCCCAACACGCCCGCCGGTAAACACATCAGTTACATCCGGCAGCAGCAACTGTCGTCGGTGGCGTATGCCGCGCAGATCAAGACGGCGGCGGGGAAAGGGAAAAATTTTGTGGCGTTCCCGACTGGAAACAGCCTGGCCGATCAGCTTAAAATCGTGTCGCGCCTCATTCACGGCGGCCTGCAGACGCGGGTGTATTACGTCACCATCGGCGGTTTCGACACGCACGCCAATCAGACCGACGCCACCGACAAAACCATTGGCACTCATGCGACCCTGATGCGTCAGCTCTCCGAGGCGATAAAGGCGTTTCAGGACGATCTGCGCATTCAGGGCACCGAAGACCGGGTGGCGGGCATGACCTTCTCGGAGTTCGGTCGACGGGCGATCTCCAATGCCAGTCTGGGCACCGATCACGGCATAGCCGCGCCGTTGTTTGTGTTTGGAAAGGGGGTGAAAACAAGCGTGATCGGTCAGAACCCCAACCTGTCGGATCTGGAAAACAACAACATCAAGCTGCAGACCGATTTCCGGCAAGTCTACGCCGCCATGCTCACCGACTGGCTGGGGGCGGGTAGTCCGGAGGTGACGTCGATCTTACAGAAAAGCTACAACATCGTGCCGGTGTTCCAACAGATCATCACGGCTACCGAACCACTGGTGGCTCCGTTCCGGCTGTATCCCAACCCGGCCTCCGATCAGGTCACACTGGAAGGGGAGGCCCTGTCGGCGGGTGTGCAGACGGTGGAGGTATACGATCAGGCGGGACGTGCCACGAACGTACCCGTCAGTCGCGTATCCGACCAGGCACTGAGCCTCACCGTGCGAGCACTAGCCGCAGGTACGTATGTGGTAACCGTCAAGACAAGCGATCAGCGGTTATCAACCCGGATGCTGGTGGCGAGGTGAAACTTGAAACTTATTTCTTTTTTTCATGTCAATCTGGTCATGAATTGTGTTACTATATCAAGCACTCACTAAATTACGCCTCATGAATAATCAGAATCAACCCAGAGTACAATCAAGATACATCACACCGGAAGACGTTGAACGCGAGCAGGCGGCTTTCATGACCCAGGTGTATGGCTGGATGAGCGTAGCGCTGCTGCTAACGGCGGTGGTCTCGATCTACACCGCCTCATCGGAAACGTTGCTGGGTTTGATCTTCGGCAACCGGTTTGTTTTCTACGGCTTGCTCATTGTTCAGGTATTGATGGTCATTGGCCTGTCGTCGATGATTAACCGGATGACGGCGCTGACGGTAACGGCGGTATTCATTGCCTATTCGGCCCTCAACGGCCTGACGATGGCGAGCATCTTCCTTATTTACACCGGCTCATCGATCGCCTCCACATTTTTTATCACCTCGCTGACGTTCGGAGCCATGAGTGTCTATGGCTATTTCACGAAAACCGATTTAACCCGCATGGGTAGTCTGCTGATGATGGCGCTGATAGGCCTGATCATCGCGTCGGTGGTCAATCTATTTCTGCAAAATGAGGCTGTCAGCTGGATCACCAGTTTTCTGGGTGTGCTGATCTTCACGGGCTTAACGGCCTACGACACGCAGAAGATCAAGGAGCAATACGCCGTTGGCACCACTGACGCCGAATCGGACCGTAAAGGAGCCATCATGGGCGCCCTCCGCCTCTACCTCGACTTCGTCAACCTGTTCCTGTATTTGTTACGGTTCTTCGGGGGGAGAAAATAGAGTTTGTGGTTTGTTGTCTGTGGTTTGTCGTTGCGCTGCTGATCAGCCTTTCCGTTGATTGGCAACGCAACGACAAACCACAGACGACAAACTACAAACTTTATTTCTTCCCTCCCGGAATCGTCTGTGGTTTGTCGTTGCGCTGCTGATCAGCCTTTCCGTTGATTGGCAACGCAACGACAAACCACAGACAACAAACCACAAACTCTATTTCTTCCCTCCCGGGATCGTCTGTGGTTTGTCGTTGCGCTGCTGATTAGCCTTTCCGTTGATTGGCAACGCAACGACAAACCACAGACAACAAACCACAAACTCTATTTCTTCCCTCCCGGAATCGTTGGCCGTACTTCGATTTTGCTGGGTAGCGTGCGGGGATGCATGCTGAGGAGGTCGATGACCAGTTTACCGATGTCTTCGGGCTGAATCTTCCAGGCGTCGGCGTCGGAGGGCGTGTGGTCGCCGAACTCGGTCGCTACGGAGCCGGGCATGATGGTGCTGACCTTGATACCTTCGCTCCGCAGGTCGAGCATGATGGCTTGTGAGAAGCCGACCAGTCCGAATTTACTGGCGTTATAAGCCGATCCTTTCTCGAAGAAATTGGTGCCCGCCAAACTGGCGATGCTGATGAAATACCCTGCTGTTTCTTTCAGGGCCGCAATCGATGCTTTGGCCGAGTTGAACACCCCCGTCAGGTTGATGTCGATGGTTTCCTGCCATTGTTCCGGGGTCAGTTCCTGAATGGGCGCGAAGTGACCCACGCCGGCGTTGGCGATCACGTAATCGAGTCGTCCCCATTCCGATACGATCTTGTCGACCACCGCCTGTTGCGAAGCCAGGTCGCGCACGTCGGCAGCCATCCCGATGGCGTATCCTTCCTTAATCGTGTTGAGTTGTTGTGCTGCTTTATCGGCGGCTTCCTGCGAGCGGCTGGTAACGGCCACTTTCACGCCTGCCTTAACGAGTGCTTCCGCTACTCCGTAGCCAATGCCTTTTGAGCCCCCTGTAACAAGAGCGGTTCTGATATGATCTGCCATAGTGTGTTTTAACGATTAGTTTGTGGTTTGTCGTTTGATGTTTGTAGTTGCGCTGCTGATTCACCGGGATTTGTGAATCAGCAGCGCTTTTGTCATCCCGACGACAGGAGGGATCTTGGCATTCCTTCAGGTAGCGCCTGACCCTTCCAGTAGGAACGCCAAGATCCCTCCTGTCGTCGGGATGACAAAACAACTGATGACTCACCAAGCTTCATGGTCAGCAGCGCAACTACAAACCCAAAACGACAAACCACAAACCAATAAGACCACTTTGCCCCGATAGGTTTCGGAAAAGGGGCGGATTTTAGGCAATAGCCAACATTGAGCGGGGGAATAACGTTGAAATGTAAAGTTTACTGTTTACCGTTTACAGTCTTCTGTTGCGCTGCTACATCTTGATATGTGTCTAAGCGAAGCAACTGTAAACGGCAAACAGTAAACTGTAAACTCAAAATGTTATGAAGTACTCATCATCTCTGCTAGCTGCATGTTGCGCCGTGGCTGCGCTGAATTTTACGGCTTGCAAACAAACCGAAATCGTCGATACCGGCGATACGCTGATCACCGCGCCGGTGGGCACGCCAACGGTACGTACCCAGACCCTATTGACGGGTTACGACATTGTGTGGGGTATGGATTTTCTGCCCAACGGCGATCTGCTCTTTGGCGAAAAACGGGGGCGTATGTACCGCCGCACCGGCGAAACCGTGACCGAACTGACGGGCCTCCCCACCGACATCAACACCCAGTCGCAGGGCGGACTGCTGGATATTCGGGTGCATCCAAACTATGCGGCGAACGGTTGGGTATACGCCTCGTATGCTGCTACGGCCACCGGGACATCGAACACAAAGTTGAATTTGATCCGGTTCAAAGTAACCGGCAATGCGCTGACAGACGTGCAAACGATCTTTACCACGGCGGCCACCAATCAGTGGAAAGGGCATTACGGAAGCCGGATCGAGTTCGACCGTAACGGCATGCTGTACCTGAGCGTAGGGGAGGGCGGTCCCTCTAGTCAGGGCGGAGCTTCGTCGCCCAATCAGAACGGACAGAATGTAAAGACCGAATGGGGTAAAGTCCACCGCATGACCGATGCCGGAGCCGTTCCGTCTGATAATCCGGTGCTGCCGGGCAACACGGTTGGCACAACGCTTTATTCATACGGCCACCGGAATCCGCAGGGGCTGGCGTTGCACCCCGGAACCGGTGATCTCTGGGAGACCGAGCACGGCGCGAAAGGCGGCGATGAGCTGAACATTGTGCAGCGGTCGAGAAACTACGGATGGCCCCTGGTGTCGAACGGTGTCAACTATGATGGCAGCGTCATTTCTGCTTCGCCGACGAGGGAAGGCATTGAAGCGCCCATTTATACCTGGACACCGTCGATGGGTCCTTGCGGGATGACCTTTATCACGAGCGATTCGTTTAAAAGCTGGAAAGGCAACCTGTTGGTTGGCGGTCTGGCCTTAACGTACCTGAGTCGGCTGGAACTGGATGGCAACCGGGTAGTGCGCGAATCGAAATTGCTGGAAGGCAACCGCATCCGCAACGTAAAACAGGCCCCCGATGGAAGCATCTACGTATCGGTAGAAAACCCCGGCCGCATACTGCGATTAGTGGCGGAGTAGGACCCCACCGATACGTCGGACCGCCCCGGCCCCTCCCCTTAAACAAGGGGAGGGGAGATGCTCTACAGTAGCTTCGCCTGTAAGCGGAGCATTGCTCCGCATGTCTAACGGGAGGGAGTTGCTCTACAGTAGCTTCGCCTGTAAGCGGAGCATTGCTCCCCTCCCCTTGTTTAAGGGGAGGGGCCGGGGGTGGGGTAGCAATTATCTACTATATTGCCAGCCACATTATTCCCTATTCCTCAACGTGTGAAAACGCTACTTATCTCGCTGCTCCTTCTGGGCAGTTTACAGCCCCTTACGGCTCAGTCGAAACGAAACAGTACGCCCACGCTGTATTTTATCCTGTCCGACAGTTCCGTTGTATCGGGGCGGCTGGTGCGGGAAGATAGCAGTGTGGTGGTGGTTCGGAAACGAAACGGTGACCTGACGTACCTGGAACCGTACCAGATTGTGCGGCGGGAAGTAACCCTCCCCCGAGAGTCGACCCGGCCGGGTGAGGGCATGTTGGCATTTAGCCTGAAAGACGGGTCTACCGTGTACGGGCAAATTGTGCGGCAAACGCCGTTAGCGGTGGTAGTCCGGCAACTCAACGGCACCCAAACCTACATCGACCCCGGTGATATTCTGAGCCGCACGTCGATCGCTCCCCCGCCCGATACCACCATTACGATTCCCGGCAGGTTACAGGTTGACCTTCCGTTGGCGATACCGTACCTGCTGAACGCCAGAACAGCCTATATGCCTCGGGGAGGCGAGGTTTTTTACCGCAACACCAACGTGATTCGCAACGAACTGGAATTTGGCATCACCAACGGCTGGAGTGTGGGCGTAATCGCCAACCCCCTGCTGACGCGTCTGTTCCTCACATCTGAGTTGGTCAGCGACGCCATCTACACCAATACCGATTTCGGCACGCAGGTATACTCCCGAGTCGGTATTCCGATTGGCGCCAAACTGCGGATCGGAGCCGGTGTGATGGCGCAGATACAAAGCCCTGATTTTATACTGTCTACACAGACAACGTGGCTGGGGCAGGTGTTGACCTCCTTCGGCGATGCGCGTAGTCACGTGACGTTGGGGTATACTTTCCCGGTAGGCGATAACAGGGGTGGGCTGCTGACCGAAAATGCCCTGACGGTAGGAACGATTCAGTACCTCAGCCCATCGTTGTCGTTCATCAGCGACAACGCCATCAAGGTCAAGTCGTCATACGGCCCGGTAGCCCGCCTGTCGGGTGCCCTGCGCATCAAGAGCCGCCGCCACGCCTTCGACCTCGGCGTTCTGACCGCCCTCAACACACTCTATTCCTTCAATTACAACCAGATCAGCTACCGCGCCTACCCGTATGTGGGGTATGTGGTGGGGTTTTAAAGTGGTTTGTTGTTTGAGGTTTGTGGTTGCGTTGCTAACTCACCGATCTCGATAAGCAGCGCAACCACAAACCTCAAACCACAAACTATTTCATAAACTCCAACGCCTCCCGATAGATCTGGTTGCGTTTCCAGAAGAGCTGTTTCACCATGGGGACGTGTTCTTTACCGGGCATGACCGTGTACTGGCTTTGGGTGCCAACGGCCTGCAATCGGGCGTGGAGTTCTTCGGTGCCCCGAATGATGCTGGGGTATGTTTTGCCACCGGTATACAGCAACATAGGCGGTGTGCCTTTTTCTACCTGGAAAAGCGGCGACATGGCCCGCCAGCCGTCGGGGTCTTTGCCGAAGGAAGCCAAATACTGCCGGTCGCTGGGGAACTCCATTTTTTTCAGGTAATCGTACATGTTGATCCCCGCCGGATCATTCAGAATGGCCCCTTTCACCGGATTGTTAGGCAGACCAATCGACGCGAAGAGCGCATTGTCTACGGCCAGCAAAGCAGCTAGTCCGCCGCCAGCCGAATGGCCCATTACGTAAATACGGTTAGGGTCGCCACCATAGTCGGCGATGTGCCGGGCGGTCCAGGCAACGGCGTGGGCGCAATCGTTGGCCATGGCGGGAACCTGTACGGCGGGCGCCAGCCGGTAGCTGATCACCACGGCCACCACGCCCTGTTTGGCCAGTCGACGGCCGATAAACCAGTAGATGTTTTTACTGCCGCTGTTCCAGTTTCCGCCGTGAATAAACACGACAACGGGGGAGGGGGTGTCCGATTTTTTGTTGGGCCGATACACATCCAGGATATGCTTTTCGGCGTTGAAACCAGCCGTGGTTGCCGCTTTGTACGGAATATCCTTAAACCGTTTACTGGTCAGCGAAATGCCAAACGTGTGGGTAGAAAGTAGCGTCAAAAAAAGCGCAATCAAAGCGACCAGCCGGCCGGGGGAGGGGGTGTGCATGGGGGGAGGTTTAATGTTCAAAGTCTAAAGTTGCTTCGCGCATCCTTTGGTACACTTGTGGGTTAGTTTTCTAGATGTTGGTGTGCAACGCTTTTGTCGTCGGGATGACAAAAGCGCTGCTTATCTAAACAACTAAAGTAACAGGCACTAGTTACCAAATGATTAATCAGCGCACGTCGAACATCAAACTCAAAACATCAAACTCATTTCTTGAAACTAACTTCCGTACTTTCGGCCTTATGGAAGATCGTCACCCGTCGAGCATCACCGGTCCAGTTACCGAAGCCGAACGTACCTACGCCCTGGAGGCCCTGATTAGTACCCGCGATAGTCTGCGGGAATCGCTCAAAGGGCTTTCCCCCGCGCAACAGCACTACAAACCCGCCCCCGATCGCTGGTCGGTTGCCGAGTGCGTCGAGCATATTGTGCTGGTAGATCGGGGTATATTTAAAAGTATTCAACTGGCCATGACCGCACCCGCCGACGAAGCCAAACGGGCTACTATTCAGGTGTCGGATGTGTTTGTGATCCGGGCCGTTCGTGGCCGGGGAACGGCGGCACCTGCACCGCCCCAATTTGTGCCAACGGGCCGTTATGCCGACGTAGAAACGGCGATGGCGGTGTTCGAGCAACAGCGCGCCGACACGATCGAATATGTTGAAACGACCACCGATGATTACCGGACGCATTATTTTCAGCACCCGTTTCTGGGTACGTTAGATGCGTTTCAGGCGGTTCTGGCGCTGGCTTCACACGGCGAGCGGCATCGCAAACAGATTGAAGAAATAAAGGCCGATGCCGGCTTCCCCGCGTAAATGGCTGATCTGGACATTCTGCATCAGGCCGACGGGCTGGTAGCCATCAACAAACCACACGGGCTGTTGGTACACCGATCGTTCATCGCGGCCGATGCCAGTGAGTTTGCCGTACAGCGGCTCCGTGATCAGCTGGGGCAGCGGGTGTATCCCGTCCACCGTCTCGATCGTAAAACGGGGGGCGTGTTGCTCTTTGCCCTCACCGAAGCCCTGAATTCTGCCCTGCAACAGCAGTTTGCCGAGGGGCAGGTACACAAGACGTACCTGGCCATTGTGCGCGGCTACACCCCCGACGAGCTGGATATCGACTACCCCCTCCGGCGCGATGATGGCGACGGAAAGCTGGGTACATTGCAAGATGCGTTTACGGCCCTGAAAACGTTGCACCGGGCAGAGGTGCCTGTTCCATTCGGTAAGCATGACACGTCGCGTTATTCGCTGGTCGAACTTACGCCTACTACCGGTCGCATGCACCAACTCAGGAAGCACATGGCCCATATTTTCCACCCCATCATTGGTGATCGTCCGCATGGATGCAACAAACAGAATAAGCTTTTTCTGGAGCAGTTTAACATGAACACCATGCTGTTGCATGCCCGGCAGCTCCAGTTCACGCACCCCACTACCGGCGAAGCAGTCACGATAGAAGCCCCGTTTCAGAGCGAATTTGCCCGCATGCTGGGTACGTTGTTTGGGTTGTAGTGGGGATAAAGCCGCACCACGAAATCTACGCCTGATTTTTGTCAGTAAACTGCCTGTCGCGGGTCAAACTAACCTGTCTGTTATCAATCAATGATGCAAGATAATAATCTGTTTGTCAGTTATTTAACTAGTTGTAGAAAATGCCTTTCATGTGCATATAGATTCCATCTATGTGCATATAAAAACAATAGATAATAACTATAGCTGTGTTCTACTTACATTTGAGTGTTCAAAAGTTAAACCTCAAACAATGGAAAGTAATACCATCTCCACCACTGCACCTGAAGAGGCCAGTTATAACGTAAATAACGTTCACGGCGAAATGAAGTGCCCGTTCACGGGTCACACGTCGCCCGCCAAGCAGAGCGCCGGAGCCGGTCCCCGGAACCGGGATTGGTGGCCTAAGCAGTTGAACCTGAGCATTCTCCGTCAGCATGGCGTAGCGTCGAACCCAATGGGTAAGTCGTTCAACTATGCAGAAGCGTTCAAATCACTTGATCTGGCGGCGGTTAAAAACGATATCTTCGAGTTGATGACCACGTCGCAAGCCTGGTGGCCTGCCGATTACGGTCACTACGGCCCATTCTTCATCCGGATGGCCTGGCATAGTGCCGGTACCTACCGTACGGCCGACGGTCGCGGCGGTGCCAGTGCAGGTACGCAGCGTTTTGCGCCTCTCAATAGCTGGCCCGACAACGCCAACCTCGACAAAGCCCGGCTGTTGTTGTGGCCGGTGAAACAGAAATACGGTCAGAAACTGTCGTGGGCCGATTTAATGGTACTCGCCGGTAACTGTGCTATGGAATCGATGGGCCTCAAAACCTTTGGTTTTGGTGGCGGACGGGAAGACGTTTGGGAGCCTCAGGAAGATATTTATTGGGGTGCCGAAGCCGAATGGCTGGGTGACAAACGCTACAGCGGTGACCGTCAACTGGAAAACCCACTGGCAGCCGTTCAGATGGGTCTGATCTACGTGAACCCTGAGGGACCTAACGGACACCCTGATCCGCTTGCTTCGGCACGCGATATTCGGGAAACGTTCGGCCGCATGGCCATGAACGACGAAGAAACAGTGGCCCTCATCGCGGGTGGACACACCTTCGGTAAAACCCACGGTGCTGCCGATGCGGGTGAATACATTGGTCGGGAACCGGCCGGTGCAAGCCTGGAAGAGCAGAGCATGGGCTGGAAAAACTCATTTGGTACAGGGAATGCCGGCGACACGATCACGAGTGGCCTGGAAGGTGCCTGGACGATGAACCCAACGAAGTGGGACAATAACTACTTTGAGAACCTGTTCGGTTTTGAGTGGGAATTGACCAAGAGCCCTGCCGGAGCGCATCAGTGGCGGCCGAAAGATGGTGCCGGTGCCGGTACTGTACCCGATGCCCACGATCCGGCGAAGCGTCATGCTCCGATGATGTTTACGACCGACCTCGCCCTGCGCGTTGACCCCATTTATGAGTCAATTTCGAGACGCTTCCTGGCCAACCCGGATGAGTTTGCCGACGCGTTTGCCCGTGCCTGGTTCAAGCTGACCCACCGTGATATGGGACCCATTTCGCGTTATCTGGGTCCTGAAGTGCCTGCTGAAGAGTTGATCTGGCAGGATCCAATTCCAGCAGTAACCGCTCCGGTGATCGATGAGCAGGATATTGCCGCATTGAAAGCCACAATTCTGGCTTCTGGCCTATCGGTATCACAGCTGGTATCGACCGCCTGGGCGTCGGCGGCTACGTTCCGTGGTTCCGACAAGCGTGGTGGTGCTAACGGTGGCCGCCTGCGCCTTGCCCCGCAGAAAGACTGGGATGTGAACCACCCGGGTCTGCTGAGCAGTGTGCTCGCCAAATATGAAGCCATTCAGACCAATTTCAACAGCGCACAAACCGATGGTAAGCAGGTGTCGATTGCCGATCTGATTGTGCTTGGCGGCTGTGTCGGTGTTGAGCAGGCGGCTAAAAATGCCGGTCAGACCGTAACCGTACCGTTCACACCGGGACGGACTGATTCGTCGCAGGAGCAGACAGATGTTGATTCATTCGCTCTTTTGGAGCCTGAAGCAGACGGTTTCCGCAACTACGCCAAGACTCAGTTCACGGTGTCGGCCGAAGAAATGCTGATCGACAAAGCCCAGTTGATGACGCTGACTGCGCCTGAGTTGACGGTGCTGGTAGGCGGTATGCGTGTGCTGAACACGAACTACGGTTTCTCGAAACACGGTGTGTTCACCAAGCGCCCCGAAACCCTGACCAACGATTTCTTCGTCAACCTTCTCGATATGGGTACAACCTGGAAAGCGGTTTCGCACGCAGAGGATGTGTTTGAAGGTCGCGACCGCACAACGGGTGACATTAAATGGACGGGTACCCGGGTTGACCTTATTTTCGGTTCTAACTCAGAACTCCGCGCCCTGGCCGAAGTATATGCCTGTAGCGATGCACAGGAGCAGTTCGTACACGATTTCGTAGCGGCCTGGAATAAGGTGATGAACCTCGACCGGTTCGAGTTGGCATAAATTGGGGTTTGTAGTTTGTGGTTTGACGTTTGTGGTTGCGCTGCTATGGCAGTGTATTTGAAACTTGAGCATCAAGCGTCAGCGACACGTACCCAGCTCACTTTTAAAATAGATTGAAACAGTAAAGGCAGCCCGGAAACAGGCTGCCTTTACTGTTTTGTCATCCCGAAGAATGAGGGATCTTGGCGCTATTAGAAGGAACGCCAAGATCCCTCATTCTTCGGGATGACAAAAAAACTCAAAAAAGTTAAACCGCCCTGCCATAGCAACGCCACTTTAAACATTAAACTTTAGACCTTAAACTTTAAAGATCAAACCCACTCCCACGCGCTCTGATACGCATTCAGGTTTTCGGCGTAGGTGATGAAATCGGCGTAGAACGGGTTGACGGCCAGGGTACCGCTATCGCCGATGACGATTAGTTTTTTGCGGGCGCGGGTCATGGCAACATTCATCCGCCGAATGTCGGACAGGAAGCCAATCTCGGACCGGTCGTTGCTGCGGGTCATGGATATGTACACAATGTCGCGTTCCTGCCCCTGAAAACTGTCGATCGTGTTCACCGAAATCGACGCTTGATAGGGTTGCAAATCCGGGGCATGGCTAAGCTGTTCGTTCAGCACGACTAATTGCTGCTTGTAGGGCGAGATAACGGCAATACGCGGAAAATTGGTGGGGCTGTAGAGCGAACCAAGGTGGGCTACCAACTGGGTCAAATGCCGAATCAACAGGGCCGCTTCTTCGGGGTTGGTAGAGCTGGTGCCTTCCAGTTTTTCCTCAAATCCACAACCGGCGGTATCGATAAACAGCAACGGACTATCGTCGGGGAAAAGCGTGTGACCCGCCACCGAGGCATGCGCCCGCAGTTGATTGTGATAGAATACGCTGGCTGAGTACCCCATGATCTGTTCGTGCATCCGGTACTGTTCCTCCAGCAACTTCACTGCCTCGGGGTGAAGCGCGACGCACTTTTCAAGCAGGGTTGTACTGAGTCCGTTACGGGCCGCTTCGCCCGATTTGATCGTGGGCGACAACTGACAATGGTCGCCCGCCAGCACTACTTTCTGGGCTTTCAGGATCGGTATCCAGCAGGCGGGTTCCAGCGCCTGACCCGCCTCATCGATAACCACCGTGTGGAAGCTGCGGCTACGGATGGTGTAGTGATTGGCTCCTACCAGGGTAGCCGTAATGACCTGAGCCCGGTCTGCCAGATCGTCGATCACGTACTGCTCGGTCGAACTGACTTCTTTCATCAGGCGGTGGGCTTCGTCGAAGAGCGCCTTTCGCTGGTCGCGTTCGGCTTTGCCAAAGCTGCGCTTGTACTTGTGGGCCATCGATTTAAACTCATTAGCCTGCTTTTTCAGCTTTTTGGCTTCCCGCATCAGACTGTGTTCGGCCATTTTATGATCCAGCGTCAGAGCCGTTAGTCGCTCCGATATCCGGCTGGGGTTGCCGATCCGAAGCACGTTCAGCCCCTCTTCGTGGAGCTTTTCGCTTAGCAAGTCAACCGCGGCATTGCTGGGAGCCACTACCAGAATTTGCCGATGGTCCCGGTCGATCAGGGCCTTGATAGCCTGCACCAGGGTTGTTGTTTTGCCTGTTCCCGGCGGACCGTGTACGATGGCCAGTTCGTTGGCGGCCAGTATGGTCTGAACGGCCTTCTGCTGACTCTCATTCAACCGGGGCAGGGCAATGGGGGTCAGATCGGGATGAAAGGTGGGCGGGGCAATCCCGGTGAGGATATTGACCAGACGATGATTTCCCGCTTCGCCGAAGAGGTTAGCCTGCTTAAGGGCCTCCTGCATGTCGTCGTAAGTGGTATCGTCGAACAGCATTTCGATGCCCAGCTTACCGTTTCGCGACCAGTCGGGTAACTCATCGGTCAGGAGCGTGATCTTGAGCCGGTTGCCGTTTTGGTACGAAACCGTGCCTTCGACCCGGTCTGTTTTGGGGTCATGATTGCTGAACAGAAGGGCAGGGACTCCCGTCCGAAGTTGATGCGACAGGTCCTGATGGGTCGTGCGTTCTACCTCCACGGTCAGGTAGTCGCCCCGGCCTAGTTCAGAACCCCGAATGGCGATAGGGTACCAGGTAAGCCCGTTGGCCCTGCGCTCGGCTACGCTGGTCGACTGGGTGAGTTGTTGATATTGATAGCGATCTTCCTCCCGTTCGATTTTCAGCAAATCGAGCAGTTTTTTAAAGTAATCCATCGACAAAAGTAATTCCCTGCGCGCCTATTACTGCTTTTTAAGGTCATATGCTGGTCAATCCTCTGGAATTAGGTAGTATTGTGAAAGCCGATGAAAGTTGGCTCAATTGCAAAGTAGTCAACAAGCAAACCGTAAGCCATTCAGTTTTTCTATGCGTAAAAGGATAGTGCTATTTTTTTCATCCGTGCTGGCGCTACAGGGCTATGCACAGCCCCGAACCGTGTTGACGGCCCGGGACTATGAACAGGCGCAACGCTTCATGGGCGCCAATACCGAGCAGTTCATCGATCGGAGTGGTGTTCGGCCCAACTGGCTACCCGACGAGCGCTTCTGGTATCGGATACTGACCGCAACGGGCAGTGAGTTTGTGCTGGTAGATCCCACCAAAGGCACCCGTACAGCCCCGTTCGACCATCAGAAACTGGCCGTTGCCCTGTCTGAGGCGATGAGCCGTACCTACGATGCCGCTAAGTTGCCGTTCCAGAGCTTTACGTATACGCCCGACAGGCAGTCGGTTCTTTTCCAGGCCGGTGGTAAATCGTGGCTGTACAACCCACAGCGAAACCAGCTCATGACCGACACCACCAGCTCGGCGGTTTCCGGCTCGGCTGGTCGACGTTCGATGAGGGAGGGTGACTTCAATGAAGTGCCATCGCCCGACCGGAAGTGGGGAGCCTACATTAAAGACTACAATCTCTGGGTACGTAACCTGCAAACGGGAGACCGCCTGCAACTAACCACCGACGGCGTCAAAGATTTTGGGTACGCTACCGACAACGCGGGTTGGCGATCAAGTGACCGCGCTGTGCTGGCCTGGTCGCCCGACTCGAAGAAGATTGCCACCTTCAAACAGGATCAGCGGGAGGTGAGCGATATGTATCTGGTCACCACCAACGTAGGCAAACCTACCCTTAAACAGTGGAAATACCCGCTTCCGGGCGATAAGGTCATTCCAACCATTCAGCGCGTGATCATCAACCTGGAGGGTCCCAAAGTAATCACCCTCCAGATTCCGGCCGATCCGCACCGGGCCACCCTGAGCGACGACATTTCCAGCAGCGGTACGTTCGACGATGTAAACTGGACGCAGGATGGAGCAACGCTGGCTTTCGTATCGACGTCGCGCGATCATAAACAGGAAAAAGTACGCTTGGCTGATGCTGCCACCGGCGCTGTTCGGGAAGTATTTGAAGAAACTGTAGCCACGCAGTTTGAATCGGGTTGGGGAGCTATTAACTGGCGCTATCTGGCGGGAACCAATGAATTTATCTGGTTTTCGGAACGCGATGACTGGGGCCACCTCTATCTGTACGATGCCCTGACCGGTCGGGTGAAAAATCAGATCACCAAAGGCAACTGGCTGGTGACCAGACTACTTCGCGTCGATGAAAAGAAACGGATGCTGTATTTTATGGCGGTAGGTCGTCAGGAAGCGAACCCGTATTTCGGGCAGCTTTGCCAGGTTGGCTTCGATGGGAAACAGTTTGCCGTGCTGACCCCCGAACCGGGTAATCATCAGGTCACGTTCTCGCCGTCAGGGAACTACATGGTCGATACCTACTCGGCCCCCGATGTGCCACCGGTAAGTGTCGTGCGTACTTTGGCGGGCAAGCTGATCACGACGCTGGAAAAGGCCGACATCTCCCGCCTGACCGCCACCGGCTGGCGTCCGCCCACCCCAATCCGGGTGAAAGCGCACGATGGCAAAACCGATCTGTATGGCCTGATGTACACCCCCAGTCAGCTCGACCCGACGAAAAAATACCCGGTGGTCGATTACATCTATCCCGGTCCGCAGGGAGGTAGCGTTGGCAACTGGTCGTTCTCAACGGCGCGCAAAGACAACCAGGCGCTGGCCGAACTGGGGTTCATTGTGGTTGAAATTGAAGGCACAAGCAATCCCCTGCGGTCGAAAAGTTTCCACGACATGAGCTACGGCAACATGGCCGAAAATACCCTGCCCGACCAGATCGGCGGTATTCGGCAGTTGGCCAGTCAGTATACGTACCTGGATACCAACCGGGTAGGCATCTGGGGGCATTCGGGCGGCGGCTTCGCTACGGCAACGGCTATGTTCCGCTACCCCGATTTCTTTAAAGTGGGTATTTCTGAATCGGGAAACCACGACAACCGGAATTACGAAGATGATTGGGGCGAGCGCTACAACGGTCTGGCCTCGGCGGTTGATTATGAAGCGCAGGCAAACCAGAATTACGCTAAAAACCTGAAAGGGAAACTGATGCTGGCCCACGGCATGATGGATAATAACGTGCCACCTTCAAACACTTTACTGGTGGTTGAAGCGCTGCAAAAAGCCAATAAAGACTTCGACCTGGTGCTGTTTCCGAACAGCGCACATGGTTTTGGGAGTTATAGTAACTACATGGCCCGTCGCCGCTGGGATTATTTCGTGAAGCACCTTCAGGGTGCCGAACCGCCCCGCGAGTTTTTGATAGTAACCACGCCCGACCCGCGCAACCTGATTCGTTGAGCGATTAATGGGTAAAGCAGCGGGCGCTAACCACCACCTAGTCAACGTTGCGACATGAGAATACTTATCGTTGAAGATGAAGTCAAAACGGTTCAGAGCATTAAGCAGGGGCTCGAAGAGCATCAGTGGGAGGTCGATGTCGCCTACGATGGTGTTACCGGGTTTCAACTGGCGAGCCGAACCGCCTATTCACTGATCATCTCAGATCTGATTCTGCCCGGAATGAGTGGCCTGGAGCTGTGCCGAAAGCTGCGCCAGGCCACCATTTCTACCCCCATTCTGATGCTGACAGCGCTGGGGACCACCGATGATAAAATTCAGGGACTGGATGCCGGCGCAGACGATTATCTGGTGAAACCGTTTGAATTTCGGGAACTAATGGCCCGGGTCAGAGCGCTGACCCGGCGCAATACCGGGGTGCTGCAAACGGTCAATCTGCTGAAAATTGCGGACCTCGAACTCGATCCCGACAGCAAGAAAGTAGTGCGGGCGGGCAAAGAGATTACCCTGACGGCCAAAGAGTTTCAACTGCTCGAGTATTTTCTGCGCCATCAGGGGCGGGTACTCTCCAAAGTTGAGCTGGCCGAGCGCCTCTGGGATCTGACCTTTGATACGGGCACCAACGTGATCGAGGTGTATATCAATTTCCTGCGCAAAAAGATCGATCGGGATTTCGATCCTAAACTGCTGCATACGCAGATTGGCATGGGCTACGTGATGAAAGTGCTGTCGTGATGATCAATATACGTACCCGGCTCACCTATCAGTTTGCCTTGCTGGTCACGCTCGTGCTGCTCTTCTTTTCGCTGGGCGTTTATTTCTTTAGTAAGCTTTACCTCGAAAAAAGGTTTTTCAAACGTCTCCAGGATCGGGGAATCACCACCACCACCCTGCTGTTCGATTTGCAGCAGACCGACAGCACCGTGTTACGCCTGATCGACGTGGCCAACAAAGAGCCGTTGCTGAATGAAAGCATCACAATCGTCAACGAAAAGACGAAGCAGATTCTGTTTGCGACTAATCCGGCAAACAGCGCTTTTCATCAGCAATTTACTTCCCAACTCGATTCCACGGCTCAAACCCTGTATCTGCATAAAAACGGATACCAGATCAGTGCCATTCACCTCACGGGTCGTAATGGGGGCAACTGGGTTATCGTGAGCGGCATCGATCAGGCGGGCAACGAGGCGCTCGACGATCTGAAGCGGATATTGACGGTCATGATTTTGGCCGCTATGCTGTTGCTTGGCATCTCGGGCTGGTTCTTTGCCGATCGTGCATTGGCTCCCATGTCGGGCATCATTCAGCAGGTGAACGCCATTTTTCCCCGAAACATGGGGAAACGGGTAGCCCATCCCAACCGATCGGATGAGATTGGGTTGCTGGTCACCACCTTCAATCAATTACTCGACCGCATTGAGCAGGCGTTGAATAATCAGAAAATGTTTATTGCCAACGTGTCGCACGAGTTGAAAAATCCCCTCACGAAAATCAACTCGCAGATCGACGTGGCCCTTATTCAACCGCGTAGTTCCGAGGCATACGAGCGTTTGCTACGGTCACTTCAGGAAGATACCCGCACATTGGCCCAACTGACCACCGCCCTGCTCGAACTGGCAAACACGTCTGGACATACCAATACACTGCCTACAGAGCCGGTCAGAATGGATGAACTTCTCTGGGAATCGAAAACGCAGGTACAGACCTGGCACAACGATTACCAGATTCAGATTTCGTTCACCGATTTCCCCGATGAAGAGGAGGCCTTGATCGTTGCCGGCAACAGGGCCTCGCTGAAGGTGCTGCTGATGAACCTGATCGATAACGCCTGTAAGTTTTCGCCCACCTGCACAGCCCGGATCACCTTTGCGTCGACAGACGGACAGATCACGATTACCGTTTTCAACGAGGGTACCCCCATTCCGGCTGCCGATCTGCCGCACATTTTTCAACCGTTCTTCCGCAGCAACGCCACGGCCCAATCGGTAAACGGGCACGGGGTGGGACTGGCTATTGTGTGGCAGGTGGCGCAACTTCACCGGGGTACGTTGCAGGTACACTCAACCGGGGAAGGCACTACGTTCACCTTTACCGTTCCAACGTTGGTAATTGGGTAAACGGTCTCACCAGGTAAAACCCGGTGAGACCGTTTACCCAATCTCTTCCCCGTTTTAAGGTGGTTTTAAGGTGAGGTTAAGTCCTGGTTAAGGTGGTGGTTGTTCCTTTGCAGACCACCAATTCAACTCATTTATGGAAGCCGAAGCCACAAACCCCCGACAGGAAATGCTGAAACTAGCGGTAGGAGCCCTGGCCGGTGTACTGGCATTGCTGGCTTACCTGTTCATGGGCTCGCGTAATGAAACCCTCGAAGTACAGAAACTGCTGACGTCTAAAGTAGAGCAGTTTGCCTCTACGCAGATCAAACTCGATTCGATCTCGAAAGTCCTTGATCAGAAATTGGTGGAGGTACGTCAATTAGGCGGTAACGTGACCGAACTGGAGCGCATTAAACGGCAACTGGAGTCGGATAAGAAACGGCTAAAGTCTGATTTTACATTTTCGATTCAGCAGTACGATCTGAAAATCAGGGATTACAAGAATTTTCTGACTACCAACGATGCTGATCTCCGAAAGCTACGGGCCGAAAATGGATCGTTGCTGAGCCGCACCCGCACGCTCGAAGAGGAGAAGCAACACATGCTGACTGAAAATGAAGGGCTGAAATTCGAAAAGGCAGCACTGGTTCGGGCGGTCGTTGATTATTCGTTGCAAAATGCAGACCTGCAAAGTAAGGTTACGCTGGCATCGGCCATGAAAGCCGTTGGGGTAGAAGTTGCCGCGCTGGCCACCAACGGAAAAGAACGCCGGACAGGCCCCTACAAAGCATCGCGCATCGACCGACTGAAAATCGATTTTGTGCTGCTGGCCAATCCTGTTAGCCAAAAAGGGGATAAAGACGTGTATGTACGCATTCTTGACCCTCGAGGTGCCGTTGTGAGCGAAAGTGGCGTTGGCGGTGTGCTGATGATCGACGGCCGTGAGCTTGGCTACAGCATTCGGCATACTGTTTCTTACGCCAATAACGATCAGCAGGTTGAACTGCTTTATCGTCGGGAGAACGCTTACAAACCGGGTTCCTATACAGTAGAGTTGTATGCCGAAGGGTTCAAAATAGGCGCGGGGCGGTTTGACGTAAAGTAGCCCTCCAATAGCCGTTATTCAACACCATAACATCACAACTCACGTATGGCAGCTTTTCGCGTATTTTTTGAACGGTTGTCGGCCGCACTGTCTCCCTACCTCGACTTTTTGCTGGCCGGAGGCCATTGGCTGTTTACCGCCTATCGCCGGTTTCCGGTGGCTTACTCAGCACTGCTGTATCTCTTCTTCACCATGGCCTCGGGCTACTACCCGGTAACGAGTCACTGGTTGGGCGGCTTTTTAATGATGAGTTTACCCCTGGCCATGCTGGGTGGCTTTGCGGCCTGTGTGTACCTGTTCTACAGGCAGCAGAAAATGATTGCCATGGCGGGTCTAACTTGGGTGCTGTTTTCATTTCTGGTGGCCAAACGGCTGGTGGGTACCCATAATGGCTATGAGAGTGCCACGCCGCAGCCAACGCTGAACGTGCTGAGTTTCAACAGCGAAACATTTCCGGAGCAGGGTGATAATGCCTTCAATGCGTCGTTGCTGAAAGCCGATATCGCCTGTTTTCAGGAGTACTCGCCAAACCGGCAAATCGAGCGGCAGTACGCGTCGACCATCAAAAAGCTGACTTGCTTTGGTGATCGGGAAGTGGGGTTAGCCTTGTTTTCGGAGTACCCCATTGTGCAGCAATACGGCCGGGTCTGGACCAAATCAAAAGGGCCAAACATCAACGGATTTATCTGTGCCGACATTATGTATGGCCGGGACACCATCCGGGTTATCAACGTACACTTATGGTCGATGGGCGTACGGTCTAACCAGATGGTCGACGCACTGAAAGCCGGTAAAATCGGGGAGGGCTGGGCCGAGCTCGTAAATACTGTTGGGCGGCTGAAAGAAGGTTTTGAAAACCGGAATGAACAGCTGCGAGAGGTGGAATCCTACGTGACCGGGAGTCGGTTCCCGGTCATCATCTGCGGTGATTTCAACGAAACGCCATTCGGCTATGCGTATGGAAAGCTCCGGCAAAATTTCAGAAATGCGTTTGAAGAAGCAGGTGACGGCTTCGGTTTCACCCTGAACCGCCACCCGTACTATGTGCGTATAGACCAGCAATTCGTCAGCAGCGAGTGGCATATCAAAGCCTGCGAAACACTATCGGGCGTTTCTTTCTCCGACCATTTCCCGGTGTTAGCCCAGTATGCGCTGAAGAAAAAAGAAGGGTTGCCCATCAATGCGCTGACCGCCAACAAGCCCGTCAATCTGGCGCTAGCCGAGTAACGAATGCTTTTCTGGTGAAGGTGTTGTGCGATGGCGAGAGGTAGGTAGGCCATGTAAAACGCATGCTACGCCCCGCTGGGGCTGTGTTTGTAGGCCTATGGCATTCATACTACCGACGCTACGGCCCGTTGGGCCTATGTGTACGCGTGGTTGTTTGCTTACAGGATTGACTCGATTGCCGTCAATACGGAGTAGGCCCAGCGGGCCGCAGCATTGGTAGCCCATGGCATTGCCGAAGAACACGCAAGGCCCAGCGAAACACAGCGTTTCAGCTACCTTATTAATCAACACCACATTTCACATTACGTCAACTGCACCCCGATTTGCCCACTTAATGTATCGCCGGGTTGCAGGACCGTGAGCCCTTCGCCGTTATTAAACGCGTTGACATTGGCCGTTTGTGGTTCAATGGCAATGCTGTCGCGGCGATCGGGGGTATACACTACCACGTAGCCTAACGAATCGCTTTGCGTTATTTCGAGCGACACGTCGTCGGCGGGCCACTGCAACACGGTTTTAGCTTGCCGTTGTCCGTCAATATCAATGAAACTGGCGACCCAGGGTGTGTCGAGACTGACTTCCTTCAGACTGAACGTACCCAGCCGGTTGGCGGCGGCGGGCGCTGTTCCGGTCGCAATCATGTGGTCATCCAGCGTGACCACGGTCTGCGAAGGCAAGGTCAGCGTCAGTTCGTCGGTAGGCGCGTTGTTGAGGGTAAAATACGGATGCCAGCCAAACGCCGCCGGACTAGGCCGAATGCCGGTATTGAGCGCTTCGAATTGCAATGTCAGTCCCTGCGCCGACAGCGTATACGTGATGGTCAGTGAAAACAGAAAGGGATAACCCGGCTCATCGCCGCGATACTCATACGCCATTGATAGCAGCGCATGTTCGTGGGTTTGTTCCTGCGTAATTACCCGAAACGGCTTAGGGTGAACAAAGCCATGAAGCGCATTGTCGCGCATGGATTCGTTCATGGGCAAGGCGTAGGCCTCTCCGTCGAAGCGGTAAATTCCCTGGAAAACGCGGCTGGGAAACGGGTACAGAAAAGCGCTGGCAAACGTTTCATCGGCGCGTAATGCCTGGGCTGAAGCGGGGCTATGAATAAGTGTGTAACGGGTATCTCCTTTGCGTAGCACTAGTTGGCGGAGAATTGCACCATATTCGGGCAGAATGGTGGCCCACTCACCGGTTTCGGTATTGGTAAGGATGTAATCCGTGAGTGGTTCGGTGCCTCCGAGAGGACCAATGGGGCGGGTTTCAATCGTGAACATGCTGGTAATTTTAAGCACAAAGCTGATCACAAAAGCTGAAAACCAGACGGGATGTTTACAAAACTTACCTTTTAATCTCTATGAATTGAGCCTACGGATACCTAACGAAATCCGGTAGAACGGTTTTTTACCAGTGGGCTAACCAGATCCTCAAACAGGTGGTTCTATAGGCAAAGCCGGTTTTGGCAACATAATTTAATTCAGAGCATTTCCCGTGCTCATCAATTCTTCGTTCAACGTATGAAAACAAGACAAAAAATTGGCTGGCTGGTAGCAGTGGCTCTAACTGGTTCACAGGCAACGGTTCTGGCCCAAAATGATTACGAAAAATCAGTGGAAGATAAATACGCCGTAAACGTATTTAAGCCGGGTCAGGTAGAGGCCACGCCGACAAGGGTATCTGCCCTGAAAGCACCCGCCGGCTTTACGGTGACCACCTTTGCCGAAAAAATGGGCAATCCCCGCATGATAGCCGTTGCTCCAAACGGCGATGTGTACGTATCGGATCGCACAAAAGGCACGGTGATGCTGGTGCGCGATACCAACAAAGACGGCAAAGCCGATATGACGAAAGAAGTGGCCAAACGCCCCGATCTGCACGGGATGGCCCTGCGAAATGGTAAGCTTTATCTGACTTCTATTCGGGAACTGTTCGTAGCCGATATTAAGGCCGATGGAACACTGAGTGCCATGAAAACGCTGTACAACGATTTGCCGGATGCCGGGCAGCACCCCAACCGGACCATGAACTTTGGGCCTGATGGTAAACTTTATCTGTCGATAGGCAGCACCTGTAATGCCTGCGATGAGCGCAACAAGGAAGCAGCCACGATGCTTCAGATTAATACCGATGGTTCGGGCCGGAAAGTGTTTGCCAAAGGGTTACGTAACACCATTGGCTTCGACTGGCACCCGCAGACCAAACGGTTTTTCGGCTTCGACCACGGCATTGACTGGCTGGGCGACGAAGATCAGCGCGAAGAGTTGAACGAGATCAAAGCCAATGCTGATTACGGCTGGCCGTATGTCTACGCGGATGGTAAAATTCCCCCGCACCCTCAGCCTGCCGGTGAGACGCCGCAGGAATATGCCGCTAAAACCGTTAAACCGTTGCAGTTGTACGATGCCCACGCGGCTCCGCTAGGTATGGTCTTTTACAAGAATACTGCAGGTATGGCAAGCAGTTTTCCGAAAGAGTACCAGCAGGATGCGTTCGTAACCATGCATGGCTCCTGGAACCGGGCGAAACCGTCGGGTTACAAGATTGTTCGGGTCAAGTTCGATGAGCAGGGCAATCCTACCGGCATAGAAGATTTTGTGTCGGGTTGGTTGGTCGGCAACAACAAAGAGCATTTTGGCCGGGTTTGCGGCATAGCCCAGCATACAGATGGTTCGCTACTGGTGACCGATGATGCCAATGGCGTCGTCTACCGGGTGGCTTATACCGGCAAGTAAGGTGCTCCAGCGCCGATTTTATAATACCCGCCACTCAATACGGCGGTTGCGCTGACGGGCTTCGTCGGTGGTGCCTTTCACGGCGGGGCGGGTTTTTCCGTACCCAATAGCTTTGAGTCGGGCCGGGGCGATACCCATGCGGGCCAGGTAGTCAACAACGGTCTGTGCGCGTTTGCGCGACAGTTCTACGTTGGCTGCCGGGTCGCCCCGGTCGTCGGTATGCCCTGCAATTTCAATCCGGGTGGTGGGGTTAACCTTTAAAAATTCGGCAAGTCGTTCAAGTTCTGTCAACGATTTCCCCGACAGCACGTATTGACCTGACTCGAAAAACAGGTTATTCAATGTCTCTTTCCCGGTGGCGCTGATCGGCTCAAGGCCCGCATCGAGTGAAACGCCCTGACCCATGCCTGTTTCGGTAGAAGTTTTGTCGGTATAATTGAACGACAGGCTTTTGAACAGATAACCCGGCGCGCTGACATACAGCGCATAATCGCCCCCGGCGGGTAACACGGCGATGTATTGCCCAGTCTCTGTATCTGACGAAATGCGGGAGAGGGGCAGGTTCGTTTTGAGGTCAATCAGATCCAGCGTGGCGCTGAGGGGTTTGCTGGTGCGGGCGTCGGTGATCAGGCCTTTGAGGTAATTGACGGGACGTACCTGCTCACGTAGGTTGGCGGGCAGATCGAACGTGTAAATCCGCGATCGCTGCGAAACGCCGTTTTTCTGTTCCTCAAATGAGTAGTAAGCGCGGGTACCGTTGGCGGATACAAACAGCGACGCCTGATCTTCCGACGTATTGATGGGGTAGCCCAGATTGGTTGGCGTTGACCAGCCAGCCTGAGCGCTATCGGGGCGGAAGCGAGTCAAAAACAGATCATAGCCGCCCATGCCGATATGCCCTTCCGACGCAAAAAACAGCGCCTGTCCATTGACATGGATAAACGGCGACGCTTCGTTAAACGCCGTATTTATGGGTTTCCCCAGATTAACGGGAGTGGTCCAGTCGCCGCTGCCATTGCGGGTGCTGCGCCAAATATCGCGTTGCCCCAATCCCCCCGGCCGATTCGAGACGAAGTACAACTGCCGTCCGTCGGCCGAAAGACTGGGCTGTGATTCGTAATCGCGGGTGTTGATGGTTGGGCCGAGGTTTTGGGGGGTGCTCCACACATCGCCGGTTTTCTGGCTGCTATACAAGTCACAACTACCAAACCCCTGCCGTGTTCCGCTCTGACAGGCCGTGAAGACCAGCAGCCGCCCGTCGGCCGAGAGGCTGGCCGTTCCTTCATTGTCGGGCGTATTGATCTTGGGCGATAGGGGCGTGGGGGTTTGCCAGCCGCTTTCATTACCCGCCCAGGTGGCCGTCATCAGGTCTTCGTCGCCTTCAGGTTTCAGCATGGTAAATACCAGCGTCTGCTCATCGGCGGTCAGTACCGGGAAATACTGTGATTCGCCCACTTTCAACGATTCGGAAAGCGGCTTCGGGTTCACCGAAACGGGATGTTCAACGGCATTTTGACCAAAACGCGCTATAGCCAGCGAGCGTTGCACCTGCCGCGCCTTCGCCGATTCGGGGGCAAAGTAACGCTGGAACGTTTCCAGCATGGGGATGGCTTCGCTGTAACGCCCCAGTTTTAGCAAAATCTGGGCCGACCCCTGATAGGCGGTGGCTACCGCTCCCGTTGGTGTACCGGGAGTGGCGGCCGGTTGGCTGGCCTGAAGAGCAATGGCAGCCCGGTAAGCGCTGAGGGCCGGTTCGAGACGACGGGTAAATTCATAGGCTTGCCCCAAACGTACCTGCGCGTCCAGAAAAGTAGGCGTCTCTTTCAGGGCCTGCTCAAAGAACGGAATCGCCTCGGTGGCTTTACGCTCGTTGAACAACCTGATTCCCTGCGTGTAAAACTCAACGGCTTTCTTCGACTGCGCCGAAGCTACCAACGAAGTCAGCAGGAGAAGAAAACATGGACCGAAAAATAAAACGACCCTGTTTATAACTAGCATCCGACGTCCACCATCTAACGTCCGGTAGCTAGTACGGTTCCCTAAGGAATCTGCATGAATTTGTGCGTTTGCAGGGAGATTTGCCACTGTGGATTTGCCTTTACATACTCAACGATACGGGGCAGCATTTCGTCTGATCGGCTCCATTCCGGTTGCAGTAATAACCGGCAATCGGACCGCAGGTTTGACGTGAATGATTCCGCGAACGCAAAATCAGACTGGTTGTAGATAATGACTTTTAGCTCGTCGGCCTTGGCGTAGATATCCGGGTGCGGTTGTTTGAATTTCTTGGGTGAGAAGCAAATCCAGTCCCATGAACCACTGACGGGGTAAACGCCTGATGTTTCTATATTCGTCTGAAAGCCAGCGGTCTGTAAGGCATTGGTAAGTAGCGTTAGGTCATGCATCAGCGGTTCGCCGCCCGTAATCACGGCCATCCGGCCTGGGTACGTCAGGGCCTCAGACACCAATTGATCAATGCTCTGTTTTGGGTGCGCGTCAATCGGCCACGACTCTTTCACGTCGCACCAGTGGCATCCCACATCGCAGCCGCCAAGGCGGATAAAATAAGCAGCCTTACCCGAATGGGCGCCCTCGCCCTGGATCGTGTAAAACGCCTCCATGACCGGGAGGGAATTGATTTGTGTTGTTTGTTGATACTGTTCCGTACTCATAGGGCAAAGATACGGCTTTCCTAAAAGGCAATTGTAATCACGAGGGAGTGGCAATCGCGTTCTACTTACTTATCTGGTTAAACATAAAGACGCTGTTGCTGTTATGTTTCTGTTCTTATCTAATACTCAACATAAACGAAAAACAGTCATGGGCATTTTGATGTCAATCCTCATTGGAGCAGTTGCTGGTTGGTTAGCCGATCTCCTATTCAAACGCTTCTCTTTCTCATTGCTCGTGCAAATTCTGCTCGGCATCGCCGGTGGTATTGTAGGTGGTCTGGTCTTCGGTAAATCGGCCGGTGTTCTCGATGCCATTGTTACATCGTTTGTAGGTGCCGTAGTTATCCTCGGCATTGCAGCCCTGATTAAAGGGTCTACACGACGCGCTTAGATTATAAACCGGAAACGGTCTGACAGTAAAGGTCCAGGGTTGGGTTGCTTCATCGGCAACGCAATTTTGGACCTTTGTCTGTTTACGCCTTATCCGTTTTATACGTAGCTTCGACCTTCTACAAGCAATACACCCTAAACGAACGTACCTGATGTCGTTGACTACCCGCCTGCAATTGTCGGCCATGATGTTTTTTCAGTTTTTTATCTGGGGTGCCTGGTACGGACAGGTTACCAAGTACATGGAGAAAAGTATGGGCGCTACGGGCGTGCAGCAGGGCGCTGCTTTCGCCACGTTTTCGCTAGCCATGCTGGTGGCTCCCTTCTTCGTAGGCATGATTGCCGACCGTTATTTTGCAGCTCAACGCGTGCTTGGCATCCTTAATTTACTGGGGGCAGCCGTCCTCTATTTCCTGATCGATGTCACTGACCCGGATCAGTTTTTCTGGGCACTGCTGGTCTATTGCATCACCTTCGCCCCCACATTGGCCCTGACCTCGTCTATTGCCATGCAGCAAATGGTGAGCCCTGAAAAAGAATTTCCGGGCATTCGGGTCTTGGGTACCGTAGCCTGGATTGTGGTAACGAACATTGTAGGCTATTACGGTTTTGGCGACAAGGTGGCCATCTTCGAACTGTCGATGTATATGTCGGTAGCTCTGGGTGTGTTCTCGTTTTTCCTGCCAAACACGCCGCCCAAAGCAACCGGAGGTGCTTCAATCAGCCAGATTCTGGGCCTGAATGCGTTCCAACTTTTTAAAGACCGGTCGTTCGCCATTTTCTTCCTGTCGTCGGTGCTTATCTGTATTCCCCTGTCCTTCTACTACGCCATGGCCAACTCGGCCCTGACCGATTCGGGCATGAAAAACGTAGAAAATGTCATGTCGCTGGGGCAGGCTTCGGAGGTGATTTTTATGCTGCTGATCCCGTTTGCCTTCACCCGGTTTGGGGTGAAAAAGATGCTGATCATCGGCTTGGTGGCCTGGATTGCCCGGTTCCTGTTTTTCGGCTACGGCAATGCCGACGCGGGTATCTGGATGTTCTACCTCGCCATTATTCTCCACGGCGTTTGCTACGATTTCTTCTTCGTAACGGGGCAGATTTACACCGACCAGAAAGCGGGCGACTCCATTCGTTCGTCGGCGCAGGGCCTGATTTCGCTGGCTACCTACGGCATCGGTATGAGCATCGGCTCGTATCTGTCCGGCTTCGTGAAAGACTGGGCCAAAACACCAACGGGCATCGATTACACCACATTCTGGATGGTGCCCGCCGCCATTGCGGGAGTAGTGCTGCTTCTCTTCGTCTTTTTCTTCACGGATAAAAAAACAACCCAGCCTACGGAGGGTGAGCTGGTTACGGGACCATTATAAAAAAGTTTGTGGTTTGTGGTTCGTAGTTTGTGGTTGCGCTGCTGAGTTACCATTCTTACCCTCAGCAGCGCAACCACAAACTACGAACCACAAACCACAAACTAAACTACCGGCTCCTGCTGGCTTAGGCAGTGGAAACTGCCGAGTCCCCACACGATTTCGGTGGAATCGATGCCGATGATTTTACGGTCGGGGAAGCATTGACCGATGAGGTCGAGGGCAGGTTGGTCTTTAGCGCAGCGGAATGTTGGTACGATTACAGACTGGTTGGTAATCAGAAAATTAGCATACGATGCCGGTAGCCGCTGACCGTCGCTTTCAACCGGGTCGGGCATGGGTAGCTCCACAATGTTAAGTTGCTTGCCGTTAAGCAATCGCATCTGCCGAAGTTCGTGGTGGATTTCCCGCAAAGGCGCGTAATTCGCATCATTCTGATTCGTTTCGATGGCGGCAATTACCGTGTCTTCGTTTACAAAACGAACTGTATCATCGATGTGGCCGTCGGTATCATCGCCCACGATGCCGTCTTCTACCCACAACACCTGTTGCACACCGTAATAGTCGCAGAGGTAGCGTTCAATTTGCGCCTGTGATAAGTTCGGGTTGCGGTTTTTGTTGAGCAAACAGGCCCGGCTCGTCAATACCGTTCCGGCCCCATTGAACTCTACCGAGCCGCCTTCCATGACAATGCCCGGTGTTACGTACTCCAGCTTGCGGTAGTGGGCAATGGCCGTGGGCAACAGATCGTCGCGGTCGAAGGGAGGGTATTTGCCGCCCCAGGCATTATAGCCCCAATTCACGATCATGCGCTCTTTTTTCGCCGGATTGATCAGGAACGCCGGGCCGTGGTCGCGGCACCACGAATCGTTGGTCGGGAAAGGCAGCAGCGTAATGCGGTCCATGTTGGCCCCGGCCATGTGCAGGCGCATTGTGGCCTGTTGAATGATCAGTTCACTATGCGCGTTGATGCACACCTGCTCGCTTTCTGAAATTGCTTTGATAAATTCCAGGTAAGCGGGCATCATGAGTTCGAGCCGATCGCGGGTCCACGACGCTTCAGTGTGCGGCCAGGTAAGCCATGTAGCCACGTGCGGATGCCATTCGGCGGGAAAGAAAAAGCCCTGCTGGGCAGGTGTTAGCGTCGTTGAATCAATATCGGAGGCGAATGACATTTCGTTAACTATTCGTTGAAATCGTTACTTAACTTGCTGCCTTTATCAGCAATCGTACAAAGCTATGCAAGGATACCGTGGCAGCAACCGGCTCTTCTTCGTAATCGTTTCCTGGCTCATCTGTTTTTCAAGTGGTGCTTCAGCGCAGCAAAGCGATATCTTCATGCCGGTTTACAGCCCCAAGTCCGGCAACAGTTTCGTTTCGGCTCCCCGCCTGACAAACTATACTACCTTCTCGGATCTCGCCGGTAAGCTGGCCAGTCAAAAAAACGAAGCGTATCGACTCTACGCCGAATTTTCAACCAAAGAGCCTATTGACTGGGAAGCGCTCAGAACCATTCCGCCAGCAACGTACCTGTCTATACATTTGCTCGATAGTGTCAATATCGATCCGCTATTGCCGATACTAGCCACCTGGCCAACGCTGAAAACAATTATGATCAGCGGCGTGGCAAATGGACCGAATTCATTCACAACCCTGAGAAATGCCAAAGGAGAAATTATCTCCACTAGTAGAGTAAACGTGTACAAGCCATTTCCGATGAAGGGATGGGAAAAATTGCAGTCGGTTGAAGAGGTATTGATTTATGATGAACTCGAGCTTGGTCAGGTATGTACGGCACTGGCCACCATGCCCCGGCTTACTACGCTAACGATCCATCAGGCGCTGAACAGGAAGGAGTTGCCTTTGACCCCTAAACTGTCGGCGCTTCGGGGACTTCAAAAGCTCACGATCACCGGTTGGGTAATGTTTCAGAATTATGCCGACGCCTTTCGCGGATTGACGAATCTGAGGGAGTTGATCATTACCGATGCCGACTGTAACGATCTGACAGCGGGCTTGAACGTTCTTCCCGCTTTGCAGTCGCTCCATGTTACGGCTTCGTCCATAGACCGACTTCGGCTGGGCAAGTTGCCTCGGCTTGAAACACTTCACTTAAATGGGCAGCCTTTCGTACAGGCGCCTCGCTCGTTTACCGCCTCGAACAATACTTCGCCCTCGGTTGTATCGCTGGATTCAACATTTCTCGGTCTTACCTCGCTGAAAAAAGTCTCCTTCGAAAAGGTGAAGCTAGCGGCGTTTCCAGCTAGTCTACTGGCTAATGCGGGCCTTATGTTCCTGTCAATACCCGATGCCGACCTAAAGGCGCTGCCTGCCGATTTGGACAAACTGGTTGCACTGGAAGAGTTGATACTGGACAAAAATTCGCTTCATCAACTCCCCGACGCCCTCGGTAAACTCAGTCGATTGACTCGTCTGAGTGCCAGTAAGTGTGAGTTGACCTCGTTGCCCGCTTCTATTGGTCAGCTGACCTCGCTCACCAGTCTGTCTGTCGATACAAATCAGCTGACGGCGCTCCCCGCTTCTGTCGGGCAACTCACGGCATTGAAGCAACTGAACGTTTCCTTAAATCAACTAACGTCTCTGGCCGGGGAACTAGGTACGTTGCCTAATTTGAAGATCATTGCGGCTTTCGGCAACAGTATAGGCCGTTTTCCGGTGCATCTGATCCATGTTCAGGATCTGTATTTGAGCAATAATCAACTAACGACGTTGCCCGGATCGATAGGCGTGATGAAGCACCTGCGTCAGCTTTTTATCGACGAAAACCCAATCACCGCGTTACCTAACGAAATAGAGCAACTCGACTCACTGCGTACGCTGGTGCTGGGCGGAAATCAGTTGACTACGTTGCCGTCCTCTATCGGGTCGTTGCGCGGTCTCGTCCAGTTGACGGTAGGGAAAAACCAACTTCGTGAAGTACCCGAAACAATTGGTCGGCTCACCAAACTAACTGCCTTAGGGCTGAGTGATAACCCGATTGTTCGGTTGCCCGGTTCGCTGGGTAACTTATCGAATTTAACGCAATTGGGTTTGAAACTGCCACAACTGGAAGCCATACCGGAGACGGTGGGTCAGTGCAGCGCATTAAACTATCTGTATGTCGAAAGCGACATGATGCTGACGATACCCACTGAAGTGACCAACTGCTCACAACTTAAAATGCTCAGTCTGACAGGCAGCCGGTTTATCGGGTTACCCGAATCAATCGGTCAACTTACCAAACTGAACACGATCACGCTGGACGGTGGTACGCGGGCAGGGCTGACTCAGGGACAGGGACGGGTAGTTGCGCTACCCGCCAGTTTGGTAAAGTGCAGTGAGTTAGAGACACTGACAGTGCGGAATCAACAGCAGTTTGATGGATTAGACGGACTACAACTGGCCGCAGGGTTGCCGAATCTGAAGCAACTGACATTTAGCAATTGCGGCATCACTGGCTTAGAGGGTGGATTCTGGAAGAATTTGAAGGTAGTTGCCCTGGATCTGACCAAGAATCGGTTTAGTGAAATCCCCGCTGCTATCCTGGAAATGCCCAACCTAAACTTTGTTCATTTCTCAGAAAATTACCTGCCCATGGAGCTTAATCGCAGCTTTTATTTTAAAACCGACCTGGCTCGTCTGTTAAAAAAATAGGTAATTGTTTAAATAATGTGTGGTCAGGTCTCTGACCTGACAGGCATAGAGGTCCCCGACCCGGCTAAAGTACACTCAACCACCGCAGGTGGATTACTGCTTGGCTGCTCTTCGAGCGTTGAGTAGCCTTCGATCGGGTCGGGGACTCAAAAAAACGTCAGGTTGGGTCCTGGCGATACACGCTACCTAAACTGTTACAGAAATAGATAGAAAGAAATGTTGGGCTATGTTTTGATCAGAATTATACACTGACACAACCACAGCCACAAACGTTTACTGCCGGGTTACTACACCGGCGGCAATACGGCCACCGCTGTTACCCGACGGGTCAGTAATTTGATCGTCGGCGTTGGCGTGGATGACAAGGGCAGTACCATCGGCATCAAAAACCGTTTTTGTACTCTGCGATAGGGTAATGCGATCGGTGGAGGTTGTTAACGTACCTACGCCCTGCGCGTTGACTTCCAGATTGGGTAAATCGCCGTTATGTGCGCCACCAGGGTTGCTTAATCCATGTTGTTTGTTATCAGGGTTGAAGTGTTCGCCCGCGGTCATAAATGCCGTGTCCGGATCGGCTCGGCCAATCATATGGAAGTGAATGCCGTGCTGCCCGGCTGGCAGGCCCGTTACGCTCACGACCATAGATACAGTTCCGCTGGTTTCTTCGGTAAAACTGGCCGTGCCTACCGACCGTCCAGTTGTGTCAATGATGTTGGCCGTAGCCCTTGTAGTCGGCTCTGTTGTGTTCGAGTCGTTGTTGTTGCAACTGGCCATAATACCAATTGCTAAACAGGCGATAAGGCCGCGTGCCGCAATTATTTCGTACGTTGTCATACTGTTGTTACCTATTAAAGAGTTGGATTAAACAGTACAACGCGAGATCGTTGACAGAGTTAACTAAAACTAGAGAAAGGCATTTTGCTTTTACGAGGACTGAACAAGGGCAAGAGCATAGGATAAGGTTGCATAACTATCCGGTCTGTTGGGGAGTTGCGGGAGTGACTTTCTTCATGAAATCCACTTATGAAAACGATACTCTTCCCAACCGATCTCTTCGATCAATCCTCTACCACGTTTACGTACCTGAATCTGATGGCCCGTGCCTGGGAGGCCCGGGTTATTGTGTTACACGTGTACCAGCCTGTGGTAGCCGACACGTCTTTTTCTACGTTTGCCGATCCGGGAATGGGGTCAGTAGCAGTACTTGATCTGGAAACGATCAGTCAAAAGCATCTGGATAGACTTGTTGAGCAATTCCGCAACGAAGGCCTCGACGCGGTGGGCGAGTGGCGGGTTGGCGATATAGAGAACAGTATTGTCGATGCTGCCCGTGAATACAAACCTGACCTGCTGATTACCCAACGCAGCACGATAACCACGTTTTTCGACCGATTGGCCGGTAGTTCAGCCGACGATGTGGCCCGGCAGGCTCCGTGCCCGGTCTTGTTTATTCCAGAAAGTGAACTGGGTAAGGAGCCAATTTCAGTGGCATTCCGGTCGGTGGCGTATGTGCTTCAGCAGCATATCTCTCAACAGATGGTGAGCGATCAAACCGCTGCAATTATCGATACATTCGACGCTCACCTAACGGTGATTACCCCCGAGCAGATCGACGAAACAAAACCGGATCTGTTTGTGGTGCAGCGTAAGGAAACCGGTTTTCTGGGTGGCCTGATGGGCACCGATCCAACCGAGAAGCTGCTCTCAACCGCTAACGTCCCTGTGCTGGTGTATCACGAGGCGGAGTAATTGTTCAATGGAGCGTTGCTCCGTTAGGCTATAGGGATAAAAAAAGACAAGCCGTTTTGTCTCTACAGCTTAACGGAGCAACGCTCCGTTGAACATTATTATACCGCTGCTTCCAACTGAGCCAAGGGCTTCAAATTGGCGGGTACTTCAGGCGGCAGGGCGTCGTGCGGCACTACCTCCAGAATGGGAGTCAGGTTGATATCCGTAATTTCGACCGGAACCAGCATGGTGCTCAGGTTATCGACCAGGCGTTGATGCGCTTCGCGAAGATTGGAGCCGTTGATGAGCATCGTGCTCAGGACTTTTTTGGCCCGGCCTTTGTCATCTTCGGTCATGTAGAAGGTCTTGCATTTGTACCAGTTATCGCCACCCTCGACGTGGAAAACATCACTCAACCGCATGGGACGAATGGCGGTAATCTCAAATTCAGGGGTATTGTCGGCTACAATGCGGTATAAACGAGATTCGGCATCGGTGTACGAAACGGCGTCGATCAGGTACGTTTCGTTGATTGTTTTCATTTTCGGCAATTCAGCAGAGGCATCCTTACGGGTATCCACCGCGGCCGAATCGTCGGTTTGTTGGTAGCGTATTTTGCCGATAAACCAGGTTGGCATGAGTCAGTTATCAGTTAACAGTTATCAGTTATCAGGGAACAGTTATCGGTTATCAGGGAACAGTTATCAATAAGCAGTTAGCTTTCCTCACTTGACGAAGTCGATAACTGTTTACTGATAACTGTTCCCTGATAACTGATAACTGTTCCCTGTAAAGGTACTCAATCCCGGCTTTTGGTTTGCGTGATCTGCCCGTTGCCAGTGGTCTTTTTCGATAGGTTTGTTACCTCGCCAAGACGTGCACGGCTAGCTCCTGCTGCATTGACATCAGCTCGCTCAACGCGGCTTTGCGTGGCCTGCAACCGGCTCGCTCCCGACAGGGTCGATTGCAGTTGGGTGGCTTTTCCGCGCAACACAATGCTCGAGGCCCCAGTCTGATCGGTCGTGATCGATTTGGCCGTAGTCTTTACAAACGCTTTACTTTCTCCCGATAAATCGAGGGTTAGGGCGCTTAGTTCGTCGAATTCCGTGAGGCGCGCTTCAGAACGGCCCGACAGGCGGAGCACCTGAAGCGTAGGTACCGTGATGATAAGCCCAATCCGGTCGGTGTTGCCTTCGGGGTTTTCCCGCTGTTCAACCCGCAGATTACCGTCTTCTGTGGTAAGTGTCACCCGGTTCAACCCCTCTTCGCTGCCTGAGCCTTCCACTTTGAAAGTAGATCCTTTCTGAAAACGAACCCCGAAGTTGCCTGAAATGGCCACGGCAGTTGGCGGTGCAATAGCTGTTCCTGAAGCGGGAAGCAACGAGCGGGTTAACTCGCCGTTAACGTCAACATCTACTTCGTCGTCATTTCCTTCGTCATCATCGCGATCATCGTTGTCTCTGTCACGGTCGATCGTTCGTTCAAAGCCAACACCATTCAACCCTTCTGGTGTAAACTGCCACAGTTTGGTAGCCATGTCATTCAGCTCTTTCCGGTCGAATTGGTTGCTGATAAACTCACCAAATTCTTCCGTCATTCGGAACGGTTTTCCGTATGGAATGTAGACACGTACCTGAAGCTCCTGATTGCGGAATCGAACATCGTCGGGCAGGTTGTAGGTATCATCGAACGTCATGGTCGAATCCCTGGCTACAGGCAAGTACTGGATCTCGCGGGCATTGGCCTCGGCTTGTTCCCGGTTTCGGCCGCGTGCCGCTGCTTCCAGCTCAACCTTAATTTCGGTACCGTTATAGCCCAGTAGCTCAATGCGGGGACGAGAGCGGAATTCGTTATCGTTATCGGTATCGTTGAGGGCAAACGTAGGCGTGTTGGCAGGGCGGAGTACCAATGAGGTTTCAACTTTGGCACGTCGATTAAATTCGCCCACAATCTGCGGAACGGTAGAGGCCAGAATAACGCCGCTAACTACCCAAATGGCCAGCAACGTAAGCACGGTGTTTCCGGTAAGGAATGACTTGCGGGTAATCACAATCAATCCGGTCAACCCCAAAGCTACGCTGGGCAAAAAGCCAAATGTAAAACCCGATAGTAGGGTGATGAAACTGGCGTCTTCGCGCAGAATAGAGAGCGGAATACCATCACCATCACCGAAATTCGTTCCGGCCAGTACGCCAATGCCCGCTCCTAAAACGGTCAGGCAGGCAATAACTAAGCTAAAGCCAACCAACATGAGCAGCAGGCCAAACAGAATGCGTATCACGCTGCCTAGTCCACCCAGTGTTTTGCCAAACAGTTTTCCAAGGGCACTGAATATGGCGGCAATGGCCCGGAAGGGGAAAAGCAACAGTTGGGTCAAACCACTTTCGGGCGCGGTTTCGGCCACGTTGAGGTTGCTTTTAACGCTGCTTTCAATGTTGCTGAGCGTGATGGGTTTACCGGTCATCTCCATTTTTTCGGTCAGGCTACGGGCTTCGGGTGCTACCATCCAAAGCACGATGTAGGCCAGAATACCAAAACCGGCGATGAATACGGTGGCCACCATGGCAATGCGGATAATGCTGATCTCGACGCCAAAGTAAGCGGCCAAACCGGAGGCTACGCCGCCCAGCACTTTGTTGTCGGGGTTGCGGTAGAACTTCCGAATGCCTTTTTCGGCTTCCAGCGTAGCATCGCCGGGCAGAAAAGCCCAGAGCAGGATGTAGGCAATAATTGTTACGCCCGAGAGTGAACCAAACAGGCGCCCGTCATTAAACAGACCATTACTCAGGGCTGGAAAACCGATGACGAGTGTGACCAGCAACACGCGAATCCAGACCGGGTCGATGCGGAAGTAGTGGGCCAGTCCGGCGGCTACACCGCCCAGCGTTTTGTGGCGCAGGTCGCGAGACAGTTTCCGGCCATTGTATCCGTACGACGACTGCGTTTTGCCGGTGTTGGCATCGCGCTGGTAGGCGTATTCGTACTTACCGCTTTTGTAGCTGTAGCTGGTGCCCGGTGGTGGGGCGTTGGTAGTTTTCTCTTTGCCGGGTACGTCTTCAGGTGCATTGGGGCGTGGCGTCGGATTGGTTTTGGCGCGGCTGCTGCCTGTAACCAGTACCTCGTCATTTTCAACGGCTTCAAAGTCGGCCACGGTGCCCATTTTGGCAATCAGGCCATTCACGTCTTCGAGCGTAACGGCTTGCCGGGCGGGCGTTTTATCATCGCCTTTCAGGTTATTGAGTAGCTTTTCGGCAATGCGGTTTTCGATGTCGGTAACAATCTCCTGACTGTCATCGTAGGTCGAAAAATACTGCTGAATCGACTGGAGATAACTTTTAAGTTTCTCGTAGCCGTCTTCTTCAATATGGAAGATCACCCCGCTGATATTGATGCTGATGGTCTTTTTCATGGTTGTAATGGGGGCTTATTGATCTTGTTTAGGTTCAGGCATCACAATATCGACCGCTTCGGTGGAAGAATTGGTCAAAGGGGCAGGTTGTACCGTTACGGCTACCTGCGTGGGCGGAGCCACCTGTGTGCCGTTTGCCTGGGCGCGGTTGACAATCAGCATTACCGAGTCTGACAGCTCCTGCCATGTTTCGTTCAGCGATTCTAGCGAATTTCGGCCTAATTCGGTGAGCATATAGTATTTGCGGGGCGGCCCTGAGGTCGATTCCACCCATTTATAATCGAGCAACCCGGCGTTTTTCAGTCGTGTCAGCAGGGGGTAAAGCGTACCTTCCACTACCATGATTCGGGCCGAGGTCAGTTCGTCGAGCATATCAGAAGCGTAAATCTCGCCACGTGATATGATGTGCAGGATGCAGAATTCCAGAATGCCTTTTCGCATCTGGACCTGCGCGTTTTCAATATTCATGAGCCTTAGTGGGTCATAGGTCAATGGATAGGACAAACATACACTAAGGTACTTTGTGATGCAAGGTACTTGATGAAATAGATTATGTTTTCGGGATGAGTGGTGAATAACAAGGGATAAAGAGCGAATCAATACTTACCAATTTGTGCTGTGTGTTTAGGCATAAGCTCCTGAATTGCCTTACTTTGGAAAGTCGTTTTCCCACCACCGCATGAGACTATCCATCTACCTGTGCTTGTTCTTCACGCTGTTCAGTTTTGCTTCTGCCGCTCAAAAACCCGTATTCGGAAACGAGTGGATTAACGCTCAGCAGACCTACTACAAGATACCCGTGGCCCGGAAAGGGTTATACCGGATTACAGTTTCCGATTTGCAAAAAGCAGGTGTTCCCCTCACAAGTCTGGATCCTAGAACACTCCAACTTTTTCACCGGGGTGTTGAACAGGCTATTCTGGTAGAAGGCGAAACCGACGGAAAATTCGATACGGCCGATTACATCGACTTTCTCGGAAACGGTAACGACGGTACGCTCGATTCGGCGCTCTACCGGCCGGCATCGGCTCAGCCTCACCCGTATTACAGCCTCTATTCCGATACCACCGCTTATTTCCTGACCGCCCGCCTCGACGGGCAAGCCGGGAAGCGCATGACCCGCTATACTGACCTGGCCGTTGGCTCGCTGACGCCCGAAACCTATGTGTGGGCCGAGGAGCTGCGCGTATTTACCGATCAGTATCCCGCCGGAAACATCTACCCGATGGGGGCAGGCTACAGCAACGGAACCATTCTAACGGCGTACGATGTGGGCGAAGGCTGGATGGGCGCGAGTATCCGGTCGAAAGCGCGCTATGAACAGGCATTGACGCTCTCGAAACTAGTCAGCACGAGTTTGGCTACGCCCACACTGACGGTACAGTACATTGGCCGAACGCCCACTACGCATGTGGTGCAGGTGCAGGTGGGGCGGGGCAGCAGTCCCCGAACGCTGGATCTGGTTCAGAGCCGAAATTATGACCCGAACACGCTGACGATTCCACTTTCAGCCACCGACGTAGCCGATAATGGCCGGGTGATCTGTAGCCTGAGTCCGCAAAATGCGGATGATGACGTGTCGATGGCTTACCTGCTGGCTCGCTATCCGCATCAGACTGACTTGAGTGGCTACACCTACCGTGAGTTTACAACCAACCCGGCACCTGGTGGTCGGGCGTTGTTGCGCCTGACTAACGTACCTGTTACCGGCCGGATTTTTGATATCACCGTGCCGGGGCAAACGTCGGTGCTGTCGGGTACGTTGGTCAACAGTTCACTGACAAGCGGCACCTGGACGAGTGTGGTTCGGGAAGCGGCCGTAGCTCGAAAACTAGTGATGGTTAGTGCCATATTGTCAATTGTCGGCATAGAGCGGGTCGCTTTTCGGACAATCAATCCGGCTAAAGCCAATTTCCTGATCGTGGCGCATCCGTCTCTGCGCGTGCCTACCGCTGCCTCGCCCGATGCCGTGGCTGACTATGCGGCCTACCGCGCATCAAAGGCCGGTGGAAGCTACGATACACTGAGTGTAACCACCAATCAGTTATACAACCAGTTTAGCTACGGCGAACGAAATGCAGTAGCCATTCGGCGCTTTGCCGATTTCATTAGCCGGAATGGGTCGCCAAAAGCGTTGTTGCTCGTCGGGCAGTCGCGCGACCCGCAGGGCGTTCGAAAAAATCCGCTTGCTGCCAGTCTCGACATGGTACCGAGCGGCGGTTGGCCGGGTTCTGATCTGGCCCTAGTGACGGGCATTGCCGGCCGCCCGGACTACGTACCGGCGGTGGCCGTTGGACGGCTCAACGTTACCCAGCCTCAGCAGGTGCTCGATTACCTGAATAAAGTAAAAGAGCACGAAGCGGCGGCGAGTACAGCCCCGTGGCGCAAAAAAATGCTGCATCTAAGCGGTGGCCGATCTGCCTATGAACTGAGCCTGTTCCGCGCTTTTGTCGATGAATTTGCGGAGGATATCATCCGGAAATACGTGTGTGCTACCGTAGAAACCGTAGCGAAACGAACGGATGACCCAGTCGAAAATATTCCTATCGTGGATCAGGTGAACAAAGGAACAGGCATCATTTCCATGTTTGGCCATTCGAGCCTCGACGTGGCCGACATCGACATTGGGTACGTGAGCAATGACCGGCTCGGCTACCGCAACAAAGGCCGTTATCCGCTATTGCTGGCCAATGGCTGTGCGTCGGGTAACTTCTATTTTGGTCCCAAAACCTTTGTTTCCGATTGGGTGCTGACGCCCGACCGGGGGGCGATTCTGGCGTTAGCCCATACCTACAACGGCTTTGTAAGTCCGCTGAAAACATATACTGATAACCTGTATGCCGTTATGACCGACAGCACGTGGTATAGCCGGACGTTCGGCGAAATTCAGGTCGAAACTATTCGGCGGTATATGCTCACCAACACGTCTATCTATGACAAAACAAATGCTGAACAGATCACGCTTCAGGGTGACCCGGCCGTGCGGCTGTTCCCGTTCACCCGACCCGACCTTACTTTTTTGGAGGGTGGCGTGCAGGTGAAATCTCAGCCCAACTCGGTGTCGCTGACGGCCGTGGTGCTCAATCTGGGACGGGGCATGAGTCAGCGCCCCGAGGTACGTATCCGGCAGTACGCGGCCAACGGACAATTACTACAGGAACAAAAACAGGCTGTGAGCGCGGCCGCCTATGCCGATACACTCCGTATTAGCTTGCCCGTTACCACGCTGGCCAATACGTTTTTTGAGTTACATGCCGACCCGGATGGCGGTATAGAGGAAGAGCGAAAAGACAACAATAGTCTTCAGGTAAAAAGCGATGGTCAGCTAGCTAACCTTCCCTTCGAAGTAGATAACACGGCCCCGGTGGTCGAGGTGGCCTTTGATGGGCGGCGCATTGCCAACGACGCGTTTGTGGCTCCGCAACCTACTATTAGTATTCTGGTGGCCGACGAGAATACACGCCTGTTCCGCACCGATCCAGCCGGGCTGGAATTGTATCTGCAACGTCCCTGCGGGCAGCAGCCCTGTGCGTTTGAGAAGCTACTCGTGTCGGCTAACAACGCTAACTGGAGCAACAATGCAGGTACGTTCCGGCTCAATTACCGACCGGCGCAACCACTTCCCGACGGCGTGTATACGCTGGAAGTGTACGGCAGTGACCTGAGCGGCAACCGGGCGCAACCCTACGCTATTCGGTTTGTGGTGAAGCAGGAGGCGGTGGTCCAGGCGATATCGGTTGCGCCGAATCCGTTTGCTGTCCAAACCACGATCAGGTATGTGCTCACGGGGAGTCAGACTCCGCAACCGGCCACCCTTCGCCTGTTCGATCTGACCGGGCGTGAGGTGCGTACTGTTCAGCTTCCAACTGGCTTAGGCACCAACGAATTTGTGTGGGACGGCACCAACGATACGGGCGTACCCATGGCGGCGGGCTCGTATCTCTACCGACTTGATCTGCCGGGTTATAGTACGTTTGAAGGGTCCACCAAAAAGCAACTGACGGGCCGAATCGTACTGCTACGATGACGCGGGACGATGGCTGGTTGCTGAGCCTCTGGTTACTCCTCGTCGGTCTGATTGGTGGCCTCAGTTACGTTAATTCAAACCACTTTACCAGCACCGATTCGACCTATTATCTGTCGTTTGCGGGTTGGCTCGTGGGGCTCGATGGTGATCAGTACGGGCATGTGTCGGCAGGGTGGGAGAGTACTTTTCCGGTCGGCTATCCGTTGCTGATCGGCCTAATGGCCAGGGTTACCGGTACGTCGCTCCTCGTTGCCTCGAAGCTGTTGAATCTGTTGCTCATTGCGATTTTCCTGCTCATCTGGCGCCACCGAATTGGTGCCCGGCGCACGTTGTGGGTGAGTTCGGTAATGCTGTTGGGCGGGTTTGTACGCATCCTGACCTACACCTGGTCGGAATGGCCGTTTCTGCTGCTGCTGGTTGAATGGCTCTGGTTTGTCGCTCAACCGCCTGAACTGAATATGCTTGTGTTGAAACAGGTTAGGTACGTTACCAAACTGCTTTTGCTGACAATAGGCCTCTTCCTGCTCAGGTACGTGGGTGGGTACGTGGTACTGGTATATGCCTTGCTGGCAATACATACATACCGGCGTGATAGCTGGACAATGACCCGATTGCGCAGGCGGAACGATCTCATCTATACTGTCAGTTCGGTACTGTTCATGTTGGGGTATTTCATTTTAAACAGTCTGCTGACACAATCGCCTTTTGGTGGCGATCGGTTTGTAGAAATAACCGAATCACCGACAAAGATCGCGTCTTTAGTGGCGGTGGCGGTGGTAAATGAAGCCTTGATTCTCCGTGATTTTATACCCGGTGAGTCCATTTGGCTGGTCGTCGTAGGCTTGGTTGTGCAGATTGCCCTGATTCGTTGGATCTGGCCTGGAATTCGCGGGCAACGCCACACATTACCCAACTGGTTGCCCGCTGATCGTGAGTGGCTTCGTGTGCTGCTTTTTGCCGGGGCAACGTACCTGGTTTTACTGGTCACGCTACGGTTTTTTAGCCCGTTTAGTGGGCCCAACGCCCGGTTAATGGCTCCCGTAACGTTTCCGTTATTCGTGTTCCTCGCTGTCTGGATTAGTCAGTGGACTAACGTAGTGGCCCGGCGGCAACTCGGTTTCTGGTGGACCGTGCTCCTGCTTGGCTCGTGGTTGCAATTACTTCCACAGGTCGATATATGGGAGAAACTGCACAACTTTCTGTCTAAATTGACGTGAATTACCGTGTTTTGTCTCTGACTATTCCAACAACACAATGGCAACACCCTTACTCGGTCTGCGAACAACCATTTATGCTGCGCCCAATCTCGAACAGGCAAAAGCCTGGTATACAACATTTTTGGGCATAGAGCCCTACTTTGACGAGCCTTTCTACGTAGGCTTCAATGTGGGTGGTTACGAATTGGGGCTGGACCCTGACCTGACACCCGGCCAGGGAACACCGGTGACTTATTGGGGTGTCACTGATGTACAGGCGACCTGGCAACTATTACTGAACCAGGGTGCTACGGCCCAACAGGAACCGCAACACGTGGGTGGCGACATTATAGTAGCTACCCTGAACGACCCCTTTGGCAATACACTGGGCATTATCTATAACCCTCATTTTAAGGTGGAACAGGCGAACTAGAAAACAGGGCTGATTCAACTCATTGCCGCATTTTATTTATGAAAGCAGCTTTTCTCGAATCACCCCATCAGATCAGGATTCAGGACATACCGATCCCCGAACCCGGCACGGGTGAGGTGCGGGTGAAACTCGCTATGGTTGGCGTATGTGGCTCGGATGTACACCTGTTTCTGGGCCATCGTCTGCTCGAAAAACCCACGATTATCGGTCACGAAGGGCTTGGGTACATCGATAAAATTGGTGCTGGTGTGACGGGGCGCAGGGTGGGCGAACGGGTGGTGATTGAGCCCAATATTCCCTGCCATCAGTGCCGGTATTGCTGGTCGGGTCGTGGTGCTATCTGCATCAATAAACGGGTAATTGGCGTGAATGAGTCAGGCTGCTTTGCCGACTATATTGTGTTACCCGCCGATTTTTGCTGGCACGTACCTGACTCTGTGACTGATGCCGACGCAGTGACCATTGAGCCGATGGCTGTAGCCGTACATGCCCTGCTGGCTTCGAGTGCGAAACCGGGCGATACCATTGCGGTTATTGGGCTGGGTGCGATCGGGCTATTGCTCACCCACCTGGCGTTGGCGCTCGGGTATAGGGTGCTGGTTACCGAAATCAGCACTACTAAACGGAATTTGGCCGAGTCGATGGGTGCCATAGCGGTACCGTTAACCAATAACCCCGACGAACAACGTGTCGAGACAGCCAACGTCTGGTTGGCCAATGATGTCTGCGCCGTATTTGAATGTGCCGGTGCTGCCGTTACAGCATCGCTCGCCACGGCAGCGGCACCGCGTGGGTCAGAGATTGTGCTGGTTGGCTTATCGGGAAGTGCCGCCACGTTTACGCCGCTAAAAATTGCCCGCGAAGGCATTCACATAGTACCCTCGATTGTGTATGATCATCCGATCGACTTTCGCCGGACACTGCAACTGATCTCCTCACGAGTAATTCGGCCGGGATTTATCATTTCAAAACAAACACCGCTCGATGAGCTGCAACACGCGCTGGAAACAGCCGCGCTGGGTGAGGAAAGCAAAGTGTTGATCAGAATGTAGTCGCGTGTTGCCTTACCTACCGTCTCTTGTTGTATGTCTTTTTTAACCGAATCGCCTACTGCCGAAACCGTTCAGGCTGATCTGAAAAACCTGATCGATCACCAGCCGATGAGCCCGTTTCAGGTAATGATGGTTGCCATTTGTTTTATTTTGAACATGAACGATGGAATCGATGTGTTGGTCGTGTCATTTACTGGTTCAGAAATTGTCCGTGAGTGGGGGCTGTCGAAAAGTGAACTGGGCTATATCTTCAGCATCGGACTAGCAGGTATGACCGTTGGCTGCTTTTTTCTGGCTCCGTTCGGTGATAAAATTGGTCGGCGCTCGCTGTTTATCCTGTCGCTGAGCCTCATCACAACGGGTATGCTACTCTCATCGGCGGTAACTGCCTATTATCAGTTGCTGCTGATGCGATTCATCACTGGCCTGGGCATCGGTGGTATTTTGCCGAATCTGGCGGCGGTAGCGGCGGAATTTTCCAACAACAAACGGCGCGATTTCAACGTCGGGCTGGTGCAGGCGGGCTGGCCCATCGGAGCCATTCTGGCGGGTTTTTTTACGGCATGGGCCATTCCTGCCTTTGGCTGGCGGTCGGCCTATCTGGCGGCAGGTGGTGTATCGGCGCTGATGCTGTTGTGCATTACTTTGTTCATGCCTGAGTCGCTGGCGTTTCTGGCGGGTCGTCAGCCCAAACATGCCCACCGTCAGATCAACAGACTGTTAAAGCGCATGGGGCATAAAACGCTTGCACTTTTGCCGGCCGCAACGAACATTCGGTCAACCGTGCCAATTTCGGCTTTATTTACTTCCGAATACCGTGCCTCTACCCTCCGCCTCTGGGTGGGCATTTTCTTTGGATTTATAACGCTGTATACCCTGATGAGCTGGGTGCCAACCCTGGCTAAAGAAGCAGGTATGCCGTTTAACTTGGCCACCTATGTTGGTAATGCGCTCAACCTGGGTGCGTTTTCCGGTAGCCTGATTTTTGGCGTTGTGGTGGCTCGCGTTGGACTTCGCCGCTTAGTTTTGGCCTTCATGGTCATTGCCTTCAGCATTATGGTGCTATATGCCAGTTTGCCAATGACTTACCTGCTCATGTTTGTGATGACGTTTTTCATCGGCGTTTTCGTACAGGGAGGCTTCAACGGCTATTACCCAACGGCGTCCCGCGTGTACCCGGCGGCCATAAGGACAACGGGTGTGGGACTGGCCATGGGCGTCGGTCGATTCGGGGCCATTCTGGGACCAGCCCTTTTTGGGGTGTTGTCAGACGCCGGATTGAGTTTCTCCCTGCTGTTTTGTCTCTTCTCGGTTCCGTTACTGATTGCTGGGTTATCGGCCTATACCATTCCATCGAAGAATCTGGACTGACCATCAGGTACGTTCCTGAAACTATGGCTGCCTCTTTCAGGGTAAAGCAGGTATGTCGACGGTGGGTTTTCTTGCTGCAGGCACTCTGGAAAGCGGAGTGCCCAGGGGTGTGTAATCGTCGAAGAAGCCGCAGTTTCGGAGAAAGAATCGACCATTCCGCTGACCACCGGCATAATCCATCCGGTAGGCTTTTCGGGCTGTATTGTCTCCGGTGAATTGGGTGTTAGTCAATTCCAGCCATTGCCCATCCCGGCTTCTGACCCACTGATTCGAGAATTCGACCTCACGCGAAATATGGCCTGTTTCGGGCTCGAAATTTTCCAGAAAGGAGTAGAGTGATTTCAGGTACGTTTGGGTTTTTGGGCGTTTGAAGCTGGCAATCAACTGCCAGTTGGGTGTGCCAACTGCTCCGAAATAGGCCGAATAGGTAGTATATCCATCCGGGCCGGGGCTGGCGTGAATCAGAAATTTATAGGTCTGCCCCGCCTGCCAGTTATAGCGTAAAAAACTTTGACCGCCAGACCCTTCGTTCCCAAATTCGTTGGTGACCACAGACGGGCCTTTACGTTCGAGTTTGATCTTCTGATCATCAGGAATCGCTTTCGGGTCGTCGGTCTGAAACGGGCTCCAGATCGAAAACAGGATACGCCGCTCGGTTGGCGAATTGACCTGCATACCGAAATACCCCTCGCCAAAACCAGTAGCCATGTAATACGAACCGATCACGTCATTGCCTTTAGGTACCGTGACTTCGTTGTAAAACCACTCGGCTTCTACCCCCGTCGGCACCGGATAACGCAGGTGCACAGATGGCCCCCGCCGACCCCAGTAAAAGAAATTGCCCTCATTGCTACGCACAAAGGCAGTCTGTGCATCCACAAGCGCGCCACTGACACCCAAATCGACTACCTCCGCAAAGGTCTTGCCCGCTTTGCTTACTCCCTGTAGTGTGATTTTAACGTACCCAGGTTTAGCGATCGCCCACTGCCCAAGTGGGTGGTCAGCAAGGGCGTTACCTGTTACATCAATCTCTTTTAATTGCCCCGCCACGGTCACGCGAATCCGACTCTTGCCTGTCATTACGCGTAGATTGGCTGACAGCGTTAACGTACCCGCCTTTTCGAAACGAACATAGGTATCAATCGTACTGGATGGGTCAGACCAGCCGGTTAGCCCTTCTTTCGAAATAACGGCCGATTTACCCACCACCCAGCTATTGCCACCGAGCGGGACACGGAGTTGAACGTCGGTAGAGTCAGCTGGGGGATGGCCTGAAAATGCGAAAAAGCTAGATACTATCAGAAAAAGGCCGATAAGGGTAGGTTGGGCTAGTGTAAGCATATAATAGAATGAATGATGGGGCTACGGAATCTACCCCACAATATAAGCCGCTCTAACCTTTTAAGCCTAACGTGTCAGGCGCGAAGCAACGCCGGTTCTCGCATCGTACCCGTATATTGTGAAGCGGTTCTGTCTTGACATAAACCTGCTTTGCACGCAACCCTGTCTGATTATGACTAACGGAAACAAGTTTGTAATTGGCACCTGCCTCGCGATAGGAGTGCTTCAGTTTGTGCACATTATCGGCAGTGAGAATCCTACGGGCAGCATGGCCAGGCAAAAGCTTATTGTGGGTATCGTAATGATTTCAATAGCCATTGCCGGGTATAACTGGGCAAAGCGCAACCCACCGCAACGATAACGGGCCTATCTCGTTCAATCAGGGTCTGTCGTTATGAGTTCCACGACGTCTTCACCTAGCCCCTTCGGGGTGTCCTGTCAAGAGAACAGAAGTGTACGAGATGGATAAAGCTCCATCGGAGCGGCCTAGAATTGTACTCTGCCAACATAGATGGTAAAGTCCAACCTGATAATACTTTATCAATTGAATTGGACATTTCTAGCTTAGTTCAAGCCGCTCCGACGGAGCTTTATCCCATTTCGTGTGCTTGTGTTCTATTGACAGGGCACCCCGAAGGGATTACGAGTTTATTCATCGTTATTCGTAAAAATGCTTTGATAGTCAACTAATTAAATTGCTAAGGAGCTAGGTCAGGCGGGTCAGCTTACGTGTCAGTAATTCTTTCTCTGGTATCGAAACCGTCAATTGCAAGGCTTGTTGGTAATGGTGTTGAGCCTGAATTGGTTGGGCGTTTCGTTCATACAGATCGCCCAGAACGGTGTGGAAATAGTGGTTTTTTTCCAGACCGCCCAGGCTCTTCACCACCGTAATAGCCACCGACGGACCAGATACTTCAGCCACCGCCACGGCCCGGTTCAAGGCAACAATGGGCGATGGTTTATGGGTCATCAGCAAGTCGTAATAATGTAGAATGACGGGCCAGTTAGTGGACGCGTAGGAGGGAGCGCTGCAATGAAGCATGGCAATGCCAGCTTCGAGGTGGTATTCGCTGAGCGTTTCCCCTTCGGCCGAACGGTTGAGGTACGTATGGCCTTTCCGAATCAAAAGCTGGTTCCAGTGGCTGCGGTTCTGGTCGGCCAGTAAAATAATGGCCCCGTTGGCATTGCTTCGGGCATCGAAACGAGCCGACTGGAAGCACATCAGAGCCATTAATGCATCAACGACGGGCGTATGCGTATGTGGGGTTTCGGTAAGCAGCAAGGTCAGCCGCATCGCTTCCTGACACAAATCCTGTCGGATGATGGTATCAGGGTGCGACGAGTTGTAGCCTTCGTTGAACAGGAGGTAGATGCTTTTTAGCACCGAATCGAGTCTGAATGTCAGGTGTGTTCCGGTGGGTACGTTCAGTTGAATGCCCTCCTGTTTGATCTTTTCTCTTGCCCGATAAATCCGCTTGGCAATCGTATCATCGCTGGTTAAAAAGGCATTGGCGATCTCACGAACACTCAGACCGCACAGAATTTTGAGGCACATGGCCGTCTGCGATTCTGGCGAAATAGCCGGGTGGCAAATGGCAAACAACATCCGTAACTGACTATCGGTGATGGCCTCGTCGAAGAAAAGAGGTTGTGCCATATCGTCGTTCGTATCCTGCTGGCGGAGGTAATCGACTGATGAACTGATTTCGCGAAAGCGGATTTCACGTCGAATTATATCCAACGCTCTGTTTTTGGCCACCCGATATAGCCAGGCACGCGGGTTGTCGGGAATACCCTGAAAAGGCCAGCTTTGTAAGGCCTGAACCATAGCGTCATGCACAATATCTTCGGCTAGGTCGAGCCGGTCAAATCCGAGGGTACAGGCCAGCACCGACGTCATCTTACCCGCTTCGTGGCGAAACAGATGGGCAACTAATTCGCCGGATTCGGTCGGTGCTGGCATAACTGGACTTAGAAATTAACGACTGGCCGAACTTCTACCGAACCGCCTTCCATATCGAACATGGGGCATCCCTGCGCCAGTTCTACGGCTTCGTCTACACTCGCAGCCGTTACCAGCGTGTAACCGCCAATAATCTCTTTGCCCTCCGTAAAAGGCCCGTCTGTGACAACCTGACCACCGTTGGTCATCACCTTGCCAAACGGCATCAAGGCTTCGGTGCCAATCATTTTCCCCTGCGCCGCAATGTCGCCAATCCATTGATTCCATTTCTGAATCTCGGCCTGCATCTCTTCGGGCGATTGTTGCTGGTAGGCAACTTCCTGAGACTGGGGCGAGTGAAAAATGAGCATGAACTTTTCCATGTAGACTGATTTGGTTGGTTGAAAATTACCTGATTTCGCCCCTAAGACGAATAGGCCAATCAAAATCGGACAGCAGTTTTTAGAAAATTTCAATTTTTTGACAACTGACTTTGCACCGGGTTGCCCCAACGTACCCAGCCAGCTATAATCAGACTGCTGACACTGGCCGTTACCTTGTTCAATCAGGATGTATCATCGAGATATATGAAAAGTAGTATGATTCAATAGAACAAATAGACTATAGGCTGGTTCAAGGGTCAAACCAGTACCAAAACAACAGGTATCCGTTATGAAAGCCTTACAAATTCACGGTATGAGAGACGTGCGCGTCGATACCGTTCCTGACCCGATTATTGAAGACGGGCGCGACGCCATTATCCGCGTGACCAGCACTGCTATCTGCGGTTCTGATTTGCACATTTACAACGGCAGTATACCGCAGCCGAGGCCCATGGTACTGGGACACGAGTTTATGGGTATTGTGGAAGAAGTAGGAAAAGGCGTTGGCAACAAGCTGAAAGTGGGCGACCGGGTGGTGGTGCCCTTTCCTGTTGCCTGTGGCACCTGCTACTTCTGTAACCATGAATTGCCCGGTCACTGCGAAAACTCGAACCCGGAGCATTATGGCCCTGAAGGTGGTTTGCTGACCCAAAAAGGCGGCGCGTTATTTGGGTATACCGATATTTATGGCGGCTACAACGGTGGGCAGGCCGAGTACGTGCGCGTACCCTACGCTGACTTTGGCCCGCGTATCATTCCCGATTCGCTGACGGATGAGCAGGCGCTTTTCCTGACCGATATTTTCCCGACCGGCTATTCCGGTATCGACTGGGCCGACGTGAAAGGTGGTGAAATCATTGCCATCTTCGGAGCCGGTCCGGTGGGTATTATGGCCGCGAAATCGGCCTGGTTACGCGGTGCATCGCGGGTGGTCATTGTCGATACCGTGCAATACCGCCTCGACAAAGCCAAAGCAACCGCCAAAGTAGAAACCATTCTGTGGGAAGATGCCGACGGCGTGGTCGAGCAAATTCGCGCCATGACCAACGGACGAGGTGCTGATGTGTGCGTGGAATGCGTCGGTTTCGAACCCGACCGGAGCCTACTCGACCGGGCGAAGGCAGTGATCAACCTCGAGAAAGGCTCAGACAAAGTGCTATTAGCCTGCATGAGCGCCGTTCGTCGCGGCGGCGTGGTCACGATACTGGGCGTATACAGCTCACCGTTCGACAATTTTCCGCTACATCAGTTATTCGACAAAGGCATCACCATCAAAGGTGGTCAGGCTCCCGCCCAGAAGCACATCGACAAACTGCTGGCATATGTTGTCGAAGGTAAAGTAGTGCTCGACGATATCATCACCCACCGCCTGCCGCTATCCGAAGCACCCCACGGATACGAAATTTTCCGCGAGAAAAAAGAAGATTGCGTGAAGGTGGTGCTGACGCCGTAGAGAGGTTGAAAGAGTAGTACTCAGCGTAGCCCCCCGCCCTAAAGGGTGCCCGCTTGCGCATAATAAAGCGCAAGCGGGCACCCTTTAGG
>NZ_JBGGWF010000031.1:0-1158 GCF_041321135.1 Fibrella aquatica | reverse complement strand
TGGGAATCGGGGGGACCTGAAGCGGGGAGTAACAGCCCTTCAAGGGTAAATCTGGTGACTAGGGCTAAGTCGTAACAAGGTAGCCGTACCGGAAGGTGCGGCTGGAACATCTCCTTTTTGGAGTTGATTACAGGATTCTGGTTCCTTATATAATAGGGGGCCAGAGCTGGTCAGACTCAAGATTGTATGTACGCTGGTAGTTGGCGGAGAACGCCATCCTGGATCACGCAAGTGGTTCAGGGTTTAGTTCTTTGACCTATTGAGAAGAAGGCTTTTAGATCCGTAAGGGTTTAGAGCCACACACAAGTAGAGTAAATTGTAAGCAAGCAAGTAATACCGCGATTGTATCACTAGATACTAACGCAGCAAAAGGGCACCCGGGGGATGCCTTGGCTTCTACAGGCGAAGAAGGACGTGGCAAGCGACGAAACGCTGCGGGGACCAGCTGGCATGGGTTGATCCGCAGGTGTCCGAATGGGGAAACCCGGCGGTGTGAAGCACCGTCATCACGCTTTATTGCGTGAGGCTCACCCGCTGAACTGAAACATCTAAGTAAGCGGAGGAAAAGAAAACAATCAGTGATGGCGTCAGTAGTGGCGAGCGAACGCGTCGAAGCCCAAACCGGTTCCGTTACGGCGGAGTCGGGGTTGTAGGACTCGACATCAAGCGATTTGTCAAACTCGAATGGTCTGGGAAGGCCAACCGCAGGGGGTGAGAGTCCCGTAGAGATCAATACAAATCGTGGGTTGAGTATCCTGAGTAGGGGGGAGCCGGAGGGACTCCCTCTGAAGCTGGCAGCACCATCTGCCAAGGCTAAACACTGTAGAAGACCGATAGGGAAGAGTACCGTGAGGGAAAGGTGAAAAGGACTGGGCGTACCAGGGTGAAACAGAACCTGAAACCGGGTGCTTACAAGCGGTTGGAGCTCCTTCGTGGAGTGACAGCGTGCCTTTTGCATAATGAGCCTACGAGTAACGGTCACTAGCGAGGTTAAAAGACTGGAGTCTTGGAGCCGAAGCGAAAGCGAGTCTGAACAGGGCGCTTAGTTAGTGGCTGTTGACGCGAAACTTGGTGATCTACCCATGGCCAGGTTGAAGGGGTGGTAACACACCGTGGAGGACCGCACCGATAAACGTTGAAAAGTTTCCGGATGAGTTG
>NZ_JBGGWF010000030.1:0-1209 GCF_041321135.1 Fibrella aquatica | reverse complement strand
AGGTAATGTACTGGCTGCTCCTGTGAGCATTGGTGCGGGTGTGAACCTGTTCAACGTGGTGTCTACTAACCCATTCGGTTGCACCACAGCTACACCGATCTCGGTGACGGGTGTGGATGCGCCTGTAGTAGCCCCGATCAATCTAAGCTTGTGCGTAGGTACGTCACTTGACCTGACTAGCCTGTCTGGTCTGACAGGTCTGACGAATGTCTTCCGCACAGGTGGTCTGTTAGGCTTAGGTAATGTACTGGCTGCTCCTGTGAGCATCGGTGCGGGTGTGAATCTGTTCAACGTGGTGTCTACTAACCCATTCGGTTGTACCACGGCCACACCGATCAGTGTCTCAGGGGTGGATGCGCCTGTGGTAGCTCCGATCAATCTAAGCTTGTGCGTAGGTACGTCGCTCGATCTGACTAGCTTAACTGGTCTGACGGGTCTGACCAATGTCTTCCGCACAGGTGGTCTGTTAGGCTTAGGTAATGTACTGGCTGCTCCTGTGAGCATCGGTGCGGGTGTGAACCTGTTCAATGTGGTGTCTACTAACCCGTTTGGTTGTACGACAGCTACACCAATCAGTGTCTCAGGGGTGGATGCGCCTGTAGTAGCCCCGATCAATCTAAGCTTGTGCGTAGGTACGTCACTTGATCTGACCAGCCTGTCTGGTCTGACAGGTCTGACGAATGTCTTCCGCACAGGTGGTCTGTTAGGCTTAGGTAATGTACTGGCTGCTCCTGTAAGCATCGGTGCGGGTGTGAATCTGTTCAACGTGGTGTCTACTAACCCATTCGGTTGTACCACGGCCACACCGATCAGTGTCTCAGGGGTGGATGCGCCGGTGGTAGCACCGATCAACTTGTCTCTCTGTGTAGGTACGTCACTTGACCTGACTAGCCTGTCTGGTCTGACAGGTCTGACGAATGTCTTCCGCACAGGTGGTCTGTTAGGCTTAGGTAATGTACTGGCTGCTCCTGTGAGCATCGGTGCGGGTGTGAACCTGTTCAATGTGGTGTCTACTAACCCGTTTGGTTGTACGACAGCTACACCAATCAGTGTCTCAGGGGTGGATGCGCCTGTAGTAGCCCCGATCAATCTAAGCTTGTGCGTAGGTACGTCACTTGATCTGACCAGCCTGTCTGGTCTGACAGGTCTGACGAATGTCTTCCGCACAGGTGGTCTGTTAGGCTTAGGTAATGTACTGGCTGCTCCTGT
>NZ_JBGGWF010000003.1:0-784837 GCF_041321135.1 Fibrella aquatica | reverse complement strand
GACGTCAGGAGGGATCTTCGCTAATTGCAAGCAGTGTTAGCAATTAGCGAAGATCCCTCCTGACGTCGGGATGACAAAAGCGCTGCTTATTCAAATTTCTAAATTGGACAAACAACGGGGTTATTTTATACATCAACAGCAAGAGGTGACGTTCAGAACCTCACTCCTTGCTGCAATCATGGCCTTTAGAAAAAGATGTGCGTTACTGCGGTAGCGGCATATCCTGTAAGTCTTCATCGGTCAGCTTGATGGTGGCTGCCGCGGTGTTCTCTTCCAGATGTTTTACCGACGACGTACCTGGAATAAGCAGCATCATGGGCGACGCAGCTAGTAACCAAGCAAGAGCGATCTGATACTCACTCACGCCATGACGTTGGGCTACCGTATGAACTGCTTTTTCGGATGACAGATCACCACCACCGAGTGGATACCACGGAATAAACGCGATGTTTTGTTCTTCGCAATACTTCAGCGTCGGGTTCCACTTCTGTTGACCGAAGCTGTACATATTCTGTACCGACACTACGTCGAAATACTGTTGCGCTTCTTTGATCTGATCTACATCCACTTCTGAAAGTCCGATGTGCTTGATCTTACCCTGCTGTTGGGCTTCTTTCAAAAAGCCTAAATACTCTTCCGAAGGCACTTTATCGTCAAAGCGGTGCAGTTGATATAAATCGATCTGCTCTACTTTTAGACGTTTCAGGCTTCCGTTCAGTGCCTCTTCCAGATGCTTACGGCTCCCATCGACTGGCCATTGGTTCGGACCGGTACGGAGCAAAGCGCCTTTAGTGGCAATAACAAGACCATTAGCGTATGGATGTAATGCTTCGGCGATTAGTTCTTCCGACACAAACGGACCGTAGCTATCAGCGGTGTCGATAAAGTTGATGCCCAGATCGAGACAGCGTTTCAATACGCGAAGGGCTTCGTCACGATCTTTGGGTGGTCCCCAAATTCCTTCGCCCGTGATGCGCATAGCACCGTAGCCCATTCGGTTTACGGTTAAATCGCCACCTAATGTGATTGTGCCTGAGGCGGTAGCCGGTTGTTCAGTTGTTGATTGCATGGGTATTAGTTGTTTATTGACTAGAAAGCCCGTCTGTACAAGCTTACCCTATCTCTACTAGCCAGAACCGCTAACTGTTTTCAACAGCTCTTTTTTTCTTCTGCGAACTGTAGTTAAACACGCTTTTCGTAGTTGCCTCACCGCTTCTCAATACCTTCCAGCACGCGGCGGATGACGTTGGCGCGGGCCATGAAATCGAGTGAGCCAGGTACGTTCCGCTCATCGATCACGGCTTTGAAGCGTTGCAGGAAGTCGATGTAATCGGCCAGGGCCTGCGAGACGTTGTCGCGGTTTTGATCGAAAATGGGCGCCCACATCTGCGGCGAGCTTTTGGCCAGACGAACGGTACTGCTAAAACCGGTACTCGCCATATCGAAGATAGCCTGCTCGTCTTTTTCTTTCTCCAACACCGTTAAACCTAACGCAAATGCGCTGATGTGACTCAGGTGCGATACGTAGGCCAAATGCAGGTCATGCTCCTGCGGCGTCATGTAGAACAGCTTCATGCCAATGTCGCTGAACATGGCTTCTACCAGGCTCAGGCTGTCGGGCTGACTTTTTTCGCGATCGCAGATAATCAGGTTTTTGCCGGGCAGCAATTCCCGGAAAGCGGCACCCGGACCAGAGTTTTCGGTGCCCGCCATAGGGTGTACGGCTACAAACTGGGACCGTTTCGGATGCTGATCGGCCAGCGCGCAAATACCTTCTTTAGTCGAGCCCAAATCAAGCACAGTGCCGTTGGTCGGGAGCTTGTCGAGAACGGCTGAAAGCAGGTTCAGGATGGTGTTTACCGGCGTTGCCAATACGACCAGTGTACTTTGGGCAACGGCTTCGTCCAGCGGCAACATCTCATCGACAATACCTTTGGCCAGCGCCAATTGTCCGTGAACGGGCGACGCATCGACACCGATGAAGCGGGCTTTAGGGTACTTCTCCCGAATGGCCAGGGCAAACGAACCGCCCAGCAAACCAACACCTACAATGGAAATCGTCATCTGAACCTGGATTTACTTGATTTTCAGGATTTACTTAATTTATAGAATTTACAACATGGGCTGCTTTTACAGGTATATCGCCGGTAGGCAGAGCATCCTGTAAATTCTACAAATCAAGTAAATCCTGGTTTAGACGGTTTATAGCCTGTTCAATACGCTCTTTCGGCATACAGAGCGACACCCGAATATATCGGTTGCCCTTTGGACCGAAGATGAGGCCGGGGGCAATGAAAATGTGTTTGTTATACAGCAAATCATCGACCAGCGCTTCAGCCGATGGAATGCTGTCGGGTAGTTTCGCCCATAGAAACATGCCTTCCTGGTCACGGGCGTAGGTGCAACCCAACGTATCCAGAAACGCATAGGCGGCTTCCAGACGGCCCTGATAAACGGCATTGCGTTCGGCGTGCCAGGCATCGGAGTTTTGAAGCGCTGTGGCAGCCGCCTGTTGCAGGGCCAGAAACATCCCGGAATCGACGTTGCTTTTGATCGTCAATACCGCATCGATATAGGGTTTTGCCGCTGCCAGCCAGCCCAACCGCCAACCCGCCATGTTGTGCGATTTACTCATCGAGTTTAACTCGACAGCCACTTCTTTCGCCCCATCAATCGATAACAGACTGATCGGTGCTTTCTTGTTGAGCACCAGACTGTACGGGTTATCGTGGCACAGTAGCACCTTATGGTCCTGCGCAAACCGGACCGCCTGTTCGAACAACGCCTGCGTGGCAGGGGCTCCTGTCGGCATGTGGGGATAATTCAGCCAAATAATCCGGGTACGTTCCGTAAGTTGGTCGGCCATTTGCTGCCAGTCCGGTTGCCAGCCTTGATGTTCCAACAAGGTATATTCTACCACATTAGCCCCAACCATCTGACTCACGGCCCGGTAGGCCGGGTAACCCAGTTCAGGCACCATAACCTCGTCGCCTTCGTTCAGAAACGTCAACGACAAGTGCGTGATGGCTTCTTTCGAGCCAATCATCGGCAGTAGTTCCGATTCGGGATCGAGCGTTACGCCGTAGGTATGCGCGTAGTAATCCGCAATTCCCTGCCGAAGGGCCGGAATGCCTTTATACGATTGATACCCATGCGCCGTGGGTTGGCGGGCCGTTTCTGCCAACGTATCGATGGTTGCTTCAGACGGCATCATATCGGGATTACCGATACCAATATTGATCACATCATGACCCGCCGCCTGCAGCTTACGTACCTCAGCGAGTTTGATGGAGAAATAATATTCCTGCGCCTGATTGGCGCGGTGAGCAAGAGGGATAATCATCGGATGTTGGTAAGGGTTCAACGTTTAAAGTCCAATGTCTAAAGTAGCTCCGCACGAGAAGTAAACGCGGAGCAACCTTAGACATTGGACTTTAAACGTTGGACGTCTTCCGAACTTAGTTCAGGAACTTCAGGCGCATTTCGTTCAACTGGCTACGAAGCGAAGCGTCGATCTGCCGGTCGCCTACCCGAAGGATATAGCCACCGATTAATTTGCTGTCCTCCTTCTCTTCAAGTTCAACCGTTTGGCCACCTGTTAGTGACTTCACTTTCGCTTTCAGTTGTGTACGGAGTTCTTCTGTCAATGGTACAGTGGTGATCACCGTCGCACGCTCAACACCTTTCAGTTTATCGAACTGCGTGCAGAAAGCACCTGCAATGTCTTCCAAAATATTATCGCGGCCTTTTTGAGCCACAATGTGAAAGAACGACATCGTCATCGGATTCAGCTTGCTGCCAAACACTGCGTTGATGATGTTCCATTTTTTCGCGTTACGCACAATCGGGTTCTTTAACAGAACACCCAACGCGCGGTTCTCAGAAATGGTACGCTGAAAATAGAGCATGTCGCCATACATCTCTTCCACAATACCTTTTTCCTGGGCTAAATCAATCAGAGATTTAGCGTACCGGGTAGCAACCGTTGAAATAGCCATTGTTTACTACCGTTTAGTTCAACCGTGATGAAGCCACCAGTTCTTGTACCAGTTTCTCCTGCGATGCTTTATCAGCCAGTTCGCGGCGGAGTACTTTCTCAGCCACTTCAATAGACAGGTTCACCACTTCTTTTTTCATTGAAGCAACCAATGCCTGACGTTCGTTTTGCATGGCCTCACGGGCTTGTTCCAGCATACGCTGTCCTTCAGCAACGGCTTTGTCACGCGATTCGGCAACTACTTTATCAGCCGTTTCTTTCGCACCACGAAGAATAAGATCGCGTTCGGCACGGGCTTGAGCCAGAATTTGCTCATTCTCTGATTTCAGTTTAGCCATTTCGCCACGCGTTTTTTCGGCGAGGTCAAGGGCACCCTGAATACTGTTTTCGCGCTCTTTCAGGCTGGCAGTAATTGGTCCCCAGGCAAATTTGCTCAAGAGAAAGAACAACAAACCAAAAATGACTACTTGCCAAACTAACAGGCCAATGTCGGGGGTAAGCAGGTCCATAGTAGATTATGAATAGAATAAATGAGTCGAAAAATAGACGCTTTCTTTTGTTGTAGAAGTAGCCTGCCAACGGCAACCCCAATTGGCAGGCTATCTAAAAATGAGGTGTATCCCGTGCGTCGTTGCCTACTGCTCAGACAAGATACGTACTGATGACCGGGCGATTAAGCCAGGGCAACCAGCAGACAGATAACGGCAGCGAACAGAGCCACGGCCTCGATCAGGGCGGCAATGATCAGCATGGCGGTTTGGATACGACCGGCGGCTTCTGGCTGGCGGGCAATACCCTCCATCGCGCTACCACCGATACGACCAATACCAAGACCAGCACCAATAGCGGCCAGACCAGCACCGATAGCAGCACCCATGATGGCTACACTACCAGTTGCTTCCAATAAGATTGACAGCATGAAAGCTAACATCTTCAAACAGATTTATAAGTGAAAAAAACAAAAGAAAGCAATTAGAAACTACCCGATCTCTTCGCCTGGACCTTCATAACCGATACCATGATCGGCTTCGTGATGATCTTCGATGGCACTCCCAATGTACATCGACGTCAGCAGGGTGAAGATGAACGCTTGCAGGAAAGCTACCAGCAACTCGATCAGGTTCATGAAGAGCGTAAAGGGAACAACAATTAAACTAACACCGTAGCCTACTCCCGCACTTGCCTTACCGGCAATGAAGATCAGCGACAACAGGGCCAGAATGATAATGTGACCCGCCGTAATGTTGGCGAACAACCGGATCATTAGCGACATGGGTTTCATGATCAGACCTACAATTTCGACCGGAATCATGATGGGCAACAGGGCAGCAGGTACACCGGTAGGTTTCACCAGGTGCATCCAGTAATGCTTATTGCCGCTGAGGTTCGTCACAAAGAAAGTAATGACTGCCAAGACCATTGTTACGGCGATATTCCCTGTCAGGTTAGCACCACCAGGTAAAAGACCAAGCAGGTTATTCACCAGGATGAAGAAGAACAGCGTCAGTAAATAAGGAAGATACTTTTCGTATTTCGGACCCAGATTCGGCTTGGCAATCTCATCACGAACGAACATAACGATAGGCTCCAGAAACGATTGAAGGCCTTTCGGCGCTTTACCTTTATTTACGGTATAGCTTTTAGCGATCGACGTAAAAATGAGAAGCAGGATCACGGCGCTCAGTAAAAGAGAAGCCACGTTCTTCGTGATAGAGAAGTCACGTACGTGAACATCTTCAAGTGGCTGACCAGCTTCGTTAACCCGATGAATATGCCCGTGCTCCAGCTTATAGCCGTTGTAGACTTCGCCATGAGCCAACCGTGATGATGAGAATACCTCTACGCCCCGATCGGCTGAATATAAGATAACAGGAAGTGGTAATGTAAGACCATGCGCAAACTCCCAGCCTTTATCATCGCTGATGTGGTGCGTGATCATATCACCAACCTTAAACTCTTTTTCTTCTGCGTGGGTATCGTGACCCTCTGCAGTGTGCTCCTGCGCAAATGCACCAGCAATCGTGCTGAATACGAGAGCAAAGGCAAGCAAAAATCTATTAATTGACGAACTCATCATATGAAATAAGTAAGCGTTTCTACGAATCGCGCCGCAATTTACGAGCAAGGCCGTAGATTTCAAAGCTGGTGTAAACTAAATACAATCCAAGAAAGCTAAATACGAAGATTTTTCGGTCAGGTACGTTGTTGTACAGCATAACGCCCATGAACACCAGACTCAAAATGAGTTTTGCGGTGACAAATGCCATAAAGAAAGTGGTAAACTGCGCTGATTTAGGGTCTTTTACGAAACTCATGAGTCGATGTAGCAACAAAGACAACATCGCATAAAATAGCAGCAGGTAGGGCCAATATGGATGCAACCAGTTGGGTTTGTAGAATCGGTCAGCTACAAAAAATACAATTCCAAGTAAAGCCGTTAACAGTATAGAGTCGCGCATCAAGTGGTAAATTTCTCTTTTGACAGGATTAACAGGATTTTCAGGATTCGACTATCCAACATGACCAAATAAAATCCCGTATGGTGGCCGCCAGTACGCCTGTCAAAAAAGTAGAGCTAATTTTTAGGAAGCTGTTTGATGAACAGATAGAGCGATGCAAAAATAGCAAAGAGCGATAGCCCGATTGTCCAGCCGGGGGTTTGATTTCCTTGCCACTCGTCTAGTTTCATACCGGCGTATACACCCACGCCGATAGTACCCAGCATTTGAATACCAATGCCACTATACTGCGCAAATGCCGATGGTCGGCGGTCAACGTTAGGGTCTTGAGAGGGCTTGTTTGGGTTTTCAGAAGAATTCATCGTTGGAAAATAGCTAATTTCGCCACGCTGGCACAAGATTCGATACGTTGACCGGTAGAAGACACGTTTTATCTATAAATGTTTCAGCTCTATTTTGTCGCTTCTACGAAGGTACGTCCCGAAAAGGGGCAATAACCAACTTCTTTTACCTTGTATGCCCCAATTTCGACCTACATACATTGCTTCGCTGGGCCTGGTGCTCACATTGGCAGGTGGATTCTGGTCATGTTCACAGCATAGCAATGGCTCAGTCAGTAAAGGGTATCATAACCTGACGGCCCATTTTAACGCCTATGTGATGGCCCGCGACGATATTGACGAAGTGGAGCGCTATCTGTTCAAAAACAGGCAGGACAACTACAACGAAACACTGCCAATTCTGCTTCCGCTCGACTCAAACGCGATCCAGTCCGTTCGTCCGCAACTCGACGATGCCATCAAAAAAGCATCATTAGTTGCCGAACGGCATCAGAACAGCAAATGGGTGGATAACGCCTATGTGCTGATTGGTAAAACCCGCCTCTACCGGCAGGATTTACCAAACGCGGTTGACGTTTTCAAATACGTCAATACGAAAGGTACCGACGAAGTTGACAAGCATGAAGCCTTGATTTACCTGCTGCGGGCTTATACCGAATTGGGTGATTTTGCTAATGGACTGACAGTAGCCGAATACCTGCGGGCACAACCCCTCAACAAAAAAAATACGCGCGACTATTACCTGACGAAAGCGTATTTACATCAGCGTAAAGGCGAGCCGCTGGTAGCCGCCGGTATCCTCGACGCCACATTTCCCTTTCTGAAAAAAGCGGAGGCTACAGCACGCCTGCACCTGGTTGCGGGACAGCTCTATGAATCGGTTGGTAAATCGTCGCTGGCGGCGGGGCACTTTCAGAAAGTACTCCGTACACGGCCCAATTACGATCAGGAGTTTTTCGCTAACATCTACCTGATGCAGGCCGATGGTGATGATGCCAAACAACTAGCCAAAAACGCCGAACGGTTTGAGGAAATGTTGAATGACCGCAAAAACTCGGACCTAAAAGACAAAATCTATTTCACGATGGGCAAAGCTGAAGCCCGTCGCGGAAATTATGACCGGGCTCTCGTGAATTTCAACAAAGCGGTCCAAACGGGCATAACCAATACCGCGCAGGTGCCCCTCACCTACGCCGAGATGGGAAACCTGTATTACGATAAGAAGCGCAACTACGGCAAAGCGCAGGCTTATTACGACAGTTCACTGGCTTTGTTACCGCAGAATCACGCGCTTTACACAACGATTGCCAACCGGAAAAAATCGCTCGATGAGTTTGTAAACAACCAGACCACTATTGATCGGGAAGATAGCCTGCAGCGCATGGCCCAAATGAACCCGGCAGCGCTCGATCAATTACTGGAAAAACTGGTTGAACAGCGCGAAAAAGAAGACGCCGCCCAGGCTGAGCTGGCCAAACAGGTAACGGGCCGGACAAATTTGTCAGGTGCACAGGCCACCAATTCCGATCTGGCTCCCAATGATCGCTGGGTATTGTACAACCCAATTCAGCAGTCGCAGGGAAAGCAGGAATTTATGCAGGTGTGGGGCAACCGCCCGTTGGCCGATGACTGGCGGCGACAAAATAAAGACGCGTCGCAGGCCGTTGCCAGTGAAACCAGTCCACTAAACGGGGCTAACCCGGCCAACGCTACCAATCCGGCCAATCCATTGCCTGCATCGGGAACCCGTCCCCCCGTGGCCAACACATTGAATCAGCGGAAGACCAGAAAAGACGAACTGTATCGGCAGATCCCGTTTTCGGCAGAAGCCTTACAGAAATCGAATGACCTGCTCGAGTCAGCTTTATTCCGGCAGGGCAAGCTGTACAAGTTTCAGCTCGACCAACCGTTACTGGCTATCTCTACGCTCGATCGGTTGCTGGTGCGTTACCCCAATTCGAGCTATAAACCGGAGGTTTATTATCTGATGCATCTATCGGCCGAGCAGGTGGGGAAGCCTTCGCCCTGGCATGATAAATTGCTGACGGAATTTCCAACCTCGTCGTTTGCGAAATTACTGACAGCAGCGGGAAGCGGATCGGCCGTTGCCGGGGGTAGCACAACCACAGGCAAAGGTCCGGTAAACGAGATCAGTGCAAACCAGACCTACACCCAACTGTATCAGCTTTACCAATCGGGCAACAGTACTGAGGCCCTGGCTCGTACAGAGGCTGCGCTGGGTACGTTCGGCGGTTCAAAAATTGCCGACAAGATGGCCCTGTTGCGAATAATCCTGATTGGCCGTGTTCAAGGTGTCGATGCATACCGGCAAGCCCTGGGCGAATTCGTTCGCGATTATCCGCTCAGTCCATTACTTTCACATATAAAAGAACGTCAGACCGCCGCCGAGCAACTGACGGCGAAAAGGAAATAAATGTGAGTTTCAAGTTTCAGGTTTCAGGTTTCAAGTGCTCCGCTTAACCGCAACATAGGTAGTAGCGAAGCACTTGAAACCTGAAACCTGAAACTTGAAACCCCTCTCCCACCCATGATTGAATTTGCTTCCGGGAAATACCGCACCACTATTTCCCGACTCTGGAAATTTGTATTAATCTCACTGGTTGCCGTAGTACTGTATGTGCTGGCAGTATCGGTGAATTTTCTCTGGCTTTTTGGCGGTATGCCCGATCTAAAGGCGCTCGAAAACCCGAAAAGTCAGGAAGCGTCAACGATCTATTTCAACGATGGGCCTCAGATGGGGAAATTCTATCTGGAAAACCGCACGCCGATCGACATTACGCAGGTTTCTCCCAATGTCATATCGGCGCTACTGGCTACTGAAGATGCCCGGTTCATGAAACACTCGGGTATCGATGCCCGATCTATTGCCAGGGCAGTTACCGGTATTCTGACATTCAGAAATACGGCCAACACCGGGGGCGGCAGTACGCTGACTCAGCAAACGGCCAAAAACCTGTTCAACACCCGCGAAGAGCAATATGAAGGTGCTTTGGGCAGCATTCCGGTAATCCGGCTGGTAATTGCCAAAACAAAAGAATGGATTTTGGCCGCCCGACTCGAGCGCAATTACACCAAGCAGGAGATCATTATGATGTACCTGAATACGGTTTCGTTCGGTAACAACACATACGGCATTAAAACGGCGGCGAAGACATATTTCAATCGCGAACCCTGGCAATTATCTGTCGAGGAAAGCGCTACGCTGGTGGGTATGCTAAAAAACCCATCGCTGTTTGACCCACGTGTATTTGAAGACCGGGCCCGCGAGCGGCGTAACGTGGTGCTTAGTCAGATGAGGAAGTACAAGTTCCTGACCACCGACCAGTATGTAGCCTATAAGATCAAACCGCTCAAGCTCGATTTTAATATTGAGAACCAGAACACCAACAAGGCTCCTTATTACTGCGCCACCATCCGGGAATACCTGAAAAGCTGGATCAAACAGTACAACAAAGAGAACGGCAAAGAGCTGAATCTATACACGAGCGGTCTGAAAATTTACTCGACCCTTGATTCACGTATGCAGAAGGCGGCCGAAGAAGCGGTGATGGCCAATATGCGCGATCAGCAGGGAAAATTCTACAAGCAATGGCGCGGTCGCAATCCGTGGGTGTTTAAGAACGCCCGGGGCGATTGGCAGGAGATGCCTAATTTCATCGAGAACGCGGTAAAAAAGACCAGCCGGTATAAGTTATTGAAGCAGGTATATGGCGACGATAAGGCCAAGATCTGGAAGGAACTGAACAAGCCCGTGAAGATGAAAGTGTTTACCTACGCCAACCGGCGCATGGAAAAAGACACGATCATGAGCCCGCTCGATTCGCTACGTTACTACAAACGTTTGCTACACACCGGCTTCGTCTCGATGGACCCTACGACCGGGTACGTTCGGGCCTGGGTAGGTGGTATGAACTTCAAACACATGAAGTTCGACCATGTGGCGCAGGGAAAACGGCAACCTGGTTCAACCTTCAAACCCTTCGTGTACCTGACGGCGCTCAACAATAATTACTACACCACCTGCGATCGCATCACGGATAGCCCGGTAACGTTTGCCGCCTACGAAGATGGTAACGGCCCCCGTTCTTGGACACCAAAAAATTCAACGGGACGCTATAGCGGACGAGCGTTAACGCTGCGGGAGGCGATTGGCGCTTCGGTTAATAGCGTATCTGCTCAGCTGATCAAGAAAGCCAAGTCGGGGGCGGTTAAGAAGACAGCCGCCGATCTGGGCATAGACACAACCGGCTTTCCATCTAACCCTACCCTTAGCCTTGGCACAGCCGACGTGTCAGTGATGGATATGGTGGCGGCTTATTGCACATTTGCCAATAGCGGTCACCGGGTAGAGCCAATCACAATTTACCGCATCACCGATAAGAATGACAACGTATTGCACAACTTCACGCTGAATGCCGTGCAGGTCATCAGCGCGCAGAAAGCCTACGATATGCTGTATTTGATGCGCGGTGCCACCGAAGATCCAGGTGGAACAGCGGGGCGTTTGGCGTCACAGTACAAGCTGTTGGAGAACGGCAATCAGATTGCGGCCAAAACCGGTACTACCTCAAGTTTCTCGGATGGTTGGTTTATGGGTATCACGCAAAACCTTGTATCGGGTCTGTGGGTAGGTGGCGACGATCGCTCGATTCACTTTAAAGATATTGGCTTTGGTCAGGGTGCCCGGTTGGCTATGCCCGCGTGGGGTGCGTACATGCAGAAAGTATACGCTGATAAGTCGCTGACGAAATACAAGCCGGGGCCTTTCCTGAAACCCAATGGCTATAAAGTAGATTGTGGCGGCTACTACATCGATTCGGCACAGCGGTATATTCCCCCGCAAATTGCCCCTACTGAAGAAGAGGAAATTCTGAACTAGCGTAGGTACGTTCGTTAGCAGGGCCACGCGTCAGCAACGTACTTAACACCCTCAGTTTGGGCAACCTTTAGTCAGGTACGTTCGTTAAGGATACATGCCAGAATTTGACTACAAAAAGGAGTTGGCCAGGGTACCGCACGAGCCTGGTGTGTACCGCTATTTCGACGCCAGCGGAGAAGTTATTTATGTAGGAAAGGCGAAAGACTTAAAGAACCGGGTTAGCAGTTATTTCGTCAAATCGAATCAGCACGACCGGAAAACGCAACGCCTTGTCAGTCAAATCCGGAAGATCGAGTTTACGATTGTTCATACCGAATTTGACGCGCTGCTCCTCGAAAACCAGCTCATCAAACGCTATCAGCCGCGTTACAATATTCTGTTGCGCGATGACAAGACGTACCCGTTCATCTGCGTCACGAACGAGCATTTTCCGCGTGTAGTGACCACGCGACGTATCGAACGCGGACAAGGCACCTACTACGGGCCTTTTGCGAACCTAAAGCCCATGTATACGGTGCTGGAAATGTTCAGCCAGTTGTTTACACTACGTACCTGCAACTACAACCTCGCTCCCGAAAATATAGAAGCGGGCAAGTACAAGGTGTGTCTCGAATACCATATCGGTAACTGCAAAGGCCCCTGCGAAGGCAAACAGGCTGAACCCGACTATGACGCTGATATCGAACAGATTCACGCCATTCTAAAGGGACAGCTCAAACCGGCGCAAGAGTATTTTCGCGGCCGTATGGTTGAAGCAGCCAGCACCATGGCGTTTGAACAGGCCCAGCAATACAAAGACAAACTGGACGTATTACAACGGTTTCAGAGCAAATCGACGGTGGTGAACCCAAAGATTGCTGATGCCGACGTGTTTACCATTGCTTCTGATGAAGTATCAGCTTACGTCAACTTCATGAAGGTGGTCAATGGCACCATTATTCAGACGCATACGGTCGAGATCAAAAAGAAGCTGGAAGAGTCTGACGCGGATTTGTTGACGATGATGATCGTCGAGTTCCGGGATCAGTATGGCAGTCAGGCGAAGGAGATTATTACGAACATTCCGCTTGAGACGGATTTGAAAGCTGAAGTGACCGTTCCGCAGATTGGCGATAAACGCAAGCTGATGGATATGTCGCTGAAGAACGTACTGTATTTCCGGCGCGAGCGTCAGGAAAGAGCGGCGGCTGAAGCAACGGCTAGTTCAAGCAAGAAAGACCGGGTGCTGATTCGTTTGAAGCAGGATTTACAGCTAAAGAACCTACCCCGCCGCATTGAGTGCTTCGATAACTCAAACATCCAGGGTACCAACCCGGTGTCGGCAATGGTGTGTTTTATTGATGGAAAGCCAGCCAACAAAGAATATCGGCATTACAGCATCAAAACCGTCATAGGCCCCAACGACTTTGCCAGCATGCACGAGGTAGTGACTCGCCGGTATAGCCGTATGCTGGAAGAGAAAGGCCCGCTACCAGACCTGATTGTGATTGACGGAGGCAAAGGGCAACTCAGTGCTGCCTGCGATGCGTTGAAAGCGCTGAATCTCTACGGTCAAATCCCGATCATCGGCATTGCCAAGCGACTGGAGGAAATCTATTTTCCAGAGGATACCCTCCCACTCTATCTCGACAAACGATCTGAATCACTGAAGCTTATTCAACAGTGTCGCGACGAAGCTCACCGGTTTGGCATCACGCATCACCGCGACAAACGCAGCCGAAACAGCCTGATTAGCGAACTGGAAGGTATCGAGGGTATTGGCCAAAAAACGGCGGGCAAACTCTTAACGCATTTTAAAGGCGTGAAAAAGATCAAGGAAGCCGATGTAGCCGCTATCGCCGAATTGATTGGCGATGATAAAGCGCAGAAAGTGAAGGCCTATTTCGATGCGCAGGAAGTGGACTAAAAAAGGGTCTACTGTTTAATGTCCAAGGTCCCATGTTGCTTCGCGAATGTGCAGAGCAACATGGGACCTTGGACATTAAACGTTGGACCCTTTTTACTAGTACTCCCAAAGGCCGTGCTCAATTTCCATCAGATCGTACTCGGTCTGATACGATTTCAGCAAGCCTTCTTTATCACCGTAAATACCAACTAGTTCAGCGTCTTCAGGGTTGGCTACTTTCGTAATACGACCGTAGAACAAACGAAGATCAAAGGCATCGGCCAGGTTTTTATGCTGCGCCTGGTTCTGCGTATTATACCAGACAAACTTCTTAGGGTCTGACCGGAACAGCTTGTCAAGGTCTTTGTACTTGAACGTAGCTACAGGCAGTTCAAAACCGGCGGCGTTCTTATCGGCAGGTAACAGCATTTTCACTGTCTGAATGTCGTAATACAACCGTGACCGCTTTTTATCGAAAATCCAGTCTTCTTTAACTTCCAGTACACTAAGCTCTTTGGGGAAGTACTCGTCGCCAGTCAAGGCAGGAGCGGCCTGCGCCACGGCTACTGTGTCTTTTACAATAGGTGCAACGGGCTGAGTAACCTTAGCTCCTTTCTTGCCCTTTGTATTCTTGGCAGTCGCTTTTTTAGGAGCGGGTGCGCCCCAGCCGTCGTCGGCAGGTTTTGCAGCCGTTTTAGGCGCTGGTGCACCCCAACCGTCATCAGCAGGCTTCGTTTTAGCTGTTGCTTTAGCCGGATCAGCCTTCTTCGGCGAATCCCAACCATCGCCCGCTGCATCCGCTGGCTTACCAAATCCGGCCTCAATCTCTTCTTTCGACAAACCACCCTCCTGATTTGGAATCAGCAGCTTCTCGTGGAATTTCTCTGGCGAGATTTTCCTGGTGCATGAGTCATTCTCATACGCATCGAGCAAACCGGCTTTCACCGCTTCGATTAGGTACTTGGTGATCTCATTGCCTTTAGCAAACATGCTCCGATTCTGAGTCTCCTTCAGGTCGATACGACGCCAAAGAGTCTTCTTCATCATGATGTCGCTATCATCGATAGGACGAACCGACATCGAGTTAGCTTTGCTGTTGTCGCGCTCCTGCGCCATAGCCGCACCGCCCAAAAGCGTTAGCGTTGCCGTAGCTGTCAGGGCAATCGTCCGTATCATTGTCACTTGCTTCATAGCCTGTGTTCTTTACCTGTATTCTCACTAAAAACGGCCCGAAAGCCGCTTTAGTATAGTTAATATAAGGATATTACCTGCAATGTGCTTCCCATAGGTACGTCACTTGTTTCACCACGGAAGTTGCGTCGTTGAACGCCTTCAATTGTAACAGTGAGTCGATCGCCCGGTTGCATTTCAGCAGCCATTGCTCCCAATGAACCACCGCCAGGGCCTAACGTTAATGGACCCGCTACGCGCCGGGTTCCCCGTGCTAAGTTGACCGTAACGCCGGTAACCCGGAAGTTTGCATCGTTTGGTGCATAAGCAGCAAAACTCGGATCTGATACTGCTCTAACATTCAAACTACGGGCCGATCCTACTGGTACACCACGAGGGTCAGTAGCCGGACGACCACCAACCAGATACTCTATGGTTGGCTTCGGAACCCGGTTAACCTTAAATCGTTCAGTACCCAATAAATTACCAGCATTGCTAATGTTCAGGGCAACAGCCGCAGCATTTGGCACAACCGTGATTTTGCCTTTGCCGCCCGATTGAATTACTGCAGCGCCGTCAGCTGAGAAGTTAGGATTCCATAAAGGGCCTAACTGTGGGCTTTGAATACTCAGCTTGTTTTCACAACCTAAATAAAGCGGAGGCATCGTACCGGTTTCAACCTGATAAGATGGTTTAGCAACGGCGTATTCAGCCCGAACAGGAACAGACTTCACTGTACCATCTGGTGCATTATACGAGATAGTACCCGACAGAACCCGCTTCGACAAACCTTGACTGTCATATGAACCGCCCTGTGCGGTGAATTCGATAACACCACGACCATTTTCCATGCGAACGGGTCCACCGCTCAAACTCATACGAGGTTGAATGCCCGATGAAGAAGCCGCCAGGAACATTTCACCCCGGAACTTGGTACCGGCAACAACTACGTTCGACTGCATGCTCAGCATACCCATGATCTTGTCGAACTTCACATCCTGCGCCCCTACTTTCGAGGCCAGATAGTCCAGCGTTTCGCCTTCGATACGACGAACATCAGCTTGCTTCTGACTCAAAACCGCCAGTGCTGCCGGTACCGGCGTTTGGGCAAAGTTCAGCGTAGCAAAGTCTTTTGTCCGCTGCTCATTTGAGCGTGACGCAATAGGGTCATCTTTACCATCGAGGGCCATTGGAGCGAATTTGGCGTTACCCAGCTTCGATAGATCGTCGGTGTACTGATTCAGCGATGTTTGCAGTTTATAGGCCGCTCCATTCCGGTTGTTACCAACAAGCAGTTGCGCTACTTTTTCTTCTTCGCTTAGGTTTTTGATGTTACCCTGCTCGTCCAGTCCACCACCGGCATCTGTAATCAGTTCCTGCTTTAGTGCATCGATCTGACCCATCATGTCGGCTGCCTTCTTACGAACAAGATCAGCCTGTTGCAATACGGCTACGTCGGCGGGGCGGTTTCCCGTTTTGCTGACTGCGGCCTTAATTTTCTCTAGTGTCTCCTGATTGACCCGATTGGCTGAACCCGTTGATTGCTCTAACGAATTATTCAGCAGGACGAATTTCTCCAGGATGGCCGAGGTTACCTGCAATGCAAGTAGTGCGGTCAACACCAGATACATCATCCCGATCATTTTCTGACGGGGTGTTTCTTTTCCACCTGCCATTAGTTGGTAGTGATTAAATGTAGTTTGATTGGAAAGATGATATAACGTTTGATGTTTGGCGTTTGAAGTGCGTTGCCACTAAACGAAGCAACCTCAAACGCCAAACATCAAACACTAAACTACTGGTTGTTACCGCGCATAGCTGTGAGCATGCTGCCGTACACATTGTTGAGCGACGCAAGATTGCCCGTCAACTTAGACAGTTCAGATTTGAACTGTTGGGTGTCTTTGCTGGCATCGGCCATGTTCTGCATGGCAGAAGTCAGGTTGCCATAGAAAGCATTCATGGCTTTCAGGTGCTTGTTAGTATCCTGCAACTCCAGTTCATAAACGGCATTCAGCGCGCCCATGTTCTTGGTTACTTTCTGGAACTGATCCCGGTAATCCTTGGCGTCGGTCGTAGCATCAGCCATTGAATTCATCGCCGTGATAGCTGTACCGTAAGACTTGTTCATTTCAGAGATCGACCCTGACGCTGATTTCACGTTGCGGGCGTAGTCGTTGGTGGCTACTGTAGCATCTGTCAGGTCGGTCAGTTTAGAAACCGTGCTGTTCAGATTCTGGAAGCCTGAACCCAATTTCTCGAACACATCCGGCGTAATTTTCGCCTGTGCCAGCATCTGATCCATATTGGCTGTCAATCCATTGGCCTGTGGTGTAGCCGCTACTACCTTACGGGTTTCGCCTTTGTAATCAGGTGCCAATTCTGGGTAAACGCGTTCCCACTGATAATCATCACCTGATGTAACTGGCTGAGTGAAACTCTGAATAGCGTATAAGGCGAAGATTACTACCTCTGTCAGCAAGCCCACGGTCAGCATGAAGCCGAACTGTTCGTTGTGGGTGATTTTTGCCCAGGCTCCGAAGATTACAACGGCTGCTCCGGCACTATAAACGGTAGGAACCAGACGGTCCCAAAAGAAATTTACTTTTCCTGCTGCCATGAGTTGGTTTACAGATGATTTTTAAAAAAGTGGAATGAAAGGGTTAAGCTTTACTGCCTTTGGTGCCTTTAGGGGCCTTAGATGCTTTTGTTGACGAGCGACCAGCCGAACGACCACCCCGGGCCGAAGCAGTCCGTCCTTCGAGGTTATCCATCACGCAACGGAAACCGATATACGACCGCCGGGCATTCTCGTCTTCGTAGGTACGTGTACCCGACTCCAGGTAATAGGCAATATCTTTCCAGGAACCGCCGCGAACCACTTTCCGAGGCTCATCAGCATTCTGGTTATCGGGGTTCATGTCCCAAACAATGGCGTTTGCGTTTTCGGCGAAGGCATCGCGGCACCACTCGGCCACATTACCAGCCATATTATACAGACCATATTCGTTGGCATTGTATTGGTTGGCAGGGGCTGTGTATGGATAGCCGTCGGCATCGAAATTACCGCGCTGTGGCTTGAAGTTGGCCAGATAGCAACCTTTACCGTTGGCTACGTATGGGTTACCCCAAGGGTACTTGGCACCTTGCTTACCACCGCGTGCTGCCCACTCCCATTCTGCTTCAGAAGGCAACCGGAAACGAGGAGCGTTAACCAGGTTTTCTTTCGTGCGATAGTCGTTGTACAGGTTAGTACGCCAGTTACAGAAATGTTGTGCGGCTTTCCAATCAACACCTACTACCGGGTATGTATCGAAAGCGGGGTGACCATAATAGTATTCCAGCATTGGGTCACCATTGTGGTAGGTAAAGTCATTTTTCCATACAGTGGTATCGGGGTAATATTTAGCCATGATTTCTTCTTCACCGATCGAAGCGGCAGAGTCGGCCATCATAGCGTTTACGTATTGCCGATATTCATGGTTGGTGATTTCAGTATCATCCATGTAGAATGAACTGATCGTTACGCGGCGGTTCATGTTGATTTGCGTGGCGGCAATATCCTCATCGGCCTGACCCATGATAAACGAGCCTGATGGTACCAGAACCATACCGTATGGCGTAGTTTGCCGGTAGCCGGGCCGCGACTTAGCCACAATCTCACCGTTACTCACGCCAACGTCGCCGGACTTTCCACCCCCAAATTTAGATTTAACAAAGCCGCAACTCTGCAAAACCAGCACTGTCGCCACAACCAATACGCCCCGGAGTGTATATGCCGGCATTCGGTTCGATTTCATATGTATAAACTGCATAAAACTTGTGCAAGACTGACGTAAGAACGAAATTCCTCACGCTTATTGTATGTAAATATTGATTGCCGAAAAGAAGCACCTACAGCTTACAATGGCATAAAAGATCGAAACACTCAAAATTAAACGCATGGCTCTAAACAGCCTAACAACAATAAAGCCAATTTGTCGAACACACGCTTTTATATGCCTAAAAACGGTGAAAAAGTGAGGTTAGTATCTGAAACGGGGCGTACGAATAATAGGTTTTTTACTAGTACTCGGTGCCGGTAACGCATAGCTCATCATGAACTCATACGAAGCGGGTCGCTTGGCCGTTGACCCCACAGTTGTCAGGTCGCCCGACAGGCCAAGGCGTAAAGCATTGTTGGCCATCATATTGATGCCTAGCATAGCGGTTATGGCTTCTCCAGTTCGATAACCAAGGCCGCCAAAGAAACGGCTGTCGTAGGTTGCCAGTAGGTTAACATCCAGTGATGATGCCTGTGGGCCCGCCTCTGTGCTGTATTTGTAAAGTATCGACGGTTGCACATCCAGAGCATAACTGACGCCAAGTCGGTAGCCTGCCGACAGATACGCTGTACGCGACATTGGGTTAATGCCTTGATCGGTGCCAAGCTTATAACTGGCTGCATTGAGGTGGAAAAGGCTCACTCCTACCCAATAATCGATGGTGTTGTAATGAATGCCTACGCTAACATCAGGTTGCATCTGCGATACGCGTCCGGTTCCAATGAGTGGGTCATCGGGGTCACGGATAATCACGTTGCTGTAATCGATCGATTTATTGTACAAGCCACCCTGAAGCCCCACGGCCAACGTACCTGATTTAAGTGGTAACCGATACGCATAGGCTAGTTGAACAGATTGGTTGCTCTGCGGGCCAATGGCGTCGTTGAATGCATAGATGCCTACTCCGCTATTGAGGCGGGTGAGCGGCAGATTGGCCGTCAGTAGCTGCGTAGTAGGTGCTCCACCCGCTCCGGCCGAGGTCTGGTAGCCAGCCCATTGAGTTCGGTAGATGAGTTGTATGCGGGTAAGTCCTTCAGAACCAGCTGCAGCCGGATTGTAAAACGTTGGCGCGAGGGGAAAAAAGCTAAATTGAGGGTCTTGCTGTCCGAACGCTGTAAGCGCAAGAAACCAGCCACCAATAGAAACGTAGAGTTTGCGAAGCATAGACGATTAGAATCCGGGCGGTCATTACCCTGGTCAATTACCTGATTAACGCCCGTAAACACAAAATATTGACCGAAAAAAAGGTCGATACCTGCTTTTTCCGCTGGCACCGACCTTTCCTTAACGTCTTAGGCTTAACTATTGTTGGCTTTCCGTATGTACAAGTCCAACGCACCCGTCATTGAAGGCGCATTGGGCAAAGGCGCTTCAATATCCAGTGTCAGTCCTGCTTCAGTGATTGCTTTTGCCGTCGTGGGGCCAAATGCAGCCATCCGTATGCCATTCTGCTTAAAGTCAGGGAAGTTTGCCATCAATGAAGCAACTCCTGATGGACTGAAGAAAGCGATCAGATCGAAATGGCTAACATCCAGATCAGACAGGTCAGTTGCCACTGTTTCATACATCACTGCTTCCGACAAATGCAGTCCGCCGGTATCCATAAAATCAGGAATATCGTTGCTGCGAATGTTAGAACATGGAAACAGGAACTTCTCCGTTTTATGCTTACGAATCAGATCGAAGAGTTCGCGGGCCGTTTTTGTGCCCGAAAAAATTTTCCGTTTCCTGATAACAATGTATTTCTGGAGATAATTGGCTGTCTGTTCAGAGATACAGAAGTACTTCATATCGGCTGGCACATCAATGCGGGCTTCCAGACAGATACGGAAGAAATGATCGATGGCATTTCGGCTGGTGAAAATGATCGCCGTATGCTCCAGTATGTTGATCTTCTGCTTTCTAAACTCCTTGTTCGATACTCCCTGAATCTGAATAAACGGCCGAAAGTCTATGGTGATATTATACTTATCGGCCAGGTCGAAATAGGGTGATTTATCGTCGGCGGGTTTGGATTGGGTCACTAACACATGGCTGACTTTCGTCTGACGGTCCTCGGTGGGCTGTGTGTTGGTATGGCTCATTGAATCTACTTCTATGTTACGCATTCCAGCGGCTATGCGGTGTGGTTTTCGTACTCTGGAAAAGAGCACGCCTGTCAAACGGCAAACCGTATACCGACAACAAGCGGGATTAATTCCACGATGCAAAGGTAGGAAAATAAATAGAGATTTTTGACCGACATCAACCGCACAAAGGTTAGGTACAGCCAGAAGAGCCTCGACAGATAGAAACAAATGCAGGGAATGAGCACATAACTAACTGATATGTCAGTAATGGAAACCGTTGAATCGAGTGCGCTTACCACCAACACGATGAGCGTGCTGAACAACAGGGACGATTGCAGTACTTTGAAATAGTGAATATTGACCAACGCTTCATACTTGTATAAGCTGCCAACAGCAGCAATCAATAAGTATTTACTAATGAGTAATACAAAAATGAGGAGACATATAACTACATAACTTATTAGTACCCAAACAAATGTCTGTTGTGGCATAAACAGTCCACTTAGCCCAAACAAGTGAGCATCTAAATGCTGAATATACACGAACAGGAAAGCTAGCAGGAAGCTTAAATTCAGGGTAAAAGCCAGCGAAATGCGGCTCAAAGGTCGATTGACAACAAACGATTCATCAGGCGTTGCCAACCGAATCAGATTAAGCGGGTTATAGAAAAGCTCGAATGCGCGTCGGAAGAATGTGTACAAAAACGCATGACTCGCCAGCAGAAAAAGCAATCCCAGGCTGAAGAAGTTACCGTATGGTGACCTATTTCGGGGACGAACGCTCAGCAAATCATCATCAAGCCGAATTGTCTGATTGGCGGCTGCTCGGGGATACCCGATCAGTAGTTTCCAGTTACCAACCGAAGCAGGGCCGTAAAGGGTCAAGAAAAGCTGGGGTTGCCGGTATAACCGGTGGAGACTGTCGATATCAAACACAAGCCATTGATTGGCTGGGCATTTTCGACGAAGGGCCGCATTGATGAAGAGAAAGCCGTCTTTTTTGCTGTGAATCAGCAGTTTGTAATGACGATTACTTTCGATGTCGACCGAAGCGCTCAGCGCATTTTCGGTGTTGTGTTGTTCGGCAATGAAGGGGACATACGCTTTGAACGCCTCGTCATAGATGACAAACTCCTGCTCAAAATCGTGGACCGGGAAGTAAGCCTGTGCCGGGCCGATTCCTTCTTGCCGCCCCTGACCAAGCAGGGAATGAGCAAACGAGATAAAGAGTGAAAGAAACAAGAAGAGAAAAAGTCGGGCTACCCGGACATCTGTACGTATCCGTACTCCTGCACTAAAGCCACCCATTTCTTTTCTTCTTTATTTCCTTCACTCTTTACCGGTTTCTTTATAATCCCAGTGCTTTAAGCATTGTATCACCAATCAAGGCTGGCGACTCAACTACGTGGATACCACACTCGCGCATGATAGCCATTTTGGCGGCAGCCGTATCATCTGCACCACCTACAATAGCGCCTGCATGGCCCATCCGGCGACCTTTCGGTGCTGTTTGACCAGCAATGAAGCCGACAACGGGTTTCCGGTTGCCATCTGCCTTAATCCAGCGGGCGGCTTCTGCCTCCATACCTCCGCCAATTTCACCAATCATAACGATGGCCTCTGTTTCGGGGTCATTCATCAGTAGTTCAACGGCCTCTTTAGTAGTAGTGCCAATAATGGGGTCGCCACCAATACCGATAGCCGTGGTTTGACCCAGGCCAGCTTTAGTCAACTGATCAACGGCTTCGTAGGTCAACGTACCTGACTTTGATACAATACCTACTTTACCTTTCTGGAAAATGAAGGCAGGCATAATGCCTACTTTACACTCACCGGCGGTCATTACGCCGGGGCAGTTCGGGCCAATCAGCCGCGTTTCCTTGCCTTTCAGGTAAGCCTTAACAGCTACCATGTCGGCGGTAGGAATACCTTCAGTGATACAGATAATCACCTTTATACCGGCATCAGCAGATTCCATGATAGCGTCGGCAGCAAAAGCTGGCGGCACAAAAATGATCGATGTATCGGCACCTGCGGTCGAAACGGCCTCCAGTACGGTGTTGAAAACGGGTTTTCCCAAGTGGGTCTGTCCTCCTTTTCCGGGAGTTACTCCACCAACTACGTTCGTGCCGTAGTCTATCATTTGCTGGGCGTGGAAACTCCCTTCAGAGCCGGTGAAGCCCTGCACTATCACTTTCGAGTGCTTGTTTACTAATACGCTCATGCTGTTCGTGGGTCGTAGGCGGTGCCTCGTGCGTTGACGTCTATATTGCAGATAATGGCGCAAAAGTAGACCGAAAAACGGTATCTTCCGCAATGATTCTTTCGCATATGATCTCCGACGCGGTACTGGCCGCAACGGGTGTCTGGGTCTTTAGTACGGCATTCGGACGAGTTTCTTTTTATTCCCGCCTGCTTTGGGGCTTTTTCTTTCTGACCATATCGCTGGCCGCCTTTGTTGGTGTTCTCACCTTTGCCGGTCTTTCCATGCTCGATCCGCTCCATGACTCCCTGACCGTACTGGCCAGCAGTTTAGGGGTGGTGGCGGTAGTAGTAGCCACCTATGCTACAGTATTCAATCAGGCATTGTCTCCGGTGAGTTTCAGCGTTTCGCTTGGAGTCGGCATCCTGCTTTTTGTGGCCCTTTTCATCCCGGAGATAGCCGTTTTTACCCCTGTTGTGTCGGCATTGGGTATTCTCATCGTGATGCTGCTGGCAGTGTTGGCGCTCTTGCAAAAACAGCATTGGGCCGTTTGGATCGTGGTGGCCGTGATGCTGATGGCCTTTGCCACGAAAGTACACCATATGGCGCTACCCCTCCACCCTATCGATGCGTACCACTACCTCATTGCGCTGGCACTGCTTAGTTTTGGGTACGCCATGCGCAAACGGGAAGAAGCCAGATAAAACGATCTGTCGGCTCCGTCACTCATCGAATGATAACATTTTAGTGCAATCATTCGTCTTTATAGTATGACTCAACGTACTTCATTGACGCTATTGGTCGGATCGTTTCTGACTTTAACTACCTTTTTTTCCAGTTGTAAGAAACAGGAGGAGTCCAACCCCGTTGTTCGTCAACTTCAGGCCGCTCGCCAATTTGCCGACTCGGTGGGCATCGATACCACCAGATACACTGCCCCTTCAGCTGGGTTGCCTACCGCCCAGGCGAAAGCGGAGCTGGAAAAGCTACTTACCGAAATTCACTACGGCCACAAACCAGCCGATCAATCATTCGCCAAATTGACGGAAAAAGTAGATACAGCCGTTGTGGGTAAACTGGTTCGGGATGCCGACTTAATGACCACTCTACAGGCCAATGCTGCCGGATTTAGCCCATATGCTACTTTGTTGACCCGGTACAACGAGGTAAAGAAGACGGCAACGCCCAATCAGCTTCAGCAGATCAGAGAGACGCTGAACTTCTACCGGTACCTGAACCGGTTTGATAAAGAGAAATTTATCGTGGTAAACATTCCGGCGGCCCGTCTAGCTGTTTTCGATCAGTCAGGTAAACGTGAACTGCCCATGGATGTTATTGTGGGGAAAGCAGGCAAAGAAACGCCCCGGTTCAACTGTTCAATCACCGATATTGTGGCTTACCCCTACTGGAACGTACCTCAGGGGATTGGCTTGAAAGAGATTATGCCGAAGGTAAAGGCCAATCCCAGCTACCTCGACAGTCAGAATATGGAGATCCTCGATTCACGCGACAAACCGGTAGATCCCGAATCAATTGATTGGGAGACCGTCTCTGCCTCAAATTTCCCTTACCGGTTTCGGCAACTGTCGGGTTGCCACAATTCACTTGGACTTATCAAGTTTGTGTTGAACGGACCTCCCGCTATTTACCTGCACGATACCAATGCCCGGCAGCTTTTCGATCAGACCAACGATCATTGGCGGAGTCACGGTTGTGTCAGGCTGGAAAAACCCGTTGAACTGGCCAATTTTGTGCTCGGCAGTACCAAGTTTGATCAGGGATTTTATGATCGTTGCCTCACTGACCAAACACCTTCATCGTTTAAACTACCGAAGCCATATCCTGTTTTCGTCACCTACAATCTAGCCGACGTGAACGAGCAGGGGCAACTGGTTTACTACAAAGATGTGTACGGTAAAAAGTCCTGAACTTAGAGTTCCGAGTCATTTTAGTCCTGAGTCTGGAAAGTCGTATCAAAGTGATTTTCCAGACTCAGGACTAAAATGACTTAGGACTTTAAGTATGCCGACTTGGTCAGGTAGGTATCGTCGGGGTAGTAAACGAACAGGCAGGACCCGCCTGAAATGGCGCGGATGATGGGCGTGCATTCGGCCACCGATACGGCTGGGCAACCCTGACTACGTCCGAGGCGACCGGTACGGCGAATAAAGTCTTCGCATACATAATCGGCACCGTGCATCACGATAGCCCGCGAAAAGGCATTATCGTTTATACCTTTTTCAAGCCCTTGTAGCTGCATCGACAAACCATGTTTGCCCGTGTACAAGCCCATGGTTTTGTAAAAACCCAAGCTAGACTGGAATGATGAATTAGTGTTTGAAAAGCGGTTCGGCATCAACTCACCTGAGTTGCGACCGTGGGCTACATATGTGTTGAACAGTAACTTCCGGTTGGCTAAATCAATGATGTATAGCCTTTTTTTGGAAGATGGCTGACTCATGTCGACGATAGAAAGCAGCTGTTTTTTGGCCGATATCTGCTCCATACCACGCAAGGCAATTGAATATGACTCACGGTTGAGGCCTAACGCTTCCAAGTGCAACTCATCATATAATAGCTGATTGGCAGATGGAGCAACTGCAGCGAGTGGTGCCACAGGCGGAGGCACGGGCAGAGAAGGAGATGGTTTTTCGGAGCTTGAAATGCCCAGAAAAAAGAACGAGAGAACTGCGATCAACGCTTGTTTCATGCATGCAGGGGGCTTACGTACAAATCGGTCCATAGAAAACGAATAGTCTACTAGTTTGATTCACTAGTTAAGGCAAAACAGGTCGTTTTTAATACCAGCGCCCGCCAATCCGCTCACTGACTCAGACTTGACTTTACGAAGGTCGACGTACTCAGGTACGTTGGATCGGGATAATAAATGAACAGGCAAGCGCCGCCTTCAACGGCTTTCACCATCGCTCTGCTTTCGGCATTCGGAATAGCCGGACAGCCTTCGCTGTGGCCTAGCTGCCCCTTAACCCGTACAGTATCTTCGCTCACATAATCAGCTCCGTGCAACACAATATCCCGGGCAAATACATTGTCGTTCACCCCTTTTTCCAGGCCTTTAAGTTTCAACGATAAGCCGTGCTTGCCGTTGTACCGGCCCATAGTTCGGTAAAAGCCCAGACTGGTCTGGTTGGAGTTGATCACGTTGGAAAATTGCGTGGCGTGCAACCCGCCCGAATTACGACCGTGCGCTACGTAGGTATGAAACAAAATGGTCTTTTTTTTCAGATCCAGCACATACAGACGCTTTTCCGATGAGGGTTTGCTCATGTCAGCAATCAGTAGCAGAGGCTTTGCTTTGGGCACTAGTCGCATACCCCGACAGGCAATGTCGAACACAACCGGATTGAGGGCCAGCTTTTCTAGCCCAAGCGTGTCGTAGAGCGGACTGGTAGGCAGCTTTACCGGTTGAGTTACTTCAACCGCCAGATTCGATTTCGTCTCCAGCGATGTGCAACCAAGCAAAACTACAACCAGGCAGATGGCGTATTTCATGAACTAGTTTTTTCAGGTACGTAAAGGTAAGATGGTATTGGGTACGTGCTTTCTGTTACATGGCCCCTGCATCTGGATAGGCTCAAAAAAAACTGTCAACGTTCATGTTTGTGAAACCCTGCTCTTTTATGCGAAATAAGCTGCTTAACACGCTGTTAGCCTGCCTGATTGGCTTTTCGGCTTTTGCCCAGGCTACGTTTACTAACCCAATCAAAGAATCGGGCCCCGACCCGTGGGTGCTGCAAAAAGACGGCTGGTATTACTACATGAACACCACTGGCAGTAACCTGAGACTGTGGCGCACCAAAAATCTGGCTGATCTGAACAAGGCCGAAAGCAAAGTCATTTTCAGGCCACCCGCCAATACCGGCTACTCGAAAGAATTGTGGGCACCTGAAATTCATTTTCTGGATAATAAATGGTACGTCTACTTTTCGGCCGACTCGGCCAATAACATCAGCCATCGCGTGTGGGTGGTTGAAAATAGCGCCGCTGACCCGTTTACCGGCGAATGGACTGTACGTGGTAAAATTGGCGATCAGGACGACCACTGGGCTATTGACCTGTCGGTGTTCGATTTCCGGGGAAAACGCTACGCTATCTGGTCGGGATGGGATGGTCGAAAAAACGGGCAGCAGGATATTTTCATCAGCGAAATGACCAACCCCTGGACCTTGAAAAAAGGGCGAAGAGCCAAAATTTCGTCGCCTCAATATGAGTGGGAAAAACATGGCGACGTACCTGCAGCCTGGCAAAAAAACGGTGAGGTTCCGAAAATATACGTTAACGAAGGGCCAGAAGCGTTGCAACGTAACGGGAAACTATTCATCGCCTTTTCGGCAAACGCCTGCTGGCTCGACTACTGCCTTGGGCTGCTCACCTACCGCGGAAAAGGCAGTTTGCTAAAAGCGGCCAACTGGACAAAAACACCCACACCCGTTTTCACTGAATCGGCCGAGAACGGCGTGTACGCACCTGGACACGGTGGTTTTTTCACGGATACAAAAGGCGAAAACTGGATGATTTACCATGCTAATCCGGGTGCCAACGATGGGTGCGGCAACAAACGCGCACCGCATATTCAGCCCTTTGCCTGGAACGCCGATGGATCACCAAACTTTGGCCGACCTATTCCCAAAACTCCAACCCCAGCCCCTGCCCAATAGCTGCTGGACGTTGGATATTGGATGCTGGATGAATGTCCAAAGCCCAAATTCAACATCCAGCATCCACCATCCCCTATGCACGTCCTGGTTGTTCCCGATAAATTTAAAGGATCGCTCACTGCTCTGGAGGCGGCCGACGCGATCCGGGAAGGGCTGCGCCTGCACCATCCCGACTGGACCGTTACCTGCCGCCCCATTGCCGACGGTGGTGAAGGAACGGCGGCCCTGTTGACCAATGCTACGCTGGGTACGTTCACGACATGTACCGTGGCCGACCCACTTGGCCGGCCAATTGAAGCCAGTTACGGACTATCGGGCGACGGGCGAACGGCTTTTGTTGAACTAGCCGAAGCTTCGGGCCTTCACCGGTTAACCTATCAGGAACGCAATCCATTAAAAACTAGTACGTTTGGTACAGGTCAGCTCATTCAACACGCCCTGAACAGCGGCGTAGCTGAGGTAGTGCTTTGCCTGGGCGGTAGCGCTACTAATGATGCCGGGACTGGTTTGGCGGCGGCACTTGGCTTTCAATTTCTGGATGCAGGCAATCGGCCTGTATACCCCTGTGGTGGCAACCTCAGCCAAATTACGCATATCAAACGCGCAGCTATTTTACCCGCTCTGACGCAGGTACGTATCCGGGTAGCCTGCGACGTAACGAACCCGTTGTATGGCCCTACGGGAGCCGCTCACGTTTACGCCGCCCAAAAGGGGGCTGATGCCCGTGCCCAGCGCCAACTCGACAATGGATTGTCTCATATTGCTTCCCTGATTGAACAACTGTGGGACCTCCCGGTAGCGCAGGAACCGGGTAGTGGCGCTGCGGGCGGTGTTGGTTTTGGCGCCAGGGTATTCCTGAATGCAGAGCTGGTATCTGGCTTCATGCTGGTAACCCAGTACACGGAATTAGAAAAGGCCGTTGAGCAGTGCAATCTGATTATCACAGGCGAAGGGAAACTGGATAGCCAGACCATGCATGGCAAAGCAATTCGGGGTATAGCCGAGCTGGGGCAACGCTATGGTAAACCGGTGGTTGCCTTTTGCGGGAAGCTGGCTCTGACCCAGGCTCAGATTACACAATTGGGCATTCAGCAAGCGGTTGCTATTTCACCCGCACACCTACCGCTCCACGAAGCACAACGCTGGGCAACAACCTTCCTGACTCAGGCCGTTGCGAAGGCATATCCTGCCCCTTGAGCATATGACAACCTGATACTTACCGCTAAGTGCCTGGAGCATAGTAACTTTTAGTTACGTTAGCGTATCGTTGCCAATTTTTTCACGCCCAACTCCGAATCAGTGAGCTAACGTTAGGGTATTAAAAAGAAGATTCCATGCAACAAAGTCAAAAAATCGCCTTCCCATACACAAATTACTGATTATCAGCGGTATAAACAAAAATATTTCCATCAGATCATTAACTGAAAATTAGCTACTTCTGAATATAATTTCACGCGTTCACGGCATAAAAGAATACTTGGTATATAAATTGTATAGACAATTCATGTGATCATATTTCAATATCCAACTTATCATTTACTCAATCACATGAATACACGCTCACTCACTTCCCTTCCGGCGTATCGCTAACGCCTGAATTAACCCCTCGTTTTTCTTCTGGTTCTGTGTGTCTTCACAAGCGCAAAAAAGCTTGGCTGTCACCCGTATGCCCTGACTTTCAGGAAGCTATCCGCTTCTACTGCACCTCAGTGAATCTCGTTTCTGATTAACTCAACACCTGTTCTTATGACTAACACTTTACTCAGAGTGGCCGGCATGCTGGCTGCTCTTCTCTTCTCCATGTCCGTTGGTTTCGGACAAACGACGCCCCAAACGCGGGAAAATAACCAAATCTGCATGGACCCCATCGTGGGTGCAGGTCGTGGTCCTTATGTGAATGATGCCCGCACCTCAGGTATCTGTGTAGCCTGTGGCGGCAGTAGTACTACCGCTATTTCTGACGGCAATCTGGCCAACTTCACCACCATCGATCTGGGCGTTTCGGCGCTGGGTGGTTATCGCATTTCGGTTCGTGATTCGCTCCAGTATTATCCGGGCGGTAACGAAGTCGGCTTTGTGGTCCGGTTTCGGCAGAACGGCCTGCTGGGCTTACTCGATGCCGGTTTGCTGAACCAGTTCCAGATTCGCACGTACCGGACAGGTAACCCAAACCCCGTTGAAACGGCTAGCTTTTCCAGTGGTTCGGGCGTATTACGCGCCAACGTATTGAATGGTAGCGGTCAGGGTAAGCAAATCCTGAGCTTTGTTACTACCCAGGATTTCGATGAAGTAGAACTGGCCTACACGGGCGTAGCCACGGTGGGTAATGCCGTTGATGTGTACAACGCTTTTGAAGGGCCCGCCAATTGCCGTCAAAGCTGCATGAACGCCCTGTTAACCACCGGCGAATCAGCTACGGTTACCAGCGGATCTATAAGCCCGTTACCTGGCGGAGCAAGCTGCTTGCTCGGCGATATTTCGAATGAAGCCAATGTTGTCGATGCTGACTCGGTCGGAAATTTTGCCACCATCAGTTCAACCGTAGGACTGGCCTGTACGCGGTTTATCGAGGTACGTTCGTCGACCACCTATCCGGCGGGTTATGAAGCTGGGTACGTTGTTGATAATGGCGATGGTCTGATTGGCCTGAATCTGCTGGGCGGTGTTAGGGTGTCGACCTACGAGAACGGTATTCTGCGCGAAACACTCAGTGGTAACTCGCTCGTGGCCGCCAGCGTATTGGGCGCGACATCGCGTGTGCAGATTGGTTTCAAAGCCACGCAACCCTTCAACAGCATCCGCATTTCGTTGACCGGCATCAGTGTGGCCGTAGACCTGCGCGTGTTCAACGCCTATGTGGTGGCCGACAGTGACAACGACGGTGTCTCTGATTGTATGGACCGCTGCCCTGCCGGCAATGATTTGCTGGATACCGATGGCGACGGTGTACCCGATGCCTGTGATCAGAACATTGCAAACCTGTCGATCTCGAAATCAGCCAGCAGTGCTACGGCTACCGTAGGCAGCTCGGCCACTTTCACCGTTACGGCTTCGCGCACGGCTCAATTCAATGCAACCGGCGTAGTAGTGCTCGACACACTGGCTCCCGGCCTTGCCTACGTATCGCACGTAGCCACGCCTGGTACGGTATACGATCCGGCTACGGGCCGTTGGACGATCGGTAGCGCGTTGGCAGGACCAACCACGTCGGTTACGCTCGAGATCACGGTGACGGTAACGGCCGAAGGTGTCAACTCTAACGTAGCTGAGATCATTCGAAGCTTCGAAACCGACCCGAACTCGACACCCGGCAATGGTAACACCGCCGAAGACGATATCGCCAGCGCCTGTATCAGCGTACCCATCCGCATCTGCGAAGGAGATCTGTTACAACTATCAACCCCGGCCAATTTTGTGGCAGGCGTTGAATGGTTCCGCACATTCGAGGGCGTTACAACATCTGTAGCGACCACACCGACCTTCTCGGCCTCGCTGACAGGTGAATATAGCTTCACGGCGGTTGGCCAAACGGGTTGTGCTTCAGGAAACTGCTGCCCAGTCATCATCATCGTTGATCCGCTGCCAACGCCAATCATCGTAGCCAGCCTGTCGGCTATCTGCGCAGGTACCAGCACTTCGCTCTCGGTGAGCAATCCGATCGACGGCGTTACGTATGTCTGGAATAATGGTACTACAGGTACGTCGCTGGTGGTAAGCCCAACCGTGACCACTGTATACAGCGTATCGGCTACAACGGCGGGCGGCTGCTCGGCCGTAGCAAGCTTCACGGTGGTGGTTAACCCGGCACCGGTACAGGCTCCGATCGTGGCCATTTGCGGACCAACCGGAACGCCTACCTACAGTTTCGTGATCAACCCAACTACCGCCGGCACCAGCACTCAGTATTTCGTGACGGTAGGCAGTGGTGCCGAAATCGGACCGTTCGCTTATGGCGTACCCCGCTCTATTGAAGGCAACACAGGCAGTTTCTCCATCACCATTCGTGACGCGGCCAGCAGCTGCGCCATTACGCTGCCTGTTACCGCGCCAACCGATTGCCCAACCTGCCCAACGAAGGTTTGCGTGCCCATCAGCATCGTGCGCGTTCGTTAATACGCTGGTTGTTTAGTCTTTTGATTTTCGCCCGGAATGGCTCGCTTATCCAGCTGAGCGGTTTCGGGCGAAACTCGTTTTCCGAGCGCTGAATCACTACTTTGCCGCCCAAACCAGACCCGGTCGGCAACACCACGGCTCGGGAACGGGTTTACTGTTAAAACAACGTTTATACCATGACCCGTCAGGATCCTCATACCGAATACATCGTCAGTAAAGAAGCGTACGCAACCGCTTTAGCCAGTTTACCGGAAACCGGAACAGACCAGCAAAAAGCAGTAGCCGCACCGATTTCAGCCCTCCAGTACCGCCAGAATATCAGCAAGACCATCAACGCCGGCAAATGGTCGATGTGGGGAATTGCGCCGGAATCGTTTGAATTTGAGTGGCGAAACGGTAGCTGGCAACCACCGGCCAACCTGGTTATCAAGACCAGTTAACAGTAATTTTAGCCTCCTGGATTGCTTCTTCCCTAAAGCAATCCACAGGCTTCAGGCCTGTCTCATAAAGAGCCAATCACCAGACCGTGAACCGACGTTATTTCACCCGCTTGTTTTCAGCATTACCACTGCTGTCCGTTAATCCATTACCGGCAAAGTCCGCAGCCAGCCCCGCTATAAGTTCTTTGGCTAGTTCAGAACGCGCTTACTGGGTTCAAACCCTGCTGAAAATCGCGAATCCTGTGCTGACTGCCTTGGCGAACGAACAGCTAAAAGCCACGATGCCCGTTGAATCGGCACCGGGTCAGGAAGCCGGACGCCGTAATGTGTCGTATCTGGAAGCGTTGGGACGTACCCTGGCGGGTGTGGCTCCCTGGCTGGAACACACAGCCACGGGTACCGAAAAGGCGCAACAGCAGGCGGTTGCCGAACTGGCTCGTCGGGCTATTACCAACGGCGTGAATCCGGCGTCGCCCGATTTTCTGAATTTCAACAAAGGCGGGCAACCACTGGTCGATGCGGCCTTTCTGGCCCACGGCCTGCTTCGAGCCCCTACCCAACTCTGGGAGAAACTCGATAAAGAAACGCAGACCCGACTGATTGCCGCCCTGAAGTCGAGCCGGGTCATTAAGCCGGGCTATTCCAATTGGCTCTTGTTCAGTGCCATGGTAGAAGCCGCCCTGTTGAAATTTACCGGTGAAGGCGACGAAGTGCGGATGGACTACGCCATTAGGCAACATCAGGCCTGGTATAAAGGTGATGGCGCATACGGCGATGGTCCCGACTTCCACTGGGATTATTACAACAGTTACGTGATTCAGCCTATGCTGCTCGACGTAGTAAAAACCCTGGTAGACGCTAAAAAAGGCGACAAGGCCCTGCTCGATCAATTGCAGACCCGCGCCCGACGCTACGCTCAGATTCAGGAACGACTCATCAATCCCGACGGATCGTTTGCCGCCTTTGGCCGGTCATTGGCTTATCGTTGCGGCGCGTTTCAGTTGCTGGCTCAGGTGGCGTTGCAAAAGCAATTACCGCCCGAACTCAGCCCCGCTCAGGTACGTAGCGCACTCACCGCCGTCATTCACCGGACTATGGATGCCACAGGTACGTTCGACGCCAAAGGCTGGTTACAGATCGGGTTGTGTGGCCATCAGCCCTCGATTGGCGAAACCTATATTTCGACGGGAAGCCTGTATTTATGTTCGGAAGCCTTTTTACCGCTGGGCCTCCCCGCCGACGATCCGTTCTGGACAGCCCCCGCCGAAGACTGGACATCGAAAAAAATCTGGTCGGGGCAGAATGTCGTTGCCGATCACGCCATAAAGTAGGCAGCCATTGAATAAACGGGCATTTTTCTGGTAAAAAAACAGTATCCGGCTAACCGTTCTGCCATCTGGAAATAAGCGGGTTGCTCGGTTTGACGTAGAACTTGCTCAATAAATTCTTACATTTAGCCAAGAAATAGCTGTAAAAATCTCATGAACCAGCAACCAACACTGACCGAACAGGAACGCAACCCGCTTGCCTCGCTCGAAGAGTGGGAAGACGATCTGCTTGCCCGCTATCCCGACCCGGAACACAAAACCAAACAGGAGTTCCGGAACTACGAAGAACCCGCCCGCGACACGGTCAAGGAGTTTTATCGGCTCAACCACACGTATCAGACCTACGATTTCGTGCAGGAAAAGCGGGCCGATTATCTGGCGTTCAACAAGAAAGAAATGTCGGTCTGGGGAGCGATGGAGTTTCTGAATACCCTGGTGGATGATTCGGACCCCGATATTGAGCTCGATCAGTTGCAACACCTGCTACAAACGGCGGAAGCCATTCGGGCCGACGGTCACCCCGACTGGTTTGTGCTCACCGGTTTCCTGCACGACATGGGTAAGGTGCTGTGTTTATTCGGCGAACCGCAATGGGCCGTGGTAGGCGATACTTTCCCGGTAGGCTGCAAACACTCTGACAAAATTGTGTATCCTGAGTTCTTCGCGGCCAACCCTGACAGCAAAAACGAGCAGTACAACACCAAATACGGCGTGTATAGCCATCAATGCGGACTGGATAACGTGACCATGTCGTGGGGGCATGACGAATACCTGTACCAGATCACGAAAGATTACCTACCCGAGCCGGCGCTGTACATGATCCGCTATCACTCGTTCTATTCGCAGCACCGCGAAAAAGCGTATGACCACCTGCTGAACGATCACGACCGCGCCATGTTCAAATGGGTCGACAAGTTTAATCCCTACGATCTGTACTCGAAGAGCCCGAAAACGCCCGTTGTCAGCGAACTCCGCCCCTATTACGAAGACCTGATTGCGAAATACTTACCGGAAACGGTCAGGCTGTAGCAGACGGAGGCTCAGAAAAGGGCCGCTAGCGGGTTAGCTGGCCGCGGTATCCTGACTTGTTCCCGGAATGGTAAACAGGCGGACGAACACGCGTGAACAGTTGAAACACCGGTACGCCCGGGTAGGCAGAAACAAGAAGAAGACCTTTACAAGCAATGGTCTGCGTGTGCGCTCAATAGCGATTTTCTCGTCGCAGCGAGGGCACTGACGACTGTTTAGGGTGATTGGCAGTAAGTTCATGTTGACGGGCTATATGATATTACCTTTGTGCACCATCCGTAAACATAAGCACTTTATACAAGAAACCCCCATCAGGCTTAACTGATGGGGGTTTCTTACTACTTAGACAATGGCCGTTATGAGCCACCAGATTCCCCAGGCCATCAGGCTGCTAATCAGCGCAATTACCAGCCAGGTAACTACTTTGACGGGATCTATAGGCGGTTCGGGACGCGGTCGGGGCATATAAGGATATACGATAAAATAAGCTAGACCGATTTGATTAGTTATCTGATAAACAGTTATTTAACGTATTCAGGCAGGAAATTAACTACCTGAAAAAGCAGCACAGACAACAACTGTTAAGCTGAGGCATACAAACCACGAAGTAACCTATTTTATACCTATTTACCAACCGTATACTCAATCTTCCAACCCCGATTTATTCTACCTAACCAAGCTTGATTAAAATAGCGTATTTATTAAGCGGTCGACCCATAAACTGCCTCTTCTAACCCTATCGACCATGTTACATCAGGCAATCCAGTTCAGCATATGACCTACAAACAAGGGATATCTACTGCTACTATGGCCCAATAGCTGCTACAAGCGAGGGTAACGATGCCAGATGAATGAGTATAGGGAATTGGCCTATTCTATGTATATGACGCCAGATATGTATAGATAACTCCCGTTTGCTATGTATAAATTTTCAGGGGCCTTGGCTTTAGAGGCACCATTAACGAAGGTTTAAGCAAGGCTTAACGCGTATATCACCGAATTAGGAAGACAAAATAGAAACAGGCAAGAATGGCTTACGTAGTTACGAGTTCGAGACGGTTAAGAAAAAATAAATCAACTAGCCATTTCGAGCGTGACATTGGCCGATGGACAGAACATCAACATGGCATGTTCTACACCAAACAATGTGTGTATTGTAGTAAAGAATTTGAAGCTAGACGGGTAGACACTGCCTTTTGTTGTCAAGGATGCCAAAAAGCACATTTGAGGTTAAGAAATAGAACTTGATTAATTTGCACTAAACAAGCTCTATATACTTCTGTTGTAGATCATAACTTGCTGAATCAAATCATCATCTTTCTGAGTATTTGGATGCTTTTTAAGTAAGCCTATTTTAGTTCGTACATCAGTCATAGCTACAGAGTCTAATTCGAAAATCCGATTAGACTCTGTAGCTTTCTTACTTAGTAATTTAATTATTGATGGAACGCCATACTCTGTAGATATAAAATCATAATGCAGGTTCACATCATCAAAATATAGATAAACAAACCTAAAAGAACAATCTTCATATTTGTTCGAATAAGTTACTATACAGTTACATTCACTCTTCTTTTCAAATCCATTACGTAATGAACAAGATATGACAAGATTATTTGGTTCAGAGGTATCAGAAAGCACATTTAAGATTGAGGAGCCTTATGTAAATATGTTATATTTGTTAGCTATCCTGTGATTCCAATTTTATTATGTAAGTTCTTACTCTCTAACGCCTCCAATATATTGATCAATTGCGTAACCATACTAGTTATATCAATAATAGATTGCGCATTGCCCAATGGCTTAAATTTGACCTTTTGAAAGTAATTAACACTTCCATCGTAAAGATTATCTTTGCTCCAAACAGGAATAACTTCATAGTTCACATTAAAGGCATATACTCTGGGGACTTCCACTCGATCGGAGTCACTATCAGGCCTTGCTTCAATACTACAAAAAATGTCTGCTTCCCGATTAAACTTACCAATAATGTGTAACATCAGCAAGAATGGATGAAGTATATAAGCGTTCATTTCAATATCATATTGATTAGAATTTTTTTCTTTAATTAATTTTAAAGACTTTTTAAATCTCCTATAATCGCCAAACATAATTGCTAGCACTCTTATTACATTTAAAATCGGCAAGCTATCAGAATCAACAGTTAAATACTCTACTCCTTCTTTAATTATTTTCCTTATATCATAATAAATACCTATATCATATCGATCATATCTAATAGGTAACTGTGCTGAAATTTTAACTATCTCAAAACTTTTGAAAAAATCATCTTTTCTCTTTTCAATAAAATATTTTGATTTTATTATATTCCTAACTGTTAAAGAACCATTTTGAACAAATTCGTTAAGAATAATTTTTAATAGTTCGACAGAGCCTTTATCCAATAGAAGCGAGGACACATAAGATTCACAGAAAAATGACAAAGCTAATTTATTGTCAAATCTAAATATGTCGTTTGTATAAAATTTATCAATATAGCCTTCAAAATCTACACCAACACCGTATCTATGCTCAAATGCGCTCGCTATGTTATCCACATCGCATACAACCAATAGTTTATCAAAACCAAATTTATTCTCGGATGAATAAAAGTCGTTATGTGCACTAAAAACGTTTAGGATTCTAAATATGTGTTCTGGATCTAGTCTATCAAGATCATCTACAATTAAAGTTACAGGGCCTAAATTTTTATTTTTTAATAATGCCACTGCCTGCCGGATAATCTGTGTAACTATATCATCTTCATATATTGACCCCTTTAATGAAGAATTGAATTCAAGAAAGCTAACCGCATGCTCTCTATTAGATTTTTGTTTATGTTTTCTTTTAAAATCCTTAAAGTTCGTATTAACCTCAAGTAACTTCCCCCAAGACTCACTTATTATCTTAGCTTTTTCATCAAATTTTCCTAAGAAATCTACCAAGGTTTTTAATGCCTCTTCCGTGTGGTATATCAAATACTGTTGAAGTAATATGCTATCCCTAAATTCTGTTTTATCACTTGATATAATATCGAAGGATTTCAGTAATTGAATTACCAAATCAAATTTAATATACTCAAATATATTTTCGTTGCTACTTATTGCGTAGTTGACAGGAGAAATCCGAAATGTTGTAGATTCTCTACCTTTAAAGAAACTATCTAAAAAATAAGTCTTTCCAGAGCCAAAGCGTCCAGAGAAAAGAATCCGGTCATTACTTGGCTCCTCATAATGCAAGCGGAATAAATCTGTTGCATCAGCTACGTCAATTTGCATATCATATAGTTTAACAGACCACAAAATATGAATAATCCTTATGAACTGTTACACTGTAACATAAAAAACCCCCAAATCAGGCTGATTTGGGGGTTTTGCTCCCGAAGCTGGGCTCGAACCAGCGACCCTCTGATTAACAGTCAGATGCTCTAACCGGCTGAGCTATTCGGGAATGTGCCGGACGATGTCGTTGTTCCGATATCGTGGTGCAAAAGTAGGCCGCTGAGGGGTTCTGCGCAAGTACCTGGCGAAAAAAAACGTCATTTTTAATCGTCAATGCCTGTTCTCTCGCCCATCAGCCTTCGCAACTCAATGACTATCAATGACTACGAATGACCACTAATGACAAATAAATTTACCGCTGTCCGTAGTTAGTGGGGCCACCAAAGACGTCGGGACGGTTCGCAGGTACGTTCTCCAGAATAATCTCCTTCACGCGACGGGCATCGCCCTTGGTGAAGTTGTTGAGCACGATCTCGGGCCGGGCACGGGGAATGACGCGGATGGTGGCAAAGAATAGGCCGTTATCGATCTCTACGCCCGAAATGTCGGAGTAGAAGATGAAGTTGTCGGTACCGCCAATCAGCTTCTTCACCCGGAAGGTGACGCCCTTGTCGTTGAACTCGACCACGTCCTGCCGGATCGGATCTTTAAAACTGCTGCTGCTAAATCGTTCGTTCATGGTTGTTGGTTTGTGGCTTGTTGGTTTGTGGTTTGTTGTGTGTGGTTTGTAGTTGCGCTGCTAATCAACCAATCAGCTGTTTAGCAGCGCAACTACAAACCACACACAACAAACCACAAACCAACAAGCCACAAACTATTTTTTCACGTGTATAACTTTTTTCGTTTCGAAGAATTCGCCCTCAAAGTAATCAGAGAGGTTGTAAATCTTGTACTTATCGGGAATTTCGGCGAGCTCTTCGGTCAAATCGCCGCCTTTCAGGTACAGAACCCCGTTAGGCAGGTCGTTGTTACCGCGCTTGGTAATTTTGTACCGCATCCAGCTCATAAACGGCTGTAGGCGCGTCACGGCCCTGCTCACCACAAAGTCGTAGCTCTGCCCGATCGACTCGGCACGTACCTGCTCGGCGCGCACGTTGGTCAGCCCCAGCGCCTCCACAACGCCCTGCACCACGGTGATCTTCTTGCCAATGCTATCGACGAGGTGAAACTGCACCATTGGGAACATGATGGCCAGCGGTATGCCGGGGAAACCGCCGCCGGTACCCACATCCAGGATTTCGGTGCCGGGCTTAAACTGAATCACCTTGGCAATGCCCAGCGAGTGCAACACGTGCTTTTCGTACAGCGCGTCGATGTCCTGCCGGGAGATTACGTTGATTTTCGCGTTCCAGTCGCGATACAGCCCGTCGAGCGCCGCAAACTGCGCCTTCTGCTCGTCGGTGAGATAGGGGAAATGGGTGAGAATGTCGTTCAATTTGGTTTGTGGTTTGTTGTGCGTGGTTTGTGGTTGCTCTGCCAATCTATGGTATGGCTGATTCAGCAGCGCAACCACAAACCACGCATAACAAACTACAAACTTAAAGTTACCACCCCGTCTGCTTGCGGCGCCAGGTAAGGGCTATGCGCAGGGTAGACAGGCAATAGTAGATGGCCAGGGTCAGGTCGGTGGCGGGGATCGCGTACCAGCGAACCATCTGCCCAAACCGGTGACTGATGCGGCCGATTATTCCCCAAAATAAGCCAAAACGAAGCACAAATAGGCCAGTAGCCGCTAAAAGCAACGGGTTCAGTAAGGCATCGGTCTGCCCGGTCAGAGCCAGCCACGTAACGTACCCAGCCGCGAGCAGGGCCATCAACCAACTGAGTACGTGGGTGGCGGTGATGAGGCCAAGCCGGATTTTATCGCCTGTTTTATAGCGTTTACCCACGTTCAGGTGCCGCTGTTTCTGCCGCTTCCAGGCCGACCAGCTTTCTTTTGGCGTAGACGTGGTAAACGTGTCGGGGTGCAGGCTGACGGCTACGTTTTGGGGCGTGGCGGCTTCGTTCACGAACAAATCATCGTCGCCGCCCCACACGCGCATATGGCTGTAGAAACCCTTATGCCGGAAGAACAGCTCGCGTCGGTAGGCCAGGTTGCGTCCAACGCCCATATACGGCATCCCCGCCAGGGCCAGCGACACGTACTGCACCGCCGTAAAGAGCGTTTCGGAGCGGATCAGGAAGTTCAGGAAACCGGGTTTACGGTCGTAAGGTGAAATGCCCAGCACCAGTTCGGTCGACGGGTTTTCGAACGCGGCAACCATACCGGCCAGCCATTGGTCAGAAGCGGGACGGCAGTCGGCATCGGTCAGCAACACGGTTGGGTACAGGGCCTTTTTCAGGGCTATCGTCAGCGCATATTTTTTGGGCGTCACGTGCGCGGCCTCCACATCGACCCGGATGTAGCGCAGATTGGGCAGGAGCGGTACCAGTTCTTCGAGCAGCACATCAGAGAGATCGGTCGAGCGATCGTCCATCACCAGCACCTCAAAGAGTGGGTAATCCTGCGCCGTGAGCATGGGCAGCAGTTCGAGCAGGTTGTCGTGTTCGTTATTGGCACACACCACAATGGTTACGCCCGGTGCCGAAGGCGGTGCGCCAACCGGAGCCGATACGGGCCGAAACGCCGTTCGGGCAAAGAGAAAAAGGAGACAAAGCACCTGAATGGTCAGCACGCAAAGCCATCCCGCTAGTAAACCAGTAATCACCAGAACGGTAGCAGTTTAATCAAATGAAGAAGTGGGACTAATCGAACGGTAAAGATAGAGACAAACGGCGGCATCGTACCTTTGTGCTTTAAGGCATAACTAGTTTGATGTTTGGGGTTTGATGTTTGAGGTTGCGCTGCAATATCACGAGTCCGTTTATTAGCAGCGCAACCTCAAACATCAAACCCCAAACATCAAACGTCGAAAAATGACGTTTACAATTCAACACAACGATCCGGCTTCGCAGGCCCGCACAGGTACGTTAACCACCGATCATGGCGACATTCAGACGCCGATTTTTATGCCCGTCGGCACGGCAGGTACGGTGAAAGCGGTGCATCAGCGCGAACTGGAAACCGATATCAATGCTGATACTATTCTGGGCAATACGTACCACCTTTACCTTCGTCCCGGCCTCGATGTATTGCAACAGGCGGGCGGGTTACACGGCTTCAACGGCTGGAAACGACCTATTCTGACCGATTCGGGCGGGTACCAAGTGTACTCGCTGTCGAACACGCGGAAGATCAAGGAGGAAGGCGTTACGTTTAAATCGCACATCGACGGGTCGAAACATACGTTTACGCCGGAGGGAGTAATGGACATTCAGCGCACGATCGGAGCCGACATCATGATGGCCTTCGATGAGTGTACCCCCTACCCCTGCGACTACGCCTATGCCAAACAGTCGATGGACATGACCCACCGCTGGCTCGACCGCTGCATCCGGCGGTTCGACGACACCGAAGGACATTACGGCTATAATCAATACCTCTTTCCCATCGTTCAGGGCAGCACGTACCCGGATCTGCGGCGCGAATCGGCGTCGATTATTGCCGGTAAAGAACGAGTCGGTAACGCCATTGGCGGTTTGGCCGTAGGTGAGCCCGCCGAAGAAATGTACAAGACCATCGATCTGGTCAATGAGATTCTGCCCCGCCACAAACCGCGCTATCTGATGGGTGTAGGCACGCCCGCTAACATTCTGGAAGCCATTGCCCTGGGCGTGGATATGTTCGACTGTGTGATGCCAACCCGCAACGGCCGCCACGGGCTGCTGTTCACCACGGAAGGCATGATTAACATGAAGAACGAAAAGTGGAGCCGCGATTTCAGCCCCATCGACCCCGGCCTGGGCGGGTACGCCAGCACGTTCTACACGAAGGCCTACGTGCGGCACCTCTACAAAGCCGACGAACTCCTTGCCGGACAGATCGGCTCGCTCCAGAACCTAACGTTCTACCTCTGGCTCGTCCGCCAAGCCCGCACCCACATCGAAGCCGGTGATTTCGTCTCCTGGAAAAACGACATGGTAAAGCGGTTGATGGTGAGGATGTAAAAAGGGAAGAAAGGGAGGAAAGGGAAGAAAGGGAGGAGGGGAAGCTGACGCACTAATACTGCCTACGCGAAGCTCCCTTTCCTCCCTTTCTTCCCCCTCCTCCCTTTCCTCCCTTTAAAACGGATACCCGATGCCGAAGACTACGTTGACGGGGTTGGGGCCGGAGAAGGCATTTCTGAATGAGAATTTATTCAGGATGAACCGCTCGTCGACGAGTTGCCTGGTAGTGGCATCGACGTATCGGCGCGAAGGGTCGTAGGCTTTGACGGCGAAATCGAAGCGGAGTACGAAGAACGAAAAGTCGAGGCGGAGGCCCAAACCGGTACCCACGGCCATTTGCTGGTAGAACGTACCCGGCCGGAACACCGCGTTGGGGTTATTGCCCGGATCGCGGAGGAGCCACACGTTACCCGCATCGACAAAAAATGCCCCGTTCACGTCGGCCACGAATTTGAACAGTCGGGCCCGCAACTCCGCCGAACCTTCCAGTAACACATCGCCCGGCTGCTCGAACCGGTAATCGAACTGCCCGCTCTGGTCGGTGGCAAACACAGGAACCGACGTGCCATCGGTTAATGACGTGGAGCGCGGATACGAAGCGCCCAGCCCTAACCGGCGAGGTAACCACGCCCGCACACTGTTGGAACCACCGGCAAAAAATCGCTTTTCATACGGGGCAGTCTGGTTGGTGCCATAGCCAAAAACAATCCCCGCATTGACCCGAAAAGCGAGCATGGCGTGCTGAGAAATAGGCAAATAATGGCGATAATCCAGGTTGGTACGCAGGTACTTGTAGAACTGCAAATTCGTACGCGACGAGGTGGAATCGATAACAGCCGAGCGAATCAGGTTTAGGGTAGTACCACCCGATTCGACGGTTGCCCGGAAAAAATTGGCCCGTTTGTTTTGCCCCAGCAAGTTGGTATTATAGGTATAGCCAAAGGCAATGCTCGAGAAAAAAGCGTTACGAAAGCTATTTCGAATGGTGCTTCCCTGCTCTTCCAGATCCCTTAACGATTGTTCGAACTGACGCCCAACGGCGGTATTGGTGGGGCGCCCCTGCAAAAAGTTAACATCGGCAATGCTCAGGTTAAACTGCTGCGACTGGCTGCGCTGCCACAAATAAGTCATGGTGGCCCGTAAATTCTGGCGGGAATAATCGGGGCGGCTGGTGATGGTGTAACCGAGCGATAGCTGGGTACGTGGGTTGAAGGTATTGAATAGAAAACGCGTCTTGCCGGGAAATAGAATCTGCGGAAACAACAGCGAGGTAGTCAGGCCAAACTCCTGCGAGTACAGCACCGAATCGGCCGCGAAACCTAGCTGTGCTTCCAGACCAAACCGGGCAGAAACCTCAAACGTTTCGAGCCCGCCAAACAGGTTTCGCACCCGAAGCGACGCATTGGCATACGGACCTGGAAACCCCTGTCCCTGATACAAAACCGTCAGGCCCAGTTCGGTAGTAACATCGTACTTTTCGAGGGGCGTGGCCGTAATGACCGTTTTCAGGCGGCGACCGGTGGTATCGGTAAAATTGACGTTGGCGAATCGAAACTGGTTCAGCAAAAATAGTTGCCGCTGGGTATCGGCATAATCGCGCAGTCGGTACACAGAACCGGGACGCAGCGCAATTTTGGTATCGAGCAGCCGGGTAGAATACATCCCTTCTTCCAGAAAATACCGGATGCCATTTCGCCGAACCGTATCCAACGGCGCGCGCGGGTCTTTGGCCAGTGTCATCTGCACCTCTCCAACGCTGAAAACCGGATGGCTGGTTTTGCCGGGTGGATTCAGAATGGTCAACGCCAGTTCAATGGGTCTCGATGGCGCATCGCCTTCGCGAAACGTGAGAGTATCATTGGCGTAAGGGATAATGTACTGGCGCGAAAATCCGTAATAGCCGTTATTGCGCAACAACTCTTCAATCCGAACTGCTTCGGCAATCACTTTCTCTTCGTCGAGCCGATCGCCCGCTTTAATGGCCGCCGCCCCCAGCGAATAGCCCACCAGTGAATCGATCCGTTTGTCGGCAATATCGTAGGTTATTGACCGAACAACAGCTGGAATGCCTTCAGTAACGATGTAGTTGACCCGCACCCGCTTGTCGGTCAGTGTATCGACGGTATAGCGGGCTTTTGCGTTACGGAAGCCTTTTTTCTCCAGAAAAAGGCGCATTTTTGCGGTGTCGGCCTGGGCGTTTGCCTGGGAAAAATATACGGGTGGCTCGCCCAGATTGCGCATCAACCAGTTTCCCTTTTCAATGTATCGTTGTGTTCCCCGGACATCACGATTAAACTCACGATTCAGCTTTTTCAGCGCTTTCTGATCGTTACTCAGCAACTGACTTTCCTGCTCGAAGCGGGTGGTTCGGGCCTCCAGCACCACCCGGGCCGAATCGGGATTGTAATTACCCGACGAACCCAGGTAAATCCAGAGTGCGGGCGTAAATGGCAGTTGCAGTAACCTTTTGTTGGGTCGTTGGGGAATTAAGGCTTCCAGTTCTTCGGTTTCAATGATCTGGTTGCCTTTCACGGTTTGGGCATACAGCAGATACTGGTTTTCCGATCGTTTTGCGGGTGCACAGGCGGTGAAAATAAATGAACAATGAACAATGAACAATGAAAACTGGATTGCCTTTCTCACATAGTTGCTAAGTAGGTTAGACCGACGCCCCTGTTCCGGAGTATTTTCACCACGGCGGCCAACCAATTGTTCATTATTCATTAGAAATACCCTTTATGGTCTCAAAGTCTATTGCACAGTTTGTCAGGTCGTTGCACCAGAAAAAATACCGGCAACAGGAACGATGTTTTCTGGTCGAGGGGGCCAAGAGTGTTCAGGAAGTGCTCTCGTCTACATTCGAGGTCGATTTGCTGTTGGCAACCGATGCTTTCTACAAAGAAAACGCCCCACTCGCAGACCGCCAACGTTGCCGCCTTGAAACCGCCACCGCCGACGAACTTACCCGCTTTGGCACGCTCGAAAGCAATAACGCCGCCATAGCTGTTGTGCGTATGCGGGCAAATGTACCGCTTTTACGCGCGGCGGGTGCGTGGGCGCTGGTACTCGACGATATTCGGGACCCCGGCAATCTGGGCACCATTCTGCGCATCGCCGATTGGTATGGCATCGACACCATTTTGTGCTCCGACACAACGGCCGATGTCTATAATCCAAAGGTTATTTCGGCCAGTAAAGGCTCCTTCACCCGCGTAAACTGGTGGTACGGCGATCTTACCAGCGTGTTGAAACAAGCCGATGCGCCCGTTTACGGGGCTTTTCTGGATGGTGCCGATGTGCATCAGACTACATTCAGCCCGGCAGGTGGGTACGTTGTGATGGGCAACGAAGCCAATGGCATTGGCTCCGAGGTAACTCCGTTTATCACCCAGCGTATCACCATTCCCCGCTACGGCGACGCTGAATCACTAAACGTTGGCATTGCCACGGCTATCATTCTGGATAACATCCGGCGCGTGCAGGGTTAGGTACGTTGCTTAAAAGCTGTTGTAGTACCGGACATGTTTTTATAGGTACGTTGCTGGCGCGAGCATATGCTCGTGCCAGCAACGTACCTATAAAAAAGCCTCGCCAGTTTCCTGACGAGGCTTTTTTGTAGGTACGTCTACAGCTTAGGCCGCCGCTTCTTCTTCCGCAATAGTGATCGACTGAATTTTATCACCCTGCTTGATCTGGTCAACGAGGTCGATGCCGTCGGTCACTTTACCGAATACCGTATGGTTCCGGTCGAGGTGAGCCGTGTTCTGGCGATTGTGACAGATAAAGAACTGTGAACCGCCCGTATTGCGACCACGGTGCGCCATGCTCAGCACGCCGCGATCGTGGTATTGGTTGTCGCCGTTCAGCTCGCAGGGAATGCTGTAGCCGGGGCCACCCGAACCGGTACCGGTTGGATCACCACCCTGAATCATAAAGTTGGGGATCACGCGGTGGAATACAACACCGTCGTAAAAACCAGACTTGGCAAGTTTTACGAAGTTAGCCACCGTACCCGGTGCATCTTTCTCAAAAAATTCGATCGTCATTGTACCACGATCGGTGTTCATTAGAGCTTTCATTGGAAATAAAGTTTGTGGTTCGTAATCTGTGGTTTGTGGTTGCGCTGCTAGGTTACCAATCGAACCAGTTGCAGCGCAACCACAAACCACAGACTATGAACCACAAACCATTTTTAGTTTATGCAATTTGTTTATATAATTCTTCCCGCTGCTGTTTCACACGCGGGTCGGCAATGAATTCGTCGTAGGTCATCAGCTTGTCAAGCATGCCGGTTGGCGAGAGTTCGATCACGCGGGTGGCGATGGTCTGTACGAACTGATGGTCATGTGAGGAGAACAACACCGGACCTTTGAATTCGATCAGGCCACGGTTTTCTGCTTCGATCGATTCCAGGTCCAGGTGGTTGGTTGGCTCGTCGAGCATCAGCGCGTTGGCACCCGACAGCATCATCCGCGACAGCATACAACGTACTTTCTCGCCCCCCGACAATACAGACGCTTTCTTCAGCGATTCTTCACCCGAGAACAGCATCCGACCCAGGAAACCCCGGATGAACGATTCGTCTTTCTCTACCGAATACTGACGTAGCCAGTCAACCAAGTTCAGATCGTCACTAGCCTGGAAATAAGCGTCACGCCCGGTATCATTCGGAAAATAAGCGTTCGTGATGGTCACCCCCCACTTGAACGTACCTGTGTCGGGCTGCTTGGTTCCAGATAGCACATCGAGCAACGCTGTAACGGCCAAACTGTCGCGACTGTAGAGGAACACCTTATCGTTCCGGTTCATCGAAAACGATACATTGCTGAACAGTTTCTGCCCGTCTTCACCCGTATACGAGAGGTTTTCGACCGTCAAAATCTGGTCACCCGGTTCACGTTCAGGGCGGAAATGGATGTATGGATATTTCCGCGAAGAATACGCGATGTCTTCAATAGTGAGTTTTTCCAGCAGTTTCTGGCGGCTCGTAGCCTGTTTCGACTTCGAAGCGTTGGCCGAGAAACGACGGATAAACTCTTCTAACTCCTTCCGCTTGTCTTCGGTTTTCTTGTTCTGATCCTGCCGTTGACGAAGGGCCAATTGGCTTGACTCGTACCAGAACGTGTAGTTACCAGCATACTGCTTCACCTTCGAGAAGTCGATATCAACAATGTGCGTACAGACCTGATCGAGGAAGTGGCGGTCATGGGAAACCACGATCACCGTGTTCTTAAAGTTGGCCAGGAAGCCTTCGAGCCAGATAGCCGATTCAACGTCAAGGTTGTTGGTCGGTTCGTCGAGGAGCAGAATATCCGGATCACCGAAAAGGGCCTGCGCCAACAGCACGCGCACTTTTTCAGAGGCGTTTAGGTCGGCCATCTGCGTGTAGTGCAGGTCTTCAGTAATGCCCAGACCCGACAGCAGCGAAGCGGCGTCTGACTCGGCATCCCAGCCGTTCATCTCGGCAAACTCTGACTCCAGCACCCCGGCGCGTTCGCCATCGGCGTCGGTAAATTCGGTTTTGGCGTAGAGCTCGTCTTTCTCCTGCATGATCTCATACAGGCGTTTGTTGCCCATGATCACCGTTTGCAGCACGGGAAATTCGTCAAAAGCAAACTGATCCTGGTTCAACACCGACATCCGCTCGCCGGGGCCCATCGTTACCTGACCCGTCTGTGGCTCAATTTCGCCCGACAGGATTTTCAGGAACGTTGATTTACCGGCTCCGTTGGCTCCAATGACGCCATAGCAGTTACCGGGTATAAATTTTATGTTAACGTCGTCAAAGAGTACCCGCTTGCCGTAGCGCAGCGAGACGTTCGATACTGATATCATTCGCGTTCGTTGTGGCTGAAATTAAGCCGCAAAGGTACGGAATTTAGTTGGGAGTAACAGGCCATACCCCGTACGTACCACGGACTTCAGTCGAGCAAATAAAACAGCAGACAGCTCGTAGCGTTGTGCATGGCATGAACGATGGTGACCGACCAGAACGCCTGTCCTGAGTTAGATCGATACAGATGGTATTGGTAGGCAAATACCAGCCCCATAGCAAAACCAGACAGAATGTAAGAAGGACTGTATTGGTGCGTCGACGCAAAAGCTACCGCTGACAACAGGATGATCCACCCCTCTTTCAGCTTAGCGTATCGGCCAATGACAAACACAAGCGTCTGATTGAGTAAGGTTTCAACTAAAGGCACAAAGACAACAGCAAAGAGAAAGATAATCCAACTACTATCGCTGGAAATATCTGGTCCTCCGCGGGGCTTACCTGTCAGGGTTTCAACCAGATAAAACACAGGCAACCAGGCAATCAGAAACGCGTAAGAAAGCCCATAGAACATAAATAGATTAACCCAAAACGGCTTTTTCAGAAAATACCTGTTCCACTTCAGGAATAATCGGCGAAGCCTATTAGGTTTTCTATTCACATTATGTTGCCAAGGTTAGGGTTACTCCGTTTCCAGCACAGGTACGTGGTTGAGGTCGAGTTCGCCTTCCCACTTGGCTACTACGGTGGTAGCAACGGCGTTACCCATTACGGACGTAGCTGAGCGGCCCATATCCAGGAAGGGGTCGATGCCCAGGATGAGCGCCAGCCCTTCGACGGGGAGGTTAAATTGGGCCAGCGTACCGGCAATGACGACCAGCGAAGCGCGGGGTACACCGGCGATGCCTTTCGAGGTGATCATCAAGGTCAGGAGCATGAAAATCTGCTGATTGAGGCTCAGGGGAATACCGTAGGCCTGCGCAATGAATCCCGTAGCGAAAGTCATATACATCATGGAGCCATCGAGGTTGAACGAATAGCCCAACGGTAGTACGAAGCCAATGATCCGGTTTGAGATACCAAAATTCTCCAGCACCTTGATCTGTTGTGGCAGAGACGCTTCTGAGGATGCTGTGCTGAAGGATAACAGCAGTGGCGCTTTCATGGCTTTCAACAGTCGGAAGAACGGAATTTTCATCACGGCACAGATGGCGAACAGCACCACGAAGATGAAGAACAGCAACCCGCCGTAGAAGCACAGCAACAGGTAGGCATACGACGCCAGAATGCTTAGGCCTTTCGACGCCACTACGGCGGCCATAGCCCCCAACACGGCGAACGGAGCCAGTTGCATCACGTACCCAACCATTTTAAAGACCAGCTCGCTCAGGGCGTCAAGCGCTTTGGTGATCGACTTGCCTTTGTCACCAATGGCACCGAGCGCCACACCGAAGAACAGCGAGAACACCACGATTTGCAGGATTTCATTCTCGGCCAGAGCCCGGAAAGCTGAGTCGGGGAAGATGTGAAGGATGAACTCTTCAATCGAGTTGAGTTTTTTGCCTTCCACACCGATCGACGTACCTGCCGCCGGGCGCGGCCAGCTTTGAATACTGCCGGGTTTAGTAATATTAACCACGACCAGCCCAATGATCAGGGAGAGAATGGTGGCGAAATAGAAATAGCCCAGCGTTTTAATGCCAATCCGGCCCACTACTTTAAAATCACCCAGCTTGGCAATGCCCACTACCAGCGTCGAGAAAACGAGTGGCCCAATGATCATCTTGATCAGCTTCAGGAAGACTTTGCTGACTACCTGAAACTTCTGGCCGATGGCTTCGGCGGTAGCCACGTCGTAGCTGCTGTGTAGAATCTGACCAATCAGAACGCCAAGCACAAAGCCAATGACGATTTTCGTTGTAATATTTAGTTTCATAAGAAGTGTAAAAATCGACGGGTTCTTGGTGGGCTTACTGAGTTGAATTCGTTGCTGAGTGTGTTGCCATTGCTTTCGCATGGCCCTTCGACAGGCTCAGGGTGACAAGCCCACTCAAGCGTGTTAGCCTGAATAGAGTGATGATTCCTGTCACCCTGAGCCTGTCGAAGGGCCACGCGAAAGCAACAGCAAAGGCAATTAAAGATTAAAAATGCCCCTTCCCGGCCAGATTACAAAATGGCTACTCCAAGGCCTGATATACGGCAACCCTAAACTTACGGACGAAATCGCCGTAATGCGCGTAGGGGTGTACGTTGGTATAGACCAGCATGATCAGGTTTTCGGCGGGGTCAACAGTGAACTCTGAACAGTACATGCCACCCCAGGTAAACGACCCCGGTGTAGCCTGATCGCCGTAATGGCTATTCGCTGTGATGAGTTGAAAACCAAGCCCGTACTTATCCTGCCGATCCCATACGTTTGCCTCGCCTATCTGGTTGCGGAGCATCATGTCAACAGTTTTCCGGGCCAGGATTCGCCTGCCATTGAACGTGCCTCCGTTCAGGAATAGCTGACAGAATTTGGCGTAATCTTCGACAGTACCGACCAGACCGGCCCCACCAGAAAAGTATGTTTTTGCCCCCGAAACAGCGAAGGTCCGATACGTATCATTAGCATTTAACGCCAGCGGGCCATCAGCGTTTTTGGCGTACAGCTCCACCAGACGCCCCGCCTGACCGGGTGGCAAGTAGAAATGCGTGTCGTTCATACCCAGCGGTTCCAGCACGCGTTTGCGCATGGCAACATCGAGCGGCTCACCCGACAGGATCTCGACGAGCCGACCAATAATATCGGTATTCAGGCCGTACGTGAACCCATCGCCAGGGTCTTTCACCAGCGGACGTTTGGCCAGTTTATTCACGACGTCTTCTAGCTTGTCAGGGTCTTTAGACCCAAAAAATGGGATCTTAAACTCGGGTCGTTGATCGAGCGGGTGTTCATAGGGTATACCTGCGTTATGACACAGCAATTGACGAATCGTGATTTCTGACTTAGCCGGGCGCGTTTCATAAGCCCCTTTTTTAGGGTCGCTTTTGGTGTACTTTACCAGCACAACCGGGTTCTTAAAGGCGGGAATGTACTTCGAGATTGGCTCGTCGAGCATGAATTTACCCTCCTCGAACAGGGTCATCAGCGTTGTAGTCGTGATGGCTTTCGTTTGCGACGCAATTCTGTAGATGTCGGTTGTTCGCGCGGGTGTTTTCTTCTCCAGATTACTGTAGCCATACGCTTTGTGTAGTACGACTTCGCCGTTTCGGACAATCATAGCCACCGCATTCGGAGCAAGCCCCTGATCGATGAAACCCTGCAAAAACGCATCAACTCGTTTTAATCGTTCGGGCGAGAAGCCCTGCTTTTCGGAATTTGCATGAAACGTAAACTGATTCGGTATAGAAGAAGGCGATGTTGCTCGCTGAGCAAGCAACGACGTGGAAAGCAAACAGAGATAAAGCGTTTTTTTCATTCAGGAAATAGCAGCAAAGCGTATTACTATTTTAGAAAATCCCAGACCACGACTTCCCAAATTTCATTGGCGTCGGGTTCATGGAAAGAATGGATTGATTTGAATCCTACCCGTTCATGCGCGCGCAACGAGCGGGTATTCCGAGCCGAGATGTCGGTAATAAACAGCTGGAAACGGTGCTGATACAATTCTTTGTGATGGGCATACAACGCGTCGAAAATTCCCTGCCCCCGGTAACGCGCATCGACGCAGACTTGCCCAACGACGTAGTATGGGTACGTCGACAGTAACTTCCCCTCGTACATCAACGTGTCGAAGAGACTGAACAGCGTCGCCAGTTCAGGCACGTCGGCCCTGACTTCGGGTACGGTGGTAATAGCGTAGGCTACGACTTCATCGCCGTCTTTGGCAATAACGGTCGGGGCGGCTTCGTGCATCCGTCGCATCTGATCCAGCGTATAGGTGAGCGTGACGAAGCCCTGCTCCCGCTGCTGTTCGGGCGTGAGGTTACGTACCTGGTTGCGTTGTTGCAGAGCCAATAGTCCGCGGAGATCGTCGTCGGTTTGTGTGGTGGTGATAGAGATGGGCATACGGTGGAAAGTAGCACCGAAGCTCCAGCTTCGGTAGTGATTGACAGGCTTAAACTACCGAAGCTGGAGCCGCAGCGGCGGACCGTTTCGGTGCTACAGGCTACTCAACGCGAACGGAAGCGCAATTCGCCAAAAATACCGGGTCAACTTCAGCGCCGATGCCCGGTACGTCGGGAATGGTAATTTGGTAGCCGTCGTAGACAATGCCGCCCAGTACCGGGTCTTCGGCATGCTCGAAACAGGCATCCAGGTCGCAGAAACGAATATTCTGGCGGGCGGAAGCGAAATGCGCGTTTGCCGTCAGCGCCAGCCTCGACTCCGACATGCAACCGATCATACAGGCCATGTTGGCGGCTTCGGCCACGGCGTTGATCTTCAGCGCTTCGTAGATACCGCCGCTTTTTGAAAGTTTGATATTCAGGTAATCAACGGCCTCTTCGCGCACGAGACGGATGGCATCAACGGCGTCGAAGACCGATTCGTCGGCCATGATAGGTACGTTGGTTTGTTGCCGCAGCAACCGAAGGCCAGGTACGTTGCTTTTCAGAATGGGCTGCTCGCAATATTCTACGTTCCAGTCGCCTAGTTTGCTTAGCACCGCCCGGGCCGTAGGTACGTCCCAGCCCTGATTGGCGTCAAGACGGATCGGCGTTTCGTACCGAATCACTTGTCGAATCATAGCCAGCCGGTCGAGGTCGGCCTGGGCAGTGGTGCCTACTTTTACTTTGATCGCCTCTCCCCCATTGGCTTCAATACGGCGGGCATCTTCAGCCATGCGTTCGGGGTCATTGATGTAGATCGTTTCATCGGTAACCAATGTCCGATTGGCGCCACCCAGAAACTGGTAGAGCGGCATGTTGGCGGCTTTGGCAGCCAGATCATACAGGGCCATATCGAAGGCCGAGCGCGTGGTGGGGTGGCCGGGCAGATACCGCAGAATAGCTTGTAGGCACGCCTCAATCGCTAACGAATCACGACCAATCAACAGACGAGCCATGTCCTGCGCCGCTGCCATGCCCGACGCCTGCGTTTCGCCTACGATCATCCAGAACGGCGACCCTTCGCCCCAGCCCGTCAGACCGGCATCGGTCTCAATACAGACGAGAATGTTGCGCGCCGCATCGATGGTGCCGAGCGAGATGGCAATGGGTGCCTTCAGCGGAATGTTGTACTGGTAGAGCGTTACGCCGGTGATCTTCATAGGCGCAAAGCTAAAGAGTGAAAGAGTGAATTGCGAAAGAGTGAATCAATAGAGCCAGATTCGTCATTTAGTACGTTCACTCTTTCGCAATTCACTCTTTCACTCGGTTGTCGGCGTCATCGTGACTACAATCGATTTGGATATAGGCGTGTTGCTCTTTTCAGCCATTTGGTCGATGGGCACAAGCACGTTTGTTTCCGGATAATAGGCGGCTACGCAACCACGCGGAATATCGTAGGGCACCACAATGAATCGATGGGCGGTGCGGGTCACGCCATCATAGGTGCTGTGCATATCAACCACCTGTTTTTCCTGTAAACCCAGATTGGCCATGTCGTCGGCATGCATAAAGACCACCCGGCGTTCATTATAAACACCCCGATAGCGATCGTCACTGGCGTAAACGGTTGTGTTGAATTGATCCTGACTGCGGATGGTCATCAACAGCATGCTACCCGTTTGCAGCTCATGGCGCGCAGGTACGTTGACCGTAAACTGCGCTTTCCCGTCACTGGTTTTGGCGAAGTCCCGTTGGCGGGGGCCGTTGGGAATGTAGAACCCGCCCGGCTTGCGCACCTTTTCGTTGTAGCCGTCAAAGCCGTCGACGGTTTTAGCGATCAGGTCCCGGATCCGGTCATAATCGGCCACCAGACTATCCCAATCTACGGTCGACCTCCCATTCAGCGTGGCTTTAGCCAAGCCTGCTACAATGGCCACCTCGCTTTTCAGATGGGGGGAAACTGCCTCCACTATCCCGTGCGACTGTGCCACTACGCCGGTAGTGCTTTCGCAACTAACAAACTGCGGCCCGGTTGCCTGCACATCCTCATCAGTACGGCCCAGACAGGGTAGAATCAACGCCGTTTCGCCGTGAATCAGGTGGCTGCGGTTTAGCTTAGTCGATACGTGCACGGTCAGCTTACACCGCCGAAGTGCCTCGCCCGTGTAATTCGTGTCGGATATGGCCATCGCGAAATTCCCTCCCATCCCGAAGAAGACCTTGGCTTTTCCTTCGTGCATGGCTTTCACAGCGGCCACGGCATCGTAACCATGCTCGTGGGGCGGGGTAAACTTGAATTCCTTTTCCAGCGCCTCCGACAGTTCAGGTTTTGGTTTCTCGTAAATACCCATCGTTCGGTCGCCCTGTACGTTGCTGTGCCCGCGAATGGGACTGGCGCCTCCCCCTTTGATACCGATACTCCCTTTCAGCAGCAGTAGATTAATGAGTTCGCTGATAGTGGCAACGCCGTTTTTATGCTGCGTCAACCCCATCGCCCAGACGATCACCAGTTTGGGCGTGTATTTAAACAGATCAACGGCTTCCTGAATCTGCGCCACCGTTAGTCCGCACTGAGCAGCCAGATCATTAAGGTCGAAATGATCGAGGCTTTTTACGAAGTCCTCGTAGCCCGATGTGTACGTATCAATAAAATGCTGATCGAGCACCTTTCCCGGTGCTTTCTTCTCCTCCTCGAGCAACAGCTTACACATAGCCTTCAGCAACGCCAGGTCGGAGTTGATACGTACCTGCAGAAATACGTCGGTCAGCTTTTCGCCGCCCAACAGCATATCGCGCGGACTTTGCGGGTATTTGAACGCCAGCAGTCCTGCTTCGTGCAACGGGTTAACGGAGATGATCTTCCCGCCGTTCCGTTTCATCTTCTCCATTGGCGTCAGCATTCGGGGAGCCGTCGTGCCCGGATTCTGCCCCATGATCATCACTACGTCGGCGGCTTCATAATCCTCGTACGTCACCGTTGCTTTCCCCAATCCGAGCGTCTCCGTCAAGGCAACGGTGGTCGACTCGTGGCACATGTTGGAACAGTCGGGCATGTTATTGGTCCCGAACATCTTCACAAAGAGCTGGTAGAGGTAAGCGGCTTCATTGCTGGTGCGGCCCGACGTGTAGAAAATGGCTTCGTTCGGTGAGTCGAGCGCGTTAAGCTGATCGGCCATGAGCTGAAAGGCGTCGGTCCACTCGATCGGTACGTAATGCGTAGCGCCGGGCTTGAGGATCATGGGCTTTGTTAACCGACCTTGCTGCCCTAACCAGAGGTCGCTTTTTTCCAGCAGATCAGCCACCGAGTACCGTTGAAACAGCACGGGCGAAGCTGTATGTTTGGTCATGACCTCATCGGCAACCGCTTTGGCGCCGCTCTCGCAGTACTCAGCAATAGCCGAGCGATCCCCATCAGGATCGGGCCAGGCGCAGGAAGGACAGTCGAATCCGTCTTTCTGATTCAGATTGACAAGCGCCTTCCAGCCACGAGCAACGCCCGTGCCGCGCAACACATGCTCAAACGATTTGGCAATGGCCGTCATACCGGCGGCCTCAGTTTTGGGTTTGCCTAGTTCCAGATCACCAGTAAACTCTTCCGGTGGGGTATTCTTATCCATACGTTTTTTACGAGAAACTGGTGATTGTCTGACAGACACGCACAACCGCCAGAAGGTTACTCAATGAACCTTCTGGCGGTTGACCTTCTGTAGAACGTGCTACACTGAGTAAGCACGAAGCCTTACTTCACATCTGCCGGGTTTGCTGATTTACCGTACATGTTCCGGCGGAAATCGGCTGATGCTTTATAGGTCGCCTGACGTGCCCGCTGAATGACGCCCAGCGGACGGTGAGCGGCCAGCCCATGCCAGGGGCTGAAATACATCTTGTCATCTACCACCGCCGATTTTTCATCCGACCAACCTATCTGGGGCGATATGGTAACCTTGCCAACGGTGAGGTAGGGACTCTCGTCTTCCGGCCATTCTACTGAGGCATCCTCCACCGGCATTTTTTCAATGTCGGTCGAGAGCTGCACGCCCAGCTCCCACTCGCCACCATTACCGGCAAAAAACTCCTGCAACAAGTGGCGTAGAGCGTAATCGTCGCTGTCAATGTCGATAGGTTTGTCTTTAAGCGAAGTCAGGTTGGAAGTTACAGGCTTCAGAGAAAACTTAGCCATGTAATCACCGTATAAAAAAGCCACTTGCGAGTAATACGTGTCGCCCATTGGGTGCGTAGCAAGCTGCCCGCCCATACCGGCCATTACACCCGCGTCGGAGCCGGTAACTTTTTCAACCACTTCACCGGCAGCCCGCAGCACCTTGGAAAGCCCTTCTTTGAAGCCTTCGGCTTTGTTGGTCAGGGCATCGAATTGCTTTAAACCGCTCAGGAATTCTTTTAGCTTTTTCGGAAAAACAGGGCTGTTCACCAGAATGAAATCCTGCGTATCCTGCTCATCCGAACCCGGCAGGTGTTCACCTTCCACACCCGACACCTTGAAGGAAATACCACGGGGCGTTGATACACTATCGGGCAACACATCGCCCGGCTGCGTGGAAATGCGGGCTATAATTGGGTACGTACCGGGTTTGGCAAAAAGACCCTGTGCCAGGTAGGGAGGCAGGTTGTCGTACACCTGCAGTTCACCTTTCAGCAGCGCATGACTTTTGGCGTGCACACTCCGTATGGCATGGCCCTGCGACTTATAGGTTTTCTGCTGAATCTCCGCCATTGTGTCAATGATCTCCTGGATGGTTTCGGCTTCGTCGGGCGCCGGTTGTTCATACGAAGGGCTGTATGGCAATGGCTTGAACTGGTTAGGGGCTTGGTTCATTGGTCTGTTTTTTCGTTTTAGGACAAACCTGACGAGACCCTCAATGTTTTATTTCCCGCTACAAAGGACAGAGATGAAACTACCCTATCCTGATGCAGACACCGGGTATAAGGATAACAACCAGCCAAGGCGCACAAGCAACGTACCTGAGATCATGATCTACAAGTCGTCCTCATCGTCTTTAAAGGAGCGGAAGGCACGGTTTAGCTCATCGAAGGTCTTCACGTTGTTCTGTTGCTTAGCCAGCAAAAGGCCGAAATCGTAGAGTTCGGCGGCTTTGGCGCGGTTGCCCAGATCAACGTAAAGTTGAGCAGCGTGATAATACGTAGGCAGGTATTGCGGATGATCGGCTAATAGCCGTTCGAAATAATGCTGGGCCTGACTGGGGTTCTCCGACAGATATTCCATGCCGAGCGCATAAACATTAAAGGGTTCGCCGGGTTCATCTTGGACAAACTGAAGGAGTTGTTGGATACGTTCCTGATTCATGAGTTAGTAAGAAAAGTAGTATGCATGCATACCATTTAAGAGTTCGTGTGTAATTTTGCAATGAAAAGTCCAATGTTTAAAGCTCAACGTCTAATGTTGCGCTGCCAAAGAACAGGCGAGACTACAGTCAACGTTAGACGTTGGACATTAAACCTTAAACCGTCTTCTCTTTATGAAAATCTTAGTGTGTGTCACGAGCGTACCCGACACAACGACCAAAATTACGTTCACCGATAACAACACCAAGTTTAACAAAGCGGGTGTACAGTTCATCACCGGTCCATACGACGACTATGCGCTGGCCCGGGCGGTTGAACTAAAGGAAAAACTCGGTGCATCGGTAACTGTTTTCAATGTTGGCGAAGCCGACGCCGAACCGGTGATTCGTAAGTGTCTGGCCATTGGGGCCGATGATGCCATTCGGGTCAATGCCGAGCCAATCGACGCGTATTTTGTAGCCGAACAAATTGCCGCCGTAGCCAGGGAAACACAATACGACCTGATTCTGATGGGCCGCGAGTCGATCGATTACAATGGCGGACAAGTACACGGAATCGTGGGCGAAATGCTGGGTATTCCCTCAATCTCTCCCGTGATGAAGCTCGACATCGAGGGCACTACCGCCAAAATGACACGCGAAATTGAAGGGGGTAAAGAAGATATCGAAGCGCAGTTGCCGCTGGTACTCGGTTGCCAGGAGCCCATTGCCGAGTGGAAAATACCGAACATGCGCGGCATCATGACAGCCCGGACCAAACCGCTGAAAATTGTTCAGCCCGCCGGTCAGGATTCGCTAACGGCCGTGGCCAGCTACGAAATGCCAGCCCCCCGTGGCAGCGTAAAAATGATCCCCGCCGACGAAGCCGAAACGCTCATCACGCTCCTCCGCACCGAAGCGAAAGTAATTTAATCAGTTATCAATTATCAGCTATCAGTTATCAGCGTTGCCAATCTGCGTCTTGTAGCAATGATGATAACTGTTTACTGATAATTGATAACTGTTCACTGATAACTGCCAACTGAACATGTCTGTCCTAATCTTTGCTGAACTCGACGAAGGGAAGCTCAAAAAGTCCTCACAGGAGGCCATTTTTTACGGCTCGAAAGTAGCCGATATGCTGGGTACGTCGGCAACGGCCGTTGTTATTGGCGCTGCCGATCAGAGCGAACTCGCTACGGCGGGTAGGTTCGGTGCCACGAAAGTGCTGCACGCTGCCGATGGTAAGCTGAACGAAGTAAACGGCATGGCCTACGCTTCGGTAGTGGCCGCTGCCGCTCAGCAGGAAGGTGCCAAAGTGGTTGTGCTGGCCAAATCGTCGCTGGGCGATGCCATGGCTGCCCGCCTGGCTGGCAAGCTGAAAGCCGGTCTGGCACCGAATGTGATCGATCTGCCCGATTTGAGCAACGGTTTCCGCGTAAAAACCAGCATCTACACCGGTAAAGCGTTTGCTTATAACGAGCTTAAAGCTGACGTAAAAATTCTGGCTATCAAGAAGAACACGATTTCGCCCGAAGAAACCGACGCCACAGCCAGCGTAGAAGCTTTCGCTCCAACCGTGGCCGACAGCGATTTTGTGCTGAAAGTGACCAATACTGAAAAAGCCACCGGCGACATTCTGTTGCCCGAAGCTGATCTGGTCGTGTCTGCAGGTCGTGGTTTGAAAGGGCCCGAAAACTGGGGTATCGTTGAAGAGCTGGCCAAAGCATTGCACGCGGCTACTGCCTGTTCAAAACCAGTATCTGATCTGGATTGGCGGCCTCACCATGAGCACGTTGGTCAGACGGGTATCAAGGTTAGTCCCAATCTGTATATCGCAGCGGGTATTTCGGGGGCCATTCAGCACTTGGCGGGTGTAAACTCGTCGAAGGTAATCGTGGTCATCAATAAAGACCCTGACGCCCCCTTCTTCAAATCGGCTGACTATGGTATCGTTGGCGACGTATTTGACATATTACCTAAGCTAACGAAAGCCGTTCAGGCATTAAATTAGCCTTAAAGCTCACTCATTTCGCTTCTGGTTATCAACCAGTTGTATTAATTAAAGGGCACTTCTACCAGTTAATCTGGCGGGAGTGCCCTTTTTGTTATTTATACTTAGCCAATAGTACCCGCAACAAAACGTTCATATAGTGCGTACTACTGACAGTAACTTTTCCTGACATGAATCGATATACCTTTTTGAAGCATCTTGGTTTCCGGGGAGCCGCCCTTATGGCCGCGCTTGCTTCCTGTACTAACGAAGATGACTCCTCTGTACCTGCACTAACGTTGAACGCTCAGGGACAAACGATCACTGGACCAAACGGCACAACTGCTACAACATCGTCGTCGACGTCGGTCACTACCCCGACTAGCACCACTGCCGCTACTTCAGATATACTAGGTGTTAAGAATCCACTAGTCACGCTGACACTGGCCAATGCAGCCGCCCTTAAAAATGTAGGTGGGTACGTTGTTGTAAGTGGCATTGTCATCGCCAGAGTCAGCGCTTCATCTTACGCAGCGGTCACACAAACCTGTAGCCACCAGCCTAAAAAGAAGGTCATATTCAACAGTACGGAGTTTTACTGCACCGATCACGGCGCCCGCTTTAACCTTGACGGATCGGGTAAGAATAGCCTGGCAGGTAGTGGCATTAAGGCCTACAAAGTACTCACCGACGGCACTACACTGGTGGTGTATAGTTAACCTTTGCAGACTCTTAAAATGCTTCTCCAATTTCCTATGAAATCGCTATTCGCTTTCTTTCTGGTACTGGGTTTTACCAACGCACCTCAATGGCAGCTGAACATGGAGCAGGCCAAAATAGAGGCAAAAAGCAGTAACAAGCTCATCTTGCTAAATTTCTCCGGCTCTGACTGGTGTGGCCCTTGCATTAAATTGAAGAAAGAAGTGTTTGAATCAGACGCTTTCCTGACCTATGCTGGGCAGCATCTGGTGCTGGTTCGGGCCGATTTTCCTCGATTGAAGAAGAACCAGTTAAGCTCACAGCAGACCACCCACAACGAAACGTTGGCCGAGCGCTACAATCCCGACGGTCAGTTTCCGCTGACGGTACTGATCGATGCATCGGGCAAAGAGCTGAGGCACTGGGTTGGTTACCCGGCATCGCTCAACGTGCAAACGCTTGTCAACGAGATAGATGCCCTCCACGCCGCTGCTCACTGATTCAACTGGCCAGTTGCATAAGAAGGTGCTGAAACTAATGGGCAACCGTTTCGAAATCAGCGCCGTAACGCCCGATACAGCGTTTGCCGAAGCCAGTATCGACGCGGCCGTTGATGAGGTCGAGCGGATTGAAGCGTTATTGACCACGTTCAGCGCCAACAGTCAGACAAACCAGATCAATGCGCAGGCAGGTATAGCACCGGTACTAGTTGATCAGGACGTGTTTGCGCTGATTGGTCGGTCGCTGAAATTATCGGCCTTGACGCAAGGAGCTTTCGACATCACTTACGGCTCCATCGACAAACGGCTTTGGAACTTCGACACAACGATGACTGCCCTGCCCAACCGCGAAACAGCCCGGCAATCGGTTCGGCTGATTAATTACCGAAACGTGATACTGAACGAGGCAGATAGTAGCGTTTTCCTGCTCGAAAAAGGCATGCGGATTGGTTTCGGGGGCATTGGCAAAGGATACGCTGCCGAACGGGCCAGGTACGTTATGACCCGGCAGGGCATCACGTCGGGCGTTGTTAACGCAGCCGGTGATCTCACAGCCTGGGGCACACAACCCGACGGTCAACCGTGGACAATTGGCATTGCTGATCCGAACACGCGCCAATCAGCATTTTCGAGGCTATCCATCAGTGGGTTAGCAGTGGCCACCTCGGGTGATTACGAAAAATACGTACTGATTGGCGGGAAACGATACAGCCACACTATTGACCCCCGCACAGGTTACCCCGTCACGGGCTTGAAAAGCGTAACGATTCTGGCCCCCAACGCCGAACTGGCCGATGCACTGGCCACACCGGTCATGGTGATGGGCCGAACCGTAGGGCTACACCTTATTGATCAGATGCCCCAGGTTGGCTGCATTCTGATTGACGATCACGATAGATTATTTACCTCTAACAACATTCGCCTGCACACATGAAACAGTCACTCAGACTTATTCTCACCAGTTTACTCTTTCTGGCCCTCACCAGCTCGATCACGAGTTGCATTTCGGTGAAAGAGTACCAGAAGAGCCGGATCAATGACTCAGAAATGGAACTGGCCAACCGCAAATCAGAGAAATTTGAGGGGAGTTTCTACCTCTATCGCGAAGGAGCGTCGGGGGCTAGCGGAGGCAAAAGCAGCGGGGGGTGCGGGTGTAATTAACGGGTTGCTTATACATACTCTCCCATGAAAAAAATCGTATTTACCGTTGCCGCCTTACTCACCTTCGTAACCGCCAGGGCACAGTTGAAGCCTGATGAGACAACAGCCTACGAAGCCCGCCAGCTAAAGGTGGCCGAGATCAACTTTGTTTCCAGTTACTACAGCCAGGACGGTAACAGATCGGCCATTACGGGCGGTATAGGCACCGAAAAATTAACCGACTTTGCCAACTCGTTTGACCTCACCCTATCGAAAACAGACCGACTTGGCCGGCAGCACACGTTCAACCTGGATGTAAACATCGACTATTACACCTCGGCTTCATCCGACAATATTGACCCACTGACTGTTTCGTCGGCCTCGAAAAGTGACGTACATATTTACCCGTCTGTTTCGTGGCGGGTTTTCGACCCCAAAAGTCGCATCACCAAAGGAGTTAGCTACGCCTATTCAACGGAATACGACTACCGATCACATGGCTTCACAGCTCAGTTTGCCAAGCTATCGGCCGACCGAAACCGGGAAGTAAGCCTCCGTGCCAGTGCGTTTTTGGATACCTACGACGCCATACTCCCGTCTGAACTTCGGCCTTCATACTACGGGTCTGGTGCCGAAAACGACAGAGTTCGGGTAGACAGCAAACCCCGCAACTCGTTCAATCTGGCCCTGTCAGTTTCTCAGGTGATCAATAAGCGATTACAGCTATTGGCTATGGTTGAACCGTCGTATCAGGAAGGCCTATTAAGTACACCCTTTCACCGGGTTTATTTCACCAATGCGGCCGTTACAACCGAAAAATTGCCCGGGACCCGTCTAAAATTCCCGGTCAGCCTGCGTGCCAACTATTTTCAGGGCGACCGTGCTATTCTTCGCTCCTTCTACCGTTTCTACATCGACGACTGGGGTATGGTGGCCCATACCGCCAGCGTTGAAGTAGCGGTAAAGCTGACCCCCTTCCTGTCGGTTAGCCCATTTTACCGGTTTCACAAACAAGCGGCGGTCGATTATTTCCGTCCGTATCGCCAACACAGTCCAACCCAAACTTACTATACCAGTGACTATGACATTGGTACCATGACCACCCAGTTTATTGGCTCAGGCATTCGGTACGCGCCTCCGGGTGGCATCATGGGCATTCGCGGCTGGAACGCCTTTGAACTACGCTACGGCCACTATCTGCGAAGTACTGGCATGACAGCAAACAGTATTACCATGATGATGAAAGTAAAATAGGCACTGATTTAGGCGATTTTTTGGTTGTTTTGTTGTCCAGTCAGATACGTTATCAGACTGATTTGGTCCGATTTGTCGAACAAACGGGCCTACAATCACAGAAACAACCGAACAAAGAAGCCTGCTATCAGTTAATTTTGCGTCGTGGAAAAAATTAAGTTAGAGATATTAGGCTTATCGCCAAGTCAGTCGCAGTCGGGTTCGTTTGCACTGGTACTGGGCGAAGAATACGGTAATCGCCGTTTACCGATCATTATTGGCATGTTTGAAGCGCAGGCCATTGCCATCGAGATCGAGAAGATTGTGCCCAACCGGCCGATGACGCATGATCTGTTCAAGCAGTTTGCCAAGAATTTCGGTTTCACCGTGCGCGAAATTGTGATTTCTGACCTGCGTGAAGGCATCTTCTTCGCCCGCATTGTCTGCTCAGATGGCGTGCAGGAAACCGTCGTTGATGCCCGCCCGTCAGATGCCATCGCCATCGGTATCCGGTTCGGTGTGTCTATTTTCACCTACGAAACCATTCTGTCAGAAGCGGGTATCACAGCCTCGGCTGATGATGAAGATGAGGAACAGGAAGAGCTGGTTCGTACCTCAAACAAATCGCCCCGCGCGTTTGGTGAGCAACTGAAAGACATGACGGTCGACGAACTGCAAAAGATGCTCGACGAAGCCCTGGGCAACGAAGAGTATGAGCGCGCCGCTAAGATTCGAGATGAAATCAGTAAAAGAAATTAAGAGTTAAGAATTAAGAGTGGCTCTGCCGAAGTACCGTCTGGTGCTTTAGCAGAGCCATTCTTAATTCTTAATTCTTAATTCTTAATTCTTAATTCTTAATTCTTAATTCTTAATTATTTAAACCCTTTCGCCTCGCGGATGACGAACTTGTATTCAGCAACATCGAGGGCTTTATTGTAGTATTCTTTGGCCTTTGCCCGGTTGTTGGCGCGGGCGGCAATACGGGCCAACCCGCAATAAGCCAGGCCATGTTCTTCTTGTGTGAACGCAATATTAACCGGTTGTTTCAAGGCTGTCAGGTAAGCATGCTGGGCAGCCGAGTCGTTTTTGGCCATGCGCTCGGCCAGCATACCCTCGAAGGTGTTAATGGCAGCGGGCAATAGCTTATGCTGCATCTTCTTTAACTTTTGTAGCGCAATCTGTCCCTCTTCGTATCGCCCCGCCAGTAAAAGCGCCTCAACGTACCTGAGCAGAAAGATTGGATTCTTCGGGTACCGGTCAACCAGGAAATCCAGGTGTTCAACGGCCCTCGGAAAGTTTGTTTCGTGCTTCACGTAGATATGAGCCAGATAGAGGCTAGCCTCCGGTCGGGTGAATAACGCCCGTTTCGCTGCCACCTCCATCTGCTTCAATCCCAACGCGATATTGCCGTCTTTAAAAAAAACCATAAACGGTTTTACCACCGGATGATCGATCGGGTAGCGTTCGACATAGTAGTTATAGAGACCCGTTGAGAAGTAGAACTCAACATTCTTATCCATCAGATTAAAGCCATCTTTCATATACACGTAGGCTTTTTTTGATTCGCTGACGGCTTTCATGGTTTCATTATCGAACGTATGCTTCATCGACATGTAGCCGTGTGCAGTCAGTCCCAGAAAAATAGCTTCGGGATCATCTTCATTTTTCTCGATCATCCGTTCGACGCCCTTTATCGCCAGATCAACCTGTTGTACATACTGATTTGTGGCGGTTCGGTTCTCGCCGATGGGTAGGTACTGCCATTGCAACGTCAGTGAACGAAGGATGGGAACGATTGGGCTTTGCGGGTATTTGGTCTGAATCTGCCGGATATAGGGGGCTGCTTCAGCGAACTCGTAATTGTAAATGTGATCGAGGGCTTTTGCCACGGTTTGCTGCCCGGCGGGGTCGGTCAAGATCTGTGCGGGGGCAAGAAAAGGAACAAAGACGAACAGAAGCAGTAGCTGGATGCGTTTCATAAAGAGGTGGTATCTCTGGTATGACTGTTTTCGGCAAAGAATGGTTTAATGTCCATCTCCGATGACTATCTGCAATCGACAGCGTACTTTTGTTTATGGCCCAATTACGGCCTTTTGCGAACCTATATCAATGATTCAATATACTAATTTTGTTTTAGATAACGGCTTGAAGGTGTTTGTTCACGAGGATGCCAGCACGCCGATGGCCGCCGTTAACATCCTGTATAACGTTGGCTCACGCGACGAAGATCCTAACCGCACAGGCTTTGCCCATTTGTTTGAACACCTGATGTTTGGCGGATCGAAGCACATTCCGAGCTACGACGAACCGCTTCAACGGGTGGGTGGTGAGAATAACGCCTTTACCAGTCCCGACATTACCAACTACTACATCACGCTGCCCTCGGCCAATCTGGAAACCGCTTTTTGGCTCGAATCAGATCGGATGCTCAGCCTGTCGTTCGATCAGCAGGTGCTCGATGTGCAACAGAAAGTGGTCATCGAGGAATTCAACCAACGATACCTGAACCAACCTTATGGCGACGTTTGGCTGAAGCTTCGTCCGTTGGCCTATCAGCAGCACCCCTACCGCTGGGCCACGATCGGCAAAGATATCAGCCATATCGAAAATGCCGTTCTGGACGATGTGAAGGCATTTTTCTACAAGTATTATTTGCCCAACAACGCCATTCTGGTGGTTGCCGGTAACGTAACCACCGAGCAAGTGAAGCAATTGTGCCGGAAATGGTTCGAGCCTATTCCGGCCGGGAAAGACTACATTCGTAGCCTACCCGCCGAGGCGCATCAAACACAGGCCCGCTTTATCGAAACCACCGCCGACGTTCCGCTCAATGCGTTGTACAAAGCATATCATATGCCTGGCCGGTTCGACACTGGTTTTGCCGAAGCCGACCTGCTGAGCGATTTGCTGGGGCGTAGTAAATCATCGCGCTTATATCAGAAGTTGCTCAAAGAGCAGTCATTGTTTAGCAACGTCGGTGCTTACATCACGTCATCGATCGATCCGGGTCTTTTGCTGGTGCAGGGAACGTTGAACGAGGGTGTAACGCTGGAAGAAGCCGATGCCGCCGTGCAGAGCGTGTTGCAGGAGGTAGTTGACCACTACGTACCTGATGAGGAACTGACGAAGGTGAAGAATCAGGCCGAGTCGACGCTGGCGTTTTCGGAAGTGGAGTTACTGAACCGGGCCATGAACCTGGCTTTTGCCGCCAACGCGGGCAACCCGGAACTGGTGAATCAGGAAGCAGAGAAAATTCAGGCTGTTACGCCCGAAGCAATCCGCGAATCGGCCCGCCAGGTGCTACGGCCCGAAAATAGTTCAACCCTGTATTACCGCCGGGAGGAAGCGGCTTAACTGGTAATCGGCTCAGGAAAACCCCATGAAAATTCGCGTTGGACAGGGCTACGACGTCCATAAACTCGTAGAAGGGCATCCGTTTTGGCTGGGTGGTATTCAGATTCCACACACGCACGGAGCCTACGGCCATTCAGATGCCGACATTGTTTGCCATGTCATTTGCGATGCCCTGCTGGGTGCCGCCAATATGCGTAATATCGGCTATCACTTTTCGGATAAAGACCCGCGCTGGAAAGGTGTCGACAGTAAAGTATTGCTGGCCGAGGTGCTGCGTATGATTCGCGAGGCGGGTTGGGAAGTGGGCAATGTAGATGTTACCATCGTATTGCAGGAGCCGAAACTTAATCCACACATTCCGGAAATGGTGGCGTGTCTATCTGGCGTAATGAACGTACCTGAAGAAGATATCGCCATCAAAGCAACCACCTCCGAGCACATGGGTTTCGTGGGCCGAAAAGAAGGCATTGCCGGCTTCTGTGTGGCATTAATCGAAAAAGCGTAGAGCCGCAAAATCTTGCGGCTCTACAACACTTACTTCTGTCCGTACTTGGTTTTGAATCGGTTGTACAGGCGCTTGTGCTTATCGTCGAGGTCGACTTTGCGGCCCTGGATGAAAGCGTGCTCCACGTAGTTGGTGCGCATGTCGAGCAAGTCGCCTTTCGAGACAACCAGAGTTGCCTGCTTACCGGCCTCTAGCGTACCTACCTGCCCATCGATACCCAGAATTTTGGCGGTGTTTGAGGTAACCATTTTTAGGGCTTCTTCCCGATCCGTTACGCCAAAGCCAACGGCCGTACCCGCCAGGAAAGGCAGGTTCCGGGTGCGCCACCATTCTTCAGCGTAGCTCAAGCTAACCAGTACACCCGCTTTCTGGAGAATACCAGGCAGCCGGTATGGCATATCGGTGGCTTCGTCCTGCCGGTTGGGCAGGCGGTGAAGCGCGCTCAGGATTACAGGTACGTTGTTCTCTTTCAGGAAACCCGCTACTTTGTCGGCGTCTTCGGCACCAACAATCACCACTTTCGGTACGCCTGCCCCTTTGGCAAAACGAACTGCTTCGATGATGTCTTTGGCGTAATCGGCACGCACATACAGGTTTTGCTTACCCGTAAAAAGACCCTTCATTGCCTCGAAACGTAGATTGGCCGACGCTTGTTTGGGACCTTCAGCGTAGGCTTTTGCCTCGGCAAAGGTGGCTTGCAATGCCCGCAACGCTTCGTCGCGACGCTCATTTTTCTTAATCGCTGCCTGAAACGTTTCAAAGTCGAACTCCCGGGCATAATAACCCGGCCAGTTGAGCCAGAGACCATCGTCTTTTTTGAGAACGGCATCTTCCCAGTTCCAGCCATCGGTTTGGATAATCGATGACGAACCGGATACCGTGCCACCCAACGGCATGGCCTGCGTCAGCAGTATACCGTTGTTCCGAATTGTCGGGATGATTTCAGAATCGGCGTCATACGCGATCAGTGAGCGAATGTTGGGATTCAGCACCCCGATTTCGCGCGAATCGACGGTGGCGCGTACCGAGGCGATTTCCTGCATACCAACCAGCGAGGCCGGTGAGATCAGACCGGGATAAATGTGTTTACCCGATACGTCGATCACCTGCATCTCGTTGGTGTTTAACCGCACCGTGGAGGCATCGACTACATTGGTAATCACACCCTTGTCGAAGGTGATAAGGCCGTTTTGAATGACCTGCCCGGTACCCGTGTGAATGGTGGCTCCCATCAGGGCAATAGGCCGCTCTTGGGTACGTCCCGGAGCCGGGTTCTGACCAAAGCTCGTAAGCGAGGCCAGGGTGAGTATGGTTGTGAGAATGTGTTTCATGGTATGATTAATTGGCTATGCCGTCATTATGCTTCGCTGTCACTAAGTGGTCATTGACGGTCATTTATCGCTTTTCAATGAATGACCATCAATGACCACTTAATGACAGCGAAGCGTAATGACAACCTAATGACGCGCGGCAAATGACTACTTCTCTTCTTCTCCTTCAGCGAACACACCTTCAACGTCTTCGCAGTGCCACATCCGCTGACGACGCATGGTGGGGCGTACGGTACTTTGTCCGCCCGATTTAGCCTGCAGCATCTTTTGAATCAGGCGAGCGCGTTCGGCTTCCATCGTTTCGCGGTTCTTGTCGTCGTTTTCGCGACTGTAATAAACCGTTCCTTCGATCATAGTAAATTCAGGGCGGGCGTAGATTGACAGCGGGTTATTATTCCAAAGCACGAGGTCAGCATCTTTACCGGCTTTGATACTACCCATGCGGCTGTCGAGGTGAAGCAGTTTGGCTGGGTTCAGGGTGACCATTTTCCAGGCTTGCTCTTCGGTCATGCCACCGTAGAGTACAGTTTTGGCAGCTTCCTGATTCAGCCGGCGGGCCATTTCCGCATCATCGGAGTTGATCGATACCGTTACACCTTCGCGGGTCATGAGGGCAGCGTTGTACGGAATAGCGTCTTTCACCTCCATTTTATACGCCCACCAGTCAGCAAACGACGAGCCACCTACGCCATGTTTCGCCATCTTGTCGGCCACTTTATAGCCTTCCAGAATGTGCGTAAACGTGTTGACTTTAAAGCCCAGCGAATCGGCTACCTTCATCAGCATGTTAATCTCTGACTGCACATAGGAGTGACAGGTGATAAACCGCTTCTTGGCCAAGATTTCGGCTAGTGCATCCAATTCAATATCCCGACGTGGCATCTCGACCGAAGGGGCTGCCGCCGCTTTTTTGCCTTTAGCCGGTGTTGCTACCTGTGCGTTGTAATCGGCCCAGGCTTTGGCGTATTCTTTGGCCCGCATGAAATGATCCATGTATACCTGCTCAACGCCCATCCGGGTTACCGGGAAACGTACCTGATTAGCAGGCTGAGCGCTCGACTGTTTTACGTTTTCGCCCAGTGCAAACTTAATAAAGCCATCGGCTCCCGGAATCAGCATGTTATTGGCCGACTCGCCCCATTTCAGCTTCACAATGGCCGACTGACCACCAATGGCGTTGGCCGATCCGTGCAGCAGTTGTGATGAGGTAACGCCGCCCGCCAGTTGCCGGTAAATGTTAATATCGTCGGGGTTGATGGCATCGGCCATACGTACCTCGGCCGTGCTCGACTGTGAACCCTCGTTGATGGATACCAGTGCAATGTGCGAGTGCTCATCGATAATACCGTTAGTCAGGTGCTTGCCGGTTCCGTCTACCACACTTACACCAGCAGGTGCTGTTAGCCCTTTACCAATCTGGGCAATTTTACCACCGGTGACCAGCACGTCCATATTGGCCTGAATACCCTCGGCTTCGTTGGTCCATACCGTAGCGTTGCGAATCAGCATGGTTTGTGCCTGTGGCTTCTGGGCAGACCCCATACCTACAAATGGGTACAACATACCGCCCAGTTGCGGCTTACGGGCTGTGTCTGCTTTGGCAATCGACGCGCTGAATGGCTTGCTCAACGTGGCCGACCAGGTTACTGTTTTGCCGTTGGGTTGCTGACCATCACCTTTGAAACCGGTACCATCGCGGTAGCCCGTGAGGCGGGTCATGGCGGCTGGCTGACGCCGGTTCAACGCTACCCGCATCGAAATCAGGTTGTTGTCTATGCTAACCATCGGCGTCAACTTCGTAGTGTCGCTGATGGTAATCTGGTACGTTGGCTTTTCCGGATTATCGCCCGTTACCAGCAGTTTCAGGTTAGATGGTACACCGGCCGCGCTAACTTTCAGGTCGTATGTACCCCGCAGATCCGTAATGTTCGGGTTGGTAACGACATATTGTTTGCCCTGAATCCAGTTTTCGTAGATGACATTGTTGGCCGCAAACAAATTACCCGATGTGATGATGAAGTTGGCTACTTTACCCACTGCCAACGTACCCAGCAGATCGTCGGCCTTGATCAGTTTGGCAGGACTAACCGTCAATGCTTCCAGGGCTTTTTGCTCGCTAAGGCCGTGTTCGATGGCTTTGCGAACGTTGGCCATAAACTCGGCGCGGTTTCTCAGGCCGGCGCTTGTCAACACAAAGGGAATATTGGCGGCAGCCAGCATAGCGGCGTTGGCAGGAGCCATTTCCCAGTGTTTCATTTCGGCCAGCGACACGTTATCAGCGTCCCAGGCATCTTCAACATCATAGGCTTGTGGGTACGTTACCGGTACGATCAGCGTTGCTCCGGTTGCTTTGATCTCGTCGATCCGTTGATACTCATCGCCGCCGGTGCGAATGATAAACTGCTTGTTAAACTCATCGCCAATCTTGTCGGCCCGGAGCACACCCAGTTTATCCGATACGTCGAAGAACGCCGGTAAAGTTGCCATGCGGCTGAGCGCATCGAGCGAGAGGTTCATTTGTGGCTTTTGCTTCGAGCGCTTGAACCAGTCGGCGTCGTATAATGCCTGACGCAGCAGGGCCACGGTTCCCATAACCGAGTTTGGATTCGATTGCCGAGATGTTCCTTTACTGAACGAGAAATGTTGGCTAACTCCATTGCGTAAGAGCACTTCGTTCTCGCTATCGCTAGCTACCGTCACCAGCGCACCACTACCCCGGGCAATGCCGTCGTGGTTATGCGTCAATACGGCACCGAACCCAATTTTGCGCAACTCATCAGCTTTTGCCGCCGTGACGGTGAATAGTTGGCTGGCATCGTTTTCGGGCTGAATCGCCTGATTCCAGTAATATGGTCCTTTTTTGTTCGATTCCAGTTGAGGGGCCCCACCACCTCCCCGACCCTGACCCGGCGCTGCCCGTGGTACTTCGGGCATACCATAATCAGAATCAAGATCGATCAGGCTGGGATAAATTCTACGTCCTGCCACATCGGTGACCACGGCTCCGGCCGGAATAGTAACGGTAGTGCCTACGGCTTCAATTCGTCCGTTACGAACAACAAGCGTAGCCTTGTTTAATGTGGTTTGGGGGTCTACCACAATGGTAGCATTGGTGAACGCATACAGATTAGGTCGTTGGTCGTGAACGCCATTTTGGGGAACAATACTTTGAGCGCGCCCCGACTGTGCGAATCCAACTGCCAGCAAGAGCAACAGGAGATGTTTACGCATGTAGATGAGTGTTGTGATTTGATTAAGCTCCAAAATTAGTTCTACCCACGGAAGAACAACTCTTTTTCCGACAAATGCACTACAAATACATAGTTCAGTGCGCATTGACCAAATAAACTACTGCGTGTACCTCACTTGCCTATACCTACGAGCAACTGCCGTGAGTCAGGGCGAAAGCTTACATAAAGTACCACAAGGATACCCTGCTATAAATACGTACACTTGTATGATAGAATGGTATAGTATTTGTTGAAGCCCATATTTTTATTTTGACCCTTTATTTCTTCGGGCCAATCCTTCGGTTCTTTTTGGTTATAAGTTGACAGACAGGAAATGAAGGTCAGTTTCTAACGGATATACATATGTGATTATCAACTATTTACACATAAAATTACTATTAAAACCATCCTCCTCTATCATTTTATTACTTAAAGTATTTTTACAGCTCGAATCATGGTCCCATAATTGATACTGACCAATAAGTAACTACTTATCTAGCTTCATACGTATCAATTCATGAAAACAAATTACTTGTTTTTCAGCCGCATACACCCTTATTCTATAGGGTGTATGCTCATCCTGGTGTTAGGACTTCTACCTACTTTTTCCCGGGCGCAAACCATCTCAGGTACTGTTTTCAGAGACTTTAATGCGGATGGCGTGTATGTAGCTATACCGGTTTCTGGTACGTATACCTACGGCGAGCCGGGCGTACCAGGGGTAGTTGTCACCGCATATAGTAGCAATTCGGCTACAGCACCTGTAACTGTAACCACCACAGCCAGTGGCGCATACACACTCAATGTAGGTTCTACAGCGCAGTTCAGGGTCGAATTCACGAATGTTGTCACTGGCGACTTTGATGGCTTTGTTGGCACAGACAGCAAAACCAGCATTCAGTTTCTCAATGGTGGCACATCCAGCAATGATTTTGGCATAAACTATCCTGCCCAATACTGCGGGGTTGCCAATCCGTATCTGGTCACATCCTGTTACACCAACGGTAATCCGGTAACTGCTCCTTCCAGCAGCACGGCTAATCCGGCGAATGACGCCTGGCTGGTAGGTTGGGAGTACGATGGCACGGTCACAGATCGGAATACCTATCTCTCTAAAGGCGCTATCGGCTCTACCTGGGGCCTGGCCTATCACCGGACAAAAAATCTGCTTTTCTCAGCGGCCTTCCTGAAACGCCACTCCGGTTTTGGCACCGGTGGACCCGGTCAGATCTACACGATCGATTTGACAAGCCCGACAAGCGCCTCTACAACGGTTACGGAGTTTGTGAACTTAAAGACTGATCTTGGCATCGATGTGGGCGTTGATCCCCGTATTGCCAATCCTCTACCAACCGATAAGACGGTCCCTAACTACGACGTTGCCGCGTTTGATTTAGTTGGTAAAATGTCGTTGGGTGATATTGATATTTCTGACGATGACCGCACCCTCTGGGTGATGAACCTGTTTGACCAATCGTTGTACGAATTACCAATCGGCGAAAACGCTGCCAAGCCAACAACTTACACAAAGCACATTCTACCGACTACGGGTTGCACCAGTGGTGTTCTCCGGCCCTTTGCTACAAAATTCTACCGGGGCAAAGTCTATGTTGGTGCAGTCTGCTCGGGTGAAACAGGTGGTGCTGCTGCTAACCTGAAAGCGTTGGTGTTTGTCCACGACCCTGCCGGTGCTACCAGCAACTTTACGGAGGTACTATCGTTCCCGCTCGATTACGCACGCGGCATGATTACCTCACGGGGCACGATTAACATTGATCCTCCAGGCTCACTAGGTACTGTTTTCACTCTGGCTAACTGGCGTCCCTGGATTTCAGACTGGAACTCTATTCCAAGCAGCTTTACCAATACGGGCTTTGCCCAAACGGTATGCCCTCAGCCTGTTTTGTCAGACATTGAATTTGATGTCAACGGTGAAATGATCGTGGGTTTCTTTGACCGATTTGGCCATCAGGCAGGTAACAATAACTATTCGACTATCACGTCATCTACCGCTGTATACGAAGCCGTTGCCGCTGGTGAAATGTTACGGGCCGGGCGCAAAGCAGACGGTACATATCAGATCGAGAACAATGGCTCTGTAACCAACATAGCCGCCAATGGTGCCGCTGCCATTACGGTATCGTCAACGGCAGTTAATCAGACGTTCCCAGAAGGTCCGGGTGGCGGTGAATTTTACTGGCAGGATATGTACAGCAAGAGTAGTTCAGCCAACTCGACATCGGCCAACGTTGGACACTTTGAAATTCTGGTGGGTGGTCTGACCACGTGGCCTGGGTCTGGCGAAGTGGTATCAACGGCCTATGACCCTTTCACCAACTTCAGAGCAGCCGGCGCCCGCTACTTCGATAACAGAACAGGGGCAAGTAACTTTGAATACCAGGTGCTGGGACAGGATGGTAATTTATCGACCGAAGACCGGGTGGCGACCTTTGGTAAAGCTGCCAGTTTGGGTGATCTAGAAATAACGTGTGACCTTTCGCCGATTCAGATCGGCAACCGGGTTTGGCGCGATTCAGACAATGATGGCGTGCAAGACCCAGGTGAACCTGTTCTGGCTGGCGTGACTGTTACGCTGAAAGGCCCTGGTCTGCCAACGGCTGGTGTATCTGTAGTGACCAACGCCAATGGCGAATATTATTTCTCAAATTCGACTTCAGGCACTGCTGCTACAGGCTTTGTTTACAGCCTGACGGGCCTGACAGCCGGTGGAAGCTACTCGCTGACTTTCCCAACGAGTGCCAGCGCAGGTACGCTGACGCTAAGTGGCAAACCAAATTCAGCTACCGGCACCAACGCCGACCGGATCGATACCGACCCCAATACAGCTGGCCTCGTTAGCTTTACGCTGGGTGCTGCCGGTGAAAATAACTTCACCTACGATGCCGCGTATGTAGCCCCCGCTTCACTGGGCGATTATGTATTCATCGATGCTAACAAAGACGGTATTCAGAATGGAGGTGATTCCCCCCTTTCCGGCGTCACAGTAACGTTGGTAAGTAATGGTTCTGCCGTGGCAACTACCACAACCAATGCCACGGGCCTTTATTCATTCACTGGTCTGACACCCGGCATTCCCTACTCGGTTAGTTTCACGACACCTACGGGCTACACGGCTACCACGCCGCTTGCCGGCACCAACACAGCCCTCGATTCAAACCCGATAAACGGCATTACAGCACCGGTAACACTTACAGCGGGTGAGAATAACAGCACACTGGACGCTGGATTTTACATCATCCCTGCCTCTCTGGGTGACTATACCTTCATCGACACCAACAAGGACGGTATTCAGAACACGGGTGACGTGCCACTGCCGGGCGTAACCGTAACGCTCTTTCTGAATGGCTCAGCTGTTGCCACCACGACAACTGATGCATCAGGATTCTACAGTTTCACGGGTTTAGCTCCAGGTACGTCTAACAGCTATGTAGTAGGCTTTACCGCCCCGGCCGGTTATACAGCAACGATCAGCAACGTGGGCTCAGATACCGCTGACTCAGATGCCAACCCTACCACGGGCAGAACCCAAAGCGTGACGCTGGCACCAGGCGAAAACAATCCGACCCTGGATGCAGGCTTCTACCTGCCAACGGCCAGTCTGGGCAACTTCGTCTTCGAAGATGTCAACAAAGATGGTTTGCAGGATGCCGGTGACCTGCCAATCTCAGGTGCCGTGGTAACCTTATTGCAAAGCGGCACCGTGGCTGGAACAACCACCACCGATGCCAACGGTCTCTACAGCTTTACCGGCTTAACACCGGGCATTCCTTATTCGGTGAGCTTCACTACGCCGGTTGGCTTCTCGGCGGCTACAACATCGAATGAGGGTAGCGACGATGCTATCGATTCTGACCCCGTGAGTGGTATCACTGCGCCGGTAACGCTAACTGTGGATGAGAATAATACTACGTTGGATGCAGGCTTCGTTCGTCCAATCATTCCAGCCAGCCTGGGAGATTATACCTTCATCGATACCAACAAGGACGGTATTCAGAACACGGGTGATGTACCGCTGCCGGGCGTAACCGTGACGCTCTTCCTAAATGGGTCAGCGATTGCCACCACAACCACAGATTTGACTGGCTTATACTCGTTTACGGGTTTGGCTCCAGGTACGTCTAACAGCTATGTAGTAGGCTTTACCACACCGGCTGGTTATACAGCAACGATCAGCAACGTGGGCTCAGATACCGCTGACTCAGATGCCAACCCTACCACGGGCAGAACTCAAAGCGTGACGCTGGCACCAGGCGAAAACAATCCGACCCTGGATGCAGGCTTCTACCTGCCAACAGCCAGTCTGGGCAACTTCGTCTTCGAGGATGTCAACAAAGATGGCTTGCAGGATGCCGGTGACCTGCCAATCCCAGGTGCCGTGGTAACCTTATTGCAAAGCGGCACCGTGGCTGGAACAACCACCACCGATGCCAACGGTCTCTACAGCTTTACCGGCTTAACACCGGGCATTCCTTATTCGGTGAGCTTCACTACGCCGGTTGGCTTCTCGGCGGCTACAACATCGAATGAGGGTAGCGATGATGCTATTGACTCCGACCCAATTTCAGGTGTGACCGCTCCGGTAACGCTGTCAGTTAACGAGAATAATACTACGCTGGATGCTGGTTTCGTAAAAGCGCCAACGCCGCCTGTTACGTATGCTATTACCAAAAAGGTGAACAGGAACCGGGTAGAAAAAGGCCAGATTGTAACCTACACGGTTTCTCTGACCAACACCAGTGCCACAACAGCCAACAACGTAATCATCAGCGACGCGTTCAGTTCATCAGGCCTCACGGTTGTGGGTTCGGGATCGGCCTCGATGGGCAGTTTCGCTCCGTCGCTAACAGGCGGCACCTGGACTATTCCCACCCTGGGTGGCGGACAGATTGCCACACTAAGCTACAACGTGCAGGTTAATGAAGAAGGACTGGCTTACAACGTGGTTACAGCTCCCGGTGGCACCACAGCAACCGCCTGTCTCACGGTTCCCTATCACGTATGCGAAGGATCGTCGTTCGAATTTGAGCTTGAAGCACCCGCCAACTTCAGTACCTACCAATGGTCGCTGAATGGCACGCCAATTCCAGGCGCTACCAGTGCTACGTACAGCGTAACGGCAGTGGGCGAATATACCGTAGCTACTACCAGTACTGCCGGCTGTCCTGATGGATCCTGCTGCCCCTTCGTGGTGGTGGCAGATCCAGCCCCAAGCTTAACAGCCCTTGCCGTAGCGGCCACTTGTACTGGCTCAGTTCCACTCGATGATGCCAGCATCACGCTGGTGGGTAGCAGCACCAATGCAGTAAGTTACAACATCAGTATGGGGACTAGTTTCAGCGCATCGACTCCGTTGTTTGCCACCAATCAGTCATTGGCAGGTATTGCCACGGGCGGTGTCCTGAAAGGCGGGTTAGCTAATCCACTCTCGGCTCCCGGTACAAGTTATACAATTCGGGTTTATACGGCCGACGGCTGCTTCAGTGATGCCGTTGTGGTGATTCCTCCGGCCTTGTGTCAGTGCCCACCGGTTAAATGTGCTCCTTTCGTTATCAAGAAAGTAACACGACGCTGATTAGTAAATAAACTGCTCTAGTTCCCGTTCGGGCCAGTCTGCACAAGGCTGGCCCGAATTTGTTTTACGGCATCAGTAAGCTATATGTACCTGTAAGGACAGGTAACCTTAAAGTCTACTATATCTATATGTTTAATTTAAAATACATACTAATTTTACTCATTTTAACCAGTATACTGGTATAGTATTTGCGCAGATAACAAGTTTAAGCATAAATACTCATTTTTTCATTTATTCATAAAACAGCACAAAACCGACCAGTCAGCAACCAACAAAAACAGAAAAATCATATGATCCTTATTATATGTCTGTAAATCAATATTTTGCAAATATCAAATGGTCATATATAGTATAAATCCTGATAACGACCTGCTATAACTGCCGCTAGTGAGGGGGTCATGGTCTCATAATTGTTCGGGCTATTCTAGTAATTACTTGTCTAGCTCCCTAATTATCGGTTCATGAAAAATAACTACCCGACTCACGACAGTCGGCCAATCTGTTTGCCTAAATGGGTCTGGCTTTCCTTTGTATTACTCAGTTTGTTTCCCCTGTGCACGCAGGCGCAGACAATCAGAGGTACAGTCTTCAGAGATTTCAACAGTGACGGTATCTACACCAGCACACCTACTTCAGGTACGTACGCGTATGGCGAACCGGGTGTTGGTGGTGTGATCGTCAGTGCCTACAATGCGGCGGGTGCGCTTGTGTCTACAACAACCAGTAGCACTACCACATCATCAGTGGGTTCGTACACCCTTACAGTGGGCAACACCAACGCCCACCGAATTGAGTTTACGGTTCCTCAGTCGTTAGACTTTCTGAATGAAGGATTTCGGGTAGCCAGCGGCACAGGTACGTCAGTACAGTTTGCCAACGGCGGCGCTACAGGCCTTAACTTCGGGGTCAGCGCCAGTACCGACTATTGCCAGTTAAATCCCCCTTTGGCAGTACCCTGCTACGTGAGCGGTGATCCACTGTCGGCTACAACAACAGTGGCCGATGAAGTGGCTTTGGTTAGTGTTCCTTACAACGCATCCGGCACCGGGATAGAAGGCACGTACCTGGCCAGTGCCGAGCAGGTGGGGTCTGTGTTTGGAGCCGCTTTTCAGCGTGAGACCAAAAAACTATTTACCGCCGCTTTCCTGAAACGGCACGTAGGTTTGGGCTCTGCTGGCCTCGGAGGCATCTACGTGACCAATATAACGGCGTCACAAACACAGAACGCAGCGCTGTACGTTGATCTGGAATCGGCTCCTTTCAGCGTATCGTTGGGAGCAGGTTTACTGGCAGGCCGGGTGTTACCTGGTTCTGGCACGGTGGCAAGCAACGACCCATTGGCCTTCGATGCCGTTGGTAAAGTTGGACTGGGCGGTATGGCTTTATCGACAGATGGACGCACATTGTACGCGGTTGACTTATTTAACCGGAGGTTACTCGCGCTAGCCATTGGCAATCCGGCCAAAGCCTCACTAACAGCTGGTGACCTATCCTTCATAACCATTCCTGACCCTGGCTGCACCAATGGCGTGGCCCGCCCAATGGCGGTAAAAGTGCATGACGGCAAGGTGTATGTAGGCGTTGTGTGTACAGGAGAGAACGGCGGTACCGCCAGTAACCTCTTCGCGCATATTTACTCGATGGATGAAGGCAGCACAACCTTGCCAACTACACCAACGTTTAGCTTCCGCCTCAACTATTCGAAAGGCATGGTTCATACCCAGGACGACGAATTAGGTGCCAACTGGCAGACCTGGGTCAGTCAGTTTTCGGGTATCAATATCGGGGCTACCCTGAACCCGAGTGCCGATGGTACTGTGGCCGATCCCTTTTTCCGTCGTGCCGGTCGGCCACAGGCTATGTTGTCTGACATTGCCTTCACTGACAACGGTGATATGGTGATTGGGTTTATGGACCGTGCGGGGCATCAGCTAGGATACCGGCAGCGAAATACCACGCAGGCATCGTCTACCACGCTCTCGAGCGGATACATTGGTGGTGACATCTTACGGGCCAGTTTTAACGGCAGCAACTGGGTACTCGAGCGCAACGGAACGGTTGGCGGCTTAACCAGCCTGGCGGGTGTAGGCACCGGGCAAGGTCCCGGCACACCAACAAGCACAACCTACACCAACCCATCGGGCGAATTTTATTCCACCGAAAACTACAGAGGTTTCTTAAACAATGACAACCCTGATATAGAGATTCACCAGGAAACATTTATGGGAGGAGCACTGATACTACCTGGCACCAACAAAGCGGTGGCCACAGTCATGGACCCACTCAACACCTGGTCGGGAGGCTTTAGCTGGTTTGATAACCAAACGGGCAGCGACAATCGGCGGGCCGAAATTTACCGCACCCTGGGTGGCACAGCAGCCGAGCCTTCAACCCTGGGCAAGGCCAATGGACTAGGTTTAATTCAGGCGTTGTGCGATCCTTCACCCATTCAGATTGGCAACCGGGTTTGGCGCGATACGAACAACAACGGTGTGCAGGATGCGGGTGAATCGGCTCTTGCTGGCGTTACAGTAACGCTTAAGGGGTCTGGTTTACCAACAAACGGCACCACCGTAACAACCAACGCCAATGGGGAGTATTACTTCTCGAACGCTACAGGCACCAACGTGACGGGCTTTGTTTACAACCTCACCGGGCTAACGATGGGTGGCAGTTACTCGCTCACGTTTCCAACCAGCGTCAGCGCAGGTACGTTGTTGCTCAGCACAAAACCTGATCAGGCCACCGGTGTTACCGCCGATGCCATTGATACAGACGCCAATGCATCGGGGTTAATCAGCTTCACGCTGGGACAGTCGGGGCAAAATAACTTTACTTACGATGCGGGCTATGCCACGCCCCCCTGCGACGTTAGCGTTGCCGTCACCTCGGCAGTATGCCTGACAGCCACCAATCTGTATGTGGTAACGGGTACGGTCAGTTTCTCGAATACGGGTGGCGGTAGTTTCACGATCGTCGACGGAACAGCCTCTACTATTGTGTCGGCTACGGGCACTAGTCCGGTCGGATTTACGCTGACGGGAGCCAGTCTGGTATCGAACCAATCGAGCCACACGGTAACGGCAACGGCATCGAGTTCTACCTGTGAAGTTAGCAGTGCTACCTATGCGGCCCCTGCCTCGTGCCAGCCCCGACTCAGTGTGATCGTTGCTACGCCCGTTTGTAACTCAGCCACCAATACCTACACCGCAACGGGTACGGTTTCGCTGACAAACAGCCCGGCGGGTTCGCTGACCATCACCGATAATGGCACTACCATCGGCGTTATCAGCGTCACCGCCGGACAGACCACGGCTAGCTTCTCCGTATCGGGGATCAGCAACGCCAGCAGCCACACAGTAATCGCTACCCTAACCGGAGGCACGTCGGCCAGCGTGGTCTATGCCGCGCCAGCAGCCTGCACCGTCTGCTCGACCAGCATCACCACCACCTCGGTACAGAATGGACAAGTGGGTACACCCTACAGCCAGACCGTTACCGCATCGGACGGCACAGCCCCCTACTCTTACACGCTCCTGGGTACGTTGCCAGCAGGTCTGAACCTGAGTCTAGATGGCGTCATCAGCGGTACGCCGACGACCGCCGCGACCAACAGCTTCACCATCAAGGTCACCGACAGCAAGTCCTGCTCAGATACACAGCCACTGACCATCATCATCGCCGACCTGCCCGTCTGTTCGCTCACCGCCACGGCTACCCCAGGTTCGTGTAACTCCGCCACCAATGCCTACAGCGTAACGGGTACGGTCACCTCGACCAACGCGGCCGTCAACAACGCCAGCCCACAAACGCTGACCGTCTCGGTGGGTAGCATCAGCACGGTAGTGATCCTAACCGGAAACGGACCCGTCAGCTACACGCTGGCAGGGCTGGTATCAGATGGACTGACCAAAACGGTTTCTGTACTCAGCAGTGCTACCGCTTGCGGAACAACGACGGTGACCTACTCGGCCCCATCGGCCTGCACCGTCTGCACCCTTTCGCTGACGACCACAACCCTGCCAAAAGGGGAAGTAGACAAAGCCTACAGCCAGACCGTAGTAGCCACCGGTGGCACAACCCCCTACAGCTTCTCGACCGCCCCAGGTACGTTACCAACCGGGCTGACCTTGAACCCAACCACCGGCGTGGTATCGGGCACACCCACCACTAGCGGCACCTTCCCCACCACCGTCGTGGTCACCGATGCCCAGGGGTGTGTGGTGCGACTACCCCTGTCGGTCTTCCAGATCGATCCCAATTCAACACCTGTCATGAACATCGTGGTCAACGCGCCGGTCTGTAATTCGGCCACCAACACGTATACTGCTACAGGCACGGTCTCACTCACCAACAGCCCCGCCGGTAGCCTGACCATTACGGATAACGGAAACACTGTAGCGGTGGTCACCGTCACGGCGGGCCAGCCATCGGCCAGCTTCAGCCTGACGGGCATCAGCAACGGACCCGCCACGCATTTGGTCAGCGCCGCGCTGGGTACGTTATCGGCCGGTACCACCTACACCGAACCCGAATCGTGCACCAGCGGGGCACCTGCCTACGCCATTGCCAAAACGGTGGATCTTAGCCGCACCGTTAAGGGGGGCATCGTGACCTACACCGTGTCGCTGACTAACACGGGCAACGCCACGGGCACCAATCTGGTGATCACCGATCAGTTGAGCAACACCGCCGTGACCTTTATTGGCAGCGCTACCGCTTCGGTAGGTACGTTCCTGCCGGGAGCTAATTCGGGAAGCTGGAGCATTGCTTCCCTGGGGGCGGGGCAGGTAGCTACGCTAAGGGTTAACGTGCAGTTGAATCAGGAAGGCATTACCTATAACACCGTGACGGCCCCCAACGGCACTACGGTTGCCGTATGTACCACGGTGCCTTATAAGGTTTGCGCCAACGAAGCATTTGAGTTTACTCTGAGCACCGATCCAGGACAAGCCAGCTATCAGTGGAACAAAGACGGACAGCCTATTGCGGGAGCTACCACCAATACCCTCTCGGTAACTGCGCTGGGTGAATATACTGTCTCGGCTACCACTTCGGGCAGTTGCCCCAACGGGTCATGTTGCCCCTTCGTGATCGAGGCCTACGGACCACTGCCAAGCCTGACAGCCGTGGCTGCGGCGGCCAGTTGCAACGGAGCCACACCGCTCAATGATGCTAAAATCACGCTGGTAGGTACGTCGGCCAATGCCGTTAGCTATAACATCACGATGGGTAGCAGCTTTACAGCCGCCGCCCCGTTATTTGCTTCCAACCAGTCGCTGACGACCATTTCAGGCGGGGTGTTAGCAGCGAACCTGGCTAATCCGGCTTCCGCTCCGGGCGATGTCTACACCATTCGGGTGTACACGGCCGATGGTTGTTTTGCCGACACTACGGTGACCATTCCGCCTGCGGTGTGCCAGTGTCCACCGCCCGTTTGTGTACCGTTAACGGTGCGAAAACTGCGGTAAATCATTGCTTATTTACTAGCTCTATTGGCCGAAGGCCCCTATCTCGAACAGATAGGGGCCTTCTGTTTTACCCGACCGTACCAACTAATACGTACTGAACATTGGATAGAGAATGCTGGATGTTGGACAACGACAGGCTTGTTTAGCGACCACCGTCTGGCGTCCACTGGTCAACGTCTATTATCCGACGTCCAATGTCCAGCATTCATTGTCTGGTACGCTGATGGCAGACTATAAGAAGACCCGATTAGGGGCATATAGAAACGAAGTATCATAGTATGGTTTGGCACAATTGTTGAGAAAAGACGCCACTTACCTTTTTAACATGAAGTAAAAAAAGCTGTCATTTAGAGGTAGTACAATTCCGCACATCAGTAAAAATAACCAGTTAAGCTATAGCAAAAACACTTTAAGTTAATATTTTAACAATCAACACATTATATAAAATAAGCATCACTAAGTTAGCGATATTTTAAATGTGTACACATAAAAACAATTAAACATATATGTAAGTGGAATCACATTTGATTATGAACGATCATCTACTACTGATAGTCTAGCCTGTGAATTATATACCACCAACTTACCTCGTTTTTAGCCCGATTAATCAACTAGCCACCACCTGCAACCAACCTGGGTCGGGAACATCGCGGGCGTGGTCCAAAACGCCTTCTTTGGGATTAACCTACGCAACAGAATGTACGCGAATTTTCGAAGAAAGTAAGCATCTACTGGCTAGCCTGCCTGAATTCTGCTTATTCCATCCAACGCAACGCCATCTACGATGCTAATACGAGTCATTTATGGGGTGGCTTGCCTATTAATTGCTCACTTAAGCAGTGGACAAGTAAAGCAATTTGCTGCACAGGGTGGCCGACTTGACGACTTTGCAGGCCAGGTGCGAGCCGACTCTTTTCCGATACAGGTCAAGGGATTACCGGCACGTATTGATCAATCGTTCGGGTTATCGAGCGTATGTATATCCGTTTACCATCAGCGCGTTTCTGATCTAAAAATAGAGCTGATTAGCCCGGCAGGAGTCAGCATTTGGCTAACGAACCGAAATGGTGGTGACGATGGGCAACATTATACCAACACCTGCTTCCGCTCGAATGGCTTTTCGGGCTATATACACCAGGCTAAATTACCATTCGACGGTGAGTACATACCTGATGGTCGATTTAGCTTCCTTAACAATGGCTCTGACCCGAACGGAACCTGGTATCTGGTAATCACTGACTTAAGAGCGGGAATACAGGGAAGCGTAAACTTTGTCAACATGACATTTAGCGCTGACCCGATGCCCAATAACGAACACAACCCGTGCTCGTTTGAAGAGCCTGACGGTTGCCGATGCGTTACTACCAAGGGCAAGAACTGCGATTTATTACCCGACCTGATCATTCTGCCCCGGTTTACCCAAACACAGATTCGGGAATACGCCAAAGACGACCCCAACTACCCCGGACAATTACGGTTTGCGGCCAGCATTGGCAACATTGGCGATGGCCCGCTGGAGACCTGGGGCAAACGAGAGTGGATTTGTCAGGGCAAACGGGTAGACTCTACGTTACGCTGCCCCGACGGCTCCTTCGCCCGGCAACGAATTTACCAGCGGGTGTACCAGAAATCAGACACTGGCCTGGTGTGGACGGATCGGGAAGCGGGTACCAACTATTACGATGATCAACCCGGCCATAATCACTTCCACGTGGATGATTGGGTTGAGTTCCGACTGGTTAAGCTGACCCCTCGTAAGGGCAAAACTCCCTTACGAAAACTCATTGCCAAAGGGCGCAAAGTCAGCTACTGCTTGTTCGATTCAGGCATTTGCAACAATAGTGATAGCCTGTGCAGCTGGAATGGTATGGTATACGGTGAAAAGAACCTGCCAAACTACGGTCTGGGCAGCTACAGCGAGTGCAAAGCCCGGAAGCAGGGCATCAGCGTAGGTGGCTATGACACCTATGGCGTCATGTATGAGGGCCAATACATTCAGTTGCCAAAACAGCTACCCAAGGGCACTTACCAACTTGAAATAGAAGTAGATCCGCTCGGTTACATCAGCGAGCGAAACAGGCGTAACAACACCTTCACAATGCCCGTATTTCTGTCTAAGCAATAGGCATTTAGTAATCTTTTTCTAGCTATTCTTTTACATAAACTTGATAGTCATGAGGCGAAACCGTCTACTTTATTTCATGCTACTCGTGTCTACACTCGTATTGAGGGTCGGCGAAGGTACGCTTTGGGCGCAATGCTCAACCTGCTCATTTACAGCAGTAACGGGGGGAACATACAACCTGACAGGTAACCAGACGCTTTGTATCACAGGCAACGTTAGTGATCTCAATCTGTCTACCAGTGGCACCAGTAATAAAGTCTGTGTGGCACCGGGTGCAACCTGGACCATTGGGTTTGGGATCAACTTCACGTCGAGCCTGGAAATTGATGTGTATGGAACGCTCAACGCCAATGGCAACTACAACGTCAATTCGGGAATGCCCGTCTTTAATGTAAAGACAGGGGGCATTATGAACACCAATACGATTGGATTCGGCAACAATATTCGCATCAACAACGAGGGTACATTGACCTTCACCAACACAGCGCAAATATCAAATGCCGGCACCTTTACACTCATCAACGGAACAACCGGTGTTGTCTCGGCTACCGCCACCTCTCTTTTTCTGCTGGGTACGAATAGTTACGTGGAGAATGCCAACCTGATGACCTTCTCTAACCTTGAGAATGCAGAATCTGACATCCGAAACGCTGCGGGAGCTACCATCACCATTGGTCGTTATTTTTTCAATCATGGTAACATTATAAATGATGGATTGATCAACACAATTTGCGGGCCTTTTGGCAGCGTTGGTTGTGAGTTTATTGTGGGCAATAAAGGGCCGGGGAAAATCTTCACGGTTACCGGTGATGGCTGTATGAGCGTTGTGGGTAACACAACATTCAATGGTCCGGGCTTCATCAACGGAACCCTGGAGATTACGGGCGATCTGACTATCAATAATGCAGTGTCGGGCACCAACGGGCGAATCATTGTCAACAATGGCGTCAGCACCATTACCGTTGCAGGTTCTTATAATGGTACAGGCATGAAGTTCTGCGACAAGAATACGGCCAATAACCAGTTTGATGTCGTAAACGCCAACAGTCCGTCTGTCAATGTAGTGTATACGGTAGATTGTAGCGCCAATACGTGCGGCACGGCCAGTCCGACTACAGGCTGCCCCGGAAATCTCCTGAGCAACGGCAGTTTAGAAAATGGAACCTTCAACGCATTCACCACATCGAACCCTAACATTAATGGCACACTGGCTACATACGGGGGAAGCCAGTCCATTTTCCTAAGTGCTGATCCCGGTGGAAGTACCCTGGCCGATAAGCCAATTACTGGCTTCCAGGCCAATACCGGTTATTGGGTCGACGCATCAACGAATGGAGGCACAGGTGCTAAAGATGCCAATCGGCTATTTGTCATTCCAGCCAATACAGGTGCCAATAAGTGCCTTTTCCCCAACACGGCACTTGGGTTTGCCTACCAAACAGGAGACTGCTACAAATTAGGTTTTTGGGTGGCTCAGTTTGACCCGGCAGCGCCTAATTCCCCCAGTTTGACATCCGTTTTTAATTTTGAATACGAAGATACGTTCGGGTCTAGCAGTCCAGGTACAGTCGCCAATTCTTCTGTAGTACCAACAGCGAGCAGCAACACGGGCACGTTCAGAACGGTGTCATGGACACTACCGGCCTCGACAAATGTCAAAACCACTACAGGGGCAACCTACACGGGAGGATCAGGACAGGTAGTTGACTGGAAAACCTTGAACTGGCAGTACATAACCCTTGACTTCACCCCCGCTGTGGCCTCTAACCGGCTTCACATATATTTGTCATCGACCAATACCAACAACGGGGTTGCTATTGACGGGATTTGTGCAACCTCTTGCTCTACCGCAGCCAGCTGCACGGTAGCCACCACGGCTACGCCAGGTACGTGCACCCCAGCCACTAATCAATATGCCGTAACCGGCATGATCAGCCTGACCAATAATTCGGCGGGCGGCATAGCTACCATCACCGATGGAGTCAAGTCTACCACGGTGACGGTAGCTGCATCGGCCACAAGTGTTGCTTACTCACTAACGGGATTGACCTCAGGAACGGGTTCGCATACGATAACGGTATCGCTGCCTGATTGCGGAACGGCTACGGCTACCTACTCAGCCCCAGCTAGCTGCTCAGTAGCAGCAATACCCTGCTCTATCTCGGCTACGGCCGTGGCAACCTGCAATGACAATGGCACCCTGGATAACACAGCTGATGACTATATCACCTTTGTGCTGACGCCCTACAATGCCGTTCAGGCCAGCCGCTTTACCATTACAGCCACCCAGGCGGGCAGTCCTATCTCGTTGAGCCTCTCTGATGGCAATTCACCGACGGACCTGAGCTATGCGTACCCAACTCCATTCAGGGCACCCCTTGGCGCAGCTGGTAATGGCAACATCACCCTGACCATCACTGACGTAAACAACGCCACCTGCACTACGCAGGTAACAGTGACTGACCCCGGCACCTGTGCGCCAGCAGCTTGTGTGGGCACCACACCCGTATCGGTCACCTATACGTATCAGACACCTTTTCTGTTGACTGATTTGGAAGATGTACCGCTCCTGCTCAACAGGTTTGACAATGGCGGTGGCACACGCACCTTAACAGGAGTCACCCTGAGCTACAAGATCTTTGAAGCGACCAATTTCATCTTCGAGAATGCTGCTGCCACAGCGAGTGAGTTCGAAGCGACGATTAGTGGCAATGCTCGCATGAAACTGAATGGCGCGACCATTATCACAGCAGGATTCCCCAGTATAACGACGGGCGATGTGTCGCTGCCGGCCGGCATTACCGTAACGGCCCAGGGAACCTACCCCGGCGATGGAGCCTTTGGCGCGACCAACCTATCGACAATCAGAGGCATGAACCCCTGGTTACCCCTCTTGCTTCAGGATATCTTCGTAGATCCCCGTCTCGACCCGCGTTGGGTGACCAATGCCACGGGCAACCCTGCGCATGATGACGATATGTACGTATGGGCACCTCAATCCTTCTCCGCTACGGGAACCACCAGTTACACGTCAACAGCGGATCTGGCTCAATTTGTGGGCAGCGGTACTGTACCACTGCTCGCCTCTACCCTAAATAGCCTTGGCACCGCAGGGGGAGGTGGAAATCTCATTTCGTCTCAAAACACGAAAGCGTACGCCTATGCTACCGTTGTGTACACGTACATCTGCGCCTCGTGCAACCTGGCTACCACGGCCACCTCAAGTACGTGTAATCCGGCGACGAACCAGTATTCGGTGACGGGAACCATGAGTCTGAGCAACACAGATGGGGGAATTGTCACCATCACCGACGGAGCGAAGTCTACTACGGTGACCGTACCAGCAGCGGCTACGTCGGTAGCTTACTCGCTGACAGGCTTGACATCAGGCACAGGCTCGCATACAGTGACGGTAACACTACCCGGTTGCGGAACGGCTACGGCCACGTATTCAGCTCCAGCCAGTTGCTCGATTGCGCCACCAGCATTAGCCGTAATAGTTGCTGCACCGGTATGTAACAGCCTGACTAACGAATACACTGCAACGGGCACGGTTTCGCTGACCAATAGCCCGGCGGGTTCACTAACCATCACCGACAATGGCACTACCATCGGCGTTATCAGCGTCACCGCCGGTCAGACCACGGCTAGCTTCTCCGTCTCGGGGATCAGCAACGCCAGCAGCCACACAGTAATCGCTACCCTAACCGGAGGTACTTCGGCCAGTGTGGTCTATGCCGCGCCAGCAGCCTGTACCGTCTGCTCGACCAGCATCACCACCACCTCGGTACAGAATGGACAAGTGGGTACACCCTACAGCCAGACCGTTACCGCATCGGACGGCACAGCCCCCTACTCCTACACGCTCCTGGGTACGTTGCCAGCAGGTCTGAGCCTAAGCCCAGACGGAGTAATCGCCGGTACGCCGACGACGGCTTCCACCAGTAGCTTTACCGTCAAGGTCACCGACAGCAAGTCCTGCTCAGATGGGCAGCCACTGACCATCACCATCGCCGACCTGCCCGTCTGTTCGCTCACCGCCACGGCTACCCCAGGTTCGTGTAACTCCGCCACCAATGCCTACAGCGTAACGGGTACGGTCACCTCGACCAACGCGGCCGTCAACAACGCCAGCCCACAAACGCTGACCGTCTCGGTGGGTAGCATCAGCACGGTGGTGACCCTAACCGGAAACGGACCCGTCAGCTACACGCTGGCAGGGCTGGTATCAGATGGACTAGCCAAAACGGTTTCTGTACTCAGCAGTGCTACCGCTTGCGGAACAACGACGGTGACCTACTCGGCCCCATCGGCCTGCACCGTCTGCACCCTTTCGCTGACGACCACAACCCTGCCCAAAGGGGAAGTAGACAAAGCCTACAGCCAGACCGTAGTGGCCACCGGAGGCACAACCCCCTACAGCTTCTCGACCGCTCCAGGTACGTTACCAGCCGGGCTGACCTTGAACCCAACCACAGGCGTGGTATCGGGCACACCCACCACTAGCGGCACCTTCCCCACCACCATCGTGGTCACCGATGCCCAGGGCTGCGTGGTGCGACTACCCCTGTCGGTCTTCCAGATCGATCCCAATTCGACACCCCTGATGAGCATCGTGGTCAACGCGCCAATCTGTAACTCGGCCACCAACACCTATACCGCTACAGGCATGGTCTCGCTCACCAACAGCCCCGCCGGTAGCCTGACTATCACTGACAACGGAAACACTGTAGCGGTGATCACCGTCACAGCGGGCCAGCCATCGGCCAGCTTCAGCCTGACGGGCATCAGCAACGGCCCCGCCACGCATCTGGTCAGCGCCGCGCTGGGTACGTTGTCGGCCAGCACCACCTACGCCGAACCCGAATCGTGCACTAGCGGGGCACCTGCCTACGCCATTGCCAAAACGGTGGATCTTAGCCGCACCGTTAAGGGGGGCATCGTGACTTACACCGTGTCGCTGACCAACACGGGCAACGCCACGGGCACCAACCTGGTGATCACCGATCAGTTGAGCAACACCGCCGTGACCTTTATTGGCAGCGCTACCGCTTCGGCAGGTACGTTCACACCGGGAGCTAACTCGGGCAGCTGGAGCATTGCTTCCCTGGGGGCGGGGCAGGTAGCTACGCTAAGAGTCAGCGTACAGTTGAATCAGGAGGGCATTACCTACAACACCGTGACGGCCCCCAACGGCACTACGGTTGCCGTATGTACCACGGTGCCTTATAAAGTTTGCGCCAACGAAGCATTCCAGTTCAATCTAACCGTTATGGCTGGCAAAGCCAGCTATCAGTGGAGCAAAGACGGGCAACCAATCGCCGGTGCTATTACCAATACCCTGGCCGTTACTGCTGTAGGTGAGTATACTGTCAGTTCGACCAACTCGACAAGTTGTACCGATGGCTCTTGTTGCCCCTTTATCATTGAAGCTTATGGGCCACTGCCAAGCTTGACGGCCGTAGCTGTTGCGGCAAGTTGCACCAATGGCGTTCCGGTAAACGATGCTAAAATCACGCTGGTAGGTACGTCGGCCAATGCCGTTAGCTATAACATCACGATGGGTAGCAGCTTTACAGCCGCGGCCCCGTTATTCGCTTCCAACCAGTCGCTGACGACCGTTTCAGGCGGGGTGTTAGCAGCGAACCTGGCTAATCCGGCTTCGGCTCCGGGCGATGTCTACACCATTCGGGTGTACACGGCCAATGGCTGTTTTGCCGACACTACGGTGACTATTCCGCCCGCGTCATGTCAGTGTCCGCCGCCTGTTTGCCTACCGGTAACCGTGAAGCGACTTAGGTAACTACTAGTATCCTGACTAAAAATTACTATTTAAAATGCTGATGGTCAACCTGAAAAAGGTTGACCATCAGCATTTTAAACGAAAATCAATCCAGATAAATTAATGCCATTTTTTTTAGACACTTAAAACGTGTGCACATAAATGTTTGCGAATAAACACTAACTATCTGAATTTCAGTACTTAAGTAATAAAATTGAATATTAATACTCATACATATCAAACAAAATAAGTAGTTAACACATTGAGTGGCATCGGATTTGTATGATACACCTTATGATCTAAAAAGTTAGCTAAAGTTTTCTTTTTACACATAAAGGTAAGTACAAATCCTGTCATATATGAGAAACAGATTCAGGTTAAAGGCATCGTCTCAGATTGGGCAGGATTTTTCAAGTAGGATAGGCAGCATGCAAAGCCTGAGTCACTGATTTTGAGTGACCAGCATTTACCGGAAAAGACTGATTAACCCGGAACAACGACTCCATTTAAGACGAATTTCCTTACAAGCACCATGAAAAGATTGTTACCTGTTTCCCCTGTTACACACTGGTTAAGATTCCTCTTGTTCGGCTTATTTTTGGGTAGTCTAACTGCACAGGCTCAGTGCGTTGAGCCGGGTCCTACGCCCGTTGCCATTACGCAAAGCAGTAATAATGGGGCGAGCGTTATTGGTACGCTAACCTCGATGACCGACAATAATTTCGGCACAGGGGCGGGCACAAACATCGGAAACGGGCAGTATGTCCGGCTGGATTTTGGCAGTGCCGTCACCATGACAGGCGTAACGATCAGTCCGCTGGCATTAACAGGCTGGGGGCCAACGTACCTGAACGGCATCACGTTACAATACAGCACCAATGGCACCACCTGGACAACGATCCAGGTAATTTCGGGAACGGTAAACAACACGCTGTCGACCTTTACCTTTTCGTCAATTTCGGCCCGCTACATTCAGCTTGTTACCACTACTAATACTTATGTCGGCATTAGTGAATTTAGCGTAGCCACTGTTGGTGCCACTCTGAATGTAACTGGTGTTCAAGGCTCTGTATTTAGCGATTTCAATAACAACGGCGTTCTGAATACAACCGACGAACTTGGATTTGCGGGCGTTAAGGTGTACGCCTACAACTGTGACGGTGTTAAGGTTGATGAGGCAACAACTGACGCAACTGGCCAGTATAGTATGACCACTGTAACCGCTGCCGACGGCCCCTTGCGGATTGAGTTCGATGCGTCTACGTTTCCAAGCTGGGCGAAACCGACATTCAGAGGCACCGACGGCGGGACCGACATTCAGTTTGTGCAGGCCCCTGCCTGTGGTGTCGATTTGGGTATGGTATCGGCATCCGAGTACTGCCAGGCGTCACCCCGTCTGATAACCGTTTGCTTCGTAAACGGAACCGCCAACAGCACTACTTCTCCTGTCGATGTAGTAGTATCAATCAATTATCTGGCCTCAGGTACTTCTCCGGCCGGTAAGCTCACAGAAGTCAATAAAAATCAGGTGGGTGCAGTTTGGGGGCTGGCCTACAAGCCTGCAACCAACCAGCTTTTCTCGGCTACATTTCTGAAGCGACATGTAGGCATCAAAGGCGCTTTGGGCGATATCTACGTGACCACGCCTGGTTCCCCGGCCGATGGCGCTTTGTTTGTTACCATTCCCAACGCGGGAACAATTGGCAACGACGCTGCCCGAGGGCTGGGTACACCCACAGGGCAGTCGCTCGATGTAGATGCCCTGGGTAAAGTGGGACGGGTTGGTCTGGGCGGCCTGTCGCTCAATGATGATGGCACCACACTCTACACCATCAACCTGAATAGCAAAGAATTGGTGAGCGTTGACATGACCACCAAAGCCTTGACGACTGTAGCCATACCGACTATTTGTGATCTCACCAAAGGCCAACAGGTACCGTTTGCCGTGAAATATTGGCGTGGCAAAGTGTATGTAGGCGTGGTTTGCGATGCGTCGATCTCGAAAAGCAAGGCCGATCTGAAAGCCCACGTGCTGATCTTCGACCCAACTACAGCGAATTTCAGCCCAACGCCGGTGGTGAGCGTAAACATGAACTACACTCGACAGCCTGCCTGGAACAATACAACCTATTTCAACGCCGGGCAGTCGGCAGCCGTACTCTCGACAAGCTGGTATCCGTGGATAGACACTTACGACAAAACGGCCCTGATGGTGTTTAAGAATGGATCAGACAGCCGGGATATTTTCTCGCATCCTACGCCGATTTTGTCAGATCTAGAGTTCGATAGCAAAGGCAACATGATTCTGGGCTTTATGGACCGTATTGGCCATATGTTTGGCGACGGCAACAAAACGCCCGACAACTTAACCAACGAAGCAGCCGTTACTGGGGGCGATATACTAAAGGCTACGTTCGTGTCTAACAACAGTTGGACAATTGAAACGGGCATTTCGTCGGGCAGCGAATTCTTCACCGGCGATACGTACCTGACCGATCATCAGGAAACTTCTCATGGGGGGGTGTTTTATTCCGCTCAGGACAACCTGGTGGCCATGACAGCATTAGACCCGGTAAACTACAACAGTGGTGGCGTAATCTACCTGAACAATAGTAGCGGAGCGCAACCACAGTCGGGGGCACAACTATACTCGGGTAATCTTAGCAACGGGCTGTTTGGTAAGGCTGCAGGTATGGGTGACCTCACTGCAGCTTGCGACCCGCTACCTATTGAAATCGGCAACCGAATCTGGGTTGATCAGGATGGAGATGGCGTACAGGATCCTTGCCCTGCTGAGTCGGGAGTGGCAGGCGTCAAAGTCAACCTCTATGACATCACTGGCCGATTGGTTGGCAAAACTACTACGAGTGCCATGGGTGATTATTATTTCAACACCACCAACGTGGCTACTCAGGGCGTAAATGCTACCACTGGTGTACCCATAAGTGGCACGTATACGGGCCCAGCCGCCAACACCCAATATTGTATTGTGTTTGGGAACGATGGCTCAACGCCTCAATTCAGTACAGTTCTTAACGCGTTTGGTCTGGGCAGCGCAAATTACCGCCTCACCACCGCCAACGCAGGTAATGACCAAACCGATTCGGATGCCACTATTTCTACCGGAAACAGCGTAACAGCGACAAACGGCTTTCCAACCATTTGCCTAACCACACCCAATGCCGGGGCCAATCACACCTTCGATGTGGGCCTTACCGAGATACCCTGCGAGAAACCGGGTCTATCGGCTATTCCATCGCAGAGCATCTGTCAGGGAAGTTCGTTCGCGTTGCCCTTGTCGGCCAGCGTTACCAGCGGTACGGCCACAGGCTATCAATGGTCTATCACGAACGCGGCTGGCACAGCATTCACTACCATCTCTGGAGCTACCAGCCTGACGTTTACACCAACGGGTACCAACTTGCCAACGTCGACGGGTGGCACAAAATACTATGCCATCACGGCCTACAGCGGTACCACTGTCTGTTCTGAAACGGCTTTTGTGAGCCTGACCATCAAGCCAACGCAAACCGTCTCGATTTCGGCACCTACAATCGCTACCGTTACGCAGTGTGCCAACACCACCATTACTCTAAGCGCAACCACCAATGCCGTTGCACCGGATGCCGTTCAGTTTGTGTATTTCACCAGCCCACAGTCGGGAACGGCTATGTATACAGGCGGCACGGTATTGGGCACGGTGGTTTCTACATCGGCAACCGGCAACAAAACGCTAACGTTGAATACGCCTGTCCCCGCCAATGCTACGGCCGAAACCCAGGCGTTTTATGTGTATGCCCTTTTGGAATCGGCCGATGGTGTTTGTAAACCGTCTGACAGCTTTATTCTGCGGGTAAGCCCCAAGCCTGTTGCCATAATTGGCGGATCGACAACGGTTTGTCAGGGTACATCAACTACCCTAACACTGCCACCTGGCTTGTCGTACCGCTGGTCGACCGGGGCCACAACCCGGCAGATTACCCCGGCCATTAGTGCCACCACGACCTCGGCTGTTTATTCGGCTACACTGACCAGCGTTGATGGTTGCGTATCTGATCCGGCCATGTTTACGGTGACGGGCGTGGCGTGTACCTCCTGCGTGGCGGGTGCGGGCCGGGTTGGCGGTACGGTCTACAATGACTTCGATGCCAACGGGGTGCAGGCCGTCTCAGAACTCGGCATGTCGGGTGTTACCGTTACCATTTACGCCTGCGACGCCAGTGGTAACAGCACGCTCGCCGGCACTACGACAACTGATTTCGTAGGCAATTATTTCTTTAGCGGCTTGACCGATGGCGTTACCTACCGGGTTGAGTTCAGCAACGTACCTGTCCAGTTCGAGCAATCGGCGCGGGGCACAAATAGCGGCACATCGGTGCAGTTTATACGGTCACCCAGCTGCGGAGTAAGCCTGGGGCTGAGTGACCCTGATGACTATTGTCAGACCGATGTAAAGGTGGCGGTTGTCTGTTTTGCCCGTAATAACGATGCGGCCACAGAACCTGTAATTATTGACATTAACTACGCCGCCGGAACGCCTTTCGCTCCTAACGGAGGCCAACTGACTGATGTTAACAGAAACTGGTCACACTATGCTGATGGCGCGGTACCATTAGCCTCCAAAGGTGTGGCAGCCGAGGTCAGCGAAACAGGAACTACGTTTGGTCTGGCCTGGGACAAAACGCACAAACAACTGCTTTCTGGCGCGTATATGCGGGCGTTTGCCCCAATGAAAGCCAACGCGGATGGTTTTGGTGAAGGTGTTATCTATAAAATGAGCTATGCCAGTGGTACTGCCGCCGCGCCAACCACCTGGCTTGATCTGGAAACAGTGCTCAGCAATGGCGTGTCAGGTACGTTCGTGGCCGATGCAACATATCCTGGTTCTAACGTATATGGGCGAACTAACAGCAACCCGGCTAAAATTGGCTACACGGGCTTGGGGTCAATGCGCATGGCACTGGATGATAGCGAGTTATATGCAGTAAACCTGAACAAGCTGGAAGTGCTGGTTATTCCGATCGATGCTACGGGTACGCCAGCAACTGCCCAGATAAAACGATTCCCACTACCTACCGACGGTTGCCCAACCGGTAGCTGGTCAGACGGACGACCATATCAGGCGGTTTTAGGTCTCGGCGTGCATCCTGTCACAAAGAGAGTCTATGCTACCGTTACCTGCACCGGACCTACGCTAGCGGATCTGAAAGGTCTCGTTTATTCTTTCGACCCCTCCGATTCGTCGCCAGCATCTTCTGATTTTTCATTAGAAACTACGATTCCGCTCAACATCACCATACCCGTTACAAACCCGAATATTGCCAACTGGTACGACCAGGTGGTGCATCCCTGGGAAGTGGTTACCCCTAACACAACGTTCTATACAAACGGGAACACAACGGTTACGCAGAATACGCAACCCTGGCTGGCTGAGATTGAATTTGACCGTCAACCAAATGGTGAATACGGTATGCTGGTCGGTACGCGCAACCGATACGATGACATCATCAATGGTTCGTTTTACGTAACTGGCGGGGTGTTGCATCGGGTAGCTAACACAGGCAGCGATGCCTCACCGAGCTGGAAACTGGAATCTAACGCAGTAGCAGGCGATCAGGTATCTACAGTAAACTGGACCCTGAATCAACCAGGTTACGCGGGTGGAAATACGGGTTTAACGAACCGGTTCTTTAAATATGTAGGGGCCGAAGGAGCCATGATGGCAGGTACGTTAGATTACCTACCTGGGCGACCGGAGATTATTGCCCCGGCGATGGATAACGTATTTTACAGTGGTACATCGGGCATTACCTGGCTGAACCGGACGACGGGTGAACGTTCCAGAGATATTCGACTTCTGAGTGATTATACGAGTACAGGCTTTGGCAATGTCAACTTCACGAAAGCCAACAACTGGGGTGGCATCGTAGTCATGTGCGATCTCGCTCCCATTCAGATTGGTAACCGGGTGTGGCGCGACGACAATCAGAATGGTATTCAGGACCCTTGCGAGCCGCCCATTGTTGGGGCTGTTGTGAAGCTTTACAATGCCGCTAAAACAACCGAATTAGCCAGCGTAACCACCAACGCAGCCGGCGAATACTACTTCTCAAGTACCACCATCACCACGGGTAACAGCACCTCGTCGGTAGCTACTACGGCGCTGACATTCAATACTACCTATGCCCTGGTGATTACAAATCTGGGTACTGGCACGGCCGCCAATGGTCTGTCGTTGGCCGACGTGACCATTACGCCGGGAGAGAGCGGCCCGGCCGCAATCAACTCAGGTACGTCGACCATCAATAATGACGCGATTGTGGATACCGGTAAGCCTTGCATCAAGCTGACAACGGGCGGGCCGGGCGATATCAACCATACCTACGACTTTGGCTTAGTAAAGCTCGTTTGTAGTCTAACCGCCACGGCTTCGGCCAGTAGCCAATCGGTCTGTAGTGGTCTGCCTGTTACCCTGACCGCTCAAGTTGCCCCTACCAGTAGCTACACCTACGTATGGAGTGCCCCGGCGGGCGTAACCCTGACCGGAGCCAACACGGCAACAGCCATTGCTTCGGCATCGACGGCGGGCCTGTACACCTTTACCGTAACTGTGAGCAACTCGCCAACTTGTTTCACCACCGCTACGGTTAGTGTACAGGTCAATCCGGCTACGACGCTTCCGGTCTATCAACCAACGGTGATTTGTGAAGGCGGCTCGGCTACCTTCTCCATTACACCGCCGGTTGGCGCTTCGGCTTACTGGACAACACCCACCAACACGACCATTAGCAGCAGTACGGTAACGATTACCAATGCCACAGTGGCCAATTCAGGTACGTACACCTTGTTCTACACCAATGAGTTGGGCTGCGTTTCGTCGACCACCAAACTCGTTACTATCAACGCTGAACCAACACTGACCCTGGCCAGTAACGGTATCGGATGCGTGTCGGGTAATCAGTCGTATACCGTGCTATTGACCACCAACGCCAGCACGATCAGCACCAACGCCAGTCAGTTTGGGGTGACCATCAGCGGCAACCTGATTACGGCACCTATCACTGTCGCCTCGTTTGCGGTGTCAGCTACGTCGGCGGCGGGTTGCGTAGCCACCTTGCCTATTACGGCCCCGGCTTGCGGCACAACTTGTACGACAGCACCCAACGCCGGACCTGATCAAACTTTCTGTGAAGGGCCCACCACCGCGACGCTGGTCAGTGCCGGAGCCGGTGAGCAGTGGAGCGTGATGCAACAGGTAGCAGGAACATCGCCAATTATTAATCAGGCGGGTAGCCCCGTTACGGTTTCGGGACTGACCCTGCCGGGTATCTATAAATTCCGGTTGGCGTCTACTTCGGTCAGCAACTGTTCGGCGGTGGTAACGGTGACAATCAATGCCAAAACACCCATTACGCCATTCACCGCTTCAACCATCTGCGAAGGCGAAAGTGTCACGTTCTCGATCAACCCGGCGGCGGGCGCTACGGCTTACTGGACAACACCTGCCAACACTACGGTGAGCAGTGGCACGGTGACGCTGACGAATGCGACCACGGCCAATTCAGGTACGTATACCCTCTTATACACCAATGCCAGCGGTTGCGTGTCTACCCCAGTTACCAAGGTCGTGACGGTCAACGCCAAACCAATCCTGAGTCTGGTCGATGTCGGTTGTCTTTCCGACAACCAGTCGTATACAGCCGTGATCAGCACCAACGCCGCTAGCCTAACCACTAATGCGAGTCAGTTCGGTGTGACCATCAATGGAAACGTGCTGACGGCTCCATCGACCGTTGCGTTGTATACGATCACCGCGACCTCAGCAGCCGGTTGTTTCCGTCAGCTCGATATTGCTCGCCCAACCTGCCAGACGGTGTGTAGCCTGAGCCTTGTTACGACCAGCCTACCCATTGGTGAAGTTGGCAGAGCCTATAGCCAGACCATCACGGTCAGTGGCGGGACAACACCGTATGCCTTCTCCGTGGCCGCAGGTACGTTGCCAGCCGGACTTACCTTGAACCCAACCACCGGTGTTGTATCGGGTACGCCAACCACTAGCGGCACCTTCCCCACCACCATCGTGGTCACCGATGCCCAGGGATGCGTGGTGCGACTACCCCTGTCGGTCTTCCAGATCGATCCCAATTCAACACCTGTCATGAACATCGTGGTCAACGCGCCGGTCTGTAACTCGGCCACCAACACGTATACCGCTACAGGCATGGTCTCGCTCACCAACAGCCCCGCCGGTTCGCTGACCATCACCGATAACGGCACCAGTGTAGCGGTGATCACCGTCACGGCGAGCCAGCCATCGGCCAGCTTCAGCCTGACAGGTATCAGCAACGGCCCCGCCACGCATCTGGTCAGCGCCAGTTTGGGTACGTTGACCGCCAACACAATCTATACAGAACCGGCTTCTTGTACCGACGGCTCACCCGCCTACGCCATCGCCAAAACCGTTGACCTCAGCCGCACGATCAAGGGGGGCATCGTGACTTATACGGTTTCGCTGACCAACACGGGCAACGCCACGGGCACTAACCTGGTGATCACCGATCAGTTGAGCAACACGGCTGTCACCTTCATCGGCAGCGCTACGGCTTCGGTGGGTACGTTCCTGCCGGGAGCTAATTCGGGCAGCTGGAGCATTGCTTCGCTGGCCGCTGGTCAGGTAGCTACGCTAAGGGTTAACGTGCAGTTGAATCAGGAGGGCATTACCTATAACACCGTGACAGCACCCGATGGCCAGACAGCCAGGGTATGCACCACTGTGCCCATTCGGGTATGCGCGTCTTCGGCCTTCGAGTTTACCATCGCTACTGCTCCGGGGCAGACCGGTTACCAATGGCTAAAAGACGGGCAGCCAATCACCGGTGCTACCACCAACACCCTGTCGGTAACGGCATTGGGTGAGTATAGCGTCACGTCGACAGGTTCGGGTAGTTGCGCCGATGGCTCGTGTTGCCCCTTTATCATTGAAGCATATGGCCCATTACCTAGCCTAACGGCGGTATCTACGGCTGCAAGCTGCACCGGTAGCACACCCCTCAATGATGCCAGGATATCACTGGTAGGTACGTCGACCAATGCCGTGAGCTACAACATTACCAAAGGAAACAGCTTTACGGCCGCTACGCCATTGTTTGTTACCAACCAGTTGCTGAGCGCTGTTACAGGCGGAGTGCTGGCAACCGGACTGGCCAATCCGGCTTCGGCTCCGGGCGATGTTTACACCATTCGGGTTTACACGGCTGATGGTTGTTTCGCCGACACCACGGTAACCATCCCGCCCGCGCTGTGCAATTGCCCTGCCGTACCAGTCTGTGTTCCGATTACAGTTCGACGTCTGAGATAAGCCTTTCCTATTTGTGTTTATCCTGCAACAGAACAGCCCGCCTTAACCAGACGGGCTGTTCTGCTTTATAAAAAAAAATAAGGCCACTCATTGTCAGGAAACCCACATTATGACGCTGACACACAAGCAACTATACCGTATAAATACCTATTGGCATAGAGTTTGCAACCAGAATAATTCGCTATTATTTATAAAAATACGATTCAGGAACTCTTGCGTTTTCTATCCGCTCACCCATGTTGACTATTCGTCTGACTTCCGTGGTTTTGCAATGCCTTTTGGTGTTGCTCACAGGTGGAATCAGTGTGGCCCAACATGTCTGCGGAACTCCTCATTTAACGGATGCGGAGATGATGGGGCGCGAAAAAATCATCCGGTCGAAAACATTGTTCAGGTCGGCGCGGCAGTCTACCACAATGCAGTACATTCCGATTCGATTTCATGTCCTACGTCGGGATAATGGAACCGGCGGCGCTAGTGTCAGCAGCCTGAACCAGGCCATTGTTTTGTTGAATCAACTATATCAACCAGCCGGCATCGCGTTCTATCAGTGTGGTTCCCAGCCGCACTACATCGATAACACCACTTTTTTTGATTTCGACAAAGAGGAAGAGGCATCTCTGGCCGATGGAAATGACGTGTTCAATGCCATCAACATTTACCTGACCAATACCATCATTTATAACGGTAGTCAGGTGTCTGGTTATGCGTACTATCCATCATCATTAGCCATTGCCAACCGGATTTTTCTGGAAGCCAGTCAGGTAACGGGATACAGTATGGCGCATGAGATGGGACATTATTTCGACCTGTATCATACGTTTCAGAATAACAGGAGCAGTACCGTTACTAACCGGGAACTGGTGCTCAGGCCAGGTACGCCGCAGGGTACACGCCCCTTTGCAGCCAACTGTGAACTTACCGGCGACTTTGTGTGCGATACGCCTTCAGACCCCTACGGTATTCCGGGAGCCACTACTTCTGGCTGTACCTATACTGGAACTGTTATCGACGCCAACGGCGACCCGTTCACTCCCCACACCAGCAACATCATGTCGTATTATGCGTGCGGCAACCAGTTTACGCCCGGCCAGTATGCACGGATAGAAACAGGCCTGCTGTATCGGCTCGATCCGGGAAACGAATACAACTTAGACTGTGCTACTATTGCTATAGCGGCTCCCACAGATTTATCCGTCACCATGCAGAGTACCGGTGCTTTGGTGCAGTTTTTGTACACGGCCACCGATGCAGCGGGTTTCCTGATCGAACGAGCCATTGGCACTACCGGAAGCTTCACGGTGGTTGGGAGTTTACCGCCTGCTTCGTTCTCGTTTGTTGACGGAAGCGTGGTTTCCAACACAATGTATACGTACCGCGTAAAAGCGTCAAATGCTACTACTCAGTATAGTACCGAGCAATCAGTAAATACAGGTTTGTTCTACTGCAGACCGACCTATACGTTTCCAATCGCCAATTTTTTTCCGAAGATTGACGATTTCATGCTGAAAAGCGGCGGCCAGTCTACGCTAAACTCGGTGGCTACCGGCGCGGGTTCGGCGGGCTACTCCGACTTTACCGGCACGGCACACTCCGTGTTACCGGGGCAGACCTATTCGTTTACGGCCAGCGCCATTACGGGAAACTCGGGCAGTTACGTTTTTCAGCACCTGACCATTTGGCTCGACAGTAACCGCGACGGTGTTTTCAGCAGTACCGAAGCGTTGTTCAGTTCGTCGGCCGGTCAGTTAATGAGCCCGGCTATTTCGAGTACTATTGTCATCCCGTCTACTGTAACGACGGGGCTTATACGTCTTCGCCTACGCAGTCAGTACGCAGCCGACGGTGTGGTAACCAATCCGTGCGCAGCTTACAATTACGGCGAAACAGAAGATTACACCCTGTTGATTATGGCATCCGTTCAGGCACCCTGTTTCAGCCTGTCGGCATCGACCACCGCCGTCAGTTGTGCCAATGGGCAGGATGGTCGGGTGGGATTGGTGGTTTCTGGCGGCGGCGGTCCGTTTTCGTATTCGCTAGCTAACCAAAGCAATACAACCGGCTTGTTTACCAACCTGCCACCGGGCAGTTATACCGCCACGGCTGCCGCGGCTACCGGCGGTTGCAGCAGCAGTTTAACCATTACCATTGGCCAGCCCGCACCCAACCCAAACCCGGTCAGCCTCTCGCCCACCAACGCAACGTCTTGCACTGGTCAGTCAGTGACACTCACCGCCAGCGGGGGCAGTGCTTACCTCTGGAATACGGGACAAACCGGTGCCAGTTTGCAGGTATTCACCTCAGGTACGTATTCTGTAACTACCACAAGTGCAGCGGGCTGCACCAGTGTTGCAGGTACGTTGGTGACGATGGTCAGCTGTACCGAATCGGTTTTAGCAAAAGCAAAAGTGTTGCTGGAAGGCTTTACCGATCCGGCTACAGGGCTAATGAATACGACCCTTACGTTAAGCCCATGGTTTCCCACTCAACAGCCTTATTCAGCGCTACCCTGGTCGTATACGGGTACTGAATCAGTAACAACCATCCCCGCCAACGTCACCGACTGGATTCTGATTATGGGCCGTACTGCGCAGGGTGAGGTGTTGGTCCGAAAAGCGGGATTTATCCGTAACGATGGTATGCTACTGAGTACCGATGGCTCGGAAGGTATTCTGCTCCCTCCTACCAGCGAGCCTATCTGCGTCTCTATCCACCACCGGAGCCATTTGGCCGTGATCACCAGCAATACCGTTACCAGCGGTCAGTTGGTCGATCTGACTACCTCTTCACAGATCGTGAAGGGAAACAGCCAGTTGAAGCAGGTAGGCTCGTGGCTGACCCTATATGTAGGTGATTACAACGGCAACAACGTGATTAACAATGCTGACTACAATATGTGGCGTACCAACGCCTCTACCATCGGGAATTACCTGCCGGTCGATAGCGATGGTAACGGCATCATCAACAACAGAGATTACAACCGGTGGACCAACAACCGGTCTAAAATAGGTACCCCAGATCTTTAATTTCTAAAAAAACAGCCATGATTTCAATTCGCTACGTAGTAAGTCTGTGCCTGCTCTGCCTGGGGTTGGTTGGTATAGTAAATGCCCAAACGGCAGATCTGAGGCTTGTACCTCAACTTTCAGGAACAAACGGCCAATTTTCGGCCACCATTCAGATTCGGGCTTCCGATGCTACTTCGTTCTCGATCGGTACATCCTCTGTTTTCTTGTCTTACAATCCGGCGTCGTTATCGTTTGTTGGTTATCAATCGCTTGGTTTCGACAACACTACATCGTGTAACGGTCAGTTCCTGTGGGATACGCACAGTTTCGATGCCTCGACTCCGGGCTTGTTTAACCTCACCCTGAATCTGAACAGCACCACGGTGAGTTGCCCCGTTATTGGTAATGCAGACTGGGTTAGCATGGGCACCCTTACGTTCACAGTGCGCAACCCGGCGGGTAATCCGGGTTTGTTGTTCAACGCTGCCTTTACCAGTTTCAATACCCTGCCGGGCAATAATGGCTCGGCTCAAATTGGCGAGGGACAATATACCGGTCTTAATCAGGCCGGTGTATTGCAGCCCTGTTCGCTGAGTGTATCGGCAGAGGCATCAGCCTGTAATCAGCCAACCAATACATACACCGTGAGCGGAACAGTGAGCGTAGCCAACGCCAGTTCGGCGGGGGTATTGTCTGTGTCTACCGATGCCTCGCCGATACAGTCGGTGAGTTATGCGGCGGGTACAACAACGGTGCCCTTTAGCCTGAGTGGACTAACGGCCGATGGGGTTTCGCATACGATTTCAGTCAGTAGCGCCTCGTGCGGAACGGCCACCACGACCTACACGGCTCCGGTTTCATGTTCATGCACCAGTCCCGTTATTGGGTTGTTCGTTACCCGTCAGGCATCGTGTGTGAATCAGGTTATTCAGGCCGATGCTGCCGTTAGCTTCACCGCAACCGGTGGTGACCGGTATAGCATTGTACCGGATGGACAGGCACCGGCCGGGTATGCCACCGCCACTTCATTGATTGCCGGCGAGGGTTCACTCATCGGATTAACCACGCCCTCCGCCCCCGTCAATTACCGAATTCGGGTGTACAACGGTACTGCAACCTGCTATTCAGAGAGAACGGTACTGTTGCAGCCCACCAGCTTTTGCGACTGCCCGTCTGTACCCTGCCTACTGATTACGGCAGATCGGGTGAAATAGGCATTTGTAGCGGCATTACCTATTGAGTCGGCCTTCTGCTTCTGACCTAATAAGTTATTTATGTAAATCCTTTGCGCTGTGAAAGATTTACATGAATAATTGACGGGGTACGTGTACAACCTGAAGCGGTCGGCTTTCAGGAAACCGAATCTGTCCGCTATTAGTCATTCTCAATGGGCTTTGGCTGAGCAAGCTTTGCCTGGCCTTTTTTCAAGCCTTTCACAGGCTTTACTACTTGCTTTTTCTTGTCTGTGGCAATCCATTGGCTGATCGAAGCGAACTCCTGATTCGACAATTGCCTACCCGACGTGTAGAAATCGATATCCTTCGGTTCCTTTATCATATAAGTAAATTATGAATTTTCTGAAAAATATCGACTGACAAGTTTGTGTGCGGCTTTGGTATCAATAGCCATTATGCCACCGAACAACACATGAGCTCCCAATGTTTTCTGATAGTGTTCCTTCAATTTTGTCTTACTTTCAAACGAGACATAACCAGCATAGCCCTTCTCAAAGGAAAGCCTACAAGCAAAGGCAACAAGGTTTCCTGGCACGCCAAAATAAAGTTTGTCAGCACCGCGATTAAATTTACTACTCTCGATAAGAGCCATAAAAATATGGTCACCTCTATCTTGAATTCTTATAAGCCCCTGAATAATAAGGCGATTTCCCTCAATAACAAGTTTGTAAACAGTTTTGTCCGCTTGTTTAGCTTCGTATTTCCAGTCAAACAGCCACTCTGATTTCTTCAACCGCTTTAGGTCATCTGAGGCCAACTCAAGAATATCTGTTTTAAACCTGTCGCCTGAGATAGCATTCTCAATCGAGCGGGTTAGCTTGTCAATTTCAATATCAAATAGTTGTGGGTTTGCCATTTGACAAAGGTAGGAATATGCATTACTCAGCAGTGCTTAGCTCTATCCGCCTAACTTGCGGGCTATCAGTTGTGCTTGGCAGGGGGGTGCCGAGCAGGAGCGTCAAACCGTTCCGCAATAGAGTTGCCATGATCTGTGACCTGTGTGATGACAAGGTAAAAGAGCTACCCATATCACCAGTCGTTATTGCCAGAGATACCACTTTCAAACCAGACTACCGGGTTTGGGAACGTATATACACCGGGGACAAACGTAACAGTCACAGGAAGGGAACCAGAACGGTTTATTTACATTGACCACATTGAGCGACTTAAGTAAGGAGATTTGAGTACGTCAAAAGATCATTCATATTTATCTTCTTATCATCCCACTTTCGATTTAATCCATCATCTCTGTCTCTTGACAAACAAACTGCTTAGCTACATCCACCCAATTAGCTGGTTACCAGTTCCGCACCAAATACGCGTTCTGGGTACGTGTACAGCGTGTAGCGGTCGGCTTTCAGGAAACCGACCAGCGTGATACCGGCTTCGCGGGCGAGGTCAACGGCCAGGCTTGAGGGGGCACCCAGCGCAATCAGCATCGGTATGCCCGCCATCCAGCTTTTCTGAACCAGTTCAAAACCAATACGGCCGCTCACCAGCACCGCTTGCTGTACAGCCGTGTCCCGTTCCGCCTCCACGCCGATGCTATTATTCCAGAACGTGATTCCCAGGAGTTTATCGAGCGCATTATGACGGCCAATGTCTTCGCGCACGGCCCCGAGTTGTCCGTCGGGGCCAACGAGAGCGGCAGCGTGTAACCCGCCGGTGTGCGCAAAAGCCCGCTGCCGGGTACGAAGCTGATCGGGTAGGGTCATCAGCGTGGCCGAATCGAGGTGGAACGTACCTGACACGGGGGCCGGGCACGAGGTGCGAATGGCATCGATGGAGGTTTTTCCGCACACGCCACAGTTCGATGCCGTGATGCCGTGCCGATCGAGCATTGCCCAGTCGAGCAGCAGGTCGGGCTGAAGTTCAACTCGAATAACGTTGCCTTTCTCGGCCTCTTCGCGCGAGCAGTGCCGGGCCGACAATACGTGTTCGCGCCGACTGATGACGCCTTCGGTAAATAAAAAGCCCAGCGCCAGTTCTACATCGTGGCCGGGCGTACGCATGGTAACCGCAATGGCCCGCTGCTGCCGGTCGGTGGCGGGACCGTAACCGAGCCTGATCTCCAGCGGCTCTTCAACAGCCAGCAAATCAGGAGTTTCAGTAATCGTACCGTCCGAAAAGCGGTATACGGTGGTGGGCGAAACAAGAGACATAATCGGGATCGGTTGAAGTAAGAACGCGCTACCCTATAAGTTGGTAACGACCCGATAGGTTTTAGACGGGCCAAATTTTGTACATTAGATGCTCTTTTTCCTTACCTATGACCATTCGCCAGGCAACCCTTTCTGATCTTGAGACGCTTGTTTCGGTAGCCCGAAAAAGTATCTACGACGCGTTTAGTCCTGAAAAATACCCCGGTAACCCCGTTCAGCAATACCTCGACGAGGCCGTAACCATCCCGCACTATCAGCAGGAGTTTACTGACCGCCGGGCTACGTTCTGGCTGGCCGAAAATGAGCAGGGTGTGGCCATTGGCTTTCTGAAACTACGCCACCACGCGCCGCCCCGCCGAATGCCCGTTCGCCATGCGCTGGAGATCGTTCGCCTTTATTTGCTCGATGACTACACGGGCCGGGGATACGGTCGGCAACTGATGCAGTACGCCCTTGACTACGCCCGACAACAAGGCTATCAAGCGGTTTGGCTGGGTGTTTGGGAACACAATGCGCCCGCGCTTGTTTTTTATAAAAAGATGGGCTTTACCCGGTTCGGATGGCACGTGTTTACCTTCGGCGGCGAACGGCAGCGTGACCTTTGGCTCTGGAAGGCCCTCTAAATTAAACGATACCCCCGGTTAGCTGTCTATACATAGCTATTTCTGTCAACGTCTGCTTTTTTATAGATCCATTGTTACGCTTCGTCTTTTCACGTCCCTTTCTGATCAGCGGCCTATTCCTTTGGCTCGCTGGAACGACCTGTGGATGGGCGCAGCAAAAAAGCGATTCAACCGCGGTGACGGCTCCCGTTTCTACGACCGCCAAAAAAGCGCGCCAAACGCCGATTGATTCCCTCATTACGCCCTATGGCCTGATGCTGGCCGACAGCGCCGAACGGGTACGCGACAGTGTGCGCTATACCCGTTTGAAACAACGCATGTCGAAAGGCAAGCTGACGCGGGAGTTGTACAACGCGTTGTTTCGTGACGTGTATAATAGCCGACCGTCGGGCGAGGTGAATCAGATCGAGGTCAACCCGTACAAAACGTATGAGGGGCGGGTCATTGGCACTATTTTCATTAAACGACTCGGTGTGTTTGGGGCTAGCGTGTACGATACTACCCGAAACGCTGCCAACTGGGTAGAAAAAGTGGCCAACAAATTACACGTCAACACCCGCGAAAACGTGATTCGGCGGTCGTACCTGCAATTTCAGGAAGGGGACATACTGAACCCAACGGTGTTGCGCGACAATGAACGGCTGCTGCGTAACGTGGGGCTTTTCATCGACGTCCGCATTCTGGTGATTCCCCGCCCCAATAGCCGGCAGTTTGTGGATGTGTATGTCATCACCCAGGATGTATGGTCGCTGTTGCCAGACGGCGGATTTAGCGGGTTCAATAATTTTCAGGTTGGGCTCGATCAGCGAAATTTTCGGGGGTTGGGCCATCAGGTATTCAACCGCATCGGCTACAACTCAACAAGACCCGGCCAAAAAACCGAGTATCAGGGTCGATACGTGATTCCGTATATCGGTAAAACATTTCTGACCGGACGGGCCGATGTCGTATTGCTTCGGGATAACAAATTCGTGTCGGCCAAAGTGTTTCGCCCCTTTCTAAACCCCGACACTAAATGGGCCGGGCAACTGGAACTGGGGCGTTACTGGACCAATAATAGGGTTACCGACCGCCGGGATAGTATTCTTAGTTTTCCCCTCAATTACTACTACAGTGACGTCTGGATTGGCCGCTCTTTCCCCTCTCCCTTTCTGGTAAAAAACCCCGAAGACCGCGCCCGCATCGTGCTGGCCGGCCGCCTCACCGCCTACGATTATACCCGCCGCCCGGAAGTCACGGCAGACAGTAATCAACTCTATCAAAATCGACGAAGCTACATTTTCAGTCTGGGCTACTCGCAGCGCAGGTACGTTCGCGACGTGTTGATCTACGGTTTTGGCCGCACGGAAGACGTACCCTACGGCAGTCTGATGTCGGTAGTGGCTGGCGTGGAAGAAGCCGAGTTAGGCTTGCGCAATTACGTGGGTTTAAGCTTTTCACGGGGTCAGTATCTGCGTAAGATTGGGTACGTATATGGCCTGCTCAACACGGGTTCTTATTTCCGAAGCGGACGACGCGAACAGTCGGTCATCAATCTGGAGACCAATTATTTCAGCCCGCTGCACCGCATTAAGTGGGGGCAGATGCGTCATTTCATCAACACTACCATGACCGTGGGCGCCGACCGGTTCAACAACGAAGTCATCAACCTCAACAGCAACAACATTTTTGGAGCCGGAGGCGCGGGACTGTTTGGCACCAAACGTCTGATTGTCGATTACGAAAACCTGTTGTTTTCGCGAGTCAATATTGCCGGGTTCCGGGTGGCGTTTCTCACCTTCGCCAACCTGGGACTGGTTAGTTATCCCGAGCGGTCGTTATTGGCCGGGCCGCTCTATCAGGGTTATGGCCTGGGGTTCCGGCTCAGAAATGAGAACCTGACCTTCAACAGCCTGCAAATTCGCTTTACGTATTATCCCAACTTGCCCAACAATGCCGCTGCATTGCGTTACGCCTTCGAGGGCGTACCTGTGCTTCGCCTCCGCGACTTCGACATTAACTCGCCGCAGGTAAGCACATTCCAATAATTCCCTTTTTTTGAGCAGTATGAACTTTATACTCTAAATTACGATTGTAATTAATGTATCGACATTATATTTACAGACAGGTTTTAGACAAACAGTTGGTTTGTACAACCAGTTGGTTCCACCCTTACGTAAGCGATACCTACGCCAATGAAAATTGAAGAAGAAATAAAGCAGGCTCAGTTCAAATCGCCCCTTCACCGGTTGATTGTGAACTTAATGTACACCAACAACTGGCTGTGCGACAGTCAGATGCGTCTTCTTAAGCCGTTTGGCCTCACCGTACCACAGTATAATGTGTTGCGCATTTTGCGGGGGCAGTTTCCGCAACCGGTTCGCATCAACGACATCACCGAACGCATGATGGACAAAATGTCGAACGCCTCGCGGCTGGTCGACAAACTGGTTAGTAAGAAGCTGGTTATCCGCACCGAATGCCCGAGCGACCGTCGCGCTGTGGATGTACTGATCGGTGAAAAAGGCCTGGCACTACTTAAGAAAATTGACGAGGAGCAAGACAACTGGGAAGCTCAGTTCAAAGCCTATGAGGGGCTCAAAGCTGATGAATTGAATGCACTGCTGAATGATTTCCGCAGCGTAGCCACCGACGAGTAATTACTTTTTTTATTCACTATATAATAACCGATTACAATGAAAAACAACCTGATTCTGGCTGGCTTTGCTGCCCTGGCACTCACTGCAACCACTGCGTTCACCGGTCCCGACAAAGCAACTAAACCTGTTGCCCCCAAAGCGACCACCTACAAAGTAGACGCCGCTAAAAGCACGCTGACCTGGAATGGTAAAAAAGTAACCGGCGAGCACACAGGCAACATTAAAGTGAAAGATGGTGCTTTTGTAGTTGACGGCAACAAAGTAACGGGCGGCAAATTCACGTTCGACATGAACAGCATTACCTGCACCGACCTGACCGACGCCGAGTATAACGGTAAATTTATCGGCCACATGAAGTCGGAAGATTTCTTCAACACGGCTAAATACCCAACATCGACGTTTCAGATCACGAAAGTGACGCCAAAAGGTGGTGATCAGTACACGATTGCTGGCAACATGGTTATCAAGGGCATCACCAACGCCGTTTCTTTCCCGGCTACGGTAAAAATGACGGGCAACCAGATTGTGGCAACCGGAAAAGCTACCCTCGATCGTACGAAATACGACATCCGTTACGGCTCGAAATCGTTCTTCGAAAACATCGGCGACAAAGCCATTTATGACGACTTCACCGTTGACATGAAACTGGCTGCCAACAAGTAATTGACCTTCTAAACCTTATAGGTTTCAAAAACCTATAAGGTTTGGTGGAGCCCCGGCCAACGTCGGGGCTCTTTTTGTGCTAGAGCTTCTGGTTGGTGCGCCAGAGTACCCATACCAGCCACACCATTAAGAGCAACAAGCATAATGAGCCTGCAACATAAAAATATATGGCATTAATCATCTATGTATCTTTTTTCCTAATACTACCACACGGCACTCAGACTACCAGCAAGTGCAAACCCCATATTGATTGAACGGCATAACTTGTTTACTTGTAATGACCATTCTGGCCGGGTAACGGTTTTTCTGTTAGTTTGCACCTATGAAGCCTGAAACCATTGCCCTGCTCTCAACGCATTATTACGACCGTAACGCCGGCGCGTTGGCCCCGCCTATTTACCTATCGACCACCTATGAGCGCGATGCCGACGGTAGCTACAAACATGGCTACCTGTATGCCCGGAATGCCAACCCAAACCGCGACGCCCTTGAACGCAGTCTCACCGCCCTCGAAGGTGGTTTTGCTACTACTACCTATGCTTCGGGTCAGGCCGCTACCATGAACCTGTTCCTGGCCCTTGCCCCAGGCGATCATGTGTTAATTCCGACAGACGCGTATTACGGTACACCTACCCTGCTCGAAGAACTGATGCACCCCTGGGGCCTCACCTACACCCGGGTAGATATGACTGACTTGGCTCAGGTACAGGCATCTATGCACGAGAATACTCGGGTTATCTGGCTGGAAACCCCCTCGAATCCATTATTAAAAATAGTTGATATCCGTGCCCTGGCCGCTATTGCCCATGCGGGCGGAGCCATCTGTGTGTGTGACAATACCTGGGCAACGCCCATCCTGCAACGCCCCCTCGATCTGGGCTGCGATGTGGTGATGCATGCCACCACCAAGTACTTCGGCGGTCATTCGGATGTGCTGGGCGGCGCACTGGTTTTCAAGGAAGACGGCACATTATATCAGCGCATTCGGCGACTGCAATCGGTAGGAGGCGCGGTGCCTTCGCCGTTTGAGTGCTGGCTGGTATTACGGGGCATAAAAACCCTGGCCGCCCGGGTACGTATGCAAACGGAAACGGCAGGAAAAGTGGCCGAATTTCTGGCCACGCACCCCAATGTGGAAGCCGTTCACTATCCTGGACTGGCTACTGATCCTGGTCACGAACTGGCGAAGAAACAAATGACCGGCTTTGGGGCCATGCTCTCTATTCAGGTACGTGGTGGCGCAGAAGAAGCCATACGAGCCGCCGCTAAAGTGCAGATTTTCACCCGAGCCACAAGCCTGGGCGGTGTAGAAAGCCTGATCGAACACCGCGCCAGTGTAGAAGGTCCCAACAGCCAAACACCGCCTAACCTGCTCCGCATGTCGATCGGTCTGGAACACGCCGACGACCTGATTTTCGATCTGAGACGGGCGCTGGAGTAAGGTTTATGTATTGTGTACTCAAGCCATGATACGTTCTAAAGTCTGTTTTCGTTTTTGCCAATCTGGCAAAATGCGTTCTAGCAGTTGATAAAAAGTTTGGTCATGGTTGCGGTTTATCAAGTGGCAGATTTCGTGAATCACTACATACTCAATACAACTACCTGGTGCTCTTATCAAATCAGGGTTCAAATAGATTACGCCTGATGGTGTGCAGCTTCCCCAGCGGGTAGGCATATGCCGTAGTTTCAGTTGTGGTATCGCTAAGCCGTAGGATTCAAACCGAGCTAGTGAAGCGGTCAGCATGCGTTGAAAATAGATCGTGGCTTTCTGTCGATACCAAGTGTCCAAAGAATTCCTGATACCTTCTTGATCTAAGTCTGGTTCAGAGATTTCAATAAATCCGGCCATAAGGCGAATTCGTTTGTCACCCACCGTTAGCTTAAGTCGGTATTGTCGGCCTAAGTAACGGTGGGTTTCTCCCGAACGATATTGACGAGGTGGCGTTAATGGACGAAACTGCTCAAAAAAGCGGAGTTGCTTCACGATCCATGCTGCTTTTCTACGAACCACTTTACTCACCTCATCCGCAGGATAGTCTAGCGGCGCAATAACCCGCACAGCACCGTCTGGGTGCACTTGCACACGCACTGTTTTCCGCGCTCTTCGACTCAATTGAAACGTAATCAGGCGCTGACCGTACGACACTGTCTGTTCAAACTCACTCATACGTACCGCTGCTTCGCTATTGCCAGACAACCCTCAATCAACTGATCGACCAGATCGAGCGGCAGCGCAGTGGCCAGGCCAGTGGTTTGCTCATAGATGTAATCATCAAGATCGATGCGTATTCGACCACCCAAATCGAGGTTGTTTTGCCAGTCGACAAAAGGCCGACCATTTTCCATAATCGCTGACCTGATTTGCTCATCAATACCCAGCGCTAAATGTACCAAAGCGTCATCGACTGGCCGATTGTCTATTCTCGTAAACAAGGTTTTTGCCAGGCCATGAAAAGCCCCTGCTACCGGGTTTTCCTGCAATGAATTTGGTGTACCCTCTAACCGGCCCTTGTTGAACGCTTCTTCCAATTCCAACGCCCTTCGCAAATAATCGCCTTCTGAAAGCCGTTGCGCATGGTAAGCGTCTATTGTTTCCTGAATTAACTCGGCTAATTGCCGGTACAGCGCAGGGTCATCGTTGGCACGTACCTCAATGGCCTTCAGTGTTCTACTGGCAATATGGTCAGCCTGAGCGGCTTTGCCTACGAGTTTGGCCACTTCGGTTTGCCGCTGCTCAACATCCAATAACGCAAACATGGGGTTTACAACCAGCGTATCACCTTCCACGCTGATGTGCTTGTCAATGAGCTTACGTATTTGTGGCTCATAGGCAGCATAATCGGGTTCATCGGAGTAGCGGTGTTTTACGGATGCCCGCAAATCCAGAAAAAATTTTGCGTCGTTTTTATACGTCTCTACTTCCTGCACCGGCGTATTATCTACAAATGCGATACTCGACAGGGCCAGTTTTAGCAACCTGGCCATCAGCGATACTTTCTTACTGAAATCGTCTCGCTTTTCGTCGTCAAAAAGTAACTCTTCGTAGGCCTTCTGGTCGCGTTTGTTCCTGATCTCACTGAATATAGCCCATACGTCGGCGTGTGCCTGTGGCAGCTTACTAACTTCAGTATCGATACTGTTTAGCGCCCCATCCAGGTCTTTAACGTCAAATTCCTTTAGCCCTGCATACAGGTTCAGTGCCTGATCGAGGTTACCAAGGTTACCCACATAATCGACAATGAGACCGTAGTCTTTACCGGGGTATACCCGGTTTACCCGCGCTACTGTTTGCAGTAGTTCGTGTTCCTTCAGTGAGCTTATCAGGTATAACACGCTGTTACGCGGCGCATCGAAACCGGTAGTCAGTTTCCGCACCACGATGATCAGTTCGGGTACTTCGTGCTTTTTGAAGGCATTGATGATTGTTTTTTCGTACCGTTCGGGATTGCCGTACTTATCCATCTGCCGCTTCCAGAAAGCACGTACGTCACCATCATAGCCGTCTTCTTCGTCATCGTCACCCTCCCGCACGTCGGGCGGCGAAATAACTACTTCGCAGGTTACGCGCTTGGCCTCGTCGGTCGATCCAATTAAATCGATGTATTTTTTGTATTTGACAGCCTGCCACTTCTTGCTAACCACAATCTGTCCTTTCAAGGACATTAACTGAAAGTTGTTTATGTAATGCGTCACAATATCGTGCGCACGTTCGTAGATCACCTGATCGGCTTCGTTGAGCGTTTTCAGGCCGCTGTATTTCTGCTTCAGCTTTGCCTGTCCGTACTCGCTGAGTGGTTCGGCCACCCGGTTGAAATCCCGGTTCATGGCCGACTGATTAAGCGATAACTGATGATGCCTGCCTTCGTATAACAGCGGCACCACGGCCCCGTCGGTTACGGCATCAATGATCGTGTAGGCGGGTTCAATCAAGCCTCCAAATTGCGCGGCCGTATTTTTTTCGGCCTTCATCAACGGCGTCCCTGTGAAAGCAATGAAACAGGCGTTCGGAAATAACCGCCGCATGCTCACATGGAAATTGCCGTACTGCGTGCGGTGCGCTTCATCGACCAGAATAAACAGGTTGGGTGTGGCGATGGGTTCGGCACTGCTTTTCAAGGCCGTATCGAACTTGTTGACAACCGTGGTGACAATATCGTCTGACTGTTCGTGCAGTAAAGCCAACAAGCTTGTGTCACGGACGGGCTTCTTATTCTTCTGCTTGTCGGTTTCGTTAGTTTCTTCTTCCTCAACGCCCGCCAGCTTTTTCCGTATCTTCTCCGAAGCCCCCGTTGTTGCCTGCACTACGTCGCGTTTGCACTTTCTGAATGTCTCTGTCAGTTGATCGTCCAGGTCAACGCGGTCGGTGACGAGCAGAATTTTAGGGTTCGGAATATCCGGGTGGCGGGCCAGCATCTGCGCCAGCATCACCATCGTGAGCGACTTACCACTCCCCTGCGTATGCCAGATTACCCCGCCCATACGCCGCCCCGTGGCCTCATCGATCCGACTGACGCGCCGCAGGGTTTGCCCGATGGTGAAGTATTGCTGGTAGCGGGCAATCTTCTTTACGTTGTCATCGAAGAGAATGTAATTAAATACCAGATCGAGCAGGCGCTCGGGGCGGCAAAGGCTGTAGAGTAGGCGGTCTTGTTCAGTAACGCTGACCGGCTCGCGGCGCAGATCGCGGTACACCTGCTGCGATGACTCATTCATACAGGCCAATACCGTTGCTTCACGCTCAACAGCTACCAGACTGTTAACCAACTGACTAAGCCGGTTTTCATCGGCCTTTCGCACATCGTCGGCTGTTTGTTCGCGCCAGGCCGACCAGAATTCTTCGGGCGTGTTGGTGGTACCATAGCGAGCCTCGTTTACGCCCAGCGCCAGCAGCAGGTTCGAGTAGTGGTACAGCGTTCTGATACCGTCTGACTTCTGGTAATCGAGTTGCTGCCGGATAGCCTGCTGTACCGGATTCTTTTTAATGGCCGAACTTTTACACTCGATCACCCCCATCGGAATGCCGTTGACAAACAAGACCAGATCGGGACGATAGGCGTCTGATCGTTGGGTACGTAGCACGCTGAACTCCGGCACCACGTGATACACGTTGTTTTCGGGATGCTCCCAGTCAACGTACCTGAGCGAGTAGCTTTTGCGGTCGCCTTCAATAACCTGTTCGAAGCTTTTGCCCAGGGTGATAAGGTCGTAAACGGTTTTGGTGGCGGCGGTGAAACCATCCTGCACGGGCAGGTCACGCAGGGCCAACAGGGCGGCGTTGAGGTTGGTGTCTGAAAAGGCATAGTCGCGTCCCCGGTAGCTGATGCTGTTTATCCGCTGTAGCTGTGCCAGCAGAATATCTTCGAGCAGCACGGCACTGCTACGCCCACCCCGTGCAGTCAGGGCCTGCGTGGGCGTGAGCGGAACGTACCCCATCTGCACCAGCAGATGCAGGGCGGGAATTTTGCTGGCGTCATTTTCGCGTAGCGAGGGCGTTTCCATGAGGTTGGTCTAGAGTCGGTTGTAAAGGTAGATAAAGGCCAATGCCTGCGCCTCCATAGTCAGGATCATGTTCTGTTTGGCGTTCGTTGCCGTCAGCAACTTATTTCTGGGTACGTCGAGAATACTATAGACCGTTTCGGCAGGATGGTACGTGCTCAGGGTCGATTCCATCAACTGAATGATACCAACGGTTTTATCTTTCATTAAGGGTTGCTCCCGAAAATAAAGCTTGATCACGTGCGGCGTACCATTTATGACGAGTCCCAACTCGGGATTGATACTGACCAGTAGATCGTCGTGTTTCCAGGTACGTTTGACAGGCTTGAACCAGTCAATTGTTTTGTTGCGCATAAACCGTTTGTAGACAGCTACGGCTTTCTGGTAGTTGGGCTGCTTTTTGGTGGGCACCGCCTTACACAGATCATCGAGCACAGAGAGGGGTTCAGCCTGTTGATGCATCTTGGCGATGCGATCACGAAGGCGTTTCCAATAGTCATTGCGGGGATCGTAATCGGGCCGGTATTTAATCTCGCGAACAAGTCGCTGTTGTGCGGTGCCGGTGGTCAGTGCGTAGTCGAGCAAGTCCGACTGGCCAATTTCGATGACTGTGGGTTGTATCAGTGTATTCATAGAAAAGGAAGGAGGAATAGCCTTCTATATTTGAAACACGCTACAAAAGACAAAGTTCATCATCTGATTAGCTTTTTGCAGAGTTGTACAAACTTTAATTTAAATAAACGAGAAGAGCAGCCAACAGACTGCTCTTTATTCCCAAAACTCGGTACAAACTAGGCGGTGGCCTCTGTCGGCACACGTACCTGACCGGTAAGCAGGCATTGCATCAGCCCGCGTTTCTGCTCGCGCAGGGCTTCCAGTTTAGCTTCGTGTTGGCGAATTTCCCGCAACGACGCGTCGAGCACGTTGGCAATTGCCCGTTGCTCGTCAACGGTTGGCAGACTGACAACAATCTTTGAGAAGTCACCCCAACGCAATCCGCCACGCCGATCAATTGATCCTACCATGTTTCTCCTATATTCCTGAATGTACCGATCGGTTTTTAAGAGATAGTACAGATATGTATCCTCGACGGACGAGTCAGTACTAAATACAGTATACATCGGGCTGATCAATGCCGCTTCATATCTGGACTGGTAACCAATAGAACCTTCTTCAATATGATTTGTAGCATAGGCGAATTGCCCTTTCGATACAATCTTATAAGTGGTCAAATCATCACTGTAAATTTTACGACCAAAATAACTAAGCGAATCAACCAATCCATCGTACTTCGTACATGACAATACTTTAAGTGGTAGATCATGCCGGTTACGAATGCTTACCTCACGTGCTATTTCATTGATCTCAATATGCCGCCATTCGCCAACGTACCCAGGTAAACGTACCTGACCGGTTAGCAGGCGGTACATCAGGCCCCGGTGACGGATGCGCAGCGTTTTTAGTAGCTCGGCGCTTTGCTCAATAGCCCGGTCCCACGTACCCAGCACGGCGGCAATTTGCTTTTGCTCAGCGAGAGGGGGAAAGCAAATCTCGAATTTCAGAAATTTCTCTTTCGAAATGTTCTTCATACTGTTACTGCTGCCAGTTGCTATAGTGCTAATGCGTCGTAACATTTCTTCAGAAGCAAGAGACTGAGATAACCACATAGAATTCACCTCCGCGCCCTTGCGCAGGACCGTCTGCCAAAGTTTATCAGGCAGATACAGATTGGGGTGATCCTGATGTATATAAGCACTGTGACCAACCAACTCAGGGGTATTACTTCTTGATATGATTATACTATCTTTTCTTGGGTTGATGCGAGCTAAATGCGACTCTTTGGGAAGTATAGTTTTATGCTCTGAGGGTGTGAATTTACATCCTGAAACTGCACTCACTTTCAATATCCCAATTTCTCCATGCTGAATTTTCCTGTCGAACGAATTTAAGCTGGATCCAGATTCTAGTTCTGCAATCACCTCCCCAAGTCGCTTCATTTCCCATCCATCGGGCAGGGTGTGGTGGTTTTGTGGTTTCATGTTGAGTGGGGTTTGGGTTAAGTTGGCACTTTTGCAAACGGGAATGCAAACGACAGACAGGTTAACTAATTGGTAGTCAATAAATTTTCGTTTGCATGTTGGTCACAGCGAATCGTTTGCCGTGAGAATCAGTCTGTACCGGGCTGGTTGAGTTGGTAAAACTCGGTCAGCTTGGCTTCGAGCAGGTGTTTATCGGGCATCAGGCGGGTGTAATCGGCAACAAGTGTTGGCGATAGGGTGCGGCTAAGGGCGTACTCTACCACAGCCTGATCGCTGCTGGCACAGAGCAACACACCGATGCTGGGGTTCTCGTGCGGTTTCCGTACGTCGCGGTCAAGGGCTTCCAGGTAAAAGTTGAGTTTGCCCAGATGTTCCGGCTCAAAGGGTACGGTTTTCAGTTCAAAGGCGATCAGACAGCGGAGATCCCTATGGAAAAACAGCAGGTCGATCCAGAAATCGCGCATCCCGACCTGCACACGATATTCGGCACCCACGAACGTGAAATCGCGGCCCAACTCCAGCAAAAACGCTTTCATCTGCTCAATCAGCGCGCGTTGCAGGTCCCGCTCAGAATGCCGTTCGGGCAGGTCCAGAAACTCGAATACGTATTGATCCCGAAAAATACCCTCGCTAAACGGGTCGCGTCCCTGTTGCTTTAATTGTGTCCGCACTGCCGACACATTCGGCGACAGCATCACCCGTTCGTAGACACCGGCCGCGATTTGCCGCTCTAATTCACGTGTACTATATCGCTCCTGAATCACAAGCCGAAGGTAAAACTCCCGCTCCTGGCTTGTTTTGCACTGTGAAAGTATAGTCAGGTGATTTGTCCAGTTAATTTTTGACAGCAGTGCCGTCAAAAATTCGGGAGCGTCACGATAGGCCTCGTAGAAACTCTTCATTCGATACAAGCCCCGATAACTAAACCCCTTTAAATCTGACTGTTGTCTCTGTATATAGTCTGCTAATTGCATGATTACACTATCTCCCCATTCGCTGGCTTCTACCTTCTTGCTGATGTAGGCCCCCACGTTCCAGTAGAGGTCAATCAGTTCGCGATTTACGCTGGCAATAGCCCGCTGTCGGGCTTGCTGAATAAGCGTTACTACTTCCGAAAAATCAGGTATAGGGGTCATCGGCGGGTCAGAAAGCAATGGAATATGGAAACGAGTTAGAAACCTAATTCGGCCAGGTACGTTGCCATTTGCCGCTCGGTCTCAGCCAGATCGGTACGGAGTTGTTCGATCTTCAGTTTCGTGGCGGCAATATCAATCGTTTCTTCTTCCTCGAAGGTATCTACGTAGCGCGGCAGGTTCAGGTTAAAGTCGTTGGCCCTGATTTCGTCGAGCGTAGCGCGGTAAGCATATTTGGCTTCCAAAACCTGTCCCGCGCCGTCTGGGCTGGGTACGTTGCTCGCCAAACTGGCCCTGAATTGCCGCACCGTTTCGAGCGCGTGGGTCATATGGCTCTCGCGCAGGCGATTCTGGTTCTTCCCGTTATCGAATTCGCGGCTCATGTCGATAAACAAAACGTCGGTATTGGCGGCTTTGGCGCGGTTAAACAGCAGAATAGCCGCCGGAATACCGGTTCCGAAAAACAGGTTGGCAGGCAGGCCAATGACCGCCTCCAGCAGGTTTTCCTCCACCAGCCGTTGCCGGATCGTACCCTCCGAACTACCGCGAAACAAAACGCCGTTGGGCACGATCACGCCTACCCGCCCGTCGGTTTCGTAGGTCGTTTCGATCATGTGGCTGATAAACGCAAAATCGGCTTTCGATTTGGGCGGCACGCCACGATGATAGCGGTTATACGGATCGCCCAGGGCTTTTTCGCTTCCCCATTTATCGAGCGAAAACGGCGGATTAGCTACCACCACGTTGAAGCGCATCAATTCGTCGTTCTCGATCAGCTTCGGGTTGTTGAGCGTATCGCCCCATTCAATGCGGGCGCGGTCCATGCTGTGCAGAAACATGTTCATGCGGCACAGCGCCCAGGTACTGCCGTTGTTTTCCTGCCCGTAGAGCGAAAAATTATCGGTGCCTACTTCCTTTGCCACTTTGATCAACAGCGAGCCCGACCCACAGGTAGGGTCACAGATCCGATCACCGGGGCGAGGGTCTACCAATTTGGCGAGCAGCGACGATACCTCTGCGGGGGTGTAAAACTCACCGGCTTTCTTGCCTGCCTTGCCCGCAAATTCACCGATCAGGTATTCGTAGGCATCACCAATAACATCGGTATTGAGCAGGTGCGAAGGTTGCAGGTCAAGGGCTGAAAAATCGACCAGCAGGTTTTTCAAGCGCCGGTTACGCTCAACGGTTTGCCCCAACTGCGCCTCCGAATTGAACGACACCGCCCGGAATACATTTTCCAACTTAGCCCGGTTTGCCTCTTCAAGGGCCATCAGTGCCACATCGATCAATCCACCAATATCATCATGTCCCCGGTTTTGGTAGAGGTAGTCGAAGGTACATTCATCAGGCACGTAGAACCGTTCGCGACGAAGCGCCCGTTCAATCCGCTCGACATCACCGGCATACTTTTCCTGATACTGCTGCACCTTGTCTTTCCAGACATCGGAGAGATACTTCACGAACAGCATCGTCAGGACGTAATCTTTATATTGAGTTGGGTCTACGGCACCACGCAGGGTATCGCAACCGCGCCAAACAACGGCGGCGATTTCTTCGCGGCTAAGTAGTCTCTTCAGAGGGAGCATGAATTAATTGATTGATAAGGTTTTCGACAAGAAGTTGTTTTTCACTGATAAGGCTAGTGAGTAGTTTGATCTGGCGTTGATGAAGTACCTGAACATGCACCACGTTCTGCTGCATGGGTAGACTCGGAACAGGTACAGACAGGTCGCCGAGTTCATTTTTCCGAATGGAAGGAATGCTGGTTCCTGCTCCCAATTGCTTCAGATAGGCTTGTGTTTTGGGCAGGTTCAAAAACGTAGTCAGGTACGTTGGTAACACCTGATTTTCGTTTTTCACATTGATGACGAAGAAAAGCGTCGACGCAACAGCTGGGCTGGGTTGGCCCTCATACTGCCAGGCAAAGAGGCGATATCCTTTGCCAGCTAATAGAATATCACCGGGTTGTAAAATATGCTTTTGGCTTTTTTCATCCAGCGGAATGAATGAGTCATCAAAGCGGTTAAATTCGCCGGAATCATCAAAATGCTTTGCCTGCAAATAATACACTTCGCCATGCTCAGAGGGCGTATCATAGTACCCAAACTGAACTTGGGCTATGTCTAACAGTTTTTCAAGCATAGGAGAAGACTTAATACACAAAGGTACCAAGTATCGCCATATTTAACGAAAATATCATTGTAGAACTTTTCAAAAGTATACAATTATCAGATTATGTAACGCTCTAATTTGAATAAGCATTATTCGCTTAATCACGCTCCTATATAATAAAGCTCTCTACACTGTTCATTGATTAACTACCGTAACCCGATACCTCTTCTTAACTGTTCCGGCCCCGTCTGCTCCTGGCTGCTTCTCTGAAAAGACTATGCTTGCCGTGCCCGCAGTAACGCCTTTGATCAGGAAAACGACTTCCGCTGCCGGGGATGAACTCGCTGCACTCCCAACGGTAGCGATCGTTTGTTTACGCGATACGTCCACCACTTCCTGATTATCAGACGTGGCGTTTAATTGCCAGGTGGTGTCTGAACGCGTCGGCACACTCACTTCCTTAATATCGCCTACCATAAGCCGAAGTTTTTGACCGCCGGTAGCGCCATTGCGGGTGCAGGCAGCTGATAAAGTCAACAGACAGGATAGCAACGCCAGCGTGTAGCGGTTGGCAACACGGGCGGTCAAGGGCAGAATAGAATAATCGGGAGCGTTTTTCATAGCTGCGTAACCTGATTAACAGGCCAACGGTTAGAAAGCCCTATCCTGTAACCTGTCAGCGCTTGCGGGCGTAGATCAATCTGTAGTCCATTTGGGTGGGAATACGGTCGGGCATGGGAACAAGTCCCGCATCGGCAAACCAACTTTGGTACTCGGCGCGACTGTAGCATCGGCCTTTGGTGGCCCAAAAAAGCTGAGCAGAATAATCGGTGGCGGCCAGTGGACCATCCAGCGTATCGTCCAGAAAGGTATCATGTACCCAGATTTCGCCACCGGGACGAAGGGCATCGGAAAAACGATGAGCCAGTTGCCGACAGGTCGGCGTAGGCCAGTCGTGGAAAAGGCTGGCAGCCAGCAACAGATCCGTTCGCGGCAGATCGTCGGTCAGCATATCACCGGGCATCAACGTTACCCGGTCTTTCAGCGTGTCAGTGCCCGGTCGGCCGCTTTGTTTAAACTCGTCGAGCAGTTCAGCCGCTACCGCCAACACGGCGGGTCGGTCGAAGAGGGTAGCCGTTGCGTTGGGGTTACTGAGCAGCCATTCGTAGGTGTAAAATCCCGTACCTCCCGCCACATCGAGCAAATGCCCTTCGTGCTTCGGCAGGTTAACCGCTACTATGGGCGACAGATAACGGGCGCGACCAGCCAGACCCAGGGTAAATTTGCGCGCTAATTCAGGATCGTCCATGGGCGACGGTTCATCGCCTTCTTTCACAAACGAGATGCCCTGCGGCGATTCGACCGGGCCATCATGGCGAAGCCGCTGCGCCATATCAATTACGCCCGGATCGTCTTTTTCCAGACCGGTATACCCTGTTAAATTTGGCTGCTGATGCTGAGTCAGGAAACGCCCCAACGCCGTGATAGACAACCGACCCTGCTCATCATACTGGAGCAATTCCATCGCGCAAAGGGCCGGAAAAAGAACCATGGCAGGGCGTTCAGCGAGGGCAAGTCGATGACTCAGTTCGGTAACCGGGAGCGGTCCGTCAGTGAGTTCCTCGAAGACATTGAGGTGATGAACAGCAGCCAGTAGCAAACGAGAACCAAACATAGCCCGTAGTTGACGGGTAATGGGCGCAGGATCGGGGGAAGTTGACATATAGGGTTAAAAAGAGAAGAAAAGCAGTTTAGCTGAAAGGTATTACCTTAACGCCGACGTTAAGCGTACGAAACTACGCACAGCGTCTTCATTTTTTTAGTGCATTCATCCCTCTTATTTTTCTTACAACATGACAACTCCTGACGAAAACTTTGCTGCGCTTCACCTTGAACTCCCCCCCGCCCCTGCACCCAAAGGTGTGTATAAACCCGCGTTGATTGTTGGCAATTTCATCTACGTTTCGGGCCACGGCCCTTACTGCCCCGACGATACGCTGATGACAGGGCGCGTGGGTTCGGAAGTAGATATGGACTTTGCGAAGGCTGCTGCGCAACAGACCGGCCTTGCCATTTTATCAACGCTGAAGGCTGCACTCGGCAGTTTAAATCGGGTGAAACGCGTGATTAAAGTGCTCGGTATGGTAAACGCCGTGGATAGTTTTGAAGAACACCCCAAAGTCATTAATGGCTGTAGTGAATTGTTTGCCCAAATATGGGGTGAGGAAAACGGCGTTGGTGTACGCAGTGCCGTTGGCATGGGATCACTTCCCGGCAATATTTCGGTAGAAATTGAAGCTATGTTTGAGTTGGAATCGTAGATCAATTAGCGGGAACGTACCTGCATAGGTACGTTCCCGCTAAACAAACCATCTACATCAAGGCAGCGAGACGCGCCAGATTGTTCGGTCGCGGTAGGCCTGCATGCTCCAACTGCTTGGAATGGCAATACCATCTATAGAAGCGGGGCGCCAGTTCGATTCGTTTTCCCGCCAGCGGGGCATATCCATTACCAGTTTTCTCAACTCATAGAGCATCCGGGCGTTGCTTCGTCCCGCGTCTACTTTCACATCGATGATCTGACCAATTTCGTTAATGATCAGCCTGAAACTAACGCCCATTGTTTGGTTGTCAGCGAGGAGGGTTTTCAGATTTTTTTCCAGGTACGTCTTCAGTTCTGCCGGATCCCCCATGAATTGAACCTGCTGAAAAAAAGCGTCGCAGGGTTGTTCGTGGCCTTCGGTATCGTAACAGGTACTCTTTTTCAGTCGGCCGCTCCGGTACAGTTCTTTCCGCTTGATTGACCCGTCGTTGTAATACACGATGAACGGCCCGTTCAGCTCGTTCATGTTATAATCGCACGTAAAGTAGAGCCGTCCATCGTCGTACAATACTTTACTCGGGCCATGCCTGAGCGCGAAAATGCCGATGTTATTTCCCTGATCGATCACCCGGTAATTATCGGTGCGATACAGGGTGCTATCTTTCAGATAGGTATCGACGATGAAATGATTTTTCCGCTTGCCGATGTAGGTGATCCGCTCGTAGTATTTACCGTAATCTTTGTATTCTATCGACGAAAAATCTGTTTTACCAGCTACAACTTGCGCAATGGCAACATGGGCCAACAAACTGATAAACAGAAGGCATAGACTCGTTATTCGTTGCGCTGAACAGGCCATTCGTTTCAAAAAGTAAAATCAATAAAGGGGCTCAAAGCACTGGACGTTGGACGCTCCCAACAGGAATCTCAATATACGGATTTTACCGATCAGGCCCGTCCTGTACCAGTGACTTTTACCAGCCTTTTTCTACCCTTTGCGTGGTGTTATAAGGCAACCAGTTCAGCGCTCATGTCCCACAATCGTTTGGCGTAGAAACTATTCTGCGCCTCTTTGGTGGGTGTCTTTGGCTTACTATCGTCGAAATATAAGCCGGTCACGTGGTCGACCTGCGGTGATGAGGCCAGGAAAATACTGGTAGCCGCTCCCTGTTCGGGTGTCTTCAGAAAGGGTCGGGCCAGATTCAGGATAGCGCCAAAAACAGGGCCGGTATCTGCTCCGAAGTTAGTACTAACCGTTCCGGGATGCAGGCTGTTCGACGTTATACCATCGTCCATGAGCCGGTTAGACAACTCTTTGGCAAACAGGATATTGCAGAGTTTCGATTTGCCGTAAGCCTTTATGGCACTGTACGATTTTGGCCGGGCCAGTTCATTCAACATGAACGTACCACCGAAGCGATGTGCTTCCGATGACACCGTAACTACGCGGGCATCCGTTCCCTTACGCAGCAGATCGAGTAGCAGGTTGGTGAGTAAAAACGCGCCGAGGTGATTGGTGGCAAACGTAAGTTCATAGCCATCGGGCGAATACTGTTCCTTGGCAATGTACAAACCGGCATTATTGAGCAGTACATCGATGTGGTCGTATTGGTCGTGTATCTGTTTAGCGGCAGCGCGTACCGACATAATGCTGGCCACATCGCACTGGATCAAATCTATTTTGGCCGTTGGATTAGCAGCCTGAATAGCTAGTTGAACCGGGCGGGCCTTGTCGAGATTACGGCATAGCATCAGGATATCGAATCCTTTGCGGGCCAGTTCCTGCGCCGTGATTTTACCAATTCCCGAGTTTGCTCCGGTAATAACGCAGAGGCGTGATGCAGCCATAATGAATATCGTGTTGACGTGTAATCAGGTAAACTATCTGTATGACGCCGTGGTTTTCAAACCGTAGCACCCGGCTTTTCCGGGGGCCTTTCGAACATCAGTCAACCATGAAAATTGCGATAATTTCCACTTCTCCGCGTGCCAACAGCAATACCCTTCGTTTTTGCAAATTCGTTCAGCAAGTACTGCAGGAGAATAGTCAACACGAAATAACTATAATCGACTTTGCCGCTTACGACCTGCCTTTCGTAGGTACTGTCTGGATGAAACCCGACGTTCTTTCGCCCTTCCAGCAGGAATTTCTTACGGCCTGGGGTGAAGCCGATCTTGTCTTCTTCGCGTCTCCCGAATATAACTGGACAGCCACCCCGCAAATCCTAAATGCGTTTCACGCGCTGGGAGGACCGGCTTTCAAACCGTTGTTCGACAATAAAGTGTTTGCCATGGCGGGTATCTCCAATGGTCGCGGCGGTCGTCAGCCCGCCCTGGATATGACTACGGTGCTGAACAAAGTCATCAGTTTCACCAACAACTTTTCGATCATCTCGCCGAAGCTGTACGAATCGCACGAAACGGATAAGAATCTGGACGCCGACGGTCAATTTATCGGAAACGAAGTCTATGACCGCACCGCCCGCGCCTTCGTCGACTACACGCTGACCGTCGCCCAACGGTGGCACGGCGTAGCTGAGGAGGTTTTATAATTTGTGGTTTGTAGTCTGTGGTTTGTCGTTGCGCTGCTAGTCACCAAAACGTGAACTAGCAGCGCAACGACAAACCACAGACTACAAACCACGAACTGTTTCCGCCACCTTCACCACGGCGAAATCGATTTCGTCGGCGGTGTTGTATTTACCAAACGAGAAACGAATGTTGCCCCGGTTGGGATCAAGGCCGGGTAAAGCCCCCAATACGTGAGAGCCAACGTCAGAACCGCTGGAACAGGCCGAACCACCCGACACCGAAATACCGGCAATGTCGAGGTTGAACAACAGCATATCGCTCATATCCGTAGCGGGCAGGCTGACACTCAGCACCGTGTACAAACTCTTATCCAGATCGGCAGAGTCTCCGTTGAAACGAACATCTTCAATAGAGGCGCGAAGTTGATCGATCATCCGCTGTTTCAGGAACTCGATATGCTGGCGATGGGCCGCCATTTCGGCGTAGGCAATCTCCAGCGCTTTGGCCAGACCCACAATGCCGTATACGTTTTCAGTGCCGCCGCGCCGGTTGCGCTCCTGCGAACCACCGTGAATGAACGGGTGAATAGACGGACGTTCTGTTGGGCGGGCATACAAAAAACCAACGCCTTTGGGGCCGTGGAATTTATGCGCCGCGCCAACCAGGAAATCGGGCTTTAATGATTGTACATCATGCTGATAATGGCCCATGGTCTGTACCGTATCAGAGTGCCAGACCGCGCCGTACTCCTGACACAACTCCCCTACTAAATTCATATCCAGCAGGTTCCCAATCTCATTATTTCCCTGCATCAACGACACGAGCGAATTCGGATTGGCTTTCAGCAACGTACCCAACTGATCATAATCCAGCCGACCGCGCTCATCGACCGACAGCATACTCAGCTTAATCTTTCCCGTTTTGGCCAGATATTCCAGGGTATGTAACACAGCATGGTGTTCCAGCGGCGAGGTAATGGCGTGGGTAATGCCGTAGGTATCGATGCTACCACAAATAGCGGTGTTATCAGCTTCGGTGCCGCCCGACGTGAAGAAGATTTCGGCGGGCGCTGCGTTGAGCAATGACGCCACCGTTTTACGTGCTTTTTCAATGGCAGAACGCACTACGCGGCCATGCCCGTGAATAGACGAAGGGTTCCCAAAATTGTCCTGCATTAGCGGAAGCATAGCCTCCAGAACAGCAGGATCGAGCCGGGTGGTAGCGGCATTGTCGAGATAAACGCGTTGCATAGGTTGTATAAAATCGGTTAGGCAAAAGTACGAATACCCTATTGACTAACCGCAAAATCGGCGAACCGGGTTCAGTATCCAGTATGTACGGTTACCAACTTATTACTCCAGCGCCGGGTTTCGCAACGTGGGCAACCGGCGGGCCGTTGTTGTCGACAGCGTGTTTAGATGGTCTGCCAGTTGGGCCTTCAGCGCATCGTCGGGGCAAAATTGGTGAGCCAATCGATATGCCTTCAACGCCTTTGCTCTGTCGCCACGACTGGCATACAGATTGCCCAGTTCCCAATCGATGAAGAAGACCTTCGGATTCAACGCAACAGCTTCATCTATATACCGAATCGCTTTGGCGGTATCGGGTTTGCTCTCGACAAACAGCGCTTTATATCCTTCTCCCGACAGCCACGACGCGCGGAGGTTAGGTAACCGGAACGTACCCCGAAACACGAGCAGATTCCCCATCCGGGCAATTGGCTTAGCCTTCTGAAAAACCAGATGATCGTCGTGGTAGAGGCTTGGTGCCAGCGATTGCGTCGACGTGAAAATTGTACCCGTAATTCGGTCTGACTGGAAAATGATACTATCCTGATTCGGCTTTTCGCCAATCCAACGCATGTGGTACCGTTGCTTTTCGGCGCGGGAGATACTATACCAGATAAACGGCGTTTCGGTCGTTGGCTGAATGTGTTTTTTGTAATACTGCGTCAACTCTTTCGACCGCTGGAACAGGTCTACCCCTTCATCATTGAAATAGCGGTAACTGTTGGCCGACCCGCCCGCCAACTCGTTAAAGTATTCCCAGGGACGAACCACAGGCAAAGCCGACACCAAAGCAGCCAAACCGGCAACAAGCACCCCGCCTCGTAAAAGCAGCGACTGATTGTCAATAGCATACTTAATGACCAGTGCGCCCAGGACGGCTAGCAGGGGCAGCATAGACAAGGCGTGCCTGACGCCCCCGTAGGTAGACCCTCGGGCCAGGGCCAACCAGAATAACCCGGCCAGCAACGCCAATGCCGCCAGCGGCAGTCGGGTAGAGTTGGGTAACCGACGCAGACAAACCAAGACCATACCAGCTAGTGTCAGCACCAGTAGGCCAAGGGGGAGTTTAGCTCCCCAGATGCCCGGCGCGTAATAGAACGGTGCCCGATTGAACCCCAGTTGACCAAAGGCAAAGGCAGACCCAACACGCCCCTCGACCCCAGCCCTGATCGTGTCGGCAAGTCCCCATACATACGAGGCCGGAGCCAGGTGCCAGTCGACCATGCCATGTAACAGCGTTTTAAACAGCGGCGACCGTATATCATCGATCTTAGCCAGCAGCGGACGGTTGAAAAACTCGCCGGCCTCTACGCTATCCTGGTAACGAAATCCGTAAAAGTTCCAGAGCACAACCAGTGCCCCCAGCAGCACCAGCGTTACCAACCCAAGCCGACGTAACCGGCCTGGCAACGTACCCCGAGTGGAGACTCCCGGAGTGGAGGCTCCCGGAGTGGATGCTCTTGAGTTAACAAAGGCCATGACCACGCCAAACAAACCAACGGCCATCACCGTGATAATTGCCGAATGCTTGGCCGCCAGCGTGAGCCCGAGAAAGACCGCAACCACAATGAGATCGAGCGCCCGCCACGATCGAAACGCGGCCGCGGCGGCCAACATCGACGTACCTGACAAAAGCGCCACCGGCAGATCAGTCATCACCACCGGCAGATGAGCCGCCACCGTTGGGTCGATGACCAGATACGCCAGCGAAAACAGCGCGACCGTGGGGCCAAGCACCCGGCGAGCCATGAGGGCGAACGCCAATAGCAACAACCCGTTAAGCGCAAACATGGCCAAGCGAGCATGTTGCTGAACCAGATCAGGATTGTTCTTCAGGTACACATCTTCTTCGGCAAACTTGCGCTCATCGATCTTGTCCTGCAATGGCCGGAACGGCGATACCTTGTAGCCATTCATCAGCACCACTTTTCCGACCCATAGTTTGGTCAGCGGCGGGTGTTCGGGATTGATGCGAAACGAATCTGTTTTCACATAAGAAGCCCCCGCCATAATGTGGTAAGCCTCGTCGAACGTATAGCTATCGAGGCGCGTGGCCCAATTGGACCGAACGATGCCACCAACGATCAGCAGTAGTGTAAAAAACCATAAAAAATAGGGCTTTGCGCTAAAGCGAAAAAGTCCTCTGTCGGGACTAACTACGTCAAGCGAAGGACTTACTAAAGACATGGCAATGACCGGTTTAACTGTGTGGAGATCAAACATACCCTTGATTTCCAAAGCAAGATTCAACCTATTTCGTAACCGGCTATATTCTTATTAAACAAGCATTGGTAGCTCATGTAGATACGTATCTTAGTTGCTTCATTGACTTACTCTCAACCATACTGAAACTTACCTCGAGCAAACTAGATCATGAATAAACTGATCATACTATTTATCTGCGTCCTGATCGCCAGCATCCAAAGCAACGCAACAGCTCAGTACAAAGACTTTGTTGTATCGGGCAATTTTATCTGGGTATTAGCCAAAGATGGCACCCTTAAATTATTTGATAAAACAGATGGGAGTCCGGCTAAAAAAGAGGTAGCTAATTCCTCACCGATTGTAGCCATTACAAAAGACAAAACAGGCAGGGTAGTCATTGCCGATAGCGATAAAGCTATTAAAGAGTATGATGAGAAAAAAAATACGTGGAAACGTATCGCCACGTATAAGGCCGCTGTCTTCGGATTGGCTTTTACAAATACAAATAAATGCTTTGCCATAACAGAAAAAGGTATTGAAGATGTACAGTCACATACGTTTTATTACCTGGAAAAAAGCGTAAATAATCAGGTCAAACATCCTGATAAATGGCGGTTACCCTCTTGCCACTATATGGACCGGCAAAACAACCTATGGGTAGGCTTCGGCTATGGCGAATGGGGCGGCGACATCTTCATTTTCGATACAAAAAACAAAGCGTTTGTCATCCCTACGTTCTATGCAGACTCGACCAATCAATTCGCTTATCTACAAGGGATTAAATCGTTTTTTGAAGATTCTGCCTCTGTCTATTTCACCTCCAGTACTCAGCATATACTGACCGGTGGTTCGATCAGCAAATTCAACAAGTTCGATGCCAGGCGTTTACTAAATAGCCAATCACATTGGGGAGAGCCGGAAATCAATCCTATATCAGGTAAAAAAGGGCAGCAAATGGTAGCCGGAGAATACATTGGTCCCGCTACCTATAACTCTTTTACGAACTCCATCTATTTTTACTCTCAAAACGGTTTCTTTCGCGGAAATAAATCAAAAGACCTTTCCGACATAAAAAACTGGGAGTTAGTTATAAAGCCAGAACTAGATTGGCAATCGGGCCAACCCGATGCCGTGGGTTCACCAATGAACGTCTCTAAAATTGAAATTTTAGACAAAGACACGTTTATTTATTTATCGCAGAATAATGGCATTGGGTACGTTCGTGGAAACGCGTTGATAGCTCTACTTTAACGTTAATGGATTCACTACTTGCAAACAAAATAACTTACCACAACCAATTCCAATTAATGGCCGACGTATTTTTGATTAATGAACAGTTCGAACAGATCAATTACACCAAAATCCCACTACCAACGGGCGAATACGAACTTTGCCGCTTTATCGGTTGTGATTTCACAAAATCCAGCCTCGCGGGAAGCGTTTTTTACGACTGCGAATTCATTGACTGTCAACTCAGTGGCGTTAAGCTGACAAAAACGGCGTTCCGGGACGTTCGCTTTCGGGATTGCAAAGCTGAAGGGCTTCATTTCGAGCATTGCAACGACTTTCTGTTTGCCGTCAGCTTCGACAGTTGTGTACTGACCAAGTCGTCGTTCTATAAGCAGAAGATCAAAAACACGAGCTTCAAAAAGTCAATTCTGCACGAAGTTGATTTTATGGGTGCCGACCTCACCGGAGCCGATTTCGACGAAAGTGACCTGCGCCGAGCTGCCTTCGAGAACACGATTCTGGAAAAAGCCGACTTAAGAACCGCCTATAATTATTCGCTCGACCCTGAACTGAACCGGCTTAGCCACGCCAAATTCTCGCTGTCGGGCGTGGCCGGTTTACTGGTAAAATATAACATTGACATTGAGTAGCTTTTGACGAACAGTAAATCTGGCGAACCAAAAGAATCATTAGATCGTTTACATACAATCAATTGATTCTTTTGATAGCTTGGCTTCTCATCAATTGTGATGGTAACTACCATTGATTCCCGACAGGCAATGACCACAGAGACACTCCTTTTTTCGCCCCCTCTTACACCTCTTCAGCTCATCGGCAGGTCTCGTCAGGGGCTGGTTGGTAGCGAAGCGGGCCGGATTGCCGGATTACTGGGCGTGTCGGATAAGGAGATGGCCCCGCTGCTCAATCAATCCATCGCTACATTTCACAGACAGGCTAAAACCGACCGGCTTGATGCCGCCACCTCAGAAAGGCTCTTACTGCTAGCGCAACTAGCCAATTACGGCACCACCGTCTTTCAGGATCAGGGTAAGTTTACCCGCTGGCTACGCCGCCCCCTACGCCTGCTCGGTGAGCAAACACCCCTGGCCCTTCTGGATAGCCCAACTGGTGTTCAATTAGTAGAAGACGTCCTGGGGCGTATTGATTACGGCGTTTTCAGCTAATGGCCATTACCCTCTACCGTATTCAAACCGACAGTCACCGAGACACAATTCTGGAGGGAATTGGCGCACAACGGCACGGCGGTCGCTGGAATGCAAAAGGACGACCAATGGTCTATGCGGCTACTACTCCCGAGTTGTGTTTTCTGGAATACATGGTTCATTTGGAAGGGACTCCCTTATCCGAATTACCGCCCCTCATTCTGTGTGCGATTAGTGTACCTGACAACTCCATCACGTTTCTGACCCGGGATGAACTACCCGATGGCTGGGATAATCCTTATACTACACCAGCCAGTCTGCCCGATTTTGCAGCCCGCCAGTTTGAGCAGCATAAGACACTGTGTCTTGCCTTACCTTCAGCCGTAGTTCCGCTTTCGCCCTCGCACAATGTGTTGATAGATCCGCTACATAGCCAACACAATCAATGCCGTGTGCTGTCTATTCAGTCGTACCCCATTGATCCTCGCCTACCAACGGCGGCAGCTCGTTGACGTCCGTCTTTAAAGACTCGTGCATTCTGTACAACTTCAGGTACTCATCGCCGCACCTGTGTCACAATATCGGTGAAGGTGGCTGTTTGATTGGCTTTGTCGGTGGCCGATACCTTATCGCGCAGGGCTAGCCGCGTGTAGACGTGCAGTTCCGAGTCGATCAGGTCAACCGTAACTGGTTTTCCGTCGGCGGTTTTAGTACCCTGGTAAATCAGCACCGCGCTGACGGGGTCGGCAGTTGGGTCTTTCTTCGACTTATACACCTTCAGCGTACAGTTGGCGGGCAGGGTTATCCCTTTTTCCAGGTCTTTACGTACTACGGTCAGCAGGCTCTGTAACTGTTGCAGGGTTTCCTGAGGCCGGAAATGGTAATACACCTTGTCTTCTACCGCGGGTTGCCCAGAATCGATATAGCCCAGCATAGGCCCAACTATGCCAATCAATGACAGCGTTTTGTCGGACGGAATCACGATCGGGTCAACCAGTAGAATATTGCGCGGGGCCGGGCGGCTGGCAAAGTAACCCGAGGCTACCAATTCCAGTAGCAATGGCCCACTCGTCGATGAGCCAAGCAGACTGATATTGGTATAACCAGCCTTTTGCAACGCGTCGTATTCGGCTATGATAACCGACTGCCAGTCGTGCCAGGTCGATTTTTTAAAGTCTTCATAACTCCGCCCATGCCCGCCAAGTAGCACCTGCGAGAGCGCGAAATCGGTTCGCCCGTTGGCCCAGGTACGTAGTTCGTCCCACTCAAAGGTCGTGGCCGAATACCCGTGACAGGCAATAATGACCGGTCGCTGCATCTGTGCAGTTGTGGGTGCAGGAACAGCCTTCGACACCAGATAACGTTCTGGTTTATAAACAGATGGATCAAAAATCGTGCCTCCATCAAGCATATCAGTCGTGATAGCGGGTTCTGACGAACAGGCAACGGTCATGGCCGCAATGACCAGAAAGGCGAGCATGGATTTCATAGCGGGTCTAGCGTTTGTTAAGCACATTCCAGGTAACACTTGTCTGCACAAAAACCGGGTATAACGTACCTGGCCCCGTTACGCCATCGCCGGTCAGCAGGTTAAAGCCAATCGACGCGTTGATCTTCAGCGGAAAATTGGGGCAGTAGGAAAAGCCAAGTTCGGGCGCAGCCAGCGGCGATGTTTTGGGCAGGTCGGCGAAGAGTTCGCTGCCATAATCGGCGGCGAAGTAGCCAATATTGGCTTTGATGACCGGACGGATTTTCCGCTTCATCCAGAAATAATACGATGCCGATAGCAACACATTGTCCTGTTTAATAGCGTTGGAATTGAGGGCAGTACCAAGCCGGGAGGTCACGTAGCTTAGCCCGAAATACAGCCGTTGATGCGCCAGTTTGTCGTTCGTGTATTGCGCCGTGATTCCATTCTCTGCATACAGATTAATGGATTTCTGAAGCCGGATACCCACATCGAGCAACGCGCCCGACGGTGAAGGCGACGCCTTTTGCGCCAAGGCTGGCACAAAAAAAGCCCCGCTGAGAAGCATGGGCAGTAACAAGCTCATTTTCATGCTGAAAGGTAGTTACTTACTTTTCAGTTGAGTATATTTTTAAGTAATAAAGCCTAAAAAATGTTTCATTATTTATTAAACGTGAAGCCTTACCTCAATCGGCTTAGCTTGATGTTAACCGTATCACCCGCGATAATACCCGCCAACCGCATCGATTTGGATGTACGCTCGCTCACAGTGACCTTGAGCGTATCATCGGATGTAGCAGTTGAAGCGCTCTTCTTATACTTTATCACGTTCAGCTTATTCGTCAGGCTATCGAACTCATACGTGCCTCGCAAGCTTTCGTCGGCCTTGTAGCGAAATGGATTCGGACTAAACGCACAGCCCTGCCAGCCCGCAAAATAAAGTCGGTTCCAGGCTGTAGTATCCGTTAACCAGGCCGAGGCAGGCACCAATTGTCCGTTACGGGTCATTCTGTCGACTTTCCAGGTTCCTTTCAGCAGCGTGTCGCTTTTATCGTTGACCCAAAACTGGGCGATAAACGCGAAAGCAAGAACAATAGGAACAATTCGAAGTACATGCTTTACCCAATGACGACCCAGTGTTACAGTTGGCAGATAATCGACCAGATCCCAGAATGCTGCTTTCAACTTGTCAATATCAAGCAACAGCAGAAATATCAGACCAATAGTGAATAGGACCGAGTTAAGAAAAGCACCTGGAGCAATCTGATAAAAAAGGTTAATAAGCACAATGTTGACCATGACCGGCAGTAGAATCATGACGCCGAGCAGCGTGGTTCGCCGGTATAGCAGCAATATGGCGCCACCCACCTGAATGAGCCCAATAATTACGGCCAGCGTATAGGAGTATCCAAAGTAGTACCACGTCAGGCCAAAGCCGTTGATCTCACCCAATGGCGTATCTAACCGATAATCAGGTGTTTGAAACTGTGTCTTCAGAATTTTAGCAAAGCCATAGGTAGCAATTGACATAGCCAGCCAATAACGAATAATACCCTGCATCCAGGCATGCAGACCGGCGCTGTTTGCCTGCCCCGCTCGCTCGCGTCGATGCCAGATCCAGCTATATCCCACGGCCACCATTACTGGTATGACCACAATACCTGAAAAGATATACTGAAGATATTGACCATACTGCTCCAGAACCAGCCGGGGTAGCAACTCCAGCGTCATCATGAGTATGTTAAGCACTGCAACGCCAGCCAACGCGCATGTAAAGCACTTAAAAAACCAGGTGGTGCGGGCGTAATTCGGGTAAGGAAGCATAGAAACAGCTTGATTGTTCTGTCTGATTAGTAGACGTTCTCGCTCAGGTTCTACTCGAAAACAGCGTCTACTTTGTCATATCAACCGTCACCAAAAATTCCATAAACGCTTCGGCTTTGTCGCGAAACTGATTGATGGGGGCCGGAAATGGTTTCTTAAACGTGATTGGATTAGCAATCTGAATGTAGCGGACAGGCGCAACAATGGTGGCGTTACTTCCGGTTGAGTAGTTCAGTTGAAGGGTGAACGCAACCCGGTTCGGCCGGATAAGAGGTCCAGGTACGTTCGGGGCCACGTCTACCCGCTTGATGAGCGTCAGTTCGCTGGGCGTAATCGGGCTCGTTACCCATGACGTACTGATCTGGTAAAAGCCCAGATTGGGAAAGCTCTTTGGCACCGGTTTAGCTGGAAAACTAGCCGTGTTTATGCGCCGAAAATCAAGTGAGGCGTTGTACGCAAAACTCTGTCCGCTGATCGACGTCGTGTAGCTGACGGCCTTGCTTTTGGGAAGCTTCAGCGTAGTGTTACCGGGAGTAAGCGTACCCAGCACTTCGTTATTCTTGCCCATCAGGTTGATAGCTACTATCCTGAATTCGCAAGGGTACGGGCGCGGTTGTCCGTTGCTCATCAGGCAGTTTATTGGCGCAGCAGGTTCCACAACAGACAAAGGCAAAAAACGTGCTAGCCCCATCAGGAGCGCCATAAGCAGCAATGTTTTCATGGTTTTGCAGATAGACCAAAGGTGAAACAAATGAGCACTTCCCTTGGTGGGTCAACTTACTTTAATTCAACGGCATATCTGGCAACCATTGATTATATGGTCATTCGTTTCACTAAATAGCAAATTCACCAGTGTGTAGAAAGGCGGCATAGTGGACATTGGATAGTGGACGCTAAATATTGGATAAGAGAAGTCTTCCGTACAGGCTTGTTTCTTATCCAATATCCAGCGTCCACTATCCAATGTCCAGTACTATAAATCGAAGAGAGTCGGAATACCGGTAGATTGGACAAAAACCTGTATCTTTGCGTCCCCGCAAAAAGGCAGGCGCCAATTTATATGCTGATGCTCAGCGGGATTAAGCACAAACAGGCAGTCGATACGGACTGCACTTTTCAATGAAACGAGATAAAGATAGTAACGACCGCCGGGATGGTAAAGGTCGTCCAGAAGGCCGTCGGGATGACGCCCGGGGTGGATTTAATAAAGGGGGCAGCCGCCCATCATTTGGTGGCCCACGTGCCGGCGGATCAGACCGCCCAGCCTACGGTGACAAAAAACCATTCAATCGAGAGGGCGGTGATCGTCCGGCCTACGGAGATCGGAAGCCATTTGCTGGCGGTGAACGCAGAGAAGGCGGTGACCGCCCAGCTTACGGTGACCGTAACGACGGACCGCGCAAGCCATTCAATCGCGAAGGTGGTGACCGCCCAGCTTACGGCGATAAAAAACCGTTTAAGCGCGATGGTGATCGTCCAGCCTATGGCGATAAGAAGCCATTCAGCCGTGATGGCGGATCGGATCGTCCAGCCTACGGAGATCGTAACGACGGACCGCGCAAACCATTCAATCGAGAAGGTGGATCAGATCGTCCAGCCTACGGAGACAAGAAACCATTCAATCGCGAAGGCGGTGACCGTCCGGCTTATGGAGACCGCAAGCCTTTTTCAGGCGGAGACCGTCGCGAAGGTGGCGATCGCCCAGCCTACGGCGACCGTAACGACGGACCGCGCAAACCATTCAACCGGGATGGTGGATCAGACCGGCCAGCCTACGGAGATCGGAATGCCGAACCACGTAAGCCATTTAATCGCGAAGGTGGCGATCGCCCGGCATACGGTGATCGTCCAGAACGCAAGCCATTTAACCGGGACGGCGGATCAGACCGTCCGGCATACGGCGACCGTAACGACGGACCGCGTAAGCCGTTTAAGCGCGATGGTGATCGGCCAGTCTATGGCGACCGTCCGGAACGCAAACCATTCAACCGGGATGGTGGTGACCGCCGGGATGAGCGCCCTTCAGGACCACGTGAAGGAGACAGCGCTCGTTTCGATCGCCGCGACCGCGCCGAGGGAGCCGAAGAACGTCCGTTTGAGCGTAAGCCATTCACGCGTGATCGGGAAGAGAATCAGGGTGATGATCGCCCCCGCTTCGACCGTCGGCAGGAAGGAAGCGATGCCCCTACCGAACGGCCCGAGCGCAAGCAGTTCGATCGACGTGACCCTAATGGACCACCCCGTCCACGGACTACCGGCGACCGTAAGCCCTACAGTAAGGATACCGATGACGGTGACGAGAAAGCGATCGACCGTCGCACGGGTCGCTACGAAAAAGCGCCGAACTACAACCTGGGTGCCATGCGGGATAACCTGCCTCGCTCACGGAAAGTAGCCAAGAACCTCGACCGCGAACGCGAAACCGACCCGAACTCAATCCGGTTGAACCGCTACATCGCCAACGCTGGTGTTTGTTCACGCCGCGAGGCCGACGAACTCATTGCCAAAGGCGATGTGCAGGTGAACGGTAACGTAGTGACCGAAATGGGTTACCGCGTGAAGCCTAATGACGTAGTGAAATACGGCAACAAGGTGCTGAACCCCGAGAAAATGGTGTACGTGTTGCTGAACAAACCCCGCGACATTATCACGACGACCGAAGATCCCGAAGAGCGCGCTACTGTGCTCGACCTCGTGGCCGATGCAGGTCCGTTCCGCCTGTACCCCGTTGGCCGCCTCGACCGCAACACTACCGGTTTGCTCCTGCTCACAAATGATGGCGAATTGGCCGGAAAGCTCACGCACCCGTCCAACAACGTGAAAAAGGTGTATCAGGTTGAACTGGATAAGCCGATTTCGGAAGAGCACTTCGAACAGATTCGCAATGGTATGGATCTGGAAGACGGCCATATCAAGCCCGATGACCTTGCCATTGTCACACCTGATGCTCAGGTAGTTGGCGTGGAAATTCACTCAGGCCGTAACCGCATCGTTCGTCGCATGTTCGAATCACTGGGTTATGAAGTAACGAAACTTGACCGCACCGTTTTTGCCGGCCTAACCAAGAAAGAATTGCCACGCGGCAAATGGCGCTTCCTGGAACCTAAAGAAGTGGTGAAGTTGAAGTATCTGATCTAGAAAAAAAGACCTCACCCCCAGCCCCTCTCCGTCAGAGAGGGGAGCCGCACTACCGCAGCTTCGCTATTGTGCAGAGCTACGCCAAAGCGGCTCCCCTCTCTGACGGAGAGGGGCTGGGGGTGAGGTCTTTTTTATTGAACCTTATAACTAATAATCTAGTTGTGAAACTAAATAATTAGTGTTACGTTTGACGTACCACAACCTACACATCAATTACGAACCACCATGATGAGAGAATTAACCAATGCCGAAGAAGACGTGATGCGAGTTCTGTGGCGGCTCGAAAAAGCGTTTGTCAAAGACATTCTGGCTGAGTTACCTCCGCTTGATTCAACTGGCGAAAAACCAGCTTACAACACCGTATCGACCATTATTCGGATTCTGGAGAAAAAAGGTGTGGTGGGCTACACGGCTTATGGTAAAACGCACGAGTACTATCCCCTCATTTCGGAAGATGCCTACCGCCGTTTCCAGACCGAGCAACTGATGACCAACTACTTCGATGGGTCGTTACAAAAGCTGGTCTCGTTCTTCGTGAAAGAGCGAAATGTAAGCCTGAATGAAGCCGACGAAATTATACAACTGTTAAACCGCGAGAAGCCATGACACCGCTTGTCGATTACTGGCTGAAAGCCAACCTCTTTCTGGTACTCTTCTACGGGTGCTACGCCCTGCTCCTGCGTCGACATACGTTTCTGACGCTCAATCGAACGTACCTGATGGGCTCGCTGATGCTGGCGTTCGTGTTACCCCTTGTGCATATTCCAGGCCTTGCTTTTCCCTGGCCCTGGGAAACAACCAACGTACCTGAATACACAGCTATTTCGGTTGAGTCGTTCAGTGTTGCTGGTGTAGCTACCGAAGCAGAAGCTCCCCTCCTGCCCGATTGGCCAACGCTGGCCTTATGGGCTTTCGCGCTGATGGCAACGGGCTTGCTCATCAGGACGGTTTGGCGCACAACCTCGTTGCTTCGGCTCATTCGGCAGTGGCCCGCCCAACCGCTGGAAGACCACACGCTGGTACTGCCCGACAAAGCGCAAACGCCGACCTTTTCGTTTTTTCGCTATCTGGTATTGAATCCCGACGACGCACAGGCCGACGCCGTTCGGCAGCATGAGTTGGTTCATATCCGTCAGAAACACAGCCTTGATGTGCTCTTGCTGGAAGTGATTCACGCCCTGTGCTGGCTAAACCCGGTGCTGTTCGGCTACCGACAGGCCATCCGGCAAGTACACGAATACCTCGCCGACCGCGACGCCACGCCCCAAACAACAGATGACCGCGACGCTTACGCCCGCTTTCTGGTCAGCTACGCCTTTCATCTCCCAGCCGACACGTCAGTCCACGACAGTTTGGTTCATTCCTTCGGCCCCGATCGGCCCGATTCGCCTACCCTTAAACAACGTATTCAGATGCTCTACCAACAACACACCCGCCGCCGCGCCCTCTGGAAATACGCGCTGGTTTTACCCCTGGCCACAATCTTGTTGGCCATGACAACCGAGCCTGAAACCGAGTTAGCGGCTGAGCCACCAGTTGCCGATTCAACAACGACAATTCGCGTGACGGGCAGGGTATCTAACCAGTCAGGCCCACTACCGGGCGCAACTATAGTGGTGCGTAAGGGTAATCAAGGCACAACAACCGATATGAATGGAACGTTTTCAATCGATGTAGCCAGGGGTACCGAATTAGTAGCCAGTTTTGTTGGGTTTAGCACAGAGTCGGTGGTTGTGCCTGCTAAGGGCGAAAACATCGTGCTTTCATTCAAATTGAAGCAACAGGGCGTTGATGTAGCCACTCTGCCGACAACGGCTCCAACAGCATCGCAAACCGTTCCGGCAAAAGCAACTAACGAAGTCTTCTCTGTAGTTGAGAAACAACCCACTTTTCCGGGAGGGACAAAAGCGATGTATCAGTTTTTAAGTGCGAATATTCGCTATCCTAAGCAGGCACAGGAACAGAAAATACAGGGAAAAGTATTTGTCAGTTTTGTCGTTAACACCGATGGTTCTATCGACCGAATTCAGATTTTGAAAGGAATTGGCAGAGGGTGTGACGAGGAAGCTGTTCGGGTGGTATCGATCATGCCAAAGTGGAAACCCGGCACGCAGAGTGGCCGCCCGGTGGCGGTGATGTATAACCTGCCAATTTCGTTTTCGCTGGGGGAAAAGAAAGTGGGAATGAACCAAACGACAGAACCTGACAAACGTTTCGGCTATGCAGCGAAAGACAGTATAGACGTTCACAAAGGCGGCTCAGTAACGCTTTATGCGCCTACCAAGTTGCCGACCAGAGTAAACAGTCGAGCCAATCCTCCTCTTATTTTCCTGGACGGTGCAGAGATCTCGCAGGATGTTATGGAGGCGATAGACCTCAATAAAATTCAGTCAATTGATGTGCTCAAAGATGTTTCTGCGACATCAATCTACGGCTTGAAGGGCAAGAACGGCGTCATCCTTATCAAAACAAAGAAGGTCGACAAGGTCGGTTCTAGGCAACAACCAGTTATGAAGTTACCTGATTCACGGATCGATGTTTTAGTCAAAAACAGCCCGAAGGTTTATCACAACAAACCGATAGTGGCAGTTGATATGGTTCGTTTTTTAAGCAAAGACAATGCACCGCTATATTTGGTAGATGGCGAGGAGACATCACAGGAAGACTTGAAGGATGTTCTGGACCCAAATGTCATTCAATCAATGGAAGTTTTGAAAGATGCTTCTGCTACAGCCACTTATGGGTTGAAAGGGAAAAATGGCGTGATACGAATTACGACTAGAAAAGCCGCCGAAGCCGCGAAGAAAAAGAATTAGTCGGTTCCCACAGGTACGTTCGTCTAGCAAGTCAAACCGAACGTACCTGTGAGTGCCTACGTAGGAGTGGTGATTTCCTCAGTGAGTTCTGAAATTCCATTTAGAATCATCGCTGTTAAACTTAAATTCTGCTAATGTCGGCGTGCTATCTCCTGAAGACACCAGCGCTAACTTCTTTCCTGAATTGGGAACAACCTTAGGCATTATTCGGAAAGTGCCATCGGTCAATTGATCAATGCGCCATAACTGTTCGGGCGCACCGGTAAATGCCGGTACCGTTATTACTTCTGCATCCGTAGTTGCGGCTAAGGCCCGATCTGTTCCTGCCAACACAATTTTGTAATAGGGACCGCCTAGATAGCCAGTCGTATCAGGCGCGTCGGTAATCGTCCATTTTTGATGGGGCCGAGACATGTAGTCGCCTATTCGCACAGGAATGGTCCCTGTTGGCCAGTTTTTCATTACATCGGCCAGTTGCTGAGCCGCTACGGGCTTTATTGGGTCATTGTTGGGTTGGCCCCGTGGGCTAATGGGCATTCTTGTAAAATCCACGGCCAACTCTAACCCATATCCTCTTCGTACAGACTCAATTTCATACGTACCTTCTTTAAACTTTTCGCCGGCAACGGGCCAGCCATCTTTCCAAACCACCGGAAGGATGCCTAACACACTTCGCCCACCCTGCTCTAAATCGGCTTCATAGTGAATAGACATCTTTTCAACGCCTTTTTCAAGAATGAGGTGTCCAAAATGTCCGGGTCCTATTAGCCCTCCGCGGGTAGCCATCACCAGTTTCCCACCCCCTTCCAACATACTTCTGCCTACGTTGTCGAGGTAAGGGCCTGTTATTTTCTTTGAACGCCCCACCACCACATTGTAGGTAGAGTTGGCACCATCGCAACAACTGCCATGCGTAGCCAACAGGTAGTACCAACCATCGCGATAGACTAACGTGCTAGCTTCACAAACGATGGCTACGTCTACGGGTTTATTACCTGCCTTGAGTTTCCCTGTTTTAGGGTCTAATTCGATCAGGCGGGTGAATCCAAAATAGGTGCCATAGGTGAGCCAAAGGCGTCCGGTAGTGGGGTCCAGCATCAGACCGGGGTCGATGGCATCGTTTTCTTCATAGCCATCTGACGTAGCCACAACAACTGGTTCAGAATACTTAAAATCAGGTGATTTGGGGTCCAGAGTCTTGTTCCACATGGTCAGGATGGCTCCTTTGTGGCTGGGTGAACCGCCGGTTGCTCCATAGGCAACAAGGTAACGATCCCCAATTTTGAGCACGTCAGGTGCCGCTCCACCACCCGGTCGCACCCCGCCCCCATACCATGTCCAGCCATCTTCGGAAATTAACCCGCCACCGCCTGTGCCAAATGTGTAATACTTACCCTCACATTCAGCGATCGTTGAAGGATCATGGATAAAGGGTCTTCCAATTTGGGCTACTGCGGTTTGGGTTACTAAAAAGGCGAACAAGGTTATCAGGCCGGGTACGTTCATTCGTTTCATGTACTAAGTCGTGTTAAGTAGCTCAAATAGCCTACTACCCATTATTCATAACTGATACTGAGGTTGTTTACAGGCATTCCGTTTTCATCTAAAAAACGAACGCAGAAATTAGCCATACCGGGTCCGTTTATGACTGCCCCACGGATAATGTTTCTCCCCTTCCTGAGCGTTAAACGAGCGGAGGTGCCATTATCGGCAATCATATCCCTGTCGCCGGAAAGCATTAAAGCCTCCTGACCATTCAACCACCACATACTTCCAGAATTGCAACCAGCCGCCAGCCTGACGTTCTGAACTTCTTCAGGACAATCAACGACCGTAACAAGCCAGACCAGTATGCCGTATTTTGGTTTATTGATAGCGTAGGTGAAATGGTACAGATTGACGTTGAATGCCTTGCTGTCCAACGCATGCCACTTCAGTGCCTGGTTTCCCACGTTTACCGTTTCGCCATTGCGGGGAACGGCGGTATAATCGGTGGAAAAATTATCGGCCGAAAAAGTGGTTCTGAGGTAGTTGTCAGTGAATATATTATTCCTGGTAATGTCTTTTTTTACAGGTTCCAGCACAAGCCAACGCTGAATAAAGCCCTTGGCATCCGGTCGTTTTTTACCGGCAGCAGCCGGCGTAAAGTGCCTGGAAAGCGTGTGCGTTGTATCGCCTTTTATAGGTATGGGCGGGAGCGGTAGCCGCTGACCAGGACCTGGCCCCTGCGCAAAAGCGGTGAGGCTACCGATTTGCAATACGGATAAAATCGCAAAAATGATAACCAGCAACAAGGGTGTACGTTTTCTGTTCATAACAGATTTCTCTGGTAATGATCTGTGTTTCTACCAGTAAGCCTTGTTTAGACAAACCTACTCAACGAACCGTTGGTGGTTGGATTGCATCAACAAAATAGCATATATTGTCTACCTCATTGATGTGACAGATAAACTACGTCAATGATGTAGAGATGTTCAGCCGACAAACCAGTACCTACGTCCTTCTGTTGCTCAGCGCAACCACCTTGATGGCCATGTCGACAAGGGCTACATCAACGCTCAATTCAGTAGTTGCGCAATCTACCCTTGCGGCAATCAGCGCGCCTACCTCTGCGACGGAGCCAGCCTCTGAGTATATAGGAGAAGTTTACACCGTTGTGGAGAAAAACCCTGAGTTTCCGGGCGGCGAAGCGGGTATGAAAGCCTTTTTAGCGGCCAACCTTCGCTTTCCGGAAAAGGCTTATCAACAGAAAGTAGAAGGTGACGTCTACGTTGCCTACATCATCAGAAGCAACGGTTCCATTGCAAACCCTGAAATTTTAAAAGGCATCGGTGCGGGTTGCGATGAAGAAGTGATTCGAATGGTCAAAACCATGCCTAAGTTCAAGCCTGGCTATCAGGGGGAAACCCCGGTAGCCGTAAAAGTGAACCAGAAAATTGCATTCTACCTAAACGGCGGTGCAGAGCCCAGCTCAGACTACATAGGAGAGGTGTTTACCATTGTAGAGAAAAATCCTGAGTTTCCGGGTGGCGAGCAGGCGTTCAACGCGTTCATAGCGAATAATCTCCGCTACCCGGAAGAGGCGAAAAAGAAAGGGATTGCTGGCGATGTATATGTAAAGTACATTATCAGGAAAAACGGCTCTATTGCAAATCCTGAGATTTTAAAAGGCCTTGGCGCGGGTTGTGATGAAGAAGCCATTCGGCTTGTAAAAGCCCTGCCAAAGTATAAGCCCGGCGCTCAGCAGGGAGACCCCGTTGCAGTAGCTTGGAATCAGAGGATCAAGTTCAGACTGGTTGGTAATGCAAAGGCTGCCGAGTCAGACGAAGTGTACACGGTTGCTGAGCAAGCGCCTGAATTTCCAGGTGGAGACAAGAACCTCAACGCTTTTCTGGCGAAGAATATCCGTTACCCAGAAGAAGCCAGAAAGCAGAAAGTGGAAGGCGATGTCTTTGTGAATTACATCGTTAGAAAAGATGGCTCTATTGTGCAGCCAATCGTTATAAAGGGCATTGGAGCGGGTTGTGACGAAGAAGCGATCCGGCTGGTAAAAGCGATGCCCAAGTTTACCCCCGGTTCGCAAAGTGGAGCCCCTGTTGCAGTACGATGTAACCAAATTATTAAGTTCAGGCTGGATGGTAACCTTGATTGATTCGTCTTCCCTTCTTACTCAAAAAAACCATGCTAAAGATCGCCCCGCTTCTCGGTTCTTGTTATCTGTTCATCTCAACGGCAGTACAGGCGCAAGCTACCTACACCCCGCCCGATCTGCTACAGGAACGCATAAAAACTCGTGTGGCCATCCCTGTGACAGTGCAGGCACCACCAACCGACATACATCTTAGTTGCGGGTGTGGCCCCACCAAGCCTGAAGATCAGCCGATTGTCCTGGTAGATGGCAAACAATCTACTCTAAAAGGGGCACGCTCATTAAACCCATCTACCATTGAGAATATAGAGGCGTCGCGTGATGAAAAATGGATTAAAAAGTATGGTGATCTGGCTAAAAACGGAGTCATTTTTATCACTACGAAGAAGCCTGCAACTAACATTGAGCCAATTCAATAGCTGGGTGCGTTATTGCCTCAATTCAGTACGCTTCGTCTTCACCGGTACTGGCGCAGGTTGCCAGTTCACCATGGCTTTTGCCAATATACTAGCCACGATCAATTGCAGTGCGTGATAGATCATGATGGGCAGTAAAACCACCCCAACGGCCGTGGGCGGAAACAGTACCTTAACCATAACACTTCCCTGCACCAGCGACTTTTTAGAGCCGCAGAACAGGGCCGTAATCCGGTCTTCGCGACTGAAGTGCAACCACCGGCTGACCAGCATCACAAAGCCAAACACCGCAAAAAAGAGCGCCAGCATTCCCGCGGCCAGCAACAGCAGATCGAGGGCAGAATAGTCGCGGAACAGGTTCAGCTCGAATGATTCGCAGAAGGCGGTGTAGACAATCAGCAGAATGGTGATCTGATCGAAATAACGGAGAGCCGTTTTGTTCTTTTCGGAGAACCAGCCCAGCTTTTTGTTCAGCAACAAGCCCAAAATGACCGGAACGATAACCTGCAACGACAGTTTCAGAATAATGCCCTGCAAATCGAACTGCCCGCTGCTGGATGAAAGCAGAACACTCATCCATATGGGCGTAATGAAGACACCGATCAGGCTGGAGATGCTGGCGTTGAAAATGGCGGCGGGCATGTTCCCATTCGCAATAGATACCATCACCACCGACGATGAAACGGTAGACGGTAACGCAGCTACGTAGAAAATACCCGTCCAGAGCAACATCGTCTCCTGCGACATCAGCAGAGCCCGCGCGCCCAGCACCAACGCTGGAAAAACCACAAACGTGGTAAGGTGAATCAGCAGGTGCAGCCGGTAATTGCGCAGGCCAGTCTTCAGCTGATCGATGTTCAGCTTTAGCCCATAGAAGAAGAAGATCAACGATACGCCGTAGTTGGTCAGCGCCGACAGCGACAGTGGACCTTCCTGCAAACCGGGTTCGGGCCAAAGTTTGGCCAGCCCAATCATGCCCAGTAGAGCCAGAATAAACCAATCGAGCCCAACACGGGCCAGTAATGCAACAAACGACGTTTTTGCCATAGACAACTAACTCGCTTCCGTTGCTTTTCGTTTTCCATGCGCTAAAGCAGACGGTCACTCGCGCAGCACTTTGCGTTGTACCCGTCCCTGATTGGTTTCAATACTGACCACATACAGTCCCGACGGCAACGTACCCAGCTCAACCGATAATGAGCTTGTCAACGTACCCAGGTTTCGGCGTTGTTGCACAACAGCACCCGCTGCACTCACCAGATCAGCCGATTGCCAGGTAATGCCGGTGGGCAACTCAACGGTGACCCGGCTCCGGCTGGGGTTGGGGTATACCCGCACCTCGGCCGCCCAGGTAGGTTCGACCGCCAGCACAACCGGGGCGGCTTTGATCAAAAACGTACGGTCAACGGGTGTGGCGGCGTAGGTCTGACTGTTGCCTTCCTGGAAAGCGCGTACCGTTACCGAGCCTACGCCGGTAAATCGGAGCTGATTACCTACCAGTTCGGCGGGGCCAGCCTGTACGGAAAAAGCAACCGCCAATCCCGCCGATGAGGTTGCCTGAAGGGCTACGCTTCCGGCCGTCTGTAGCTGTTCGGCAATGGCATTGAAGGTGATGGTCTGGTTCACTTTCGTGGGAATAACCCGCGCTACGTTGGTGTACCAGACGGGCCATTTGGCACCGGTGTATAGGGCTACAACGGCTCCTCTCGGCGTCAATTTGTCAGCATTCAGGCTCATCAGGGCCACACTTTCTTTCCCCGCCTTATCGATGGTACCAAAAACAACAGCGTTATCGGTGCGCGAATAGCTGGGGAAACCAAGGTCGTTGTTTTCGTAGACGATCTCTACGTCGCCCCGCTCGATATTGGCCGCCAGTACATAGTATGTATCGTCGGTTTCATCGAAATAATCAAAGGCAATCAGGTCGGGTGAGGTCTTTGAAAACGAGGGGTTACCAATGCTTATTCCTTCATCGAGATCGGTAAATAGCTTATCGATTCGGCCTACATCAGAAAACCGTTTCGTCGACCCATTCCACACGTTGATGATGCCCACATCCCAATAATCGACCGCCTGTCCGCTGGCATTGGTGAGTTTATTATAAGCGTCGTAGATGATGTTTTCGCCCGAATAATCCCACTCAAACGAATCGGCATAGGCAACTTCACCCGTTTTTACACCCTGCGCCGACGTTGGATTATAGAGGGTAAACGTTTTCCATTGGGCCAGGTCGAAGCTATACACCCACATTTTTCCGTCCTGTTTATCCGTCAGCGCAGCCAGTTTTGTCCCGTCTTTCGACACAACTACGTTAGCCCAGCCCGCTTCCTGCGAAATGACGGTTTCAGACGCCGGACGGGTCATGCTCGAGGCGCGAATCCGGCCGTCGTCGCCTACGAATACGGCCACGCTCCCATCGTCGGTAAGGCTGGGGCGACGTTTCAGGGCCGACAAACTACGCGCGGTGAAGGCGGCATTGGGGTAAGGCGTGCTGAACAACTTATTACCATCAGTACCAACCAGCGCAATAAAATCCTGCCCGGTCGAGGTGGGAATGGGCGTTTTCTGGTCGGTGGGGGCGCTGCTTTCCAGAATACCCACATTGTCGAAAGCTGTTTTCACGGCCGTTACTTCGGCACTCCCCGCTCCGTGTAAATCAGTAGCGGCTCTGATGAGCGCCAGCCGCAGATCCAGAAATTTCGACGAACGGGTCAGGTACGTGGTCAGGGCGCGGTAATAAATCTGCTCAGCCTTGTCTTTTCCCGTTGTGGTGGCCACCTGATAAAAAGCGAAGTTGGGAATGCCGCTGTTGATATGCACACCGCCATTGTCTTCGGTGGTACTCACATACTGCGCCATGGTTTTGGGCTGATAACCGTTATCTGACTTGCCACCCTGATTAGGATTCGCCATGCTCCGCAACGCACCCGACGGAAAATACCGCGCCAGTACGACCTCTTCGCCAATTGTCCAGTCGTCGCGGTCGATAAGCACACCGAATACGTCGGCATATGATTCGTTGATGGCCCCGGCCTGCCCTTCATAGATCAGATTGGCTGAGTTCTGAATCACGCCGTGGCTCATTTCATGCCCCGCCACGTCGAGCGAACCCGCCAGTGGTTTGAACCCCACATCTCCGTTTCCGTAAAACATGTACTCGCCGTTCCAGTACGCATTGTCCATACCCTTACCGGTTTCCGGATCGTTTACGTTGATGATCGAGACCACCGTGCCGCCGCTACCGTTGATAGAATTGCGTTTGAATGTTTTTAGAAAATACTCGTAAGCCAGTCCGCCATTATACTGAGCCGATGCCGCCGAGGGCGTCCAGTTGGCATTAGTTGTTGAGGTTACCTGCTTCACCGACAACTTATCGCCGTAGGTATTGCCCGCATCAATTGTCCACAAAGCGCCAATCGGGCTATCGGGCAGCTTCGATTTGGTGGCGCTGTACATAGCGCGGGTAGCATCCATCAACACAAAGGAATTTCCCAGCTGATACGTTTTAAAGGAACGCGATACGCCGTTCAGGTCACGGGCCGATGCATCTCTGGGGCCGTCTATACTACAGGTATTATTGAATTTACGCAGCACATTCCCCGTTTCAGCATCGATAACAAACTGCCATCGTTCGAGCAGGTTGGGCCGAATGGTGAGGTCGTAGGCCAGCCGAGGAGTAGCCTGTTCATCCACACCACCCGCATATACGCACAGCTCGCCCGATATCGGCTCCAGCTTCAACAGTCCCTGCCCAAACATCTGCACCGGAGCTGATCGGCCCACATGCTGAAGGGCTGCTTTACCAGCCTGCGCCAGCGACAGAGTAGGCTGAACAGCCAGCGTAGCCGGAATAACCCGGTAGTGTCCGGTCATAAGCATCACCTCACCGTTGGCCTGGTGAACCGTCAGTTCAGCGCCATAGACCGGTACGCCCCGGTGCTTTTGCCGGAGCCGATGATGGGTTTGGCCCAGTTCATCAGTCGTGGTTTGCTTAATCGCAAAGGACTGATCGGTATCCGTAAGGGTCAACACACTACGTACCTGACTCAGAAACAGGAAAGTCGTTGCCTGCGCCGACCGCCGAAGCCGACCGCTACTTAGCTGACGACCAGCCGACTGATTTTCAATATAGACCGGCAAACCCGTGGATGGATCACGAACGATTTTCAGCGTGAGTGGAGGCATCGAAAGTGGTGCGGTGCCGGTCGCCAGCAACGTTTGCCGGGCACGTTGGTCGGTCGGTAAAGCGGCTTCGGTAGCGTTGAGGCGGCGGGCCAGATCCAGGTCGGCGCGGCCGGTTTTCTGCTTCACCGAGAATCCCCGGCCGCCACCCGACGTCCGACCACCGAGCAATGACCGGTTATCGGGAACAACAGGCTGAGCCAGCGCACTGATCGACAGGAATAAGCAAGCGTAGAGTAGTTTCATGGTGGGGAGGTTTAGGAGTGCATGGTTACTGATAAGCGGGTGGAATCATGCCTATAAAGCCTGTATACACCTGCTCGTAGTTGGCGGGTAGCTGTTTATCGCCCGGTGCCCAGGCCACTTTGCGGAGTTCGGTGCCTTTGCGCCAGCTCACAAACCGGTAGATGTTGCCCGGCTTGTTGTAGGTGGTTTTCCGAATAGCACATCGATCTTCTACCGACCAGAATACCTTTTTGGTATTGGCTGCGGTCTGTTTACCCACAAACGTGTATGTTTTCTGCCCCGCTTTCCGGCTGAACAAGCGCCCATCGTCGAGGAGCGAGTAACTCTTTTCTTTACCGGTTACGCCACCGCCCGAGCCTACCGTCAGCACTCGGCCTTTGTAGGTATCGGGAATTTCGCGGGAAGCCGATGTTTTCTTAGCCCGCATAACCAGAGCGGGCGTTTTATCGGTTTTTGTAGCCGGTTTCTTCGTCAGCGAATTGGGATCGGCCACCGTAGGTGCCTGAGCCAGCACGGCAGCGGGCAGGGTACTGAACAGAACAAGGGTAAGAAAACGAAGTCGCATAGAGTGGACGGTGGGTGAAAATGGATTAGTAAGGAGTATTGGATAGCGGACACTGGATGTTGGATAAAAAAGCCCTTGCATAGGCCTGCTTTTTATTCAATATCCAGCGTCCACCATCCAATGTCCTACGCGTTGGGTTTAGTACATCTCTTCGCGGATGGTGGCCCGCCAACCAGCACCAGACCGGCGCAGGGTAACGATAAACAGATCAGAGAAATCGCCGTGTTCAATCTTCTGCCTTTTTGGGGTCGCCCCTAGGTCACGGGTAATCTCCAGAATGGTGTTGCTATGACCCACTACCAGCGCTGACCGATGCTGAAAAGTACGTATACGCTGAGTCAGTTTTGTAACGGGGCTTGTTGGGTATTGTGTTAACGGTAGTCCCTTTGACTGTGCGGTTGGCCGGGCCGTTTGCTGGGTACGTGTGTAGGGCGTCACATAGATGGTATCGAGCTTTACCTTGGCCAGGCGTCGGGCCAACTTATCGGCCCGTCGTAATCCTTCGGCCGACAGGCTTGTTGTATCTGAATCGTTGGCCCGTTCGGCATGACGAACCACGTAAACGGTAGCCGTTGGCGAACAACTGGTCAGGCCACCAGCCAGTAGCAGCCAGGAGAGGCATGTTTTGAGCATGATCAATAGTTTTCGAGAAGGTGATTGGGGGATGCAGTAACCACTTTGTGGAACTTGTTCCCCGCCGACAAGATAATCAACAGTTTGAGTATATACTTATTGGCACGACACAACCAGTTGTTATACAGCATCTTAGTATTATATTATCGCTATCGACACCTATGTTGGTACGCTTTTTTCAATAAGCATACCGTCTACATGACCCATTTCACTTAACACATATACTCATGAAATCACTACCCGGAATATTACTTGGCATTGCAGCAGGGGTTATTGTTGGTGTGCTTCTGGCACCCAAGAGTGGTAAAGAAACCCGTGAGGGTCTTGCCTCTGATACCGATAATTTTTTCAGCGATTTGCAGGATCAATTACAGGATGGCCTGGAAAGTATCCGTAAACAGTACAGTGAGTACGTCGAAACGGCGGCAGATAAGACCAAAAGTGTGGCCGCTGACGCCAAGCGTCGGGCCAATTTTTAATAACAACCAACTCGTAAACAAAGAACACAATGCGTAGCACACGTGATTTCCTAACCGGCCTGTTAACAGGCGTAGCCATTGGTATCCTGACAGCTCCCCGGAGCGGCAAAGAAACCCGCGAGAAGCTGGTTGAAGAGGCAAACAAACGTTCGGAAGACCTGAAAGACCAATACGGTAAGGTGAAAGAACAGGCTAACCAATATGTTGATCAAGCCAAAGACCAGTTCGGCAAAGTGAAAGAACAGGCCACTCAGTATGTTGGCCAGGTTAAAGAGCAAGCCAACCAGTATGTTGGCCAGGCGAAAGATCAGTACAATCAGGTTAAAGGTCAGGCGCAGTCGGAGTTCGACGCCAATAAATATCAGGCGCAGTCAGATTTCAACAACACAGTAGACGAGGCAGCTGACAAAGCTAAATCGGGCATAAATTCTGCGAAAGAGTCGATCAAAATCGACTAATCGCATCCCAGTACAACAGTACTGATTTACTCAACGATCTATGAAAGAACGCCCCCGGCATTATTATGTCGGGGGCGTTCGCTTTGAATGGGTACGCAGATGTTTGATGGGTACACGGATCGCGCGGATAGTATAGGTACGCGGATTAAAAGGATTTAAAAGGATTTTCGCGGATTTTTGGATTTAAAGGGATTGGCTCTGCTTCAGGCTACGCATCCGTTTAAATCCAAATCCGCGCGAATCATTTTAAATCCCTTTAATCCGCGTACCTATACTATCCGCGTACCATCATCATTCGCGTACCATTGTGCTGAAGAACTCGAACGTACCTAGCACAAAGTCGATGATACCGGTGGCGTGCGTTCGGCCCTGTAGTCGGTAGAGCGCTACATTAGTTGCTCCCTGCTGCTGCATGGCCTCGTACGCATTCTGCGTGTTAAAATAAAACACGGTATTATCGGCGTCTCCATGGTACAAACGCGTGGGTGCCAACGGTTTCCAGTCGTGAATGTCGTTATCATGTACGGCTTTAATGAATGCGGTATCAGTGCCGTTCTGTACCGCCTGCCGGAAGCTGTCGGTCAGTGCTTCGTTAAAACTGACGTTAATCAATGCCTGACGACCATTAGCCTGTACCCGACTGGCGTATGGTTCTTTGAAGTAATGCGATGCAGGTCGATTCAACCCATACACCCGGTCATAGGTCAGTAATACCCACAAGTACAATCGGTTGTAATCGGTGTTGCCGTGGGTACGTGTGTTCACAATGTGCCGCATGAACGCAGGCTTATCGTACGCCCCCGCCCCCGCGCTCGACGCAATCAGGTTAAACTCGGTAAGCGCTTCGGCTTCGAGTTTTTTCTGCAATGCCAGGGTAGCATACCCGCCTTCTGAATAACCTGCCGTGAACAGCTGCTGATTCCAGTTCACCTTTTCATCGCTCAGAAACTCCTTCGTGGCCCGCAACATATCCAGTGAGGCCGATGCCAGTGAAGCGTTGTGTTCGTACGGGTGCGGCAGGTTGTTCGAGGCTCCATACCCGATATAATCAGGCGCGGCCACAATGTACCCTACCGACGCGAACACAGAGCCAAACGTGTAGGCTTCGCTGCCGCTCCGATAATACGAAGGAGCCTGCTCATCACTACTGATGGTGCCATGCTGCATACTGATCAGTGAAAGCGCCTGTGTAGTTTGTGGCACCAACACCGCCCCCGACGCAATAATGGCGCGGCCGTCGGTATTAATGGTATTGTAGGTGAGGCGATACACCTTGATGCCATACCGGTTCAGCAACCGAAGAAACGAAGTAGCGCCCTGATAGCGACCTCTGAGCTGATCGACCGTATACGTACCCAGCAGTTCGGCGTTGACTAAGGTACGGGGTTTAGGCACGGCAACTTCATTGGCCGGTGCTGACTGACGGCAAGCCGACGGAGCCAATATTGTCAGCCCAAAAAGGGCCGACAAAAACAGGAATTTTAGCATGAAAACGTTGAGTGATTGTTACTTAAAAAACACAGCTAAACCCCCTTCCGTTCAGTTTCAGACATAGTCGGCCCAAAACGAACAGGCCTGTTACAGACTGGGCGTCCCCGACTGAAGTCCGTGTTACGTATTATCATTGCTACCGCTAGACAGCAAAGCCACCGCATGAAGGAAAAAGCCCTGCCCATTCTCCAGCTCGACGATTTTGAACGAGCCCATCAGTACGATCCCGGCGTTTATGTGCAGTTGTTTGCTGAGCATGCCACACAATACCAGTTTGTTCACAGCCCGCACCGACACGACTTTTATATGCTTGTCTTCTTTACAAAAGGACAAGGCATACATACCATCGATTTTGTGGAATACGCCATCAGGCCAGGCAGCGTTTTTTTTATGTCGCCCGCTCAGGTGCATAACTGGATATTCTCAGACGATACCGATGGCTACCTGATCTTTTTCAACGCCGCCTTTTACCTCATCGATTTCCCAGCCCGAAAATTAAGCGACCTGCCCGTTTTTCACTCACTGGCTACGCCTCCGGTCATTTATCCGTCGGCAGCAGAGTCACCTGATCTACAAAACATCTTTAGCCTGGTATATCAGGAGCATATCGGTAGCAGTTACCGCCGCGAAGACATCATCCGGTCTTACCTGAATATTCTGTTGATTAAATTGAGTGGCTTGTGCCTGGCCAATAAGCCGCCGCAGCTTTCGTCGCATGTGCAAAACCAGATTCGTCAGTTGGAATTACTGGTCGAAGCCCACTATGCCGAACACAAGACTGTTCGCGAGTATGCCAATATGATGGCCTTGTCAGAAAAGCAGTTGTACACGGTTTGTCAAATGGCCCTGGGCAAGCCGCTTCAGAAGCTCATTCAGGAACGCCTGACCCTCGAAGCCAAACGATTACTGGTTCACACTGACTTATCAATAGCGCAGGTGGCAGACCGCCTCCATTTTCTGGATCACTCCTACTTTAACCGGTTCTTTCGCAAAGAAACAGGCATGACTCCCGAGCAATTTCGACGCACTTTCCGCTAGCCATAAAGAGACCAGTAGTTAGGCCCGACATTGGATTGGCTAATTTACAGCTTTGGGCATGTGCGGTTCAGGCTTGACAAAGATGATCAGCCAGGTGCGGCGCGCCATTCTGAAGAAGAGCGGTGTCAGTAGCAGCAGCGTCGGTACCAGCCCAATTAAATAATAGTTCAGATCAACGTTAAGCCCGATGACTACGATGAAGAAAGTGGCCAACGTCCAGATAGTCGAATAGGCATAGCTGACGAACATGGAAGCCCAATAAAAGCCTGGTTCGGGCAGGTAGTTAAGGTGGCAATGCGGGCAATGGTTATGCATCTGATCGAAGTGACGGGTGAAAGCACTTTTCGTGACAAAAAAGTCGCCCTTGTGGCAGCGTGGACAGGTATTAAACAGGACGCTATATAATCGGCTATTGGTTAGCATGGCAGTTGTCGTTGGTTGATTTACGCAACAAAGGTCATCTGTAACGGCGGGCGCTCTAGGGACAAATCCCCCCTTTTATGGCACAAATCGAGTTAGTTTGGCCTACCTGCCCTACAGTTGCTGGCCGGTGTACTCCTCGATGCCTTTGGCTCGAATAGCTTCCTCATACTAAAAGTCGACAGACAGTTTACCGGCAGATCTGTTGTATACCCGCTACGATGCCGTTACATCGGTCATCTGTTTAGCAAATCGATCTACAATAAATCTCTGGCTGCTGTTGCCTTACAAGCTACGTCAGCCCGGATCAGCAATCGTATGGAACCGGTATCTCATTCTCATCAAAAAGCAGTAAACGACCTGGTTGCCTTTCTATTCAACCGGCGCGAAACACTGCTGAATAACTGGCGTTCGGCCTGTGAAAAAGACTCTTCGCTGAAGAAACTGTCGATTTTATCCCGCGAGGAATTTAACAATCTGATGCCTGTTATCCTCGATATTCTGGAAGAAAAACTACTGGGTAAGCATCCTAAAGTGGACCCGGGAGTGGCCGCCCGAACACATGGTCTGCATCGCTGGCAAAAATCGCTCGGCCTACCGGAATTACTGACAGAACTCCATCACTTGTCGGTAGTTCTGTTCGATCAGCTAAAGCATTTTCGTGAGTTGTTCCCAAAATCGGACCCTGACCTGGTGCTGAACGCTCAGTATCAGATTATGCACCTAATGAATGAAACCATTGGTGGTAGCGTAACCAAACATGACGAACTTCAACGATTACAGGCCGCCAATCGAGCCTCCAGTCTGGAAAAAGCGCTGGAAGAAATGGAAGCTCTCTCGCGGCAGCGGGGCGATCTCCTTCGTACCTCATCACACGACCTGCGAAGTGGCCTGGGCCTCAGCCTCGGGGCCGCTAACCTGCTTCAGATGGAAGACCTGAGCGAGCAGGAACGACAGCAGTTTATGGAGATGCTGAACCGAAACCTGACCCATGTACAGTCAATGCTCGTCAACCTGATGGATTTGGCCAGGTTGGAAGCAGGCTATGAACCGTTAGCTCTGGAAGATTTCGACGCTGCCCAGCTTCTGAACGAACTAGTCACGCATGCACAGCCCAAAGCAGCAGAACGCGGGCATATTCTTCGCGCCGACGGCCCAAGCACACTGCCGGTAAGAACCGACCGACTTAAGATCTACCGCATTGCTCAGAATCTGATCTTGAATGCGCTCAACCACACCCCATCCAGTACTGATAAACCGGGTATGGTATCGGTATCGTGGGCGGCCGAGCAGGATTGGCGGTGGGGTTTCAGTATCCAGGATTCAGGGCCCGGACTACCCAACGAACTGATGGAGCAGTTCCATAAACAACTGAAACCCATTGTGGAAGAAACCACAGTACTGGCCCCCGATGCCGGACAACCGGTTGCTTCTGTTCCAAACAATGATCATCAGATACCATCGGGAGAAGAGTTAGCCGGGCAAGAGCAGGATATGTCAGAAAACAAAGGCGAAGGCGTTGGTTTACAAATTGTGAAACGCCTCTGCGAACTGGTCGGGGCTAGCCTGGAGATTGAAAGCATTTCAGATCGCGGCACTCTTTTTCGGGTTAGGATGCCTATGCAAACGCCTGATTTTTAGCACGTACAGTTTATAGATGTACCAGATAATCAGTCAGGGTTTTCCATTGAATTTTCTGGTAAAACAGCCAACCCGCTGCGGCAATAGCCGTGTTAATAACAGCCCGGTCACCGGCTTCGGGCTGATGATTATTAACGACCTCGTCCCGCCCAATTTCAGAGGCGATCAGCCTGGTTCCCCCCCGTTCGACCCTGAAGATGCTCCGTGCCGCTTCGGTAAAGAAATGATCGGTTTCTTCGGCATCACCTTTGGCGGGGTCATGGGTTGGCTGCACGGCAAATTCTACCCGGTTTTCGTACACCGAAAAGTCAACCACACGTACCCAGTTTCCAGGCATCGGTCCCGGAAGCTCGATACGGATGAAGTCACCCAGCGCAACGGGGCCAGCCTCTTTAGGCGCTCGGTGTTGATCGTACAGGAAAAAATTAGCGGTAAAACTGGAAATCGCTGACCAGCCAGGTACGTTCATCAGTTTTTCTACCGAATCAGCAAAAGCAGCTTCGGCCGCCGCGTTATCGGAGAAAATATGCTCGCTGACAAACGACACATCTTTACTGGCCTCTCCCTGCACAGCTTCTATCTCATGGACGGCCTTATTGGCCAGTGGATTAGTTTTCATGGGTGGTATGCAGACGGCTTATCGTTGTTTCCATCAGGCTCCCCATTAACCCCCTCCTCTCATCATGACGTCACGGGCAGGCCATTAAAGTAAGTAAACGGGCACGCTCAATCAGGCGCGTCAACCTTAAATCGGTAGAGATACGGCGCCTTATGTGGTGTACCGGCCCGCCGTTCAGAAAGGCGCTCTAACGTACCTGAGCCCATCATTTTCTTGTAGAAATTGCGGGCATCCAGCGAATAACCCAGTATTGTTTCGTGCAGCCGCTGTAGTTCGGGGATGGTAAACGTAGCGGGCAGCAAGTGGCTAAGTGGCTGATCATCGAGCTGTTTACGCAGCGACTGCAAGGCAACACTAATGATGTGATTATGATCGAAGAGGAGCGTCGGCACTTCATCGACACGCCACCAACAGCATTCATCGGTTAAAAAATCGGGCGCGGGTACCACTTTTGAGTAATCGACAAGCGCGTAGTACCCGATCGAAATAGTCCGCTCAGACCAGTTTACCTGCTGAATCGGCAGCTTTGTCTTTTTCCAGGTCGCGGCCTGATCGTAACGAATGGCTTCACCAAAAACGTGAAACTGCTGAAGATATAGTTCACGCAATCCCGTTCGCTCCTGCATAACGCGCTGCGCCGCCACATCGACCGATTCGGCTTTGCGAATAAACCCACCCGGCAGACTCCACTCTGTGGTCCCCTTCCAGCGTAACAGCAACACTTTCAACTGATTTTCGTGGAAACCAAAGATGACGCCATCGATAGACAGATAGTGAATGCACTGTTCTGATATGTCCCGGTAATAATCGACCGCCGGATGATTATACTCATTCATAAAATTTTACAACAAAAGGCCTACCAATAAAGTAGACGGCTTACCTTTACGTACTTTTGACGTAAAGGTACTATTTGCTCATTTCTCTATGCGCCTACCCTATTTTTACCTCTACTTTTTCCTGCAACTACTACCGGTGCTAGCTTTTAGCGCTAAGGTAGACACGCTGGACGTACCCAGTGCCGCCATGAACCGAACCCTACGGGCGGCCGTGGTTTTGCCCGACCGGTACAAGAAAGCCAAAAAACAGCCGTTTGCGGTGCTCTATCTCCTCCACGGCGGGTCGGGCGGTTTCCGGGACTGGCTTACCAAAACGCCCGACAAAACCCTGCTCCACCGCCTGGCTGACCAGTACAACCTCATCATTGTGACGCCCGAAGGCGACCCCAGCAGCTATTATTTCGACAGCCCGCTGGTGAAAACAAGTCAGTTCGAGACTTTCATTGCCAAGGAGTTAATCGAAAAAATAGACAATACGTACCGCACCATCCGTGCTAAAGAAGGCCGGGTCATTGCCGGCCTATCGATGGGAGGACATGGTGCCTTATACATATCGAGCCGACACCCTGATTTGTATGCCGCTGCCGGGAGCATGAGCGGGGTCATGAACATCAACACCGCTACCTGGAAAGTCCCTGCCGATTTTGCCAAACTCCGCCGCGAAAACCTGGCTAAACTGTTGGGGCCAGCTCAGGACGGAGACACTCCCTACCCCGGCTACACGATGGTAACGCTGGCCAACCAACTCAAAGCCAACAAACTACCGCTGATTCTGGATACTGGCGTCGACGATTTTTTGATCGATACGAACCGCGATCTGCATCGGCAATTGCTGGCCAACCAAACGCCCCACGACTACACCGAACGGCCCGGTGCCCACACCTGGGACTACTGGCAGAACGCACTGCCTTATCAGGTCTTGTTTTTCAGCAAAATCCTGGCAAGCAACGCCAACAAAACTCCATAGCCATCGGTATGAACACATTGATCCGCGCGTTTCTTCTGCTTTTCATCGTACCGGCTGTTGCATCGTTCACCCCCGGCAGGCATATCAACCCCATTCGGGTGAGTGGCGGACTGGTGTCAGGTACGTTCAACCAACAGGGCGATGTGCAAATCTTCCGGGGTATTCCTTTTGCCGCGCCGCCGGTAGGGCCCCTTCGCTGGAAAGCACCTCAACCCGTTGAACCCTGGACAGGTGTTAGAGCCTGCACCGCTTTTAGCGCCAGTCCCATTCAGGGCACTCCTAATCCGTTTGGGCCGTGGAGTGCTGAATTTCTGATTCCGAAAGCGCCCATCAGCGAAGATTGCCTCTACCTGAACGTCTGGACCGGGCAACGGGCCAACGAGTCCAAAACCACCAAACGGCCTGTACTTGTCTGGATTTATGGTGGCGGTTTCAACAGCGGCGGGGGCGGTGTGCCGATTTATGACGGCGAGCGAACGGCTCAAAAAGGCATTGTTTTCGTGAGCATCAACTACCGTGTAGGCGCGTTTGGTTTCCTGGCCCACCCGGAACTCACGGCCGAATCGGGCCGAAACGCGTCGGGCAATTATGGACTGATGGATCAGATAGCGGCGCTTCAGTGGGTGAAACAGAACATTGCGGCCTTTGGCGGCGACCCAGCCAACGTAACCATTGCCGGACAATCGGCAGGGTCAATGAGTGTCAACTGCCTGGTAGCGTCTCCCCTGGCGAAAAACCTATTTACCAAAGCCATTGCCGAGAGTGGTGCTAATCTGGCTCGACCGACTCAGACGCTGGCGCAGGCCGAAGAAACCGGCCTGAAAATTATGCAGTCGTTGGGTACGTCGTCGCTGGCAGAACTACGCGCCAAACCGGCGGGCGAGATTCTGGATAAAGCCCAGGGCCTGCGCGGCCCCATTGTGGATGGGTACGTGCTCCCCCAGTCGGTAGGGGCGATTTTTGCCGCTGGTCAGCAAAACGACATTACGCTGCTCACGGGTTGGAACGAAGATGAAGGTATGAATTTCGGACCAGCCAAAAACGTAGCTGCTTACCAAAAACAACTCGACGAACAATATGGCTCCAATGCATCGACCTTGTTGACCCACTACCCTGCCAGTTCAGACAGCGAAGCGGCAATCTCACAAAACCGGCTTTCGCGAGACATGATCTTCGGCGCACAGAACTACGCCTGGGCCAATGCCGAAAGCAAGCGGGGCAAGCCCGTATTTGTTTATCGGTTCACGCGTAAACTACCGGCAACTGGCCAGTACGCCAACTACGGCGCCTTTCATACCGGCGAAGTGGCCTACGCTTACGATAATCTCCGTTTCATCGACCGTCAGCTCCGGCCACTCGACAAAACCGATGAGGCGCTGGCCAACACCATATCGAGCTATTGGGTCAACTTTATAAAAACAGGTAACCCCACCGGGAAAGGACTTCCCAAATGGCCCGCCTATTCCCTAAAAGACAAACAGGTGATGGAGTTGGGCGATCAGGTACGTGCCCGTCCCCTGCCCGATGCCGCCGCACTCGATTTCCTACTTAGTGTACTGAAGTAGTTGGGAATAATCACACCGGGTTTTACCCAGTGCAATGAATGCGTTGCTTCTCAACGTACCTGACCAACTCCTGAATTAAAGCTAGCAACGCATCCATTGCACCGGGCAAGGCCCTGTGTGACCATTCACCGAATTACCCATTTACCCCAATCACCTATTTCCCATGACAACCAAAACACTTCTTGTTTCTCTTGCTGTGCTCACGCTACCTTTTGGGGCTTTGGGTCAGGCTACTAGCCAATCTGCACCCGTTGTAGCAGGCACCGGTATCGCTACGGTGCAGACCGAATCGGGCAAGGTAAAGGGCTATATTCACAACGGCACCTACACGTTTAAGGGCATTCCCTACGCCAAAGCCACCCGGTTCATGGCCCCCACCAAGCCCGATTCCTGGACGGGCGTGCGCAGTTCAATGACCTACGGGCCCGTTTGTCCGATGGATGCTACGACCAGTACAATGGATGAAATCGAATTTCCGTTTCACCACGATTGGGGCTACACCAACGAGAATTGTCTGAGCCTGAACGTATGGTCACCAGCCATTAATAACGCGCAGAAAAAAACCACGGGCGGCCGCCCCGTCATGGTATGGTTTCACGGCGGTGGTTTTACAGCCGGTTCATCGATCGAGTTGCCTTCGTATGATGGTGAGAACCTGACAAAAAAGGGCGATGTAGTAGTGGTGACGGTTAATCATCGCCTGAACATTCTCGGTTTTCTTGACCTGTCGGCTTACGGCGACACGTACAAAAATTCGCCCAACGCCGGCCTGATGGATCTGGTGGCGTCGTTGCAGTGGGTAAAGGCAAACATTGCTGAATTTGGCGGCGACCCCAATAATGTGACCATCTTTGGTCAGTCGGGTGGAGGCGGCAAAGTGACCAGCCTTATGAACGCGCCCTCGGCGAAAGGGCTGTTCCACAAAGCTATTGTGCAGAGTGGTAGTTACCTCAGCAGCTTCACCGATCGTAAGCTTGCTCAAAAGGTAAGTGCCGCCTTGTTGACCGAGTTAAAGCTTCAGCCCAATCAGGTCGATTCGTTGCAGCATATATCGTACGAACGTCTGAATGAAGCCGGGAAAAAGGCCATTCGGAACGTGAGCGCCAGCCTGAAAGGCGAAGGTCTGCCCGCTTTTGGCCTCGGATGGGGACCTATTCACGACGGTAATTTTTTACCATACCAAATCGGAGAAGCTGCCGCCATTGAGCTATCGAAAAACATTCCGTTGTTGGTGGGATCTACCAAAACGGAGTTTGGCCCCTTCAACCCAACAACCCGTGTAGCCACGGTGGCCGATGCCAAAACAAGCCTTCAGAAGCAAATGGGCGACAAAACGGATCCGTTCATGGCGGCGGTAAAGAAAGCCTACCCCGAAGCCAACAAGCCTTCTGACCTGGTAACGGTCGATATCAACTTCCGGGCGGGTGCCATTCGGCAGGGTACTCAAAAGGCGGCTACTGGTACGGCACCAGTGTATATGTACGTGTTTTCATGGGATTCGCCGGTGAATGATGGCATCTACAAATCAATGCACTGCATGGAACTTCCGTTTATGTTCGACAACATCAGCCGGTGCGAAGAGATGACCGGCGGCGGAAAAGACGCTCATACCCTGGCCGACAAGATGAGCCGTGCCTGGCTTGCCTTTGCCCGTACCGGTAATCCCAATCACAAAGGGTTACCAACCTGGCCTCAGTATACGGGTCAGAATGGAGCTACCATGCTCTTCGACAATGCCTGTCAGGTGAAAAACCACCACGACAAAGAGCTGATTGAACTGGCAACCGGAAAACCGTTATAATTTTATAGTCATTAGGCTTCGCTGTCATTAGGCTTCGCCGTCATTAGGCTTCGCCGTCATTAGGCTTCGCTGTCATTAGTGGTCATTAAGTAGTCATTGATAGTTAGAACAACAAATGACTACTTAATGACCACTAATGACGGCGAAGCCTAATGACAGCGAAGCCTAATGACTATAAAATCAAGGGTGCATAAATGCCCAGCCTTCCTGCTGGCGAATAATCAATTCTCCGTTGCCGCTAGGTACGTAGCTGACAAACGGAAATAACGAATCACGGCTGATTTTGCGCTCCCGCATGGTGTTTTCGCACATGGCCAGAATAACGCCTTTTCCCTGTAATGCCTGCACCATTGCTTCGTAAGGCTTGTCTTTCTGAAAGACCGCGACACCCGATCCGTGAACAACAAGTTCCACGTCGAGCTTACCCGCCAAACGTGGATCAGCGATGGCATTTTGAATGTTTTTCAGCGTGCCCTTAATCTTCGATTCATCATCTGAGTTAAGTTGGTAAACCACCTTATAGCGCGCCTTTGTCGCTTCAGCTCCCTGAAACGTAGTTGCCGTTGTTTGGGCGCTAACAGATACTGTAGCTCCAACGAGCAAACATCCAATAAGCAAAGAGGTCATTTTCATGAGTTCGTCAGAATTTTCTAACTCAAATATACCCTTTCTGGATGAATGGCAGGAAAGAAGACAGTCTGGGGTACGAACAAAATAGTTATATAAGGGACATCAAAATGATCTTATCATAAAAACCTATCCCTCCCCTTCAACACTTAAGTGAGCCGTATGCTTTTGCTGGATAACAATTTTCCAGTTTGTTTTTATGTAGTCCGACGCTGCATAAATGAACATGATAAGGCCCGCCATTTCCAAAAACTCTTCCAGATGGGTTGTCAATTTATAGCTAAGGCTTTGCTCGCCATCTACCGTAAAAAAGTTGGCTCCTACCATCTCGACTCCAATGGCACCACCCACATACAGAGCCCCGGCCAATAGAATAAAGCCTGCGGTTCGTTGGGGCAAGGTTCGTAGAAAAGGAATATAGAATGCCAATACAGTCAGGGCGAACAGGGCACCGGGAATCACCCAGGTCCAGTGAAGAAAATTGCTTTCCGGCGCGTAGCCCTGCAACGTACTGGCATTCATCAGTTCATGAAATCCGGTTGCTTCATCCATCGCTAACAAGAGGAAAATAGCCCCCAGAACGGCCCATTGCCTATTTAACGGATGAACTGATGCTTTATCTCGACTAACAAACCACGACAAAAAGCTGGCCGCCAGTAGTAGCAAAACCGTGTAGAACATTGGAATGCTCAACTCAGCATCCATGTTTGTTTTATCGATCAGGTGATGCACGTAACGGTGCAGGTTCATGTAATCGGTGTAGAGACGGGCATATACCCCCAGTAAGCTGATCAGGGTAAGCAACAAGGCAACGCCTAGCAGTCGCATGCCGAGCCAAACGGGCGCGATAGGCAGGTGGATGGATTGGGCTGTAAATTTTTTCATTGTTTTTCATATGGGTGTTGAGTAATGTTTGTGTCAATCAGCGTACAGCCACGCCTTCTTTTATGTCTTCTCTCGCGTTGATCACGATGGGGTCATTGGCTTTCAAGTCACCAAAAACTTCCTGCATGTTGCCCGATTGCTGCCCCCGGCGAATGTCTACGTAATGCGCCTTACCATCCTGCACTTTGATCACATACTGCCGCTCGGTAGAGGTAATGACCGCCGATGTTGGCACGGCCAACGCGCCCGGCGCTCCATTTGCCGACAGGATAAGTTCAGCAAACATGCCCGGTCTCAGCTTGCGCGATGCGTTGTCGACGTCGATTTCAATCGTTTCGGAGCGGAACTGCTGGTTCATACTCCCCGACCGGCGGCTTATTTTCCCCTTAAAGGTGCTGCCGGGCAGGGCACTCACCGTAAACGTCACCAGCTTTCCCTCACCCATGCCTGCACTGTATACTTCAGGAATATCGGCTACCAGACGCAAGCGGTTTTGTTGCTGCAATACCAGCATTGGCCGGTCCATTTTGGCCCCTGCCCCTACCAGTGCCCCAGGGTGTACGTTTCGTTCGGTGATGTAGCCATCGAACGGTGCCCGCACGGTCAGGTAAGACCGTAGTTTGGTCAAAGCGCGGTAACTGGCCTGTTCGCCAAGCAAAGAGGCACTGTCGGCCTGAAGGCGGGCGTAGGCAGTTTCCAGATCCAGTGCCGACACCGAGCCGGGTACCTTATTGCTGGCTCGCAGGCGGCGGTAATGCTCGCGGCTGGCCACCAGCAGGGCCTCAGCCTTGAGCGTGTTGGAGCGGGCCGCCACCAGTCGTTCCTCTGTTTCGGGCGCATCGAGTACCATTAATACCTGCCCCTTGCGGACGGCTGAACCTCGATCAACCAGTACGCGTTCAACGAAACCGCTGGCTCTGGGGTAGATGCTCACTTCCTGATAGGCTTGAAATTCGCCCGGTAGCTGCACGTCCTGCCCCACGCTTTGCCGTGAAACGGTTCCGATCTGATACGTTGGCTTCGCGGCTTCTTTACGATTCGTTTTTTTGCGGGTCTTTTCATCGGCCGATTCCGACGAGGAACAGCTGGCAAACAGAGCGGCGAGCAGACACAGGGCAGCGCCTTTATACAGGTTGGTCTTCATAAGTCGAAGGTTGGATTGCCGGCGCGAGGCCGCTGGTTGATTCGGGTGTGGTCGTTGGTTCGGGGTCGTGATCGTCGGGGAGCAGCGACAGGTTAGTAAAGGGCGTTGAGCGTTGAAGCCACAGATACACCTGCGGAACAATGTAGAGCGCGGCGAGCGTAGAGGCGATCAGCCCCCCAATAACGGCCCGGCCCAACGGGGCCACCTGCTCACCGGCTTCACCCGTACCGAGGGCCATAGGCACCATGCCCGCAATCATGGCCAGCGAGGTCATCAGTACCGGACGAAGTCGAAGACCCACGCTATCGACAGTAGCCCGGCGCAGGTCGCGGTATTCCCAGCGAAGCCGCTCGGCGTTGGTAACGATCAGAATGGCGTTGGCAACCGAAATACCCACCGACATAATGATGCCCATATACGATTGCAGGTTCAGCGTACTGCCCGTCAGCAACAGCAGCGCAATGGCCCCCACCAGTACGGCAGGCACCGTGGAAAGCACCACAAACGACAGTTTGAACGATTGATAGTTAGCCGCCAGCAAGAGGAAAATAACCAGCACGGCAATGCCCAGGCCAAGTTGCAGACTATCGAGCGTTTCGGTCAGCAGCGACGACATACCCTTTACCTGCGTCACCAGCCCCTTAGGCGTTTCGCCCAGCCGGGCAATGGTCTCTTCTACTGCCGTAGTTGCCGAACCCAGATCGCGGTGATGGGTATTGGCCGAGACGGTTACGAAGCGACGGGGACCCGTACGGGCATATTCGCCGGGTAGCGTATCGACAGAGAACGTGGCCACATCGCCCAACACGGGACGTACCTGACCCGCCACCAACGGAATCTCCTGCAACTGCGACAGGTTACGCATAGCGTATTCGGGAATCTGCACCTGTACTTGATACGTGTAGGCCGCTTTCTGATCGAGCCACTGGTTTTTCTCCGTATATCGGCTCGATGACGTAGAGGCGGTGATGGAGCGGGCGGCCTGTTGCAGACTCAAGCCCATCATGGCCAGTTTTTGCCGGTCCAGTTTGATGTTGATTACGGGAAACGACAGGGGCTGCACAATGCGCACATCGCGGAGGAACGGTACCGTCGACAGACTATCGACGAGTTGGTTGGCGTAGCCCGCAATCTGTTTCATATCGCGCCCCGCTACCTGCACTTCAATGGGCGTGGTGGCCCCACCACTCATCAGCTTTTCTGTGAGGTCGGCGGGTTCAAACGAAAGCGTAAGGTCGGGCATTTGCTCGCTTACGGCCTCCCGAATCCGTTCTTTGAGGTCCTGAATATTGGTGTGATACTCCTTGTCGAGGGCCACTTTGATCACCGCATCGTTACTTCCGCTGGTGCTGACATACAGATTGGTAGTGGCATAGTTGGTAGGCACCACACCCACGTAGGCCGACGATACGGCCAGGTTTCCGTCCGTTGCTTCGTCGACCAGGGTCAGCAGTTGCCCGACTCGTTCTTCGGTCCGTTCAAGCCGGGTGCCGTCTGGCGTTTTCATCCGAATGACCAGTTGCCCGGAGTTGATCTGGGGCAGCATGTCTTTTCCGATCAGCACAAAACCGAAGCCCGCCAGCAGCAGAATAGCCACGAAATAAACGCCGATAATCAGACCATTTCGGTTCAGGAGCCGATCTGTCTGGGCCGAGAAGCGGTAACGTACCCGGTCGAAAAAGCCGGGTTTAGCTTCTTCCAGCGCTGGAACATGGTGCGCTTTCATCAGCCAGTTCGACAATACCGGCACCAGGCTCTGAGCCAAAAAATAGGACACCGTCATGGCAAACCCGATCGAGAGCGACAGGGGTAAAAACATAGCTCTGGGTACGCCCGACATGATAAACGACGGCGCAAAAACGGCCAGTATACACAGCAGAATTAGCAACAGCGGTAGCGCCACTTCGCGGCAGGCATCATAAATAGCCAGTTTTTTGGGCTTGCCCTGTTCAAGATGCTGGTGAATGTTTTCGATCGTTACCGTGGCCTGATCTACCAGAATTCCAATCGAAAGCGCCAGACCCGACAAGGTCATGATGTTGATGGTTTGCCCGGCCAGGCTCAGGCACATGACCCCGGTAATGACCGACACGGGAATGGTGATGATCACGATCAGCGATGAACGCCAGTCGCCCAGGAACAGCAGCACCATCAGGCCCGTCAGCAACGCACCCAGTCCACCCTCGAACAGCAGACTTTCTACGGCGTTGATCACAAACACCGACTGGTCAAACTCGTAATTTACCTCGATATCGTCGGGTAACAGGCTACGCATTTCGGGCAGTTTCGCCTTGAGGCGCGTCACCACGTCCCAGGTTGAAGCATCGGCCGTTTTTACCACCGGAATGTAAGACGACCGGCTTCCGTTCACCAGTGCATAGCCCGCCGTTACGTCAGACCCATCCTGAACGGTGGCCACGTCGCTCAGAAAAACCGTGCGGTGCCCACTCGTAACCACCGGAATCCGGCCAAAATCTTCGACCTGCTCTTCCAGCGAATTCAGCGTGGTGATATACGTGGTATTGTCGACCCGGATATTACCCGACGGGGTCATGGTATTGTTGGCCGCCAGTGCCTCCACCACTTCGTCGGGCGAGATGTTCATACTCCTGATTTTCTGCGGATCCAGGTTAATGACGATCGTGCGCGAGTTGGTACCAATTGGGGGCGGCGCGGTCAGGCCGGGCACGGTGGAGAAAAGCGGTCGGATACGGGTTACAGCCAATTCGTGAATTTCTTTCAGCGAACGGGTTTTGCTGGAAAACACCAGATCGCCGATCGGAACCGACGACGCATCGTAGCGAACCACCTGCGGCGGTAAGGCGCCCGGCGGAAAAAATTTCATAGCCCGGTTCACCTGAATGGCCACTTCAGCCGCCGCCTGCGCCATGTCTGACCCTTCGTAAAACGCCAGTTTCACCACCGTCAGTCCCTGTACGCTTCGGCTCTGAATTTCGCGAACACCACCGATGTACAGAAACTGATCCTGCATGCGGGTGGCAAAAAAGCCCTCCATCTGCGCGGGCGACATCCCTCCATACGGTTCAATCACATAGATCACCGGCGAGTTAAGGCGCGGAAAAATGTCGATCGGTATTTTGGTGGCCGACAGGATGGAAAACACCACGATGCCCGCCACAATGACCAGTACCGAGATGGGACGCTTTAAGGAAGTTGACAGCAGCGACATACGTAGTTAGTTAACATTGAGCGGGTTATTGGCGGAACAGGGCAAAGAAATCAGCGAAATTATTGGTGGCATACGCCCGTTGCAGCCGTAGTCGCGCCGCCCGGTTTTGCGTGGCTACGTATTCTTTCTCAATAGATGTTAGCAGGTCGAGCGCATCGGTCAGGCCCAGAATACTTTCGAGTCCGTTGTTGTAGCGCGACACGCGCTGCTTGTAGGCGTCGTTGGCAGATTGAAGCGCAATGGGGAGTTCGTCCAGCTTGTAGCGCACCACCGCCAGCAACGAATCGGCCGAGGTGAGGGCGTTTTGCAACTGTACCCGCTCTACGGCCAGTTGGCTGGTGGCTTCCTGCACCCGAAACTGCTGAAGCTGGGTACGTCCGTTCATTCGCCGCAGGTCGGTCAGGTTAATGGTAGCGGCTACACCCAGCAAAAAGTTAGCCCGGCTATAGACCAGACCCGATTCCAGCGGCCCGTACTTGTTATTGACATCTAGACTGGAGCCCCGCGCCCAGGCCGAGGTCAGGAGTGATACCCGAGGCAGCGCCGCTTTCCGAATCAACTCGATTTCGGCCGTTTGCCGGGTCACCAGCCGATCCTGCAAGCGGAGCAACGGGTGCGTGTTGGCTGGTGTCTCGGTGGTTGCAGGCGTCATGAGTGCCGCTACCCGAAACGTGGTGTCGATTTGCATACTGGCCAGTGGCCGACCGGTAAGCGTAGCCAATTGAATACCCGCTTCCCGGTAGTCTTCGAGCACCTGCCAGTAGGCCAGCTTCGCTTTCGACAACGCCACAACGGCCAACGATGAATCAAGACCGGGTTTTATGCCGTTGCGCACCAGATTACTGATGATTTGCCGGGCAGTGTCTACCCGCGCCATATTCCGCTGTTCGATGGCCAGCGACTGCCGCAACCGCATCAGTTCCAGGTACGTGTTAATGACCACCTGCCGCAAGCCAAACTGTTCGCGTTCGAGCGCCGCTTCGCCCACCGAAATGTCGGCCAGGGCAAGTTTATCTTCCGCCGCAAACCGGCCAAAATTGTAGACTTCCCAATCCATGGTGGCCAGCGCAATATTACCCGTTGCCAGATTCATCGTGTTTTCGGCACGCCGCCCACCCGACGTTGGTACGATTAGACCGAGCGAGAAATAAGACCCGGATATGCCGTTGGCGGTGCCCAGCGTTATCTGATCGTGTACCCGAACATTAGGCAGGCGATTATCACGAATTACACGCTGATTGGCCCTTACAGCGTCGAGCGCCGAACGTTGCGCCGCCAGGGTGGGGTACTGCGCAAACGTGGCATCGAGCGCCCCTTCCAGCGTCAGTACCTGCGCTGAAGTAAATAAAGGCGTTAGGCATAAGAACAGGCCGACCGTGATTGAACCAAGGTGGAATTGGCTTCTTTTTAACATTCGGGAAATCGTTGAGTGAGGATGGTAGGTTGGCCCGACCAACCCATCTCTCAAAATAACTACCCGACTTATTAGAGACTTCTGAGAGAGTTGTTACAATTTGGTTAGAGTAACCCTATAGCATTGGAAGACAAATTCTTCTGCCGAATTTCGCAGGCCATAGCAAGAAGATGTATGAACGTATTGGTAGTTGAAGATGACGCAGAGCTGAACCAGTTCATTCAGAAGGGCTTACAATCGGAGGGCATCAGCGTAGCCGCCGCCTACGACGGGGTCATTGGCCGCGCCCTCATCAGCGAACGTCAGTTCGACGTGGTGGTGCTTGATGTGAACATGCCTGGCATGAACGGCTATGATCTGTGCCGGTACGTGAAGCAAAACTGGCCCGCTATTCCGGTTATCCTGCTCACGGCGCTGGGTAGTCTGGATAATAAAGTGCTGGGGTTCGAGTCGGGAGCCGATGATTACCTGACCAAGCCGTTTGCCTTTAAAGAGTTGGTTTTCCGCCTGAAAGCGCTGGCCCGGAGGCACCCGTCGCGGGCGCCCTTGCCCAAGCGCCTGGAACTGCTCGATCTGGCGGTCGATACCGAGTCGCATCAGGTGTGGCGGGCGGGCGAACGCGTCACGCTGACGGCCCGCGAATATGCGTTGCTCGAATATCTACTGGTAAAACAGGGCAAAGTGGTAAGCCGGATTGAACTGCTGGAAAACGTCTGGGATGTGCATTTCAACACCAACACCAACGTGGTCGACGTGTATATCAATTACCTGCGTCGAAAAGTCGATCATGTTGAGCCTAAGCTGTTGCAAACCGTGTTCGGCGTGGGCTACATGTTACGCGCCGACCCATGAGCATCAAGCAACGCATCACGATTGGCTTCGGCCTGCTGGTAGCGACCATGTTGCTACTTTTTTCGGCCTTTATTTTCCAGACATACGAATCGTACCGGCACTCGCAGATGTGTACCCGGCTGCAACGGCGGGCCCTGGCAGCGCAGTTGTTTTTTCAGAACAGGCAGGAGTTTCAGCGCACCAGCTACCTGATTTTGCCCGAACAGCACGAAGTCATTTTCGACAAGACCAACACCCGAATTTACACCTCCTCGGGACCCGACGATTACAACATAACGGCCAATTTACTGAAGCAGGCCCGTCTCGACGAAGTGTACTTCGAGTACGAAAGTCATCTGTGGGAAGCGCCTAAAGAAGGCGTTGCGCTGTCGTTTTTGCACGAAGGTGCCAGGTACGTTGCCGTGGTAACTGCCTATGATCTGGCCGGTCGGCAAACGAGCCGCAACCTCTCGGTCATGCTCGTTGCGGGAAACATTCTGGCCTTGACCATCATTGCCCTCGTTGGTTTCCTGTTTGCCCGCCGGGCCATGCGCCCCTTCGACGCGCTGATCGGTCAACTGGATGCCGCGACCGGCAACGATTTTTCGTTTCGGCTCATACCGACCACGACCACCGATGAAGCGGGTTATATGGCGGGCTCGTTCAATCAATTACTCAGTCAGTTACAGGCATTGGCCGTTAGTCAGGAAAACTTCGTCGCCTATGCCTCGCACGAGATACGCACGCCCCTGACGGTGGTGAAAGGCATTCTGGAAACCGCCCTTGCCTACGATCAGACCTTACCCGACGCCCGAAAAAGCGTGGAACAGGCCCTGCACCGCCTCGACGGGGCCATTGATCTGGCTAACGCATTGCTCAGGCTCGCCGAAGTTGAAAACCTGAAACCAACCCAGTTGCAGGAAGATCTCAATCTCGTAGATACTATTCTGGACACGGTCATGTATTTCGGCGAAAAATACCCGCATCAGCAAATCGACCTGCAATTAACTGATGAGTTTACCGAGCAGAGTTCAGCGATTCGGGTGATTGGCAATGCTACCCTGTTGCGCACCACGCTGATCAATATCATCGACAATGCGTGTAAGTATTCTGATTTTAAACCTGTCACCGTAGAGGTGTATTATCAATCGCCCTGGGTGGTCATCGACATTCGTGATCAGGGCATCGGCATTCCGGAGGATCAGCTTACCGACGTGTTTCTGCCCATGATGCGGGCCGGTAACGTGGGCACCATTCAGGGGTTTGGCCTGGGGCTGACCTTATCCAAGAAAATAACTGACATGCACCGGGGCCAATTGCTGGTCGCCACCCAACCCGGCCGGGGCACCACCGTATCACTGCAACTCCCCGCCTTACCATTGTAAGCACCCGTTTATGCATGCACCAAGCTACCCAGTTGTTTTAGGCGCAGGTGATAGAGGAGCATGATCGTTTTACCGTCCATAATCTCGCCGGCTTTAACCATGCGCAGTGCTTCGGAAAGCGGTAATTCCAGTACATCGATATCTTCCTCATCTATGCCACCACCAGCCTGTCGTGTAGTGTCGGCGGAGTATTCAGCGAGGTAGAAAAATAGCCGCTCCGTTACCGACCCCGGACTCATATACGCTTCCATTACCTTTTCTACCTTCGCAATCCGATACCCGGTTTCTTCTTCCATCTCCCGGCGAATCGCATCATCGGGTTCATCGTTATCGAGCAAACCAGCGCAGGTCTCGATCAGCATTCCCGATGCATTTCCGTTCACGTAGGTTGGCAAGCGGAATTGGCGTGTTAGAATGACGGTATCGGCAACGGCGTTGTACAGCAAAATGGTGGCACCGTTGCCCCGGTCATAAGCCTCGCGCTGCTGCGTAGCCCAGGTACCGTTGGCATGTTGATAATCGAAGGTGTACCGTTTCAGCACGTACCAGTTATCAGAAAGCAATTTTTCGTCAGTAATTCTGACACGCGGATTGGCCATATTGTTTGTTTTTGTTTGAATTTGTTCAATTTTGTGCAAATGAATTAATTATTTATGAATTTCCAACATCGAAAACGATTAATTCTTGACCTGATCGAGCAGCAGGAATCAGTTGAGGTGCGCGATTTGGCCAATCACGTGCAAACGTCGGAGATGACCATTCGCCGCGACCTGACCCAATTGGCCGCCGAGGGGTTGCTCTATCGCACCCGGGGCGGGGCCATGCGCGTAGATTTAGCTACGCAACCATTTCGATTCGAGCATAAAGCCGCGAGTCGGGCCGAACAGAAAGATCATATTTGCCAGTTGGCCGCGCAGGAAATTCAGGAAGGCGACACCGTTTTTCTCGATTGCGGAAGCACCGTTTTTCGTATCTGCCCCTATATCCGGCACAAACGTATTCGGGTTATCACCAACTCATTGCCTATTCTGGCCGAGTTGATGAACTCATCAGTGCAGCTCAATCTGGTTGGTGGCGAAGTAGATCAGCAGCGGCAGGCCGTTCACGGATTTATGGCCGAACAGCACCTTCGTCAGTACCGGGCCGACCGGGCATTTATTGGCGTCGACGGCATTTCGGTGGCTAATGGATTAAGTGCCAACAGCGAAAAGGAAGCAAGTACGGCCCTTAACATGGCGCAACAGGCCAAGCACGTTTACCTGCTCTGTGATTCGTCAAAATTCGATAACGATAAATACGTACACTTTGCCCCGCTTACATTGGCCCATACGCTGATTACCGATAAGGATGCTTCAGGCGAATTAGTAAACCGCTATAAAAGTGCTGGTATACAAGTGATGCAGTGATAGGGTATGTTTTTTTGGCTAGTCACTACTGCTTACGGTATATCGACTATCAAAGGGGCCGCATGCTAACAGATGTTACCAATTTACGGTCGTGAAGCAACATGGATGAGCGGGTTATGCTGTAGCTTAGCTATTCAGCTTTTTCCAAACGTCTGCCCATAATGCCTTCTTACCTTTATCTGTCTGTATTTATCTGGCTTGCGGGTAACCTGTCAACATATGCCTCGCCGCCGCCCGATTCGCTGCTCCGCAACCGGCTGTATAGCCAATGGCAGGCCGTTCGGTACAGCCATCCCGATTCGTCACTATACCTTGCCACGCAACTAAATCAACTTGCCCGGAAGAGTAAGAAAGACAGCGATTTGGCCCAAAGTCTGATGACGCTTGGCATTGTTGAGCGCGACCGGGGCAAATACGCCGAAGCAGTTATCCTGTTTCAGCAGGCCTTGCCCCACAGCGAACGAATCAACGATGACAACACCACTGGCTCAATCTATCAAAGCATGGCACTCACCTACAAGCGTATGGGTGATTCGCAACGGGTACGGGCTATCTGGCAGCAGGCACTCGCTTATGCAGAGAAAGCATACGCGCTCTTTGTAACGCATAGAGGTGCGCCGGGCGATATTGCCAATGCCCTCAACACCATGGCTATCATTCAGCGTGACCTTGAGCGGTATGAGGCTGTTCAACAAAACTACCATGCCGCCATTAAGCTTCTCGAACCGATTCAGCAAACGCTCGACCAAAAGGATATGGGTACGCTGGCTATTCTGTACGGTAATCTCGGGCAACTTATGCTTGACCAGGGACATTACAACAAGGCTATCCAGTTGATCACCAAGGCCCTGGCCATCAACACGACGATTAACCGAAAAACCAGTCTTGAGCACAACCACCGTAACCTGACTAAAACATACAGGCTTCAAAAAAACCTGCCCGCCTCGGCAGAACATGCGCGAAAAGCCCTGGAATACTCCCGGCAGATCGGCGATCCTCACCGGTTGTTCAACACGCTATCGGTTATTTACGAAACGTACAGTGCGCTGGGCGATTACGAAAAAGCATTCAACCTACTGTCGGAACAGAAGCTGATTGAAGATTCACTGATGCGCATCGACAAAGCCAGACAGATTGTGGCGCTTCAGGCCCAATACGACAACGAACGTACCCGGCAGCTAGCCGAAGTAACGGCTCAGAAAGACCGGTTGCTGGCCGAAACCAAAGCCCGACTCTTATTAGACCACGAAGGTGATCTGGCTCGGATTGAGGCCGATAAAACACGCGATCTGATGCGGATGAGTGCCAGAGCTCAGCTGGATAATGCCATCTTACGAAGTCGATACGCCAACGCGTCGAACCAGCAGAAAATAAGGCAGTTGGGAGAAGATTACAGTCGTCAGAGTTTGCAGGTGCTCTGGCTCAGCATTGGTGCATGCCTGTTTTGCCTACTGTCGGGCTTATTACTGCTACTGTACCGCCGAATAAAGGATAGCCGAACCAAGATTCAGACCCAATCGGAACAGATGAAACTGCTGATGCGCGAATTGCACCACCGGGTAAAAAACAACCTCGCTATCGTTTCCGGACTGCTGGAACTACAAGCCAACCGATTGGGCGACACCCCCATTCGGCAGGCTTTCCTGGAAAGCCAACAGCGCGTGCAGGCCATGTCGCTCATTCATCAGCGATTGTACCAAACAGACACAGCTACCCAAATTAACCTAACCGATTATACCCACAGCCTGATCGATTCGCTGATGGCCGCCTACGGCTACAGCCCCAATCAGCTCGAACGAAAAATATCGATTGAGGTGAGCGATGTAGATGTCGACGTTGCTATTCCATTGGGATTGATCCTGAATGAACTGCTAACCAATGCGTTCAAATACGCCTTCCCAAATACGGTGACAGCCCCCAAGCTTACCCTACGCATCTGGCAACATGAAGGACTCAATTTACTGCTCACCGATAACGGGCCTGGTTTGAATCTTCACGAATGGCAGGCAGGTCAGCTTCCGGGAAGGAGCGCCTCTTTTGGGCGGCGCCTTGTCTACAGTCTCAGCGATCAGATCGGAGCCTCGCTGGATGTGGCGGTAAAACAGGGAACGCGATTCACCCTCCATATACCTACGCATGAATTCCAGATGAACTGACCCACAAAAAGCGCTTATAGACCACTGAACTCCCGTAGTCTGCCGACATTAACCAGCATTTCATCTTCTTTGTCAGCATTTTAGAGAAACAGTTTCGATCAACCGGTTGGCTTCGCTTCCGGCTATCTATCGGCCGTCTGTTTCTATGGCACCAGCTTTACATTCCTTTAATTTCATATGGCTAGGCTTCGTTGTGCTGGGGGGACTTGTACTTGCCTGTGGCCTGTTAATTCAAAGGCTTCGACTGATCAGACTGGCCGTGCGCCGACAGGAAACCGACTTGCAAACATTGCGACAGGAGTTGAGCCACCGTGTAAACACCAACCTCGCCGTTGTGATTGGGTTGATGGAACTTCAGTTGGCCCAGGTTATTGACCAGACAGCCCGCCACCCGCTACAGCAAAGCCTTAGCCGGGTTCGGTCGGTAGCGCTACTTCAGCAACGACTCTACCAGGACAACGTACCCACCGCCATCAACCTGCGGCAGTATGTACAACGGCTCTACCAAACCCTCACCCGTACGGATGCTACCAATCTCACGCTGATGCTGGATACCGACGAATTAAGCGCCGATATGGCCCTGCCGGTTGGTCTTATTCTTCACGAACTGGTTGCCGATGCCGCCCTGCATGCCGCCCCCCAACAACCCAGACTTACGGTTAGCCTGACCAATCGGAAAGGTCTGTTGCTGGAGGTAACTGACAAAGGCCCTTCGCTCGACATCCAGAGTGCACCCTGGTCGCGGGCGGGGGTGGCTCTCCCCCAACGGCTCATCGAAGGATTAAGCGAACAGGTTGGGGGGGCCTGTTCCATGCAAGCGGGCCAGGGAATGCATTTTAAGTTATATATTGCTCCATAAATAAAGTATACTACTCGATGAACCTCCTAGTTGTTGAAGACGAAGCTATTTTGGCCATGACCCTTTGCGACCATCTGGAAGCAGAAGGGTATCGGGTGGTTGGCATTGCCAATAACGGCCTGAAAGCCATCGACCTCTTCGAACGCAATGAAGTTGACCTGATTCTGTGCGACATAAACATAAAGGGAGACATTGATGGGGTAGAAACGGCCCGCCGCATCAACGCCATCAGGAACGTACCTGTTATTTACCTCACGGCCTACTCAGACGACGATACCCTGACGCGCGCTAAACAGACTTTTCCCGCCGCCTATCTCACCAAGCCCTATGACCTGATGAACCTTCGGCTGGCCATTGAAATAGCCCTTAATAACGGCAACCGGGGAACACAGTCATACGCTACTCCTACTGCGGTGGCCACTGCCCCGGAACCATTGGTAAACGCACGGGAGATGATTCTGAAGAGCGGACAGCACATCTTCATCCGTCAGGGCTACCAATTCGTGAAGATCAACCTGAGCGATATTCAGGTGCTGGTGGCTGAAGATATATACACTACATTTCTGACCGGCTCGAAAAAATACTCGCTACGGATGTCGCTGACCACCGTACTCGAAAAACTAGACTACGCCAATATTGTCCGGGTACATCGCTCCTACGCGGTGAACACCTTACTCGTTGATACGTTCGATGAGAACGAGATCAGGATTGCAGACCGCCTGGTGCCGCTGGGCCGTCATTACAAAGAACAATTCCTGCAAAGCCTGCATCAGACAAATTAATTATCCCACTTAATACGTAGAATTAATTCCACAAACTGACGAATCGATGCTATACAGGGCATTATTCCGGTTGACTATACTCCTGACCAGTGCCTCACTATATCACCAGCCAAAATACTGATTACTAGCTAGTTATTTTAATTACTCGTTATTTATACGGTCTACATCAAGAGCTGGTAAGCTTTTGGCTACACGGTAGGTGAATCAGTTTCACTCACACGTTATGACTAGTATGAAAATTAACAGCAAGGGCCTCGTTGCTCTGCTACTGGCCGCCGGCCTAACCTCCAGCGATGTGCTGATGAGTTGCAAATCCGTTAAGAATAATACGAATAAAACGCAGCGTGGCGCAGGCATTGGCGCTGGTGGCGGTGCAGTAGTAGGAGGCGTTATAGGTCGCCGGTCGGGCAACACAGCCCTTGGGGCTATTCTAGGCGCTACCATTGGTGGTGCAGCCGGTGCTGTTATCGGTCGCAAGATGGATAAGCAAGCCGAAGAAATTCAACGTGAATTGCCCAACGCGACGGTAGAACGGGTTGGCGAAGGCATCAAAATAACATTCAATTCAGATATTCTTTTCGACGTTGGCAAGTCCGACCTGAAAGAAGCAACGAAGCGTCAACTATCTGAGTTTGCTCAAACGCTAGACAAGTATCCTGACACGAACCTCATCATTGAAGGACACGCCGATGCGACAGGCTCTGATGATCTGAATCTCCGTTTGTCGAACCAGCGAGCCAGTGCCGTTTCGGATTATCTGAAATCGGTAGGTGTGAAAGGCAATCGACTAACCGAGAAAGGGTATGGCGAATCGCAACCAATAGCTGATAATGACTCAGAATCTGGCCGCACAAAAAACCGCCGAGTTGAAGTTGCCGTATTTGCCAATGAGAAGATGCAACGCGACGCTAAAAACGGCAACATAGACTAGTATCCCGATCAATTATGGCTACGTTAAGCGATACAGAACAGAAGGAAATCCGCGACGAGTTTAACGAGGTCGTAAACATGACTCCTTCTGCACTAACGAAATGGCTTGATACCGACGAATCGAAGACCGTGGGTCAAAAAAAAGAAGGTGACAGCGAATCGATTGGTCATGATTCAGGCAAGAAAATTCTTGCTATAAAAGACAAAAAACAAGCTGACCTGACTGATGAGGACTACGCTCACATGAAGAAGGTGATTAGCTACGTTCGTCGCCATTCTGCCCAGAAACCAGCCACTGTAGAGGGCAGTAACTGGCTCTATTCACTCAAAAACTGGGGACACGATCCTCAAAAGAAATAGCCCATCGGGCCAATGTGCTTATCAATTACCAGTTCACTTATCCTTTAACACAACACGTTATGAACGTCAAAGAAACACGGGGTGAAATCCTCGACCAGTTGAATAAATTACTGACCAGCAGCCACGATGCCGAAGAAGGCTACAAGGAAGCAGCTGAAAACGTAAAAGATCAGGAGTTGAAAAGCTTATTCCTGGCTCAGTCGCGTGAGCGCGCTGAATTTGCTACCGAGTTGGACCGCGAAATTCGGGCATTAGGTGGCGATGCTGACAATGGAACCAGTCTGGCATCAGACCTACACCGCGCCTGGATCAATATCAAGTCGGCCGTGTCGGGCAGTTCAGATAAAGCAGTAGCCGAAGAGTGCCAACGCGGTGACGCCGAGGCCTTGAGCGAATATAGAAGTGTGCTGGAGCAAACAGACATTGCGGCTAGTACCCGTGAGTTATTGCTCCACCAGAAGAGTAAAGTCGAGTTGGCCCATGAAACCATGGGACGCTTGGCTTTGGTAGTGTAGTGAATGGTGGGATCGGAAAGCCTGCGCTCATTGAGTGCAGGCTTTTTTGTTTTATAGGGATTTACCTATTTTGGGATGAAATCAATCGCTATGACCTCTTCCCGACGTTCTTTCCTGCGCACAACGGCTCTTGGTACCGCCGCACTCCCCCTCTTTCCTTCGTTGCTAACCCAGCCTGTTTACGCACAAACGGGACGGAAACCACCCCTCGAAAAAGTACGTTTGGCCTTCATCGGTCTGGGTGAACGAGGGCGCAGTCACCTGGAACAGGCGCTTTACCGGCCCGACGTACAGGTGACAGCCCTGTGCGATACCGATCCGGCTTCGCTGGCCAAAGCTACTGCTCAGCTTCAAAAAGCGGGTCGGCCCATTCCGCCCGTATTCTCTAAAGGCGACGAAGCGTTTAAAGAAATGCTGAAGCGCGATGATATCGACGGGGTGGTTATTGCCACACCCTGGGAATGGCACGCACCAATGGCCGTAGCGACTATGCTGGCCGGGAAATATGCCGGGCTGGAAGTATCGGCTACAGTCACGCTCAAAGAATCATGGGATCTGGTCAATGCCTACGAAAAGACTGGCGCACACTGCATGTTGCTCGAAAACGTCTGCTACCGCCGCGATGTACTGTCGGTGCTGAATATGGTTCGGCAGGGCATGTTCGGCGAAATGACCTATGCGCACTGCGGGTATCAGCATGATCTGCGCGAAGTGAAATTCAATAACGGCAAGCAGGTATATGGCGGAGGCGTTGAGTTTGGCGCTAACGCCATGTCGGAAGCCCGCTGGCGGACACAGCATTCCGTTGATCGGAATGGCGACCTGTACCCCACGCATGGTCTCGGTCCGGTGGCCCACTGGCTGAATATCAACCGGGGTAATCAGTTTTTGCACCTGACCTCAATGGCCACCAAATCGCGCGCACTGCATAAATATGTGGTTGACAAAGGAGGCGCCAATCACCCGAACGCCAACGTAAATTTCAAGTTAGGTGATGTGGTAACGACCATGATTCAGTGCGCCAATGGCGAAAATATCGTGATCATTCATGATACCAATTCACCGCGACCCTACTCGCTTGGTTTTCGGGCGCAGGGTACGCAGGGCGTCTGGATGGACGATGGCGACGTGATTTATCTGGAGGGCGTTTCGGCCAAGCCGCACGTGTTCGAGCCGTTCAAAGCGTATCAGGACAAGTATGACCATCCACTCTGGAAACAGCACGCGGCCAGTGCCGAAAAGGCGGGTCACGGTGGCATCGATTTTTTCGTATTCCGCGCTTTTGTAGAAGCCATTAAAAATCAGACCGCGCCACCGATCGATGTATATGATGCGGCAGCCTGGAGCGCTATCAGCCCCCTCTCGGAGCAAAGCATTGCCAAAGGCAGCAAACCCATCGATATCCCCGATTTCACGCGGGGCAAATGGAAGACCAATAAACCCATTTTCGGCCTAACCGACGCGTATTAAGAGAGAAAATGTCATTAAATGGTCATTCGCTTCGCTGTCATTAAATGGTCATTCGTTACAAAAACAATAAATGACTATCAATGACAGCGAAACTTAATGACAGCGGAGCGAATGACCATTTAATGACGCGAAGCATAATGACTAAAAACCAGTTAACTGCCTCTACGCCGGGGCGAATTTGTCTTTTTGGTGAACATCAGGATTATCTGGGTTTACCCGTGATTGCGGCGGCCATTTCCCGGCGAATCAGCGTAACGGTGCAGCGGGGTGGCCTGCCTCAGGTCTGTTTACACTTGCCTGACCTTGAGCAGGAAATAACGTTCGACATCAGCCAATTCCCGTTAACGTACCTGCACGACCGCGATTATTTCAGTAGTGCCATGAACGTGCTCTATCGGGAAGGGCTACGGTTTTCGGAAGGCATCAGCGGCCATGTGTCGGGCAACATTCCAATCAACGCAGGTACGTCGAGTTCATCGGCATTACTCATCAGTTGGCTGAGTGTACTGAGTCAACTGGCCGATGAGCCGCGCACGTTCACCCCGGCCCAACTCGCCGAATTTGCCTACGTGGCCGAGGTGCTCGAATTTGGTGATCCCGGCGGCATGATGGATCATTACTCAACGGCGTTGGGCGGCGTTATTTACTTGGAATCAGTACCGGCCATTCATGTTGAGCCGTTTCAACCAAGACTGAGCACGTTCGTGCTGGGCGATTCGGGCGAGCCCAAAGACACCATTGGTCTGCTGAAACACGTGAAATACGGCATGCTCGCCGCCATGGATAAAATGAGGGCCTTTGATGATACTTTTTCGCTCGAAACATTACCCATCGATCAGTTAAACAGGTACGTTCACCTCCTGACAGCGGACGAAGAAACACTGGTACGCGGTAACCTGTCAGACCGGGATATACTGCGTGAAGCGCTGCAACTGCTTCGACAACCCACCATCGATCATCGGCAGTTTGGCAAGTTGTTGACCCGCCACCAAACCAATCTCCGCGAAGCCAAACGTATATCGACTCCCAAAATAGATCGGATGATTGATGCGGCCTTGGCAGCAGGCGCTTACGGAGCCAAGATAAACGGATCGGGTGGCGGCGGTTGCATGTTTGCATACGCCCCAGACAACGCACAGTACGTCGCCGAAGCCATTGAACGCGCCGGAGGCCGAGCCTACCTGATTGATGTTGATAAGGGGATTTAAATAAGGGAGGAAAGGGAAGAGGGGGAGGAAAGGGAAGAGGGGGATTGCTGACGCAAGTGTAGTTGCTTTCGCTACACAAATCCCCCTCTTCACTTTCCTCCCCCTACTCCCTTTCTTCCCCCTCTTCCCTTTCTTCCCCCTACTCCCTTTCCCCCCTTATTTAAAATAACTCGGTGATTTCACCAGCACACCATCTTTCTCAGCATTCGTCAGGGTATAACTGAAACCGGGTTGAACGGCGTAGGCTCCTACTTCACCTGCTTTGTTGAGAGCAATAAAGCCTACCTGAAATGTTTTAGCCTTTTCCAGGTCGCGCTTGATAATGCGTTCAACGGCCTGTTTACACGCTTCAGCGGGCGACAATCCCTGGCGCATCAGTTCAACAACCGTGTGCGAACCCGCCATTCTAATTACCTCTTCCCCCTGCCCCGAACAGGTAACGGCACCAATCTCACCATCGACAAACAAGCCGGCACCAATCAACGGAGAATCGCCCAGGCGACCCCGTAGTTTGAAGGCCATACCGCTCGTGGTACACATGCCCGATAGGTTACCCGCCGCATCGAGGGCTATGGTTCCCATTGTATCATGGTTCGGCGTACCATCGTCGAAAAACGACGGCGCAAACGGGCCGTGGCCTTTTGTACCCCGAACAGGTTTCTGGTTTTCAATATTGATAACCGGCTTATACTCCGATTTTTTCAGCCATTCGCGATACGTTTTTTCGGCATCCGCCGACAACGTACCTGACTCCAGCGTGAAGCCATTGGCCAGCGCAAACTGCTGAGCGCCTACGCCCACGAGCATCACATGCGGCGAATTCTCCATTACTTTCCGGGCTACCGATACCGGGTGTTTAATTCGCTCGAGAAACGCCACCGACCCACAGTTCGATTTCTCATCCATGATGCAGGCATCGAGCGTTACAAATCCATCACGATCAGGATTACCACCCAGGCCGACGCAGCAGTTTATGTCGTTTTCGATGGCAATACCAGCGGCTTCAACGGCATCGAGCGCACGACCGCCGCGTTGCAATACGGGCCAGGCAGCCTTGTTGGAAATAGTCCCGCTGTCCCAGGTAGAAACGACTACCGGCTTGGGCGCAACAGCTGAAGTAGTACCAGCCAGCGTTCGGTTGGTGAGTAAGGGAGGCAACAGCAGGGCACTGGCCCGCAAGAAAGTCCGTCGTGAGGTCATGGGAGGCAAGATAACAGTTTCTACATATAAATAATAAATGAAGTCTTAATATGAACATACTGAGCCAAGTAAGGGAAAGCCCTAACATTTTTCACAGAAATGAGTTTATTCTTTAGTGCAACAGTACCAGTTACATCAACGTTTATGACAACTTCTCCTACTACAACATCGGCTACTATTCCGTCGCGGCCCGGCCAGCCTTACCCCTTGGGTGCCACTGTAGACGAACAGGGCGTTAACTTTTCTATTTACAGCGAAAATGCCCTTGGCGTGTCGCTCTGCCTATTCACATCGAAACGGGGCGAAAAAGAAACCCACCGCATCGAACTGACCGAAAAGACTGAAAACGTCTGGCATATCTACCTCGAAGGCATCAAACCCGGTCAGTTATACGGCTATCGGGTCGATGGTCCCTATGCACCGGAAGAAGGGCATTACTTCAATGCCCATAAATTGCTACTCGACCCTTATGCCCGCGAGGTGCACGGCATAGTAGGTGGCAGCACCGATACACTGGGTTATGACCATACCCAAGAGGCCGACGACCGATACATGCAAATGAGCGATGTCGACAGCGGCAAGGTGGCTCCTAAAAGCGTAGTAATCGACTCAACGGCGTTTGATTGGGGCGACGACACCGCGCCAAATACGCCAATGAATAAGTCGGTCATTTATGAAATGCACGTGAAAGGTTTCACTTACCAGCATCCTACCATTGCCGAACCAATTCGGGGTACGTATGCCGGCTTAGGCACGCCCGAAGCGATTGATTATTTCAAGAAGCTGGGCATCACGGCGGTTGAGTTACTACCGGTTCACCAGTTTTCGAACGAGAGTTACTGGGGCTACAACAGCATTGGTTTCTTTGCGCCTCACAACGGCTATGCTTCGTCAGATAACGTGGTCAACGAGTTCAAGCAGATGGTGAAAAACCTGCATGCGGCGGGTATTGAAGTCATCCTCGACGTGGTGTACAACCACACCGCCGAAGGGAATGAGCTGGGACCAACCATCTCGTTCAAGGGTATCGATAACAAGGTGTACTACCACACCGTACCCGAGCAGCCGCAGTTCTACATGAACCACACCGGCACGGGCAATACATTTAACCTGACCCATTCGCAAACGCTGCGCGTGGTAATGGACAGTCTGCGGTATTGGGTGCAGGAGATGCACGTCGACGGATTCCGCTTCGATCTGGCCTCGGCCCTGCTCCGCGAACTCGGCGACAACGTATCGTCATTCCTCGATACCGTGAACCAGGACCCAACGCTCAGCCAGGTAAAATTAATTGCCGAACCCTGGGACATTGGCTCCTACGATGTTGGCCAGTTTCCGGTGCGCTGGTCAGAATGGAACGGTAAATACCGCGACTGTGTCCGTAAATTCTGGAAAGGTGACGACGGTTTGGCGCACGAAATGACCCTTCGCGTGTTGGGTAGTCCCGATTTGTATGCCGACGGGCGTGGACCGGGCAACAGCGTTAACTTCATTATTGCTCACGATGGATTTACGCTCAATGACCTGGTTAGTTATAACGAGAAGCATAACGAAGCCAACGGTGAGAACAACAATGACGGCGAGAGTAACAACGAGAGCTGGAATATGGGTGCCGAAGGCCCTACCGATGACCCAGCTATTAACCAGGCTCGTGAACAGCAGAAGCGCAACTTCCTGACCACCCTGCTAGTAAGTCAGGGAGCACCGATGTTTATGATGGGCGATGAGTACGGGCGTACCCAACATGGTAACAACAACGGCTATAATCAGGACAGCGAGATTTGCTGGTTCAACTGGAATTGGGACGAAAAGCAGCAGGCTCTCTTCGATTTCACGGCACAGCTAACTGCGCTACGCCAGAAATATCCGTTGCTCAGCCGCCGGAAATTCTACGAAACAGAGCAGATCGATTGGCTTCGTCCCGACGGTCAGGTTTTCCAGCCAGAAGACTATGCTAACCCACATACACACTGCCTTGCGCTCTGGATCGACGGTGCGCGGGTTGGTGAGCAGGACGAAACCGGTCAGTATATCAACGAAACGGAAGAAGGTGCCAGCAAGCTATTGTGGGTAATGAACAGCTATTGGGAAGACATTGCATTTACCCTACCAGCACCTCACAAGTCAAGAACGCACTATGAAGTGATTATTGATACCACCACTGGTGAAGTAGAAACGGGCCATCGCATTGATGTAAAAACACCCTTCAACGTACCTGCCCGCGCGTCGGTGCTGTTGCGGATGGTGTAACAAAAATAGGTGTAATGAAAAGAGGGTCAGCCTGGGTACGTACCCAGGCTGACCCTCTTTTTGTGCCTTCACTTTTAGCGATCCATCCCCCATTTTGGGTACGCCCTATACGAATAATTAGCGCACCTTTGTTATGTGTTTTGATCAGCGATCCAGCCAGATAGCATAGCTGAAGCTAATCCATAATCAGGAATGACACCACCCACTGAATTCGATACAGTAGTTCCCTGTGTGAGCAGGATACGCATTTCATCGGGTTGAATCAGGTATTGATCCTGTTTGGCCTGACTTTGCAGTAAAGTGGCGAAGCCAGCTATGATGGCCGACGCACCAGATGTATCACTTGTAGTATAATATTTACCCTCTATGGTTGTTGACAAGATGTTTTCTCCCTGCGCATACACGTTTACCCGTGGCCCATATGATGATGTACTCTTGCGTGTGGCTACTATAGTTCGTGGTTGCCTGCGCGGTACCCGTTCTGGTTGCCGAGAAGCACCTACCAATATTGCCGCCGAAGCATTGGCTTGATAACTGGCAATGAAGTCTTCCGGAGAATCATATTCTACAAAGTCATCTCCCATTTCGGTTCGTAGGTGATCCGTTATCTGCCTATATGCCATCCAGAAAGATTGCGAATGTTCGGGTTTTACAGCGTCTATCAGGCTAACAGGTACTATCTGAGTGATTGGCTGGCCCACTGAGGCGGGGTTTGATTCGATGGGTAGATACAGACTTTTATTACCAGCAGCGGCCACTACTGTAATCTCCTTTAATCTGGCCAGAGCAATTAAATCATGCATAGCAGGGACCACATCGACAGGGTATTTTTGACCGTTGAAGGCCACTTCTATCAACACAATATCACCGCGTTCACTAGTATTCACTATTTCCAGCAGGGCACTTGCTTCGTCATACTGCTTTCTTAACGGAAGAGCCAATGATAAACTTGATAAACAGGAAGCCAAACGAATAGTCGCATTTGGTACAATACCCTGGCACAGATCGACACCGTTAGGCATCGGATTACTGTCGCCATGCTTTGCCCGTAATACGCCCAAAATTTTAGTACCGTGCGTCGACAAAGCAGGATACTGCCTTAAACTGGTTAAGGAAGGTGACCCCTGCCATATGATATCGGTCGGAAAAACAACAGGAAATGAAGCAGACTCCAGTTGCCCATGTGTGGTATCCCACCCATTTACTTCTAAAATTGTCAGCCCTACATCTTGCCCCCGGGTAGTGTTGAGCGGAATAGACATATCGGCTAAATAATGCTGATTACCGAGGGCCGGATTTAAAGGCGGTTCCATGTGGCCTGGCTCAACACTCGCTTCTTCAGGTTCGCCAACGAGGTAAACGGCTGCCAGTAAACTAGGCGCGAAATGCAACGGCACATTGCCCAATTTAGTCCGGGCAACCGTCGAGGCATCGGGCAGGAACGTACCTAACTCACCAAGCCAATCTGCAATTTGAGCATTGGATATGCCATCAGGTAAGCTGATTTTGAAATAGTTATACAGATTGGGTATCTTATCAGCCGTAGCTTCCGGCAGATTGTTAAACCGCCTAAATCCGTCTTTTTCCGGCTTCTTTATTTCTTCAAGCAAACTCAACGGCAGATAAGCATCAACGTTATCAAATAGATAATCAGGAGCAGCGTCGGTTTCTTTGCTAATTTTTTGAATCAACTGCGCGAAAGCAGACCAGTTTTTACGGTTATTTTCGATATATTTTGGTGAAAAATACTCATAGCCAGCCAACTCACTGTATCTGAGAGCGAGTTCAGTATACTCGTCACGAGGCGCAAAATTGACTAGTTCGTCGGATGTGAGTAATATCTCATCCCGGAATTTGATAATTAGGTTCTGGCTCATAATCTACTTTATGGTGTGTTTGTTCTTATTCTTCTCACAATTAATCAATTACATCTAAACAAAGCAAAAGTATGGCACAGGATTATCGCAGTTTTGGCTTTACAGTGGCAACCCCGGAGCTGGTGGATCCATTGAAGCAAAGCTTTGACGCATGGCCCCACCGAGGTCCTAAAACGGGTACGTTTATTGGGATCAATCAATTGAAGTCTATCGTTGACTCGCTAACGAACCTCGACCTGAACGGCATTCAAATTTGTTATGGCCTAGGCAATTCAGGAGACGGCGATCAGGTTGAATTGGTGATTACCGAAGTGAGAGTGGAAGACATAGAAGTTAATGACACGCCGCTTGTCACCGTGATCAGAACGGGACAGATCTATGCCTCCGTCGATGGCGACAGCCCCGAACCTCCTGGCCTTGGTTGTCCTCCACTCATCTGTTCAACTCCCCCGCGACAAGTTGCAGACAGCGATTAGGCATGCTGAATCAGGCCCTCACCATATTGGTGTATCTTAACTTGACATCTTTGCTAATTCCCATCGGAATTGGCCTCTACCGATGGACCGCTTTAGGGGCTAGTCTGCGCTTTGCGTGGGCTAGCCTGCTTGCTTACTTTCTGTTGCTGGCTCTGTCGATGGCCCTAGCCACCAACTATCTGGTTTTACCCTACACCAACGCTCCCGAGTACGTTATCTATGCTATGGCCACATTATTTGGTCTTGGCTTTGCCGTTTGCTACGCGCTGGCCGTTCCCCCCGGCATTTCACGTAAGAGTATTGTCGGTTTAGAAACGGTGGCATTGCTTGGCATTGGGATCGAATTGACTTTTTCTGCCGCCAGTACACCGGTCAGTCAATGGGCCATTCCGTTACAGACAGTTATTAACACGATTATTCCCCTGATTTATTTATACTTTCTGACCCAGACCAGCACATCCAGTTTGCTTACCGTTCCGCTTTTCTGGATCAGCACGGGTCGTTTGGTCAGTTCACTATTGTCTACCCTATACGATTCGTTGCGGGTGCCGATGGCCGAATCATCGCGTGAGTTACTGATTCAGTGGTTATGCTTTCAGTTCACCGTTGTTATTCTTTGTAATCTAGTCTATGCGCTCGGCTTTTGGAAAACCCGTCAATACCGTTAGTAGCTGGTATCGGCTGGCAACCTGCCTACTAGCTTTAACAAGCGTATCAACTACTGCAGTGGCGCAATCGGTCCGGATCGATTCAGTAGTCACTATCAATGCATATGGATTACCCAAAAGCTATCAATCCAGAGATACACTTTCGCTACCTGCGCAGGAAAACTACTTGACCTTCTATTGTTCGGCCGACAAGCCAACCCCAATTTTGTATCGACTATCCGGCCTTGATGCAACCTGGCGGTCAGGCTATAGCAACGACCAGTTTCATTTTGCCAATCTGATTGGTAACACCTACGTTTTTCAGGTACGTGAAGCCAAAAACCGTAACACACTGGCTATAAACCAATTAACAATCAGCCTAAATGCCCCATTCTGGAAGCGTATCTGGTTTTGGCCCATGGTATTTCTGTATGTTATAGGCCTCATTAGCGTTATCGTTTATTTATTCGTTCGGTACCGATTTTTACAAAAACTGAGAGCCTTAAAAGTCCGCGACCGCATTGCCCGCGATTTGCACGACGATATGGGTAGCTACCTCAGCAGCATCAGCATCCTGAGCGCCGCCATGCCCACCGACCCGATACGCGCCCGCCAAAATCTGGACCGTATTGGCCAAACTGCCCGACAAGTGATGGATTCCATGAGCGATATCGTCTGGAGTATCAACCCTACTCAGGATACCATGCAACAGGTGCTCGACCGGATGAAGCAGGTAGCCGACGATCTGTTGGGTACTACCGAAACAACGGTGCAATTTGAGATTGGGCCCGGTGTTGAAACGCTTTCGCTGCCCCTGGAACGTCGCCGCGATTTTTTTTTGATCTATAAAGAAGCCCTGACTAATACGGCTCGCTACGCAGAAGCCTCCAGCGTACTGGTAAAACTGGAACAGCGGTCTGGCCAGTTAATCCTGTGTTTGAGTGATAACGGACGCGGTTTCGACACCCACAACCCAACAGCCCGAACTGGTGGCGGAAACGGCCTTCGCAATCTACACACCCGCGCTACACTGCTGAGTGGTACCCTATCGGTTTGCTCTTCACCCGGGCAGGGAACACAAGTCAAGCTATCTTTTCCGGTTTAACGACTCATAATACAGCCGGACGGGTCACCCTAATAGGGTATTAAACATCTCGTTTATAGCGGTACTTTTGGTCTACTCATTCCACTCTCATCATGGCGGTTCGCACTGTTATTTTCGAAGACAACCAGCCTCTGCGCGAGGCATTATCGTTCCTGATCGACGCAACCGACGGATTTGACCTACTGGGCTCTTTTGGCGATTGCCTCTCAGCCGAGAAACAGGTAAGTACTCTGCAACCCGATGTGGTGCTGATGGACATTGACCTGCCGGGTCGGAGTGGTATTGATGCAGTTCGTAGCCTGCGCGAACGCTACAGCCATGTCGATGTGCTGATGCTGACGGTCTTCGACGATGACGAACGCGTATTTGAAGCCATTCGGGCAGGGGCAACGGGTTACCTGCTGAAGAAAACGCCGCCTGTTCGTCTTTTAGAAGCTATTCAGGAGGTGTATGATGGGGGTGCGCCCATGTCGCCCGCCATTGCCCGACGCGTGATGGGCGCGCTGCAAATCCGCCCCAATCCACACCTTGCCGACCTCACTCCCCGCGAAAGCGAAGTGCTTGCCTTACTGGCCAAGGGAAACAGCTACAAGATGGTGGCCGCTCAACTGGGAATAACGGTGGAAACGACACGTACCCACATTAAGCGTATCTACGAAAAACTTCATGTTCACTCTGTAACGGAAGCTCTGGCCAAGTATCACGGCAAGTGAGCGGCCGTTGCCAATTGAGTGTAGCGCGAATACGGCGTACCTTCGCACCGTTATTTACGCTCAAAACAAATGGAAAATCTGATTGCACAGGCCCGTTGGGTCATTCAAATAGGCAGCGTGTTAGGGATGCTCAGCGTGGGTATCGGTGCGTTTGGCGCGCACAGCCTACGTGCCCGCCTCGAGGCCGCCGGACGAATGGACACGTTTGAAACGGCAGTGAAGTACCAGTTTTACCACGCACTGGCGTTGGTATTGGTAGGCATCATCACCCAGTTGCTGGCGAATAACCCGACGGCGCTGAAAACGCTAAACTGGTCGGCCTGGAGTTTTGTGGCAGGTACGTTGGTGTTCTCCGGCTCACTCTACATTCTTTGTCTGTCGGGTATCACCTGGCTTGGAGCCATCACGCCCATCGGCGGTCTATTCTTCCTGGCCGGATGGGCGTTCCTGTTCTGGGCAGTTAAGAATTAAGAGTTAAGAATTGAGAATTAAGAGTTGCTTTGCTAATAGCATGACCCGTCCTTTAGCAAAGCAATTCTTAATTCTCAATTCTTAACTCTTTCATTTGCCTCACCAGCACCTCATTGATCCGGACGTAGCTTTCGTGCGTCCAGCCGGCGATGTGGGGAGTTAGAATGACCTGATCAGATTGGCGGAGGTAGTCGAAGGTAGCTTGCTGGGCGGGGGTGAGCGTTTTCAGCTTTTCGTTTTCCAGCACATCCAGACAGGCCCCGCGAATCTTTCCAGACTGCAACCCCTTCACAACGGCATCGAGCGAGACTACTTCGCCCCGCGATGCATTGATCAGGAAAAAAGGCTTGGCCATTTGCGCTACAAACGTATCGTTAATCCAGTGGCGGGTGTAATCGGTGAGCGGCACATGCAGACTAAGCACGTCACAGTCAGACATAATCTGCTCAACGGTGACCTGTTCGGCATAATCATCGCCGTAGTTTGTTCGGTATTTATCAAACGTCAGCACCCGGCAGCCGAAACCGCTTAACCGACGGGCAGTGGCGCGACCGTTGTTTCCGTAGCCAAACAGACCCACTGTTTTTCCTTTCAGCTCAATACCCCGATTGCCTTCCCGATCCCAAATACCCTGACGTACCTGACGATCGGCACGCAGCAGGTTGATGAATAGGGCCAGTAGCATACCAACCACATGCTCAGCCACGGCATCGCGATTGCCTTCGCCCGCATGAACAACCCGAACGCCACGCGCTTTGGCCTCGTCCATGTCGATCAGATCGAGTCCGGCTCCCGCCCGGCCAATAAAGTTGAGCAACGGAGCAGCCTCGAAAAGCTCGGCGTCAACGCGGGTTTTACTCCGAATAATCAGTCCTTCAAAAGGCGCAATCGTGGTCAGTAGCGTTTGCCGATCAATGGCAGGCTGATATTCATAACTAAATCCAGCTTCGTTGAGTAGCGCAAAAAGCGACGGGTGCATTTCATCGGCAATCAGAATAGTCGCTTGGGTCGTTGACATGGGGGGAAGTTTGTAACTTGCAACGGCAATTATCAAGAATCAGTCAGTAATTACCAATCCAGCGGGCCGAAAAAGGCCCATGTGGGGTAAAACCTGATTATATCCTCAGGGTGGCTGACCTCAATAAGGTGAACTGCCTCTGCAAGGTCAATGGAACAACAACCTAACAACACAAATAACCAAAACGATCGGCCCGCCGATAATCGCCCCGGCGGTCAATCGGATCGGAATCGGAATCGGAACAGAAACCGGAACCGTAATCGGGGCCGGGACAAAGACCGGAGTGGCCAACCGCGCGGCGAGCAGACTACCGATGCCGACGCCCTGATCGACGATAATCAAGTTGGTGTGGGCGAGGCAAACGTGGATACCGGCAGCCGCATTGCGGCCGACAAGCCCGTAGCTGAGAATCGACCCGCGAGCGACCAGCCTGTACGCAATAACCAGAGCGAGCGCCCGCCCCATCAGGGACAGCCACGCTCGGGTCAGGAACGCGAAGGGCGCCCCCCACGCGACCAGCAGCGGCAACCGGGCAATGAGCGCAACCGCGATAATCAGGAACGTCCGCCCCGCCCCGACCGGCCCGAACGCAGCCGTTCAGAAAGACCCGAACGTGGTTTTTCTGACCGTGTTGAGCGCGGTGGTTCTGACCGGAACGAACGGCCCGAACGTGAGCGTAGTGTGTATGACCGTAACGAAGAGGTTGTTCCTGAGCGCCCCCGTCCCGAACGGCAGGATCGTTACCAGCCCATGGCGATTGACCGCTATGCGGGTGCGTCGGTTTTTGAAGATGATGCCGACAAATCGGGGCGCAGTGAGCGTACTCCCCTGTCGGAAGCCAGCCAGCAGGAACGGCTGATCATTGGCATTTCGCTCGGTGATTTCAACGGCGTTGGACCAGAAGTCATTCTGAAAGCGTTGCAATACAACCAGTTGCAGAAAATCTGCACGCCCGTTATTTACGGGTCTATGCGGGTGCTGAATCGGTATCGCAATCTGTTGAACCTGAAAGACTGGAACCTGAACGGCATTCAGCAGGTAGAGCAGGCCAGCCACAAAATGACCAACGTCATCACCTGCTTCAGCGATACGATTCCAAGTCCACCGGTAGCTGAAGGGGAAACACCGCTCCCCCCACAGCCAGCCACCGATATTCAGCCCGGCAAAGTGACGCCCGAAGCCGGTTTGGCCGCCTTTGCCTGCCTGAACCGGGCTGTCGAAGACCTGAAAGCCGGCAAACTACACGGCCTGGTAACCGCACCGATCAACAAACACAATATTCAGTCAGAAGCATTCTCGTTTCCCGGACATACCGAATACCTGGCCAGTGCTTTCGGCGTACCCGACAACCTGATGTTTATGGTGAGCGACATCCTGAAAGTGGGTGTTGTAACCGGACACGTACCCATCAGCCGGGTGAAGCAGGGCATTCATAAGAACGCCATTGCGCAGAAACTGGAGATGATGACCAAATCGCTGAAGCAGGATTTCGGTATTCGTCGACCCAAAATTGCGGTGTTGGGCCTCAACCCGCACGCGGGCGAACGCGGCTTACTGGGTAGCGAAGAAAACGATATCATTATACCCCTCATCACCGAGCTACGTCAGAAAGGCCAGTTGATTTACGGTCCGTTCCCCGCCGACGGTTTCTTCGGAACCCGCTCGTATCGGAAATACGACGCCGTATTGGCCATGTACCACGATCAGGGCCTGATTCCGTTCAAGTCGATCGCCTTTGAAGAAGGTGTCAACTTTACAGCTGGTCTGCCCGCGGTACGTACCTCGCCCGACCACGGAACCGCCTACGACATTGCCGGTAAAGGCGTTGCCGATGAAACATCGATGGTACAAGCCATTTATACCGCCTGCGACGTAGCCCGCCGCCGCAAAGAATACCAGGAACTAGAAGCAAACGCACTTAAAAAGTGAGTCCAAAGTTCAATGTCTAACGTCTAAAGTTGCTCTGCCGGGGCATACAACTAACTCATGGCAGAGCAACTTTAGACGTTAGACATTGAACGTTGAACTCTTTTCCTCCCATGCTCAAATCAATGACCGGTTTTGGTACCGCGACTGTCGATGCCAATGGCTTATCAGCAACCGCAGAAGTCAAAACCCTGAACTCTAAGTTTTTAGACATTTTTTGCCGCTTACCACGCGGTTTTTCTGACCGCGAAATCGAGGTGCGCAACACGCTCACGCAACAGCTCGAACGGGGCAAGGTAGAGTTCAACCTCAACATTACGCGCACCGCTGATGTACGGCCTACGGTAACGGTGAACCGGCCACTGGTAAACGCATATGTGAAAGACCTGACCGAGGCCGCCTTGGAATCGTATTTGAGCCTTTCGCCCGATGAAGTGTTCAGGCTGGCGTTGGGTATGCCCAACTCGTATCTGAGCGAAACGAGCAGCAACTCAGATACCGCACAGGAAGACTGGGCCACCATTCAGGAAGCCGTCACCGAAGCTATTCGCCGCTGCAACGAGTTTCGTCAGCAGGAAGGCGCATCGCTCGAAGGTAAGTTTCGCGAGTACATCCAAACCATCACCGATCGGCTGGCCGATATTGAGGTTCAGGATGTTACACGGATTCCCGCCGTGCGCGAACGGATGCGTACCAATCTGGCAGATATGCTCAGCAGCGACGATTTCGACAAGAATCGCTTCGAGCAGGAACTGGTGTACTTCGTGGAGAAATTTGACATTTCGGAAGAAAAAGTGCGTCTGAAAAATCACCTGCTCTATTTCATGGAAGTGCTGGCCACGGAGGAAGCAAATGGCAAAAAACTCAATTTCATTGCCCAGGAAATTGGCCGTGAAATCAACACCATCGGTTCTAAGGCCAACGACGCCACCATTCAGCGGTTTGTGGTGCAGATGAAAGATGAGCTTGAAAAGATCAAGGAGCAAACAATGAATGTCATATAGGCGTTAGGCCTCCATGCACAGCCCATCTCGAATACCAGCTTCGTTCTACGAAGAGCACGACACACTGACGCTCTCTCAATTATTGCTGGGCTGCGAGCTTGTCCACGAGTCGGCGGAGGGGGTAACGGCGGGAATCATTGTGGAAACCGAAGGCTATATCACCGGCGATCCGGCTTGCCATGCCTACCGCCGCCCCACCCCGCGCAACGCCGCCATGTTTGGCCCCGCAGGTACGTTGTACGTGTACCAGATTTACAATCATTATCACTGCATCAACGTGGTGACGGGATCGGAAGGCGTGGGTGAAGCCGTACTGATTCGCGCCCTGGAACCTACCGAAGGAACGGATTTGATGACGATGCGCCGCAACGAAGCCTTTAAAACCGGCTTCGAGCGGTATCGCAACAATACGGTAGATCCGGGTACCACAGCGGGGTTTCGTTCGCTCTGTAATGGACCGGGCAAGTTAGTTATCTCGTTGGGAATCAGCCGACCAACGCACAATTTTTCGTCGCTAACGACCGGCAGCGTTTACATCAGACCGCGCGTGCTGAGCGATTTCGAGATGGTCACCACCACCCGCATAGGCATCACGCAGGGCGTTGATTTGCCCTACCGCTACTACGTAAAAGGCAATCCGTTCGTCAGCAAGAAGTAAGCTAGTACTTATCTAGCGCATTGATTCGCGCATCGTGCCCTTCGACTCCGCTCAGGGTGACAACTACCATCTGGATGTTTAACTGAACATGGTAATGATTGATGTCACCCTGAGCGGAGTCGAAGGGCCACAAGCGCGGAACCACGCGTCAGCAATACGGCCCGATGCGCCTATGGTTGGCCAACGTAGTTTATCGATTCTATCAATTCCGAACAGAGAAGTTTTGCAGGTACGTTGCCGAACGTAGCTCATTTGTTGAACGGAACCATCTTATTCTCGTGACCCAAATCGGCAATCTGACAGCCCGTGCTACTCACGATTAGCTTGCCAAACTTATCTGATGAGCACGACGAAGACATACTGCCATCTGCTTTGTACCGGATAAACTCCAGATTGGTGATCTCCTTTTTATCATCGCGGCTAATGACTTTGAGTTGAACCTTGACGCCAAACTCCTTGATCATTTTACGTTCTATCCGTTTGATTTCCCGTTTAGAAAAGTTTCGAGACACGACGAATTCAGACTCACTAAACCCAACTGAGCAGGTTGCGAGAAGTACAGATAAAGAAAGAATAAGCTTTTTCATATGCATGTGGTTTAGATGAGCATCAACAGAGTTCTGTCTGATTACTCATGAAAAGTAGCTAATATGATAAACTTAATCATACAATAGCAACTAAACAACAATTTGTTTATCAGCTACTTCAGGAACGTATTCGAGCAGATCGCCGGGTTGGCAATCGAGCGCCTGACACAGGGCTTCGAGGGTGCTGAACCGAACGGCTTTGGCTTTCCCAGTCTTCAGAATAGAGAGATTTGCCAGCGTCAGATCGACTTTCTCGGCCAGTTCGGTCAGCGACATTTTGCGCCGTGCCATCATCACATCGACGTTTACAACAATAGGCATGATGATCAGATGGTTAGTTCGTTTTCCTGTTTCAACTGCATACCGTATTTAAAAACCTGAGCAAGAGCCAGAATGCAGAGACCGGTTAATGCAATGGTCAATTCTGATGAAGGCGCGCTCACGCTTAGATTATAAACCTCCTCGTTGGGCTGCCGGATAACGAACCCGTAAGATTCCAGATAACCAGAAGCTGCCTCTGCGGCTAACCATTTTGTGCCCGCACTGAGTATTGTAAATACCAGTAAACCCTGACCAATCCGGGTAAGGCGGTTAGTTTGTTGCTCATCAAAGACATGCCTGTTAGCTATACTCTGAAACAATTTCATAAACATATAGCAGATAAAAAGCCCAAGCAGTGCCAGTAGCAGTCCACTACTACCCATAAACCATAATGATATTGGCATCTTCTCCAGATTGACAGGCCCCTTTATGGATAAGTATAGTGAGCTATCTACCCGCTTAAGGCTTAGTGAACTGTAAGAGCCCTGAGTGAGCTCGAATTCCGGTTTCGACCACTCCTGAAGCGCTTTACCCGTTTCGGGCATCGACTTCGGTACTGAAACAATACCGTTGATATTGGCGGTGATAGTCCATTTCCCCCCTTCGGGCAAGCCAACAGCAGCTAAATAAAGCAAAACGCCAATGCACACGGCGTATAGAAGAAGTTGGCCGTAAAACAGAACAGCAAACAGCCGACTCAGCCACAAGGGTAACGATGATGTTTTCATAGTACTTCAGTTAGTTTCGGCACAAACAACAACAAATTTTTATTGATAAACAATAATTTTTTACTGTTTAAAGAGAAAATTGCATTTTCTTATGTACTGGTTATGCATCGGGCTTGCAGAGTAGGTGAGTAATTGTAATTTTGACCTACAATACGTTAACAATGAACCCAAAGCCTCGACCAAACCATCAGCAGTACTTGAACACGCTACGGAGCATGACCGAGGAGCAGCGTTTGCTTAAAGCATTTGAGCTTTCTGACTTTAGTAAGCGACTCTTTAAAGCAGGATTGACAGAGCGGTTTCCAACCAAGACAGAGGCCGAAATCCATGCCCTATTTCTGAAACGCCTTGCCAAGTGTCACAATCAGAATTACTAATTTTCGTGCTCAACCTTTTGACTGATCTTCAGATTCCCTACATGGTGACGGGGTCTGTGGTGTCAAGTTTACAAGGAGAGCCCCGTTCTACGCATGACATAGACATGGTCATCATGCTGAAAAAAGAAGCTGTAAAACCGTTAAGTCAGGCGTTTCCAACCGATTTATTCTATATTAAAGAAGGCAGTGTACTCGACGCCGTTGATCGAAAGAGTATGTTCAATCTGATTGATGGCTCGTCTGGTAACGAAGTGGACTTTTGGCTCCTGACAGATGAGCCGTTCGATAAAGTCCGATTCGCCCGCCGCCAACGGACATCTGCGCTGGACCTAGCTAACTTCTATATAACCACTCCCGAAGACACTATACTCAGTAAGTTGCGTTGGGCTAAACTGGCAGGCGGGAGCGAGAAACAGTTGACGGACGCGATTCGCGTTTTTGAGATGCAGTTTGACCGGCTCGACCTCGAGTATATTAAACATTGGATAAATACCCTGGAATTACATACGCAATGGCAATACCTAATCGACCAAGCCGAACCTTATTGAGTAGGTACGTTCTGCCATTAAACTTTTACTAAGTCTTTAAGCATTTCCTTTTCTATGACTACGCAACAACTTGATGCCACTACCCAACAAAACGTTGATACGTGGCTGACCGGCCCCTACGATGCCGATACCAAAGCCAGCATTCAGCACCTACTCGATAGTGGCAACAATACCGAACTGACCGATTCATTTTACCGGAGCCTCGAATTCGGGACGGGTGGCCTCCGGGGCGTGATTGGCGTTGGCTCGAACCGCATGAATCGCTACACCGTTGGTGCCGCTACGCAGGGTTTTGCCAATTACCTGAACAAATCATTTGCCGGACAGGATATCAGCGTAGCCATTGCGCACGACAGTCGCCGGATGAGCCCGGAATTTGCCCGGATTGCTGCCGACATTTTTTCGGCCAACAACATCAAAGTCTATCTTTTCTCAGCCCTTCGCCCCACGCCTGAACTGTCGTTTGCCATTCGTCAGCTAGGCTGCCAGGGTGGTGTTGTGGTCACGGCATCGCACAACCCGCCTGAGTATAACGGCTATAAGGTATACTGGAATGACGGTTCGCAGGTGGTGTCGCCGCACGACAAGAATATCGTGGATGAAGTGAGCGCCATTTCCAGCATCGATGACATTAAGTTCGACGGTGTTGAGAGCAAGATTCAGCTTATCGACGAAGAAGTTGACGCGCCCTATGTAGAACGGGTGAAATCGAATGCCGTAAACCCCGATGTGATTGCCCGGCAGGCGGATCTGAACATTGTGTTCACGCCTATTCACGGCACCGGCATTACCATGGTACCCCGTGCCCTGGAAGCGTTGGGCTTCACCAACGTAAGCGTTGTAGCCGCACAGGCCGAACCCGATGGCAATTTCCCGACGGTGAAATCGCCAAACCCGGAAGAGCGCGCCGCTATGCAAATGGCCCTCGATCAGGCATTGGCTCAAAACGCCGATCTGATCATTGCCACCGACCCCGATGCTGACCGCGTAGGCGCCGGTGCCCGGAACCATCATGGCGAGTTTGAGTTGCTGAATGGCAATCAGATGGCCAGCCTTATCATTTTCTACCTGCTTCGTGCCTGGAAAGATGCGGGGAAACTGACCGGCAATGAGTTCGTTGCGAAAACTATCGTTACCACTGACTTGATCGACAAGTTGTGCGAGCAGTATGGCGTAACCTGCTACAACACGCTGACGGGCTTTAAATACATTGCGCAGGTTATTCGCGAGCTGGAAGGCAAACAGCAGTTCATTGGCGGTGGCGAAGAAAGCTATGGTTACCTCATCGGTGATTTCGTGCGCGATAAGGACGCCATTGCTTCCTGCACGATGATTGCCGAACTAACCGCCGATGCCAAGGACAAAGGCCTCAGCCTGTTCGACCTGTTGATGGAAATGTATCAGCAGACAGGCTTCTACTACGAATCGCTGGTTTCGCTGACCAAGAAAGGAAAAGCGGGTGCCGAAGAAATTCAGCAGATGATGGTCGATTTCCGGGCCAACCCACCCAAAGAAATCGCCGGATCGCCGGTTGTTCGGGTCGACGATTACGATGCATTAACCCGGCTCGATATGGCTTCGGGCCAAACCACTACGATCGAGTCAGGTACGTTAGGTATTGAATCGTCGAACGTGTTGCAGATTTTTACGGCCGACGGCACGAAAGTATCGGCCCGTCCATCGGGTACCGAGCCCAAAATCAAATTCTACGTCAGTGTAAACGAGCCGCTCCCCAGCAAAGAAGCTTTCGACGACACCTACGCCGCCCTGAAGGCCAAAGTACAGCGGGTTATCGATGAGCTGAATTTGAAGTAGACAGTTTGTAGTTTGTAGTCCGAGGTTTGTGGTTGCGCTGCTCTGGCCAATTTCTAGCTGATCATCAACGCAACTACAAAATTTAAGGGTTTGTTGTTTGTGGTTCGAGGTTTGTAGTTGCGCTGCTCAGGCTAATTCCTGGTTAATCAGCAGCGCAACTACAAACCTCGAACCACAAACAACAAACCCCTTTACCGCATACTCACCCCATCGCGGATGAGTTGCACGTAGCCTTTGGTGGTTTGCACCGGGCCGCCGCGGGTAAGGCCGGCAAAACGGGCGGTCACTTCGTAGTAGTAAACACCGCCGGGCAATGGATTGCCGTTCTGAGTCGTACCCGGCCAGTTGACAACAGGGCCAGTTGACTGATAGACCCGAGCGCCCCATCGGTTATACACCACAAACTCTACCGTTTCCACAAAGCGCGGGCAATCCAGCGGCCGGAAGGTATCGTTTTTACCGTCGCCGTTGGGCGTAATCACGTTGGGCACGGCGAAGTAGGGGCAAATATCTTTGCACACCCGATTGCTAGGCTCACTCTCCGTGCCCTTCGTATTGACCGCTGTCACATAATAGCAACCCGCCACTGTGCTTAGGCTCTGGTGCAGAAACGTGGTTATTGGCGCATTCACCGTGGCAATCTGCCGCAGGCTATCCCCTTCATACCGGGCGTAATAAATATTGTACGACACCACCCGCGTGTCGCAGGTACGTCCCCCCACAGATACCGGATACTGCCAGTTGAGCGTGTTCGTAAACGTCGACTGGGCGCATAAGGCATCCGGGGCCAGCGACGGACAGTCCAGCAGGTCGATCGTCAGGTTGGGCGGACAGGGGCGTGTGGTATCGGTCGGGCTGGCGCATTGTATCTGGCTAAAGTTATACAATAGCCCTCCCGTTTTGGCCCGAATGGTAGCGTCGGCATACGTCCCCACCGTTTCTATCCGGTAACAGTAGCTACTATCCGGCGATAACGCACCACTGGTGATACCATCCTGTGCAAACGTATCTCCACCCCTATCGGCATAGGTATAACTGGCTGGTCCGGTGACGGGCACGGTAGCCACCAGGTTGAACGGACCATTTGGTCCAGTGCGCGAGCGATACACCCGGTGCGTCTGATTGTCGTTGCTCCAGGGAGTGGTTACCGCCCAGCTAAGATTGACACCATTGGCCACCGGCGTGGTGGTCAGTCGCACACTGGTGGCTGCTTCCGTAGCATCCTGACGAACCAGTTGCCCAGCGGGATTAGTCACAAAAAACTCCAGCCGGTACGTGTAGGCCGTTCCCTCTGTATTCAATCCGCGATCGACAAATACTGTATCGCCCACGGGTTGCAGACTGGTTTGAATGGCGGTCACCTGAGTAAACTCGGTGCCCGACAAGCCCGGTGCGCGGAACAGGCGGTACTCGAACGGACCACCTCCATCGGCAGGGTTCAGGCCGATAGGACGAATCCAGCGCACAGTGATGACACCACGCATGGCACCCGTTGCCGGACCGGTACTGTCGACGGTGACGTTAGTGAGTACGGGAGCCAGCAAGGGAAGGGCCAGGCAAAACTCAGCCGACACTACACTTTCGCCCCCTACCGGAAGCGGATACTGGGCTACAATGCGGTAGCTGTAAGACACCCCCCGACGCAGACCTGTTGTATCGGTAAACGTGGTGGCTGTAAGTGGTACCCGACCAATGCGGGTGTAGCCGGACAGAATACCGGTGAAGCAGGGCGGAACTGGTCGGTTATCGCACCCCTCTTTGCGGTAGACCAACATCTCGGCTGGGGCCTGATCAGCGCCGCCAGGAGGACTACATGAATAAGGAGACCAGGTAAGCTGAATAGCCCGGCCAGACGCGTTGCCTACCGTGACTCCCCGACCTGTCAGGTTTTGCGGACGTGGCCCGATAAGTTGAATACCAAAGGTGGCAAACGAAGCCAGCGATGGAGCCCGGTTAGTGGGCTGATCGGTGGCCTTGATCGTAATCTGGTAAGGCTCCTGCCGAATCTGGGCGCAAATAGTCTGCCAGTTGAACACACTGGTAGCGGGTGAGGCCTGACCAACTCCATTAGGCGTCAACGTGGCATAAGGCGCAGGAATAACAGGCGGGTTGAAAAGCACATTATCAGGTGATCGGTTGAACGGCCCACCAAAACCTTGTATCACTACCCGGTTACCGTCGGGATCGACTACGCGGATATTCTGGGTAATCAACGTACCTGCCTCGGCGCAGATATCGGCGATAGGGTCAATGAGCGGTCGTCGGTTATTAGCATCCAGCACAATGACCTGCACGTCGCGGACAATTTCTCCGATCAATACGCCACTTCGCCACTCTTCAATAACGAAGGCGTAATTATACTGGCCTGCTTCCACAGGTGCATCCCAGCATACATCACCGGTAATGGGATTGACCGTGAACGTAGCCGGGCTTCCCCCCGCTTCGTTTCTTCCCGGTGCCTGAATCTGGTTGGGTAACTGATACTGCGGAACAGCTAGTGACCGACAGATTGCCCCATCGGAAGAGTACTGCGGAATAGCAATGCGGTAAGCAAGGCTATCACCGTCGGGGTCGTAAGCAGCCGGGTTGTGGCAGTATTTCTGACCAATCCGGGCGGTGTCGACGGGTGGGTTCAGCAACACAGGATTGCTGTTGAACCCCAATGACGCATTGGCAGAGATCGTAGTGGTAACGAAGAAGTTAACATCTAAAGACGCCCCGTTGCGAATATTACGCGTGCCATCATTCCGGTTCACAATCCGGGCAGAGATGGAGTACACCCCTGGACCAGGATACGTGTAAATAACCCGGTAGATATTGATGGATGTTCCTCTGTTCAAAGGCCGAATAGACTCACGTGGTACTTGCCGAGATGGTGTGCCATCCCCAAAACAAAAATCTACGTTGTCGGCTGCTTGTGCCGCTCCACTCCCTTCGATAATGTCATAATAGGCAGTAAGGGTAATTTCGTAAGTTAGTCCGGCGCCTGGTCTGTTGAGTCGCCGTGTAGTAATCTCACCAGCTCTTACGTGGGTAGCCTGCACCACCGTTGGCAATAACAGGCTAATACCCAGCACCAGGGCCAGTAGCCAGCCAGTATAACTCGCTCTCATATGTAGGGTAGTCGTTTTATAGAGTAAACGATATTAGCCGTCAAAAGGATATAGGGCGTTTAGGGTTTAGCGTTTAGTGTTTGACCGGTCCGCCGGTGCGGTTGCTCTGCTGGATTACCATGTCGTAAGCAGGCAGAGCAACCGCACCGGCGGACCGGTCAAACACCAAAACCCAAACTCCCTTATAATGGAATATTGCCGTGCTTCTTCCGGGGCAGGGTAGCTACTTTGTTTTCGAGCATCTGGAAAGCCCGGAGTAGTTTGTAGCGGGTTTCTTCGGGGTAAATCACCTCATCGATGTAGCCCCGGTGGGCGGCCCGGTATGGATTGGCGAATTTCTCGGTGTACTCCTGCACCTTCTCCTGAAGCTTAGCCTGCGGGTCTTCCGCTTCGGCAATCTCCCGCTTGAAAATGATCTCGGCGGCTCCGCTTGCGCCCATCACCGCAATTTCGGCGGTTGGCCAGGCAAAATTCAGATCGGCACCGATATGCTTTGAATTCATGACGTCGTAGGCCCCGCCGTAGGCTTTGCGCGTGATCACGGTTACGCGGGGAACGGTGGCTTCGCAGAAGGCATACAGCAGTTTGGCTCCGTTGGTGATGATGCCGTTCCACTCCTGATCGGTGCCGGGCAAAAAGCCAGGTACGTCTTCCAGCACCAGCAGCGGCACGTTGAAACAGTCGCAGAAGCGCACGAACCGGGCCGCCTTAGTACTCGCCTGAATATCGAGCACACCCGCCAACACGGCCGGCTGATTGCCCACCACGCCAATACTTCGTCCACCAATGCGGGCAAAACCAACCACAATGTTCTCGGCAAAATTCTTATGTACTTCCAGAAACGAATCGGTATCGACCAGCGCATCAATCACTTCGCGCATATCGTAGGGCTGGTTCGGATTGTCGGGAATAATATCGTTCAGGGCCGGTCTGCTTTCGCCGTCGGGGCCAGCTTCATCATACGGAAGCATAGGCGGCTGATCTTCACAGTTCTGCGGAATATAACTTAACACCTGCTTGAGATGCTGAATGCAGGCCAGTTCATTGGCGCACGAAAAATGGGTTACACCCGATTTGGTGCTGTGGGTGCTGGCACCGCCCAATTCTTCGGCCGTTACTTCTTCGTGGGTAACGGTTTTTACCACATTGGGGCCGGTCACGAACATGTAGCTCGTGTTTTCGACCATGAAAATAAAATCGGTAATGGCCGGGCTATACACCGCTCCACCCGCACAGGGACCCATTACAGCCGACAACTGCGGGATAACGCCCGAAGCGCGGGTGTTTCGGTAGAAAATATCGGCGTATCCGGCCAGCGAAAGTACGCCTTCCTGGATTCGGGCACCGCCAGAGTCGTTGAGCCCAATAACCGGCGCTCCGTTTTGCATCGCCAGATCCATCAGTTTGCAGATCTTCTCGGCGTGGGTTTCCGACAAGGCACCACCGAAGACCGTGAAATCCTGCGCAAAAACATAGGTCAGGCGCCCGTTTACGGTACCGTAGCCCGTCACCACGCCATCGCCAAGGTAATATTCTTTGTCAAGCCCAAAGTCTTTGGTCCGGTGCATCACAAACTTCCCGATCTCCTGAAACGAGCCTTCATCCATCAGAAGGGCAATGCGTTCACGGGCGGTTAATTTCCCTTTAGCATGTTGCGCATCGATACGTTTCTGGCCGCCACCCAGCAGGGCTTCAGCGTTCTTGCGGTCGAGGGTATCTGTTTTTCCGGGCTTGGTCAATGATTCCATGTAATCGGCTTAGGTAAAGAATGTGCTGTTGGCAAAAGTAGATCAGAAGCATAACAAAAAATAGGGCATCCGGGCCTGATTCAGGTACGTTACCTGACAGGAAAGAGAACACAGATCACCATTCAGCGGAGTGATTCACGTGAATTTCGCAACGTCAATCAGGTAAGGCGGCCATGTTTCTGTCTTTCTATTCTGAAATACGTCACGTTTACTAACCGACTTCAACAACGTTGATTCATGAGTCAGATCAATAAGCCTACCGACGCAACGCGGCGGAAATTTCTTCAAACCGGCGCACTAGCGGCGACTTCGTTCTTTATTGTGCCCCGCCATGTGCTTGGCAAAGGATTTATTGCCCCTTCCGATAAACTGAATATTGCCGGTGTAGGTATTGGCGGTAAAGGGTCGTCGGACGTTAACAATGCCTTCAACAAGGGCGCCAACAACATGGTGGCCCTGTGCGATGTGGACTGGGGTCGGAACAAAGCAAACTTTGAAAAGCACCCCAACGCCGCCAAATACAAGGATTTCCGGCAGATGCTCGACAAGGAAGCGAAAAATATCGACGCCGTTACGGTCTCTACCGCCGACCATTGCCACGCCGTTGTTGCCATGGCGGCTATGCAGTTGGGCAAACACGTGTACGTGCAGAAGCCCCTGACGCACAATATCTACGAAGCGCGCATGCTCACCGAAGGAGCCCGTAAGCATAAGGTGGTGACGCAAATGGGTAATCAGGGAGCCTCGAACCCCGACCAGAACAAGATGGTGGAGTGGTTCGACAAAAACCAGATCGGCACCGTACACACCGTTCACCTCTGGACAAACCGCCCTGTGTGGCCACAGGGCATTCCGGTACCCAAAACAGCGGCCGACGTACCTAGCGACTTGAATTGGGATACCTGGATCGGGCCTGCTTCGCCGGTTGGCTATTCGCCCGCTTACCATCCGTTCAAATGGCGCGGCTGGTGGAATTTCGGCGCTGGTGCCTTGGGCGATATCGGTTGCCACATCATGGATACACCTTTCCGGGTGCTTGGGCTGGGTTACCCAACCGAAGTAGAATGCAGCGTTGGCTCGGTATTCCTGAAAGACTGGACGCCCGAATATATTCCCGAAGGTTGCCCCCCTTCATCGCAGGTACAGCTGATGTTCCCGGCTTCGTCGAAGAACAAAAAACCGGTGCGCATGACCTGGGCCGATGGTGGCATCCGGCCATTCCGTCCCGAAATGCTTCCGCTCGATGCGCCACTCAGCGATGAAGGCGGCGTGATCATGATTGGCGACAAAGGAATTATCACCTGCGCCATGTACGGCACCAATCCCCGCCTGTACACGAAAGGAAGTGGCAGCACCTATACACTGTCGCAGGAGCAAAGCACGCCGCAGAGTCTGCCTGAGTGGGGACATCAGATGTTGTGGACAGAAGCCTGCAAAGCCGGTTTCAACAGCAAAGAGCACAAAGCCCTAACGTCATCATTCGACTTTGCCGGACCACTCACCGAGTCGGTTCTGATGGGTAACCTTGCCATTCGCAGCGCCAACCTTCGCACCGATAAAGGAAACAATAAGTTCGACTACATCGGCCGTAAAAAGCTGTTGTGGAATGGTAAAGACATGAAGATCACGAACCTCGACGAAGCCAACCAATTCGTCTCCCGCCAATACCGCGACGGCTGGAAGTTAGTATAGCATAGCGCGTTGAAAGATCGAAGCCCCCTTTTGCCATAGGTTGAGGGGGCTTTTTTATTTACTCGTGGTTTGCCAATTTAATTATTCGATTATCGTGGATAAGGAGCGCTTTTGAAAGAGTACTGATCAGGTACGTACCGTGCTGTGACATTGCACGCTATTGTGCCTGACTCCCCCAACCTATTCAACCCAATTCGGGTCCGACGATTGTACTCTCGTTACTCTTCAATGGAAAAAACATTCTTCGCGGCTACCCTATTCCTTTTAGGTATCCTGAACCTGCTTCAGTCCGCACCCACGATGGCGCAGGCAACACGCAGTCGATTTACGCTGGTCGGCACCATCAATAGACCAAATGGAACCATTCAACTCATCCCGATTGGTGGTAAAGAAAGTCACCCGATTACGACAGGTACGTATCAGACCACAATCGTTGATGGCCGCTTCACGTTTACGGGTAATGCGCCGTACCCGTTGGCCTTCATGATTGCCAATTTCCCGGAATATGTGTCTAATCCATTCATCGTCGAAGCGGGTACACAATCGATTCAGTGCAACGCCGATTCTATCCGGGAGATTCCCCGCATCGACAATCGAAGTATGCGGGAGTTAGGAGCCGCACCGGTCAATTTTTTCGCCAGGCTGATACTGGGAACCCAACAGAAAAAGAACCTGCTAGCCTTCGCAAAGCAGCATCCCGATTCGTACGTTGGTCTCTGGGCAACCGTGCAATTGCTGGATCACGGGTACGATCCGCTCCTCGATTCAACGTACCTGGCCTTTGCGCCTTCGCTCAAAAAGACGTTTACGGGTACACATCTAGGCAAACTGTTGGCATCGGCTCGCATCGCCGCCATCGGTAAGGTATTCCCAACCGTTACACTCCGTACGGTCGATGACAAGCCGGTTCAACTAACAAGTCCAAAACAAGCGCGCTACACGTTAGTCGATTTCTGGTTTAGTCATTGTGGTGCCTGCATCGATCAATTTCCAGCACTCAAATTACTATTCGACAAGTATCCACGAGTTGATTTCAACATTGTTCAGATTTCGATCGATAAGCAGTCGGAGGTGGCCCTTTGGAAAAAGACGATTCAACGCCACGAACTTCCCTGGACGCAGTACCTCGATGAATCCGCCAAATTCACGTCCGGTGTCTTAGCCATCAACGCTTTCCCCAGCAACTTTCTGCTCGACCAGCAGGGACGCATCGTTCGGCGGGACGTTCGCATGGAGGAGTTGACGAAATTCCTTACTGATAACGTATCTACCTCAACGAAGTGACAATCAGGTTCTAGTCCGGGCGAGTCAGTTCGTGCAACTTCTTTTTCAGCTCCTCACCATGCAAATTCCGGGCAACGATAATCCCGTTTGGGTCGAGTAATATAGACGTTGGAAACGAGGTAACCTGATAGCGATCGGCTAATTTGTTAGTATCGTCCGACACAATCTGGGGCCATGTCAGGTGCCGGGTACGCGCAAACTGACGTACCTGCTCGGGTGTGTTATGACAGGCAATACCTAAGAACGCCACCTGCTTTTTGTCGACCGATTCATACACCTTTTTCAGCGCAGGCAACTGTTCTATACAGCCTCTACACCAGATACCCCAGAAATCGATGTACACATATTTTCCATGTAGATCAGTCAGCGAAAGCAATTTCCCCGTGCTGACATCGCGGGCAGAAAATGACTTGAATGGCCGTCCAACTTGCAGGGAGTGTGACGAATTTATGGCTGTAGCATCTGTGGTTTCCAGCGTTAGCCGGTTGTGATACATATTGACACCCCGGTTCAGATACGGCACCCCACCAATGTCTATGACCTCGCCCGGCTTCACCACTTTCTGCGGGTCTACTTTTCCAGACGAAAGCACTGATGCGGGTAGGCAGAGCTGGGCAGACTCAAAACTGGGACGACCAGCACCCGAGGCAATATATACGTCGTGCGTTTCATCGCCCTGCTGAATGGCCGCCACGGCGTACTGCGGAGAACCGTACACAAAATCCCCCTTTATCAGGCCGACAACCAGCGGCACTTGTGCGCTCAGAATCTTTCCCTCCCTGTATGTCTCGTATTGCACCATCCGGGTGTTAGCCAGCTTGTCAGGAATTGGCTGCATGGGAATTGGTTCAGGATACACAGGTGTTTCATTGCTGAAGTCCAGGTCGTTATTCGTGTCCATCATTATGGCCCACTTTCCCCGGCTTTCATCAAAGCCTTTGATGATGTAAACAAAGCACTTGATCGGAGTGGCCGACAGTTGAGACGTATCGGGGGTCCATTTCCATTCCTTCTGAAAAAACTGGTAGTCGGCCAACGTAATCTTTCCTGACTTTACATATTGGTAGACCAACTGATGGGAATCGAGCCACACCCTTGTCTGGGTCAATCGGCTCCAGTTCCTAGGTTTTCCGGTTAACGAACAGGCTAATTTTCCCCATACCGGTGTGTCAGGTGATTCGGGACTCAGGATACCAAACGACGGATAAAAAGGGCCAAATCCTTGTTTGATAGTGATCGGCAATTGGGTTGACTGAATGGTATCGGTCGACTGTTTACTACAACCGATGAGTAGGCACGAAATCAGGGCCAGCGAATAATAATACGGCATCGGGTAGGTACGTAGTTAGTTACAGACGTTTCGTAGCTGATCTTAAGTATACACAATATACCAACTTCTTTTCCGATTGAGGCGTCTAAATTGGTTACTCTTGAATTGGCCCACCAGTTTGCCAATTAAGCAGTGTACCTTAACAACACTCTTTTCTTGCCTGTCCCTTATCAACACATGCGATATTCCCTACTTCAACCACTCCTGTTTGTTAGTTTACTGTCAACAGGTGCCGAAGCTCAGCAGGTTTTTGCTCATAATGATTACGATAAGCCTCAGCCGTTGGTTAGAGCATTGGCTGCTCAGGCTGATTTTATTGAAGCCGACATTCATTTGCGGAACGGGAAACTGGTGATTGCTCACGAAAAAGAACAGGCCGATACCGCTACCCGAACGCTTGAGGAGCTTTACATCAAACCAATGGTTGCTCTGTTTGCGCAACATCAGGGACGTATCAGCGCTGACCGAAAATACGCCCCTACGCTAGTGCTGGACTTGAAAGATAAAGCCGAGGATATGCTTCCTCAGCTCATCGCGCTGCTCGAAAACAACCTGACAGTGTTTAACCGGGGCCTATCGCCCACGGCCATACGGGTTGTTATCAGCGGCAACCGCCCCCGCCCCGAATTCTACCTCGACCAGCCAACCTATTTGTTTTTCGACGGTCGACCCAGCGAACTGTACGATGAAGAAACAGCCAAACGCGTGGCCCTCATTTCGGATAACTTCCGGTCGTATGCACAATGGGATGGGAACGGCGACGTACCTGACGAGGATAAAGCAAAACTGAAACGCATCATCAAACGGGCGCACGAAGCTGGTTGCCCCATCCGCTTCTGGAACGCACCCGACCAACCCGAAGCCTGGAAAAAGCTGCGTAAACTCGGTGTCGACATCATCAACACCGATAAGGTTGCCGAGTGCGTTACCGCCATGAAGTGATTATAGCGAATAGGCTACCGATATATTCGACAGCGTGGTGGCCCGAGCGTTGATCGTGTAATTGGAAATAACCGAGCCCTCTCCTTCTGTGGGATACCAGTTGTAGCGCCCATCCAGTGACCCCAGTGTTGTCTGAATAATGAACCGCTCACCAGCCATATAGGCTAACCCGGCGCTGACACTTGCCCCTACATGACGTGCCCCTACAGTATTACTAGCCACCGACCTATCTATTCCGTATCCTCCGCTACCCTCTATGAATGGTCGTAACCGGCTTATGCCCATGTAGGAACGAACAAAGAGATTGGCTGTTGCTGCATACCCTACCGCACCCGGTGCATCGGCATTTCCCTGACGATTGGCCGAATAACCAAGAGCCAGACCGACCAGCCTGTTGTTACTCACAAAATACCCGGCCGATAAACCCGTTGTAGCCGTCGACTGACGGGATGTACCAGTATCTTCAGTAGTCTGGCTATTTCCTGAAGAAGAAGCTGATGCGCCGAGCAACCAACGCCCTTTTTGTGTCTGTGGCGCGGTGAAGTCAGACAAATTAGAGGTTGTTGCCCTTTGTTTTCCGGCTAGAATAGCCACACCAAAATTAGCGTTGTACAACCCCGTCGGAAAATCATTGCTGATGCCCGCTTCGATGGCAATCCGGTTTGTGAGCGTGTAAAGTGCTCCAACCTGTCCGTTTAGTCTCAATTGCCAGTTCGACGATGAGGCAGTCGATTCTCTAACAATAGTACCACCCGAGAACGCGCGATCATTATATCTGGATTTGAAAAGATTGCCACCCAGGCCACCACCTGCATATACATGAAGCCGATCCAATATAGGCCAGTATCGACGTAGGAGAAGCCCTGCTTCTACGCTAAATGAAGGCGCAGTAATTGAACTTGTGAAGTTCAAGCCATCCGACTTTGCTTCACCATAGGTATAGCTAAACCCTCCCGTGTACCCAAATAGCCAATTGTCTTTGACAAAATGGCCGCGATTAACCAGAAAACCTGCTGAATACGTAGTGATCTTATTATCATCAAGATTGCCTCTGTTGAACGAGAGATTGACACTTCCCGACGTAATGGATTGCCCCTTTTGTGTTTGTGCAAACGTTGGCAAGGCAACCATAGCGCCGACAACGAGCGTGAAAAGCTTTTTCATAATGAGTCTGTTTATTGCCATTTAATGCAACCAAACGTACTCATTGTTTAACAAGATATATTATTAATTCGTGTTAAATCTATTTAAAGTCACAAAAACACGTAGGTCAGGGAAAAGGCCGGGCGTAGTGACAGGCTCAAATCAGTAGTGTTTCTACTGTCTTCACTAGACTGGTTCACGTTCCATTCACGGCCTATGCCGCCTATTTCGCCTTCCACAATAAAACGGGTGCCAAGCAGATACGCCAGACCTCCACTCAGCCGCCAGTTGTAGCCTTCTGCACTCGATTCGGCGGTAGCCGCGCCGGAGATTTGTTCACTACGCCAGCCCACACGCCCCGCCACATAGGGACCAAACTGCCTTTTCGACAGGTATTTTTTGGCAAACGGCTCAACGCCGATTGATCGGGTGAGTACGCTCCCCGTTTGGGTATTGGTGGGCGAACGGTTGAACTCATTCGTTAATTCCTGTTGCCGAAATGGTACGGCCACGCCTACTACCCATCGTTTACCCGACATGTAGCCCACCGAGGGGCTAAAGGCGAACTGTTGCGTAATTTGCCGTTGAACGGTCGTTAACTGATCGCTGCCCGATGTCAGTTGCTGCCGGTTGCTACCTGCTTCAAACGTGCCGCCTACCACCCAGTTGCCCGATAGCAGTTGATTCTGTACTCGCTTCGACGAGATCACGTTACGTTTGTCAGGCACATCGGTCAAGACAACCAGCCCCAGGTTCAGGTTAGTAAACGCTACGGGTGCCAACCCCGACCGGGTGCTCAATTCCAGCCCCCACCGCGATGTAATAGCATAAAGCATACCCGCCTGAAATTCCGGGCTCAACCGCCATTGCGTTGATTCCTGCTCAGAAACGCGCTGCTGCGTGTTGGCCGTAAATAGCCGATCGCGACCATACGAGACGGCCAGTCCACCGCCAACGTACCCACGCAAGGTGCCTTCGCCCCAGAAACGCCGCAAAAAAGGAGTGGCGCCAAAGCTCGTTTGGCGCGAATCGGTGAGGGCATCGAAGTTGAATCCCTGCCGGTTCAAATCCCGATTTCGGGTTAGCCCGAGGTCGGCTCCCGCCAGCAGGTTATCGCGCAGGAAGGTACCCTGTGTCAGCAAAATTGTGAGTGTAGACTGCTCAGCCGTATTCTGAAACGACTCATTGTTACGCTGCTGCCAGCCCACTCTACCCGACCACCAACCCACGCCTTTCTCTGTTTGAGCCAGCACCAAATGGCTATTAAACACCTGAATCAGGAAGAATAAAGACGCGAAAAGTTGTACAGAATATTTCATACATCGATTTAATAGATATATAGAGCGTATTCTTACAACGAAAAACCCCGGACAGTGATGCACCATCCGGGGTTTTGTTTATGAAACGGGACTCTGCTTATTCAGCTACTGTCTCCGGTTTTTTCACGTTAATCGTCAGCGATTCGCCTTCGCCACTGTAGTCGGCCTGAATTACGTCGCCCTCCTTCAACTCGCCTTTCAAAATTTCTTCAGCGACGGGATCTTCGAGGTAACGCTGAATGGCACGGGCCAATGGACGGGCACCATACTGCGGGTCGTAGCCTTTCTCGGCCAGGAAGTCTTTCGCCTTCTCGGTGAGTTCAACGTTGTACCCCAGGTTTAGTACGCGGCCCAGCAACTTGCCAAGCATCAAGTCGATGATGTGGTGAATATCTTCACGTTGCAGTGAGTTAAACACAATCACATCGTCGAGACGGTTGAGGAACTCAGGCGAGAACGCTTTTTTGAGCGCCGACTGAATGGTAGCCTTCATGACTTCATCCTGGCTTTCGGCAGAACGCTTCGAAGCAAAACCGATACCGGCACCAAAATCTTTCAGGTCACGTACCCCAATGTTTGAGGTCATGATGATGATCGTGTTCCGGAAGTCGACGCGGCGACCCAGACCATCGGTCAGAATACCATCGTCGAGCACCTGCAACAGAATGTTGAACACATCCGGGTGCGCTTTTTCGATCTCATCCAGCAGCACAACTGAATAAGGCTTGCGACGAATTTTCTCCGTCAACTGACCACCTTCTTCGTAGCCTACATAGCCTGGAGGTGCACCAACCAGCCGCGATACGCTGAATTTCTCCATGTATTCCGACATGTCGATCCGAACCAGCGCATCGTCTTTGTCGAACAGGTACGTTGCCAGCACTTTCGCCAGTTCGGTTTTACCTACACCCGTTGGACCGAGGAAGATAAACGAACCGATTGGTTTTTTGGGATCTTTCAGACCAACGCGGGTACGTTGAATGGCTTTCACGAGTTTGTCGATCGCCGACTGCTGCCCGATTACTTTGCCTTTCAGTTCGTCGCCCATCCGAACGAGTTTCTTACCCTCGTCGTTAGATACGCTCGTCACGGGAATACCAGTCATCATGGCCACCACTTCGGCCACGTTTTCTTCGGTCACCGTGTAGCGGCGCTTCTTGGTATCTTCTTCCCAAGCCTGCTTGGCACGGTCCAGTTGATCGATCAGGCGCTTCTCCTTATCGCGGAGTTGAGCGGCCTCTTCGTACTTCTGGCTTTTCACCACCTGGTTTTTCTCCTTCTTGATATTCTCGATCGACTCTTCGAGCTTCAGAATATCTTCGGGAACAGTGATGTTGCTGATGTGTACGCGGGCACCTACTTCATCCATTACGTCGATGGCTTTATCGGGCAGGAACCGGTCAGAGATATAACGCTCCGACAGTTTTACCGATGCTTCGATAGCCTCAGGCGTATAGTTTACGTGGTGGTGATCTTCGTACTTATCCTTGATGTTGTGCAGGATTTCGATGGTTTCATCGATCGACGTAGCATCCACCATCACCATCTGGAAACGACGGGCCAAAGCGCCATCTTTCTCGATGTACTGACGGTATTCATCCAGGGTAGTAGCACCAATACATTGAATGTCGCCGCGCGCTAAAGCAGGCTTGAACATGTTCGAGGCATCGAGCGAGCCGGAGGCACCACCTGCACCCACGATCGTGTGCAACTCATCAATGAACAGAATGACCTCGGGCGATTTTTCGAGCTCGTTCATTACAGCCTTCATCCGCTCTTCGAACTGACCACGGTATTTGGTACCGGCCACCAGAGAAGCTAAATCCAGGGTAACGACGCGCTTGCCAAACAGCACCCGCGATACTTTTTTCTGAACGATACGAAGAGCAAGACCTTCGGCGATGGCCGTTTTACCAACACCAGGCTCGCCGATCAGAATCGGGTTATTTTTCTTACGGCGGCTCAAAATCTGGGCTACGCGTTCGATTTCTTTTTCACGACCAACGATTGGGTCGAGCTTGCCGATTTCGGCAAATTTAGTGAGATCACGGCCAAAATTATCGAGTACAGGTGTACGCGATTTCTCTGAGCCTTTGTCTTTACCCTGCCCGGTGCCGCTACCACTGCCGCCGCCAAACATACCCCGAGAGGCTTCGTCGTCGTCGTCGGTATCATGCGCCATATTGGGCTGAGTTCCGGTTGATTGATATTCCAGCATCTCCTTGATTACTTCGTAGTTGACGTTGAATTTGTGCAGAATCTGCGTGGCAACGTTGTCTTCGTCGCGCAGAATCGACAGTAACAGGTGTTCTGTGCCGATCAGCGGGCTCTTGAAAATCTTCGCTTCTAAGTACGTAATCTTCAGGGTTTTCTCCGACTGACGGGTCAGGGGGATATTAGCCAGATTTTTAACGTTATTGGTTGCGGTTCCTTTCGTGGCTTGTTCGATAGTGATGCGCAGTTCGTCGAGTGAAATCGACAATTTCTTGAGCAGCCCCACCGCCACGCCTTCGCCCTCGCGAATCATGCCCAGCAGCAAGTGTTCGGTACCGATATAGTCGTGACCGAGCCGCAAAGCTTCCTCCCGACTGAGAGAAATAACTTCTTTTACGCGGTTTGAGAATTTTGCTTCCATTCGCTTGGGGTTCCTAATCGTATTAGCGTCTTACTGAAATAACGTATTTTAATTTGGGTTTGTTCAGGGGAGTTAATCACTCTTTAACTCATTGTTTCTCCCGCAAACATCAAGTCTAATACACTGAGATTTGGTACAAATTCAGCACCAAAGTTTTGCTGATAAGCGGGTATTGGACCAAACAGTCCAATTTCGGTATGTTGACCCGGTTCAAAGAGTGAACGGGCGTCAAAAACGCCGGTTTCAGGCGTCTTTTCATACCATTCTGTCAGGCTTATCGGAGTACTCAATCGGAGCCACTTCCGACACAATGTCAGTAGCGACCAATTCAGGTCAAATAATAACGGAGGGTGCTGCTTTAAAATTTGTTCTATCTCCGGCATCAGGTATTCAAAATACGGCGATTTAGCGTAAGCCGATTGCAAACAGCGCAGGTGCCGGTCAATCCAGTGTTGGCTATAGTCAATCTGTACGTCACGAACCGGTTGCCGGCGGTTACTATTCAGTACAGGTACGGTCAGGCAATCGATTTTATTACTGGTCAGTACATAGCAACGGTTACGGTAGCTTTGCTTTTGGTAGTTCTCGTAGGCCTCAATCAGTACTTGATCGGCATTAGCCATTCCACGCATCACATCGAGGCAAGGAAAGTAATGCAGGTCAATTAGTAAGGTGTATGGGGGCGTTATCAAGTGTTTTGAATGAGTTCGATTTCCCAACTAACGAAAAAATTAGATTCACTCAAGCACATACACCATTTTTAATTCAAATCACCCTTACAATTGCACTTTTACGCTATTCAAGAAGACATTTCACAGAACTCGGATACGAGCTATTCATTGTAATTTTGTTCCTGTAACATACACTCCTCCAATGAACTTTCGCGTACTCGCCGGGCTGTCGTTTTGGCTACTCGCTTCCTGCACCTTCGCACAGTCTCCAGCCGACACAGCCTTTGTTCGCGCCAATTACACAAAGATCGATCGGCAGATTCCGATGCGCGATGGCACCAAACTCTATACGGTTATTTATGTACCAAAGGATGCGTCGTCGGCAAAGCCGTATCCGTTTCTGATGGAACGTACCCCCTACTCGGCAGGCCCCTACGGCGAAACAAACTACCCCAAACAAGGCCCCGGCCCATCACCAGAACTCTCGCGGGAGAAATTCATCTTCGTGAATCAAGACGTTCGCGGTCGCTACATGAGCGAAGGTCAGTTCGAAGAGATGACTCCGGGCGAATCCACGCCAGGTCAGAATACGCCCAGTTCATCACCACATCAGAAACCCCGGCCCGCCCGGTCGGCTCGCAAATCGACATCCAACGCTAACCCCGCTGTGGCGGGGCAGGCTGTACCTGCGGGGCCAACCGACGAAAGTACCGATACCTACGATACGGTAGAATGGCTATTGAAGAACGTACCCAACAACAATGGGCGCGTAGGCATCATGGGCATCTCCTACCCCGGTTTCTACGCCACAGCAGCCCTGCCCAACGCGCATCCGGCTATTAAGGCCGTTTCGCCACAGGCACCGGTCACCGATGAGTTCATGGGCGATGATGCACGGCACAATGGCGCATTTTTCCTGCTCGACAATTTCTCGTTCATGAATTATTTCGATGCTCCGCGCACCGGACCAGTCCAGGATTATCCCGAAGTGTTCAGCTACAAAGCCAAAGACGCGTATCAGTTCTTCCTTGACCTTGGGCCCCTGAAAAATGCCAATGGCCCCGCTTATTACAACAACAAGGGGAAGATCTGGAATGAATACCTGGCGCACGAAACCTACGATGCCTATTGGCAAAGCCGCGACATTCGGCGGCATCTTGGTCAGGTACGTTCCGGTGCTACGCCGCCAGCTACGCTCGTTGTGGGTGGGTGGTACGATGCCGAAGATTTATTCGGTGCCCTGAATACGTACCAAACGCTGGAGAAGAACGCCAATAACCGAAATCAACTGGTGATGGGGCCGTGGACCCACGGAGCCTGGGCACGCCGCGAATGGACGTCTTTCGGCGACTTTCAGTTTGGCAGCAACACCGCCAAAATGTACCGCGATTCGGTGGAAACGCCGTTTTTCCTGTATCACCTGAAAGATCAGGGGCGCTACGTACCCACCGAAGCCCGCATGTTCGACACCGGTGCGAATCAGTGGCGCACGTTCGAGACCTGGCCGCCTAAAGCCGCTACCGAGCAGTCGTTCTTTCTATCGGCCAATGGCAAACTGAACTCCACCTTCAACGGCAACCCCGCTGTCGCTCTGGAATACGTCAGCGACCCGGCCAAACCAGTGCCTTATACAGACGGGACCTGGGCGCGCCGGAACAATGCTTACATGATCGAAGACCAGCGTTTCGCAGCCCGACGGCCCGACGTAGTAGTATTTCAAACCGAACCGCTCGCAACTGATCTTACGTTGGCCGGCCCCATTACCGTTGACTTACGGGTAGCAATGACAGGCAGTGATGCTGATTTTATCGTAAAGCTCATCGACGTACTGCCCGACACTACAGCCAACCGACCCGTCGGACCGCCTGGCCCAAACTCAAAGAACATCACGATGGGTGGTTATCAGCGGCTGGTACGTGGCGATGTGATGCGGGGAAAATTCAGAAGATCGATGGAGAAGCCGGAAGCCTTTGTGCCGGGTCAAACCACGCCTGTAACTTTTACGCTGAACGACGCTCTTCACACGTTCAAAAAAGGACACCGCCTCATGGTTCAGGTGCAATCATCGTGGTTTCCGCTGGTCGACCGGAACCCGCAAACCTTCGTCAATATCAGTACGGCATCAGAAGCTGATTTCAAAAAGAATACGATCCGGATCGGCACGGATTCCTCAGTGAAGTTGACAGTGTTGAAGTAAGTACGTTCTCGTATTATAAAAAGAGGGTCATCACCGTGTGGTAATGACCCTCTTTTCATGGCAACATCAATTATTTAAGCCTCTTTCTCTTTCAATGGCTCGTCTGAAACCGGGAATGGCTTATCCGTTGACGATGGTGAGGGTATGTCTTCAGTAGCCGGTTGTTCAACGCTGGCGTTGGTTTCGGGTGTAGTGTGCACTTCCTGTACCTCATTAGTGCTCAATTCATGGGTAGCTTCATACATCGGCAAAACCGACTCATTGTTAGCATCAGGCTCATCGGCGAGCAAGCCTTCGCGTTCAGCCTGTAGTTGATAAAACCGGCGTTGGAAGAACAGAATCAGGCAAACGCCCACGAAGATGCAGGCATCGGCAAAGTTAAAAATGGGCATGGAGAAGTAGCTGCCGCCCCAGACTGGTATCCATCGAGGTAGAACGCCTTCCCACAGATCAAAGAAAATAAAGTCGATTACCTGACCGTGAAACCAGGGAGTTGGGGCTCCATAGGGTGCGTTATGCAGGTAAACTCCGTAGAACGTGCTGTCGATTACGTTGCCAATGGCACCGGCTAAAATCAGGGCCATGGCGTAGAGTAAGCCATTTGGAGCACCGTGTTTAGCCAGATAAACCAGATACCATCCGATACCCACCATAGCAAACAACCGGAAAATGCTTAGAACCAGCTTCCCGTACTGGTGATTCAGCTCCATCCCAAACGCCATGCCGGGGTTAAGTACGTACTGGAATTTGAACCAGTCGCCAATCACATTGATCGGCATATACAGGTGCTCCTGCATATACTGGAGAATCCAAAGTTTGGACGCCTGATCAATACCAATCAGCACTAACGCCAGCAAAAAAAAACGGATCGGGTTTTTCTGAATCATAGAAAAAGGGTCCAAAGTTCACCGTCTAAAGTCCAAAGTTGTGCTGCCTTGGCACACTTACAGCAGAGCAACCTTGGACTTTAGACGGTGAACTTTGGACTAATTTTTACAGCCTTTACGGCGTTCGAGCTCGCTTTTCACGAGGGTAAATTCACGACTGCTTTGACCGGCTATTGATTTATTCTCTTCGGCCCGGCGGAATAAGTAGGGCATCACTGCCTCTACGGGGCCATAAGGAACGTACTTGGCCACGTTATAGCCCGAGTTTGCCAGGTTATACGAGATATTGTCGCTCATGCCAAGCAACTGGGCAAAGAAAATGTGGGGGTCATTTGGCGCAATACCCATGCGCTTCATCAGGGCAATCGTGTACTGGCAGCTATACTCGTTATGTGTGCCTAAGCAGATCGACACTTCATCACGGTTTGATAAACAGAAGTCGATAGCGCGGTTGAAATCGCGGTCGGTATCTTCTTTCGTTGCCTGAATCGGATCCTGATATTCGTCTTCGTGCGAACGAATGCGTTCTTTTTCCAGATAAGCTCCCCGAACTAGTTTGGCTCCCAGCAGGTATCCTTTTTCGCGGGCCTGTTCGGTTGCTTTCACCAGTTGATCATACATCTCCCAACGGTACATCTGGTACGTATTATACACCACACAACGCTCATGGTTGTAGCGGTCCATCATGTCGTAGGCCAAACAGTCGATTGTGTCCTGAATCCAGCTTTCCTCTGCGTCTATGAAAATACGAACATTACGCTCGTGAGCCCGATTACAGAGCGTATTTACCCGCTCCCGCACGCGTTCAAAAGCAGCCTGTTCAGCTTCGGTCAACTGATCGCCGCGTTGCACGGCTTCGAGCAACTCTGTTTCGGCAAGGCCAGTGACCTTGAAGACAGAAAACGGAATATCAGCCGACTCGCTGGCGCGTTCTATGGTGCGCAGGATTTCCAGTACCGTGCTGTCGAAGCACTTCTCATTCTCTTCACCCTCAATGGAGTAATCGAGGATAGTACCAACTTGCGCCGTGTGCAGGTCAGAGATTGTTTTCTCACAATCGCGGATAGATTCACCTCCGCAGAACTGTTCGAAAACGGTCATCTTGATGAGCTTTTTAATGGGAAGCTGTAACTTGAAGGCCAGTTTTATAAAAAAAGTCCCTACTTTTACGAGCCATCCTTGGTTCATCAACGCAAAGAGCCAGTACGTTTTTCGAAGTTTGAAATTCGACTGGGAAGAGAAGGCAATCGACGTGTCCTCAAAAGATACCGGCTGAGTTACAGTAGTTCCCTGTGGAACTTGAGCCGATTGGACGGGGGATGTGATTAGATTACTTCGGTTCGACATAGTCAATGCGCCGTCTCCGGTGCGTTCGCCATACGGTCGTTCAGTAGCTTGAGATTAACAGCCGACAGATAAACGTATTTTAGGCCAAAAAAGGTTTTCAAGCTATACTCTACTTTTTCAACAGACTACTAATCGTACAACTTTTGGGTGATAATTAGCCTCTGTATGGGCTTCTGCTCCTGCAAAGATACTATAAATTTGAAACCGGAAATTTCACAAGCGAAATAGTCAATTTTACAACTAGCGTACAAGTAACATCATGAAACCAGATTTAGCCGTAGAGCCGCTCGATTCGTGGATTAAGACCGACGGCAAACCCCTCATTATTGCAGGGCCTTGCAGTGCAGAAACAGAAGAACAACTCGTTGAGACCGCCCGCCAATTAGCTGCGCTGGGGCAGGTTCATGCGATTCGTGCCGGCGTGTGGAAACCCCGGACACGTCCCGGTAGCTTTGAAGGCATGGGCGAACCCGCTCTGGCCTGGATTCAGCGCGCCAAAGCCGAAACAGGCTTGCCGTTTGCCGTTGAAGTAGCTACTCCACAACATATTGAGTTGGCCCTGAAATATGGCGTCGATATACTTTGGGTAGGTGCCCGCACAACTGTGAATCCGTTTAACGTACAGGAAATTGCCGACGCCTTGAAAGGGGTTGACGTACCTGTACTGGTGAAAAACCCGGTTAACCCTGATCTAGCCCTTTGGGTTGGTGCATTCGAGCGGATTGCCGGTGCCGGTATCACCAAACTGGGTGCCATTCACCGTGGTTTCTCGACGGGCGAAGCCAGCAAATACCGCAACATTCCGATGTGGCAAATGGCGATCGAACTGCGTACCATGTTCCCGCACCTGCCGATCATCGGTGATCCTAGCCACATGGCCGGCAAACGGGCATACCTGAACGAACTGGCTCAAATGGCCATGGACCTCAATTACGACGGTCTGATCGTTGAATCACACATTGACCCCGATAAAGCGTGGAGCGATGCGGCTCAGCAGTTGACTCCTGCCGCTTTCGGCGAGATGCTCGAACACCTGCACATCCGTCAGCTCGAATCGAGCGATCGGGAGTTCCAGAGTGCGATGGAGCAGATCCGTGTGAAAATCGATAGCGTTGACCGTCAGTTGGTTGAACACTTGGCCGCTCGTATGTCTCTGGTTGAAAAACTGGCCGAATACAAGCGCGATAACAACGTATCGATGTTCCAGCCCGATCGTTGGAAAGAAATTCTGGAGTCACGGAAACAGTTGGGCACTAAGCTCAACCTGTATCCTGAACTGGTGGAAGAGATCTACAAGATCATCCACATGGAATCGATCCGTAAGCAAACCGAGGTGATCAACAGCGCACCCGTAGTTTAATAAAAAGGGTCTAAATGTCTAAGGTCCAATGTTCAAAGCAGCCTTGCTTATCAGCAGAGCCACTTTAGACATTGGACCTTAGACATTTAGACCCCTTTTCACTTCACCCTCACCGTTCGTGTGGCCTGATTAAAGGCGCCGAAGCAACCGAGACCATTCTGAATGTTAGTAGGTACCTGAACCGGCTCAGCAAAGGGATTGTCGCCGGCACTACTCTGCCGTCTCATGGCGTCATAGTACCGATACGATTCCGCGTCGATATTGTTCAATGTCATCGTCAGCAAACTGGACACTACCGGATTTGTGGGGGAATAGTAGAGATTTTGCTCGCCCCGTGGCGAAAAAAAGTCTTCCCCATCCCTGTTTTTATCAGTCGTAAACGTAATTTCTGGAAAAGAAAGCGGGCTCTCAAACGTGAACGATGTGCGGTCTCCCGAGTTGTTTGGGGCATTCAGGAGAGTCTGCCTCAACCGACCCATTACGCGGTAATAGTTGGGCTGACCAGCTTTATCGTTCCAGTATAGGCGCCCGTAAATGATGGTGCGCGGCTGCCCAAACTGATTTTCAATCAACGAATCAACCCGGATATCGGTAGGAACAACCGCCTCGGGAACGGTGCATTGGGCCGTGGTGGCGGGGTAATTGGGCGCACTTACCCTAAGGGTATAGGTACGTCCGGCCAGAATGGGTAGATTACTAGCCCTCAGCACATACAGCTGATCTTGATACGAAAAAGGCAACTGAACCGAACGGCTCCCGTCCGACAGCTCAACCGTGGCGTCGCTTAAGTATTGCCTGTTGAAACTGGTACCCGACTGTTCGCCTAATATGGCTTTAGGGCGTTCAACAACAACCGTCAACAGCGTATCCTGGGGCGAGATATAACTATGCACCACTAGTTTTGCCGTCGCCGTAGGTATTTTCGATGGATCGACTTCCTGCTGTAGACTGTCGCACCCGGCTAACAGGATCAGAGCAAGAGCGAGATGGGCGATGTGAATTGCTTTCATCAGAATTTGAAGTTGTAGCTAACAGAAGGAACGATTGGGAACACCGAATACCGTTTCAGCACCGTGCGCACGGTTCCCGACTGTCCGTTTGCACCCTGCGTGTACACATCGTCTAATTGATAGAAAAACGGATTTCTCCGGTTATAGGCGTTGTAGGCGCTAAATTCCCAGGTACGTTCGTGTCGCTTCATTTTCTTGTGAAACTGGAAACTGACATCGAAACGGTGGTAGGGCTCGGCCCGAAAGCTGTTTCGCTCGCCATACTCATCTACTTCACGACCGTAACCGAATAGCTGCTGAACCAGCGGAATGTTGGCCGGTGAGCCACTGTAAAAATTACCACTCCCCTGCTCATAGCCATTATAGCGGGCCGTTGGCAACGTTAATGCCTGACCCGTGCCATACACCCATGTACCCGACAGCGTAACCCGTGGACTTAGCTCATAAATACCTACCAGCGAAAGATCGTGTCGGCGGTCGTAGCGTGGGAAGAAGGGCTTACCGCTGTTCAGCTCAGCGAATTGCCATTGAGTCCAGGAGAGGGTGTAGCCCAGCCAGCCACTAAACCGGCCCACTTTCTTTTGCAGCAGAAATTCAGCCCCATAGCTCCAGCCCCGACCTGCCGTTACATTATCTTCCCAACGTACTGTCTCGGCCGAGGTAGGGTCATCGACGAGCAAAAAGCTGGCACCTTCCCGGTAGTTGATGATGTTATCCATGCCTTTGTAGTACCCTTCTATTGTCAGCGTGAGGTCGCGGGTAAAGGAAGGTCCGTTGGTAAAATCCTTCGCTATGCCAATCGCAACCTGCTGCGATTGCTGAGGACGTACCCGGTCGGTGGTGGGCACCCACAGATCGGTGGGCAGGCCGATACCGGTGTTGCTCAACAAATGAACATACTGATTCATCAGGGCATACGATGCTTTCACCGACAAATCGGGTTTGATTACGTAGGCCATCGACAGTCGGGGCTCTGGCCGAACATAGGTAACGGCATCGTGCAGAAATGTACTGAGTCGCAACCCTCCGTTCACTCGCCATTTCGCATTGGGCTTCCACGTATCTTCAATATAAAGCCCCGCCTCAACTACGTTGATCTTATCGACCTCGCTCCGGTTCTCGGCTATTTCCGTGTTTTTCACCACAATGGCGCTGGGCGTGAATTGGTGGGCTGTAGCCTGCACGCCAACCCGCAGTGAATGAAGCGGGTTAGGGTAAATGTCGAGGTCGTATTTGATACCGAAATCACGGATGCCAGAGGTGTAACGGAGAGAAAATTCGTTGGTTTCATTGGCGAAGGTATCTTTCTGATCGGCCGAAATCGAGAAATCATACTTGCTGAAGATTAACGACGCATTGCCAAAGATTTTATCGGAGAACAGGTGATTCCAACGCAACGTACCGGTAGCATTTCCCCAGCCGATACCCGTTTTAAGGCTCTCGTTATCCGATGAATTATCGTTGGCATAGAACCGGTCGCGACCAAAATAACCACTCAGATACAATTTGTCTTTAGCCCCCAGTTCGGTATTGACTTTGGCATTCAGGTCGTAGAAATAATAACCCGCGCTGGTTTCGCCGTTGCTTTCGGCGGCAATGAACGGAGCAGCCAGCACATCCAGGTACGTTCGGCGGCCCGAGATTAGAAACGAGGTTGAGCCCGGACCTGATTTCTTCTTTGTTAGTGGCCCTTCCAAGGTCAAACGACTGGCGATCAGACCTATGCCACCTTCGCCGTGCAGTTTTTCCTTATTCCCATCTTTCATATTCAGATCAATAACCGATGAAAGACGACCGCCAAAGCGGGCCGGGAAACCACCCTTGGTCAGTTCCACACTTTTCAGCGCATCACCATTAAAAGTCGAGAAAAAACCGAATAGATGACTAGCGTTATACACCACCGCATCGTCGAGCACAATCAGGTTTTGGTCGGGGCCACCGCCGCGTACGTAAATGCCGCTTTGCCCTTCCGAGCCTTTCTGCACCCCCGGCATTAGCTGCAGTACTTTCAGCACATCTTTCTCGCCCAATAGCGCCGGAATCTTCTTGATTTGCGAGATAAGTACATCGATCTGGCTCATCTGTGGGCTATCGCTCACAGTCTGATCGACTTTCGAACGCACCACCACCTCATCGAGCAACTTTCCGGCAGTAAGCGACACGTCTATTTTTCGGCTTGTCCGAGCAGCAACTCGCTCTAACCGGGTATCGTATCCGACGATTGAATACGTAAGTTGAAGGCTATCCTGCGCCGGTAGAGTTAGCGAATAGAAACCATACGTGTTGGTGGTAGTACCAATAGTTGAACCTGTTCGGTACACATTTACGCCAATCAGGGCTTCCTGCGAACCCGCCTCCCGAACGTACCCACTGATGGTAACGGTCGACGACGGGCTTGACTGACTGTATGTACTGTGAACGGTAAACCAACTGAGCAATGCTGCCAGTACTAGTGCTTTCATAAACGTGTTTTTGAGTAAGAGGATATTTAAGCCAATCGGGTTGGAAAATACGCCGAAGAAAGAATAGTCTGTATGCAGTTAAGCGGTTCCGGGATCAACTTACTGACCATGCCGAACGCAAAAACACTGCGAAACCTAGCATACGTATTACGGCATGACTTGGCCACTATGACTTACTGACTGGCTAATAGCCGCTTGACTGACAGTTTATAATTCATTTGCAACATTGCTGCAAATAATATCAATCAGATTTGCTTACCAGAGAAAAAACACTTCTATTTGCAACATTGTTGCATTTATGAGAACACTAGCTTATTGACCAGCTACTTGTACCGTTATGTTGAAATCGCTGCCTGCTCACTCAAAAGCCGATTATATCGGCATTACCGGCTCTGTGCTGTGTATTATTCATTGCCTCATCACGCCTATTCTGGTAATGACCTCCACCCTACTGAACCACGATTCATTGAGAATTGGGTTTCTGAGCCTGGATTATCTCTTTATAGCCATCAACATTGTGGCTGTCTGGTCGGCCACGCGCCATACGTCTCGACCGATCCGGTTGGCTCTGTGGAGTTTGTTGACTCTGTTTGCCACCGGCTTGTTACTGGAAGACCTTGACCCGCGCTTCGAGTATATGGCCTATGCTGCCTCGTTAGGGCTTGTTATCAGTCATCTGGCCAACATTCGTTACTGCCGTAATCACCATGCTCACTAATAGTCACTGACCAATGAAACTGACAAAAAAACTCCCCGTGACTGTGCTCAGTGGCTTTCTGGGCGCGGGAAAAACAACCTTACTCAATCACATTCTGCACAACAAAGCAGGTCTGAAGGTAGCCGTGATTGTGAACGACATGAGCGAGGTGAACGTAGACGCGCAACTGGTGAAAGAGCAGAACATGCTCTCGCGCACGGAGGAGAAGCTAGTCGAAATGAGTAACGGCTGTATCTGCTGCACGTTGCGCGAAGACCTGATGCTGGAAGTGGAAAAGCTGGCACTCGAAAACCGATTCGATTACCTGCTCATCGAATCGTCGGGCATTTCTGAGCCACTGCCCGTGGCTCAGACCTTCAGCTTTGTCGACGACGAGAAAGGCATCGATCTTTCCCGGTTCTCTCGTCTCGACACGCTGGTGACGGTCGTCGACGCGTTCAATTTTCCCGCCGATTTTGGCTCAACCGACAACGTATATGACCGTGAGTTAAACAACGACCCGGCCGATACGCGCACGATCGTGAACCTGCTGACCGAGCAGATCGAGTTTGCCAACGTCATCATCATCAACAAAACGGATCTGCTGAGCCGCCACCGAGTGGGCGAGCTAAAGACCATTCTGCACAAACTGAATCCGAAGGCGCGGCTCATAGAATCTACGTTCTCGAAAGTCGACCCGGCTCAGATTCTCAATTCGCACTTGTTCGATTTTGAGGAAGCTTCACAATCGGCGGGCTGGATTCAGGAGTTGCAGAACCACACCGATGGCATTGCCCACACGCCCGAAACGGAAGAATATGGTATTGCTTCGTTTGTTTTTCGCGACCGTCGGCCGTTTCATCCGGTTCGGTTCTGGCGATACCTGAGCGAAAACTTTCCGGCGGGCATCATTCGCAGCAAAGGCCTGTTCTGGCTGGCTTCGCGGCCCAATGACGCCCTGAACTTCAGTCAGGCCGGGGGTAGCCTGCGGGCCGAGCGGGCGGGTGTTTGGTGGGCATCTATGCCTTTTGGGCAACGTACTCAGTATGCTTCCTTTCTGGAGAATCAGAAAAGCATAGAATCGCGCTGGCACAAACGCTACGGCGATCGACAAAATGAGCTGGTCATTATTGGGCAGGACCTGCAACAGGCGCAAATTCTGGCCGAGTTACAGGATTGCCTCTGTACTGATCTGGAACTAGCGCATATGGACAACAAAGGCCCGTTTAAAGACCCCTTCCCCGTCTGGGAATAAATAGTAACCTCTACAACAACATGAACGTGAAACAACCATACGATGTCATCATTGTGGGTGGCAGTAATGCCGGGCTGAGTGCCGCCATGCTACTTGGTCGCTCCTTACGCCGGGTGCTCGTGATCGACGCAGGCAGACCCTGCAACCGCCAAACGCCTCATTCGCACGGTTTCCTGACCCGCGATGGCGAAACGCCAACTCAGCTTCTGGCCATCGCCCGCGAGCAGGTGAGCCACTACCCAACCATTCAGTTTTGGAGCGATACAGTGGTTTCGGCTACGCAGACACCCAACGGATTTACAGTCACAACAGCCGATAGCGTCGTTTTTTCGTCCCGGAAACTACTACTGGCTACTGGCGTGGCCGACATCATGCCCGACCTGCCGGGCTTCGCCGATTGCTGGGGCCGTTTGGTGCTGCACTGCCCCTACTGCCACGGCTACGAGGTGTATGGACAGCCGCTGGGTGTATTGGCCAATGGCGAAATGGGCTACGAAATGGCCACCCTTATTCAGCACTGGACGAATCAGCTGACCCTCTACACCAATGGCCCGTCGACGCTAACCGATGTACAACGACAAACACTGGAACAGCTTCATATTCCCCTGATAGAAACGCCCCTCAAGGCCATTGAACACAATGCGGGACAGCTAACGGCGCTGCTCTTCACCGACGGAACGCGGACGCATCCGACAGCTATTTTCTCGCGTATTCCGTTCCGGCACCATACCGACATCGCGACTCAGTTAGGGTGTACTTTAACCGAGACAAACTTCGTTCAGGTGACTGAATTTGGCGAGACCAACGTACCTGGCCTGTTCGCCGCCGGTGATATCACCACGCCGTTCCGACAGGTGGCAGTAGCCGTTGCTAATGGTTCTAAAGCCGCCGCCTGGATCAATCGGGAACTGCTTACTGAAGACCTGACACAACGCGTTCAGATTACAGTGGCCTAACGCATAAATTCGTTTAATACTACAGGCTATGAAGATTACTCATTCCGTTTGCACACTCGTACTGAGCGGCTTGCTGTCGGCCTGTTCGTCGTCTGATAAAAAAGACTCAACGCTGGAAGAAGCGGCGCGTTACCACGAACAGGCCACAGCCATTCAGGCCGAACTGGAGCCAAAGATTGGGCAGATAGACTCGCTAAAAACGATGATGATGGCCGCTAAAATGCCCGCTACGGAAGCCAGAATGGCTACGCTCGACAGCCTGAAATCTGCTTTCGAAGAATGGGAAGCGAACCTGGTTGAAGTGCCGGGTATGCCGCATAATCACAGTCATGAACATGGCGATCATGCGCATCACAAGCACGCAGATGCTACTCTGAAGGATTTACCCGCCGACCAGATGCGTGACCTGCAACGCGAAACGCTCAACGCCATCAAACAGATTCAGACCCGGCTGGAAACCGTGACCAAACCAAACTAACCAGACACCCCATTTGGCCCTGTTGCTACTGCCCGAAAATCGTGTGGTCAGGAAAGCGATGGCCGCTTTAACCACGTCCTACAGGTACGTTACAGGTTTCGTTTGTCAGACTACAACTATTCGTCTACCGGATCTTAAACACTTTTTCGCTGCGATTGTAAGCGGCAAAACAGCCTAATCCGCCCTGGATGTTGGTAGGTATCAAGACCGGTTCAGCGAAGGGATTACTGCGGTTTTCGCGCTGACGAATAATGGCATCGGTATACCGAAAATAAAGTTCTTCGGTGCTGAGTAGTTGCATACGTACCTGAGGTTCGGGCAATACGTTTCCCAACGTTAACCTGTTCAGCGCGGCCTGTGCATTCGCCGATGTAGCGTTTACTTCTACCAGCCCCACCTCCGCAGAAAGCGAGGTTAGTAAGGCACCATCCTGCCGATCATCGGTGATGAGATTGCCTGTTCTGCTTTCTCGTGGGAAAACCAGCAACCGTAGTGTGTTTATGGCTGCACTTACCTGCCCGTTGATAGGGTACGTATTCCCCGGATTCCAGTTGAAGTAGGCCGCATATTCGTAAAAGTTGCGCTCATTGGCCGGGTCCTGCCAATCAAACCGCACCGAGTATACTTTCTGTAATCGGTTTCCCAATGTAACCACCACTGAATCCAGCACGCCCTGATTGACAGGTACTGGCCTGGGCACCGTTGCGTTAGCCGTAACTTGCCGACCATCGGGTGTACGGACAGTGAGGGTATACGTTTTCCCGGTAAGAATAGGCAACAAGCGGGCATTGGCCTGATACCATTGCTTGTCGCCCTGGTAGCGCAACACCACTACCTGACTGCCATCGCTAAGCGACACGGTGGCGTTGGTTACGTTGTAGGGTAGTTCATCGGTTTGTTCGCCAATGACCGGTTTAGACCGCGACACCTTAACCGATAAGATGGTGTCTTGCGGAGAGATGTAACTGTTGACAACCAGTTTTTCGCCCTCGCCCGATAATAGCGTGGGGCTTACCTCATTTTTCAGACTTCCGCAGGCGGATAAGAACAGGAGGCAGACCGGGAAGTAGTGTACTATTTTCATACTGACTTACGAATACAGCCGGATCAAAATTTATACGAATAGCTAATGGCAGGTACTACCGGAAACACCGAATACTTGTAAAGCACCGTAATATCGGGCTGACCAGCAGTCTGTCGTTTACTCTCGATATTATAGAAAAACGGATTACGTCGGTTGTAAGCGTTGTACGCGCTGATATCCCAGACGCTTTCGTGCCGACGCCTCTTCCGGTGAAATTGAATTCCTACATCGAGCCGGTGGTAGGGCTCGGCGCGGAACGCATTCTTATCCTGCCCAAAATCACGCACACCCGATCCCCCGTCGAACAGCACGCGATTGACACCCGTGATGGTTCCGTTTTCATCCTGGGTGTAGGCCAGATTATTGCTTAGTCCGAATGATCGGTAGCGGGCATTAGGCACCGTCAATGCCTGACCCGTTCCATACACCCACGTGGCCGAAAGGGTGATGTGTTTGTTCAGATCATACATGCCCACCAGCGATATATCGTGCCGGCGATCGTAGCGCGGAAAGAACGGTTTTCCGTTGTTGAGTTCGGCAAACTGCCATTGAGTCCAGGAAAGGGTGTAGCCCAGCCAACCACTGAACCGACCTTCTTTTTTGTGGAGCAAAAACTCAGCGCCATAACTCCAGCCCCGACCCGCCGTTACGTTATCTTCCCAACGCACCCGATTAGCCGACGTTGGATCATCGACCAGCAAGAAACTGGCTCCTTCCCGGTAATTGATAATGTTGTCCATTCGTTTGTAATACCCCTCCACCGTAAGCGCCAGATTCTGCTTCGGGAAATCGGTGACAAACCCCACGGCCCACTGCTGCGATTGTTGCGGACGTACCCGGTCGGTAGTCGGTACCCATAAGTCGGTGGGCAAGCCAATACCGGTGTTGCTCAGGAGGTGAACATACTGATTCATCAGCGCATACGACGCTTTGAACGACATATCGGGTTTTACCACATAGGCTACCGACAAACGCGGCTCTGGCCGAACGTACCCAAGTCCGTTACCCAGGAAAGAACTAATGCGCAGACCACCGTTCAGTCGCCAGTGATCGTTGGGCCGCCAGGTGTCTTCGGCGTAAATACCCGATTCGAGCACATCAATCTGATCTACTTCGCGCCTGAGATTAGCGAGGCTGTTATTCTGCAACACAATGGCCGACGGCGTGAAGCGGTGCGCCGTTGTTTGCACGCCAAAACGAAGAGCGTGATTTGGCGCAGGGTAAAAATCAAGATCGTGTTTCAGCGAAAAATCACGAATGCCCGATGTGTAATCCAGCACAAATCGATTTTGCGAATCAATGAGTTGATTGGCGTTAATGATGAACTCGTAATTACTGAAAATCAGCGACGTATTGGCGAAAAGCTTCTGATTGAACTGGTGATTCCAACGCAGGGTACCGGTGGCATTGCCCCAACCCATAGCAATACCCGTGTTGTCGGTGTTATCGTTGGCATAGAACTTATCGCGCCCGAAATAGCCGCTCAGGTAAATACGGTCGCGGGGCCCCAGATCGTAATTGGCTTTGGCATTCAGGTCGTAGAAATAATAACCTGCCGCCGTTTCACCGTCAGTTTGTGCCTTAACGATGGGCGCCAGAATAGCATCCAGGTACGTTCGGCGACCCGAAACAACAAACGACCCGGCTCGCTGTCCCGGCTTTTTGCCGCTTGTCAATGGCCCTTCCAGCATAACCCGGCTGGCAATGAGGCCAAGGCCAATTTCACCATGAAGTTTATCCCGGGCTCCGTCTTTCATGGTCAAATCGAGCACCGACGAGAGCCGTCCGCCATAACGAGCCGGGAAACCGCCTTTGGTCAGCTCCACACTTTTCAGCGCATCACCGTTGAAGACCGAGAAAAAGCCGAACAGATGGCTGGCGTTGTAGACCACCGCATCGTCGAGCACAATCAGGTTTTGGTCGGGGCCACCGCCGCGCACATACAGTCCGCTCTGGCCTTCCGAGCCTTTTTGCACGCCGGGCATCAGTTGTAATACTTTCAGCACATCTTTCTCGCCCAACAGAGCCGGAATCTTCTTGATTTGTGCAATAGGCAAATCGATCTGACTCATCTGCGGATTATCGCTGACCCGATCCTGCTGCCGTTTTTCGTTGATGACTACTTCATTGAGCAGTTCACCCGCGGCGAGTTCAACCCCCACCACCTGGTTTTGTTGGAGGCCGAACGTGCGGGTTTGGGCCTGATAGCCAATGAGCGAAAAGGTCAACGTGACCGAGTCGGCGGCGGGCAGGGTGATGGAATAAAACCCGAACGTGTTGGTTTGCGTACCCACAGGCCGTCCGTTGAGCTGAACGGTTGCCCCCAACAAAGCCTCGCGGCTACCTGCTTCATGAACGTAGCCACTAACCGTGTATCGTACCGGCGATTGAGCTATTAAAAGGGAAGGAACGGCGAGGATAAAAGTAAAAAGCAGTAATAAGGCGCGCATCATATTGACTTAGAGGTGCAAACCTACTCAAAATGCACTGCATCGCCGCCTCACCTACCGTTTAGTCAGTCAGTGAGCCGTTTACTCAACAACGTACCTGACTATTTGATTGATGCCATCAGTTTTGGGCTAATAAACCAATTTAGTCATAACGCTATCATGAAAATCCGCACCACGTCTCTCGCCCTTTTCACCGGTGTTGTTCTACTGTTTAGCTGCAAAAAAAGCAGTGATACCGTAAGCCCCGATGGTTGCCAGCTAGCCGAAACCCGGGCTCAGGCCCTTCAGCAGGCCGCCGTTAACCTTACTACGTCGTCGACACCGGCCAACTGCCAGGCCTACAAAACAGCAGCCAACGCCTACATTGATGCCGCCGCACGGTGCACCACCATTCCCAAAGCCGACCTAGACGCCGCCCGCAAAAGTCTGGCCGACATGACTTGTTAAAAAAGCGACAAGCAAATACGCGTCAATTCCAGGCTTGGCGTAGCTCCATGGAGGAGGTTACGCCAAGCCTAAAACGACTTCTATAGCGTGTAACCGTTTGCGTAGTCACGTTTAACAAACTGATTGGCGTAATCGAAGTTGGTGATTTTCATGGCCTCACCATCCCACAGCAGCTTTTTACGCCCGGTAAACTGACCGTTTTCGCGGGCGAGGTAGCTGCGGGTGGCCAGATTACCCATTAGTACGGTTTCTGTCAGTGGCCCCGCCTGATCGAACGACGACGAGGTGTAGGCACCGTACCCCTGCTTACAGGCCTTTACCCACTGCTGCTGATGACCGTCTACTTTGCCATCTACCAGCGGGCGAATGGGTGCAACCTGGGTACGTCCATTGTTGTAGGCTGCAAATTTTTCAATGGGCAGTAGCTTGTAGCCATCACCAAAAAGCCCCGCCGATAGCATTCCCTTCGACCCAATAAACAGCATTCCGCCATCTTGATTAAAAAAGACCTGCTCATACGAAACACCTTCCGGCAACGGTGGTCGAATGCCGCCGTCGAACCACGACAGTTTTATTTCCTTCACCTTCTTATCATCGGAAGGAAAGGTCATGTGTACGCTTGACGAGGGGGGGCAAACGTCATCGAAGTGCGCTTCTTTGAAAAAATCGGCGTACACCGAGCCAACACTACACTCTACCGAAGTGGGGTATTTGAGCTTCAGCGCCCGGAAAGGTACGTCCATGAAATGGCAACCCATATCGCCCAGCGCACCGGTGCCAAAATCCCAGTAGCCGCGCCACCGGAAAGGCATATAAGCCGAGTGATAATCGCGGTACGGTGCGGTGCCGAGCCACTTGTTCCAGTCTACTTCGGCCGGAATCGGTTGCGATTCTCTCTTGTCTTTTGGCGACTGAACACCCTGCGGCCAAACCGGGCGGTTGGTCCAGCAATACACGGTGTGCACGTGACCGATTGTTTTTGCCTGAATCAGCGACTCAATATATCGGGTCGAATCACCGCTACTGCCCTGGTTGCCCATCTGCGTCACGACCTTGTTACGCCGGGCAGCTTCAGTGAGCATTCGGGCTTCGTAGATGTCGTGGGTCAGCGGTTTTTCTACGTACACATGCTTGCCAAGGTTCATGGCCGCCATGGCAATAGGCGCGTGCATATGATCGGGCGTCGAAATAATGACGGCATCGATAGACGTACCTGCCTTGTCGAGCATTTCCCGATAATCACGGAAATAAGGGGCTTTCGGAAACTGAGCGCGATATTTCACAGCTTGCCGGTCATCGACATCACATAGAGCCACAACATTGTCGGTTCCGCCGTTAACGGCCAACCGAATATTTACGTCTGCTTTTCCGCCGCACCCCACGGCTGCTATGTTCAGCTTATCGGAAGGAGCTATAAATCCTTTTCCAAGTACATGACGAGGCACAATAGTGAACGCCGCCGCAGCCAGCGTACCCGATTTGATGAAGGTTCTACGAGAAGTCACGAGAGTGAAAGAGTAAATGCCGAAAGAGTGAATGGTAAAAAAGTGATCAAGCTGTCAAATTACTAATTTGTTAACTCATTCGCTCTCCCCCCTTTTCAATTCCAGTGCACTCTTTCGCCATTCACTCTTTCACTCATCAAAACTAGCCCATTACCTGCCCCATCTTCATGGCAATGCCCATGTCGCCTTTTACTTTCAATTTTCCCGTCATAAAGGCCATCATCGGGTTCAGGTCGCCCGTTGCCATGCGCTCCAGATCGGCCACTTTAACGTGTAATTCCGTGTCAGCAGGCTGATCGTCGTTTGTCACAACAGTGGGCGATTGTTTGGCATCGATAAAGACAATACCCTGATCTGTAACGAGTTTAGCGGTAGCATCCAGACTATCAGCGCTTGCTACGCGGGTGCGGATATTGTCAGTCAGTTCCTGAAGTGTCATGTTTCTGGTTTAAATATGGTTTTTTTGTAAACTCTACGGGGTAAAACTATTGCCGTAACCAGAAGTTCACAACTAAATAATAGTTTGATGTTTGTGGTTTGATGTTTGAGGTTGCGCTGCTTGAGAAAAGTTAGTTGGTTGGCAGCGCAACCTCAAACATCAAACCACAAACATCAAACTTCCCTTTATGCGCTCTCAATTTCTTACCATACTCTGTATTTTCTCGTTTCTTAGCTGTGGCTGGGGCATCATTGAAAGTAGCGTGGCACTTTCTGATCCTGATCAGGTGGCGAAAACGCCGTTTACGGGCCACAAACCAAGCAACGAAGCCAACCCCGATCGGCGCGACCCTCGTAACTTCTACGAAGACAGCGGAGCCAACAGCGACAACCCAATGCCCGAAGACCCGCGTGTGGTGCGGCAACTTAGCATGGCCCAACTCGTTTACTCCCTTGTTACACTGCTCGGCGTGGGCCTGATGTTCAGACTTCGTAAAATCGGGTTCTACATCTATATCGTAGGCGCTCTGCTAGGCTTCGGTCTTCCCCTCTACTTCGTCGGGCTAGCTAGTCTGGGTACATCGTTCAGTGTTTTCTTCAGCGTTCTCTTCGCCGTTATGTACGGCTTCTGCCTCAGGGAAATGAAATAGGATGTTGGATGTCGGATTTTGGCTGTCGGATTTGGTAAGCAAGTGTAGCGTCCAGTATCCGATATCTGATATCCAAACACCCTAAAATCAGTTTCGGTGAACCCGTTGGGCCGGGGCGGGTTTGGTACGTATCAACTACGTTCCTGAACATGCACCCAACGTACCGAAATTTCAACTTAACAGAGAGTCTGCCAGCGCCTGCCGTTGTGACTGGTCCAATCAACGAACTTCCGCGCGCCGTTCTGCGCTCGAATACGTACCTGCTGCTCGACGGCGAATGGCGGTTTACGCACGACCTCAACGATGAGGGACTCGAGCAACAGTGGCAGTTGGGTCACGAATACCCACACACAGCCCATTGGCCCGGATCGGTGGAAGACCACATTGCCCAGGCCCATCAGCTAGAAGACGGACCGGGTTGGCAGGATAAAGTGGTCGTTTGGTACGAACGGGAATTCAACTTACCTGACCGCGAACCCAATAGCGGTAACCAGTTGCAACCCATGTTCCAGCTTACGTTTGGTGCCTGCGGCTACGAAACACAGGTGTGGCTGAACGGCAAGCCTTTGCAAACCATTGAAGGGGAAAGTGTGCATTACGGCGAATACACGTCCTTTTCCTACGAATTGGGCGAGAGTTTACTGTTGCCCACCAATCGACTAACGGTGCGCATTGCCGATACCATGGATGCCGATCTGCCGCGCGGAAAGCAGGAGTCGTCGGTGTATAAACGGGGTGGCATCTGGTATCAAACTTACACCGGAGCTGTACGCAGCGTATGGCTCGAACCCGTTGAACGCAACCGCCTCCGGTCACGGATAGGCGTGGTCAGCATCATTGAAGATGACCTCGTGCGCTTCAACCTTACCACCCGCATTCACGACCCCGGTCACTACACGCTGCATCTTCAGATTGATGATCAGGCCAACCCGGAGGCAGGTCCACTGGCTACCGACGATTTTCCGTTGCACCTCGAGTTTGGCCAGAAAAACCAACGCGTGGTTGTCAAACTGCCCGACGCTAAACTATGGTCGCCCGACAGCCCGCAGCTATACCGCCTAACGGCACAACTGATTGACGAGAAAGGCAACAAAGCCCAGATAGAAGCCCACTTCGGACTACGCAAAGTGGAATCGCGCGGGTGTTGTGTGTATCTCAACGGACAGTCGACGTACCTGGACGGTATTCTTTACCAACCCGGTCGTGCTACATACGAAGAAATGAAACGCCATTTCTACGCCATGCAGGCCCTGGGCTGTAATCTGGTACGCGTACACATTGCCGGTATCGATCCGCGCATTTACAACCTGGCCGACGAGCTAGGCTTGCTGTTATGGGTGGAAGTGCCCAGTCCGCACCGATCAAACGCCCGAAGCCGCGCCAACCACCGCGCCGAGTTGGAGCGAATGCTGACCCTGATTGAAACCCATCCGTCGGTCATTATCTGGAGTTTGTACAACGAAGACTGGGGTGCCGAAGACATTGCCACCAACCCCGAAACACGGCAGTATATCGTAGATATGTATCACCATATGCATATCAATCACCCACAGTTTCTGGTGGTCGATAACGATGGCTGGCGGCACATTTCGCAGGAAGGTCGGTTGAAGTCTGATCTGCTCACCGTTCACCTTTACACACCAGATATCAGCCACTGGCGCAACCTGCTCGACCGGCTTACGCGCGGTGATCTGGAAGGCGTGGCGGCTTTTCCGCTGGTAGTGGGCGATCCATTCTTTTACCGGAAACAGGTGCCACTTATTGTGAGCGAGTGGGGCGGCTTTGGCTTTGCCAACTACGGCGGCCCCGAAGATGCTGAAGACCGTACGTCGCGTATTCGCCAGTTCAAAACCGAACTTCGCGCCCGATCTATTGCCGGAGACGTGTACACCCAGGCTACCGACATTGAAGACGAACGCAATGGCCTGATAGACCCCCAAACCGGCGAACTCAGCGTGCCGGCAGGATTGCTTAGATCGGGCAACTAGGTACGCGCGCTTCCATCAAAAAGACTCACCCGTGAAAATATAAAATCCGGTACCCTGACGGGTAAAGCCCACGTCGAACCGTAAAAAAACATCTTTTTTGGGATACAACAGATAGCGTAATCCCGCCCCACCGGTAGGCTGCACGTCGCGCCAGCGGAGCTTGTCCCAGCTTGGCGCGACGGCTCCGGCCGAGGCAAATACGGCCCCGCCAAACCGCTTGCTGAACGGGAAAGGCAATAGCCGGTATTCGGCCTGAGCCGCCAGTTGACTGCGATCGCGGTAACGCCCGGCGTAGAAACCCCGCTGAATCATTTCGCCCCCCATCAGCGCCAGCTGATTGAACGGCACAGCCCCCCCGGTTTGCAAACCATATACCTGCGTAGCGAAAACACTTCTTTTGGATAAGGCAAAATATTTACGAAAATCGAGCAGGGCGCTATAGAACGAATAGTCACTGATAAAGCCATCGTACGAACGCAGGTAGGCGAGTTCCGCGTAGATACCACGTCGGGTATTGAGCGGATTTCGGCGGCTGTCGTACACCAGACCGCCTCCAGTGCTTAAGTTGGTCGTACCGCTGCTGCCACGGGGACGTTCATAAGTTCTGTCTATAGGCTGAATAAACTGAGCACCAGCCAACGACTGAAAATCTACCTCAATACCGCCAAACAGATTAGGCACAATTTTTTTGAGAGCCCGTTGCCGAATTTGCAGGTACGTCCCATCGATGCGGGCGGGTTCGTTCTCGTTTTGAACGGGTCCAACACCATAATAAAGTAGGGGAAAATATTGGAATCGGCTGCGGCCCAACAAAACCCAGCGATCATCGAAACCGTACACAAAATTATCGATAGCCAACCCGTACTGCCCTTTTAGTGTACCAAAGCCAAACGCCTGAATCTCACTTAATCGGCTGCGTTTAAGGTCATTTCGGGCATGAAACAGTAACAATCCTGACAGTCCCAGTTCGAAACTGGTCTCCGGCGAATAGGCCAGCGTTGGGTAGAAAAGCAACCGGGGGCTGGAAGGGGGCAATGTATCATTAAGAAATTGGTCAGCAACGCGTTTAAAAAAAGTACCGGGTCCTTTCTGCCCCCATACTTGTGCCGGGCTACCCATTAGCAACAATAACCCGGTTACGCCACAAAGTCGGTTAAACCAGCGGTTAAGATGCAGTTGCCGACTATCTTTCGTGAGGAACAAAGGTTCCAATTTTTCAGCCCGTTGACGACGTGTATTTTGTATATGCATAAAAGTAATTCGTAACCAGAGTATGGGCCTGACTAGTTAACAACTCAGCAAGGCAATTTGTCATAGCATAACGTAATCATAACAGTGACCGATCGCAGTCTGTGCGATTCAGACCGTAGTTTTAATCCGGTAAAGTGTATTACGCTTACAGGATCGGGTATTCACGGGAAGATCTACCCGCTTTAACGCGCGCGGGTTATCGCATCAAACACGGAAAACCCTATCAGACGGGCTGAAGCCTGTGTTGCCTATCTTTGCTTCATGCGCCACCTACCTCTACTCCTCCTCTTTTTATTCGGTTCTACGCTCTGTGCCCAGCCTGTTTACCAGCCGCCCAAAAGTACCCCGTCTTCAAAATGGGAAACGAAAACCTGGGACGCGAAGTGGTTGGTTCACCCATCAACATTGGTCCGGCAATACGGCGTTTATCACTTCCGCAAAAGCATTAGTCTTCCGCAGAAACCCGCACGGTTTGTGGTTCATGTATCGGCCGATAACCGGTATAGGTTGTTTGTGAATGGCAAAGCGGTGGCCATTGGCCCTGCCCGGAGCGACCCGCAGCACTGGAATTACGAAACGCTGGATCTGGCTCCGTTCATGCAGGCGGGTACCAACGTGCTGGCGGCTCAGGTATGGCACCTCGGCGAGTCGGCTCCGGTATCACAAATGAGCTACCAATTGGGCTTTATTATGCAGGGCGATGGTGAGGCCGAGAAAATCGTGAACACCAATGCCACCTGGAAAGTGTTGCAGAACCCCGCCTACGTACCTGTAAAAAATGATATTGCTCGCCTGAAAACGTATATCGTGGTTGGCGATGGTGATCGGGTCGATGCCAGTCTCTATCCGTGGGGTTGGGAAAAAACCGATTTCAATGATAGCGCCTGGGTACCCGCTAAGCCAACCTGGTTTTCGGCCAAAGCGCGTGGTCTGGGATCCGACGGAAACTGGGGTTTAGTACCACGAACCATCCCGCCAATGGAGAGTCGGCCGGTACAACTGTCCGGTATACGCCGGGCCGAAGGAGTTACCGTTCCGGGCGGGTTTGTAGCAGGTAAAACTACGTTCGTTGTCCCCGCTAAAACCAAAGCCACGATTCTTTTCGACCAGAAAACGCTGACCAACGCCTATCCCGAGCTAACGGTTTCGGCGGGGAAAGGCGCGTCGATGACGTTGACCTACGCCGAAAGTCTGGTCGACGCGAAAGGCCAAAAAGGCAACCGAGACGAGATAGACGGCAAAGAAATTATTGGTTTCGACGATCAGTTCGTTGCCGATGGCGGGCAACAACGGCTCTTTCGGCCGCTCTGGTTCAGGACCTACCGTTATCTGCAATTATCGATTCAGACGGCCGACGAGCCACTCACCGTTAACCGCTTACAGGGCGATTACTCGGCTTATCCGTTCGAACAAAAAGCAACCTTTTCCACCCCCGACAGTAGCCTTTCCCGCGTGTGGGACGTAGGTTGGCGCACAGCCCAGCTCTGCGCGGGAGAAACCTATTTCGACTGCCCTTATTATGAACAGTTGCAATACGTAGGCGACACCCGGATTCAATCGCTGATTTCGCTGTATGTTACCGGCGACGATCGATTGATGCGGAAAGCACTGCTCGAATATGACAACAGCCGCCTTCCCGAAGGCCTCACCCAAAGCCGTTACCCTTCTGCCGACCAGCAGGTGATTCCCCCATTTTCGCTGTTCTGGGTGTGCATGGTTCACGATTTCTGGATGCACCGTCGCGACGACGCCTTTGTCAGCGCACGCCTCGACGGTATTGAACGCGTGCTGAACTGGCACGAAACTCGCCTCGACCCCGTTACCGGCCTGAATGGCGACCTTGCCTGGTGGAATTTCGTGGACTGGGCGTGGCCCTGGAATCAGGCCGATAACATTGGGGGCGTTCCGGCGGGGGCACATAAGGGCGGTTCGAGCATTCTGACCCTGCAACAGGCGTATACGTACCTGCGCGCCGCCGATCTGTTTGCGCATTACGGCCAGAATCAGAAAGCCGAACACTACCGCGAAGTAGCCCGCCGACTCAACAAAGTAGTGATGGATCGGTGCTGGGTTCCGGCCCGTGGCCTGCTGGCCGATACGCCCGACAAAGCTCAGTTCAGCCAGCACGCCAACCTATTGGCTATACTGACCAACGCCATACCGACCGCTCAGCAACGCAGCGTATTGACGACGTTAATGCGCCCCACGTCGGCGGACAGTTTACGACCCGCTACGTATTACTTCAAGTTTTATCTGTTTCAGGCGCTGAAAAAAACCGGCATGGGCGACGCATTCATTTCTGAGTTGCAACCCTGGCACACCATGATTGCCAACGGCCTAACCACTTTCGCCGAACAGCCCGAGCCAACCCGCTCGGATTGCCACGCCTGGAGTGCCTCGCCGGTTTACGAATTTCTGTCGACGGTGTGCGGCATCAATCCTGCCGAGCCGGGGTTCCGTTCGGTCAACATCACGCCCTATCTGGGTACGTTAGCCCGCGTAGCCGGTAGCCTCCCCCACCCCGCTGGTACGATCTCTGTTCGCTTCGAGAAAGGCCCCAACAACACGCTAACCGGCGAAGTAACCTTACCCGACGGCATTCCCGGCACACTTCGCTGGCAGGGACGTACCCAGCAATTGAAGCCGGGAAAACAGATGGTGAGTTTGTAGAGTAAGACTATTGTAAAAACAAGAGATCTTACGTAAATTGACTAAAAAAGACCTGAGCGTTACAGATATAAAAACAGGCATTCATCGCTTGGTTGATGTCGTTTCCGATGAAACCCTGCTGACAGCAGTGTATACGTTGTTAGATAGTCAAGCGGCTAACGAACGTGATTTCTGGGATGACCTTTCGCCTGAACAACAAGCTGACATTCAACTAGGCTTGGCCGATTTGGAGGCGAACCGAGTCAAATCAGCGGCTACAGTCTTTGCCCGATATCAGTAATGGACACGCCTTATGAAGTTGTTTTTTCAGAACACGCCGTTACAAAACTGGACTACATCGTAAACTATTTGGGCCAAAACTGGTCTCAAAAAGTAAAGACAGATTTCCTTTCAGCTGTCTCAGATAAAGTGTAATTATTGGCTTCCATGCCTTACATGTACAGAGCGTCAGCACACATGCCAGGTTGCCGTAAGTGCATAGTAAATCGGCAAATAATCCTCTATTACAAAGTCAATGATGAATTGAAGCGGATTGAGGTGATTACACTTCAAAGCAGCCGTTCGAACAAATAGTTAGTTAACAAACGTACCTACGGGCTGGCGCGAGTGTTTACTCGTGCCAGCCTCTAGCCTAGCCTGCTTTTTTACATAATAAGGGCGCTCCTGTTTCCAAGAGCGCCCTTATTATGTAAAAAAGCAGGTACGTTACAGAGCAGCAATCACCTGACGAACTTTCTCAGCGGCTTCTTTCAACTCAACGGCCGATTGCACTTTCAGGCCCGACTCGTCGATGATGCGTGCGCCTTCGGCGGCGTTGGTGCCCTGAAGGCGCACGATGATTGGAACCGGAATATCGCCGATGGCTTTGTACGCCTCAACAACACCCGTGGCCACACGGTCGCAACGAACGATACCACCGAAGATATTGATCAGAATGGCTTTTACATTTGGGTCTTTCAGAATGATCCGGAAACCGGCTTCTACCGTCTTGGCGTTGGCTCCACCCCCAACATCCAGGAAGTTGGCCGGCTCACCACCCGACAGTTTGATGATATCCATGGTAGCCATCGCCAAACCGGCTCCGTTTACCATACAACCCACGTTACCGTCGAGTTTTACATAGTTCAGATCGTTGGCTGATGCTTCTACTTCGAGGGGGTCTTCTTCCGAAGCATCGCGGTAGTTGGCCAGATCGAGGTGACGGTACAAGGCATTGTCGTCGATGTCTACTTTGGCATCAACGGCCAGAATCTTGTTATCGGATGTTTTCAGAACGGGGTTGATCTCAAACATCGACGCGTCTGAGTCTACATAGGCTTTGTAAAGGGCAGTCACGAATTTGACCATCTCTTTAAACGCCTCACCGGTCATACCCAGTCCAAACGCGATTTTCCGAGCCTGGAACGGTTGCAGACCAACCGTTGGGTCGATCCATTCTTTAACGATTTTTTCGGGCGTATGCTCGGCAACCTCTTCAATGTCCATGCCCCCTTCGGTGCTGGCCATGATGACGTTACACGCTTTTGCGCGGTCGAGCAGAATGCCGATATACATCTCTTTGGTATCGCTTTCGCCCGGATAATATACATCCTGAGCTACCAACACCTTATTCACTTTTTTACCTTCGGGACCAGTCTGGATAGTTACCAGCACGTTTCCGATCAGGTTCTTAGAGATTTCGCGCACGTCGTCGACCGATTTGGCGAGGGCTACGCCGCGTTGCGTACCGCCTTTAATCTGGCCTTTTCCGCGCCCACCGGCATGGATTTGCGATTTCACGACGACAAACTTCGAGTTTGTTTGTGCCATGATCAATTTGGCGGCTTCAACCGCTTTTTCGGGCGACTCGGCAACGATGCCTTCCTGAATCCGAACGCCGTAGCGTTTCAATATTTCTTTACCCTGATATTCGTGGATGTTCATACGGACAGCAACACGCGTTGATTAATGCCCGCAAGTTAGGTCTAAAATAGATTTACTCTTGCTATAACCTGTAAGTGACTACACATAAACGAGGATTTCAGCGTTATTTAGGGTAATGAAAAAAACATCACTCTCCGGGCCTTTAGCGCTGGCCATGATGGCCAGCCTCAGCCTGCCTATCTGCGGGGCGGCGCAATCGCTCAATCCATCCACGAGGTTCAACCAGTGGTCGTATAAAGATCCCGCCACCGATTCTATTCCCGGCATCAGTCTCGATAAAGCGTACCAACTGCTGAAAGGCCGCAAATCGGTTCCCGTTACTGTCGGCGTAGTCGATTCCGGAATCGATCTTGCGCATGAAGACCTGCGTGATGTGATCTGGAAAAACCCAAGAGAAACACCCGGCAATAACGCAGACGATGATAAAAACGGGTACGTCGATGATATAAACGGCTGGAATTTCATGGGTGCCAAAGACGGCACGACCTATGAAGCCGACTTGGACGAAGTAGGGCAGATCACGACGGAATGGGGTGCTAAATTTGAGAAAGCCGATACTACTAAATTATCGGCTGCTGAGAAAAAGCAGTACGCCATTTACCAACAAGCAAAAGGAAGGTATCAGATTACCAACGCCCGCGCCAACTCATTGCGCGTACTTGTGCGCGATTCGGTTACCTACGGCCGAGGCATGGATGCTATGGCTAAACTGCTGGTCGGCAAGCCGTTTGAGCGCGAAAGTATTACCAGCGCCCAAACGGGTACAGACACAGCCGCTTTAGGCGCCAAAAACCTGCTGACCGAAATTTTCTCGCCACAGGCAGGTACGTTCGATAACCTGATCACCCGCGTCAAAATGGTGTACGGTCAACTGAAACCGCTTGTGCTTTCTGACGTTGGCGGCGAAACACCGCCCACAAGCGCACGTAAAGCTGTTGGCGATGACCCGAACAATCCGAATGAGCGCTTTTACGGAAGCCCTAAACTGATTATTGGCAATTCGGAAGAACTGGCCATGCACGGCACCCACGTAGCCGGTATCATTGGCGCAAAACGGGGCAACGGCACTGGCGTCGACGGTGTAGCCGACAACGTACGCTTGATGATGGTTGGCGTGGTCCCAAGTGGCGGCGACGAACGCGACAAAGACGTAGCCAATGGTATTCGCTACGCCGTTGACAACGGAGCGAAGGTGATCAACATGAGTTTCGGAAAGCGGTTTTCGCCGTATAAAGAAGCCGTTGATGCAGCTATCAAATATGCCGAAGAGAAAGATGTGCTGCTGGTTCATGCGGCGGGCAACAACGGTGAAAACGTTGATTCACTACCAACGTACCCACGCCCGGAGTACGAAAACGGCACCATCGCTAAAAATTATATGACAGTAGGCAATTCGACCCGTCGGTTGGGTTCTGCCCTGCCTGCTTCATCGTCGAACTACGGCACCCGCGTGGATCTGTTTGCCCCCGGCACCGATATTGATGCCACAACGCCGCGCAATACTTATCAGGCTCTGACAGGCACCAGCATGGCGGCTCCCTGCGTAGCGGGTGTGGCGGCGTTACTTCGCTCGTATTTCCCAAATCTGACCGCCATTCAGGTGAAAGACATTCTGATGAAGAGCGCCTATAAACCCGATATAATGGTTCGTCTGCCGGGCCGCGCCGGTGGGTCAATGGTACCATTCAGCACCCTCAGCAAATCGGGCGGCATTGTCAACGCCTACGAAGCCGTGAAGATGGCAATGGCGGTGAAATAAACTTGGTTCAAAAGTCCAATGTCTAAGTGTTCAAGGTTGCTCCGCTATATATAAATGCGGATCTACGTTGAACCCTTTGTTTTTTGAAAATTAGAGGGTTCAACCTCTAAAGTTGCTCCGCATTGAAATAAAGCGAAGCAACTTTAGAGGTTGAACCCTTGAACTTTAGACCCTACTCTACATCCCCTACCAGCACCGCGGCCTCATGGAGTAGTTCGGTTGCACAGATTTCATCTGTGAATGCTTCTATGGTCGTATCTACCACTCCTAAATCCACCAGCAGGCGTGGGGACTGTTCGTCGGCAACAAAACCTGCCAATGCCCGGCCTACATAGAGCATATGCAGCGCCGAGAGCAACGTGGGCAATCGTTGACTATGGCGGGTTTGCGGTTCTTCAGAATGCATATATGATTTCGAAAAGAAGTGAGTTTTGAAACGATCAAACTAGTGGTGAAAGCGACACTGAATGATCAGCATACGTTCATCATCTACTTTGTACACTAACCGATGTGCATCGGTAATACGCCATGACCAGTAGCCGCGTAAATTGGCTTTCAAGGCCTCCGGCTTGCCAATCCCATCGAACGGGGATCGCATGCAATCTTTAATCAACCCATTAGTACGCTTTAGTAGTTGTTTGTCAGTCGGTTGCCAATACAAATAATCTGACCAGGCATCAGGATCCCACGATAGTTGTCGTTTCATACGATTACTCGTCATCCATCAGATCATGCGCTTCGTAGTGCCCCTGTTCAGCGCGCGCAATAGCGGCCGCCAGTCGTTGGCGATTACGCTCCGAGCTTAATAGATGCATCGTTTCCTGCCAGCCATTGTATTCATGCAGCGAAATCACCACGGCATTCTTGTTGTTAGGACGGTTACCACCACAACATCTGCGTCGTTGACCACGGCGTCTAGTTTTTCGCGTAAATTCTGCCGGAAATCCGACAAGCTAACTACTTACATGCTCCTCTGTTAGTATGTTGTACAATTTTACGGACGCAAATTTGTACAACCTCAGTTTACTTTACGAAGTTTACATGCATCTATTCGTCTACGGCACCCTACGCAATACCTATGACAACCCGATGGCGCAACTGTTGCGAAAAAATGCAACACTGCTTGGTCACGGCTACGTACCTGGTCGCCTGTTCAACTTAGGCTGGTACCCCGGCGCTACCTACGAACCCGACAGCCCCTACCGCGTTTGGGGCGATGTATTTACACTGATCGACGAAACGATTCTAGAACAGCTTGACGAGTACGAAGGCATCGAAAACCAGGCTGACGATGAATACGCCCGCCTCGATGTACCTGTGCAGATGGGTGAAACCCAGGTACGTTGCCAGATGTATGTATTTCTGAAGCCAGACGGTCAACAGACGTTGATCGAGTCCGGTAATTTTCTGGAGAAATAACCTTCTCATCGCCCCATTAACGCAATCGTGATGTTGATTTTTCCGTAATCGTAGCGGCCTTCCAGGTGTTCGAAAACGGGCTTGGTGCGGTTTTCTTCGAGGCCAACCGTAGCAATAGCGGCTTCGATTTCGCGGCGTTCGGCAGGCGTAATCAGGCTTTCCAGGTCTACATCAAATCCGCCCTGGCTGAGCTGAATCAGGTGATTGGCGATGCTCGATGGCCCTAGCTCGCGTGCCTGCGCAATCTGCTGAATAGTCATGCCCTGCTGATACAGCTCCAGCGTCATCTGTTGGGTGGTGCCTTTAGGCTTCGCCGTTTCGCGCGGGCGACGGACATCCGGGCCTCCCGGCGTGGAAGCCGTACCCACACTAACTCCCAAATAGCCGGCAATCTCGGTCAGGAAGGTGGTGCCAAACATTTCCAGCTTTCGTTCACCCACACCCGATACGTTTCGGAAGGCGTCGGGCGAAGTGGGTCGCTGACGGGCCATATCTTCCAGCGTTGAGTCGGTAAAAATCACATACGGCGGCACGTTCTGTGCATCGGCAATGCGCTTGCGAAGTACACGCAACCGCTCGAACAATTCGTCGCGGTTTCCGTCGGTGCGGGTACGTGCCGCTTTTTCCACCACCGGCTTGGGGGCATCGTCGGGCCGGACAAGGCTGATCGTTTTTCCGTTGAAGAGCACATCGTCGGCCAATAACCCTTTGCGCAGGGCGTAGTGATTTTCGTAGGCTACCTCAATTACACCGATATTAATGAGCTGATGGAGGTAACTGCGCCACTCTTCAAATTTCAGATCGGCTCCGGCTCCGTAAGTCTTAATCTTATCGTAGCCTTGGGAGATCACCGCGTTACTCCGCGAGCCACGCAATACATCGATCAGCACGTTCATAGGTACGCGTTCGCCCAGTCGGATAATGGCCGACAACGCCTTTTGTGCCACCGTTGTGGCATCGAAGGTTACGCGGGGGTTGCGGCAAACGTCGCAGTTGCCGCAGGGTTCGGGTAGCTGTTCCGAGAAGTACGAAAGCAGAATCTGGCGGCGACAGGTATTGGCTTCGGCATACTGCTTCATCCGTTCCAGCTTGGCCAACTGCAATTCCAGGTTGGCCGGCTTGTTTTCGGTGAGCATCTGCGTATAGGTGGCCACATCGGCAAAACTGTAGAACAGCACCGTTTGCGAGGGCAATCCGTCGCGCCCGGCCCGGCCAATTTCCTGGTAATAGCCCTCAATATTTTTGGGCATGTTGTAGTGCATCACCCAGCGCACGTTGCTTTTATCGATGCCCATACCGAAGGCAATGGTGGCACACATGATCTTCACATCGTCGCGCAGAAACGCTTCCTGAATCCGGGCACGTTCACCCGATTCCATACCAGCATGGTAGAACGCGGCCGAGAAACCTTTCTCCATCAACTTCGTCGCCAGCGTTTCGCACGATTTCCGGCTCAGGCAATAGATAATGCCCGACGTATCGGGTTTCAGGCTCAGCAGTTTGGTGATCTGCCCAATGCGGTTGGTGCCGGGCATCACCTGTAAGCTCAGGTTATGGCGATTAAACGAGGCGATAAACACGGCCGGATCTCGCATATCGAGCCGGTCAGAAATATCCTGCCTCGTAAGGCGGTCGGCGGTGGCGGTCAGGGCAATAATCGGTACGCTCGGAAACCACTTTCGTAAGGTATTCAACTGCGTATACTCCGGTCTGAAATCGTGCCCCCACGACGAAATACAGTGTGCTTCATCGATGGCGAACATCGACAGCTTCATCCGATTCAGGAACACGTAGAACGATTCGGACAGCAGCTTTTCGGGCGACACGTACAACAACTTAATCGTACCGTTCAGGCAGTTGGCTTCCACCGCCCGCATCTCTTTTGCGCCCTGCGAACTGTTGATAAATGCCGCCGCAATACCATTCAGGTGCAAGGCTTCTACCTGATCTTTCATCAGCGCAATCAACGGCGAGACAACCACACACAGGCCGGGCATCATCAGGGCCGGAATCTGAAAACAGACCGATTTTCCGCCGCCGGTCGGCATGAGCACAACGGTATCCCGGCCACTCACAATCGACTGAATAATAGCCTCCTGCATTGGCCGGAAGCGATCATAACCATAGTACCGTTTCAGGTACGAAACGGGGTCCTGACCGGTGGGTTCCTGACGAGTTGGGAGGGGCGATTGTCCTGTTAACATACGGTGGCAAAGCGAAAATTTAGTCTAGTAAAGATACGGAAAACCAGAGAGTCGGCGAAAGGTGAGCGCTGCAAAGCAACAGCAACCGGCTTACCCGCTCCGCAAACTGACGAGCAGGCGGTTTAACTGGTATCCTTAAACAGTTTGTAGTTATTACTTAACAGAAATACACTGTTTCTTTGGGCAATTGGATGTTTTTCGGCAACTTCCCCCTCACTTTTTCGTCCAATGAACGAGTTAACCTTAATCAAACCATTCACATGAAAAAATCCACGTTGTGGCTGACCTTCCTCCTCGGCCTGATGATTGCGTTTACGGCCCCTGCTCAGGACGCCAAGCCTAAGAAAGAGAAAGCCAAGAAAGAGAAAGCGGATAAGTCGGCCGCGAAAGACGACAAGAAAGAAGCAAAGGCCGACAAGAAAAAGGCAAAAGACGACGGAGATAAAGAAGCCGCCAAACTAGCTAAAGCAGAAAAGAAAGCAGCTAAGGAGGCTAAAAAAGAGGCCACCGTCGATAAAGCTGACAAGGCTGGAAAGAAAGCGGAGAAAGTGGGTGATAAAGCAGAAAAGAAGGCCGATAAAGTAGCCGACAAAGCGGAGAAGAAAGCCGACAAAGTTGCCAAAACGAAGGAAGTAAAAGCCTCACCCGCTGATTACAAAGCCCCCGTAGATCGGTCGATGAAAGGCCCGAACGGTGAGCAGGTGATGACCGGCCCACGCGGTGGTAAATACTACATCAATAAAAACGGCAACAAAACGTACCTGAGTAGCCTGAAAGACTGATTAGCACCTGTTTTCGTAAAAAAGCTGGGTACGTCTCTAACGTACCCAGCTTTTTTTGGCTCTTATCATTGCATGCCCCCTTTCACCGATTCGTAATCTGATTTCAGGCGGCCCACCTCCCTGGCAAGGAAACGTTGAAGTTGCTCGTTGAAGGCTACTTTCTCATCGTCGGGCAGGTTAGCGTATACGTCTTTCAGCTCCTGATTGATAGCTGCCCGTTCCTCGGCCGTAGCGGCATTGATCGACCGGGTATGGTACGTTCTGAAGTCGTAGGTTGTCATAGAGGCAAAACCCAACCCGGGCTGAGCAAGTTCGTTCAGTTCATTTTCAACTCCGATTAAACTTTTCGGGTAAAAAGCAGTCTTATAACTGTTACAGGGGTAACAAGTCGGTAATCGCTTGTATTGAGCACCAACACCGGTTTACCTTTGTTTCCTCTTTATTTCGACAATACAACTTAGTCACCCAATTGCCAATCAAGTTTCTACGATGAAAAAAGCGTTCGGCTTCCTCCTTGCTTCCGCCGGTCTGTTGTCGGCATCATTCTCGGCCCAGGCCCAGGATAACATTCCTGACGATATGAAGGCTCTCATGACCAAATACACCTGTATCGCCTGTCATAAGGTAGAGGCGCGTTTGGTTGGTCCGGCTTACAAAGACGTGGCCAAACGCAACTACACAAACGAACAGATTGTGGAGTTGATTTATAATCCAAAACCAAGCAACTGGCCAGGCTACATTGCCATGGCTCCTATGAAGCAGGTTCCTAAAGAAGATGCGTTGAAACTGGCTACCTGGATCAACACTCTCGATGGCACACCAGCCAAGAAGGGGGCGACTAAAAAGCCAGCTGCCAAAACAAAAAAAGCATAGTCGGTCACTGACTATCAAAGTAAAAGCCGCACTGGGGTCTCCAGTGCGGCTTTTTTATGTCCCAGCGGGCAAGGCCCGGTGAAGCCCTTTACCCTATTATTTCTTCCCCATCGCGGCTTTGATCGCGACCTCTTCGGCAGGGTCATAAAACGTGCCGTCGCCCTTCAGAATTTCGTGGAACCACACACTTGGCTCTCGGCCGTTCACGTATGGTCTCTGCCAGCTATCCCACGGCATGTATGTCTGTGATTTACCAGCCACGAATCCCCAGCAGATCATCCCCACTTTTTCACGTTTGGCAATGGGCAGGTGCGTCTGGAATTTACTATTCACTCCACGCGCCATAAATTCGGTACAGATTAACGGCCGACCCAATTTCTGCAAACCGGCAATCAACTTTTCCAGAGCGGGCGCATCGGCATACTGATGAAAAGTGATAATGTCTGAGTTGGCCAGTTGCATGCGGTTAAATTCGGGAATAGCGGAGGCATTGGTCCAATCATCCACAAACGATTTCCAGATGCCCGACGTGAGCGGCTGAGTCGGCTTCACGGCTCTGGCCCATTGAAATACCTGCGGCAACAGTTGACCAATGATCGCTATTTTCCGGTCTTTGGGTAACTCCGTTTTAATGGTATGATTAGCGCCGTAACTGTTATCGTTGGTGTTGTCGGGCTCATTCCACATATCCCACATCAACACGCGCTTATCGTTGGCAAACGCGCCCACAATACCTTTTACATACGCCTCTAGCCTCGGGTGTTGCGACACATCGGTCAGCGCATCGGCCCCCGGCGACTGTACCCAGCCAGAATTGTGGATGCCCGGCATAGGATCGCGCTGCTTGCCCGATTTGGGTTGAGGATCCCAACACGAGTCAAAAAGTACCAGCATCGGCCTGATTTTGTGCTTCTGACAAATGCTCAGGAAGGTATCAATTCGTTTGATGAACCCTTTGGCGTCTTGCTGATAAGGCAGGTCGTGCAGAAAAACCCGCATGGTATTGACACCCATCTGCTCGGCCCAGCCTAACTCTTTGTCGATGGTGGCCGGGTCGAAGGTTTCGGCTTGCCAGAATTCAAGTTCGTTGATGGTGTTGGCCGGGTTATAATTGGCACCGAACAAAAACGGTTCTTTGGCGTACCAGGTACTCGCTCTTGCCGATGACCAGCGGCCGGGTGCCGACGGCACATCAGCCGACCGAGGCTGTGCACAGCTTAAAAACACAGTAAGCCACAAGGCGCTTACCAGAATAAGTCGTTGATACATAGAGTATATAGAAAAAAGGGTAAGGAACTGGCAGACAAACAGCAGCATCAGGCTGGCTCAGGTACGTTCGGCCGCTCAATGGGGAAAGCAGAAAAATGCGATTTTTGGGTATTGTTCGGGCAAAAATTTCTGTTCAGCAGGCTATATGTAGGCTTTTTCAGGCGCTTGCCGCTACCCGATGCACCGTTGTTGACGGCAGCTGCACCGTAACGGTAGTTCCTTTTCCTTCTACAGAATGAACCGTGATTTGCCCATTGTGCAACAAGACAATCCGGTGGGTGAGCGCCAGGCCGATACCGTGCCCCGGTGCCACGCTGGTTGTGTGCGGCGACCGATAAAAGGGCTCAAACAAATGCGGAAGGGCTTCCTGCGGAATGCCGTAGCCAGTGTCGGCAAAGGTGAGCTGAATCTGGTTGGGAGCAAACGCGATACGCACGGTTACGCTGCCATTTTTAGAATATTTACAGCCATTTTCCATCAGATTCTGAAACGCCGTTCGCAGCAATGCCTCTTCACCCCCAATGATTAAGTCGTCATCTTGCTCAGGTAAATTCTCAAAATCGATGTCGATGACGTATGCCGCGTTGGTCGACAAAAGCTTGGTCCGGGCCTGCCACAGCAACTCATCCAAACGAGTGGGGCGGAAAGAAACCGCCGTTGATTTAGAACTGGCACGCGCCAGATCGAGCAACCCGTTCGACAGGTCGATCATGGTTTGCACTTCATCGAGCACATCGGCCAGCGTTTGTTCGTAGTAAGGCACATCACGGGGCAGCATCAGGGCCACATCAATATTTCCGCGCATGATGGCCAGGGGCGTACGCAACTCATGTGAGGCGTGGGAAACAAAACTGCGCTGGCTCACAAAAGCTTCTTCAAGCCGATGCAGCATGTTGTTGAACGTCCGCGCCAGTTCGGCCAGTTCGTCGCGCTTTCGGTTTACATGGAGTCGTTCGTGAATATTGGTGGCCGAAATATCATTTACCTGATCAATGATTTCAGAAACCGGCCGCAACGCATCGGAGGCAAACAGCCAGCCTGCTACACCAACAATGAAAAAGCTGGCCAGCCACCCGAACACTAGAATTTCGCGTAGCCGCCGCAGCTTGATAAACCCATACTGGTCATAGGCTGTAACCACCACCACCAGCTTTTGCCCCACCTTACTCTGATAGCGAATACCGATTGTTTCAAAATCCTGACGCATTAGCCGAACCTCACGCCCCTCCCGAATTTGCTGGAATTGGGTAGCTGACAAAGCAACATTTGGCTTTTTACCAGCAGAGAAAATAAGCTGGTTACGCGGCCCGTAAATGGCAATTCGCTCGCTAACCAGCACAGGCAGATCGGCACTGGCTACATCGCCGGCGTCTTCACGTACCCGCACCATCGTCAGCGCTTTTTCGCGCAAACGATCATAGAAGTCGACCTCCCGATACTGGTTGTAAAGAATGTAGATCGAGACCGAAAACAACAGCAGGATAGAACCTACCAACAGTGAAAATAGCAGCGTTAGCCGGGCACGGATCGTCACTCGTCTTTCATGATATAACCCATTCCAATCACGGTATGAATGAGCTTGGTCGGAAATTCTTTATCGACCTTTTTGCGCAGAAAATTCACGTATACGTCAATCACGTTTGTACCCGTGTCGAAATGAATATCCCAGACTTTTTCGGCAATGTCCACGCGGGAAACAACCCGCCCCCGGTTTCGCATCAGGTATTCGAGCAGGCCAAACTCTTTGGCTGTCAACTCAATTCGTTTCCCTCCGCGCCGGGCTATCTTTTCGTTCAGATCCAGTTCCAGGTCGGCCACCCGCAACACACTGAGGCCACTCCCCCCCTCCGCCCCGCGTTTATGCAGTGCCCGGATACGGACCATCAGCTCGCGAAACTCGAAGGGCTTCACCAGATAATCGTCGGCACCCGCTTCAAAACCGGCTACTTTATCATCGACAGACCCCATGGCGGTCAGCATCAGGATGGGTGTGTGTACCTGCTCCTGCCGAATGATCTGGGCTAATTCAAAGCCGTTGATTTTGGGCAGATTTACATCCAGCACAATGACATCATAGCTGTTACCAAGCGCCATAGTACGGCCAATCTGACCATCGAAGGCCAAATCGACTTCGCATTTTTGCTCTTCGAGCCCCTTTTTCACAAAGGAGGCTAGTTTAGGCTCATCTTCTACTACCAGAACTTTCATATCAGAAAAATACAGGGTATCCATCACAATTAGAACGAGTGAAAAAGACTACTTATCCAATGAACTCCCCCTGCAATCAATCCCGATTTGGGCAGATTATTGGCTAAACTCTTTCTCACTCATTAAAATAGCGACAAAGCGCCGTTAAAATTATATTAAGTACAAAAAAAGGCCCGTTCAGGCCTCTTTTTAACCAACACAAACCTTTGCCAGTTGAGCAGATAACACGTACACTATTTCCTTAACGGTATGCAAAACCAGGAATCTCGTCCCAGTTCCGACGATATAAAAGGGGAGAAATTACCCTATCCAGCCCGTCAGGCGGACATGAAACGCCAACCCGACAGCGATTTATCGAACTATAAACCCGCCGACAAACTACGCGGTAAGGTAGCGCTCATTACCGGTGCCGACTCGGGCATTGGCCGGGCCGTAGCCATTGCGTTCGGAATGGAAGGCGCAGATGTGGCCATTCTTTATAATGAAAACACCGACGACGCCGCCGAAACAAAACGCATGGTGGAAGAAAAAGGGGGGCGATGCCTGGTTATTCAGGCTGACGTTCGCCAGTCGAATGCCTGCCGCGACGCCGTTCAGCAAACAGTTGATGAGTATGGCAAGCTGAATATTCTGGTCAACAATGCCGCCTACCAGATGGCCCAGGAAAAGTTTGAAGACATCTCGGAAGAGCAGCTTCGCCGTACCTTCGAGACTAATATTTTCGGCTACTTCTTCATGGCGCAGGCTGCCCTACCCCACTTGCAGCCGGGCGACGCCATTGTGAATACAGGCAGTATTGTGGGTATTACCGGAAACCCCATTCTGGTCGACTACACAGCTACCAAAGCGGCTATTCATGCCTTTACCAAGTCGCTGGCCATTCAGTTAGGCGAGCGCGGTATTCGTGTGAATGCCGTAGTACCTGGCCCCGTCTGGACGCCCAACATTCCAGGTACGATGCCGATGGATGAAGTTGAGAACTTTGGATACGAAGTGGCTATGGCTCGCCCCGGACAACCTGAAGAGCTGGCCCCGGCCTATGTATTGCTGGCTTCGTCGGACGGTAGTTTCATGACGGGTAGTTTAGTGGAAGTAACAGGCGGCAAACTCGGATGAGCCAGTCGACCCACTACCCGGCCGGGACCGTTCGGGCTTTACTGAACACCGAGCATGTGAGCCCGAAGACCCGTGAAGTTCTTAGTCAACGACTCACGCAGTCTCCAACGCCACTCCGCTTTTTCAGTCCCGAGGAAGCCGACACGCTGCAACGAATTGCCGACCGACTGATTCCACAAAACCCCGATGCCGGGTACGTTGTGAAGCTGGTTGAACCGATTGACAAAAGACTGGCGAACAACGAAGGCGATGGCTGGCGATTTGATGCATTACCCGCTGACCATGAAGCATTTAGACAGGGAATAAAGGGCTTTCACGAATCGGCACAAGCCGCATATGGTCAGTCATTCGACCAGTTGACCGAAGAACAGCAGGATGAACTAATCGGGCAGATTCAGCAAGGCGCAGCACCTGGAGTGATTTGGCAGACCCTGCCCCCAAAACGTTTTTTCGAAGATTTGTTGTCCGAGTTAGTATCCATTTATTACAGCCACCCCCTTGTTCAGGAAACGTTTGGGTACGTTGGCATGGCCGACAAACCCGGCTGGAAACGAATTGGTCTCAACGAACGAGAAGACTGGGAGCCCAACGAATTGTAACGTAGCACCGAAGCTCCAGCTTCGGTAGTCATTAGACCAGAAACTACTACCGAAGCTGGAGCTTCGGTGCTACTTTACCTATGCCGACTTTATCGAGCACTGAACCGTCTGAAGCAGGACGTACTTACAAAACAAGCGACATCGTTGATGCCGTGATCATTGGCACTGGTGCCGGAGGCGCACCTCTCCTTGCCCGCCTTGCTCAGGCAGGTAAGCAGGTAGTGGCGCTGGAAGCCGGCCCGGAGAAAGATCCGAAGACCGACTATGCCACCGACGAGCGGGCGCAGAACTTTCTCTATTGGAACGACGAACGTCTTAGTGCGGGCCGGGATCCACTCGCCTTTGGGGCCAATAATTCGGGAACGGGCGTGGGTGGCTCTACCCTGCACTTTACCGCCTATACCCCCCGTGCTCAACCCGACGATTTACGGATGCACACCGAGTTTGGCGTTGCTGCCGACTGGCCGGTTGATTTTCACACCGAGATTGAACCGTATTACAACGAAATAGAACAGTTTCTGGGCGTTTCAGGACCGGCTCACTATCCTTGGGGGCCGGCACGTACCCAGGCCTACCCACTCCCTCCGCTCCCACTGAACGGAGCTGCTCAGCTCATGCAACGCGGTTCGGAGGCAGTAGGTATACGTACCTCACCGGCAGCCAACGCAGCGCTGTCGGGACGATATTTCCAGCCCGGTGTGGGTTGGCGAGAATCCTGTACCAATCGGGGGTTCTGCCAGGCCGGTTGTAGCACCGGAGCCAAAGCCAGTATGGATGTAACGTACCTGGCCCTGGCCCGACAGCACGGGGCAGAGATTCGCCCCGATTCGTTCGTCACCAGTTTCGAGCGCGATAGTCAGGGACGGATCACGGCGGTTGTTTATGTACAAAACGGGCAAACCTACCGGCAGCGATGTAAGGCCGTTTTTCTCTGCGCCGGGGCCGTTGAAACACCCCGTTTACTGCTGATCAATGGGATAGCCAATAGCAGTGGTCAGGTAGGGCGTAACGTAATGGCGCACGCTGGCTTACAAATCTGGGGTGAATTTGAGGAGACTGTACGCCCCTACAAAGGCATTCCGGGCGGCCTGATTTCGGAAGATATGCACCGCCCTTTTGCCGGTGGTTCTGCCGATTTTGCGGGCGGTTATTTGTTGCAATCTATTGGCGTAATGCCGGTTACTTACGTAAAACAAATAGCGCGCGGGATTGGGCTCTGGGGGCCGGCCCTGCACAACGCCATGAGCCGCTACAATCATGTGGCGGGCATCAACATTCTCGGCGACGGATTGCCTTATGCGCACAATTACCTCGAATTGTCGGATGAAAAAGACGTCCGTGGTCTGCCAAAACCACGTATCTACTTTACCAACGGCGAAAATGAACGTAAGATGAACGCCCATGCAGACCGCGTCATGCGCGACATATGGGCAGCGGCGGGTGCCAAAAACGTCTGGGCCTTTCCACGATCGGCTCACGTGATTGGCACCTGCCGAATGGGTCACTCACCCGATCAGGCAGTGGTCGATGCATACGGCCGATCATTCGACGTTCCCAATCTGTACATCAGCGATAACTCTACGTTCCCTTCGGCCCTGAGTGTTAATCCTGCCCTTACCATTATGGCCCTTTCACTCCGTACTGCCGACCATTTTCTTCGCCAGTCATAACCTGATTTACTCAACATGGAATTTTTAGGACACATCAAAAAACACTTCGGGTCGGGCAACTACGAAGGTGATCAGTACGGCGGCTCAACGGCTTCCAACGGCAATGGCCTCCCCGACGGGTCGCCCTCAAACTTCATGTTCGCCACGGGCATCGAATGTTCATACCCCACCATCAGGAAGGGGAAAGTTCGGCGCGATCAGCTACGCGAATGTGGGCATTACGACCGTTACAAAGAAGACATTGGCCTGGTGAAAGAACTGGGGTTGAAGGTGTTGCGTTACGGCCTGCCTTATTACAACATTCATTTGGGGCCGGGAAAATTTGACTGGGAGTTTGCCGATCTGGTCATGAATGAGATCAAGAAGCAGGGAATCACCCCTATTCTTGACTTGATGCACTTCGGCGTACCCGACTGGGTGGGTAATTTTCAGAACCCCGAACTACCCATTCATTTTGCCGAGTACTGCGCTGCCGTAGCCAAACGGTATCCGTGGGTACGTTTCTACACGCCGGTCAACGAGATTTATGTAACAGCCCGCCACAGCGCTAAAGACGGCATCTGGAATGAGCAGCTAAAAACTGACAAAGCTTTTGTAACGGCCCTGAAACACTGTGTGGCAGCCAGTATCATGGGTACGCAGCAGATTGCCAAACAGCGCCCCGATGTGGTCATTGTGCAGAGCGAAAGCGCCGAATTTATCCATGAAGTGTGCTCGCAACCCACGGCAGAAATTAAGTTACACAACGAATTGCGTTTTCTATCGCTCGATCTGTTGTATGCGCATTCACCCAGTGCTGATGTCTGCCTTTACCTGCTCGATAATGGCATGACCCGTAAGGAATACGAGTGGTTCATGGCGGGTCAGCCACCGGGTTATCAGGTGATGGGTAACGACTATTACGGTCGAAACGAAAAGATTAAGCTACCGAACGGCGAGATGATGAGTTCGATGGATGTGCTGGGCTGGTATCAGATTACAAAGCAGTATTACAACCGGTATCACAAGCCGGTGATGCACACGGAGACGAACGTTTTCGAGGCAGAAAACGCCGCTACCTGGCTCTACAAGCAGTGGATCAACGTCATGCAGATGCGGCGCGACGGGGTTCCGGTAATGGGGTTCACCTGGTACAGCCTTATCGATCAGATTGACTGGGATACCGGCCTTGCCGAAGAAAACAACCGCGTAAATGCCTGTGGCCTCTACGACCTCGACCGCAAACCCCGCCCCGTTGCCGATGCCTATAGGCTCATTCTGGAGGAGTTCGGTCAGATCACCATTGTTCCCTACGGCCAAATGCTGGAAATCACCGATCAGCCCGCGAAGTTGAAGGTGGAATTTTAAATGGTTCAAAGTCTAATGTTCAAGGTCTAACGTTGCTCCGCTATTAGTGCTTTGCCAATTTAATTGTTTGAATAAGCATCGCTTTTGTCATCCCGACGTCTAGAAATTAGATTGGAAGAGTACTAGACCAAACGTTGATCAGCAAAGCAACTTTGAACATTAGACTTTAAACATTGACTAAAAAAATGCTCTACACCCTTACCAGAACCCCGCCAGAGCCAACCGGACCCATTATTATTTTTCTGCATTACTATGGTGGCTCCGTCCGGTCATGGGATGCAGTGCTGGACCAACTGGCCACGGAATTTCACTGCCTGGCTATTGACCTGCCCGGTTTTGGTGACTCTCCGGCGCTATCCGCTCATCAGACTGTTGATGACGTAGCAGAGGCGGTGGCCAACGTATTAGTTGCCCAGGTTGGCGACAAACCGTTTCTGTTGGTTGGCCATTCGATGGGCGGAAAGATTGCGCTGGCTATAGCTGCAGGTACGTTGGCAACGCCTTCGTTTCCCGGCTTACAGAGCTTACTCTTGCTAGCTCCTTCGCCGCCCGGCCCTGAGCCAATCGCAGACAAAGATCGGCAAGAGATGCTCGACAAGCCCGGCCTTTCGCCAGCCAAACAACGCAAAGCTGCCGAAAAAACCGCCGACAACATTACCAATCTACCCATTTCAGCAGATGTTCGACAAACTATTATAGACGACAATTTACGTAGCTCGCCCGAAGGGTGGGTTGCGTGGCCCGCCGTTGGTAGCCGCGACGATATTACCGATCGCATGCACCGGGTGAACGTACCTGTCACTATTCTGGCGGGTGATCAGGACAGAGCGTTATCTCCTTCAGTACAGCCAAAACAGGTGCAGCCATACCTTTCTCAGGCATGGCTGCACATCATTCGCGGCGCGGGTCACCTGCTTCCGCAAGAAACACCCGACCAGGTTGTAAAAGCAATCAGAACCCTTTGTTATCAACAACGATAGCGGGAATTTTTTGCTCGGTGACCAGTTGATTGAAGGCCGGTACCTGTTTGCCGGTTACTTCTTTCAGCTTTGCCAATGCAGCATCGATCTGGCTGGCCAGGTCAGCGTAAACAACGTGCGCCGCTTTAGTTGGCTTACCATCGGCGTTGGCCATCATAGAGGCCAGTCCAGCCATTTTGTCGTTCAGGCGGATCGGGAAAGCCAGTACATCCTGTTGCGCTTTGGCCTTCGGTTGCATCAGCGTACCTTCCAATACATCGAGTTCAGCCAGCATGGGCTTGGTGACGGTGGTGAACTTCTTCGTCACCGTACTGTCTTTCACCGCACCCAGATACCCGTTCACCGCTGAGCGTACAGCCCGAATCTGGTTGATACCTCGATGCGCTTCAGACAGTTTGTCATTACATTTTTTGATGAACGCGAACTGCTCGGCGTAGTCAGCGTCAGAAATTGTCAGGCGGGGATCTTTGCGGATTTCGATCGGTTGCTCACTTACCAGCGAATCGCCGTGCAGCAAACGCACCCGATACCGACCCGGCACTGCTTTGGCACCGATACCATCGCCCGACCACATCACGTTCAGGCCCTCTACCGCCGCGGCATCGGGGTAGCGCATATCCCACACAAACTGATTCAGACCGGGTTGTGCTGCTATGATTCCGGCGCGTGTCACCTTCACATCTTCGTAAAACTCCTTCGAGATCGTCAGCGGTTTGCCCTTCTTGTCTTTCCGATCCGAATAACTAATGATGGTATCGCCTTTTTCGGTCAAAAACTGCATACGAAGTTCTTTAGTGGGTTTTGCGGGCAGAAAATACCGCACCATAACGCCGTTTTCGGCATTTTCACCGGCACTCATCACCCCACCCCGACTGGCATTTCCACCCTCCATACGGTAGGCATGACGGGGCGCAAACAGTCGCATTTTATCGGCACGTACCTCGCCGGCCTGTACTTCGCGAGCAAATTGACGCAACGGCGTAATATCGTCCATGATCCAGAAAGCGCGGCCGTGGGTGGCTACCACCAGATCTTTTTCCCGCTTGTGAATCTGCAAATCACGGATGGGCGTGATGGGCAGATTCTGGTTCATTTTCTGCCAGCTTCCGCCATCGTTAAACGATACATATATACCGCGTTCGGTACCAGCGAAGAGAAGTCCGGGTTGTTCAGGGTCATCGCGTACGACCCGGCAATACTCGTCGGTGGGAATGCCAGTAACAATGCTGGTCCAGGTTTTACCGTAATCGGTTGTTTTAAAGAGATACGGTTTCCGGTCGCCACCCAGATACCGGTTGGCGGCGAGGTACGCTTTTCCAGGTACGTGCTCCGACGGGTGAATCAGGCTCATCATCGAATAATCGGGAAGCTGACTTGTGGGCAGGCTCACGTTCTGCCAGTTTTTACCTGCATCGCGGCTTACGTGTACAAGGCCATCATCTGACCCGGTCCAGAGAATGCCTTTTTCGGTGGGCGCTTCGGCGAAGGTGAAAATGGTGGCGTAAATCTCGGCGCCGGTCATGTCTTTGGTGATCGGGCCACCAGTTTCGCCAATCGTTTTGGGGTCGTGGCGCGTCAGGTCAGGGCTCAGGTCCTCCCACGAGTGACCGGCGTCGGTTGAGCGGTGAACGTGGTTCGAGGTGGCATACAGTACGGTTGGGTCATGCGGCGAAAACAGGATGGGGTACGTCCACTGAAACCGGTATTTCTTCACTGAAGCAGGCGCGCCGATAGCTCCTTCCGGGTAGACCGAAATGGCAGAAGTCTGGTTCGTCTGTGCATCGTGTTTCGACATAAACCCGTCGTATTCACCGCCAAACGTAATTTTGGAGTTTTTCGGATCGGCTGCGATATAACCCGCTTCGCCACCCGCTACCGGGTACCAGGCTTTCTGATCAATACTGTATCCATCGGTGCGGCTGGCAATGCGAACGGATGAATTATCCTGCTGCGCCCCATAGACATTATACGGAAAATCATTGTCGAGCGAGACGTGGTAGAACTGCGCCGTGGGTACGTCGATATCGGTAAAGGTGCGCCCGCCGTCGAAAGTAATTTCGCCGCCGCCATCATCGGCAATAGCGAAGTTCAACGGGTTTTTCGGGTTAAACCAAACATCGTGTGTGTCACCATGATGAACCGGAACACGGGCAAAGGTTTTCCCACCATCTTTCGACCGTAAGGCATTCACGTTCAACACAATCAGGTCATTGTCGTTTTGTGGTGAAACGCCCAGCATCATATAATACCAGGGACGCTGCCACAGATTTTTATCTTCGTTGATCAGCGACCAATGCTCGCCCCCATCGTCGGAACGATAAAGTCCGCCCTTCGCATTTTCGATCAGGGCATACAGTCGATTGCTGTTCGAGGCTGCTACGGCCAGACCAATTTTACCCAGCATACCACGGGGCATTCCTGGCTTTTCGTTCAAACAGGCCCAGGTAGTACCACCGTCGGTACTTTTGTAAAGGCCGCAACCTTTACCGCCACTACTCATCGAATAGCCATTGCGGTACGCCTGCCAGAGGGTAGCATACACAATACTCGGGTTACTGGGATCGAGCCGGACCGTGGCGGCCCCGGTGCTATCATCTTTAAATAGAACTTTTGTCCACGACGTACCTCCATCGGTTGACCGGAACACACCCCGTTCGGCGTTTGGCGCGAATGGATTTCCCAGCGCGGCCGCATACACCAGATTCGGGTTTTGCGGGTGCACCTCGATATTGCCGATAGCGTCGGCCTGCTTGAGCCCCATATGCCGCCACGATTGTCCACCATCGGTGCTTTTGTAGACTCCGTCACCGTAGCTGATATTGCTCCGAATCTCGGCTTCGCCCATGCCTACGTACACGATATTCGGGTCAGACGGAGCCACCGTAATAGCCCCAACCGACGAAGAGCCGAACGTACTATCCGATGTGCAGGCCCAATTTTGACCGCCATCGGTGGTTTTCCAAACGCCGCCGCCCGTGGCGCCGAAATAGAACGTGAGCGGCTGATCGGCGTGACCGGCTACGGCCAGTGACCGTCCCGCCCGGAACGGCCCGATGTTTCGCCAGCGCATACCGCCCAGCAGACTGGCGTTGACAGAAGTGGCAGCGGCAGGCTTAACAACCGCCGTTTTGCCACGCTTCGACTGGGCCTGGCTTTGGGCCGGACTTAGCCCTGCCAGCAGCGTGAGCAGTACGCAAGATGAAGTGAAAAATTGACGCATAGGGTATGATTTGGTATAGTGGAATCATTACCCCGAAAAATACGGCTTAATCGGCGTTCAGTAGCACGAAAAGGTTGATTATTGGGTACGTTGCCAATTAATCGTTGCCAGCGTACCAGTAGCTACGCCATTTTTGTACCCATTACCTGACTAACGCGACTGGTGTCTACTTTTTTGCCCGTGCGAGCTGCTTCAAAAATGGCTTCGATCAGTTGAACATCACGTAAACCCAATTCACCCGGAACCGTCGTGGGCGTGTCGTTAAGTAAACACTGAGCAAAAGCGTCCATCTGGCGGGCTTGCTGGTTCACCTTCTCGATGTCCATCTTCCCCTCGCTTGTTTCGCCCTTCAGTCCTCTGTAGGCAAAAGCCGGATCGAGCTGAAACCAACCTTTGCTAGCCTCAGCGCGTAGTTTATTGAACTTGTCGTTATAGCTGGTTTTGCAATCAGCAACCGACCCGTCGGCGAACTGGAGTTGAAAATCCAGGCCCTCTTCTACTTCACTGAATTTCTCGCGATCGGTTACCGGATGAAACTTGGCCGTTACCGAAACCGGAATTTGGCCCTTCGTATAAATAGCCCCCTGTAGCGCATAAATGCCAACGTCGCGCAACGGACCGGCTCCCTTCTGTAAGCGCCAGGGTGTGTCGTTTTCCTGTTTCTGGCCATGCTCAGCAACAAGTTGCTTTACTGAACCGAAGACCTGCCCTTGTCCCAATCGCATCATTTCGCGATTATAGGGATCAAAGTGTAAGCGATAACCAACAGACAGCTGTCTGTCGGCGGCTTTACAGGCAGCAATCATCCGTTCGGCGTCGGCGGTAGTGGTAGCCATTGGCTTTTCGCAGATCACATGTTTACCTGCTTTTGCCGCCCTAACCACGAAATCGGCATGAAGCAAGTTGGGAAGCACTACATACACGATGTCTATAGCAGGGTTATTGGCAATTTGATCGAAGTTTTCGTAGTTGTATACGTTAGCCGGGAGTATGTTATACTTCTGCTTCCACTTCTCAGCTTTTTCGGGTGTTCCTGTCACAATACCCGATAGCGTGCAGTATTGTGTTTCCTGTAGAGCCGGAGCCAGTTCACCCTCACTATATAACCCTAACCCAACCAGCGCAATACCGAGTTTTCGGGTAGCTGTTCCATTAGCGGTATCAGCCGAATCAGCGCCGGTATCCGACGAATCTGATTTTGACCCGGAAGAGCATCCTTGGAGTCCAATGGATCCTAATGTAGGAATAGACAAAGCAGCGAGACCAAGGTGTTGCATGAACGCGCGCCGCGCCTGCTGTTTAGCCAAAAAATGTTGGTTAGTATTCATCCTGTTGAGTTCTATGCGAGTTGAGTGGCTCATCCACATAAACCAATACCGCCCGGTTGGCCGGGCGGTATGAGCATTTACCAGTTCAGAATAGACAGGCTATTAGTTCTTCATGTCTTTAGCCTCTTTCTTAGCGGCTTTGGCAGCTTTCTTGCTATCCTTAGCCACATCTTTTGCCATATCGCTTCCGTTAACATCAGCGCTCTGCTTCATTTTCTTAGCCTCTTTCTTGGCCATTTTGGCTTCTTTCTTAGCGGCTTTAGCGGCATCGTCCTGCGCAAAAGAAACGGACGTACCAGCAATAAGGAGGGCGGCAAACAAGATTAACTTTTTCATAACAGTTTGTTTGATTTTTCAGAACTAACTACTCATCCTATAGACTTGTTATATTAAAATTTCTTTACAGCCGCTCTAAGCAAGTAGCTTCTTTAAACAAGTAGCTTCATCTCAGGCAAAAAGAAAGGCCAGCCTGGGTACAGACTGGCCCTTTTACAGGGTGTATATGTTAGTTTCTTACACCATTTCGGTCTTAAACTCTGATGTTTTATGGAACGTGATATCGGGGTTGTTATCCTGATTCATCCGCAACATCCAGTCCGATTCGGCTAGAAAAACCGGGTTTTGATCTTTATCATAAGCCACCTGATTGCCCTTCAAACGAATAAATTCGTTCAGTTTTACTTTATCGTCGGCCGTAATCCAGCAGGCGCGACTTGTGTTCATAGGTACCCATCGGCACTTGGCACCATATTCGTGTTCAAGGCGGTACTGAATTACCTCGAACTGCAGTTCACCCACTGTTCCAACAATCTTACGGTTACCCAAAGCTAACGTAAATAACTGCGCTACCCCTTCGTCGGTCAATTGCTGAATGCCTTTGTCAAGCTGCTTGGTTTTCATGGGATCCAGATTCACCAACTCTTTGAAAAGTTCTGGCGAGAAACTTGGAATACCCTGATATTTAAAGTCTTCACCCTCGGTTAGCGTATCGCCAATCTTGAACGTACCTGTGTCATATAGGCCGATCACATCACCGGGAAATCCTTCATCAACCACCGCTTTGGCATCGGCCATGAAGCTGAATGGACTCGAGAACCGAACATCTTTGTCGAGGCGGGTGTGGTGATAGAACTTACCGCGTTCAAAAAGTCCCGAACAAACGCGCAGAAACGCAATCCGATCGCGGTGACGCGGGTCGAGGTTAGCGTGAATTTTGAAGACAAAGCCGCTAAACTTGGGCTCTTCGGGCTCCACAATGCGTTTATCGGTGGGCCGGGCAATGGGCTCGGGCGATACCTGACAAAAACCGTCGAGGAGTTCTTTCACGCCAAAGTTGTTTACCGCCGATCCGAAAAAGACGGGAGCAATACGGCCGGCGCGGTACTCTTCTACATCGAAAGGGTCATATACACCTTCGATCAGTTCTACATCTTCGCGCAGTTGCGCCGCATCACGGGCACTTACTTTCTCATCGAGCAACGAATCGTTGATGTCGATGGGCAGTACATCGTCTTCAACTTTGGTTTTGTTGACACGGAAGAAATATAACTTTTTCTCGTAGAGGCTATATACACCTTTAAAGTCGGAACCCATGTTGACGGGCCACGTCAGGGGACGTACCCGGATGTTCAGTTTTTCTTCCAGCTCATCGAGCAGATCGAACGGGTTACGCCCTTCGCGGTCCATTTTGTTCACGAAGATGATGACGGGTGTATCGCGCATGCGGCACACTTCCATCAGCCGTTCGGTCTGTTCTTCCACGCCCTTCACGCAGTCGATCACCAGAATAACGCTGTCCACTGCGGTCAATGTGCGGTAGGTGTCTTCGGCGAAATCTTTGTGACCGGGTGTATCGAGGATATTTATCTTCTTGCCGTCATAGTCGAACGTCATCACCGATGTAGCCACGGAGATACCCCGTTGCTTTTCGATCTCCATGAAATCGGAGGTAGCCGACTTCTTGATTTTATTGGATTTTACAGCGCCCGCGGTTTGAATGGCTCCGCCAAAAAGCAGCAATTTTTCGGTCAGTGTTGTTTTGCCGGCATCGGGGTGGCTGATGATGGCGAAGGTCCGCCGACGGGCTATTTCCTGCTCTCTGTTCATTTGTACTTTTCTAAGAATCAGACTGCAAAGGTACGAAATTTTAGAGCAAAAAAGGTTGGCCACGGAGTTACGCAGAGGCAACACAGAGTTACGCAGAGTTATTCACCAGTTTAGCGCTTCGGGTGCTTCAGCAAAAAGAGAAGACAATTCAGAGATAAGATGACGTTGTCGCTTCATTTCCTGCCACACCGTTTGGTGATGCGCCGATTGAATTGCGTTTTTACTTTTAGCTAAACGATCTGCTGGTACGCCCGCGTTTTTCAACGAAATGTATTGTTCCAGTGCTGTTTCAAAACTCAGATAAGCCGACTTTCGTGCCTCATAAAGGGCAGGCCTGTTCAGCTTCAACGTATCACGGGTATACTTTGCCCGATCATAAGCCAACGTACCTGGCTGGCTGAAAATGGAGAACTCAAAACGGCCCTGTATGTCAAGAAAAAGGTAATCAAGCGGATTATCGACGCGGGGGTTCAACAGCACGGGTCGGCCTTGCGGTGGTGGTGTTAGCTGTTCTCCCTGAAACTGTCGCGGATGGCCGGGGACATTGATAAGTTGGTTACTTGCCAAACCAAATACGGCATACTGGGAGCGCTTGGGCCGGTTGCATGAGCTACAGGCGTAGAATAGGTTATCCCAACTAAAGCACAAGTCAGGATACAAGTTTTTGGGGGCATGATGTTCAACAGAATCAGCTTCGCTATCTTCACAATAATGGCAGCGAATAGCTCCACAGCACATATCGGTTAGTTTCTTCTTAACATCGTCAAAAGCCTTATTTCCCCTTTTGTTATATCTGTTAAACACCGTTTCTACAGAACGTACCTGAGCAGTGTAATCGCCTTTATCAGTCAGTTCCTGTTGATACTGAGCAAGTGATGTTATGGTTTCCGGCTCAAGTCCCGACGAAGTAAGCTGAATCATCCGGCAGTAGGCAGTTTAGCTTTCAGAGCAAAAAGTTCGGTGCGTTCGGCTTCAGTAATTAACCCCTGAAAGGAGCGCATATTTAAATAGGCTAACCGCTCACCCATACCTTTACCGGCTTCTGATTGACTAACATTTTCGCCAAATGCCTCTGTACCGTATGCCTCGAGTACATTACCATAAATCAGCCGGTCACGCTGAGTACCCGTTATCTCGCCTGATTCTTCATCGCTACCGGGTGCGGCCAAACGCCAGATTGAGCCTTTCTCGCAAGCACGGCAAATGAGCGGGCTATGGGTAGTAACGATAAATTGAATGTTCGGAAAATGCTCTACAAACCAATGACCGATACGCGTTTGCCAGGTAGGGTGTAAATGAGCATCGGCTTCATCAATCAGGACTACGCCAGGTACGTCGATGGTCATTTTCCCCTGCGAAATATTTTCAAACACTTTCTCAGCTCCAAAAAGGCGAATCATCTCGCGGAACATCTCGAATGTAAGGCTGAGAATCGACCTATATCCATCACTCAGCTGAGTAGCAGGAACGGTGCTGCCGTTTGCATCACGGAAGAAAATACCTGTAGAATCTATCTTCTCGATTTTAACTCCAGATTGAAGCAGACTTGATTCGTTCACAAAACGCTCAATTCCAGCTAGTTCTTCTCCGTTAGATTTATTGTCAATCTTTTGAATATACAGTTCACGAATAAATGTAAGCGCCTCTGTTAGAGCGACATCTTCGCCAAACGCAGACAAGTGAGCTGCAGCCTTAGGATGAGATTTAAATATACCAGCGTCTTCGGTTCGACCACCGGTAAATCGACGGAATGGACCAAACGCCATTGAAAATTCTTGCTTGAAAGGATTCCCAGCAATACTTGATGTGATAGCACCAGTATGAGCTGGGACACCCATTGACAAAAATTTTATTTTAGTAACGATTTTAGGATCTATAAAATCAGCAATAATCTCACCATTAACAGAAATATTTCTTTGCCATTCAAACATATTCTCTCTGACGGCTGGGGTCTCATCACCTATTAAGCAAACTGCCATAGCCTTGACAAATGACGATTTCCCCGCCCCATTATCGCCAATCAATACATGCCATCCGGCGTGCTGTTTGAACGTCATCGTAAAGTGTTCAATGGCGCGGATATTGGTGATTTCTATTTTGTCTATATACATCGACGTACCTGAAATTGAGTCGTTCTCTCGTTGCTGTAACTAATGAACTAGAACCTTTAGGGTTGGTCAAAGTTACTGGTAAAGGCGGGTATAGTTATGGATACACGTAACAAACAGACTACTCAATCAAAACAAAACACGTTATGAAAAAGTCGACTTACATGGCCGCGCTGCTGGCTATCTCGCTGAGTACGTTCCAGCTCAGTTGCGAATCGAAGACCGAGAACAAGGCTGAAGATGTAGCCGAAGCGAAACAGGAGGTGGTAAACGCGCAGGTAGAAGGCGCTACCAAGGAGGAAGTCATGGATAAACAGGCTGATCTGGACTCGGCCCGGAAAGATTTCAAGAAAACCTGGGATGCCGACCGCGATGATATGCGGAAGGAACTGAACGCCGAAATCGAAGACATTGACGAGAAAGTGGCCAAGTATGAGCGCGACATGAATACCGCTTCAGCTTCCGACAAAACAAAGATGACAACAGCCGTATCGACTCTCAAAAAGGAGCGGGCTACTATGACCGGGCTGCTCAAACAACTTGATCAGGTGACGGCCGCTAACTGGACAACGACCAAGAAGGCTATTGAAACAGTAAAAGACGGCGTTGATGACCGCGTCGATGCGCTGGATTTAAAATAAAACTACTCAGTTACTTCGCAGTAGATAGAACGTCTGATAAACGATTAATCAGATTACCTATGCTTTATCTGATTCCCCGGCCTTCCACAGTCGGGGATTTTTTGTGGAGAAAGGTGGGCAAGTAATTCCACAGTTCCTCCACAACTACATATCTAAAAATCAGAAAAGGCAAACCTTTACGCTGATTAATTCCTTACCAGTCAATCATTTACAGCCCCAACCCCTACCCTATCACCGAATCCTGATAATCTGGCACAATTATTTATCTATCTGAGCCGAACAGCAGGTATTATGATGACTTCTATGAACTGGACCCCTACTCACTTTCCCGCCGCAATGCGGTCGTTGAGCCCTAGTACCCGGGCGAAAGCTATTGAGTTAGCCAACTTGATGATGGCGCATGGCAACATGAACCGTCAAGAGGCTATTCAGGCCAGCATTACAGAAGCCCGTCGACAAGCCCGTGCTGCTTTTCCTGACACTCAGAATGCGTCGGTCTACACATTCCCTCAGGCCTGATTAATGACCCGATAAACGATTGAACCAATGACCTGGAATAAAACCATCTACGATACCCTCACAGGTTGTGCTACACTGTGCGATGAAGCGGCTACCGAGTCATCTCGGGCGGCCGATATCGAAAACTGGTACCGATTCATATTTCTAAACCTCGACTGTGCTGATTTATGCCGTCAGGTGGCCATGCTTTATGTTCGTGGGTCAGAAAACACCCGTTTGTTGGCACAAACCTGCATTGAAGTGTGCGAAAAATGTGCCGACGAAGCACAACAACTTAGCGGTGACCGGGCTACTCAGGTGTATGCCATGTGTCAGCAAACCATTTTGAGTTGCTCAGCCATTTTACGAATGGGCACGCAACGCGATTCAGATACAGCCCCACAAGCAACGTCAGTGTCGAGATTTTACGGAATCGACCTGCGCGATGCGCTTTACAATTAATTCACTTTAAGTGCCAAGTCCAACGATAAACGTTGCTTCGGTCTACCACATTTCGGTACGTCCGTAAAGCAACGTATATCGTTGGACTTATTCATTACTTACTTTTTTCACTCAACACTATGGAAACTCAACAACAGAAAAACGCCGGTTTGACCAAGATTAAGGATATGGTCGAAGATATCCGCATCGCCATGATGACTACCGTCGACGAGCAGGGAAACCTGGTTAGTCGACCAATGGCCTGCATGCAGATAGACGCCGATGGAACACTTTGGTTCTTCACCAAAAAATCGTCGCCTAAAGTCGATCAGGTTGAACACGGCGATCGTAAGGTAAACCTCAGCTTTGCCGATGTGGCCGATGCCGACTACGTATCTATTTCGGGTACCGCTCAGGAAGTTGACAACCGGGCCAAAATTGATGAGCTATGGTCCGACATGGCCAAGCCCTGGTTTCCGAATGGCAAGAGCGACCCAGAACTGACTCTTTTGAAAGTACACACTGAAATGGCTGAGTATTGGGACTCAAACGACAGCCGAATTGTCCGCCTCTTCGAAATGGCCCGCGCTGCTGTAACGGGCGACACCTACAAAGAAGGCGAGAACGTGAAGGTGACCAATAACTAGTCAAACCTTCTGTTATGATTGTTCTGCTTGTCGATACTGGTTGGGAAATAATTCATCAGCCCGCTCATGGATTGCTTGCCTTTCAGCTTGCCCTGCACTGGCTCCCGGACAAGCAGCCTCAGCATTGGCCCGAAACGTTGATTGCCCTAACCGAGCACGACGACGGACAACTCCCATACGAAGACAGGAACCACCTGACAAAAGCAGGGGCTCCCCTTCATTTTCAGGTGCTGGAATTCTCTGTAGAACAGGCGAAGAATATGATCAGCGTTGCCCTACAGAAAAGTCGGTGGAACGCCCTGATGGTTTCCATGCACGCTTCGTTTCTTTATGAGGAAAAGCGCAGTGAATCAGCCGAACTAGCCGATTTTCTGGATCAGCAAAAGGAGAACCAGCAGTCGTGGCGGCGGCAATATGGCGTCACAAAAGCCACTGCGCTCTCTGCCTACAAGTTCGTGCAGTGGTGCGATGCTTTTTCGCTTATTCTTTGCCAGAATCAGGTTCCGCCCGAAGGTCGTCGTCTGGAAATAAGTGTTGGTCCTGATGGCGAGCATTATTATGTTTCTCAGCGTATCGACGGCTCTTTATGCGTTGACCCCTGGCCCTATAACGTACCTGAGTTCAGCGTTCATCTCGAGTTCAACACGGTATCGCAGCTCATATTTTCCGATGACCGGGAGCTGTATAATGCCCTTCAGAAAGCACCTGTAGAGATACGTGAATGGACGTTGAAACAGTAGCAAGTATCGGACTCCCGCCAGGAGCGGCACGGTTACTACTTACTATCATTTTTGTAAGAATTTTGCTTTCTGATAAGCATAAAAAAAGCCGGACTAGTCCGGCTTTTTTTATGCTTATCAGAAAATTTCCCATTGAATCACGACGGCCGCAAGGCTTAGAAAAAGGTTAGAATGCTACTTTATTAAAGCCAAATACCAACTGGGAGGGTTAATACAAGACGGTGTATCTACGCCGAATCAGTATCAATTAACTCACAACGTTATGACTTTAATAGACAGTGGGAAAGAAACGTTGCTCGAATTAGCCGGTAAAACGCACGAGCAATCAATTTCTATTTTCATCCCAACACACCAACGTGGAAAAGAAGTAAATGAACGGCAGGATACTATTGCCTTCAAAAACCACCTTCAAACCATTCGGCTTGCCCTGGAAGCAAAATCGCTGCGAAGCAACGATGTAGATGACCTGATGCAACCACTGGAAGCTCTGCTGGCAGACGCTGACTTCTGGCATCATCAACAGCAGGGTCTGGCCGTGTTTAGAAGCCCCGACTATTTCGGCGTGTTCCACAGCCCGCTACCGTTACCCGATGAATCCCGGCTCGACACCCGTTTTCAGGTACGTCCACTATTGCCATTTGCTCAGCCTTTTCCGTATTACTACCTGTTACAGCTTAGTAAAAACGGCATCAAACTACATCGGGCCAACGCGTTTTCGATGGCCGAGGTCGATACAACGGGAGTGGTTACGTCGGGGCTGGATGAGGTAACGATGTTCTACGATTTTGAAGAAGAGCTACAAGGCAGAAGCACGGGACAGGGAGGTGCATCGACGATGTACACGAGCGATGATTCGAACCGGGAGCAGAAAGAAAAAGATCACCTTCTGGCCGATTATTTCCGCAAGATCAACGAGGGTGTCGCTGAACAGATTGGTACGCAGCATGTACCCCTGATGCTGGCTTCGGTAGCCTATTACCAACCCATCTACAGGCAGGTAAACACGTATCCGCACCTGCTCGAAGAAGGCATTACGGGTAACTTCGATCATATTCAGCCCAGTGAAATGCACCGCATGGCCAACGAACTGCTGGGCGACACACTCGATCAGGTTCGGCAACAGCGCATCACTCAATACCAGAACAGCAGCGGCGGTGACCTCATCTCACACGATGTGCGGCATTTGCTGGAATCGGGCGTTACCGGCCGGATCGAGGTGCTATTTATGCGGGCCGATGCCGAATTGTGGGGTCATTTCGACCAGGAAACGCTGACCGCCACCATACACGATGAGTATCAGGAAGGCGACGAATCACTGCTCGAAAAAATTGCGTTGCTGACGCTTAAGTATGGCGGCGAAGTGTATGTACTCGACGACGTTGACTTCCTGGGTCAGGAAGCTCCCGTCAACGTGGCAGCGCTATACCGCTTCTAGCTCAAAATAACCTTACCGGTAACACTTTCAAATCAGAACAACGCCATGGAATATACAGTAGACAGCATAAAAATGGACCTGCAAACGGTAGGTTTCGATGAGACTCCCGAAATAGCTGAGCAAGTTGAAAAAGAGTTGCGTCGGATCATGAAATTCCGCAACGACATTGTTGCGGCCGACATTTATCTCCGCGAAGAGGGCAGTAATCCGACCGACAACAAAACGGTGCGCTGGAGGCTTGGCATTCCCGGTAAAGATTTATTTGCCGAAGGTAGCGGCAGTTCATGGGGCGCTGGTCTTCGCGATGCAGGCGACAAAATTCGTCGGCAGTTTGTCGACTAATTACAGCAAACGACTAAATCAGAAAAGCCGGGTACGTTACGTATCCGGCTTTTCTGATTTAATAAAAACGCGTATTAATTTACACGCTAAGCTTTTTCATGTTTTTGTAACTTACGGCAATTGCTTCCAGAGGCGTGCCTTTCACAACAGCATCCTGCTCGACGAAATAGTGCTTAACGCCACCCATTTTACCGGCGTCCAGAATGCGCTGGAAATCGACCGAGCCGGTGCCTACTTCGGCAAACTCTTTCTTCTCGGTTTTGGCAATATCTTTCATGTGCACCAGCGGAAAACGACCGGGGTTCTGCTTGAATAGTTCAACGGGATCTTTACCGGCAATGATAGTCCAGTACAAATCCAGCTCCATCTTCACCATTTTAGGGTCGGTGCCTTTCAGAATAATGTCGTAGCCGATTTGTCCATCCAGCGGTTGAAATTCGAAATCGTGGTTGTGGTACACAAACTGAATACCCGCTTTCTGACACGTTTCGGCCGCTTTGTTGAATAAGTCGACAAAGCCTTTGTAATCATCAGCCTTTTTCCGGTCGTCGGGCATGATGTAGGCGCAGGCCATGTATTTCTGACCAATGGTAGCGGCATCATCGACAATTTTATCCCAGCCACTTTTCAACTGATTGGGCATGTAGTGACCACTTGGCGAGGTCATTCCCAGACTTTTCAGTTGTTCTTTGAAAGCCTGCGGGGTTTTGCCGAAAAACTTACCGTCGTTATAACCAAACGTTTCAACCTCTTTGTAGCCGATTTCAGCAACCCGCTTCAGCGTAGCATCAGGATCTTTGCTTAGGTCGCCGCGCAACGTGTACAGTTGCAGGCCTACATTTTTAATCGGTTTGGCCTGGGCATCGAAACGGGTCAGGAGGGGAAGTGTCAGCGCCAATGCACTTGTTTTCAGGAAGTCGGCGCGTGAAATAGCAGGCAATTGAGCCATTATCAGAGGTTAGTTAAATAGGTAAGTGAAATGTAGAACCGTTGTTTTGCAGAATAACGAAGAAGCAGCCCAATTTAGCTGAATTGCGTTAAAGCTAGCTATAATCAGAAGTCAATCATGGTGGCTACCTACTTAGTGTAAGCTGCTGGATGTTGGACGTTAAACGTTGAATATTGGATACTGGACGCTAGACATGAATAGGCTCATCTCGAAAATCCAATGTCCAGCGTCTAACATCCAGCGTCCAATATCCAGCGTTTTGTTGCTATTACAGCCTCTACGGGGTATTTTTCCAGAACACTCATCATTTCCTCTATGCGCCTACTGTACATTTTGCTGTTCACGCTCGTGAGCAGGCCACTATTTGCCCAGACCATTGCCACGTTTACGACAGGCATGGAGAAACATCCGGGCTTCATGACTTATTACTGGGACGCCAAAAAGGGCAAAATCTGGCTCGAAATCGACAAGTTCGGGCAGGAATTTTTGTATTACCCCACTCTGGCGCAGGGAGTAGGCTCTAACGACATTGGCCTCGACCGGGGGCGGCTCGGCGGCGAACACGTGGTTCGTTTTGAGCGAACCGGCAACAAGGTCCTGCTGATTGAACCCAACTATGGCTACCGTGCCCTGAGCGCCGATTCGCTGGAACGCCGGGCGGTGGCTGAGTCGTTTGCCCAATCGGTTCATGCCGGATTCGAGGTAGTGGCCGAGGAGGCTGGCAAAGCACTGGTTGATCTGACGCCGTTTTTGTTGCAGGATGCCGTGGGAGCCGTGCAGGCCATCAGCCAAACCCGGCAGGGCTCGTTTCGGGTCGACGCCAGCCGTTGCGCCTTATATCTGCCCCGCACCAAAGCTTTCCCGAAAAACACCGAATTTGAGGCAACCATCACCCTGACCGGCGATGCGCCAGGTACGTACCTGCGGCAGGTGGTGCCCACGGCTACGGCGGTCAGCATGCGTCAGCACCATTCGTTTGTTGAACTGCCTCCGCTCGATGGTTCGTACAAACCCCGCCTCTTCGACCCCCGGTCGGGCATGAACAGCATGGATTTTTATGACTATGCCTCACCGGTTAGTCAACCCATCACCAAGCGGTACATTGTGCGGCACCGGCTGGCCAAAAAAGACCCTTCGGCAGCCATCAGCGACCCGGTAAAGCCCATCGTTTACTACATGGACCCCGGCGCGCCCGAACCTATCCGGTCGGCACTGATGGAGGGAATCAGCTGGTGGAATCAGGCGTTTGAGGCAGCAGGGTATCGGAACGCTTTTCAGGTAAAACTACTACCTGCCGATGCCGACCCAATGGACATTCGGTACAATCTGGTGCAGTGGGTTCACCGGTCAACGCGCGGCTGGAGCTACGGGGCCAGCATCACTGACCCACGCACGGGCGAAATTCTAAAAGGGAAAGTAACACTGGGTTCGCTCCGGGTACGCCAGGATTACCTGATTGCCCAGGGGTTGACCGCCCGTTACGAGAACAACCGGGCCGACACCGCCGCGCTGATGCCCATGGCGCTAAACCGGCTACGACAACTGGCCGCTCACGAAGTTGGCCACACGCTTGGACTACCGCACAACTACATTGCCAGCACCGTCAACCGATCGTCGGTTATGGACTATCCGCATCCACACGTAACTATTGGGCCAGCTAACACGCTAAAGCTAGATAGTGCGTATGCCCTCGGCATTGGTGAATGGGACAAAGTAGCCATTGCGTACGGCTATCAGGATTTTCCGAAGGGAACCGACGAAAGCGCGGGGCTGAAAGCCATCATTGATAATTACCTGAAGCGGGGCCTGAAATTCCTGAGCGACCAGGATGCCCGGCCCGAGGGTAGCGCGCACCCCCAGACTCACCTTTGGGATGGTGCTACTGATGCCACGAGCGAATTGCTTCGGACAATGGCTGTCCGCAAAATTGCGCTTAGTCAGTTCAGTGAGTCAAAAATTCCGGTGGGCATGCCGATGGCCAATCTGGAAGAAGTACTGGTGCCCATGTATATGTTTCACCGCTACCAGGTTGAAGCCGCCAGTAAAGTATTGGGCGGCGTTACCTACAGCTATGCCCTGCGCGGCGATGGGCAGGTGGTGACCCAAACGGTAGCACCCGAGCAACAGCGTCGGGCTATGACGGCCTTGATGGGTACGTTAGACCCAAGCGTTCTCGCCCTACCAACGGGTATTCTGAGTCTGATTCCACCCCGGGCATTTGGCGTTGCGGCCAACCCGCGCGAAGTGTTCAAGCGCCATACCGGGCTCACGTTCGACCCGATGGGACCGCCCGAAGCCGCCGCCAACCTAACCCTTCGGCTACTGCTCAATCCAGAACGCTGCGCCCGTTTGCTGAATCAGAAGGCCCTGAACCCAGCTATGCCCGGCCTGACAGACCTGATCAACGGGCTTATTAACAACACCTTCGGGGCCATGAACCGTAGCCTTGGTGAAGCACCAACGTACCCCGAAGCGATTCGCCAGCTAACCAGCCGTCGCCTGTTGGAAAGCCTGATTGAACTGGCCGCCAACCGCGACACTGATGGACGAGTGCGGGCAACGGCCCATGATGCCATTCAGCGGATTCGGCAGCAGTATCTGGTTAACAAAGCGACAGCCAGCCCGCTGAATTATACCATCACGGAGACGTATCCCAACCAACTTTTGTGGCTCATTCAGCAGTATGAGCGCAACCCGCAACAACCCGCCGCCAACACTACACTCCCTGCCCCCGATGGTGCTCCCATCGACCCCGGCTACGACTGGCTGGATTGCGACCGGGATTAACACTCAACAATCCACATACGATTATGATTAACCTCCGTCCAGCTCGCCAGTCAGATCTGGCCTTTTTCTACGACTGTCTGTGCGACCTGGAGGAGACAATATTGAACTACGCCGCTTTCGAGTCTATTTTTCTCGACCACCTAAATAACCCGGCTATCAGGTACGTTGTGGCGCTCGCCGACAACGTACCAGTTGGCTTTGTGGATTGCCACGTACAGCAGTTGCTGCACCACGCCGGGCCGGTGGCCGAAATTCAGGAGATGTATGTAGTACCCGATTGGCGAAGCAAGGGGATTGGGCAGTTATTGATCGAGCATGTAACCGCTCTGGCCCGCGACGAAGGCTGGCTGAGCCTGGAGGTAACCTCGAACCAACGGCGCATACGTACCCACCAATTTTATGAACGAATGGGCTTCATGAACACGCACGTGAAACTGGTAATGCCGCTCTGATGGCTAGAAGTCGCCCAACTGATGCATACGGACGCGTAATGATGGCTTTTCCCCTTCGGGAACAATGAAGATCACATCATTGGCCACAGATTCCCCGTTTCGCAGCATATTACCCACCCGCACCTGCACCGATGTAGTCACCATCTTTCCATCCGGTCCCTTGGCGCTGGTGCTGTAGGGTACAAAAAACTCCTTGGCTTTCAGAGTACCACTTTTCGATGTCAGGCGCATTCCCGTAGCATTTAAGCAATCGAAATCAGCCAGCAGATCCTGGTATTGAAGGCCGGTAAAGGTTTGGCGGGGCATCATAATCTTGCTGCACCCACTGCGATTGGTCACATACAGTGTGACTTCATAGCGTGAAAAAGAGCCTTTATTGCCAACATCTTTTTTGCTTTCATTACGAATCGTATAGCCATATTCAATGCCGTTCATCACCACCGGCTCATCGGGTGGTAAATCGGCCGATTGCTGGGCGTAAGCTGTCGAAAAAATGGAAACGAGACTGAGGATAGTGAGGTAGGTAATCGTTTTTTTCATGGGAGCAAAACTAGGAATGGCCTGTTTTCATTCAACGAACGTTTATCAAACGGTGGATAAATATCGGTCGACCATCCGTAGTTATACCCTGTATGGTTAGCCGAAGGGTACGAACCATATCTGTCAATGGAAATTTCAGCGTCGAAAAACCCGACAAACTCGTGGCCATGTCCGGTTTCCAATACAGCACATCGCGCCGGTCAGGTACGTTGGTGGCGTTACTGTCCGGCAAACTACTGTAACGTGGTGTGTAGAAAGTCCGGTCGGTTTGGAAGCCATTGACAAAGAGCTCCGGTTCACCCTTTCCAGCCTCTACAGGCTGGTTGGCTGTTTCTTTTTTGGAAAAGAAGGCAATGACGCCTGCCCCGCCACGCGCACCGTACATAGCGCCACCGCTATTTTTCAGTACCTCAATCCGTTCAATTTCGGCCGGATTGAGCATATACAGCGCTGTTCCATCACCATTTTCGTCCATAGAAACCCCGTCAATCACGTAGAGCGGTGCCAGGTTCTGCCCAAGCGAGCTCGGCCCACGCATGGTAACGGTATAGCCACCGCTCATGCCACCCGGATCGCTAAGGGTTCGCCTTCGTACCTGAACACCGGGCACTCTACCAATCATCATGTCGTAGGCGTTGGCAAAAGAACGGGCATTTTCATCGAAAACAACGGTTGCATCTGCCGCGCCGTGGAGGCTGAAACGGCGTGCCTGCCGGTCATCGTCGGGGCGGCGGGCACGGACTACAATCTCCTTCAACTGACGCACGTCTTTATCGCGATACTGTTCAGGATCACTAGCCTGCCGCTGTTGCATCAGCGCAATGGTCGGTTTCAGGGTGGTCAGGTCAAGCCCGGAGGCAGTATCGGTAAACGCAAACAAGCGTCCCGGTGCGTCGAGCACTACTCGGGTGTCAGCAATAGTTTTAAAGGCAGCGGTCATTGGACGTACCTGCACCAGAGCCGTATCAGTCAGCGATAGATTATCGATCGTAAAACGCCCCTGAGTATCGGAACGGGTTGTTCGGGCAAAGGTATTTTCAGCCTTATTACTGAATGTCAGCAACAGATTCGCCCCGGTCAGCGGGCGATTTCGCTTGTCGAATACCGTACCCGATACAACCATACCGGGCACCGACGAAGCAGGCAGCATTGGTTTACCTGGTTCTACACGCCAGTTAATACGCCGCCAGCCCTGGGTGAGCAACAGGTCGTCAATGGCTCGCCGAGCGGATATGCCGTTACTCGTCAGGTATTGGTTAGGTGCTTCTACCCTACCCCGTAATTCGCCGGTCAGCAGCAGGTGCGTGATCAGAGTAGCCTCAATAGAATCGGTCGGCACCTGTTGGGCGTCTGTCACCGCCGCCGATCCAACAATAGCGAGTTGATCACCAAAACCGTCGGCTATCCGCACAGATAACGTAACTGATTCGCGGGGTAAGTAGGTCGGTTTATCGGTGGAAACGTCGGCTACCGTGGGCAACAGTCGTTCGGGAATAAACACCAGTCGCTCGGCCTGTGGTTGTCCCAACGCGTTCATCAAGGTCACCTGCGCCACACCTACCGGTAATTTTGCGGCGGGAATAAACAGACTGGCCGCACCATGCTGAAGTTGAATTTTGGTCTGCTGCACCAGCGTCCCCCGGCTTTGAATGACCAGATAAACTGGTTGACTGGCCAACGTCGCCGAGGCGCATACCCGAATGCTGAGGGTAGCGCTGTCGGTGACCATATCGGTAGCCAGCACCAACCCGACCGAATCGACGGCGGGTAGCGTAATCAGGGCCGAATCGGTAGCCCAACGTACCTGCGCCAGGTACGTTCGGTTTGCCTGCGGCACCAGGTCGATACTACCCATCCCGAATGCGTTAGTGGTAAACCGACCAACTTCAGCCTGTTGATCTGATAGAATACGGCCTGTAATAAGAACGCCCCGACCCCGCTGATCAACGGCTTTAATTCCCATCCGTGTTGGCAAACCCGCTACCCAACGCCCGCCCTCGGGCAAAAACTGCACATCGACCAACGGCCGAATCGGTTTAGCCATCGTGGTAGACAGCCCGTTGCCGACATTACTCGCGTTAATGATCGACACTCGTTGTTCAAAGGCGGGCCGAACGTTTCCCCGATCGGCTTCAGTATAGGCTAACAGCCGATACGACCCGCTAGCCAGCGAATCAGACAGCCGAAAACTGCCCGACGTACGCCCGGCCTGGGTACGTACCCACTGATGAACCCGCTGCCGTCCATCGGGAGCAATGAGTTCAATATGCAAGGGCAACTCTTCGTCGACGACGGGGTTATCAATAGGCAATTGGGTTTTCGAATCGAGCATAAATACGCTAAACTGGAGCCGATCTCCGGTAGCGTAGGTCCCTTTATCGATGTGCAGGAATACCGCCGGTGCCTGGTTTGTCTGCCTCCGCTTCCAGCTTACGGCTACCGAATCGGTAAAGGCATCGGTGGGCAAAACAATACCTTGTTTAGGAACCGATGCCAGTAAGGGAAGCTCTTTTATGGCCGGTTGCCAGTCGGCGGGCAGTAGCGTAGCCAGCCGATCATTACTCAACGCACCCCGCATTTCCATGCCGTTCGGATGCACTACCCACCCGTCGGTAGTTACCGTAGCCGGGCCTTTGGGCATATACACGAGCGAGTAAGCGTATGGAAATCCCTTGTAAGGTGTCAGCGCCCGTTGCCGGGTGTAAAACACTTCGAGCGGTTTCGAGCTGTAAAAAAGACGTTCCGTAGGTAGTTCAGCGGGTGTAAACAGGCTATCGGCCGAAACCGATTTAGAGGGCGGTTCATTGCTGAACCGTGCAATAGGCACTGCTGGATCAGAAGACAACGCGAAGTTGGATTCAAAAACCAGGAAACCTTCGCGCTCATACGTACCAGTTTGTAAGGTAGCCAGTAAATGCCGTCCTGACCCCAAGTAAACCCGTTGCCGGTTCCGCTCCCACCGATCGCCCTGTTCGCTGTTTTGGGATGTCAACGCCTCGAACCGACTGGCACCACCATAGTAGGTGGCACTCCGATAGCTATCGAAATACAACAGTTGATACGTGAGCCGGTACCCCAGCGCCTTATTCTCGATCACCAGCGGTTCAGAGGCAGTAGCCTGTAAGTGACCGTCGTTCATGGTCAGCGAAACAACCCCGGCATTGATGATTTCACATTTATCGGCCGATGGATTTACGCCGAGCAATTCACGCTTGAACTGTTTCAGCATCCGGTTATAAGCCGCTGACCGTTTGGCCGTTACCGTCACTGATTTCAAGCCAATGGCGTCGGTCTTGAGCATAAAATTCACGCGCCGGTTTTTAACGTCCCCCAGCCGAATAAGCTGACGAACGGTTTCGTACCCCACCGCCGACGCCACCAGTTCAACCGATCCTGACGGCACACCGGTCAATTGATACTGTCCCTCGGCATTGGCTGTGGTGCCCCGCGTAGATGCATTGACGTATACACTGGCAAACGGCACCGGCTGGTTCGTCTCCCCATCGAAAACCCGCCCCACGATAGGCCCCGGCCCCTGCGCCCACGCCCTGCCAATCAGCACAAACTGACTGATCAGGAGCAAGACGCTAAGGGCCTTAACGTTCATTTGAGTAGGAAGTCAGGTAAGGGTCAAAAGCCATGCGTTTAACAAACTACGTACTCAACCTGACCACACCCCCATCCATTGGGTAGTCGTTACCGGTAATGAAGCCCGCTTCATCAGAGCAGAGATACAGGGCAAGTGCTGCCACTTCAGCGGGCGTCCCCATCCGTCCGATGGGTTGCGACGCCGACAGTTTGGCAAATACCTCGGCCTCCTGACCGGGGTAATTTTTGGCAATAAATCCATCCACAAAAGGAGTGTGTACCCGTGCCGGCGAGATGCAGTTACAGCGAATACCGTGCGCCAGATAATCCTTTGCTACCGACAGCGTCATGCTTAATACGGCTCCTTTGCTCATGGAATAGGCAAAGCGGTCAGACAATCCCAGCGTGGCGGCAATAGACGACATATTCAGCACCACCCCGCCGCCGTTGGCTTTCAAGTGAGGTAATACGGTATGCAGGCAATTGTATACGCCTTTGACATTAACCGAAAAAATACGGTCGAAATCAGCCTCAGCCGTTGACTCAGCCGTTCCAATGTGGGCGATACCCGCATTGTTGACCAGCACATGAATGGGGCCGTCGGCCACAATCTGATCAACCACCGCCTGCACATCGGCTTGCGACGACACATCGACGCCATGCGCCTGCGCTTGCCCGCCCGCGGCCCGTATCTGTTCGGCGGCGGCTTCGGCAGCAGCCAGGTTCAGTTCCAGAATATGCACGCTAGCTCCCGCCTGCGCAAACGTTTCCGATATAGCCAGCCCAATTCCGCTGGCCCCGCCCGTAACAAGGGCTGTTTTGTGTTGAAGTGAGAACATAGAAGAGAAGTGAGTTCAAAGTCTAAAGTTTAATGTTCAAAGTGCGCTGCGAGCATTAACACGGTAGGGCAGCAGCGTACTTTGAACATTAAACTTTAGACTTTGAACTCTTTATAAGGATACCCCCCGTTTCCAGGGAATGAAATCGTCTTGGCCGAGTTGTTCGGCTTTGGTGAGGTACGTACCTGACGCCAGGCCGATGAGCCAGTCGAGTAAGGCCACGCCGTTTTGTTCAATCGTTTGTTGACCGTCGATAACCGGGCCGCTGTCGAAGTCGATCACGTCGGGCATTCGGTTTTTCAGCGTCGTATTGGTCGAAATTTTCACGACCGGGCTGATGGGATTACCTGTGGGTGTACCCAGGCCGGTGGTGAACAAAATCAAATTAGCCCCCGACCCGGCCATGCCGGTCGTGGCTTCTACGTCGTTTCCGGGCGTACAAAGTAGATTGAGCCCCGGTGCCGTGATGGGTTCGGTATAATCGAGCACATCGGCAATCAACGCTAAACCGCCTTTCCGGGCTGCCCCCGCCGATTTAATAGCATCGGTGATCAAACCATCCTTAATGTTGCCAGGCGACGGGTTCATGTCGAAACCCGATCCGGCCGCTTCGGCCTGCGCCGCGTAGGTCTGCATCAGGTTCATGAATTTCTCGGCGCGCTGATCATCAGGCATCCGGTCGATCAGGTTTTGTTCGGCACCGCACAGTTCAGGAAACTCAGCCAATACCGTTCTTCCGCCCAACGTACCCAGCAAATCAGACAAATAGCCAATGGCAGGGTTTGCCGAAATACCCGAAAATCCATCGGAGCCGCCGCACTTCAATCCTACACACAAGGCGCTCAGCGGAGCAGGTTTTCGCTCTATCTTGTTGATCTCGATCAGATGCAGGAATGTGTCTTTAATGGCCTGAGTCATCAGTTCGTACTCCGTACCGGCCTGCTGTTCGTACATCAGCAGTGGCTTTTTCCCGTGCGGATTCTGGCGGCGCACTTCTTTTTCGAGCATATCGCTCTGCAAATGCTGACACCCCAGGCTGAGTACCGTAGCGCCGGCCACGTTTGGGTTGTTGATGTAGCCCGCCAATAGTGAGCAAAGCGCTGCCGAATCCTGACGGGTACCCCCGCAGCCCATTTCGTGCGTCAGAAACTTAATGCCATCGATGTGTTGAAACGGACGACGTAACGTACCTGACCCGGCAACGTCCGATTCCAGATGCAGCGTTTTGTTCTGCTCGGGCGAAACGAACGGCTCCATCTTCTTGATCACATCGAGCTGCCCGTGCTGATACAAATGCAGCAGTTCACGCACTTGAGTCCGGTACTGGTCAGACTGGGCGTAACCGAGTTCATGCTCGAAGGCATCTTTCAGGATCATCACGTTCCGGTTCTCGCAGAAAACCAGCGGAATCACCAGCCAATAATTGCGTGTTCCTACCCGTCCGTCAGGCCGATGGTAGCCCATAAACGTCCGCTCGGCGAAGGCCGAAGCGTCGGGCGGCAAGTACGTATAAGGTTGCCGTTGAGCTAGTCCGTAGGGATCGGCTTCGTGACGAAGGTTGAATGTGGTAATTACTTCGCCTTGTTGGATAAACTGCGTGGCCCGTCCCACGGTTACACCGTACATATAGACGGGATCTCCGGGCTGACGGGCCTCGGTTACGAATTTGTGTTTGGCTGTTACGCCATTGGGCAACAGATAGGGCTGACCGTTATAGGTGACCGTTGCTCCGGCGGGAAAGTTGGTCAACGCTACAATAACATTGTCGTCAGGATGAATTTTTAACAGTGAGTCTGGCATGTGTATTGGACACTCAGTCGGTAAGTGAGTAAAAAAGTAGCCTTATCGGGCTATATACCCTTGCGTACGTAAGCTAAAACTTTCTGAATAGAGTTGCGATTCTGCATGCCTTTTGCCAACATTTGATCTTTCACCCGCTTCACACACCCTCTTTGGGCTTCAACTTACTTTATGCTGACTGCCAATATTCTCAATCTGTTCGATAAGTCGATCTACTACGGCACCATTCATCTCGATCGTGGCCGGATTGCGCAGATCGACCGGCTCGGACCCGAACGGATTGGCGAGCCCTATGTGCTGCCCGGCTTTGTTGATGCCCACGTTCATGTAGAAAGCTCGCTGCTGACTCCCGTTCAGTTTGCCCGGCTGGCAGTCGTGCATGGCACCGTATCGACCGTATCTGACCCGCACGAAATTGGCAATGTGCTTGGCGTAGCCGGGGTAGAGTATATGCTCGACGATGCCGAACGTACTCCGTTTAAATTCTGCTTCGGTGCCCCCTCCTGCGTACCGGCTACTCCTTTTGAAACGGCAGGGGCTACTATTGGTGTAAACGACGTGAAACACTTGCTGGGTCGCCGCGATATTGGCTATCTGGCCGAAATGATGAATTTCCCCGGCGTGCTGAACGAAGACCCCGACGTGATGATGAAAATCGCGTATGCTAAAGCCTTCAGCAAACCCGTAGATGGTCATGCGCCCGGCCTGCGCGGAAACGACGCCCAACGTTACATCGACGCCGGTATTGAAACTGATCACGAATGCACGACGTACGACGAAGGCCTCGACAAAGCCCGGCGGGGCATGAACATCCTGATTCGGGAAGGAAGCGCCGCCCGTAACTTTGATGATCTGATTCCGCTGGTCGATGAGTTTCCGCAACTTGTCATGTTTTGTTCCGACGATAAACACCCGGACACGCTGGCCGAAGGGCACATCAATCAGTTGGTTATGCGGGCCGTTCGGGCAGGCTATAATCGCTGGAATGTGCTACGAGCCGCCTGTATCAATCCAGTGTTGCACTATCGGCTCCCGGTGGGGCTACTCCGCGAAGGTGACCCCGCTGATTATATCGTAGTGACCGACCTGACCGATTTTCGCGTGCTCGAAACCGTCATTAACGGCGAAACTGTGGCCAAAGACGGAGAATCCTATCTTCCCGATCAGCGTAGCGAACATGTAAATCAATTTAACTGCACCCCCAAAGAGGCCGCTGATTTCTGGTTACAGGCACACCGACCCTATGGTTTGCTCCGCGTCATTGAAGCCATAGATGGGCAGCTAATCACCAATGAACTACACCTCGAAGGTAGTGTTGAGAAAGGTGCCTGGGTAGCCGACCCAACCCGTGACCTACTTAAGATTGTGGTAGTGAATCGCTACGCCGATGCCCCCATTGCTATCGGATTCATTAAAAACTTTGGTCTCACCCAGGGGGCTATCGCTTCATCAGTCGGGCACGATTCGCATAATATTACCGCTGTGGGCTGCGACGACGAAAGTCTGGCTCAGGCGGTCAATGCCGTGATTCGTGAGCGAGGTGGCTTATCGGCCGTGGGTGTTTTATCGCAGACAACCGGACCGCTCTACATCCGTAAGCTATTACCACTCCCCGTGGCAGGCCTCATGACCGACGTTGATGGGTACGTTGTGGCCAACCAATATGCCGAACTGGATAAGTTTGTGAAAGAGGAACTGGGCAGTACGCTGAACGCTCCGTTTATGACCCTTAGCTTCATGGCATTGCTAGTCATCCCCGCCCTTAAGCTAAGCGACAAGGGACTTTTCGACGGTAGCACTTTTCGATTCACCGGCTTGGAAATTACAAAATGACCATCTGTCAATAAATGGCTCTCAATCGCTAGTTACAAAGAGTGTATTATTTTACCCAACTATAGTACTTTTTATACAGGTGTAGCTTTTTTTAGGATTTTGCCGTTAATAATTAGAAAAAGATTAATAGGTTTACAGTAGTCCTCTCAACTAATACACTACCCATATGGCACGGCAGCGCACGTCTCCCAAAATCGATGAAGTTAAGTTGTGGGACGAATTTCGGTCTGGTAATCAGCCGGCTTTCGCCACCCTCTATCAGGAGTACGTCAATGTTTTGTTTCATTACTGTAGCCACTTTTCGCAGGATCGGGCTCTGATTAAGGACTGCATCCACGATCTGTTTGTTGAGCTTTGGCGGCACCGTCAGAATATTGGGCCAACAACCTCAGTTCGTTTTTATTTGATGGCCTCGATCAAGCGCAAGTTGGTTCGCCATATCACGGCCGAACAGAAGTTCTGCAACCCCGACGATCTTCGTCCGGGCGAAGGGTTCACCGACAGCGACCGCTCTTACGAGATGACCCTGATTCAGACTGAAGAAGACACGCATCTGAACAGTTGCCTCACCCGCGCTCTTGACCGGTTACCACGCCGGCAGCGCGAAGCTGTTTACCTGAAATTCTACCAAAACATGGGCAACGAAGAAATTTCGAAGCTTATGGATATCAATATTCAATCGGTGTATAACCTGATTTTTGGCGCGCTGGGCAATCTCAAGAAACACGTATCTATTGAACGGTTCGCCATGTAGCAACTAACTTTCCAGACTATTCCTACCTTTCTTTTCTGAATCCGGCGGCCTCAGTTCACCAACTGAAGCCGCCGGATTTTTTGTGTAGTAGCGAACTGATTTCTTCCTCAGGCCGTACACTTATCGGGGTAAAAGCCCATATTCTCGATAAAGAAGCGCTGAAAAGGCTAAAAACGGGCTAAATTCGTTGTTCCTATATCCTACATGGGCTATATTACCTATGTACCGATACTACTTTTACCACCATTGTTTCCCATGCCTACGCGCCACCTGCTTGCTGTTGAAAACCGCTATTGGCACTACCGCCAACAAGGTGACTCATCGGCTGAAACGGCTATTGTTCTTCTTCACACCTTGCCGCGTAGTTCGACTATGTTTGCCCCTTTGTTCGCCGAACTAGCCACTCTCAGGCCCAAGATGCGAATTTTGGCCCCCGACATTCCCGGCTACGGTGGCACCGACCCACTGCCCAGACCACCCGCCACATTGCAGGATTATCTCCCTCACTTCCGGGCTCTTTTTCGGGAAATGGGACTACGGCAAGTTATTCTCTATGGTACCGGCACCGGCGCACAACTTGCCCTCGCCTATGCCAATGCGTATCCCGATAAAGTAGCGAATGTGCTGCTCGACGATGCTTTTCAGACAACTGACGAAGAACGACAGGCCATATTGACCAACGCGTTTCCCGATCTGACGCCTCAAGCCGATGGGAGTCATCTGACCAGGGTTTGGCAACTGGCAAACGGATTTATTCAGTATTTTCCGTGGTTCATGACCGACGAAACTCACCGGATAAACCCCGCCCCTACGCCTGAAGAAACGCAGCAAACAGCACTGGATTTTTTAAATACGAACTCCAACTATGCGCTGAGCTATCAGGCCGCATTTGCCCATGAACAGGCCGACAGTGTGCAACGCCTCAGCGTATCGGCTACGTTATTCTGCCCGGAAGGAAGCACGTTTAGCACCCCGATAAACGACCTTGTTGCGCAAGGACTGCCCGCTAATATCCAACTCGTCAACACGCCGTCATCCCCCGCCGGGCACATCAAAGCCGTGGCAGAGATAATGGTTAGGGGGAAGAATTAAGAATGCAGAATTAAGAATTAAGAATGGCTCCGCTTATAGACGTACTGTGCTGTAAGCGGAGCCATTCTTAATTCTTAATTCTGCATTCTTAATTCCATCACCCTCCAATCGTCGACATGGATTCGGTGACGGGCTGGCGGTGTTTTTCGGCTTCGAAACCGTTGAGCGGGCGATGCGCGAACGCCTTCAGAAAAGCAGCCGATAACTCCGTATCAGAGGCCCCCCCACGAAGAAGCGCTCGTATATCGAGTACGCCATCGTCGTAGAGGCACGTTTTCAGCATGCCCTGCGCCGTCATTCTGATACGATTACAGCTTCCGCAGAAAGTGCGCGTGTAAGCCGCAATGATGCCTAACGTACCCACGTAACCAGGTACCTGCCAGGTAGCAGCCGTGGCGTGTGGGGCCGCAGGCCGTTGTTCGAGCGTGGGATAATACGAACGTAACTCCTGCAAAATACGCTGATGTGTCCAAGTTAGAACAGGGTAGTGATTCCCTTCCCCGTTAAACGGCATTTCTTCGATAAAACGAACATCAACAGGCTGGGTACGTGCCAACTCGGCCAGTGAATACAGATCTTCTATATTCTGACCATCCATTACTACAGCATTGATCTTCACCCGGATGTTGTGCGCCAGCAGTTCATCCAGCGTACCGAGCACGGCGGGCAACTCATCGCGGCGGGTGATCTGATGGAAACGACCGCGGTCTAAACTGTCTAAACTCAAATTCACTGACTTCACGCCAAGGCGTGCCATCTGTGCCACATGGGGAGCCGTAAGCACACCATTGGTGGTCATGTGCAGTTCGGTCAATCCCGGAATAACCGATAGCCGTTCCATAAAATCCATTAGACCTGCCCGCACAAACGGTTCACCGCCTGTTAGCCTAAGCTTGGACACGCCCATTCTGGCCAGCACGGCCACCACCCGTTCCATTTCTTCATAGGTAAGCAGTTGCTGCTTGGGCAGGTATTTAATGCCGCTTTCGGGCATGCAATAGAAACAACGCAAGTTGCATCGATCGGTAACGGCCAGCCGCAGGTACGTGATGGGGCGATTGTGATTATCGAACAGCATAGTAAAGTAAGATACAAAGAGATAACGAGTAGGGAGGTAGGTTGATTCGTTTTTGCCGCTAACTTTAAACTTATCGAGCCAACAGACCCTTTTTAACGTTATACAGATCTTTTGCAACGTTATGCCGTTAAACACCCTAACCCCCTGGACACACTTTGCTGACGACACCGAAGTCGCGCAAACATTAGCTACCGACATTCTGCCCGCGTACCTGAACAGTAGCCGCTGGTTTGCCGGAAAAGCACGTCAGCAAACCGGCTTCCGCCTCTCTACCGTATTGCCACTTCCGGGCAGCGCAGCCGTTTACTACCTGGCTATCATTCACGTAAGCTACGCCGATGGTGAGCCCGAGCAGTATTTGCTTCCGCTTTCGTTTATCACCGATGCGGTTGTGAAAGGCGACGTACCTGACAAAGGCTTACTGGCGCAGGCAACGTTTGCCAGTGAAACCGGCTGGCTGATTGATGCTATCTATGACGCGGGTTTCCGGGAAATGCTCTACCACAACCTAATGGCCAATCAAACAGAAGGAGACATCACCTTTCAGAAAGGCAAAGGCTTGCTCGATACCGACACGGTTACATCACGCGTATTGCCCGTTGATTCCAGTAACTCCGCACTGGTTTTTAACGATATGTATTTCATGAAACTGTACCGGAAACTGTTTGGACAAACCAATCCTGAAGTTGAAATGGTGGCTTTTCTGACAGAAACGGGCAGTTTTGGGGCTATTCCAGCCTATTCGGGCAGCTTCACGTGGCATCAGTCCGGGCAGGAAGAGGTTACCCTGGGCATGATGCAACGGATGGTAGCCAATGACAAAGACAGTTGGGCCATGACCGGCGATTACCTCAACGATTTTCTGTATGCCGTACCCAACCGGGTATTTACGGTGAAAGAAGATGTGTTTGAGAAAGTGGCGCTGCTCGGACAACGTACAGCCGAAATGCATCTGGCCCTCTACAGCAAAACAGACAATCCGGCTTTTCTGTCAGAACCGTTTACGGATGAATACCGCACGTTTCTGGCCGGCCGATTTACCAATCTGCTCGACCGGCGCTACGACTTGCTGGTCAACAATTACGACAAACTGGATGAACAGTCGCAGCGGCTGGCGTGGGTGTTTATGGAGGCCAAAGAAATGATCGACGACTTTGTGGCTGACTTTCAAACCCGCGAATTAGGATCGTGCCGCACGCGCATCCACGGCGATTACCACCTCGGACAGGTGTTGGCCACCCAAAACGACTACGTCATCATTGATTTCGAGGGCGAACCAGAGAGCACCATTGCCGAACGAAAGATCAAGCATTCGCCTCTGAAAGACGTAGCGGGCATGATTCGATCCTATCACTACGCCGTTTCGGCCAAGCTCTTCAACTCGGCTGAGACCGAAGGAATTGACCCTGATAAATTACAGGTGGTTTCAGACCGTTGGTACAAACTCATCCGCGACACCTACCTCGACGCTTATCTGGGTACGTTCGGCTCGCCGCACCCGATGTTTTATGACAACGGCGAAATCAATTACCTCTTGTTGATCTACCTCCTCGAGAAAGCAGTGTACGAACTCGGTTATGAAATCAGCTACCGGCCCAGTTGGGTAAAAATTCCGCTGAAAGGGATCGTCGACGTTATCCGTGAGATCGAAAAACTGCAACCCGGCGGCAAACACCGCCAAATGGCCTCAGCGCCATTGCATTTGGTTTAGAAGTATGAAGCAAGAGATAATAGTCAAGAAGCAAGAATGGCTTCGCTCGGTCACCAACTAGTGATCAAGCGAAGCCATTCTTGCTTCTTGACTATTATCTCTTGCTTCTCGACTCTTATCTCTTGTTTCTCACTACGCTATCCAGCTAAACTCGTAGGCTAGTTCGGGGATTTTAGTGCGGTCAGCTACACGGGCGAGGCGACTGGGAAGTGCCATTAAATAATCACGCGCTTTCTGGGCTTCATCGTTCAGGCCCGTTACCGCATCAATTTTCCAGTCTTTCAACAACGATTGCATAATGGCGATATAATCCTGAACCGTGTAGACGCCGAGGCGTTGTGCTGCATCAGAGAAGTGACTGTAGGTATCGCCCATCTTCACACCTGTTTCGCGCAAAAAGTGAGCGGGCATCACAATTTTCTTCCGCATCATATCTTCGAAAGCCAGCATCATCCCGCTCGGGTCTAGCTCCATAATCTCCTGAACAAACGATTTATAGGCCTTAGCGTGGCGCATTTCGTCGGCGGCAATGACGCCACAAATCTGCGACAGTAAATTGTTACCTGCCTGTTTGGCCAACGTAGCGGTGCGGCGGTGCGAAATATTGGTTGCCAACTCCTGAAACGAGGTGTATACGAAATTACGGTACGGATCGCGACCCGTCTGAATATCGAACCCATCGGCAATCAGGAATTGAGTCGACGTTTCCATCGCCCGCATATCTACACGACCAGAGAGGTACAGGAACTTGTTGAGCAGATCGCCGTGCCGGTTTTCTTCGGCGGTCCAGGCACGTACCCAACGCGACCAACCCTTCTGATCGGTCTGATCAATCCCATCAACATCCATCAACCAGGCTTCGTACGTGGGAAGTGCTTCTTCAGTAATGGTATCACCAATCAGCACGGCCAGATAATCATACGGGAGGGCAGCCGCTTGCTCACGCAAGTCACGCACTTCATCAAAAAACGTCGGTTTGGTTGAGTCGGGCAAAAAATCGGTAGGCTGCCAGTTGGTCTCAATTGGCTTCAGGTAGTCGGTCATGATCGTGTCGATCTTGGTACCGATGAACTGCATGACTTCGATGCGGGAATTCATGGATTGGTATCTTGTTACGGAATGTGGTGCTCCGGTATTTGTAGAGCTGAGTTTACTACTACGAATGCTTGTTTACTAAAAAAAGAAGCAAGAACGGGCTTATTACTTAATTTTGCGCGGTATACACAAGTTATTATTAGTATCAACGTTTGAAACAGGCAATTGCATACCTGCTCAGTGCAGTTTATCTCATTTATTTCTCTCTTATTCTGCTGCTGTTCCATGCGGCTCAGTTTTTGGCGTTTACACTGGGAGGACGTGCCGCTCAGAAGCCGGTTGCCGACTGGCTCAATTTCTCGATTGTGCAGGGGTGGATACTGACCGGATCTACACACCGTTTTCTGTTCAACTACACCCCTCCCACCGATCGTCCCCTGATTTTTGTTGCCAACCACCAAAGCATGTTCGACATTTCGCCGATTGCCTGGTATCTGAAGCGTTACACCCCCGTTTTTGTCTCGAAAATCGAATTGAGCCGGGGAACGCCCAGCGTGTCTTACAATTTACGAAAAAGCGGCGCAGCTCTGATTGACCGAAACGACCCCCGACAGGCGCTCAGCGAGATGGGGCGATTAGGGCAACGGTTGAAGGAAGGCGTTTGCTCAGTTGTCATTTTCCCCGAAGGCACCCGCAGCCGCGACGGAAAACCCAAACCATTTGCAGGTGGCGGACTGGCTATCCTGCTCCGTAAATGTCCCAACGCCCTCATTGTGCCTATTGTCATCGACGGTACGGGACATTTTAATCCCCAGGGTCTTTTTCCGCTCCGGCCGTTTAGCCGCATGACCTGGACCGTGTTGCCCCCCATTGAACCCGCCGGTCTAACCGGCGAACAGGTAGCCCGGCAGACGCAAGAGGCTATTCAGAACCATATGTTAACTACGTAACTCACTCTTCCCCTAAACCCATGCAAATTAACGATACTCACCGCCACGCTTTTCGCTTTTCGCAGGAAGACGTAATTGACTTTGCCCGCGTTACCGGCGACAATAATCCGCTCCACCTCGATGCAGATTTTGCGGCCCAAACTCCATTCAAGCGTCCTATCATTCACGGCATGTTGGGTGCCTGTATTTTTACAAAAGTGCTGGGCACCGAATTTCCTGGTTCAGGGTCGGTGTATCTGGCGCAAACGCTGGATTTTCTTCGGCCCATGTTTGTAGATACCGACTACGAAGTAACCTTCACCGTACAGTCGATCGACGCGGCAAAACACACTGCGCAGATTCTGGGTGAGATTCGGGATGCACAGACGCAGAAAGTGACCACACGCGGTGTGGCCACGCTGATGCACAAAGAAAAAATCGGGTAACGATCAGCTCTTCCGGTTTTTGGCAGCAATGGCTGTAATGGCCGCCACCAGCCGGTCAAGGTCTTTGGGCGAATGGTAGATGTGGGGCGTTACCCGAACGCCGTGAATATTCTCCCAATCGATGCCTACCGTGTGAATCTTGTATTTACCCATCAGTTGACTATCCACCTCGGTAGGTTTCATCCCATCAATGGATACAAGGCCCACGGCACCGGCCCACTCTGGTTTGAGCGAGGTGTGAAGTTTCACGCCGGGCACGTCGCGCACGCGCTCCATCCAGTAATTTTTCAGGTAGTGCGCGCGGGCAAACTTACGGGCCGACCCAATACCATTATGAAAATCGACCGCCGTACCAATGGCCATTTCAGAGGCAAACGAGCGGGTGCCTAAACTCTCGAACTTACGAATATCGGGACCATCCGGTTCGTTGTTCGACAGTAGAGCCCACACATTCTTAATCTTATTTTGCTTAACGTACAGCATACCGCTACCGAATGGCGCACAAAGCCATTTGTGCAAGCTGGTAGCGTAATAATCGCAGCCGAGGTCGGGAATTTTGAAATCGAACAGAGCAAATGAATGAGCCCCGTCGGCAATCACTTCGATGCCGCGTTTATGGGCTTCATCGGCAATCTTACGTACCGGCATCACCTGTCCAATCCAATTGATCATGTGGGTAATGTGTACCACTTTAGTACGCGACGTAAAGGCACTGACATACTGATTGACGAGCGCCGCTTCATTCTCACTGGGTAATTCCAGGTTCAGAAAGACCAGTTTGATACCGTCCCGTTTTTCGCGCTGTTTCCAGGCATTCAGCATATTAGGGTAATCCTGTTTGGTCAGCACCACTTCATCGCCGGGCTTCAGGTTCATGCCAAAAATGACTGTGTTCAAACCCTCGGTAGCGTTTCGGTTAATCGCTATTTCTTCAGACGAGCATCCCGCCAACTCAGCCAGTTTATCGCGCAGGGCTTCGCGTCCCTGATCCAGAATCCGCCACATATAGTACGATGGCGCCTCGTTACTGTACTGATAAAACCGGATATGCGCATCCTGCACTACTTTGGGTTGCGGACAAACACCGCCATTGTTCAAATTGAGTATATTGGGAGATACCGTATACTCCGACTTGATCCGTGCCCAGAAATCTTCATCTGTTGCCCATTCACCCGGCGATTTTAACCCAGCATTCGGTAACGACAGACCTACTGTTTCGGGTAAAAATGGCGGAAGGGTTACAGCCCCTGTAGCAGCAACGGCGGTTTGACGAAGAAACTGTCTGCGTGAAGTCATGATGAGTTAATGAAATGCGTGAAGTCTGTCGTAAAGTAACAAAATTATCATTGGCATTAACAGCCCAAACCAGCTATTTATTTGGGATAGAAGGCTATTTACTTCACTAAACACGCCCATATTGATCTTCATGCTTCCTTATTTTCCGTTCGGCCAGCCATTCAACCACAAAATGGGGACGGCCCCTCTGCCCGAGAGCGACCGCCTTGTTGAAGTAGATGCTCACTATCAGACCGAAACCGCTCTGAAACAGCAACTACTGACCGAACTCCCGGCTTATTACTACCAACTATTACCAGGTCACGAAACGGCGCAATGGGAAGTGCTGGAACTTGTTTTGAAACAGTTGATCCGGCTTTATCCGGAACATTTCACGCTACAGCAACAGGGAAATCAATGGCGCTGGCATAACCACCTCTTAAATACGGAAACAGCGTTCACCGTTGGCGATTCAGGTACGTTGCCCTTGGCGCCACTCGATTGGGTAGGGCGGCAGGTACAGGAAGATCTCGTGCTATTAACGGGGCCCGAGGCAACGCTCGTGGGCGGTCAACTCTGCTTCGGAAACGGCTGGTGCCTCGACGAAAAAGTAGGCCTTCCTTTCTGGCACATTCATGCGCCCATCATACCCATTGTTGAACCCATGATTCTGGCCGCGCAGAAACTCATGGAACGCCTACCAGTTGGTCGTCCGGTTTGGCGCGTAAACTGGAGCGTGAAAGTAACCGATCAGCTCGACATGACCAGTCGGCACACGCCCTTCCTCGATCAACTCCTCACCGACTGCCTGCCTGACCTAACACTTGATACCATTGGCAACAGGCTTTTCCTTCGTTTGGAACGGCAAACGCTGACACGGCTTCCCCGATCGGGCGCCATTTTGTTCGGCATTCACACCTATCAAAATCAGTTATCGGCCGAGTTAGCCGCCCGTAGCAACGCTGCTATCCAACTGGCTCAGGTGTTTAGCACCACCCCACCCTCCATGCTCGCTTACAAGGGCATGACTCAATTCACGCCTACTTTGCTAACGTACCTGACTACCTACTCAACTGATAACCAATCGCTCTAATGCGTCTTTTTTAAGTATATATCCAAAAATCCCTAATTTAACACGAAATTTTTTTGAGAATAAGTACTTTTTTTTATAATCAAAGTATAGCAACTAATAACTAGTAAAAAGCCTGAAGTATTTGACTCCCTTCTAATTAATATATGTACCAATAAATAGAAAAATATTAGATCTATATTAGAAATACACATTTCAAAAAGCCATTCTACCAGATATTGCGTTTGAACGTAGAAGTACCTGTTCAATCGAAAACACCAAGTAGCTGATAACACCAAAACGTCAACAAGTAGTGTCATTACACTCTATTTGATTCAGCTTACAAGGTGCATAGACAGATGTATTCCACACTTTCATCGATTCTGAAAGTTAGTTGGTAAAATTCGTTCAATCAGTAAATAGAGAGTATGCTTGCTAATACCAGTAGACTAAGAGAAATAGATTTTTTGCGAGGTGTAGCTATTCTATTAGTTCTGCTGAGGCATCGCCCTCTTTTCGACTTTACAACACGAATGGGATGGATTGGGGTTGACTTATTTTTTGTTCTGAGTGGCTATCTTGTTTCTGGTTTATTATTCAGAGAATACAAAAAGTACGGTTCTATTAAACCTGGTATTTTTTTAATCAGAAGAGGTTTTAAAATATATCCACTGTATTACCTGACTTACATCATATACTTAATTCCCTTGCTAGTTGTAGGAAACGTTTCAGTTACCGGATTAATTGGCGATTTAACTTTTACCCAGAATTATGTATCGGGTTGGGGTTACGCATACGAAGCAAGCTGGTCATTAGCCGTAGAAGAACATTTTTACATTACTCTTTCTCTCATTTTATGGCTCATCTTGAAAGGAAAAAAAACGGATATAACTACCAATACCTATAAGAATGGCTTCAATAAACTAGAGATCGGCATTGTGTTGGCCATGGCAATTTGTTTCCTCATCAGAGTTTACAGCAATGTAGCATTTTCAGATCAACCTGCTCATAACTTCACCATGACCCATCTGAGAATCGATTCTTTATTAGCAGGGGTATTGATCGGCTATTGGCAGGAATTCAATAAAGACAAACTCGTGGCGATCAGTAAGTTTAACCGGTCACTGATGTATTTCATCATAATCGCCGGCCTTGTCTGGACACCTTTCATCAATCCGTTAGGATCTTTATTCGTAAATACAATTGGATTCTCCTTGCTCTATATCAGCTTTGGACTAATTCTTATTCTTTTCATTTCCAACAACAACATAGACAAAAAATTAACAACTGTATTTTCCGATCACCTTGTAAATATAATTAGCAAAATCGGATTCTGTTCTTACTCTATTTACCTGATTCATATGGCTGTTAATATATTTTTCACAGATTTTGTTTCTTCCTACTTGACTATAAATAAATATATACTGTTTGCATTAACTTCAATAATCAGCATAAATCTTGGTTTTTTACTGACAGCTTATTTCGAAAACTATTTTCTCTCAGTTAGAAACAAATTTTACGTTAGTAGAGCATAATCAAATAAATGAAAATCAGCTTTTTATCTCGAATTTACGACTACACTGTCTATTATTGAGGATTAGATATTCAATGCTATACAGCTCAATGTCCACAGGAATGATAAATCTCATATTTACAGAGAAAAGTTGGTCACAAGACAAAACCAATAGCCAACTACAGTACTACAGATAAACTGGTATGCGCACGTCCTTTTACATGACTAGGTGAATCCCATTAAATAACATTGCTCTAAATCGTCTTAGCTATCAGTAAAGCGTAAAGACTTTTACGTCAGATTTGTAAAAGGTGTTGCAATTAAGAGTTCATTCACCTATGCTACCAATTTTACATAAAATACTCATCGTTAAATCAACTAGTACATACACTCAGCATGAATAAATCAGTAGAAAAAATACTCATTTACGTTATATTCAGTTATTTAAGCATTCCGATTCTTATTTTCCTACTCGGATGGATAAAACTATACATCAGTATTCCGCTAGCGTTACTACTAATTACAGGGATTTGGTCGTATTTGAAAGATACGTATTCTGAAATCAGAAATGAAGATACAACACTATCAATGTGGAAATTAATTTCTGTCAGTATACTCGCCTTTGTGTGGGTATATCTTTCAGGAATAGGGGGTTATTCAAATCAGGATTGGGATCATAATTTCAGAAATGCCGTCTTTGCAGACATGATAAACTATTCATGGCCCATTTATTACAAATTTTCACCAGCCATAGATCTTGACTTCTTGGCTGGAAACTATGCTGGTCTTAATTATTATTTAACTTTCTGGCTACCGGCAGCCCTGATCGGGAAGGCATATGGTACGAATGCTGCAAATGCTGCTTTGCTTGTATGGTCGTTTATAGGAATTTTATTAGCACTATTTCTATTATTCAGGCTATTAAATTACAAAATGATAGTCCTATCCACAATCGTTTTTATATTATGGAGTGGTTTAGACGTGCTAGGCAAGCTCATTATCCAGAGGCATATCGTAGGTCTATCTGAAGCGATAGAAATGTACTTTTATTACTCATATACATCCTTCACAACTGATCTATTCAATGTTTTTAATCAAGTTGTTCCAACCTGGATCATCACACTATGGGTATTAAATTATAAAAAAAAGATACCAATATTACCCATCGGAATGCTCTTTGCTTACGCCCCATTTCCCTTCATCGTGCTTGTACTGTTCTATGCAATTAACTTTTGCATCGATGTATATCGCCAACATAAAACCAGTAAACTATTTTCTCTGATTATTGACTTATTCGGCAAGATAAACAGCGTGAGCGTTGTTGCAACCGTGTTAGCTATTGGGTTTCCATATCTTGCATTCTACCATGCACACAACTCAGTGTTAAGTACTCGATTTTTCCCTGAAAGACTGGTTGGAAAACCATGGGGGGAAAACATCGAACTCATTATGAATTACTTCATCACGTTCGTCGTGGAGGCAGGTCTGTTTTTTGCCCTGATAAGATGGCTTACTCCTACCATCTATTTGAAGAACAAACAAACATACTGGATTGCCTTTTGGCTATTGTTGCTCATCCCTGCCTGTGAATCTGGTGTTTGGCAAGACTTTGCCACAAGAGGATCGATACCAGTTCTAACGGTACTTCTGGTGCTTACCTTGCTGGCTATTCGGGAATTATACCATCAAAAGCACTATTTCCCCAAGATGGCTGTGATGGCGGTTGTTTTACTCTTATCCTGGGTCACTCCTTTCTGGCTATTGATAAAGGCCCCTGCCCTTGAAGGCACACCCAAAATACGTACTAGTGTAGGTTCGTTTGGGCAACCACGAGTTAGTGAGACAACAAATACCGAAGGTGTACTATCGAGCCTACCCAATTTCTACTCAACCAATCCACAGCATAAATTCTTTTACAGGCTCTTAGCCAAACGCACAGTTCCTGTAGCCGAGTGACAGGCAGAATACCTCCCAAGGAATTATGCTGCTCTGCCAACGACCAGTCCACATATGGACTAGTATCGAAATAAAGCACTGATGAGCCTATTTTCTAGGTGGCGTTCAATTCGTCCACAAATAAACGTCGGTTAACACCTTTGCCATCTCTTTCTGAATTTTCAGCACGTCATTTGCCAAATAGGTAGTGATAACAAAACGCTCATTGGCTAAGCCAAAAGCATTTGGAAACGCCACCAACGAATTTAATGCTAGATAAGTAGTTATGGCAAACCCCGGCTCAGTATGAAGCTGGGGTTTCTTGTTAATGCACGTCTGGCTCTATTCCGCCAACTATCCATATCGTTCACGTAATTGACACAAAACGAAAATGTCCTGTAAATCAACGATTTACAGGACATTTTAACTAATCTGGCGGTCCGGACGGGACTCGAACCCGCGACCTCCGCCGTGACAGGGCGGCATTCTAACCAACTGAACTACCGAACCAGATTATGTATTTTACGATGCCGATTGCGTTGCCGTTGTCGTTTATCGTGGTGCAAAAGTATAGCGTCAGAGTACTTGGTGCAAGTCTCTGATCGAAAAAAAATAACATTTTTTGCGCTCTTATCGTTTTCTAACTGGCTTACAGGTACATACAATTAAAAAAAAATTATGCCTTCCGTATTCTGCTAAAATTTTTGCAGCTTATTTGGTTATTTATAAGTACGTAGCTATATTCCGGTTAATACAACTTACTCTACTCGTAACATAATGGTATTTTCACAGGCATACGTAGACTTACAACACCGAACCCGTCAGCCATTTAGCGCCGATGGATACCGATCGTACCCAGCCCCATGCATGGAAGTCTTCCTGATGGATCAAGCCGAGCGGAAAGCTAAACTGAAAGAGACAGCAACCTTCAACCAGTTGGCAACCACACTCGACTGGAGTTTGACACGTAACCAGAAACACGGCTACCTAAACGCGTTGAACGAAGGCTCTACCCTTATTCTTACCGACCTGTCGAAAACCATCTTGTGGGCTAGTCATAGCTTTCTACAAATAACTGGCTATACAACGGCCGAAGTCCTTGGCCGTACATCGGCGTTTTTACAAGGCGAAAAAACTAACCCCGTCGAAAAAGCTCGCATTGGCGATCACCTGCGCCGGGCCCTTCCCGTGAAGGCAACAATGGTTAACTACCGCAAGAATGGCGAATTGTACGTTTGCCAAATCGAAATCGATCCTCTGCGCAACAGTCAGGGTGAATTGACACATTTTCTGGCCGTGGAATGGGAAATCTGACTCGTAAACCTCGACACTAAAACTTAGAATACCCTTAGACGTCAAACAATTTCCAGTGTAGTGTAGGTTGATTGAATAGGACTTCTACTTCAGTATTGCTTCACACTACTATGAAACAGGTAAGACGAATTCTTGGCTGGAGTCTTACCGGACTCATTCTGCTAATCGGTATTTCGCTGGCAATAGCATGGCTCGTTGACTTTCGTCAATCTGATGCTGACCTTAAGGCCGAATTTTCCGCGCAATCGATTCGCCCCGCCGTAAGGCGCTACAAGGTTGGTGATCGCACCATTCGCTACATGGAAACGCCCCGAAAAGCGGGGAAGCCAACCATCATTTTCGTACATGGAGCACCAAGTTCCCTGTCATTCTTCAATGGTTTTTTCAAAGATACTGCCCTACTCGCACGTGCTCAGCTAGTATCGGTTGATCGGCCGGGTTATGGATATTCTGACTTTGGCTGGGTCGAACCATCTATTCGTCGGCAGGCTAAACTGCTGCAACCGTTGATCGATCGCTATAAGGCTGCCGCCGAATTGATCATTGTGGGCTCGTCGTATGGGGGTTCTGTATCGGCACGACTGGCTATGAACAATCCTGGCGTTATCGATCAGGTTGTGTTTGTCTCATCGGCGCTGGGTCCGGGGCTGGAACGTACCTACGGCATCAGTTACTGGGTAGACAAACCACCACTCAGAGCGCTTGTACCGCCCCTGCTTCGGTTGGCAAACGATGAAAAACTGGCCCACCGCAAGGCACTGGAAGCCATACTGCCCGATTGGTCGCGTATCACAGCAGGTATTACCATGCTTCACGGTCAACGCGATGAACTGGTGTACCCAACCAATGTGGCTTTTGCCAGGAAAAAACTACAAAACGCCGAGTTCAAACAGTTCATTCTGGCAGAGAGCCGCCATGATATTGTTGACAATAAACGGGATTATATCGCCTCTATCCTGATGGATATTTTGTCGCCTCAATAATTAGCGCAGTAAGCCTCAGACAGTAATTTCAATTCGGTTCTGTTCTGGATCGAATACAACACTCTCGTAATATCCATCGCCCGTTTGCCGGGGTTCACCCACTACTGGTAACCCATCAGCACGCAGTTGTTCAGTCAACGCGTCGACCTGAGCCACACTACCTACCGAGATGGCAAAATGAACTAAACCCGAAAACTGGGCCAAAACATCATTCTGCGTATCGGGAATACCGGGCATCTGCATTAGTTCGAGACGTGGGCCACCCTGAGGGAAAGACAGAAAGTACGACGAAAAGCCTTTAGTATGATTCGTATATTTCTCGTTGGCGGTAGCCAGAAAATAGTGTTCGTAGAATGAACGCATCTTTTCGAGATCACGAACCCAAATGGCCAAGTGCTCTATGCGCATAACTATTGTGGCGTAATTGCTAAAATTTCAACGGCTTTAAGCTCCTGTTTTGTGTTCCAGCCGCAGAGAAGCGTAGCCATCTGTTTCGTCTCCCGGTAACGAATTCGCACATCTTTGCTACCCATCCAGAGGGCGCCGGGGGGCTGGGCGGCGATTTCGGCCTTAATCACGTTATCCATCAGCTTCCGGGTAGCTTCGGTAGGCAGACGCATAAACGTCCGCGAGTCAGACGATGGGCTGATGATGTTTAGCCACAAATGTGCGCCACAACCATCTACCGGCAATTTATCGCCAATAACCCTCGCGTCTATTTCCAGAACAGGTGAATCTGCGTTGATCGACGTCTTGTTCTGACAAGTAGCCGAAAGCGCTATCAACGCAATAAGCACTATCTTTTTCATAATGAGTAGTAGTCTATGCACGCTTGATTCGCAACGAAGCGCAAAGGTTGGAAAGGGTTATATTTCAACGTAGTCAAGTTCCTTGGCGAAGGTTTCTTCCATACGTGATAACGACCAGAAAGCCAGTCCAAATACAAATATGCCCAACACCGCCGCCGCCACCAACGTACCCAGGGCTGGTTTCATTGCCTGAAAACCAAGCGTCATCGGAATGAGCATGCCACGAACAATGCTTGGCACCGAGGTAGTTGCTGTTGCGCGCAGATTGGTACCATATTGTTCGGCTACCATGGTCAGATACATGGCAATATAACCTGTGCAGATTCCAAGCAGTAAACAGATGACATAGAGGCCATCGGCGCTTCTCACCCCTCCGAACAGGTATACCGTACACAACACACAACTACTGATGAGCAGGTACGTTACCGCCTTTTTCCGCGAGCGTAACCATTGACTCAGCGGCCCTGACAGCAAATCGCCGGCCGCCAGTCCGATATAGAGCAGCATAACACAACGACCCGGCTCTACCGACGTACCCAGCGCCATAGCCTCGCCAAACTCATTGGCGAAGGTGGCCAGGATACCCACAATAAACCAGGTTGGTAACCCGACTGCCACACACCGGAAATATTTTATAGCCCGATCATACCGACGAAAGAAAAACAGAAAATCGCCCCGACTGACTTCTTCTTGTTCCTGCTTCAGATTTGTGAATAGTCCCGACTCGAACATGCTCACGCGCAGCAGCAGCAGAGCCAACCCCATTCCACCGCCAACGAAGAAAGCTGTTTGCCAATCGAAGAATCGACTGGTGGCATAGGCGGCACCAGCACCCAGGTACCCAATACCCGCCACAATCGACGAACCGTAGCCCCGAATCGCCCGCGGCAGAATTTCGGATACCAGCACCATAGCAGCTCCAATTTCACCCGACAGCCCCACCCCGGCCACAAATCGCATCAGGGCATAGTAGGTGGTGGGTTCTACGATGGTGATGTACGGCACAAAGCCACAGGCAATATTGGCGAGCGAATACATCACGATGCTCCCGAAAAGCACCGACATTCGGCCCCGCCGATCGCCCAGAATACCCCACAAAATGCCCCCAACAAGTAGTCCAGCCTGCTGAAAATACAGAATAAATGCCCCCAGCCGCGAAACCTCCTCTTTGCTCAGGCCCAGCGATTGCAGGCTCGGCACCCGAACAATACTGAAAATAAGCATGTCGTATACATCAACAAAAAAGCCAAGCGCCGACACAATGACGGGCAACGACCACAGGGGTGATAAGGAAGGGGCGAGGGGCGGGGGGTGAAGGGTGGGGGGCATGGGGTGAAGGGCAAGGGGTAAATTGGTGAAGGGTGAATTGGTAAGGGGTGAGGCTCTGCCGAGGATAGTAACGGTACCTTAGCGGAGCATCACCCTTCACTCCTCACCAATTCACCCAGTTACTCTTCAATGAAATCCATATCCTTCCCGTGGGTTTCGGGAATGGTCAGGATGCTGTAGAAACCCAGGGCAAAAGCGATGAGCCCCACAATGGCACCAGCGTAGATTACGCCGTGCAATGGCTTGGCAAACTGATACAGCGTTGTCATGGGAAAAGTTAACCCGCGTACCATGTTTGGAATGGTGGTGGCGGCGGTGGCCCGCAGATTAGTCCCGAACTGCTCGGCACCGATGGTGACAAACATAGCCCAGTAGCCAATGCCGAACCCTAGCGCCAAGGCAGTAACGTACAGCGAATCGGCGGTTTTTAGTCCACCAAAGAGGTAAACGCCCGTCGACAGCAAGGTAAACAGCATGAGCAGTGAAACAGCCTTTTTACGCGAAGCCAACGCCTGACTGATAAATCCGCTTGCCAAATCACCCGTCGACAGGCCTACGTAACACCACATAATGGCCAGGCCAGGTTTAATCTCTTCCGTGATACCCATGGCTTCGCCAAATTCATTGGCGAACGTGGCCAGCACGCCAATGACAAACCAGGTTGGAATGCCAATTCCGATGCATTTCAGGTAACGGCTCAATCGGTCTGAATTGGTGAAGAAAGCGAAGAAATTCCCCTTCCTGACCGAACTATCGGCCGATACGTTCTGGAACATGCCCGACTCGACTACGCCAACTCGTAAAAGCAACAAACCAATGCCTAACCCGCCGCCGATGAAATAAGCCAACGGCCAGTCGAACAGTTTAACGGTGAAATAAGCCACAACTGCCCCCGACAAACCAACGCCCGCCACCAGCGAGGTGCCTATGGCCCGCAGCCGGGTGGGCAATACCTCGCTCACGAGTGTAATGCCTGCGCCAAGTTCACCCGCCAGGCCAATACCCGCCACAAACCGCATTAGGGCGTAGTAACTGGTTGGTTCCATAAAGGTCACGTTGGGAATGAATCCACAGGCGATATTGGCAACAGAATAAGTGATGATGCTACCAAAGAGCACCGATAACCTGCCCCGTTTGTCGCCCAGAATACCCCAAAGAATACCGCCCAGCAGCAGACCAATCATTTGCCAGTTAAAAATTCGCGTGCCTTCGATCGAAATCTGTTCGGGACTGAGGCCCAGTGCTTTCAGGCTGGGCACACGAACAATACCAAACAGTAAAAGGTCATAGATATCGACAAAATAGCCAAGGGCGGCCACAATGACGGGCAGGCTGAACAGCCCAACGGCCTTCTGAGTCGAGCCGGTTTCGGGTAACGATTTTTGCATGATTAGGAAGGGTTTATAAGTAAAGTTCGGCTGGTATCGAATGCAATGCGCAGTGACCATACCGTCAGCGCTACCCGGCTGAAGACGAACGCTTGTTGTATGACGAAGACCAACCCAATAGAAAGCCAGTTGTGCGCCTGAACTAGTGATTCAACCCAGAAATAGCCACCAAACAGTGCCGTACCGATTAAAATAAGCAGAAGGTATCGACCAAACGTGGCCAGCCGGTGCTGCCCAATAAATCGCCAGCTTTGGCGAAAAGCCCGAAACGCTGCAGTTTCATCAGTATGGTACATGAGTACACTGGCATATTGACTGGTGCACAGCAGACAAACCAGCACAAGCCCGAAAACCAGACTACCGGCCACACCAATGGCAACGTACCCACGTTCGGTAAACGGATCGTCGAAAACGACATCCAGCAACAGGCCAATAACGCTGCCGACCAGAATTAAAACCACTAGCCAGAGCAATACAAACAAACTGGTGACGCCCAACAGGCGAAGATTCCGGCCAAAATAATGGGTGCCCGACTGCCAGAAAGAGACCGCCCGAAAGCCGTTGGTGAAACTGTACAGTACCCCTCCCCTTGCCCATACGCTCACCAGCAACGACAGCACGGCCGTCCACCAGCCAGCCCGAATCAGTGGCCAGATGGCGTTTCCGTGGTCGTGCATAAAGTCGGAGAAAATGGTGTAATTGAACTCGGGGAGCACCGCCAGCGGAGCCAGTGATCCGTTTGCTTCGCTGTCTATTGTGCCAAAAAGAGCCAGCGATACAGGCATAGCGGGCAACAGCGTGAGCAGGAAAAGAAGCACCAGTAAGGGCCACTGACGCAGAGAATTGACAAAAGTTCGGGTAAGCATAGGAATGCGGCGAATAGCCACGCCGAAGATAGCCAACCGCCTGTGCGCCACCAAAACCTTCTTTCTGCCTTCTGCGTATAAACAGATATGCTCCACGCACTACTACTGTCGACCTGCTTACTTACTCCGCCCGATTCCACCAACCCCAAACGGTTCAGCCTGTTACCGCTGCCGTTAGTTTACTACACCCCCGAAACCCGGTTGGCTTATGGGGTAGCAGCTACCGCTACGTTCCGGTTTCGGGGTGATAGCAGTCGGCAGGTACGTCCCTCGCAGGCGACACTCGGTGCTGCCTATACGCAGAATAAGCAACTGCTGTTTTACCTGCCCTTCCAGCTATTTTACAAGAACAACCAGTATTTCGCCAACGGTGAACTGGGCTACTACCGCTACAATTATTATTACTTTGGTCAGGGGCAGCGCGAGGTACCTGCCGAACTCTACGGAGTCAATTTCCCCCGCGTACGGGTAAATGTCTTCCAACGCATCACGCAGGTCGATCAGGCCCGACCCGGCCGGGGCTTGTACGCGGGGCTTCGGTATCAATACGAAAAGTACGCCATTACCAGCGTGGTGGCCAATGGCGCACTAGCCAATGGCAACGTATCCGGACGGGAGATTCCTGGTGCATCGGGCAGTTTGCTTTCTGGTTTGGGAACGGGCCTTTTCTACGATTCGCGCGATAATGTATTTTTCCCCGGCCGGGGCATGGTGGCCGACCTAACGTACCTGGGTCATGGCCGCGCTGTAGGTAGTCAGGTACGTTTCGACAGGTACGTTGCCGACATCTCTTCCTACCACCCGCTTGGCAAACGGGCTACGCTGGCGCTCAACTATGTACTGAGCGTTACAGGGGCTGGCTCAGCTCCTTTCAACGCTCTCTCGCTGATTGGCGGCACCAAACGTGGACGCGGGTTCTACGAAGGTCGTTTCCGCGACGAGAACATGGCTTTGCTGCAAGCCGAACTACGCCTCCGCATATGGGGGCGACTGGGTGCGGTAGCCTTTGGGTCAGTAGGTACGTTGGGCAACCGCCGTGATTTTCTACGGCTCGACGACCCCAAAGCCGCATACGGCGCAGGTCTCCGTTTTCGCGTCAACCGTGACCTCGTCAACCTCCGCCTCGATTATGGCCGGGGCATTCCATACGCCAGCCTCGGCGCCAGCGGTATTTACCTAACCATCGGGGAAGCGTTTTAATGAATTAAGAATTGAGAGTTAAGAATTAAGAGTCGCTTCGCTTATTTTCCATTTGGCTGATAAGCGAAGCAACTCTTAATTCTTAACTCTTAATTCTTAACTCTCATTTCGTCCAATCCTGTACGCCGGGGACCGGTCATTGATAATTGGTACTGATAATTCATAACTGTTCTTAGCTTTGAAGCGTTTACTGAACCAAAGCCAATTCGGCCAAACCACGTAAAACCATGTCAAAAGGATTAATCATTTTAGTTGTCGTTGTTGCCATCTTCGGTATGTACGGCTGTAGTTCATACAACGGACTCGTTGAAAAAGATAATAACGTTGAGAAAACCTGGGCTAATGTTCAGACGCAATACCAACGTCGCGCCGACCTGATTCCGAACCTGGTTCGGACTGTTCAGGGTGTAGCCAATTTCGAAAAAAGCACCTTACAGAGTGTTATTGAAGCGCGGGCGGGAGCCACGAGCATCAAACTCAGCGCCGACCAGCTGACCCCCGAAAACCTCCAGAAATTTCAGGCAGCACAGGATCAGCTAGGTGGTTCACTGTCGCGACTACTGGCCGTGTCAGAAAATTACCCGCAGTTGAAAGCCACACAGAACTTCTCTGAATTACAGGCGCAACTGGAAGGCACCGAAAACCGGATTACCGTTGCCCGCAACGACTTCAATGGCGTTGTGGGTACGTATAACGGGTCGGTCCGTTCGTTCCCGAATAACATTTTCGCTGGCATCTTCGGCTTCCAGAAGAAAGGTTTCTTTGAAGCCAGCGCTGCCGCCCAAAGCGCCCCAACCGTTGATTTCGGTACGCAGAAATAAGTGTTCAGTGAACAGTTATCAGTAAACAGTTATCAGCGCTGCTCAGGCATAGCCCGCCCATAAGCGGAGTTTCTCAGAAAAGCTACTATAACTGTTCACTAATAACTGTTCACTGATAATTGATAAACTATGATCCTCACTCCTGAGCAGCAGCAGCAGATTATTGCTGCTATTCGACAAGCCGAACGCCAAACGTCGGGCGAAATTCGGGTGCATGTGGAGGCAAACTGCCCCAATGGTGACCCCATGAAACGGGCTATCGAGGTGTTTCGGCATCTGGGCATGCACCAGACAAAAGAGCAAAACGGCGTGCTGTTTTATCTCGCTCATGATGATCGAAAGTTTGCCGTTCTGGGCGATAGCGGCATTGACACTAAAGTGCCGTCCGATTTTTGGCAAAGCACTAAAGACCTGATGCGCCAGCATTTCGCCGCCGACGATTATACCACCGGCCTCAGTCAGGGCATCGAGCGCGCCGGGCAGCACCTGAAAGCATTTTTCCCCCGGGCCAGCGACGATGTCAACGAGTTGCCCGACGATATTTCATTTGGTTAAGATGACGTCATCTCGGCCTGATCTCCACTATTAACCGTGACTGTCATTCACTCTGTTTCCCGGCTGTTTTCTTCCAGGCTGTTTGTCGGTCTCTGGCTCATCGGTACGTTGCTGTCGTTGACGATTCGTGCTCAGAACGTACCCAGCGATTCACTGCCCAACCGCCCTTCGCCACCACGTTTGGTCAATGATCTGGTAGGTATGCTATCGCCGGGAGAAGTGCAGCAGCTGGAGCGTAAGCTTGTAGCCTACAACGACTCAACATCGTCGCAACTAGCCATTGTCGTAGTGAAATCGACAGGGCTTTACGAACCCGCCGACTATGCTTTTTCTATTGGTCGTAAGTGGGGTGTAGGGCAGAAAGACAAAAATAACGGCGTTGTGTTGCTGTGGGTTACCGGTACCCGTAAGATTTTTATTGCCACTGGTCGCGGTATGGAAGGCGTTTTACCCGATGCTATTGCCAAGCGTATTGTGAGTCAGATTATCGTCCCCAATTTTAAGCAGCAGCAGTACTATCAGGGCCTCGACGAAGCCGTCGACGAAATGTTCCGGCGGGCCACGGGTGAGTACAAAGCCGATCCGGCATCAGACAGTGATTCGGGCGGGGGCGAAATCCTCATCTGGCTCATCATCATTGGCGTCATTATTTTCCTTGTCGTCCGTTCCAGAGGTGGCGGCGGTAAAGGCGGAACCCGGTATCGCGGCGGTGGCGGCGGTATGTTCCTACCCTATACTACGTTCTCTGGCTGGGGTAGCTCATCGGGCGGTTTCGGCGGTGGAAGTAGCGGTGGCGGTGGAGGCTTCGGAGGTTTCGGCGGCGGTGATTTCGGCGGCGGCGGCGCAGGGGGAGATTATTAAAAGAGTTTGTGGTTTGTCGTTTGAGGTTTGTGGCGGTTCGCCGCTGCGGTGCGCTGCTAGGTTAGCGTAACTCTGGTTGTCATAGAAAACGCATGCTACGCCCCGCTGGGGCTGAAAGTTTTAGCGCACCCATACTGCCCGACTACCGATGCCACGGCCCGCTGGGCCTACCGCGCTCCAGCAAAAGCGCCATGCGATTACCACATACACCGAACAACGGGCCCATCGGTAGCATCCACGTATACAACGACAAACAGGCCCATCGGGCCGCAGCATTGGTAGTATTAACACCATTTGCTGACCAACCAAAGCCCCGGCGGGGCGCAGCATGCGTTTTGCTAAGTGACAGCGCTACTAGCCAATCTAGTTATTGCTTCAGCAGCGCAACCTCAAACAACAAACACTAAACTCCCTTCTTATACATTAAACCAGTACGACAACTTAACCACTAGCGCGCGGTTTTTACTGGTTAATGAACCGGGAAAGTAGTTTTCCTGATACACCACGAAAAGGTCAGAAACCGGTGCGTAACGCCACTGAAGGCGGGTGTTTAATAGCGTATTGGCCGTTTGATTGTTTACCTGCACGGTCGTTGTCCAGAATAATTTTCGCGAAAAAGTCAGGTCCAGACTAGGTCCAATCAGCAAGTACTCTGCTGATTTATAGGGCTTCGGCAAACGAATGTTGTTATACTCGCCGTACATACTCACCGATCCGTAGGGCTGAAATCTATACTGAATCTGGGCGGTTAGGCTCGTATTTTTTCCGTTAAAATAACCACCCGACCACCCTTCGAGCGAGGCGGTAAGCAGATTGCGCTTATCGGTATTCAGGTAACCAAACAGCCCCTGAATGGTGTAGTCAGTACCGCTTGCCAGTTCCAGTCCGTCTGAATTGGTTGGGTCGAAGCCGTTGAACAGGTATGTATAATGCCGGTAAAAGCCCATGCCGCCTTCTGTTGTGTTGCGCGCCTGTACGTTATAGCCCACATTAAACTCCCGGTCAGTAAGCCGCCCATCCAGCGTTCGGATAAAGGTGACATCAGAAAACGGACCGTGCGAAATAATCTGCTTGTTACCAGGTACGTAGAAAGTCATTTGCACTTCAGGCACCATTCGCCAGTAACCCCGACGCTGCACGTACCCAATGTCGTTGATGGTATAATTACGCCCCACGTATTCGTGCGTCCAGGACGCGGTCAGGTTGCGGATCGTATAATTCAAATTCAGACCGTGCGTATCGTTTCCGCGGCGGTTAGTTGTCCCTCCCTCCGGCTCACCAGCCATATTCAGCGATATCGGCCGGAATACCTGATTGTAAAAAGCTTTACCACTCCATCGGTTATTTGCCGTTTGCAGATTGTATTCCAAGCCACCCAGCCGGGTAAATCCAGGACTGTCGGGCAACGTACCTGACGGCGAACCGCCTACACTTTGCCGATTCACGAAAATGGCTGATACCGTCGACCGGCCAAATACCTGCCGCTGCACTACGCCCATGGTGTAGTTCTGCCCCGTGATACCCCGGCCAGGTTGGTTAGCCGTTTGCGTGTTAAGCAGGCCAATCCGCCAGTTTTTATCTATTTTCCCACTCAGCCGCGCCCCATAGAGCAACGGATTCTGCACAATAACACCCGTGGTTGTATCAAGGCTAATTCCGATGCGACGGCTGAAAAACGGTCGATTACTTTCAAATCCGTAGTTGGCAAACAGATCCTGATTCTCAATAAAAAACTGCCGCCGTTCGGGATAAAAAATCTCGAAACGACTCAAGTTCGTTACCTGCTGATCGGCCTCTACATTTGAGAAATCCGGGTTCACCGTCAGGTCGAGGTTCAGCGAAGGCGTAATGCCGATTTTGGCGTCGAAGCCAATACCACCGGCAAACGTGCGTTGCCCTTTGTTGTCAAGGCCGGGCTCGCCCAGGTCGTCGCAGTACCGACCGCTGACATAGGGAATAACCGAAATGTTTGGCCCCGGATCGGGTAATGGGCGGCTGAATCGGACGGTGTCGGCAAATGACAGGGCCGAAATGGAGTAGGCAACCGGGACACGCCGCCATGAGGTGCGTTGGTTATTTTTCAGATCATGCCGGGCAAAATTCATCAGGAACCAGGTGGTTCCTTTTCGGTACCGGATGCTTTTAAACGGAATAGCCAGTTCAGCCTGCCAGCGGTCGGGAAATTTCTTGACCACTGATCGCCATTTGTTATCCCATTGCGACGCCACCCGTTCGCCGTTGAACATCTGCCCTTCCCGCTCCACCCCATAAGGCGTCACGTTGAATGTGAAGCCATTGATCCGATCGCCAAAAGGGTCGAGGTAGACTGTAAAATTATCGTTCTCATCCCACTCGAAATCACGCTTTAATGAGCTGGCAATGGCGCGCTTTGCCGGGTCTTTGTCGAAACAAACCACAGCTACGTACAGATGAGTAGCATCGAACGAAACCCGTACCTCGGTAGGGTTATAGGCTACGGCCGTGTCGTTCGGAAAATTTTGAATAAACTGCCCGGCCACGCTGGCACGCTGCCACACCCCTTCTGTCAGCAGCCCGTCGACACGAATGGTTGAATCGGTGGGCGCAACGGGCAGGGTTTGGCCGTGGGCGGCAAGGGTGAAAAACAAATAAAAAAGGGCAATGATGTGTAGACGAAGTAGCATAGAATCAATTTTGACGGTGCAAAAGTACGGCTCACTCCCGGTTGGCTTCGGCGAAAAGGATAAGCGGTTGTTGTCTTGTTCAGCCCCAACAAACTATTCCAGTTTAGTGGACGTTGGAAAGTACGTACAGCGAAAACTGGGATTATGGTTAAGATTGGGTCAATTGAATTAGGCGATTTTCCGTTGTTACTGGCTCCGATGGAGGATGTCAGCGATCCACCGTTTCGGGCGGTTTGTAAGGAGAACGGGGCCGATTTAATGTATACAGAATTTATTTCATCGGAAGGGCTTATCCGCGATGCGGCCAAGAGCGTTCAGAAACTCGACATTTTCGAGTACGAACGTCCCATTGGTATTCAGTTGTTCGGCTCCGACGTCGATACCATGGGCGAATGTGCCCGCATTGCCACCCGCGCCAACCCCGATCTGATCGACATTAACTACGGCTGTCCGGTGAAAAACGTGGCCTGTCGTGGAGCCGGGGCTGCCCTGTTGCAGGATATCCCCAAAATGGTGCTCATGACCAAAGCCGTTGTCGATGCCACCCATTTGCCGGTGACTGTAAAAACCCGACTCGGCTGGGACGACAGCACCAAGAACATCATGGACGTGGCTGAACGCCTTCAGGATATTGGCATTCAGGCGCTTACCGTTCACGGCCGTACCCGCGTGCAGATGTATAAAGGGGAAGCCGACTGGACATTAATTGGTCGGGTAAAAGAGAATCCCCGCATCACAATTCCGATTTTCGGTAATGGCGACATCGATTCGCCAGAGAAAGCGCTGGAATACAAAAACCGTTATGGCGTAGATGGCGTTATGATCGGCCGCGCGAGCATCGGTTATCCCTGGATTTTCAATGAGATCAAGCATTTTGTAAAAACCGGGCAGCACCTCGCCCCGCCTACCGTTGCCGACCGAATCACGGCATGCCGCAAACACCTCGACTTCTCTATCCAATGGAAAGGCGACCGGCTCGGCATTTTCGAGATGCGCCGCCACTATACCAACTACTTCAAAGGCCTTCCCGATTTCAAGCAGTTCCGCATGCGCTTCGTCGTGGCTGATACCTACGATGAGTTGCTCACCATCCTGCACGAAGTAAGCGAACACTACGAAGGCGTCATGGTATAGTGCGCGGGTTTAATGGTACACGGATTTAAAGGGATTTAAGACGATCTACACAGATTTTTGGATTAAAAGAGATTTGCTCTGCTTCAATCCACGAATCCCTTTAAATCCTAAATTCCGCGCAAATCGTTTTGAATCCTTTTAGTCCGCGTACCCACACAATCCGCGCCAATCCCTTTAAATCCGTTAAATCAGCGTACCAATCTATGACCGAAACCACTACGTCTGAGCCTGTTCTTGTTACCCAAAAACGCCCGTTGCTAGCTTGGGTATTGCTTACTTGTATGGCGCTGGTGTGGGGTAGCTCGTTCATCATGATGAAGAAGGCGTTGGGGGCGTTCACCGTACAGCAGGTGGCTTCGGGACGCATTTTCTTTGCCTTTCTATTTTTTTTACCCTTCATGCTGGTGCAGATTCGTAAGCCCGACGTGCAACTCGCGTTGCGTCATCGTTGGCTGGCTTTACTGGCATCGGGTACACTTGGCTTTCTGCTTCCCGCCTTTTTATTTGCCGAAGCAGGTGCACACTTAAGCAGCTCACTATCAGGTACGTTAAACTCGCTTAGTCCCATATTCGTACTGCTTACAGGTACGTTGCTATTCCGGCAGCAGTTTCGGGCCAATCAGGTGTGGGGCATTATGCTTGGCTTTGTGGGTTCACTCATTCTAGTATTTTTCAGCGCCACAGGTACGTTCACCATCAATGGCTATGCACTGTTGGTGGTACTGGCCACGCTGATGTATGGCATCAACACCAACCTCATTGGCAAATACTTAAGCCACCTACCCGCCCTTGTGGCTACACCCTGGACGTTTGCCTTTGTTGGTCCCATTGCCGGTTTTTTTCTGCTGTCTACCGATTTCGTCAGTCGGGCCATAGCCGCCGATGCATTGGTGCCGCTGGGTGCCGTGCTGTTTCTGGGCATTCTGGCGTCGGGCATTACGTCGGTATTGTTCATTCGGGTGGTGCAATTGGCCTCAGGTGTCTTCGCGGCCTCAGTAACGTACCTGATTCCAGTGGTCGCCGTGGTTTGGGGCCTTTTCGACGGTGAGAAAATCTACCCGCAACAATACCTCGGCTTATCTATCAGCCTACTGGGTATTTATCTGGTGAACCGGCAGAAATAGGTTACCGGTAACCCTGTAGATTAAATTTTCCTTTACTTAACAGTCAATTACGAGCTGATCTGTATACTTGGCCTTATTACTCAACCGCCCTGCTATATGAACCGCTCCCATGGTTTTTCGCTTCTGTTGCTCATCAGTTTTTGTATCTGGTCGTGCAAGGAAAAAGTCATCGACGTACCCGCACCATTACCTGACCCCGGCCTGACTTGGCAGGTCAATGAAGACTTTCTGTTCGACCGGAAAATTCAGCTCAACAGTTACGCTGATAGCAGTAAAATCATGTTGGCTGGCAGCCAAACTACGGCCATAGCACCGGGCCAATCGCGCCCCGGCCCAGATACGATCTTTGTTCATTATGGCGGTCAGGCTCAGCCCAATGGGCGTACTGATTACCGCCCCCTGCTGCACCCTTCATTCATTGGGTTCATCGTCAACGATTTTGTCAACCTTATTCCCACAGCCAGCCCGGTACAGAGCTACGTTAACCTGGTTGTTCGTCTACCAGCACTTGATCCTGACTTTGCTTCTTTTGATGTGTTGCCCGCTGCCATTGGCGAAACAATGGTGGCTAATGACCAAAATCAGGTTATTGTCCCCTACCGGCGGTATGACCGGTCGTACAACACACCGGTTATTGATGGCCGATTAACGAACATCGCCCTGATTTCAGTAGACGTACCCCGCGCACCAAACGTTCAGCTTAAAACAGCCGATACGAAATTGATCAGTTTTCCGGGAGGCAATTTTTTACAGGCAGTAAGTAGCATAGGCAGCTATTTTCTGGTATCGACAAGCAACGGAACGTACCGCATCTCGCCCGATGGCTCCTATCAAAAGACCTACCCTTACTCATTTCAAAACCTGTTTACATTTAAAGGAACAGTCTACGGCATTACCGCCGCCAACACAAGTACACTAAAACTGGCAGCCTCAACCGATCAGGGTAACACCTGGTCTATTATCGTTGATCAACTGCCAAATGAATACCGCTTCCTGACTTATAAAACAGTGGGCGACCAACTCATTGCGACCTACAATGGCCAGCTTTTCCAGCTAATAATCACACCTACAACCTTATCTGTCGTTGAGCTGGACAATACCGGGCTGTATGGCAACAAGATTACCTCCGTAGCGCAATTCCGTAATACTGTCTACGTATCGACCTTATCAGGCGTATTTACAAAACCCGTTCGTACCTTTCTGACGCAGAAAAAATAAATAGTTTCGGGTTTGTAGTTTCGTGTTTGACGTTGCGCTGCCAAGTCCAGGAGTTGATGACTTGGCAGCGCAACGTCAAACACGAAACTACAAACCCGAAACCACAAACCTATGTACACCGCTTCCGTCAACAACGCCGCGCCCGTCAGCATCGATATTCAGCCTGCGGGCATTACCCTGAATGACCAACCCTATAGCTGGGACCTGTCGAAACTGGGCGAAGGACAGTATCATATCCTGAAAGATGACCGGTCGTATTCGGTAGAAGTGTTGTCGGTCGATGCGGCTACAAAGACTGTACAGCTAAAGGTCAACGGCCGAATTCATGACGTTCTTGCCAAAGACCGGTTTGACCTGTTGCTCGAAAAAATGGGCATGAGCAACGCGGCTGCCAGCAAAGTCAACAACATTAAAGCCCCTATGCCCGGTCTTATTGTGGGCATCAGTCTCGAAGTGGGCAGTGAAGTTAGCAAAGGCGATACCGTGTTGATTCTGGAAGCGATGAAGATGGAGAACAGCATTAAAGCCCCCGGCGACGGCACTGTGAAGTCTATCAAAGTTCAGAAAGGCGACCGGGTAGAGAAAGGGCAGGTATTGGTTGAGTTTGCGTAGACGCGGCTTTCCTGTCATTCAGCTTTCTTACCTTTCGCGGGTTTCCTTATCTTTGCCCCCGCAAAAAAGGCACCTCTGTATGGCTCAACAAACCAAGTACAAACGCATCCTGCTCAAATTGAGCGGCGAGGCACTCGCAGGCCCTGGCGGCTATAACATAGACCCGGCTATTCTAGAGCAATATGCTAAAGAAATTAAGCAGGTTGTGGAACTGGGCGTCGAGGTGGCCGTCGTGATTGGGGGTGGCAACATCTTCCGGGGAGTGTCGGGCGAACGCTCGGGCATCGACCGTGTTCAGGGCGATTACATGGGCATGCTGGCCACGGTGATCAATGCGATGGCTCTTCAGAGTTCGTTTGAAAAGCAAGGCATGTACACCCGCGTGATGTCGGCCATTAAAATGGAGCAGATCTGCGAACCCTACGCCCGTCGACGGGCCGTTCGGCATCTCGAAAAAGGACGGATTGTTATTTTCGGAGCCGGAACGGGCAATCCTTACTTCACTACCGACAGTACAGCTGCCCTTCGCGCCAACGAGATTGAAGCGGATGTGGTGTTGAAAGGCACGAAAGTCGATGGTGTTTACACCGCCGACCCGATGAAAGATAAAACGGCGACGCGTTACACGCACATTACCTTTCAGGACGTTTACGAAAAGAAACTGAGCGTGATGGATTTAACGGCCTTTACGCTTTGTCAGGAAAATAATCTACCCATCATTGTTTTCAACATGAACGAGCAGGGCAGTTTGCTCCGCCTCGTGCAGGGCGAAGATGTAGGTACGTTAATCACCGTGGAGTTACCAGCTTAGATAGTTCAAAGTCCAGAGTCCAAAGTCTGGAAAGTCGGAACCCAATACTAACGACTTTCCAGACTTTGGATTTGTTTTAAACCGACTTTCCAGACTTAAAGAAAAATGGAAGAGATTGAATTATACCTTGATGACGCCAAAGAGACGATGGAGAAGGCGTTTAAACACCTGACCATCGAACTCACCAAAATTCGGGCCGGGAAGGCGTCGCCCGACATGCTCGGTGGCATTCAGGTCGACTATTACGGGTCGAAATCGCCGATCACCAACGTGGCTTCGGTAACCACACCCGATGCCCGTACCATTGCCATCAAGCCATTTGACCGGAAGATGATCGGTGAAATTGAAAAGGCGATTCGGAACAGCAACATAGGCCTGGCGCCTATGAACGACGGCGAACTTATTCGTCTGAGCGTTCCACCTCTGAACGAAGAGCGCCGCCGCGACCTGCTGAAGCGGGTGAAGCAGGAAATTGAAGTGGCAAAAGTGAACGTGCGGAACATCCGTAAAGACACCAACGACGCCATTCGTAAATTAACAAAAGAAGGCGTTTCTGAAGATGCTGTGAAAGTAGGCGAAGACCGCGTTCAGAAACTGACCGACGCCTTCATCGGCCGCGTTGACGACACCTACTCAGCTAAAGAGAAAGATATTCTGACGGTTTGAGATTTAGCGTATTGCTGACGCATGTAGAGACGCAAGATTTTGCGTCTCTACGCTGATTACAACAAAAAACCTGCAAACGAAAAGCTTGCAGGTTTCTTAAAGACAGCTAAATGGGTAAGCCCTATGGACTTACCGGACGTAAATATAACCGCCAAACCAATACGCCTTACTTTTTCGCAAAGTCGCGGTGATTTGCGGCCGAATAAAGCTCTTCACGGGGTAGATTCCGGAAATAATCGTACGTAATCTTTAGTCCTTCCTCGCGCGATACCTTTGGCTCCCAGCCAAGCAACTCCTTCGCTTTGGTAATATCTGGGCGGCGCTGTTTCGGATCATCGACTGGTAATGGCTTCACAACCAGTTTCTGCGACGTACCGGTGAGTTTAATAATCTCCTCACCAAACTCTTTGATGGTGATCTCTACCGGATTACCGATGTTGACCGGGTAAGCATAGTCGCTCAGTAGCAGACGGTAAATTCCGTCGACCAGATCGGCCACGTAGCAGAACGAACGGGTCTGCGAACCATCACCAAACATGGTCAGATCTTCGCCACGCAATGCCTGACCGATGAAAGCGGGGAGTACCCGACCGTCGTTGAGGCGCATCCGAGGCCCGTAGGTATTGAAGATCCTGACAATACGGGTTTCCAGACCGTGATACGTATGATACGCCATGGTCATGGCTTCCTGAAAACGTTTAGCTTCATCGTATACGCCACGCGGCCCAACGGGGTTCACATTACCCCAATACTCTTCGGGCTGCGGATGAACGTTAGGGTCACCGTAAACTTCCGACGTCGAGGCAATTAGCACCCGGGCTTTCTTCACCCGAGCCAGACCCAGACAGTTATGAATCCCCAACGATCCTACTTTCAGGGTTTGAATCGGAATTTTCAGGTAGTCGATCGGACTAGCGGGCGACGCGAAGTGCAGGATGTAATCCAGTTCACCAGGTACGTGGATAAACTTGGATACGTCGTGGTGGTAAAACTCAAAATTAGGGAGCTTGAATAGATGCTCGATATTGCGCAGATCGCCCGTGATCAGGTTGTCCATCGCAATGACGTGATAGCCTTCCTTGATAAATCGATCGCACAAATGCGATCCAAGAAATCCGGCCCCGCCCGTTATTAATACACGTTTCATAGTTTGACTAGTTAAAAGTTAATAGTTAAAAGTTAAGAGTTGACGGCGCGCCCGTACGAAAACAAACTAGGCACGTATAAACTTTTAACTTTTAACTATTAACTATTCACTCTTAACTGTTTACAACTTCGCGGCCGATTGAATAATAGGTGTAGCCCATCTCGCGCATTTGCTCTAGTTCGTAGACGTTACGACCGTCGAAGATCACTTTGTTCTTCAGTAACAGGTTCATTTTCTCGAATTCGGGCGTACGGAACATGGGCCATTCGGTCATGATTACCAGCGCATCGGCATCATCGAGGGCGGCGTATGATGTGTGCGCAAACGTGATCTGATTGCCCAGGATATTACGTACGTTTTCCATCGCTTCAGGGTCATAAGCCGTAATTTTGGCTCCCTCGGCCAATAGCTCCCGAATATTATCGAGGGCTGGTGCTTCCCGGATATCGTCGGTGTATGGTTTGAAGGCCAAGCCCCACACAGCAATTGTTTTTCCTTTCAGATCACCCCCGAAATGCTGCTTGATGAGCGGCAATAAGCGCTTTTTCTGGGCGTGGTTCACGTCCATTACCGATTGGAGAACCTTAAAATCGTAATCAAAGTCCTGCGCGGTTTTGGCCAGAGCCTGCACGTCTTTCGGGAAGCAGCTACCCCCATAGCCAATGCCAGCAAACAGGAACCGCTTACCAATCCGGCTGTCGGTACCAATGCCTTTCCGAATATCATCAACATTGGCGCCTACCTTTTCACATAGATTGGCAATCTCGTTCATGAAGGTAATCTTGGTGGCCAGAAACGCATTAGCCGCATATTTCGTCATTTCGGCCGAACGCTCGTCCATGAAAATAACGGGGTTACCCTGACGTACCAACGGCGCATACAGCCGGTTCATCACCGCCTTGGCCTTATCTGACTTGGTACCGATCACCACACGGTCAGGCTTCATGAAGTCTTCAACGGCTACACCTTCCCGCAAAAATTCGGGGTTAGAGACCACATCAAAATCAACCTTTGCGTTTTTAACAATGCCCGCATGCACCTTTTCGGCAGTTCCAACAGGCACCGTGCTCTTATCAACGATAACCGCATACTGCTCCAGAATGGGACCCAGGTCATTGGCTACGCCCAGAATATATTTCAAGTCGGCTGATCCGTCTTCGCCCGGAGGTGTTGGCAGAGCCAGAAAAATAACCTCGGCTCCTTTAATCCCTTCGGCCAGATTAGTCGTAAATTTTAACCGACCTTCTTCTACGTTCCGGTGAAACAACACATCGAGACCGGGTTCGTAGATGGGAATGATCCGGTTGTTGAGTTTTTCAACCTTCCGCTCGTCGATATCGACGCAGGTAACCTGATTGCCGGTTTCGGCGAAGCAGGTGCCGGTAACCAGCCCTACATATCCCGTACCTATTACTGCTATTTTCATATAAATTGGTTAAAATCTATCGATTTACTACCTACTGAACGGCCCCACGCCATATTGTACTATTTTGACATGACCCGTCAGCGGACACAAAAATAGATCATTTTTGGAATAGCACGAATTTGATCCGTAATACACTCACTCAGTGATTTATTTATAAACTATTGCTAAGAAGGTATTGTGGCTGTAACACTTGATTTAGCCATTATTATATGGTAATTTATCAGGATCACACTACACTATTTTGACATTTCAGCAATATGTACGTGAGCTGTTTTTTTATCAAATGGTCGTTACAAACATCGGATACCCTATTCTGTTATCTGTTTATACTTTACGCAATACTTCATCAAACACGAAAGTCCTTAGCCTATTATCATGACTAACGAAATAGTAGAAAACCAAGTTGATAATGTCCAACTTATCCGTGAGTCGGTTCGCGATTTTGCGGCCCGGCATATAGCTCCCCATGTGCGGGAGTGGGACGAAATGCAACATTTCCCAGCCGATGAATTCCGGCAAATGGGCTCACTGGGTCTATTGGGTATGCTTGTTCCAGAAGTATATGGCGGAGCCGGCCTGGGGTATCACGAATACGTAGCGGCCATTGTTGAACTCTCCAGAGTTGACGGGGCAGTGGGCTTGTCGATGGCCGCTCATAATTCACTTTGTACCAATCATATTCTGATGTTTGGCAACGAAGCACAGAAACAACAATACCTCCCTAAACTCGCCGTAGGCGAGCATATCGGTGCCTGGGGGCTAACAGAGCCTAACACAGGTTCAGACGCCGGTAACATGCGCACCCGTGCCGTACAACAGGAGAATGGCGATTGGGTACTCAACGGAGCTAAGAATTTTATTACCCATGGTATCTCGGGTAACGTGGCTGTCGTAATTGCCCGGACCGGTGAGCCCAACGTACCTCGCAACGCCACTGCTTTTGTGGTCGAACGCGGTACGCCAGGTTTCCGGGGGGGTAAAAAAGAAGATAAATTAGGAATGCGGGCCTCAGAAACCGCCGAAATGATTTTCGACGATTGCCGAATTCCCGATAGTCAGCGACTGGGCGAGGTTGGCGAGGGCTTTATTCAGTCGCTCAAGATTCTCGACGGAGGTCGCATCTCAATTGCCGCACTCAGTTTAGGCATTGCTATGGGCGCCTATGAAGCAGCGTTGGCCTATGCGCAGGAACGGCAACAGTTCGGCCAAGCGATCTTCAACTTTCAGGGTATATCGTTTAAACTAGCCGATATGGCTACTGAGATCGAGGCATCACGCTTATTGATCGAACACGCTTCGGAATTAAAAAACCAGCACAAGCCCGTTACCAAAGCGTCGGCAATGGCCAAACTGTATGCTTCGGAAGTATCTGTTCGGGTCGCCAATGAGGCCATTCAGATTCTTGGTGGCTACGGTTACATAAAAGATTACCCGGTCGAAAAATTTTACCGCGATGCCAAGCTGTGCACCATTGGCGAAGGCACCAGCGAAATTCAGAAACTGGTTATTGCCCGGAATTTATTGTAACGGTCAGTAGCTTACTGTATTGAAAAAGGCGGGCTCATCATAGCCTGCCTTTTTTCATGTTCATTCTCAGGTAATCAACCCTACTTTTATAGCCTCAACTGATTTTATTAGCATTGATTCATATGCGGTTATATCTCCCTTCACTGCTTCTTCTCGCGCTCACCTGTAGCAGTTGCCACCACAATGCTTCTCATGCCGTTACAGCGCCAATCGACTCTCTCAAGTTGGTCGACTATGCTTTTAGCGATGTCAGGAAAGATTCGGTCCTGTTTGCCGAAGCGGTAGAAGTTGGTGAATTAACCGACAGTGCGCTTTCCGAAACGTCGGGCATTGCCCCCAGCAATCAAAACCCCGGCTATTTCTGGACACAGCAAGACTCGGGCAACTCAAACGAAATTCAATTGATAGACCGGCAGGGAACGGTAGTTGGCGAGTTTGAACTAAGTGGGACAACTAACCGCGATTGGGAAGATATTGCCGTTGGACCAGGACCAGTACCGGGAAAAAGTTATGTGTATGTGGCAGAGATTGGCGATAACGAATTCAAGCATCCGGTTAAGATCATTTACCGCTTTCCAGAACCTACGCTATCGAAAGCCAGCAAACCCGTTAGAGCAACGGTGACCGGCATTGAGACCATTCGGGTGAAGATGCCAGATGGACCGAAAAACGCCGAGGCGATTATGCTCGACCCAGGTACGTTGGATCTATACGTGATTTCGAAAGAGGAATATACCACCGTTTACAAAGCCAGCTACCCCCAATCGCTGACTGCTGTAACCACAATGGAACTGACAACGGTTATTCCACTCGATTACATGACAGCAGCAGCCATATCGCCTAATGGCCGGGAAATACTGATTCGTGCCTATGACGAGCTATTTTATTATACCCGCCGGGCTGACGAGTCGGTTGAACAGGCCTTACAACGATCCCCGCTGATGATACCAATCGTTTATGAATCACAGGGCGAGGCTATTTGCTGGGCCCCCGATGGATCAGGCTACTACACTACAAGTGAAAAAACAGGCCTCTTCGCCCGACCCATCTATTTCTACCATCGCAAATGACATTCTGATATAGCCATCGGTCTTCCCCTCAAGTAGTAGTTTCGTACCTTTAGCAAAGCTTACCAGCAAACTATTCGTATGAAAAAGAACTTGATTTTACTGACCTCTGCTCTTCTGATCTCGGTTGGTTCTTATGCTCAGACACTCACTGAAGTTGTCGATAAACACATGGCCGCATTGGGCGGTCTCGAGAATTTAAAAGCGTTTAAGTCGGCCAAATACACCCAGTCGACTATTGCCCCGGGTCAGAGTATCGATGCTACTGCTACCGTTGTTTTCGACCAGGCATCGCGCATTGAAATGAGCATGGGGGGCAACGATATTGTGGTGGTTACCAAAGGCCAAACCGGTTGGGCCAAGCAAGGTGACACGCCAGCCCGCGACGTACCTGCCGAACAGCTAAAAGCCGTTACTGAAAGTGTTACGCTGCCCGGTCTTGAAATTGTCAACGCATCGATGAAAGGTCAAAAAATTGAGTTCAAGGGCAAAGAGACTGTTGACGGAAAAGAATATTTCGCGCTATCGATGCCCATTCAGGGCGGAACCTCTACGTTCTATATTGATCCGGCAACGTACCTGATTACTTCACGTAAAGGCTCTATTCAGGCGATGGGCCAAACAATTGATGCCGAGCTGGACTACGACGAGTATAAGAAAGTAGGTTCGCTGACACTTCCACACAAAGTGATAACACAAGCGATGGGTCAGTCTGCTACAGTGCGCCTGACTGCTTTTGAGGCCAACCCAAAAATCGACGAAGCCATCTTCGAAAAGCCTAAGGAGTAAAATGTTATTACGCTTCGCTGTCGTTCATTGTTAACATAACCAATGACAGCGAAGCGTATTGTCAGCCAGCTGAGTTGGTTCGGTCTGTTACCAATTGTCCATCATTGCGCATAGCGTAGTCTTGCCCTACTTTGTCATCTTTACGCACAAAAGGGCGGATGATCAACCGGGTTCCCCGATCGTAGGTAAACAGACGGTAGATCCAGTTGCTGAGTACGACCAGTTTACTGCGGAAACCGACCAGATACCAGATGTGCACAAAGAGCCACGCCATCCAGGCAATGAAACCACTCAAGTGCAGGCTTTTTGATAGATCAGCCACGGCCCGGTTCCGGCCTATGATGGCCAGTGACCCTTTGTCGAAGTAGTCGAACGGACGAATTTCACCGTTTCGTAACATCAAGGTAAGGTTCATGGCCAAGTGTGCCCCCTGCTGAATAGCGGGTTGAGCCACTCCCGGATGGCCGTTTGGCCACTTCTCCGACTTCATGTTGGCAATATCGCCAATGGCGTAAATACCGTCTGCACCTTTAACGCGGCTATATTCGTCAACCAGGTATCGGCCCCGTTCAACCGATTCAGCAGGCATACCGTCGATGGTTGCGCCTGCTACGCCAGCTGCCCAGATCAACGTTTGAGCCGGAATTTGCTCACCCGATTTGAACGTCACAACCTGACCATCGTAACTATCGACCAAGGTTTTGACTTTAGTAACTACGCCAAGTTCATCCAGGTACGTCTGCGTTTTTGCCGCCGATTCAGGCGACATGGGCGGCAACACGCGATCTAGGCCTTCAACCAGGTAGATATTCATCTTACTGAAGTCCAGCCCCGGATAGTCGTTAGGTAGCACGTGTTTCCGCATTTCGGCCAATGACCCGGCTAATTCAACGCCCGTTGGCCCGCCCCCCACAATGACAAAGTTCAGCAGACTCTGCCGCGTCTCCGGATCCTTGATAATGCTAGCCTGTTCAAATGATTGCAATAACTGACTACGCAGATTCAGGGCATCGGGAATGGTTTTTAACGGAAACGAATTATTCTTGATCTGATCGTTACCAAAGTAGTTCGATTTAGAGCCGGACGCGATAACCAAATGGTCGTATTTCAGATCACCAATGAGTGTGGAAACGATTTTTGTGGCCGGATTCACACCTGTAACCCGAACCAGCCGGAAATGAAAATCATCGTATTTCTCATCGAAAAGTTTTCGGAGTGGTTCGGCAATGGCATCCGGTTCAAGACCTGCAGTGGCAACCTGATAAAGCAAAGGCCAAAATCCGTGGTAGTTCTGTTTATCGAACATTACAATCTGAAAACCCTTGTTTTTCAGGCCTTTTGCCAAATTTATACCACCAAATCCGCCCCCGATTATTACCACACGCGGTTTGTTGGTATCGGGAACGTTTAGTGAAAGTTTATCGAAGTGCAGCATTATCTTATCTGTTGATTACCTACTGCTCTATCTACTGGTTTGGCGCCTGTTTTGTTTAAGATTCAGGGGTTTAGGTAAAACAAAAGCGCCCGGCCTACTAGACCGGGCGCTTGCCTTAACGTACCTGCGATACGTTTATTTTTTAGGCGTAGTGGCTGGCGTTGCCGCTGCCGGCGTAACCGGCTTCGGTGTGACACCCATTTTCTTCAATACCAGATCTGAGATGTTACCATCTTCAGGAGCGTATAGCAGAATTACAGCTGTACCGGCACCCGCATCGAGGTTAAACACGTGCGAATACGCGTTCTCTTTGGCTACGGCATCAATGTTCTTCTGGATCTTCTGCAACACGGGGCTTACCAACTGCTGATACTTCTGCTGCAATGTTGTTTCGGCATTGCGCTGAAACTCCTGGAAACGCGTTTGCAGACCCTGCAATTCTTTCTCACGATCAGCACGAATCAACTCCGACATCTGAGCACCCCCTTTTTCATAGGCCGCCAGTTTGTCCTGAAATTCTTTCGACATCCGCTGCTGCTCATTTTCAAGCTGCGTCCGCTGAATTGTCAGTTGGTTCTGAATATCTTTTGCCTCAGGCACCTGACCCAGCAGGTAATCCATGCTTGTATAACCAATCTTAATCGGGGTAGCTGCTGTTGCCCGTGGGGCTGGTGCCGCTGCCGATGTCGTAACCGGCGTCGACGCCTGGGCTTGTGCCCGTGCGCTCAGGCCCCCCATCAATAGGGCTGCGCTAAGCGCCATGACCAGATTCTTTTTCATTCGACTGTTTATTGAATTATTATTTAGGTTTTGCACTGTTTGCTGGTTGTGAAGGAGCCGCTTGCTTCGCTTTCTGGCTATCGGGGTCTAACCCCAGCTCTTCCATCACGTAATCGGTGTAATCGTGTCGGGGGTCGGTGTACAACATCAACATCCCTTCACTGGCTTTATCGAAAAGAAAATTGAGTTTCCGTTGCGAGACCACTTTTTCAACGGCACGGTTCAGTAACTCCATCGGCACTTTCATGAGTTCCTTCTTTTTTTGGAAAAGCAGGCCCTCGTAACCAAACACTTTATTGTTGTACTCTCTGGCTTCGCGCTCCTTGTCGCCAAGTACCCGTTGCCGTTCGCGCTTCATATCATCAGTTAGCAAAATCTCTTCGGCCTGATACGCACGCTGCATCTTTTCAATCTCCAACTGCTTGTCCAGTATGTCTTTCGACCACCGATCGGCAAATTGATCTATTCCTTCCTGAGCCTTTTTATATTCGGGTAACTTGCTGAAAATAAAGTCACTATCAACGTACCCGAACTTCTGTGCCCATCCCGGAATGCTTCCGATTAAAAGCCACAAAGCTACTAATAACAAACCCCTTTTCATACTGTCCCCCGGTGGTTGTCTGATGGTTAGATGTATTTACAAAGAGAACGTTTAATTCAGTAAACAATTATCAGTTAACAGTTATCAACGTACCCAGTTACCGAGACTGAAACAGTTATCAGCTAGCTGGATACGTTGATAACTGTTAACTGATAATTGATAACTGTGTCTATCTGAACTGTTGCCCGATGGTGAAGTGGAATTGACCGGTGCCGGCATTCTGAACACCTGGAATAGTGTCGAAGCCCCAACCGTAGTCGATACCGATCAACCCGAAGGCAGGCATGAAGATACGGGCACCCGCACCCGCCGAGCGGCGCAGATCAAACGGGTTGTACTGCTTGTAGCTAGCCCAGTTGTTACCTGCTTCAACAAAGCCAAGAACAAAGATGGTTGCCGACGGATTCAGTGAAACCGGGTAACGCAATTCAGCTACATACTTGCTGTATACTACCCCACCCTGACTTGTTTCGTTACCAACCGCTACCCGGTTATTGTCAAGCGTAATTACGCGGCGATCAGGATAACCACGCAGGCCAACAATATCCTGTGCCAAGGCGAACTGTCCCTGACCGGCAAGGCCCGAACCACCTAACACGAAACGTTCAAATGGCCCAATCGCGGTCCGGGAGTTGTAGCTGCCCAGAAAGCCCATGTGCGCCCGCGCGTTCAGGACAAATTTGCCCACCGCCGTCTGGAACCAGCTGGCGTCGAACATCCATTTGTGATATTCTACCCACTTGAACGGGTTCGACTGATCTATTCGGTAGTTTTTCGAGCGGAATACCGAGTAAGGAGGCGTAAATGAACCGCTCAGCGTAAACGATGAGCCTAAGCGTGGAAACTGTGGGTTATCAATGCTGTTGCGCGACAGCGTTGTATTGAACGTGAAGTTGTTCGATACCCCGTTATTATAGCCGTTACCAAAAATGGCAATGTTATCCAGGTCATACTGTTGATACGAAATCGAGTTGCTCAACGAGAAATAGTCATCGGGCACTTTCAACTGCCGACCCAGACCCAGCGTAACCCCCGTGTTGGTGTACGCACCAATCGGTTGTGCACTACCACCAGCCCGTGAATAAAAATCGAGACCAAACTGCCGGAATACTGTGTGGCTTAGGCTAACCGATAACGCGTTGGGTTTACGGCCGCCAAGCCAGGGTTCTGTGAACGTAGCCGAGTAGGTCTGGTACTGGCGACCGTTGGCCTGAAAACGAAGCGACAACCGCTGGCCATCACCGGCTGGTAACGGACGCCACGCGCTCAGGTTGGTGATGTTGCGGGCCGAGAAGTTATTGAACGTGAGGCCCAACGTACCTACAAAACCGATGAAACCACCCCAACCGCCCGACAGTTCGATCTGGTCGTTTGGTTTTTCTTCAACGTTGTATTCAATATCAACCGTACCATCTGGCTGAGGCACTGGATTGATGCCAATTTTCTCAGGGTCGAAATAACCGAGCGTCGATAGCTCACGTTGGGTACGTATGATGTTTGTCTTCGAGAACTTCTGACCGGGAAGCGTACGTATCTGACGCATCACCACGTGGTCGGACGTTTTGGTATTTCCATTCAGAATAATCCGGTTGATAGTGGCTTGTTTACCTTCAAAAATCCGAATATCCAGATCGATACTATCACCCACAACGGCCCGTTCAACGGGTTCGGCGCGGTAATACAGGTAACCATCGTCCATATAGAGTGAGCTTAGGTCCTGACCGGGGTTACCGACCATTTTCTTCTCCAGCTCTTCAGGACTGTAGATATCACCTTTCCGAACGTTCAGCACCTCGCGCAGCTGGTCGCTGGTATGCAGGTAGTTGCCTTCGAAATTTACATTTCTGTAATAGTATTTCTTGCCTTCGGCCAGTGTCAGTTTAAGGCCAACCGTTGCTCCACCGCTGTTGATCACGCTGTCTTTTTCAACAACGGCATCGCGATAGCCAAGTTTGTTGTAATACTCAACGAGCTTACCCTGATCTTCCTCAAATTTCTTCGGAATGAACTTCGAGGGAGAGAACACCCGCCCAAAGCGCATCTGTTTAGTACCTTTCATTTTACCTCGCAGGGCACTTTCCGACACTTCTTCCCGCCCGGCAAACTCGATGTTATCGATTTTCACCTTCTCACCTTTGGTAATCTGAACACGCATAGTAGCGTTGTTCCGGGTGCTGTCGGGAATAGTAGTCACCTTCACTTTGGCGTTCAGATAACCTTTTTCCACGTAATACTTCCGCACCGCCAACTGAGCATTTTTGATGTCGGTATTGGTGATGATCTTACCCCGGGTCAGCTTCACCTTTTCTTTTAGCGACTCTGATTCACCTTTACGAACGCCGGTGTAGGTTATCTGGAACAAGCGGGGCCGTTCAACGACTTTGAAAAGCAGCCAAACACTGGAGCCCTCCACTTTAGAGGCCGACATGACCACATCGAACAGGAGTCCCGAGTCCATCAGTTTGCGAATGGCGCTCCCCTGAGCTTCGCCAGGTAGCCGAATTTTATCACCTTTTTTGAGGCCCGTTAACGAGATCAACGAGTTAGGATCCAGAAAGCGGGTTCCCGTTAGTGTCAACCCTCCGATCACATATTCTTTGGGGTTAGCATAATCGGTAATTGCATTGGTAGCAGGTGCAGGCGCTTCTGCCTGCGGAGCCCCGTAGCCGACACGTACCTGCGCCCAAGCCTTGGTGTTGGCCATCAGGACTGTTATAAGCAGGCTGGCAAAAAGAAATTGTTTCACAAAGAAGGTGTTTTCAGTTTACTGTTTACCGTTTACTGTTGCGTTGCTTTTCAGAAAGCTCGTGAGAAACGTGGCTAACTGAAAACGATAAACTCATTTTACAACTTGTTCAGATGTTTTTCCGAACCGGCGTTCTCGTTTCTGGTAGGTCAAGATAGCCTCCCAAAGGTGCGGTTTGCGGAAATCGGGCCAAAGTACATCGGGCATATAAAATTCAGAATACGCTAATTGCCACAGCATAAAATTGCTGATACGCATTTCGCCACTGGTACGGATCATCAGTTCTGGATCCGGAACTCCGCCCGTATTCAGGTAGCTGCTAAACAGACCCTCATTGATATCGTTTGGTTGGAATTTACCTTCCTGAATATCGGCTGTCAATTGCCGAACCGCTTCCAGTATTTCCCAACGCCCACTATAACTCAAAGCCAGAATCAGCGTCAGACCGGTGTTGCCTTCGGTAGCCCGCATTGCCTCATGCAACTCACGTTGGCAGTCGGCGGGTAAACTTTCGGTGTGGCCAATCGTTGATAAGCGTACGTTGTTCTTCATCAGGGTTTTAATTTCCCCGCGAATCGTATGTACCAGAAGCGTCATCAGCGCGTCGACTTCAAACTTTGGCCGGTTCCAGTTCTCGGTAGAAAAGGCATAAAGAGTCAGGTAGTCAATACCTAACTCAGCACATCCTTCGGTTACTTCCCGAACGGCTTTGATCGCGCTTCGATGCCCGAATACCCGGGCAGCTCCCTGCTGCTTAGCCCATCGTCCGTTCCCGTCCATGATAACGGCGATGTGCTTGGGGAGATTGCCAGGATCAATATGGTCTTTCATTCAACCAATTGGTTTTTAACAACTTTTAAAGGTAAAGCAGGTTTGTGACTAGCCCTTTTTACCGGACTGCGAAGGTACGCAACCCGTTACCCGTTTCAAAATCTACTTAATCAGTAGAAAGATAGCCAGAAAGCCCGCTAAAGCCTATCTTTGCCCTCATTCATACGGTGATATACCATTTTTCAGTCGCTCCAACGTTAACACACAAACGGGTTCAGATAACGGGATATAATCAGCCGTTGGTAAACTTTATCCAGAATCGCCTACACGTAATGAAACGGATTGCCCTCTCTTTTCTGGTTCTACTTACCCTGATCATTGGCTGTAAGAAGACAAACGATCTCGTTGATGCTCAACCCAAAACGGTGAGCGATCTAGTAGCCGAGACACCCACGTTCTCACTCCTGAAAGCAGCCTTACAGGAGGCCGGATTGAACGATGCCCTTAAAGCAACAAATCTGACCGTTTTTGCTCCAACCGACGATGCCTTCAAGGCCAGAGGGTTTTCATCGCCTGAATCATTCAAAAATATCTCTGACGAAACGTTACGAAACGTACTCCGTTATCATCTGATCAGTGGTGTGGTTACAACACAAACGCCCGAACTGGCATCAGCCGTTAATCTGCCCGTTGAGACATCGAATGCATCGGCTTTATTCCTCACTAATGCCTCAACCGGCTTGTTCGTGAACGGCAGTAGAGTGACCAAATCCGATCAGCTTGCCGCCAATGGTATTGTGCATACGATCGACAACCTGCTTTGGCCCCCGGCAAACGACGCATTGACTGCTTTGAAAAGCCGGGCTGATGTGAGCATATTGGTAGCCGCTATCACCCGAATTGCCACCTTCCGCCCCGATTTGTTAGCTATTCTGGATGGCACCACAACCAATCAGTCGCTAAAACAAATTACCCTGTTTGCCCCATCCGATGCAGCATTTGCGGCAGCAGGCTTCCGTACGGTTGCCGATATCAACAATGCCTCTTTACCTACACTTGCCAATCTGATCAGCTACCACGCCATACAGGGCAGGCTGTTTTCGAACCAACTACAGGCTGGTCAGGTTGCTACGCTCAACTCATCGGCGACCAACAGACTCACCATTGCGGTTCCAGCCTCAGGCCCCACAGTAAAGGGGAACAGAAATACCACACCAGCTACCATAAAAGGCGCCGATGTGGCTAGCAAGAATGCTGTTATCCACGTGATCGATCAAGTATTACAGCCTTAATCGAGCGACGTAATTGTACTAAAACGACATACAGAGCCAACACATAATGAGGGGCTTGCCGATCGACTAAAATGTCAGTTGGCAAGCCCCTCACTATGTTTGTACCTTAATTCAGCAACCATCTATGACTTTGGTTACCCTCCAGCCTCGCATCAATGCCCTGACCCCTACTAGCAACAGGTTATGGGGAAAGATGAGTGCGGGCCAAATGCTTACTCATTGTACCGATCAAATAAGGATTGTTTTGGGCGAAAAACCTGCAAAGAGCACCGGCTTTGCCGCCACTCGCTGGTTGACCAAATGGTTTGTTCTGCTGATGCCTCTGCCACTGCCCAAAAATATAAAAACATTTCCCGAACTCGATCCAAGTCTATCCATCATGACCAAGCCAGGCGATTTTACGCTCGATCGCGAAAACTTGCTGGCGGCTCTATCAAAACTGATCACTGCACCAGATGATTTAAAAGCCACTCATCCCGTTTTCGGGACCATGACCAAATCACAGGCGCTTAAGCTCACCGCCATTCACCTGGATCATCACCTACGGCAGTTTGGTGTATAGTTTGCTGCATAGTAGCTATTGGACTAAGTAGTCATCTACTTTCCAATGTCCTTCGACTACCCCTTCAGATCAATCTTGCGGCCCGTTTCGGCGGCTCGGTAAATAGCCTGTAGCAGTTTAACATCCCGCAAACCTTCCTCGCCGGTAACATGATCTGGCAGTTTCTTACCGTCGATCAGATCTTTACAGACGCCATCCATGTGCGCAGCCTGATGGTTGACAACCGGCATCTCAATCGGCCCTTTGCTGGTTCGGCCTTTCAACGGACCATACCCAAAAGCGGGCGACAGTTCAAACCACCCGTCCTGACAAGAAGCATATAACCGTTCGACACCCGCCGTGTAGCTGGTTGTTGAGTTCGATACAGCCCCGCTCGGAAATTGAAACTGCCAGAACAAGGTCTCTTCAACATCCTTGAATTTTTTCGGGTCTGTTTTCGGCGAGAATTGCGCAGTGACCGAAACCGGCTCTTCGCCCGTGACGTACCTGGCTCCCTGAATGGCGTAAATCCCAACGTCCATCAAGGCTCCCCCACCGGCCATTTCTTTCTTTAACCGCCACTGGGTCGGATCACCAATTTTGAACGCGTCGCTTGCCTCTACGAAGCGTACCGGACCAAAAACCTTCTGCTGCCCTAACCGCATTACTTCCTGTGTAAACGGTTCGTAATGCAACCGATAACCAATAGCCAATTGCCGATCGGCCTTTTTACAGGCATCAATCATGGCCTGGCAGTCGGCTGGCGTAATGGCCATCGGTTTTTCGCAGATGACATGCTTACCCGCCTTAGCCGCCCGCACCACAAATTCACGGTGCATGGAATTTGGCAGCACTACATACACCACATCAATGTCTTTATTGTCGATGATTCGGTCGAAATTCTTGTAGTCGTAAACGCTTTCTTTCGGAAGGTTGTATTTCTTCATCCACTCTTCCGCTTTGGCGGGTGTACCGGTTACAATCCCTGCCAGTCGACAATTGGTGGTTTGCTGCAAAGCCGGGGCCAGTAAGTTTTTGCTGTAATAACCCAGCCCTACCAGAGCGATGCCCAGCTTGCGTCCCGGCTCAGTTAATTGAGACTGGATAGGTTTACCGAATACATCGGTCAACGTAGGGATGGCAAGAGCCGAGACGCCGGCATTCATCAGAAAACGGCGGCGCGACTGGCTGGCTAAGTGTGTCATAGTGAAACAGTGAAAAAGGTTTGGCAGGAAAAGCCCGCCAAACCTTTGCTTTACCCGTCAAAAATGCGCTCAACGGTCTAAACGCGGCCTGTCATTTTAGTCAGAGCCAATAACTGATCACTTACTTCGTCAGTCAACTGGCCGGGCTGGAGTCGCCACTGCCAGCTGGAACCGCCCGCTCCGGGGGTATTCATGCGGTGTGCTTCGTTAAGCGATAACAGATCCTGCACCGGTAAAATAGCCAGTCGAGCCACCGATTGCATGGCCATGCGTGTCATGAGCGGCACCACATTGTCTTCTGTAACCGGTACCCCAACATAGTCGCTCAGGCGTTCGTGAAGCGCCTCTTCCTCCTGCCTGAACCACCCAAGCGATGTGTTGTTGTCGTGAGTGCCTGTATACACCACGTTATTCAGCGTGTGGTTATGTGGGCAATGTGACGAAGTTGGCAGATCATCTCCAAAACCGAATTGAATAACGCGCATACCCGGAATAGCGTAGTGCCGCAGAAAAGGCTGAATTTCGGCCGAACGAGCACCCAGATCTTCGGCGATAAGCGGTAACTGCACAAACTGGCGGTACATCGCGTGAATAAACGCTTCTGTCGGTGCCTGAACCCACGTACCTACTTTGGCCGTTGGCTCACTGGCCGGAATCTCCCAGTACATGTCGAAGCCTAAAAAGTGATCCAGACGGGTTAGGCTATAGAGCGACATCTGGTGCCGCATGCGACGAATCCACCAGACAAATTCAGTGCGCTCATGTTCGGGCCAATCGTAAATGGGGTTACCCCAACGTTGACCGTCGGCCGAGAAATAATCGGGTGGTGACCCGGCAACGTACCTGGGCATACCGTTTTCATCGAGCTTAAACAACTCTTTGTTAGCCCAAACGTCGGCACTGTTTTGCTGAACATAAATCGGAATATCGCCGATGAGGTGAATTTTCCGACTATAACAGTACGAGATTAGGTCGCTCCACTGCTGGTAGAATAGGTACTGCAATACTTTCACCACCAGAATATCGTGGGCGAGGCGTTCTGTTTGCTGCGCCAGTTCGTCGGCATCCCGGCGCACCAGCGCATCGGGCCAGTTGGTCCAGGTTGGAATATTCAGATCTTGCTGTAAAGCCACAAAAAGCGCGTAGTCATCGAGCCATTCAGTCTGACGGTAGCAGAATGTATCGAAGCCAAGCCCTTCAACAGTGAGTCCCTGCTCGATAAACGTTTCGGCTGCTTTGCGCAATAGGGGCTGTTTTTTAACCCAGGCCGTAGACATCGATGCGTCTGTGGCCTGCCATTCGGCGGCTAGTACGGCCACGTCGCTGGCAGGTAAAAGTCCCTGTTCTGCCAGCCGATCTAAACTGATCATCAACGTATTGCCGGCAAAAGCAGACGGGCTGCTGTAGGGAGAGAATCCGGCACCCGGATCGAGGGGAGTCAATGGCAGAATTTGCCAGTATGTTTGCCCGGAACGAACCAGAAAATCGGCAAACTGGTAGGCGGCGGGTCCCAGGTCACCCACGCCATGGGCTGAAGGTAATGATGTTATATGGAGCAGTAAACCGCTCGAACGAAGTTGCAGCATAAAAGAAACGTTGAGTTAGCAACTGCCAGTCCTATGGATTAAAACCCATGGCCAAGCGGTTGTTAACTCAACGCCCCTGTCACTTTATTGTTTTTCAGGCTTCGCCCACGGGTCCGCCAAAACCACCACTGGGAAAACGGAACGTGTCGTCGGGCTGGTTGATAGCACCGAAATTTTCTTCGTATTTACGGATGTTTTCTTTCAAAGCCTGTAACAACCGTTTGGCGTGTTCGGGCGTCAGAATGATACGCGATTTAACTTTGGCTTTGGGCACACCAGGCATCAGGCGAATAAAGTCGACGATAAACTCACTGTTTGAATGAGCGATCATAGCCAGATTGGCATAAATCCCTTCGGCGATTTCTTCACTCAGCTCGACGTCGATCGAGCCGTCGTTGTTGAAATTTTGTTGTTCCATACCTCAAAAGTAGCCTATCTATAGCGACAAAAAAATAACCCTGATATCGGAGATACCAGGGTTTTCCTTTACAAGTGGGGAAAGTTGAAGCTATTTACAAACACACGCGAACGTATGTACTGTAGTCAAGCCTGCAAGCCGTTTACACGAACTTGTTTACAAAAGTAAAAAATAGTTAAGAGATCACCAACCAGACAACGGGTAAAGGTGAAGGGAGAGACAAGAGGTGAGAAACAAGAGATAAGATTTGCATCTGACCCGTCTATCTTACCTCTTGTCTCTCATTTCTCACCCCTCACTACGCCTCTACCGGAGTGGCTGTCACGGCTGATGATGGCAGGGTTGCTGATGTCAGTTCAATTTCGTCGCCCTGTTTGTTCAGGAACCGGAACTCAGTAATTCCCAGTGAGCTGTCTTTCACTAGATTAACCCAAGACTTATACTTAAAGAACCACTGACGCTGTTTAGACATAATTCCTTTTGTGAAGAAAGCATGCAGAAACGGATGCAACACAATCTGAATACCACGCTCATTTTGCTTGGTCAGAATGTACTCCAGGTTACCCTCAATAACATCGGTAATCAATACGCTCGCCTGAATGCTACCCGTACCGTTACAGGTGGGGCACACTTCCCGCGTAACAATATTCATTTCGGGACGTACCCGTTGCCGGGTAATCTGCATCAGTCCAAACTTGGTCAGCGGCAGAATGGTGTACTTCGAGCGTTCGGTTTGCATCTCCTCGCGCATGATATCGAAGATCAGCTTCTTGTTATCAGCCTTCTTCATATCGATGAAGTCGATGACAATAATGCCGCCCATGTCGCGCAGACGAAGCTGACGGGCAATCTCGCGCGCGGCCTCACGGTTCACGCTAATGGCCGTAGCTTCCTGATCCTCTTCAGAATTAGACTTATTACCGCTGTTTACATCAATGACGTGCAGAGCTTCAGTATGCTCGATGATCAGATAACCGCCTCCGGGTAAACTCACCGACCGGCCAAACAACGATTTAATCTGTTTTTCTAGCCCCAGGGCTTCAAACATCTTCGTTTTTCCGGTGTGTAGTTTCACGATTTTCTCCTTCTCAGGAGCAATCGTGTGGATGAAACGGCGGGTTTCGTCGTAGCTCTCTTGGGTATCAACCGTGATGCTATCGAACGATTCGTTGAGCATGTCGCGCAGAATAGACGACGCCCGGTTCATCTCGCTCAGTACCCGATCGCGGGGTTTGGCATCACGCAGAGTTTGCATGGTACGGTCCCACTTATCGATCGATTCCTGTAAATCGCGGTCGAGTTCTTCGACCTCTTTTCCCTGAGCAACGGTTCTGACAATGACCCCAAAATTCTGAGGTTTGATCGACGACATCAACCGGATCAGCCGGTTACGTTCGCCACGATCCGTAATTTTTTTCGACAGATTAACCCCGTTTGAGAAGGGTACGAGCACAAGATAGCGGCCCGCAATAGAAATATCACATGAAAGGCGCGGCCCTTTGGTTGAGATGGGTTCTTTCACCACCTGTACCAAAATAGACTGCCCTTTAGTCAGCACTTTATCGATCTTTCCGATCTTGTCAATGTCTGGTTCGAGTTCGAAACCCGACAATCGACCCGTGTTGACTCGCTTGGCGATTACATCTTTAGTTAACTTGTTTAGGGAGTTGATGTGTTGACCGAGATCCTGATAATGCAGGAATCCGTCTTTCTCATGGCCTACATCGACAAACGCCGCATTGAGACCTGATGACAACTTCTTAACAGTACCTAAATAGAGATCGCCAACCGTAAAGCTGCTTTCCGACTCATCGAGGTGGTACTCCAGCAGGCGTTTGTCCTGCAATAGAGCAATCCGATCCCCTTTCTGAGTGGAGCTGATTACAATTTCGTTGCTCACAAGCTGATGGCACGGTTAGAATGGCATATATAAAACAAAGAAGCCACGCACGCGAAAACGGCGGGGCTTCTTCAAAATAAGTTTACAGTTTGTGGTTTGGAGTTTGTCGTTGCGCTGCTGACCAACCAGTTGGCTACATGGCAGGGCAACCACAAACTTCAAACCACAAACCTCAAACTACTTTTTCTTGTGCCGATTCTTTCTTAGCCGTTTTTTCCGCTTATGGGTGGCAATCTTGTGCCGCTTCCGTTTCTTACCGCAAGGCATAGTACAAAGGTTTTTTTGATGTGTTACACTAACTGACGATCTACCATCCGACAGATCCTATTTTCTCAATGATCAATGAACAGTGATCAATTATCAGATTACTCCAACTCAAACATGATCATTGCGGTCCGCCGCGCGGTTCACTGATAACTGTTCATTGAATACGTTCTTCCAACTCCTTGATCGCGGCCTGAACCTGCGGATCCGTTTCGTTGGCTTTTACTTCTGCCAGAACTTTTTTGGCCTCCTCCTTTTGATTAGTCTCTACCAGGCTCACACCCAGATAAAACTGCACCTTTCGGTTAGTAGGATCATTCACTAAAATCTGCCTAAACCGGTCAACAGCTTTACTATACTGCCCCGACCGCATCGACAACATACCCAAATTAAAGAGGGCCAATTCATTAGTTGGATCTTGCTCAAGCACTTCGCGCAGCAGCATAATCCCATTCATAGGCGTTGGCGTGTTTACATACGTCATTGCCATGTTTGCTTTGGCGGCCAACAGATTTGGATTTTTAGCCAGGGCTTTCTGGTAGTAAGCTCGTGTCTGTTCGCCCAAATAAGCGGCTTTCTGTTCGGCAATGGCAAAACCATACGCCTCAAAATACTGATCGCCAGCCCGAAGATTTGCCTGTGGTGAAGGATCGATCTTGGCGATTTCTCCTGCGTAATGGGCAGCACTGTCGAACCGACTTACCGAACGGAAAAACGTGATCAATTGCTCGGCCACTTGTTTACGATCGGTTGATTTGGCTTCGGCATAACGCTTTTGCAAACCTTCTGCCTGTTTCTGCTGATCGGGCGTGAGAGGTTCGTTATGCTGAACGTCAGCCTCCGTTTTCTCTCCCGTATTGGCAACTACATTAAGAGAATCGGCAACAGGTGTATCGGAAACCCGACCTCCTGAGGCGTTACTCAGTTGTTTCGTTGCATTTTGTACCACTACTCTGGGCAGACTATAAAGGCCTGCGCTCAGAACCAGGGTTGATGCGATGACAAGTACGGTTGATGCTTTCATGCCCAAAGGCGGGTCGAGCCATGTTTAGAAACAGCCCTGCGATTGGCCTGATGGCAAAACGCAGGGCTGGATCGATGTGCTTACTCAGCCGATACTTTGGCTTTGTCGCTTGTTTTTACCTGCTCAACGAAGATTTTAGCCGGCTTAAAGCTCGGGATAAAATGCTCGTCGATTACCATGGCCGTATTCTTTGAAATGTTACGAGCCACCTTCTTTGCACGCTTCTTATTGATGAAGCTACCAAACCCGCGAACGTAAATATTTTCACCTTCGGCCAGCGAATTCTTGATCACCGAGAAGAATGTCTCCAGGGTATGCGTTACATCTGCTTTTTCGATTCCTGTTTTATCTGAAATCTCAGCGATTACGTCTGCTTTCGTCACGACTTTACTAAACTTTAGCGATTACTTGTATGTTGATTTTCTGGCACTGAAAAAAGGAGTACAAAGGTAAGGTTTTTCGCTTGATAATGAAACCCCTTGCTTCTTTATTCCCTCTCAACGGTGAAATCTCCTTCTTTATTTTGAACTGGCAATCAGACTACAACGACGAATTGGACGGCCCTGAGGTCACCTCGTTTCCCGCATTACTCAATACCTGGTATCTCCAGCACCGGCGCGATTTGCCCTGGCGAAACACCACCGATCCGTATCGAATCTGGCTCTCGGAAGTGATTCTGCAACAGACCCGCGTGGCTCAGGGACTCCCCTATTATTACCGCTTTACGGAGACCTACCCAACCCTGCCCGAACTCGCCCGCGCCGACGAACGGGAACTGCTCCGCCTCTGGCAGGGACTCGGTTATTATTCGCGGGCTCGAAATCTGCATCAAACGGCGAAATTCATCGTTAGTACGCTGGATGGGCACTTTCCGGCTACTTATTACGACCTCTTATCGCTGAAAGGAATTGGCACCTACACGGCCGCAGCGATTGCTTCCTTCGCTTTCGGAGAACGCGTGCCGGTAGTTGATGGCAACGTATATCGGGTGCTGGCACGGGTGTTCGGAATTGAAGAAGATATCACCAGTACAAGGGCAAAAAAAACCTTTGCCGCGCTAGCCACGCGCCTCATCGCTTACGCCGATGACCCGGCCACCTATAACCAATCGATTATGGAGTTCGGGGCTATTCAGTGCACACCCGTAGCCCCCGATTGTTTGTTCTGTCCGCTACAGCAACAATGCCGCGCTTACCTGACCGGACGTCAGCAATTTTTGCCTGTAAAAAAGAAAAAAGCGCCTGTACGGGACCGGTATCTAACCTACTTCGTGTTCAGAAAGGGGTCGGGAAGCACCTTGAAACTGGCTTTTCGCGAACGAACAGGCCGCGATGTCTGGCAAAATCTGTACGAGTTTTACGGTCTTGAAACCGACGAACCCATCACAGAATGGCAGATGGTGAACGTACCTGACGAGGTGAACGAATTGACGCACGAGGGCGTTTTTGTTGGCCCGGCTATCAATGAGCAGCAGCTACTATCGCACCAGCGAATCAGGGCGGTTTTCTACCAGATCAGTGTACCGGAAAGCAGCCAGACAGTGCTGCCCGACGGATTAAACTGGTATTCTATCGAGCAAGTCAGGCAGTTGCCAAAGCCGGTTCTGATCGCCTCTTATGTAGACAATCAGTTTTGATAAGTCGGTACTATTCAGTATCTTTAGTATCGCTAAACCCCATCTAAAAACAGTTTTAACGCATCGCAAAACATGGCAAGTTTAAACAAAGTCATTCTAATTGGTAATGTCGGAAACGACCCCGAAGTAAAGTATTTCGACGGTGGTAGCGTAGTGGCTCGCGTGAGCTTGGCTACCAACGAAACCTACACCAACCGGAATAATGAGCGCGTTGAGCAGACCGAATGGTTCCGCGTAGAGTTCTGGAATGAGCAAGCCAAAACCATTGAAAAGTACCTTAAGAAAGGAAATCAGTTGTATGTAGAGGGCCGTCTACGCACCGAAACCTACACTGATAAAGAAGGTAAAGAGCGTTTTTCGTTAGGCGTTCGCGCTCAAACGTTCCAGTTCATCGGTAGCAACCGCCCCGAAGACGGAGGTCAGCCCGAGTCGGCACCACGCCAGCAACAGGCTGCCCCTGCGCCACGCCCGCAAGCACAGGCCGCTCCCGCACCGCAGGCAGCTCCCGCTCGCCCCGCTGCTCCAAAAGCAGCCCCCGCCCCGGCCGCATTCGATAACAATGGCGACGACGATCTACCGTTTTAACATGGTTTGTGGTTTGTAGTTTGTGGTTTGTGGTTGCGCTGCTCAGGGACAGAATTTGTACGTTAGCAGCGCAACCACAAACCACAAACTACAAACCACAAACTACCTTCCCCTATGGATCCAGGCGACCCGTCTTCCACACAGGTGCTTTCGGTTGGCAACGACTGGAGCACCTATCTTAGTTTTTACGGCCCCTACGCGGCCGTAGTGTTGTTGTTGCTCTTGCTTGCCGCTTTGGCCTCTGCCGCCGAAGCCGCTTTTTTTACACTCACCCCTCAAGATCGAGCTCAATGCCGCGATAGTGACATCCTAGCCTATCAGCGAATCGCTGAGATACTCGAGCGCCCACGGCGTCTGCTAGCTTCGCTGGTCATCCTCAACAATCTTCTGAATATCGCGATTGTACTCATCGTCACCTATGTGGCCTGGGTTGTTACGGGCATCTCACACGGATCGGGCTGGTTATTAGCCGCAATAACCTTGGTCACTACGGTTGTGATCGTGGTTTTTGGCGAGATGGTGCCCAAAATTTATGCCGCTCAATACGCTTTGGCGGTAGCCAACCGTACGCTATGGGTAGCTCGTTCGGCCATGGTTGTTTTCATGCCTATTTCCAGCCTGCTGGTATCCATGAGCAATCAGATCGATAAACGAATTCACCGACGGGGCTATAAACTATCGGCCGAAGAGTTGAACGAAGCCGTTGAACTCACAGGTACGTCGTCGAGCAACGAAGAGAAAGAATTACTTAAAGGCATTGTCAATTTTGGTAACCTCACCGCTCGTCAGGTGATGCGGGCCCGGATGGATATTACTGCGTTTCCCAACGACCTTCCCTTTCCCGAATTGCTCGAACAACTCAACGATGCAGGCTATTCACGAGTGCCGATCTACAACGAAACGATCGACCAAATTGAAGGAATTCTGTACCTGAAAGATTTGCTTCCTCACCTGGCAAACGATGATGCATTTGCCTGGACTGCCTTACTGCGACCCGTATTTTTCATTCCCGAAACCAAGAAAGTAGACGACCTGCTTCAGGATTTTCAGCGCAAACGGGTTCATATGGCCATCGTTGTCGATGAATACGGTGGAACACGCGGACTGGTAACCCTGGAAGATATTATCGAGGAAATATTCGGAGACATCAACGACGAGTTCGACGAAGAAACGCCCACCGGGTACCGTCGCATTGATGAGCAAACCGTCATCTTCGAAGGACGTACCCCGCTTCCCGACGTTTGCCGGGTGCTCGATGTTGATCCCACGGCCTTCGATGAAGTACGGGGCGATAGCGAATCACTTGGTGGTTTACTGCTTGAACTCTTCAACCGACTACCCAAAACAGGTGACGAAATCACGTTCGACGATTTCACCTTCTACGTTCTGGCCGCCGACGACAAACGCATCAGCGAAGTCCGTGTCACCCAACAGAATTTGACAGAAAAGTAAACAGTTATCAGTTATCAGTTATCAGTTATCAGTTATCAGTGGCTCCGCTTGGGAACGTACCTGAGCAGCGCTGATAACTGATAACTGTTCATTGATAACTGACTAAAGCTATGCCGATCTGGCAGTTTAGGCAGCGTTTGGGGATGCAGAATTCATTGTAGAGTTCGATAGCTGCCTGTGAATCGAAAGCGTTTCTGACCGAGAGGCCAATGTCATCCCAGAGGCGGGTGATGCGGTTGTCTTCGGCAGGGAGTTGCTCAAGCAGGACTATAGCGCGATCGAGCAAATCAGGTACGTCTCTGTGTTTGGCGTAGGCAGCCAACAACGGGGCAGCGGTGTTAACAATGAGTGCCTCGGCCGTGGTTTGGCCCAGCGACGCCGATACTTTGCCCCCCGCTTTTCCAAACCGGTAATGCGTTTGCCAGTAGGCTCCGGGCAAAATCTGTAACGCCTTTAGCAATACGGTGGCCTCGCTGGTATTGACAAAAACCGAAAACAAACTCCCGTGTTCCTGAATAAGCGCGGCTAGTTGAGCCAATCGCATGGTTGGAAAACCAGCCGGACGAAGCTTACCCCATTTCCAGTTGTGGTTGGGCAACTGCTTATCGTTGAGGCCATACTTGGCGGCTAAAAACTGATACTCGCGCCGAAGAACAACCGTGTAATCGTCGTTTTCGTCGGCCTCATCCGGAATCAGTCCTGCTGTTCCGAGTAATAACGCTTCGAGTTGTACCAGACTATTTCGGTGCTTTTGCAACACTTTCAGCGGAATCATGCGAGCCAATTGCTCCATCGGTTCGGCGTTTACTTTCGAACCCAGGTACGTTGCCAATAGCCGGTAAGCAGTTTCTTCCCAATCCTGCCCGGTGGCTTCGTACAGTGATTTGACCAGATCGGCTTTTCGTTCGAGGCGCTGCATCAACGCCGTATCGAGCATAGCCGTTTGTCGGAGCGGCTTCACCATTCTAAACTGACCGGCACACGGAATGCCATCTGCACGTTGCGTGAGCGCCAGATATTTAGTCAGCAACGTACCCGGCGTAAGCGGAGCTAGTTCGAGCGTGGGCAGTACAGAACCGTCGGGGCGGGGCACAGGGCGGTCGTGTTGCCAGACAATGTGCAGAATCACGTTATCGTAAGCACGGTCGCCCTGATGTTGGTGAACAAGCCAATCAGAGGTCTTTGTGTGTGCCTCAACCGTGCCTACCCATTCTACACCTGCGATGAGTAAACGGGCATTCAGAAAATCAGGGCCCGCATTATGGTTTCTGAAACCAGGATGAATGATCTCTACGGTTTCTCCATCCGTAGTTCGCAACGTTTCAGTAGCGGCGTACTGAAACTGCCAGATGAAATACAAAAACTCTTCCTGAACGATTGGATAAGCGGGTAACATAGATCAACGTAGTTTACTGGTCATCAATACATTCCAGAAAAACGTTGAGATCGCTAATGCGCCTGAGTAGCCAAGCGACGCAAAAGCTATTCCCTCTCCTTGTTAAGGAGAGGGTTAGGGTGAGGTCACGCAGGTTTCCAGCGCTTTAGCGACAGGTCGTGAGCCGTATCGTAGTACGAACGAAGGTTTGTCCAATCAAACACATCAGAGATGCTTTCAACACGGTTACGCTGCTGAATCCGGTCACGCATGCTCATACGAACGAAACGGAACAGGATATCGGCCAGTTGGTCGGCGGCTTCGTTGAAATTCTGGGTACGTCTGTTCACCACGTAAATACCCCGGTTTTCGTAGTCGCGCATAATCTGCATGATGAAATCGCCAAAACCCGACTGATCGCTTGTCACGGTCGGAATACCGCGTACTACACATTCCAGCGGCGTATAACCCCAGGGTTCGTAATAACTCGGGAACACACCCAGATGGCAACCCCGCACAAACTGACTGTAATCGAGGCCGAACAGCGGATTCGTAGAGGCAATGAAATCGGGGTGGTATACGATTTTCACGCGGTCATATTCGTTATTCACCAGATTTGCCTGCCGAATAAACCGCGTCATATCGTCTTCCTGCAACAGGTCGTGCGTCACGAACCGGGGCAGTTGCTTAGTTTTCCAGCTTTGAATGGTTCGCCGGAGCCGGAGCCGCCAATATTCATCGACAAAGCTATTGAGATCGGGCAGGTTGGTGCTTTTTCCAGACGCCGAAGCCAAAAAGAGTCGTTCACCCACCTGCTTTTCAATGGCTTCGCTCGTTTCGCGAATCTCATCGAGCAAAGCGCGGGTGTGCAACACTTCGGGGTTGATGGACCGGTAAGGTTGCTTGGTCACCATGAACATCACCACGGTCGTGTCCATGTTGGCTTCGCGCATCCGCCAGTTCAGCCGGGCAAGGGCTTCCAGGGTAAGATCATACCCCTTGTTGGTGAATTCAAAACGCCCTGACGTAAAGAAGTACAGCGTCTTGTCGAGGTCGAAGGAGTAGTTCTGGAAGAAGTGGCCCATCACAAATTCGTGAATGCGCTCTTTGAACTTCACGTGTAGGTTCTGAAACTCATGAGCTGCGGCAAACCGAGTCACGTTCAGACCATTCGGTAACACCAAATCAGGATTTCGACCCAGAAAAACCTCACATTCACGCGCTGTAACATCACTGACGGTAGTGAACACATGGCTTTGTAGCGCGGCTAGGCGTTCAATGGTCGCTTGGGCTTCGATGCCATATTTACGGGCTTCGCGTTGCCAGTCGAACGTATTCAGTCGGGCATAAAACCCTTCTTCGTTCTGCGCCAGGTAACGCCCCAGCATCGTGGCGTGGGTAGTGAACGTGGTGGCTACCCGTACGTTTTCGCGGCGCAGGTCTGGTAAACCCGATGCGGCCATCCATTCGTGAAAATGAGCAGCCAGATCAATGCGGCGTGAGTGGTCTTCGGCGAGCAACTTGATGAACACACGTACCATTTCGCCGAAAGCAAGCGTTTGGTCTACCAGTTCTTCAACCCCCAATGTGGGTAATTGGTATCGTTCCCAGAGCCCTGCTTTAAGCGGATTGAGTTGCCCCATCATGCTCTGGAAATTGAACATCACCACGCGTGGCCGACCTGTTACAAGCCAATAACCGTATTCAACGTCGTAGCCCATCTGGCGCATCTTACGCACCGTTTGTCCTATCTCGGTTTCATCAGAATCGGTAATGGGTTCATATTCAGCGGCAGCTTTCTGCGCAAAATAAGGGCCGAGCAAGACGTAATTATCGTCCCACTTTTCGACCATCGCGGGTACTTTCGATCGGATGACGGTGTAAATACCGCCGACCTGATTACAGACCTCCCAGGCGATTTCAAGCAAAAGCTTGCGTTTTGTCGTTGAGCCTAATCGTTCCACGGCGGGCAAGGGTTAATGTGGTTTTGTCAGTAAATTAAAATCACCGCTAAGTAAGCAGTTTACGGGTATCAAAATGGACCAGCCTGTAAGATTTACTCTAAACTGGTTAACTTACCGCCGTTGACTGACCTACTAACTGGCAGTTTATGTATTCTGTTAGACCGCTTAGGTCAATTTATAGCATGACCAAACATATTTTGCTGATGGACGGTCCCGACGGGCCGGGACTCATCTATCACGTGACCAGCGTTCTGTTTCGCTACGGACTCAATATTATTCGAAATGATGAATATGTCAGCCCGGATGGGCGCTTTTTCATGCGTACCGAATTTGAAGGCGAACCCGACGCACAGGCCGTATTAACCGATCTTCGGGCTCTGCTGCCAGCCGATGTAACGCTACGACTGAATCCGAAAGCCAAGAAAAGCATTGTCGTTTTCGTAACCAAAGAACATCATTGCCTCGGTGAGTTGCTGATCCGGTACGGATTCGATGAACTCGACGCCGATATTCTAGCGGTGGTGAGCAATTATAACACGCTGCAACCGCTGGTAAGTAAGTTCGGTATTCCGTTTCATTACATCTCTCACGAGAACAAAACGCGCGAAGAACACGAAGAAGCCGTGTTACGTACACTCACCATTTACCAGCCCGATTACCTGGTGCTAGCCAAATACATGCGCGTACTCACACCCGGCTTTGTCAGCCACTACAACAACCGGATCGTCAATATTCACCACTCGTTTTTGCCCGCTTTCGTAGGGGCCAGCCCCTACCGGCAGGCCTACGAACGGGGCGTGAAAATTATTGGTGCCACCGCACACTTCGTCAACAACGACCTCGACGAAGGACCCATCATTGCGCAGAATACCCAGGAAGTCGACCATCGCCACACGGCGTCAGACATGAGCACGATGGGCCGTGACGTAGAGAAGATTGTGCTGTCTCAAGCACTCAAACTAGTCTTCAACGACCGGGTATTCATTCATCAGAACCGGACGATTATACTTTAACGGGTTTGTGGTTTGAGGTTTGTGGTTGCGCTGCTAACGTACAAATTCTGTCCTTCAGCAGCGCAACCACAAACTTCAAACCACAAACCTAAAACCTAAAAAATGGCTCAGCACAACGATACCGGTAAACAGGGTGAGGCGGCGGCGATGCAGTATTTGCAAGGGCAGGGCTACCAGATTCTGGAGACCAACTACCGCTACCAACATGCCGAAATCGACATGATTGTGCAGAAAGGGAAGATGGTCATTTTCGTGGAGGTAAAGACACGAACGAACTTAAGTTTCGGCGAGCCTGAAACGTTCGTCACCTTCACCAAAGCCAACCTGGTCATGCGCGCCGCCGACCACTACATCTACGCCCGCGACTGGCACCACGACATCCGCTTTGATGTAGTTGCCGTGAGCATTTCACCCAAAGGCGAAGTCAAGATCAAGCACATCGAAGATGCATTTTGTTAAGGTGGAGGTCCAATGTTTAATGTCTAACGTCTAAAGTTGCTCCGCTATATTTCGGGCCTCTGCTGTATGGCGGAGCAACGTTAGACCTTAGACATTAAACATTGGACCTCAAAAAATCCACCAACCCCTCCAGCGCCCGGGCGCGGTGGCTGATTTTGTTTTTTTCGGATAAGGGTAGCTCGCCGAAGGTTTGCGTGTAGCCGTCGGGCAAAAACAGCGGGTCATAGCCGAAACCACCTTCACCGCGCGGGGCCGTCAGCATAGTCCCGGTTACAATGCCCTCGAACTGACGCTCGATGACCTCCCCAGACTCGTCTTTATAAATCAGCGTAAATACCGACCGGAACTGCGCCCGGCGATCGGTTTCACCGTCTAGATTCTTAAGCAGTAACGCCTTGTTGCGTTCGTTGTCACGGGGTTCGCCCGCGTAATAGGCCGAATCAACGCCGGGTTCACCGTTCAGGGCTTCGACTTCCAGACCGGTATCATCGGCGAAACAGGCTACGCCGAAATGATTGAACACGTACCTGGCTTTCTGGTGTGAATTGCCCGGAATGGTGCCGGTTGTTTCGGGGAGTTCGTCGGTGCAGCCGATTTCCTGCAAGGTGCGCAACGGGAAAGCATTGCCAAGGGCGGCGGCTACTTCTTCCAGTTTGTGGGCGTTATTGGTGGCAAAGCAGAGTTCCATAAACATAAAAAAGCCATTGGGTACGTACCCAATGGCTTCACAAAAATAAGTGTCAATACCCGGCTTACTTCACCCGCAAAATATTCATTTCGAAAAGTAAGGGAGAGTAGGGCGTTATAACAGCCCCAGAGCTACTAGCTCCGTATGCCTGAGCTGAGGGGATTAAGAGCAGGAAGCGCTCTCCTCGCCGGACCTTTTGTAGCGCTAATGTCCAGCCTGAGATAACCGACGTTTGACCGATAGTTACGTCATAAGCTGCCGTTGCACTTGTGGGGTCTGTAGCTATGGCTGAGGCCGTAGGTACGTTCGTGTCAAATACGGTACCGTTCAACAACTTGCCTGTATATTGGATAGAGGCCGTTTCGCCTACTTTGAGCAAAGCAGAATCGGGCCTGGCTAACGTTTTGGCAATACGAATCCCTCCCCCAAGTGTATCGGTTACCGTAATTTTGTTGGCCGCGATATACTCATCGATCTGCTCCCGTTCTGTACGAATAGAGATTACCCGAATGTCGTAGCGAATAGGCGAGTACTGAGGCAGTAGCAACGTACCCTGACGACCGGCATCCAGCGATGAAGGCACCAGAACCGACAGTTGCTCCCCCTCCCGAGCTACGGTAAGCCCCAAAAAAACACCGTTGGTAAGCGTATTGTACAAGTACGATCCATAAGCGAGCGTACCGGTGCGGTTGGGCGTGGTTCCGTACGTATAGGTAGCCGGATGAATGCCGTCAGTGCTATCAAGAACAGTACCATCTAAACGGCGCGACGTAACGAAAAACCGAATTTCGTCGCCCACCTGAGCCGATTGGCTGGTTGGGGCCGATACCGTTTTTATGTAGAACGTACCTGTGTTTCCGAGCTGAGTGGCCTGCAGGTTGTTGGCTGTGATATACTCCTGAATTTCCACTGCGTTTTCGCGCTGTTTCCGGTCAGAAAGAGCCTCGCCCGTTTGCTGGCAACTTACCAGCCAAAAGCCGGAAAGTAAGGCCGTAGCCAAGAGAAAATATCGTTGAAATACGCTACGCATAGTACGTTACCCGTCGGTTGTAATGCTGTAAAATAACCAGTAGACCAGGTATGACCCCAAAGCAAACCAAAAGGTTTGAATAGTCTCCTGATATAACGACAGCGGGCGGCTAGAATGCCACCCGCTTACCCGTTAAATTTTCTTAACGACCACCCGCCTGAGGCTGACCCGGCATTTGTGGCATTTGTTGTGGCTGTCCTTTTGTTACATCCACCAGTTCAATATCGAAAATAAGCGGCGAGTTGGCCGGAATAGTTGGCGGTGCACCCTGCTGACCATAAGCCATACCCGATGGAATGTATAACGTCCCTTTCGTGCCTTTGGCAAACTGCATAATGCCTTCTTCCCAACCCGGAATAATCATACCTACACCCACCTGGAACTGAATGGGCTTGCCACCGTTCTGCTGGTTGGTCAACGAACTGTCGAACACTTTACCGTTCATCAGTTTGCCGGTGTACTGCACTTGTACATTGTCGCCTTTGTTTGGCTTCACACCTGTACCCGGCTGAGTAATCACGTAGTAAACACCGTTGGCTGTTTTCTGCGCTTTACCGGCCAGGCCGTTCTTCGCCAGATAATCGGTCAGAATTTTCTCGTCGACCGACTTTTGCTTCGCTGATTCTTCCTGTTGCGATTTGTTATATTCTTCTTCGTTCTGCGTGTTCAGCAGTTTCACGTTGAAGACAATGTCAGATCCCTTCGTGATACCGGGAGGAAATGGCTGACCAGCACGCGTGAAGAGCGAATCGGCTTTCACATAGAATGTGGCGCTATCCCCTTTGCCCAGCATAGCCAGACCTTCTTCAAATGATCCTTTGAACGGTGGCACCTGCAACATCAGTTTCAGGGGCGTACCTTCCTTGTGGGTATCGCGGATAACAGAATCTTTGGCGTTTTTCAGGGTCAGATGCAACGATAGAATATCGCCAATCTTCGCCTTACGGGCGTCTTTGTTTTGCTCGTGCATCTGGTATTTCAGACCCGTCTCGGTGGTCTGCACACGGTCTTTGCCGCAGGCCATCATCACGGCTGCCAGCAGGGTTGCTTTGGTAAGCGTCTTAATCTGCATGTTAAATGTATTCGGTTGAATGTTTTTGGTTAAGCCGTTGACGTTGGGTCAGACAGCCATGAGTTTTTCCTGGTAATCGGGTAAAATAGCCAGCAGTTTTTGCTCTGTTTCGGCCAGCGACAGCTTCATACGTCCACCGGCCGCGTTTTTATGGCCGCCACCGTTGAAATGCGTATTCACCAGATCGCGCACCGAAAAATCGCCTACAGACCGGAATGACAACCGAATCTCGTCGACTCGATCAATAAGAATAGCCGCTGCCCGAACGCCTTCCACTGAAAGCGCGTAGTTGACCAACCCCTCGGTATCGCCCGTTTTTGAGCGGTACCGCCGCAATTCGTCGGCAGTCAGGGTAATGTAGGCAAAGTTAAAGTCGGGCAACACGCGTAGTTTTTCATTCAGAACGTACCCAAGCAGCCGAAGCTTGTCTATAGAAACGCCATCAAAAATACGACGGTGAATGCTGCTCACGTCAATACCCCGCTCCAGCAGTTTCGCCGCAATCTCATGTACTTCGGGCGTGGTGCTTGGGTGGCGGAATGAACCGGTGTCGGTCATCAGCCCGGCATACAGACAGGCGGCCACATCGGCATTGATCAGGTTTCCTTCGCCGAGTTTATCGATCAGTTTGAAAACGAGTTGTGTGGTCGAGGCCGCTTTAGGATCCCAGTAAGCCAGATCAGCAAACGATTCGGGCTCCAGATGATGGTCAATCATCACTTTGCAGCCTCTGGCGGCACGTACCATTGGCCCGAGGTCTTTGATGCGGTCGAGGCCCGAAAAATCGAGGCAGAAAATAGTGTCGGCATCGGCCATCAGCCCTTCTACCAGCGTCCGGTTTTTACCATCATAGGCAACAACGGTATCGTTGCCGGGCATCCAGGTCAGATTGAACGGATAATCGGTCGGCGTAACCACCGTAACCGCATGGCCTTTTTGCTTTAAATAGCCCGCCAGCCCCAGCGACGAGCCCATGGCGTCGGCATCGGGGTTTTGATGGGTGGTAATTAAAATACGATGGGGGTGCCGCAGCAAATCGCCAATGGCCTCAATATCATGCATATTGTCTAACGGAGCAAAGCGCCGTTAACTGAAAAAACAGAGCAACCCCCTGTTGACGGATCAAAAAACGAATGGCGAAATTACGAATAATTCGCCAAATAGGACGAAGGCGAACAAATTCAGACAGGGGGGCGTTTTCGAGTTACAGTTTGACGTTTGTCGTTTGTGGTTTGTCGTTGCGTTGCAAAGGCACGTAAGTCAGGCAAAGCAGCGCAACGACAAACGTCAAACTACAAACGTCAAACTCTCTTCATGAAAGGCTTTAACTTCTCTGAATTTGTGCCACCAGAACAGAATGGAGGCAATAAATTCGACCAACTGCTCAACATCTTTCAGCAATTACTGCTCATCACCTCGGGCGATGTAGAGCAGGCGATGGCCTGGATGAACCAGCTCGACCGCCAGTATAGCCTCACCGATGATAAGTACGGGATGGGTAATTTCTTCGATGAGCTGAAAGAAAAAGGATACCTGACGGAAGAAAATCAGGAAGGAAAAATTTCGATCACGCCCAAAACCGAGCAAACAATCCGCCGGTCGGCCCTCGACGAAATTTTTGGCAAACTGAAACGATCGAAGTCGGGCGGCAATCATAAAACGCCGTTTACCGGTTCGGGCGACGAGTTGAGTAGCGACCTACGTACCTACCAGTTTGGCGACACACTCGAGCAGATTTCGATGACCGAGTCGATCAAGAACGCGCAGATCAACAGCGGAGTCGATGACTTCAAGTTGATGGAACGCGATCTGGAAGTAACCGAGAAAGAGCAGAAAACGCAGACGAGCACGGTCCTGATGATTGACATCAGCCACTCGATGATCCTGTACGGCGAAGACCGGATTACACCCGCCAAAAAAGTAGCGCTGGCTCTGGTGGAGCTGATCAAGCAGAAGTACCCCAAAGACACGCTCGATATTGTGGTGTTTGGCAACGACGCCTGGCAAATTCAGGCCAAAGACCTGCCCTATCTGGAGGTGGGACCCTATCACACCAATACTGTAGCCGGTCTGGAACTGGCGATGGATTTGCTACGACGCCGAAAAAACAAGAACAAGCAGATTTTCATGATCACCGATGGCAAACCAACCTGTTTGAAGGAAGGCATCCGGTATTACAAAAATTCGTTTGGCCTTGACCGCAAGGTGGTTAGTAAAACCCTAACACTAGCCGCACAATGCCGCCGCCTCGACATTCCGGTTACGACCTTCATGATTGCCACCGACACGTACCTGAAGCAATTCGTGCAGGAGTTCACGAAGGTGAACAACGGCCGCGCCTACTACAGCGGTCTGCAAGGCCTCGGCAACATGATGTTTGAAGATTTTCAGCGGAATCGGAGGAAGAACATCAAGTGAAGTCAGAGAGGTAAGAAATAAGAGTCAAGAGACAAGACTGGCGCTGCTCATTAACCGAATGGTAAATAGGCAGCGCCAATCTTGTCTCTTGACTCTTATTTCTTACCTCTCTTAATTTCCAAGCCATTGGTACATCACATACGTATCCACCAAGCCGAGCATTTGGTGTTGGTATGCGTTGGGAACGGTACCGATGATGGTAAAACCCAGGCGCTCCCATAGTTTCACGGCCACTGTATTGGTCGAAACCACGGCGTTGAACTGCATGGCCTTGAAACCCAACCGGCGGGCTTCTTCGAGTGAAAAACGACACATTTCCTGTGCAATACCTCGCCCCCTGTAATCGGGGTGCACCATGTAGCCCGCATTGGCCACATGCGAACCAAGTCCTGGCTGATTGGCAACCATGAAGAACGTACCTACCACCTGCCCGTTAATTTCGGCCACGTACGTAAACTTGCCCGACATAAACCAGATGGCCAGCATCTCGTCTCGCGTTGCGTCGGGTGCATACATGTACGTATCGCCCGCTTTTATCACAGGTTCAATAATACCCCAGATCGCATCGTGATCGGCGGTAGTGGCGGGTCGAATGGTGGTCATTAGAGTAAACTGGCTTTGTCTGATTCTAGCGCGAGCATGTGCTCGTGCTTTCTATGTAGCAAGCTTTCGCTTGCACAGCGCGAAAGCGCAATACGGCAGGTTAAGGGTAGGTTTTCCAGCGTTATCAATTGTCAGCCTATACCCTTGCGCTTCCGCGCTGTGCAAGCGAATGTTTGCTACATAGAAAGCACGAGCACATGCTCGCGCTAGTAAGGCACCAGAGTAAACTGGCTTCATTTTTGGCTCGGCCGTTGGCTGAAGCCAACGGAGCCGCCTACTTCACCAGTCCCCGGCAGATTTTACTGGCCAGAGCAGGGCCTTCGTAGATAAAACCGGTGTAAACCTGGACAAGGCTGGCGCCGGCATCGAGTTTTTCCTGCGCGTCGGCGGCGGTTTGTATGCCCCCTACCCCAATGATCGGAAATGCTCCGTTCGATTTTGTGTGCAGATAGCGAATTACCTCTGTCGACCGCGCCTTTACTGGTTTACCACTCACGCCCCCCGCTCCCATCTCCGTCACAACGGCTTCTGGCGTAGCTAATCCGTCGCGGCTAATTGTAGTGTTAGTGGCAATAACTCCCGCGATGCCGGTTTCCCGAACAATATCTATGATGTCATCGAGTTGGCTGTCAGTGAGGTCGGGGGCAATTTTCAGCAGGATGGGCTTTGGCTTGTTTTTCAGCACATTCTCTCCCTGCAATCGGCCCAGAATGGCCGTCAGTGGGCCCTTTTCCTGCAAATCGCGCAAGCCCGGTGTATTAGGCGACGACACGTTGACCACGAAATAATCAACGTCGTTGAACAGATCGCGGAAACACAGCAGGTAATCGTCGAGTGCCGATTCGTTGGCGGTCAGTTTATTCTTACCGATGTTGCCGCCAATCAGAATACGCGACCCCGCTGAAGCTGGGCCGGCTGTACCTGCGCTGGTGCGGTAATGCCCCAACCGCCCCGCCGCTGGTCCTGAGCCTTTGTTGTTGAAACCCATTCGGTTAATCAAGCCACTATCGGCCTTGAGTCTGAACAGCCGGGGTTTATCATTTCCTGCCTGTGGACGCGGCGTGACCGTCCCAATTTCGATGAAGCCAAAGCCCAGACTACTCAGTTCAGCCACCCATTCGCCGTTTTTGTCGAAACCCGCCGCCAATCCAACGGGATTAGGAAAGTGCAGCCCGAACACCGTGCGTTCAAGGCTGGGGTGTTTGTAGGTGTATAGCCATCGCAATAATCCCGGCATTCCCGGAATACGATGAGCCGTTTGCAGCACCGACATGGCGAAATAGTGGACAGACTCGGCGTTGAAGCGAAAGAGAATGGGTAGCAGAATACGCTTGTACATAGCAGCAAAGGTACGAGATTCAACGCTGTTCGTCATGGCTCAATGCCTACTGTCGATTTGCAATTGCGGGGCGGTGTACCGTATTTTGTGCATCTTAACTCCGAACTCGAATGACGTTCCCCGACGAACTCCAGTACACCCCCGATCACGAATGGATTCGCTTTGAATCTGACGGCACGGCCGTTGTAGGCATCACCGATTTTGCCCAGCACGAACTCGGCGACATCGTATATGTAGACATCAACACCATTGGCCAAACGCTGGCGAAAGGCGAAATTTTCGGATCGGTTGAAGCCGTTAAAACGGTATCGGATCTTTTCATTCCTATTGCCGGTGAAATTCTGGAAATGAACGACGAAGCCGAAAAAAGCCCTGAACTAGTCAACACCGACCCTTACGGCCGTGGCTGGATCGTTCGCATCAAACTGACCGAAGGCAACGAAGCCGACGACCTCCTCTCTGCCAGCGCCTACCAGGAATTGATTGGACAATAACTAACAGGTTTGTGGTTTATGGTTTGAGGTTTGTGGTTGCGCTGCCAGTTAACGATTGGTTGGGTGAGCAGCGCAACCACAAACCTCAAACCATAAACCACAAACTTCCTTCAGGCTCCAGCGAACATCCCGTTTATGGAGCCTTTTTTATGCCTATGCATCTCCTGATTCGTTCGGCCCGTGTGGTCGATAGCGCTTCTTCCAATCATGATCAGATCGTTGATCTGCTGATCGAAAACGGAATCATCCGTCAGATAGGTACTCATATTGCCGCTCCTGATGGTGCACAGGTCATCGACGTACACAACCTGCACGTATCGGCCGGGTGGGTAGATGGACGCGCCTCGGCCAATGACCCCGGCCACGAACACCGCGAAACCCTGACCGATCTGGCTCGCACGGCAGCGGCTGGTGGGTTTACCGATGTGGCCCTATTGCCCAATACCAGCCCCGTTGTGGATGCCAAAGACACACTTGGGTACGTTCGCCGCATGGCCGAGGGGCAACCCGCCCGCCTGCATCCGATGGCGGCCATCACCAAAGGGGCTAAAGGCGTTGATTTCACTGACATGATCGACCTGCACCGAGCGGGGGCCATTGCCTTCACCGATGGCGATCATCCGTTGCAAAACCCTGACTTACTGCTAAAAACATTACAGTATCTGCGGCCCATGAACGGCCTGCTTGTGAACCGCGCCGAAGATCAATTGCTGACTCAATTCGGGCAGATGCACGAAGGTGTTCAAAGTACTATGCTCGGTCTGAAAGGCATACCCGCCATGGCCGAGGTAATGATGATCGAGCGCGACCTGAGGCTGTTGGCCTACGTACTGGAGCAGGAAACCGATATAGACAGTAGCATACCGGTGTTGCACTTCGCCTGTCTGTCAGCGGCCGAATCAGTGGCGCTGATCCGGGAAGCGAAAGCCAAGGGCCTGCCTGTTAGCTGCGATGTGGCCGCGCATCAGCTTGTCTTCACCGATACCGATCTGGCTGGTTTCGATACGTACCTGAAAGTGAATCCGCCGTTCCGTTCGCAGGCCGATGTTGACGCACTCTGGGCCGGACTGGCCGACGGCACCATCGACATGATTGTGTCGGATCATCACCCGCACGACGAAGAAAGCAAGAATCTGGAGTTCGATGTGGCTGAATTTGGTATCAGCACCCTCGAAACCGTCTTCTCGGCAGTGATGTCGCATAATAACGACCGGCTTCCGCTCAGCACGCTGATCGAATGCCTTACCCTGGGGCCGCGTCGGGTATTGCGGTTGCCGGTCGCGACCGTTGCCGAAGGACAGCCTGCCGCCCTGACCTTGTTTGAGCCAACTGCCCAATGGACCTTTGCCCGTTCGGTATCGCCCGCTAAAAATTCACCTTTTCTGGGTAAAACATTGACCGGAAAAGTCTTGGGTACTGTTCTATTGCATGGAGCAACACTCCACCATACCGCGTAACTTCAGCGCGCAGCTCTGCCGACCATGACCTATTTTAATCACCCCCTGTTAAAGATTCCTCTCCTATTTGGCGTTGCAGCGGGACTAGCTGTCTTTCTCTATTTTCTGGGCATGCACGCACTGGGTATCTCGGCACTTTATGTGAACGAAAAATACCCGTTCGATTTTGGCATTCACCTCATTCTGATGGTTGCTGCCGTCTGGTATTATCGGCGGAAAGTGGGCAACGGATTGTTGCACATGTGGGAAGGCCTCACCATCTGTTACATCGTCAACACAATGGGGGCATTATTGGCCGGTTGGCTCATCTACGGCTTCGTAACGCTGGTTGACCCCACCGAATTTACCCGCTACATCAGCGACCTGCAACGGTTTCAGATCAGCGACAAAGCCAACTACGTGAAAACATTCGGCGAAGAGGCGTTCAATGCGCAATTGGCCAAAACGGCCGCTACCACGCCCGATGTGTTGCCGCTGAGTATGTTGGGCAAGAAAACATTGCTGGGTATTCTTCCGATTCTGATTATTTCGCTGCTCTTTCGCAAGCAGGATTACAGCATTATGAACCCCTAATCAAACCAATATCATGGAAGAAAGACCCTCTACCACCAGTCTGGCCCTTAAATGGGGCGGCATCACCGGCATAGCCCTGATCGTTTACTCGACGTTGCTATACACCCTCGGTGGCATGGCCAATGCGGCTCTTAGCGCAATTGTTTATGTCATTATTATTGCCGGTCTATTTCTTGGCATCCGCGAGTATCGGACACTCAACGGTGGCTATCTGGCAATTGGTGAAGGAGTAAGCCTGGGCGCGCTCATGACGGCCGTTTCTGGCATACTATCATCGGCCTACAATGCCATTTATACCACGTTGATCGACCCAGGCGTTATGGAACAAATGCAGAATCAGGCCCGGGTAAAACTGGAAGAACAGGGTAATTTGACTGACGAACAGATTGAACAATCGTTGGAGATCATGCAAAAATTCCAGTCGCCGGGCATGCTGTTCATCTTCGGCGTTCTAGGGTCAATCCTGATGGGAGCTCTCTTTTCGCTGATTATCTCGGCTATCATGCGTCGTAAAAAAGACAATCCGTTTTCGTGAAGTGACTCCTGACTAATTGTTTCGCGTGTTGCTTTCGCATAGCCCTTCGACAGGCTAGGCGCGAAGCCGATCGAATCGTACATCGTAACTCGTAATTCGTAAATCCTCCTCGTGCTGGCTATTTTTCGTAAAGAACTCAATCAGTTTTTTTCCTCGCCCATCGCCTACATCATCATGGGCGTGTTTCTGGCCGTGATCGGGCTGTTGCTGTGGGTATTCCCCAACACCAACCTGCTTGATTATGGCTATGCCGACATGGGGCAGTTCTTTTCGCTGACTCCCTTTGTGTTGCTGTTTCTGGCCCCCGCCATCACCATGCGCGCCATTGCCGACGAAGTACGGGGTGGCACGCTGGAGTGGTTGCTGACTAAACCCGTTGGCCGTTGGGGGGTGGTGCTGGGCAAATTCGGCGCTGGGTGGCTACTCGTGGCCCTAACTCTGCTGCCCACACTCGTTTACTACGTCAGCCTATACCAACTGGGCAATCCTCCCGGCAACATCGACTCGGCTATGGTGGCGGGGTCTTACGTGGGTCTGTTACTGCTGGCGGGTGTATTTGTAGCCATTGGCATCTGGGCTTCTTCACTCAACGACAATCAGGTGGTTGCGTTTGTGGTGGGTACGTTGACCTGTCTAGTGCTCTACGCAGGCCTAAGTACGCTGAGCAGTTTGCTGGGTACGTCCGACGCCGCTTACTGGCTCGACTACCTCAGCCTCGACCAGCAATACAGCGCCCTTGGCCGCGGCCTGCTCGACTCCCGCAACGTGATTTATCTGCTCAGCCTCACGGCTATTTTTCTGTACCTGACCACGCTACGCCTCGCTCGTCGCTAACCCGGTCAGCCAGCTAATCATGATCCGTTTATTGCTCAACCCCGCTTTGCTCAAGCTAGCCGCTATTGGCTGGACAATTACCATCAGCATCGGCTGTTTCTGGCCCAGTAGCGGCCTGCCCGACCTGAGCCAAAACCGCGACAAATACCTGCATGCTGTTATCTTCTTTCTCTTCACCATTTTGTGGCGATTAGTAGGTTGGTCGGCAACCCGTACGCTGATAGTAGGTTTGCTCTATGCCGGGGCCATTGAATTAGTACAGGCATCGTTTCCCAACCTTAACCGTTCGGGCGATTGGCTTGATTTCATAGTGGACGGAATAGGTGTCTTGATTGGCCTTGTTGCGTCAAAAATCATACTGCGTTTCACCCAATCGCAGGAGTTATAAATTGAATGGAAACAACAACGTATCTGCGAATTGATCCCGGAGAGTTAGATGATGTACTGACGAAGATTGAACAGTCTTACTCCATCACCTTCGGTACCAACGACCTTCGTCAGGTTGAAACATTCGGTCAGCTTTGTGAGGCGATCATAGAGAAGATTCAATTAGCCGAAGTAGGTGACTGCACATCGCAGCAGGCCTTTTACAAGCTCCGGCAGGGTATGGTCGACGTATTACAGCTCGACCGACAGACCATCCGCCCCACCACTGAATTAGCTACCCTGTTTCCGGGAAGAACCCGCAGAGCCAGTGTACAGAAGCTGGAAAATGCCCTTGGGTTTAGCTTTAACGTGCTGACTCCCGGCCCAATCATCATCATTCCGGTAGTGATACTCCTGCTAATTTCCGGACTCACCCTATTCAGCAGCGTTTTTTACGGCTCAATCGGACTGATTGCTGCCATCGCCACGCTAGTCATTTCACAGAAACTAGGCAATCAGTTTGCCCTGAAAACCATCGGTGAGCTTGCCGAAAAGCTAGCCCGCGAACACTACACCAAAGTGCGGCGAGAGGCGTGTACAGTGAACAAACGCGAACTTGTCGACAACATCAAACAGGTCTTTTGCGCCGATCTGGGCATTTCCCCCGATCAACTCCAGCCCGATTCGTTGTTCTAGACAGAGGATAACGTGAATTATGGATAAGTCTTAGCGTATTGCTGTCGCATAGCCCTTCGACAGCAATACGCTAATAGTCAACTGGTTAAGAATGAAATTATCCATAACTCGCGTTAAATACAACCTGAAACACAAAACGCCCTTCTCCGCCAAGATGCGAAGAAGGGCATTTTATATAAGAAACAGGGCGATTTACTGACGAGCTACTTTGTTGCAGCGTTCGGTAATGAGTTTGTATGATTGCGTGTAACCCAGTTCACCCGAGCGGCTCAGATCAGCGCAACCGGCTACTTCGTCCCCCCCATCGTAGCGGATGATACCGCGCAGGTAATAGGCCTCTGCATGGCGGGGATTCAGTTTTACGGTACTGTTACAGTCAATGACAGCGCCTTTCTGGTCTCCCAATGATGACCGGACAATACCCCGAATGAAATAGGCTTCTGAATTGGTTGGATTTAGTTCAACGGCACGGTTCAGGTCAAGCAAGGCTGGTTTACTATCGCCCGCCGAATTTTTCAGGATACCTCGCACCATGTACGCATCGGCCCGGTCGTCGCTTAATTCGGCTACTTTATAGCGCTCCTGCACCACCGTGGCAAATAGGGGTAACACGTTCTGGGTGATAAAATCGCTGTAATATGACTTGGTCTGAAGGCTCCGGTTATCCATTTCGATCGACTTGTCAAGGTCGTTCAGGGCGAGTTTGGTATTGCCTGAGCGGCTCCGGCAAAATCCCCGGCTGAAAAACGCCTGATAATGGTTGGGGCTTAACGTCAGCGTTTTGTTGTAATCGGCAATGGCGTTGTCGTATTCGCCCAACCGGGTTTTTACCAGGCCACGCTTGTAGAACAGTTCTGCATCCTGCGGGCTGAGCTCAATGGCCCGCGAAAAATCGGCCAGCGACCCTTTATAATCTTCCAACTTGAACCGCGAATACCCCCGTCCCGACAGCGCATTGGTTCTGTTCGGGGCTTTTTCCAACGCCAGACCGAAATCAGCCAGCGCCCCTTTATAATCGGTAAGGCTGTTTTTGCAGTTGCCCCGGGCGGTCAGAATATTGGCGTCGTTGGGTGCCAGCGAGGCCGCCTTGTTGTAATCGGTAAGGGCACTGGCCACGTAGTTCATTTGCGAGCGGCACAAACCCCGGTTATAATACAGAAACGCATCGTTGGGGCTTAGCTCGATCGACCGGTTAAAGTCCTGCATCGCTCCCCGGTAATCTTCGAGTTTCGACCGGCTGATACCCCGGTATAGGTAGGCGTTAGCGTCCTGCGAGTTTAGTTCAATGGTCTGGTCAAGGTCAGCAATAGCCCCCTGAAGATCGTTCAGGCTACTTTTTGCCAGCGCCCGGTTATAATAACTGGGCGCGTTTTCAGGGTTCATAATGATAGCCGTTGTAAAGGCTTGTAGCGCACCCGTAAAATCTTTGGCGTTGCTTTTCTGAACACCCTCGTTGAAAAAGTCAACGGCGGTTTGCTGCCCGAAAGCAGTAGCTGACAGGAGCACACCAAGGCTCACTGTACAAAGAGATACATAGATTTTTTTCATTGAGACTGTTTAAATAGTTCACACTTATTTTGTTAGGCTCTCAAATCTATGCGGCTTCCTGTTGCCCTGCAAGTTTACACTATTAAAAAAGTTTACATAAAAAAGCTAAGCATATATAACCATTATACCTATAGGTTTAAAATATTTGATTTTTTTAACGGACTGAGTCCCCGCCCTACCTGACAATCTGTCAGACAAGTCTCTTGAATCTTCTTACCTTTGCTTATCGAATACAAGCAGACAGAAACCCGCTGTCTTAACTATATACCATGGAACGCATTGCTGAATTAACGATACTTTCACCCACCGACAAAGAAGCGGCCGACCTGCCACGTACCTCCGTTGATGAGTTGGCAGTAGGCAAAAAAAGGCTGTACATCGAGAGCTACGGCTGCCAGATGAACTTTGCGGATTCAGAAATTGTGGCGGCCGTGATGCGCAATGCCGGTTTCGCCACTACCTCGTTGGTCGAGGAGGCCGACCTCATCTTCCTCAATACCTGCGCCATCCGCGACAATGCCGAGCAGAAAGTACGGCACCGGCTCAAGCAGCTTAATACGTACAAAAAGAAAAAGCCCTCGCTGATGGTAGGTATGCTCGGCTGCATGGCCGAACGCCTGAAAACCAACCTGCTGGAGGAAGAGCAAATTGTTGACATCGTGGCAGGGCCCGATGCCTACCGCGATATTCCCCGGCTCGTCGAGGAAGCCGAAACAGGACAGAAAGCAGTAAACGTGTTTCTGTCGCGCGAAGAAACCTACGCCGATATTGCTCCCATTCGCCTTAACTCGAACGGAATCACCGCTTTCATCTCCATCATGCGGGGCTGCGACAATATGTGCAGCTTCTGCGTGGTACCGTTCACCCGTGGCCGCGAACGTAGCCGCGACGCTGATAGCATTGTTCGCGAAGCAGAGCAACTTTTTGCCGATGGCTACAAAGAGGTAACCCTGCTGGGTCAGAACGTAGATTCATATAAGTGGAACCCCACCCCTAGCCCCTCCCCTTTAGGGAGGGGAACTGCTTCAGCATACTCCGAGGATGCTCCCCTCCCTAACGGGGAGGGGCTAGGGGTGGGGTCGAGCCCTGTCACCTTCGCTGATTTGCTGGCTCGCGTGGCGAGTATTCATCCCGATTTGCGGGTACGTTTCTCGACGTCACACCCCAAGGACATCACCGATGATGTGTTGCACACCATTGCCCGGTTCGACAATATTTGCAGTTACATCCACCTGCCTGCGCAAAGCGGTAACACCCGGATTTTGGAGTTGATGAACCGGACCTATACCCGCGAGTGGTATATGGAAAAGATCGACCGGATACGGGCTATTCTGGGCGACGATTGTGGCATTTCGCACGACATGATTTCGGGCTTTTGCTCGGAAACGGAAGAGGAACATCAGGATACGCTGTCGCTGATGGAATATGCCCGTTACGACTACGGCTACATGTTTGCCTACTCGGAACGGCCAGGTACGTTGGCAGCTAAGAAATACAAAGACGATGTACCTGAGGACGTAAAAAAACGGCGACTAGCCGAGATCATTGCCCTCCAGCAACGATTATCGCTGGAACGCAATCTGCGGCATATTGGTCAAGTACACCGCGTGTTGGTTGAAGGACCATCGAAACGCTCGGATGCCGACCTCTCGGGTCGTAATGATCAGAACAAAGTCGTGGTGTTTCCACGCGGTACATTTCAGAAAGGTGATTACGTCAATGTGCTCATCACCGAATGCTCATCGGCCACGCTTTTAGGAACAGTAATTGGTCATTAAGTGATCATTGATTGTCATTTATAGTCATTAAGAGCTATCTGTAGTTAGTTCAACTAATGACCATCTAATGACTACAAATGACCACTCAATGACATTTTTTTATGAACACACAGGAAATTCAGGCTGCCAAGAATCGTTTCGGCATCATCGGCAATGCGGCCGCGCTGAACTACGCCATCAGTGTGGCTACGCAAGTGGCGGCTACTGACCTGACGGTGCTGATTACGGGCGAAAGTGGCAGCGGTAAAGAATCATTTTCCAAGATCATCCATAGCCTGAGCGCCCGCAAACACGGGCAGTTCATCGCCATCAACTGCGGTGCCATCCCCGAGGGAACCATTGATTCTGAGCTATTTGGTCACGAAAAAGGGTCATTTACCGGGGCTGTCGATCAGCGGAAAGGCTATTTTGAGACAACCAGCGGCGGTACCATTTTTCTGGATGAAATTGGCGAAATGCCCCTCGGCACCCAGGCACGGCTACTGCGTGTGCTCGAAAACGGGGAGTTTATCCGCGTGGGTTCATCGAAAGTGCAGAAAACCGACGTGCGCGTAGTGGCGGCTACCAACGTGAACTTACTGGCTGCCGTTGAAAAAGGTCGTTTTCGCGAAGATCTGTATTACCGGCTAAACACCGTTCCTATTTTTGTGCCGCCCCTCCGCGAGCGCGGTACCGACATCGATCTGCTCTTCCGCAAATTCACCACCGACTTTGCCGAGCGCTACCGGATCAAACCCATTCAGTTGACCGACGATGCAAAGCGAGTGCTGCTGGCTTATCCGTTTCCGGGAAATATTCGTCAGCTGAAGAATTTCGCCGAACAAATCTCGATCCTCGAATCGGAACAGAACCGACCGATTGACGCCGAGGTATTAGGTAAGTACCTGCCCCGCCCCAAAGCACCGGGCAGCGTATCGATGGCGCTTACCGCCCTTGGCTCGGGACCAACCGATTCGTTTTCAGAGCGTGAGCTGCTTTATAAAGTGCTATTCGATATGCGGCGCGACATGAATGACCTGAAAAAACTCGTTCGCGACGTACTGAACAACGAAGCGTATGGCCCTCAGGTACTCAACAATCACCGCGATTTATTTGAGTCGGTAGGTGGCGAAGGCACCAACGATTACGCCGAAGCGGCTACGCGCGAGCCCAACTACGCCCGTATGCTACCCGATGGCAGTCGGCCCAATAACCTAACTCAACGCCCGGTTCAACCCGCCTACGAAGCAGATTATGGCCATCCAGCCGTTGAGGTTTATGACGATACCGACGGCGAGTTAAACGAAGCTACTGTTGAAGACGTCAGCCACGAAACCGAGGAAGACGATTCGCTCTCGCTGGAAAAGAAAGAGAAAGAGATGATTGTGAAGGCCCTGCGCCGCAACAACAATAAACGCAAATACGCCGCTCAGGCCCTCGGCATCTCCGAACGCACATTGTACCGTAAAATCAAGCAGTATGAGATCGATGAAGAGTAGGCAGTTATCAGTTATCAGTAAACAGTTATCAGTTATCAGTGATCACCTTATGGTCAGACATCGTTGGATTGGCTTACTGATAACTGTTTACTGTTCACTGATAACTGTCTCCTGTGGCGTTTATTCCTTTTCGGGAACTACGCTCTCGCCGGATATCAAGACGGTGACGATTAACAACTTCACATTGCAAACGGCGGGGGGGCCGGCGAACTTGCCGTTGACGCTGACCGAGAAGCTGAAAGAATATTATCAGCGGTATACAAACTTGAAAGTATTACCTACCGGGGGTGATATGGCGCTGGAAGGGACTGTAACGGGTTACGACCTGATTGCGGTGGCCCCGAGCGCCAATGATCAGGCTGGGTTGAACCGACTACAGATTACGATTCAGGTACGTTTCACCAACACCAAAGACGACACCAAAAGCTTTGATCAGGCGTTCTCATTTTATAAAGATTTCCCGCAAAATCAGACTCTGAGCCAAAACGAAGGGCAGTTGGTTCCCCTGATTCTGGATCAGCTTGTCCTCGACGTTTTCAATAAGACCGCTGCCGATTGGTAACCTGGCCTAACCAACCGGTTGGCAACTGTGAAAACTGCCCACTTCTTTGTAGATTCGCCCAACCCAGTGACACCAAGCCTCGTTCATGCCGCCAATTGATAAAGAAACCTTTTCGTATTGGGTTACCCATCCCAACGACCTGACCGCTGCCGACTTTCAACAGTTGCAGGATAGTCTGGCAGACTATCCGTATTGCCAGTCGCTGTATACCTTAACGGCTAAAGCAGCCTCTATACACCAGAAAGGGAATACGGTTCCTCACGTTCGGCGAGCCGCGGCGCATGCATTGAGTCGTAATGCGTTGCGCAAACTGATCGATAATGAATTTCAGTGGTCAGACAATTTGCTGTTGAAGTTAAACGAACTGGCTTCCCGGCAGGTACCGATTCCCGATGATTATCAGCACGAAAGTTATGCGCTGTACCGTACCAAACCGGGCGTAGCGGGCAGCATGCCGATGTCGTTATTATCGATTCCAAAAATGGCTTTCAACAGCCCGGGTTCGCTTGGTTTAGCCGAGTCGACGCCGCCGGTTGACGACCCAACGCTAGCCGAAGAAGCCATTCGTACCGAGCTGGCGCTGGAAGAGCAAGTCATTGCTGATGAGGATACACTGGAAGCCCGGCAGCGCGTGATGGACGAAGAGCGCAAACGGCAACTGGAAATCATCGAAAATTTTATTCGCAACGAACCGCGTATTGCGCCCGTACGGGGCCGATTGGGCGAACCCGCCTTGCAGGAGGATTTAGCCCTTCGAAGCCAGCCGGCACCGATTGCCGGGGGGCTGGTAACCGAAAGTTTTGCCAAGATTTTGTGCAAACAGGGCAAGTATAGCAAGGCCATTGAGATTTACGAGAAGCTGGCCTTGAAAAACCCAGATAAATCAGCGTACTTTGCGGCCAAAATCAGTGAAATTAAAGAGGCACAACCCATTGCCGATAGCTGAAAAAGACATCACCCCTCTTATAGTTAACCGAATTAACCAAGTTCATGGTAACCACAATTATTGTTCTTATTTGCATCCTGACCGTTCTTCTGATTCTGGTCGTATTGATTCAGAATTCAAAAGGCGGCGGCCTATCGGGCGAACTCGGTGGCCTTGGCTCCAATCAGTTGATGGGCGTAAAAAAAACGACCGACGTTGTTGAGCAAATTACCTGGGGCCTCGGCATCGGCGTGATGGTGTTGGTACTCTCTACGTATGCCCTCGTTGACAAAACAGGCGCCAGCGTAATCAACAGTGCCAACGTTGAGCGGGCCGCTACAAAAGCGTTGCCAGGTGCAGCGGTGGCTCCAGCCCAGAATCGTCCAGCTCCGGCGCAGGCTCCAGCCGCACCTGTTGCTGCTCCCGGCAATTCACAGTCGGCCCTGCGCCCCTAGTTTAACCGAACTTACTTTCCATGAAAATGCCCACCTGTTTGTTCAGGTGGGCATTTTCGTTTTCAGGTACGTTACCTAGACAAGGCCTAAGCAGTAAACCAACAGCCACAACAAGCCAAAGCTGATCACGAGCGACAGGTTAGCCAACGTACCTGCCACCCGCGAATCGAAGTTGAACTCGTCGGAGAAAGGCAGAATAGTCATTCCCACCGGCAGCAGCATGCACACGATAAGCGTGGTACGCAACAACGTTGGATCGGGCAATACCACATGAAGCAGGGCAATGGCGCCCAGACAACACGCGTAGCGCAGGAACAGAAGCCGAAAAATGGCGGACTGCTGCGTTTTTTCGAGGCGGAAACTCAGGTAGATCCCCAACAACAACAGCACTAACGGTTTGTTGGCTTTTGCCAGCGTATCCAGCGCATCGAACAATATGGGAGGCAGGTCAATGGAAAGCACATTGAGCGTGAGGCCTAACAACATACCCAGCAACGGCGGCAGACGCAACATACGCCGAAGAATAGCCCCCACAGGCGGCTTTTTCGCGCCACCCGAGGCGAGGTAATACCCAATAGGGTAAACGATACCAAAAATGACGACAGTGTTGCCAATGTCGTACAGCACGGCGTAGACCAGGGCATCGCGCCCCCAAATACCTTCGATGATAGGAAAACCGAATAGGCCAATATTGAAGGCTCCCACGCCAATGGTGAGTACCCCCCGCACGCGAATGGGTTGTTGGGCAAATGCAAACCAGGCTAGCCATAGTAATACAACGCCGAGTGCAATGCTTACAAAAGGAATAGCCAGCAGGGTCGACGTCAGCGGTACGCGTAGGGTCGAAACAACCATCAGCGCCGGAAAGGTAGTGTGCATCAGCAGACGCGATATCACCTTTCCGTTCTGCTCACTAACAATGTCCCAGTGTTTCAGAGAGAAACCAAGGCCAACAATGCATAATGTGACTAAAAAAACCAGATTGGCCTGCTCCATTCGGTGGGATTCGTTACGAAACCCGAAAATAGGCTAATCGGCTGGTAGAATCAGAATTGGACTGTAGTAAACGTCAAACCCCAAACTACAAATGCAAAACACCCTCTACGCCTGCATGAACGCTTTGGCTTTCCGGATATTCTGGTTGGCGCGGTCAGTTTCGATGAGGCCATCGCGGAGGCGGATGATGCGGTGGGCGTATTCGGCAATGTCTTCTTCGTGCGTCACCATAATCACGGTATTGCCTTTGGCGTGAATCTGATCGAAGAGGTCCATGATTTCGTACGACGTTTTGGAATCGAGGTTACCCGTTGGTTCATCGGCGAGCAAGATACTAGGGTCGTTAACGAGGGCACGCGCTACAGCCACCCGTTGCCGCTGACCGCCCGACAGTTCGTTGGGGCGGTGTCCGGCCCGATTTTCAAGACCTACGTTTTTCAGCGCCAGCATCGCTTTTTCGGTCCGGTCGGCCTTGCTATAGCCCGCGTAAATCAGAGGCAAGGCTACGTTTTCGAGCGATGTTTGGCGGGGCAACAGGTTGAACGTCTGGAAAACGAAGCCAATTTCTTTGTTCCGAACCTCAGCAAGCGCATTTTCGGTCATGTTACTGACATCCTGCCCGTTCAGAATATACTGCCCCGAAGTCGGCGAATCCAGACAGCCAACAATGTTCATAAGCGTGGATTTACCCGACCCTGACGGACCCATAAACGCGACATACTCGCCTTTGTGCACCGAAATAGTGATCGACTTAAGGGCGTCGATGATTTCGCTGCCCATTACATACCGTTTGGCTACTTCGCTGGTCTCAATGATATTCATATTCCGGGTTGCCTGTGTCGTTGATTTTACGAACCAAAGCTAAAGTACGTCACTGTACAAACGCATTACGGGCGTTTTCGATAGCCGATACTTTTTGCTGATAGGCTACGGCAAACGCCTGATAGTCGGCGGGTGGAGCAATCACCTGCAATTGCACCATTCCTTCTTCGGCATAATCGAACAGGCTTTGATCGAGACAAAGTAGCACGTAACTTTTCAACAGAGAGGGCTCAGACTCGTTATACGGTAAGGCTCGTCGCACCGCTTCGTAGGCTGGTTTCACTTGCCGCTGACTTCGTAGAAACAAACTGGCTTCGGCCACCAGTTGGCCCTGAGCCGAACCAGTCAGTAACACCTGTTCGTAGGCTTTTCGGGCGTTGTCCGGTTGTTTCGAAGCGGCAAACGCGCTTCCGCGCAAAGCGGCAACCAGGGCCCGGTGTTGCGGAATGAAAAACGTTTTGGCCAGCGAATCAGTAGCCGTTGCTTTTTTGCGGAACGACGCAATTTTCACCGCCGACAGGTTTTCCATTGATCGGGCAAAGGACGTTAGCTCGGCAGGTTTGCCCATCTGACTCAGAATCATCTGCGCGTAGAAATATTGCCGGGTAGCCAGGTACGTATCGATAAGGCTGGCTCCGGAAACGGTTTTCAGGCTAACGTCGCGGATGGTTTCCCAGGTACGTCCCCGGTTGGCATCGTCGAGGCGATAACTGACATAGAACGCTTTTTCAAGGTCCGTTGCGGGTTGTTTTTCGCTGTACAACGCCTGCCGAACACCCTGTAACAAACTATCCTGCCGCATGGCCGTGAGCCAGAATGGACGGGCTGCGGGCAGATCACCGAGTTTGGTCAACAGCACGGCCCGGTAGAACGAGGAGAGTGTGTCGGAATTAAGCGCCAGCGTTTTGTTCGCCTGTCGGTATAACCCCTGATCGGCTTGTAGCAAACCGAGGGTAGTACGGTAAGAGTTGGCTCGTTTGGGGTCGTTTTCGGCCAGTTGCGTCAACAGATCAAAGGCTTCCAGATGCTGATTGGCCCGGTACCGACCTAACGCCTGCGCCAACACCAGATCATCGACCAGTTCCTGATTGGCAGGGTTTTGAGCGGCCCGTTGTAATCGATTCAGCAACGTGCTGTCGGGATTAGCGGCCACAAAAGCGTAGTTATAGAGCGAGGCAAACCGACCGGCATCGAGCAGGGGGTCGGAAGCAGCTCTGCTCAGCCAGGCGGGGGCAACAGGTGCGGTAGTATCGCGGGGCGACACCAGATGCAGCGCCATTCGGTTGGCTTCGAACGCCGGGTCATCGCGCGTTTCTACCTGATCGATAAGCGCCGAATCGGCCGCCATTATGTTGGGGTTGCGGGCATACAAACCAAGCAGATTCGCCAGCGGTACTTCATCGCGCTGGGTGTGGGCCACAGCCGACTGTAAGTAATAGTAGGCCGAATCGGCGATGGCTGTTTTGCCGTAGAGATAACCCAGATTCGTGCGCAATTCACCATTGTTCGGAAACGTCTGAATACCCCGCTGCAACGTCTTGATCGACTCAAAAAACAGGTTCGTTTGCCGGTACGTATCGCTTAAGCCCGCAAAGGCCTGCGGCGACGGCTGTTTCAACAAGGCTTTCGAAAAGAACAAAGCGGCGGCGGCCTGATCGTTTCGCGAAAGCGCGATCGACGCCAGGGCATAATTGCCTTTGTGTTGCTGGTGTTCTTCAGCTACTGATTCCTGGTAGTACGTCTGCGCCAGATCGACCTGATTTTCGGCCAGGTACGCATCGCCCAGCGCCGACAGCGTAGCGGCGTACCCCTGCCTAACGGTGAAGTAATTGCCCCCGGCAATCATACCAACCATGGCCACTAACCCCGCCAGCCGGAACAACGGCAAGTCAGCAATACGGGCTTTGTACATCACCCTGTGTACCGGCAGTTGCTGCTGGTAGATGGGCCAGAAGTTGAGCCCGATATACAGCACAAAGGCCACGCCCATTCCGAAATGGCTATACACGATAATGTCTTCAAACAGCTCGACCAGCGGATCGTTGGCGGTGGCAAACGCATAGGCCATGGTCAGCGCCGCCAACGAAGCCATACCCAGGTAAAGCCCCGCTCCCGCCTCGCGAAATGACAGCAGTTCCCGCTGCTCGACCAACCGACGAAAGCCCCAAACGCCCAGCACAAGCGATACACCAACAATCAGAAATGGGCTGATGGTCAGCCCATCCCAGTCAATGACGTTGGTGTTGCGAAGCCAGATAATCAACAGGTTCAGCAGGTACAGTAGGCTGATGAACAGGAAGTTAATCATCCCCAACGGCCGCGCCGAAGGACGACTAACACTAGTGAGCCAGACCATAGCGGCGGGAATTTCGATGGCGACGAAGGCGATGGTACCAACACTCAACAACACCAGACCCGGCAGCGTGTAGCCAAGCAAAACCATCGCCGGATTGACCACCGAGCTACCCAGCGCAACCGCTACTGCCAACCCGGCGAATAAACCGAGAAAGACCAGCAAGCGTGGTGTAAAGCCAACGTCGGTACGGAACGCGTGGAAGTAGAAACTGAAGCCACCAAACAAAGCCGCCACGCCCAGAAACAGCCACTTACCCGAGCCACCGGGCAGGCCCAGCGTTTCGAACCGGCAAACGGCCAACAGCAAAATAAACGCGCCCATCGCCAGCCGATACCGCAATGTCGGCAGTCGGCAGATGCCCGCCAGCGCGAAGGCCAGGGCTACGCACAAGCCCGCTACTGTGCCCGTAGCCACCAGCGGATAAACCCGCATGGGTGAGGCCAGGAACTGCCCGGCCACCGTTTGCACCTGCCCCTGTACCGGGTAGGTGAGTAGACCATCGGTGAATTGATAGAGCGTCGTAGGGAAGCCAACGAGTTCGTTGAGCACCTCCCAGCGTACCACGTTTTCGAGTCCGCGATAACCGGCCAACGCCAGCCAGCCAAGCGATATACCAACAAGAACAAGCCCGATCACGTACACAGCGCGTTCGGGCTTCGTCCAGAGTTTCCAGAATTGTAACGACATATTATACTAACGAAAAACGGCCTATCGAGGCGTATACTACTGGTGTAAAGAAGGAGGAGGCACTACTTTTCCCATTGCTACACAAGTGGCTCTGTAGCGCCGAAGCTCCAGCTTCGGTAGTGAGAGTAACTATCTCTATACTACCGAAGCTGGAGCTTCGGCGCTACAGGGCTAACCGCCTTGCCCTACTCCAGTTGCAAATCTATCAATACTAATGTAAGGTTTACCCAAATCCAGCCAGGTACGTTCGGCTTCAAACTGTTCGGGATAATTGTTTAGCGCTTCAGCAATATGAACACCGTAATCGGCCTGTTGAGAGAATAACCGACCGAGACGGAGCATTGCCAACGGCATTTCCATCACACGAAGTTTTGAGTTGGTGTAGTTCGCCGCCAGCCGTTTGGCGGCTACCAGCTGGTTTACAGGTTCGGGACCCTGAATGACGTATTCCTGCGGCTGACCGACCTGAGCAATCTGCAATGCACGCGCTACCTGCTTTCCATAGTCCTGTGCCGAAATGAACCACGGTTTTACCTTCGAACTTCCCAATACCAGTACCAGTGGCCCCACTCGTTGCGTGGTCAGCATCGTTTCCATAAAATTCGAGGGATAGAAAATGCTGTAGTCCAGACCCGATACCTTGATGAGCGACACCGCTTCCTGCTTAATTCGAAATACCCACCAGTCGAAGCCGTTCATACCCTGATAGCGCATCACGATTGATGAGAGATAGGCTATCCGTTTCACGCCTGCCACTTTCGCGGCTGCCAGCAGGGTTCGCAGGCCATCACTTTCGGTATGGAAATCTATGGATTTTTCGGTTTGTTTTACGGACAGGCTCAGGTACATTGCCTCGCATCCTGCCAAGGCAGCGGGTAACGAGTCTGGCTTTCTAAGGTCGCCAAAAACGACATCGGCGGCGGGGAAAAGTCGTTTAGCCGCTGTTAGATTCCGGGCAACAATGCGCACGGTATATCCGGCCGACAGCAATTCACGGGTAACCGGTTGACCCAACATTCCGGTAGCGCCGATGATGGCGATGGTCATACGATCGGAATGGATATAGTAAACTCAGTGAACGCACCTGGCTCTGATTGCACCGATATGGTTCCGCCGTGGCCTTTGGTGATGATGTCGTAGCTGAGGCTGAGGCCGAGGCCGGTGCCTTTACCGGTGGGTTTAGTAGTGAAGAAGGGCTGGAAAATTTTAGCGCGTATCTCGTCGGGAATGCCCATGCCGTTATCGCGCACCCGAATCTGTACTTTGCCGCCTATCCGTTCGGTAGTGACAGTTACCGTGGGCCTGTACGTCCCCGATTCTGAAGTAGACAGTTGGGCGGCATCCCGCTGCGTACGTTCCTGAACGGCGTAGAACGCATTGGTAAACAGGTTCATCAGCACCCGGCCAATATCCTGCGACGCAGTAGGCACCAATGGTAAATCGGTCTCAAAATTGGTAACGAAGCTAACCTCGAACGTCTTCTCTTTAGCTCGAATACCGTGGTAAGCCAGCCGCAGGTACTCGTCGGTCAGGGCGTTCAGGTCGGTGGGTTCACGTTGGCCGGTACTGGCGCGGCTGTGTTGCAGCATGCCCTTCACAATACTGGCTGCCCGTTGCCCGTGATGGCTAATCTTACCAATGTTCTGTTTAATGTCGCTCAGAATTTCCTGTTCAAGACCTAAATCACGCTCGTCGGTTGGCCGGGCTTGTTCTTCTTCCAGTTCGGTCAGCAAATCGACCGATACTTCCGAGAAGTTATTGACGAAGTTGAGCGGGTTTTGAATTTCATGGGCCACACCGGCGGTCAGTTCACCCAGCGAAGCCAGTTTTTCGCGCTGAATCAGCTGATCCTGCGTGGCCTTTAGTTCGGTCAGTGATTGGTCGAGGGCGGCGGTTCGTTCGGTGACCAGGTGTTCAAGCGTTTCGTTTTGGCGGGCCAGAATCTGCTGTTTTTCCTGCTCCTGCGCTACGGTCTGCGCCGAAAGTTGCTCCACTTCATACAGTTTAGCGGCCAGTGATCGGTAGGTACGTGTGTAATCCTGTACCAGCGAAAGTGATAAGCCAACCGGTATACTAAGCAAGGCGATCAGGACCAATACGAAAACAGGAGCAAGTATCAGATTAGAATCAAACCTAATCCCGATCAAATTACTGACTATAGCGCCGATAATGATGACCAACAGTATGCCCACCAAACACAAAAACGCCATTTTTACCGAATTCCAGGGGAGGCGTGAATCAGCCTCTTTTCGTTTCCGACCTATCCAACTCAACCGGATATAGTCGACAAAAACAAGTGTGAAGGCGATAGCGCGTGCATAATAAGGAGAGGGACCGAGAAAAGTCCGATACAACATATCAAACGCTAACAAACCCAGTATGCTGTAAAAAAACCAACCCGCTCTGATACCCAAATATTGATATACCCCCCACAGCAACAAGATGCAGCCCACACGAGAGCTGATATTCTCGCTCAGCTCAACAAACGAGTCGAGCGTCAGATTAGGCGTGATACCACTCAGCGAATCAAAAATAAACGCAACGGAAAAAGCCAGCATTGCCCAGCATAGCGTTCGGTTAATACGCTGCGCTTTATTGGCCCGGAAAAATAAAAAATGGAGTAAGCTGAGTATACCGAAAATGCCTCCCAGCACAGAATCGAGGCCCACGCCCGCTGATTCTGACATGTAATAATCGCTGCCCGCTTCATCGCTGCGTTCAATCTCCAGATCCAATGGGTTTTCCCCTAAGTTGGCAAAAAAGGTCGGGTCTTTACGGAACGCATACCGAATAGCCAGCAAGTGCCGGTTGGTGTCGGCAATCGGCAGCGGTATAAACTGCACTATTCGCTGCGACCCGCCTGAATCAATCAGCGGCGGCACCAGGCGGGTCAATAAACGGCCATCGAGGTACACCTCAGAGCGTCCAAACTGACGGATAATCAGGGTCAGTGATTTATCGGCGATTGGTGTTGGCGATCTCACCCACAATCGAAACCAGCCTTTCTCTTTTTCCCAGAGTGTTTTATTTGTTCGGATAGCGCCATCCGGCGTGATTTCATCCGTCCAGTGGCGATCTATGTACGCTGGATTGGCCCACTGAATGCTATCGCCGGCTTTGAACCGCCAGTTGGCGTTATTGGCTTTGGCATCACCTCGTAGCTGGAACGGCTTGTTATACGCATCCTTGGTACTATCGACAGTCATTCCCCTGCCATTGACTGATAGAGTAACCCGAAGGCCTTTATTCGACGTATCCGTTTGTCCGTGAGAGAATGTAGCCGTAGCCAGAAAACAAAGCAGTGCGAGTAGCCGTATCATGACGACAATATACAAGAGTTAAGTAGTATTCGGCAGTTTACTCTAGTGTTTCAGCGCAGCTACTACTCGTTTTGCCAGTTCGTTCGGGCTGCCATTGTGCCACCGCCACACAATGACAATATCGTGCTCAGGATCAATCCAGACGGTGTTTGACCCTGCACCGAGAGCGGCAAAACTGGTCGATGGCGCATCGGGCCAGGGCTTTTTACCGTTTGCTGCGTTACCCGTGTTGAGCCACCACAGGTAGCCATAATCGGGGCCAACCGCATTACCGGTGGTGGCCTGTTTTACCCAATCGGCCGAGACGATCTGTTTGTTTTGCCAGCGCCCTTGCTGTTCAATCAGGTAGCCGAACCGGGCCAGATCGCGGGCGCTGATGCGCAGGCCTCCCCCCCACCGGGTGCCGCCGCTTACCGAAGGCATCTTTTTGCCGTCAACGTCAGCCAGTGCGTTCGGGTACGGAATATACTGCCAGCTATCCGACGCGCCGATGGGGTTCATCAGTTCATCGCGCACTACGTCGGGCAGTGGCTTTTTCCAGAGTCGAAGTAGAGAAAGTGCCATGCGGTTGATTCTGACGTCGTTATACTCGTAGAACGTACCTGGCTTTTGCAGGGTGCGCGGCTTGCGTTCGCCGCGGCCAAACGCTTCTTTACCCACAAAATCGCTGTTTTTGCCCCATAACTCGCCTTGCCATTCACTAGTCTGGCGCAAGTGCTGCTCCCAGGTTACCGCCCGGTTCTGTTCCGAATCGTACCCACCGTCCTGAATCAGTTTAGCCACCGGCTCGTTGATATCCGGTATCAGTCCGCGTTCATGCGTAATACCCACCAGCGTCGACAGTACACTTTTGGCTACGCTATAGGTAGGGTCAACGGCACGGGTGTCGCCCCATTCGGCCACGATATAGCCATGACGAAGTATGATGCCGTTGGTGGCCGCCCGACTCGTGGGCATAGGACCAAGCAGTTTGCCAAAGATCTCTTCCTGCGTCGAAAAATCGGGTTTCATCTGCGTCGTTTCCTGCCTTTTGGCCCACGCCACCGCCGAGTCGAGCAGGGCCGGGTTCATGTCTGCTTTGTCAGGGGCTATTCGCGTCCAGTTATTTCCTTTTGGCGGAAAATACGGTTTCGACGAGGTTGTAACAGGCCGTTGACAGGCAACAACCAGGGAAAACAGCAGGAAGCCAGCGTAGCTAATCCGGGTAACCGAGGAGTTCATTATGGAGAAGGGTTAGGTCAGGTACGTTGCGGTTCTGTTGGCTAAAGCCATCAATAAAAAGCCGCACGCAGGATGAACTGGTGCGGCTTGTCGAAGAACGGATAGGCGCGTTTGCTAATCAACCCGGCTTACCGCAGGTTTCTAACAAAGCGCCGCATGGTTTCGCGGTAAATCTGTTCGGTAGCGTCGAGCGGCTGTTGGTGCCGAAGCAGGGCACCCAACATAATAATACCGTGCGAGGTGGCCCACCACTCGAAATAGAGGCGACGAATGGCTTCGGCTGATTTCGGAATAAACGAGAAAATGATGCGGCAAACGATTTCGTTCACCGCCTTAATCTCTTCCGAATCGGCTAATGGAGCTGTGCAATTGGCACCTTCCAGATTATACATAACCTGATACAGTTCAACCTGCTTGGTAGCAAACTGCCACTGTACCAGTGATATTTCGTAGAGTAATTTCTCCGGATCACGATAAAGCTTTACCAGTCGTTCGTACTCGGTACGTAAGTGACGAAAACCCTCGTTACGAATCTCATCGAGCAGGCTGTCTTTGCTGTCGAAATAATCGTAAACAACGGGGGCACTATAATCTATAGCGTCGGCAATTTTTCGGATCGAGACCGCCTGCCAGCCTTCCCGGCGGGCAATGTCTTTGGCGGTGTGGAGAATACCCGCCCGCGTTTGTTCGCGGGTGCGCTGTTTGCGCTCGACTACTTCCATGATAGGTCAGATTTGTTAACGGTGTTAATCTGGCTGAAAGTTAGCCGTTTATGCCGACTTATCTAAGTACTCAAATTTATTTACCTACTTTTTATGGTAAATACACAATAAAGTAAAGTGGACAATGATGATTTTATATCAATCATATGACAATAAAAACATTAACTTGTCCTTTTCATAGCCAAAACCCATACCCCTTCGTCACCCACCTGATACGGATCACCCTCAACAGTACCATAACAGGCTATCGGTTCCAGACCTGCCTCACTAAACAAGGTCAGTAAATCGGCTAGGGTGTAGATATAGTACTGGGCCAGCCGGTCAACCACATCGACTCCAGACTGGGTACGTTGGTAATACGTAAGTTGCTGATCAACACAGGCCGTAAGCGGATCATAGCGATTTTCGACCAATACCTGCATATCGTCGCCAACGGGTAGCCAGGCACGTTCCTGAAAATCGGGTAGAAAGCTTTCGGCCACCATGCCCGACTGCGCCAGAAAACGGCCACCCGGTTCCAGCAAGTCCGCAATTCGTTGCAGGAAAGTCTGCATCTCGGCACGGGGGAAGAAGCACAGGCTGTTGCCCAGACAATACGCCGCTTGAAACGATTCGGACTCACCCAACAGGGCCGTATCGATGGTCATAAAATCGGCAGCAATGGCGGTCAGTGCCAGCTTCTTGCGACCCACGGCGGCTTTCAACTCGGCCACCGATTCGTCTGAAATATCAACGCCAACGACCTGTGCGCCCATCTTCGCGAGCGGTAACGCATGACGACCGTAGCCGCAGAACACATCGAGCACCCGATCGTCGGGCCCAAATTCGAGCGATTCCACAATTCGCTCAAGTTCGAGCTGCGTCTGTTCGTCGGTCTGCGCCGCCTTCCACGCCTCTTGGGGAAGGCCGGTAAAAAAGTTAGAATACCAGGACAAGGGAATGATTAATTAAGAATTAAGAATTAAGAATGGCGCTGCTAACGGATTGTATCTGGCCATAGCAGCGCAGCATTCTTAATTCTTAATTCAACGAAGCTTTAACAGCGTTGAAATCAGGTACGTTGCCGGCGTTTTCGAGTACTTCGGCGTATTTGATATGTCCGGCTTCGTCGATCACAAATGCGGCGCGCTTGCTGACGCCCTTCATGTTCATCACAAAGTTCTCGTACAGCGCACCGTAGGCTTCCGACACTTCCTTGTTGAAGTCTGACAACAACGGAAAAGGCAAATTTTGTTCTTCCTTAAACTTGGCCAATGTGAACGGCGAATCGACCGAAACAGCCAGAATTTCGGCATTCAGGTTGGTGTAAGTGTGCAGGTTATCGCGCATTTCGCACAGTTCGGCGGTGCAGACACTAGTGAATGCCATCGGAAAAAATAACAGCACAACGTTCTTGCCCGAGTAGTCGGTGAGCGAAACAGGTTGATTTTCTGACGAAAAAAGCGTGAATGTGGGGGCAGATTGCCCAACTTCTAAAGCCATGATGGGTGTCGGTTGATACGTTTAGTTTGACTACGCAAAGGTAAGCGCAAAGAAGCCTACTGACGTTGTGTATGTTTGTACCCTTATTCCTGAACATCTGAAAAGCTGATTCAGCAGCACCACTAGTCGATATGCAAACATATTGGGGCATTGACCTTGGCGGCACCAAAATAGAAGGTGTCATTCTCTCCTCGCCTTCGCCCGAGGCGGTTGTCATTCGCAAACGGATCGACACCGAAGCGCATCTGGGCTACGAACACATCGTAAGCCGCATCAAACTGCTGGTCGATCAGCTAAAAACCGAGACCGGGTACGTACCTGACCACATCGGTTTTGCCACACCCGGTACACTCGATCCGGGAACGCAGACGATGAAGAACTGCAACACGACCTGCCTGAACGGAAAACCGCTGAAACAGGCCCTGACCGAGCAACTTGGGGTTCGGGTGTCGCTGGCCAATGACGCCAATTGCTTTGCCCTGGCCGAGGCTACACTGGGGGCTGTTCCCGGCGTGGCGCCTAATTTTCAGATGATGTTTGGCGTCATCATGGGCACCGGCGTGGGTGGCGGCGTGGTGGTGCGCGGCCTCGACGGGCGCCCTTTTGTGATCAACGGCATGCACGGCATTGGCGGCGAGTGGGGTCATAACATTCTGGAAGAGAACGGACATGCCTGTTATTGCGGCAAGAGCGGTTGCAATGAGCAAGTACTGGCCGGCCCGGCGCTGCAACGGTTCTATCTGGAGCAGTGCGGCGAAAAACGCACCATGAAAGAGATCGTCGAGCGCCACCGGGCGGGCATTGACCCAATCGCTTCACTCACGATAGAACGGATGCTGGAATACTATGGTCGGTCTATTTCAACGCTCATCAACGTCCTCGATCCCGACGTGATCGTGCTCGGTGGCGGCGTGGGTAACATCGATGAATTGTACACCGAAGGCTACGAACGCATCAAGAAATACATCTTCAACAACGGCGTGGTGAAAACGCCCATCATCCGCCCTAAACTCGGCGACAGCGCAGGCGTTTTCGGCGCGGCGATGCTTTGAAATAAAGAGGTTTAAAGTTCAACGTCTAATGTCTAAAGTTGCTCCGCGTTTGAAGCAAAGCGGAGCAACTTTAGACATTAGACGTTGAACTTTGGACATTAAACCTTCCCAAACCCCCATCCTATGAAAATCGCTTTAGTTGCCCTTTGCCTGGTGGTACTTGCCTGTTCGGGAGAGAAAAAGCCGGAAGAGACAACCGACAATGAGCCAGCGGTTACGTATGAAAAAGTGTCTGAAGAGTCAGCGGCGGTGATAAATCAGCTGAACAATGCGGCCCGCGAGATTAACAGCGCCTGCCCGGTACAGATTGATCCAGCCACGCGGCTTGATAGCGCACAGGTACTTTCAGGAACAGAGTTGCAGTTCAATTATACGCTACTCACGGCAAGTCGGGCCGATTTCGATGTAGCGGCGCTTGAAGCCACTACCAAACCGGGGCTGATTGAATCGGTCAAAACCAACACAGCTATGGCCGACCTTCGTGATAACAGCATTACAATGGTGTATAACTACCGCGACCGTAACGGCGAGTTCCTTCTGAAAATACCAGTCACCCCGTTAGATTACGCTCAATAGGCAATCCTATTCTCAAAAAACGCCCTCCGAATATCAGAGGGCGTTTTGCTACCAGAGTGACAATCCCCGCAGTAATCGACTGGCAACCATCGCGGATAGTTCTTTATCGGTGACGGATCAATTAGGTAAGTACAAAACAAAATTTCAGGTACGTTCCCGCAGTTTTGAAAATCAATTAGTCTATTTTTTCTATATATAAACAGGTTATAAATATGCTTAACAGTTTCTTGATTTGGCTCTCTGCCTGCAAACTGTATATTTGAGACCACTACCTCGATATGTTTGCATTCCCTGTTTTTGTTTTAGTTATTATGCGATAAATGGCGGTTTGCCTGAAAACCAGTCAATGAGCCAATTATCAGTTAGTTAGTCTATCATAAATAACACCATTACTCGACTGTTTAGTAGGCTGTTAGTTATGCGTAGGCCCCTCCTCTTTTCCCATGAAAGTATCCCCGTCAGAGCCATTTCAGGTCGTTTACTCACTACTCCAACACGAATACCTCGGCTATCTGATCGAAGCCTTTGTTGTTCGGTTAAACGCCAAAGGAGAACTGACACTACAAACCCAAAGCCTGTCGCCGCAAAACGTTCGTGAGTTTGCAGACGGGCTCGACGAGCGCGATTTTGAACTGGTTAAACTCACCGATTATATCTGTCAGGATACGCTGTTGCGGCGATTCAACACCAAAAAATGGTCGGTAGTCGATTTTTTTCTGCGCGTGTACGACCCACAGAAAGGCGACAAAGTAATGCAGGAGGCTATTGCCGACTACGTGGAACAGACGAAAGCGCAAATTTTGCCGCTGCTGGCAGAGAAACCCATTTTTCTGATGACCCACGACGGCGATCCCGTGGGCGAAGCGGTCACCTTTATGCCCGAACCGGCCCGGGTTTACTTTCATTTTGTTCGCAACGAAGAGGCAACGCATTACTTTCCCATCATTCGTTACCCACTCGCCGAACGAGAAATTCAACCCGGCGGATCAGCCACGGAACGGGTCGAATTTCAACACCGCAACGCCATGTTGCTGTGCGATGATCCGGCCTGGCTACTGGTAAAAAACAAGTTATATCATTTTGCTAAACTCTCGAAAAACGAATTATCGGCGGGGATCGATGTGGACGGCAAAAAGCTACGACCGTTTTTGAACAAGCAACACATTGTGGTGCCCAAAAGTATGGAGGCGCAGTATTATGAGCGGTTCATTGTGCCGCTTATTGCCCAATACGATGTGTTTGCCAAAGGATTTGAAATACGAACTACCTCTCTTCAACCCGTTCCGGTACTGACGCTCTCGGAACAGACCAACAGTCTGCAACAGGTGGTTGCGTCGCCAACGCTGTTTGGTGATACATTGGTTGCCGACGACGATACCACGAGTAGCAATGAGGTAATACTCGATCTGTCGTTTCAATACGGCGACTTCACGTTTCAGTTCAACAGCTTTGCCAATTCGGCCAACGTCAGCCTCCAGAAAATAGGCAACGACTACCTGTTTCATAAGGTAAGGCGCGAGCTAAAAACGGAACGTCATTACTTTTCCCAACTGCGCGAAGAGGGACTCGACTTGAGAAATGGACGATTGACCCTTACGAAAGCAGAGGCCTTCACCTGGCTCAACGACCATCGGACTGCGCTCGACAAAGCGGGTTTTCAGATACGGCAAAATGCCAGTGATACCCGGCGCTATTTTCTCGGCTATTCCAGCCTGGCCATCTCGATCCGCGAAACCCGCGACTGGTTCGATATTCACGCCAAGGTGCGCTTTGGCGACTTCGAGATTCCATTTCTTCGGTTACGCTCGCTGATTTTGGCCCAAAAGCGGGAATTTACACTTCCCAACGGCGAGATCGCGGTTATTCCTGAAGCCTGGTTTGTCAAATATGCCGAGTTGGTTGGCTTCATGGAACACCCATCTGACGGGGACGAACACACAGACGTTGAGGCTGGTAAACGGCTGGTATTGCAAAAGCATCATCTGGCGCTGGTGCAACAGCTAGACCATGAATCGCTGGTTGAAACGGTTATCAGCCGCCGACTGGAAGGGCTGCGTGAATTTGAACAAATTGACGAAGTGCCGATGCCCACCGGTTTTGTGGGTACGTTACGCCCCTACCAGAAAGCGGGCTACGACTGGATGAACTTCTTGCGGCAGTATCATTTTGGTGGTTGCCTTGCCGATGATATGGGGCTGGGAAAAACCGTGATGACCCTGGCCCTCTTGCAGGGACGCAAGGAAGCCAACCTCGAAATACCCGGCCCATCGCGGCCCGGCCCCAGCCTGCTGGTGATGCCTACCTCGCTGATTTATAACTGGGAACTAGAGGCTCGGCGCTTCACTCCCAACCTGCGCGTGATGACTTACACAGGTACGTATCGCGATAAAAACACGGCTCAATTTGATGATTATGACCTGATTCTGACGTCGTATGGCATTGTCAGAATCGACATTGAGCTGCTCAAAAACTACCGGTTCGATTATGTGATCATGGACGAATCGCAGGCGATCAAGAATCCGAATTCGCACATTACACGGGCGGTGATGCAGTTGAATTCGGCGCATCGGCTGCTGCTGACCGGTACACCGCTGGAAAACAGCACCATGGATCTCTGGACGCAGATGACGTTTATTAACCCCGGTTTGCTGGGTAGCCAGTCGTTTTTCAGGAGTACCTACCAGATTCCGATTGAAAAGCGGGGCGATGACCAGAAAATGCAGAAGCTGTATAGCCTGATCAAGCCTTTTATGCTCAGGCGTAACAAGAAACAGGTAGCCACCGATTTACCCCAGAAAACCGAGACGGTGCTGTATTGCGAAATGACCCCGGAACAGGCCAAAACCTACGAGGAAGCCAAATCGTATTACCGCAACCTGATTCTGGATCACATTGAAAAAGATGGCTTGGCCAAATCGCAGATGGTGGTGTTGCAGGGCCTGACCAAGCTACGGCAAATTGCCAATCACCCCCGCCTTGTAGATACTACCTATGAAGGCGATTCGGGTAAGCTCGACGACGTACGGATGCGCCTGGAAATTGCGCTACAGGAAGGTCATAAAATCCTTATATTCAGCCAATTCATTAAGCACCTGGCCGTTATTAAGCAGTATCTGAAAGAGAAAAACATCACCTACGCGTACCTCGACGGATCGAGCACCGACCGCCCCGAACAGGTGGCCCGTTTCCAGACCGACGACACGGTACAGCTTTTCCTGATTTCGCTGAAAGCGGGCGGGCTTGGCCATAACCTCACCGCCGCCGACTACGTCTTTTTGCTCGACCCCTGGTGGAACCCCGCCATTGAAGCGCAGGCCGTTGACCGGGCCCACCGGATCGGTCAGCAGAAACCCGTATTTACGTACAAGTTCATCACCAAAAACAGCGTAGAAGAGAAGATTCTGGCCCTACAACGCAACAAGCAACGCCTGGCTAATGAGTTAGTCACCACCGAAGAAGGTTTTATGAAGTCGTTGACCAAAGAAGACGTGCTCGTCTTGCTAGACTAGGTAAATGGGTTGAATAGTCACACAGGGCACAGCCCTGTGTGACTATTCAACCCATTTACCTAGTCCCCCCATCACCCGAAAGCTGATCATTTTGGTAGATGAGTTCGCGGATGCGGTGGGCACGCTCCAGCGCCTTTGCAGAGTGGATGCGGTACTGTTGAGCCGCTTCGATTTGACCGCCATCAGCCAACTGCTCGGCCGCCTGATTCAGCAACATAATACTTTCTTCCAACCCCCTTATCGATTGCCACATCGTGTCTTCAATGGCTTTGGTCACATCGGCCAAAAGGGTACTGGCGGTGTATGAATGACCTGTATGGCAACGGTACCGAATCAGTTGCCCTTCCCGGAAACTGACGAGCGTACCACTGCACTCGGGGCAGGTCAGGGGCGTTAACTCTCCCACAGAGAGAATGCCCCGGTCGAAGGCTCTGGCCTGAGCGGCCACATCAACCTCCGTCTTTATCCGGTTTAGTTCATTATCCACGTCAGTTGGGTCAGGTACGTTGGTCAACTTGTCAATGACTATTTCGGGCAATACCTCCTGAGTCAATTCACTGATCAACATGGGAATTTTGGCAAGCGGCAACACATGGTCTACCTCCACATATTCAAGCACACTTTCGGGCATACTGGCGTAGAGCGCATCGTCGGGTTCCTGCACAATTCCGATTCCCCCCAATCGCTTGATAGTCCACATGCCGGAGGTGCCATCGTTGAGCAGGCCCGTTAGTACCACACCAATTACGCGTGGGCCAAAACTGTAGGCCGCCGACCGGAAGAGGGCATCTATCGAAGGGCGGAACCGGTTCTCTTTCGGTCCTTTACGCACCAGAACATGGCCGATACACCCTTCTTCGTCTACATGGTTATCTCCGTTTGTTCCGCATTGTTCGATCAGCAAATGGTGGTCGGGCGGGGCAATGTAGATGTGACCCGCCCGAATGGCCTCGCCATCGTGCGGATGCCGTACATTGAGCGGGCCACACCGGCTCAGAATAGCAGGGAGTAAACTCCGCGCGTAGGCAGCTACGTGCTGTACAATGAATATTGAACCAGAAAACGTATCGGGCAATCGGCCAACCAGCTCCTGAAGGGCATAAACTCCGCCTGCCGATGAGCCAATAACTACTATATCTCGTTTAGACATACAGTTAAAATACCTTATTGTTACACCTTTTAGTAGAAAGCACTTAATCTACAGTTTCAAAAGACTAAACAATAGCTAAACGCTTTTTGAGTGCTGTTGCCCAACAATTATTAAAATTTAGTATACGTGTTACTATTTTTACTGAAATGACAATCCGTCTGAGCCTCATAATTTCGTGTAATGCCGCCTAGTCTACCGTCTGAAGTTACCGTTTCACCATCCACTTACACGCCTGTTGTAGCCATTGGCGGGTCGGCCGGGGGGCAGGAAGCCATTACTGATTTATTGGGGCACCTATCGCCCACAACGGGTTTTGCCTACGTGTATGTGCAACACCTAAACCCCGATCATGACAGTAAGCTCGACACTATTCTGAGCACAGCAACCAGCATGACCGTAGTCAGAGCGGCTAATCTGATGGCCATTGAGCCCAACCATGTCTACATCATTCCACCTAATCAGGAGATGGAGGTCATGGACGGGAAATTGCTGCTCATGCCACGACAACGGGCTATTCATATGCCCATCGACCGGTTTTTCATATCCCTGTCTGAACGGCAGAAAGCGGGTGCCATTGCTATTCTTCTGTCGGGAATGGCCACTGACGGCACGCTTGGACTAACAGCGATTAAAGTAGCCGGAGGCATTGCCATTGCGCAGGACGAAACGGCCATGTTTCAAACAATGCCCAAGGCAGCCATTGCCGAAGGAGCAGTTGATCTGGTGCTGTCGCCCAAAGAGATGGCCGATGAGTTGTTGCGTTTAAGCCAGCGGACCGATGTTTTCAAGCAAACCGCCGAAGCCGCCAACGAAAATGAAGACGAGGATGCACTGGCACTAGCGTTAGCACTGGCAAGGGCAGATTCTAAACCCGACGACCCTGATACAGACAAGGAGATTCAAACCATCATTCAGTTTGTACGAAAAACCGTTGGCGTTGACTTTACCCAGTATAAAATTACGACCATACGGCGGCGCATCATTCGGCGTATGCTACTCTACAAACTGGCTACCCTGGCCGAGTATACCCGGTATTTGCAGGAACACCCCACCGAGGCCAACATCCTGTATAATGACCTTCTGATCAACGTAACGGCTTTTTTCCGGGATACCGAGGCTATGAAATATATGGCCAAGGAAGTGCTGCCGCAACTGGTGAAGGCCATGTCGGCGCGTGAACCGTTACGAATCTGGATTCCGGCTTGTTCTACCGGACAGGAGGCTTATACATTGGCTATTATGCTGCTGGAACTGATTGGCGAAAACACGGCAAATCCACCTATTCATATCTTTGCTACCGACCTCAGCGAGCCAGCTATCACCAAAGCCCGGCAGGGTATCTATACCAAAAGCGAGGTACTGGATCTGTCACCCAAGCGCCTTCACCGTTTCTTCACCAAAATAGATGATCAGTATCGCATTCATAAATCGATTCGTGATCTGTGCGTATTTGCACCCCACAACCTGTTTAAAGACCCGCCTTTTTCCCGGCTCGACCTCATTAGTTGTCGTAATCTGCTGATTTATCTGGATGGTGTTCTTCAGCGAAAAGCGTTTTCTACCTTCCATTATGCCCTGAAGCCTAACGGGTTTTTACTGCTGGGAAAGTCAGAGACGGTTAGTGCCGCACCAACCCTATTTACGGCAATAGATAAAAACTACCGGGTATATGCTCGCAGAAATGATGATAATAGTGTTCCCTTTGGTATAAACTCATTTGATCGGCATGGCAGCCGGATCAGTACGCATCGCCTTCAGACAGAGCGAATAGACGACATGGAAAAGAAAGGATATTCGCTAAAATCGACTAGTAACGATTTAAACAAAGTCGTTGAAAACGTATTGCTAACCCAATACGTCCCGGCCTCTGTGGTGGTTGATCAGGACCTTGAAATACTTCAGTTCAGAGGGTCGACCGGTCTTTTTCTGGAACCAGCTCCGGGCAAAGCCAGTCTTAATTTGCTCAAGATGGCCAGGCCGCCACTGGCGTTTGAGTTGCGTAATGCCGTACACAAAGCCCAAAAAACGGGCCTGACTGTACAGAAAGGCGGGTTAATGGTCTCAGTCAGCGGCAGGCCCCATCAGATTGCCATTGAGGCCGTACCGCTGTCTGGTGAAGGCGAAACCAGACTCTTTCTGATTCTTTTTTCAGAAGAAGTAGCGACCGTTATACCCGAAAGCGGAACAGAGACCATGCGCAACGCCCGAATCCAGCAACTGGAAGAGGAACTGGCCAGCCTGCGCGAAGACATGCACTCGATCATTGAGGAGAAAGAAGCCTCGAACGAAGAGCTACAATCGGCCAACGAAGAAATTGTGAGTAGTAATGAAGAACTGCAAAGCATTAATGAAGAGCTCGAAACCAGCAAAGAAGAAATTGAATCGACCAATGAAGAACTGCTGACGATCAACCAGGAATTACAGCAACGCAATGATCAACTGACCGAAGCCTACGGATACGCCGAAGCCATTTTCGATACCATCAGCGAAGCCACTATTATTCTGGATAAGGATTTAAGCGTTAAATCAGCGAATAAGGCTTTTTACACCATTTTTCGAGTCCGTCAGGAAGATACCGAGAGCCGCCTTATTTACGAACTGGGTAATCGGCAATGGAATATTCCACAACTACGGCAACTGCTGGAAAGTGTGATTACGCAGAATGCCCATGTACAGGCCTATGAGGTAACGCATACGTTTCCGGAGATTGGCGAAAAGGTAATGCGACTCAATGCCCGCAAAGTGGTGCAACATCAGCGCGAAGTAGTGTTACTGGCCATTGAAGACATTACCGACCACCGACGGGCTCAGCGCCTGCTGGAAGAACGACAAGCCTGGTTCCGCGAATTGATGGACAATGCGCCCACGCTCGTTTGGGTGTCTACAATCGATGCTACCTTTAGCTTCGTCAACCGTGCCTGGCTCGAGTTCACGGGCAACCAGCCCGAATTTGTGATTGGTCAGTCACTTGCGGTGAACGTACACGACGACGATAAAGACACGTACCTGTCTACGTATGCCACCCATTTCATGCGCCGACAGCCGTTTAGTACCGAACTTCGCATGCAACGGCAGGATGGCGAATACCGTTGGATGCTGGTCAACGCACGGCCACAATACAGCACCGAGGGCCATTTTGTTGGCTACATCGGTACCAGCCTGGAAGTACACCTTCAAAAAACCCTGAACCAGGAACTAGACCTGCGGGTGCAGCAACGTACCCGGCAATGGGCCGAAGCCAACGCCCGGTTAGAACAGGCCAACCGGGAACTACAACAAACCGCCGATCGGCTTCAGAGCGTGATCAATGGCATTCCGGCCAGTATCACCATGATGGATGTGATTCGCAACGCCGACGGTCAGCCAATCGATTTCAGCACATCGGTCTTCAATGCATCGGCGCTAAGCATGACTGGGCAAACCTCGGGCGATATTATCAACCGTACCTTGCTGGAAGCTCATCCTGAGTCGCTCACCAGTGGCCTTTTCGATCAGTATCTGGAGGTGCTTACTACCGGTAAATCCGTTTATCAGGAACGGAACCTCGACCGCCCTTCGCCAGGATGCTACGCCTTTTTTATAACCCGGCAGATAGACGCAAACGGCCTCGTGGTGACGGTACTGGATATCACCGACCGCAAAGATGCCGAAAAGCAGGTACGAAAAACGGTCGACAGTCTGCAAGCTGTTCTCGACAGTTCTCCCGCCTCCATTGGTTTGTTGAAAGCAAGACGGAACGAGAAAAACGAAGTCGTTGATTTCACGCTATCGGCCTGCAACCAGAAATTTGTGGAGCTAACAGGGCATTCATCGGCTGAACTAATTGGCACTTCGGTCACGTTGGTCAGCAATTTTTTCTGGTTCAACAACACCTTCAACAATCTCCTGCACGTACTGATAACCAAAGAAACCGTCTACGAAGAACGCCACACCGTTCAGAACGGAACCGATCATTGGCTAGCTCTCTCGCTCAGCAAACATGACGACGGCGTAGTGGTGACCGGCCTGGATATTACCGCCCTGAAACAGGCAGAACAACAGCATGTGTCGTGGCTACGCGAGCTGGAACGGTCTGATAAGATGCTGCAATCGCTGGAAGGTATGCGCGAACATATTCAGCAGCGGGGTGAATTTTTACGAGCTACCTCCCACGACCTAAGGGGTAGTTTCGGCGTCATTGAAGGCGCAGCATCGTTGCTCAACGAGATGGACACGCAGGAAGAACGGACCGAAATGCTGTCTATGCTTCAACGTAACCTGCGGCAGGTAACCCAAATACTGACCCAACTGCTCGATTATTCACGGCTGGAGTCTGGTCAGGAGCAATTTATTGACGGCGCGTTCGATGCCTCCGATCTGTTGCGCGAACTAGTAGCCGGTCTGCAACCAATGGCTGGCGAAAAACAACTTTTTCTACGGGGCGTTGGCCCAGACACATTACCCGTGCAGGGCGATGTAGTCAAGATTGGCCGTATTGCCCAGAATCTGCTTTTGAATGCGTTGAAGTATACCAGAGAGGGCGGTGTGAATGTAAGCTGGAAACAGCATAATGAGACTAATTCCTGGATCTTTAGTGTGCAAGACACCGGGCCGGGTCTACCTATGCCATTAGTGGCCATGCTTGTTGCTACTCCCGACGCCGACATTGACCAACTGACCAACCAGAACGGCGCTTCAACGTCTTCGTCAGGTGAAGGCATCGGGCTGTTCATCGTCAAACGGTTGTGTAATCTGCTCAACGCCACCATCACGGTAGAAAGTCAACCCGGTGAAGGCACCTCTATTCAGGTAGAACTGCCCCAAACATACCATAACAGTGTTGGCGAGTAGGCGAGCTAGGCTACTGCTTTCTTTTTACGGCGCTCGTAGACGGTCATCAGAAAGGCGGGGAGCAGCACCAGATTAGAGGTCATGCCCATCAGCAGCGTGATGGAAACCAGAATACCGAGCGAAACCGTGCCCTGAAACGTGGAAGCTGCGAAAATGGCAAAACCGGCAAACAAAATAAACGCCGTATACACCATACTGACTCCCGTTTGCCGAATGGTGCGCGAAATGGCCTCAGATACGCTTGCTCCGTGCCGCAGTTCATCCCGGTATTTGCTGACAAAATAGATGGTCCCGTCCGACGAAATACCAAAGGCAATGCTGAAAATCAGGATCGTCGACGGTTTTAGGTTGATGCCGAAATAGCCCATTAACCCCGCCGTAACCAGCAGCGGCACCGCGCTGGGCAGAATGGCAACAAGACTCAATCTGACATCGCGAAGCAACAGAATAAGGATAGCCGACACCAGCACAAACGCCAGCAACGTACTCTCGGCCAGGTTCCTGAGCAGGTACTCGTTACCGCGCGTAAATACCACGCTGTTGCCCGTTAGCTTCACCACGTACCTATCGGCGGGGGGCACGAATTGACCACTTTCACGGTCGAAATTAAAAAGCGAATCGGCGCGGGGTTGCAGCGTTCCGATTAGTTCGCGGAGGCGGGCCGTACCTACATCGGCCACCTGAAAACTCACCCGCGTAAACTGACGGGTCGAATCGACGTAGGCGGCCAGACTGACTGACCCTTTGCGCGACGTTCCACTGCCCATTTGCCCGGTATAGCGTTGCAGTTTGGCCATTTCGAGCGCAGGGGGCAGAATGTAGTAGCTCGGCTCGCCACCCCGGTAGGCCTGATAGAAAAACTTCACCGCCTCAACCACCGATAAGGGCCGGGCAAATTCCGGGTATTGCGCAAACTCTCGCTGCAACAACCGGATCTTGGTCAGTGTTTGCGGAGATAATACCCGTCCCGGCCGACCGGCATCGATGCTCACCTCGAAGGGCAACACACCCCGGTATGCTTTCTCGAAATACTTAAGATCGGTGTAGATCGGATCGTTTTTGGGCAGATCATCTACCACGTACCCAACTGCTTTGATCAGGCTCATGCCTACAATGCCGGCCAGCGCAAAAAGCCCAACGAAGGTGTAAATAGCCGTTCGCCGTGTATGAACCAGTCGATCGACCCAGGCCAGAAAACGCGTTAGCAACGGACTATCCAGGTGACCTCGCTGCTTCACCGACGGAACAGGCAGGTAGCTGAACGCGATCGGAATCAGGATGAGCGAAGTAGCGTAGGTGGTCATGACACCCAACGCCGCCACCAAACCAAATTCGAGTAAGAGCGGGCTGTTGGTGAAGTAAAAAACGAAAAAGCCGATCGACGTAGTCACGTTGGCAAAGAACGTGGTCTCCCCCACCTTAGCCGTAGCCACGGCCAATGCTTCTTTTTGCGATCGGCCGGGTTTATTCAGTTCATCGTGGTAGCGATTGAGCAGGAAAATAGCGTTTGGCACCCCAATCACAATAATCAGCGGCGGAATCAGTCCCGACAGAATAGTGATGGTATAGCCAAACAGGAAGATGTAGCCCACAGCCCACACCACACCCACCATCACCACCGACATAGCAATACCCACCACCGTTGGCGAACGGAAAAAGAAAAGCAGAATCAGTGCCGTGACTGCAAAGGCCAGCCCGATAAACAAGGCCATTTCATTGCTAACCTTCGCCGTAAATGCCGTACGGATATAGGGCAACCCCGACAGGTGCATCACCGTGTTATGCTGTTCGCCAAACGTATTCACCAGTTTCTCAATCTCGCGAACAGTAACAATACGCCCTCTGGTGTTCAGCTTTTTCTGGTCGAACGAAACGGCCATTAAATGCGAGCGGCCCGATGAATCGGTCACCAAACCCTGATAAAAAGGCAGGCGACCAATGGCCAGTTTCAGGCTATCTGCCTGCGACTGTGTTTGAACCGTACCCGCAACGAGTGGCTGAAAGGCAAACTTGTCGGTACTGTCGTTGAGCTTAATCGCATAGAGCCCCGCGTTCGACACCACATCCCGAATGCCATCAATCTGTTTGATCTGTTTGTTGAGTGCCTGCCAATCGCGGAAATAGGCGAGTTGGTACATCGAATCGGTTTCGGCCCCGATAACCATGACATTGCCATCTTCGCCAAAGCGGGCTTTAAACGACTCGTAAGTGGCATAGTCAGGATCGCTGGTGGGCAAAATTTTGGCAAATTCGTAGGAGAGTTTTACTCTTGAGGCCTGATAGCCCATGAATACGGTTGCCAGTAAAATAAGCCCCAGCAACAGCCGCCGGTTAGCAAGTATGTAGAGAGAAATACGGGTCCAGATCATGAAAGAACAAGTGGCGGAAGAGGCGGCAAGTTAGCCAAAACTACCCGACTCGGCTGACCGTACCACGGGCTTCAGCCCGTTTTCAACGCAAAAACCCCGCTGTTTGCCCAATCTAGTGGGTCAACAGCGAGGTTTTATGCGTCGGGTACGGGCTGAAGCCCGTGTTACTTATCGAGCACTACGGTGCCAGCCACGACGTAGTTCCCTTTTTCGGTATTCAGGCTATATACCGTTGCGGCGCGGCCGGTGCTACCCGTACGAACCACGCGGGCTGGGTACGTTACCCCGTTTTCGCAGCGGTATACCAGCTCACCAACGGCCACATCGCTCAGTGCTTTTCGACCGGTGGCCGTTAAAATGGGGTGATTGGCGGTGGCTTCAAGCAATTGAGCCGGAGCAGGCATCATCGATATGCTGGCGGTCAGTTCGTGGGTAGGCACCGTCCAGATGCCGACCAACGTGGTTTCGGCGGGTAGTGGATGGGCCATCAGCGCCGTAACCGCGTTGGCAACCACCGTTTGTGCCATTGCGTCATAACTCATCACCAGATCACCTTCGCGCACCTCGGCAATGGCTTTCGAACTACCGTCGAGCATGGTAACCAGAGATTCAGGGCCAAAGCAGAAGTTGTATTCTTCTTTCTTTTTCTCCCCGCCCTCTTCGGTTTTTCCGGCGCCGCCAGCCATGATATTAGCCATCTCACGACTCAACACAAACGTCAGCGCAGGCATCAGACCCGGCTCTTTTTCGCCCACGTATTTCATATCGTCCAGGTAAAGGTCCCACGCTTTGCGGTCGGCAGCGGCACCGGGCACCACAAACGATTTCAGGTCATTGGTTTTGGCGTTCTGGTAAATGGCGAGCAAGCCCAGGTCTTTCGTATCGGCAGCGGCGTATACTTTATACAGGTAAATTTTCCGGGTAATGCCGTCGCTGTAATTAAACACGTAAGCAGGTTTGTCTTCGTAACGCTCCAGAATGAAGCCGCCCGATTTCACATACGTATCTTTCTCCAGATTACTAATTTTCAGCGCCTTCAACGCGGTTGCCTGTTCAGCGGTCAGCACGCCCGGAGCGGCTGTTTGCGCCATCACGCGCTGGGCAAAAAAACTAGTCAGGAAGGCCGAAGCCAGGAAGAATAAGTAAGGCAATGTACGTTTCATAAAAGTTGGTTTATTCTGGTTGAAAATTTTGTCTTCTGTTTACGCTTTTCCGACGCGGTCATGAATGGCGGTTACGGCGCGGCGGGCCGAGGTGAGGGCCCCGGCCATCCAGGCTGTCAGGTACGTGGTGTGTTCGCCGGCAAAGTAAATAGGGCCATCAGGTTCAAGTAGGGCTGCATATTGTTTGCGCCGGATAGCATCGTCATACACTGCCCATCCACCTCCCGAATACGGAATACGATGCCAGGCGAGCGAGAACGAGTTTTCGAACTCGGTATCGTATTGCGGATGTATTTTTCGACCCTGCTCCAGTGCCAGTTTCTGCCGTTCGGCAACAGGTAACGTACCTACCACTTCAGCACGACTGTAGAAATTATAGTAACCGATCAATACCCCCTTAGGCTTCTGAAAACCAAACGACGGATACCAGATCTGGTTGATATCCTGATTAGTCCGCGAAATGCCCCCGTAGATACCGTCTTCTTCTTCCCAAAACCGCCGCTTGAATTGCAACCCGATCTTACCCGTTTTGATGTAGGGCACAAAGTCAGCCGCGCGTTGTACAGATCCGGCCAGATCAGACTGAATGTTTTTTAGGACCGGAAGTGGTAACGTACACACACAAAATTCGGCGAGCAATTCAGTTGGCTTGCCGTTTTTCTGGTACACCACCCGTACGCCATTCTCTGTTTTGCGGAGTTCGGTCACAGGGGCATTGAACTGGATTTTGCCCGCCAGTTTCTTTTCAAACGCTTTTGGAATAGCATCCATGCCCCCAACGGGCTGAAGCAGCGTAGTTTGTTGTTCATAGATGTAATCGCCGACGTTATAAAAAACGGGTTGCATGAATCCCGACCGAAGTATATCGGTTAATCCATAAGGGTCGTTCACCGTACCGGCCATCGTACCCGCACCGGGCTCCATCTTATAGCCGCGCCGGTTAGTGCCTTTATACAAATGGGCCGTGTTGAGGTCGCCTTCGTTTTTCAGGTAGTCGACCAGCTTCTCAATGTCTTCTTTCGTCAACTGCTGATCTAACGAGCCCTGATCGAGCGATTTGGCCAGCAGTTCGGCTGTGTAGCCGCGCATGTCGTTGTGATATTCCTTTATCCGGATGCGGCGGTTGGCGAAGGGCCCCGTACCGCCGTCGTTGAAGAGGTAAGCCGCTTCGTTATTGCCGTTGAAAATTTCGAGCGGTACACCCAGTTCCCGGCAATACTGCAACGTGAGCTGATGATGGTGCGGAATCCGGGCAGCACCACCGTTGAAGTAATACCCATCGTCGAAACGGCAGGTTTGGGGCGCTCCATCAATCTCGGTCTCCGACGTACCTCCGCGAACGGTCCACACACGCCCACCCGACCGGTTACGGGCTTCGAGCACCGTGCAATCGTAGCCAAGTTTGCCCAATTCCCAGGCGGTGGCCAGCCCGGCTAGTCCAGCGCCCAGCACCACTACTTTTCGCCCCGCCACGTTACCGGTGGCTGGGTCGGTTAGCGCACCATTGGCGGGTAGGTTAAAGGATTCGGCCGGGGCGGGAGCCAACAGGCCCCAGGCCAATAACGATGCATAACTGGCTGATGTTGAATTGATGAAGTCACGTCTGGTCATAATGAAGAGGAATCAGAGAGGAGTGGGGGAAAGTATAAAGGAGGAAAGGGAGGAAAGGGAGAAGGGAGCTTCGCTGATGTTCAACCGTGTCAAGCAGAGCGCCCCCCTTCTCCCTTTCCTCCCTCCTCCCCTTCCTCCTTTATCCCACAACTTTTTTAAATGCACCAACGAAAATCTCCATTTCGGCCTGCGTACCGATGCTGACGCGGCAATAGGGCTGTTTGTCTATTTCGCGCGTTTGTATCCCTACTCCCTGCGCAAACATTTGCCCTTCAAACGCCTTGGTTTTCATCTTTATCGGAAACAGAATAAAGTTGGCGAATGACGGGATGGGCTCGTAGCCAAGGCCTTTCAGCGCCTTCATGGTATAGTCACGGGCTTTGGTATTTTCGGTCCGGCAGTATGTTTGCCACGCCTGATCCTGGTAACTGGCAATACCACTCATGAGGGTGGTGATGCTGACCGCAAATTCACCATTGGTAAAAGGTTTCAGCAGTTGCAGCGTTTTGGGCTGGGCCATCACGTACCCAAGGCGCAACCCGGCAAAGCCATGAATTTTTGAGAAGGTCCGCGCCAGTATCACATCGAGGCCATCGGCAATCAGTTTACCCAGCATGGGCCGGTCGGCCGGTTCCAGGAAATCGATATACGCTTCATCGATAAAAACGGGCACGGTGGGAGCCACATCGCGGCAAAACTGTGCCAGTTCGGCGGGTGGTACAATGGTTCCGGTGGGGTTATTGGGATTCACGATGTATACCATCGAGAGGCCCGGCGTGCTGAGGGCTTTCGCTTTCAGCGCGGCCAGGTCATAGCCCATGCCAGCCGTGGCGGGTACAGTAAGTATTTGCCCTTTCATGGCCGTGGCGCGCTCCAGCAAATCATCATAGGTGGGGCGGCAAGTCAGAATGGGCCCTTTCTGCGAGTAATAAGCAGCTCCTGCCATCAACACGTCTGACGAGCCGGGGGTTATTAGAATGTTTTTTGCCGCTACGCCTTCTTCTTTGGCAATCAACGCTTTCAGCTGCGCAAACTCCATCCAGGCATACCGATTACCCAGCGCGGTGGCTTTGTTAAGCGCCTCCTTCGCTGTGGTCGAAATTCCGTAAGGGTTTTCGTTGGCAAACAACCGCGCTTTCAGGGTGGGCATGGTATCGGGCGGCAAGTTGTTCAACTGGGCAAATTCCCCAAACAAACGTTGCTCGGCGGCTACCGATTCAGGTATAAAATCTGCGCGGGCTTCCTGCCAACGGCTTAAACCCAGACCAGCACTGAGCAAACCTGCTGACCGAATCCAGGTACGACGGTTGATGACGTGTGACATAATTTTGTAAAACTTAATTATTCCAATAGAATAGTTTGATTATTGATGATGAAGGGCTGACAAAGCGCGCAAAAACAAATTTACACAAAAATTAGAGGGGATTAGACCTCACCGTGCACAAACCAATCCTGCCTACCTTCGCATTCATGAAACGCCTGAAAAAAATGTTCTTCTACTTCGTTATACTACTTCTTCTTATAGCAGCCGGTGCCTGGGCTTTCCTGCAAACGGCTCCCTTTGGCACATCAGCATCAGGTAACCGACTAGCCCGGATTCAGCAGTCAAAAAATTACCGGGATGGTTCTTTTCAGAACATTGAACAAACCGATGTCATGCGCCGAGACGCGTCGTATCTGGTCATGTTAAAAGATAATTTCAGCAAGCCCGCCGATGTGGAACCAACCAATGCGTTGCCTTCGGTTCAAACCGACCTCAACACGTTGCCTGCCACAGGTACGTCGGTGGTCTGGTTCGGCCATTCGTCGTACCTGATCAAATCGGATGGCATTACCGTCCTGGTCGATCCGGTGCTGAGCGGCTATGCGTCGCCGGTTTCTTTTTTCGGCAAATCATTTCCCGGTTCCAACGTCTATACCGCCGCTCAAATGCCCAGGATCGATGTATTGGTGATCACCCACGATCACTACGATCACCTCGACTACAGCACGCTAATCGCCCTACGCGACCGGGTTACGCGTGTGGTGGTTCCGCTGGGCGTAGGTGCCCATCTGGAGCGCTGGGGCTACGATCCCACCCGCATCAGCGAACTCGACTGGAGCGAGAACGTGACCATTACCGAAGGACTAGCACTGACGGCCGTTCCAGCCCGCCATTTTTCGGGTCGGGGCCTTAAACGGGGCGGTTCACTTTGGAGTGCCTATGTGCTGGATATCAACGCAAAACGTATTTTCCTGGGTGGCGATTCGGGGTATGGCCCGCACTTCAAAACCATTGGTGAACAATACGGCCCGTTCGATCTGGCGATGCTCGAATGTGGACAGTACGGACGCGACTGGCCAACGATTCATATGTTTCCGAACGAAGTAGCTGTGGCGGCCCGCGACCTGAAAACCAGGGTATTGCTGCCTGTTCACTGGGCTAAATTCGCGCTCGCTTTCCATCCCTGGCGCGAACCCATACAGCAGCTAACCCAGTCTGTCACCCCCACCGACGCCTTCACCCTGACCACGCCCCGCATCGGCGAACCGGTGATCTTAAACCAACCCTTGCCCAATACCCGCTGGTGGGAGGGAATTATCAATTGACAGTTGTCAGTTATCAGTAAACAGTTATCAATGATCAGTTATCAGCGTTGCTTAAGTATAGCCTGCCCGCAAGGAGAGCTTTTCAGTAGCAACGCTGATAATTGATCACTGATAACTGTTTACTGATAACTGACAACTGATCATGGCAACTCTTCTTGAACTGGTTGGCAATACGCCACTGGTTGAACTCAATCGACTGAATACCAGCACCAAAGTCAAACTATACGGAAAGCTCGAAGGCAATAATCCGGGGGGTAGCGTGAAAGATCGGGCGGCTTACAGCATGATTCGGGGCTACATTGATCGGGGCGAGTGGAAGCCAGGGATGAAGCTGATTGAAGCCACAAGTGGTAACACAGGCATTGCCCTGGCCATGATTGCCCGCCTCTTCGACATCGAAATTGAACTGGCTTTACCGGCCAATTCAACAAAAGAACGGGTGCAGACAATGGAAGCGTTTGGTGCCAAAGTAACCCTGACGGAAACCATTGAAGCGGGCCGCGATTACGTGGAAGCAAAAGCGGCTACTGGTGAATTTTTGCTGGTGAACCAGTTTGCCAACCCCGACAACTACTTGGCTCATTACCGTACCACTGGTCCCGAAATCTGGCGCGACACGGCCGGAACGATTACCCACTTCGTAGCGTCGATGGGGACTACAGGCACCATTATGGGTACGTCGCGTTTCCTGAAGGAACAAAACCCAAACGTGCAGATCATTGGTTGCCAACCCACCGACGGCTCTTCGATTCCCGGCATTCGGAAATGGCCAACGGAATACCTGCCCAAAATTTTCGATCCGAAACGCGTTGACCGGACCATGGAGGTCTCTCAGGAGCAGGCCACGCAGATGACCCGCGATCTCGCCCGTGTAGAAGGTGTTTTTGCTGGTATGAGCAGTGGCGGCGGTGTACATGCTGCCTTGCGCCTGATCGACGAACTGGAAGAAACCGGACAAGCCGACGGTGCTGTTGTTGTCTGTATCATCTGCGACCGGGGCGATCGCTACCTGTCATCCGGCCTGTTCGAGTAATGATGGTACGCGGATTCTTTTGGGTACGCAGATTAAAGGGATTTAAAAGGATTGACACGGATTTTTGGATTTAAAGGGATTGGCTCTGCTATATCTACGAATCCGCTTAAATCCAAAAATCCGTGTCAATCCTTTTAAATCCCCTTAATCCGCGTAGCATCATCATCCGCGTACCCATTCAATCCGCGTACCCGTTAAGAATCCACTTTAATCTGTGTATCCATCTAATCCTGATGTTCAAGTAGCCATTATTGGCGCTGGTTTTGCTGGTTTGGGCGCTGCTATCCGGCTGAAAACGAGTGGCCGGACTTCGTTTGTGGTTTACGAACGGGCGAGTGACGTGGGCGGCACCTGGCGGGAGAACACGTACCCGGGCTGTGCCTGCGATATACCTTCACACTTGTATTCGTACTCGTTTGCACCTAATCCCGACTGGTCGAAAGCGTATGCATCACAGCCCGAAATTCAGCAGTATCTGCAGCGATGTGTAGACCAGTTTGCCTTGCGTAATCACATTCGGTTCAATACAGAAGTAGTAGATATGCGCTGGATGGAGGCAGACGCCCACTGGCAACTGACCGACCGGCAGGGAACTACCCTGACCGCCCGCGTGGTGGTGGCCGCCACCGGCCCACTTAGTCGGCCCAGTATACCAAAGCTACCGGGCCTTGATAGGTTTGCTGGCACCACGTTTCACTCGGCCCGATGGAACCACAAGTATGACCTTCAGGACAAGCGCGTAGCCGTAATCGGAACGGGCGCATCGGCCATTCAGATTGTGCCCCAACTTGCCAAAATAACTGCACAACTAACGATTTTCCAGCGTACAGCGCCGTATGTCACCCCCCGCCGAAATCGAACGTATTCGGCTCGTCAACGTAGTTTTTTCACCGCTATTCCGGGGCTACAACGACTGCATAGAACGGCCTACTACTGGCTGAACGAACTGTTTGGCCTGGCTTTTTTAGGCAACGAAACACTGAATAAACTAGCCACAAAAGCAGCGCTCAGCAACCTCAAATACCACATCAAAGACCCCGAACTACGGCGTAAAGTCTGGCCGAATTATAAACTGGGCTGCAAACGCATTCTGGTTTCCAACGCGTATTACCCCGCCCTTAACCGGCCCAACGTAGCACTCGTCACCGACCCCATCGAGGCGGTAACGCCTACCGGTATTCGGACCCGTTCGGCAAGCCGGGAAGACACTGAACACCCGTTCGATGCGCTCATTTTTGGTACCGGTTTTCTGGTTGCCGATGTATATCTCAACCAGTCTATTGTGGGGCGAAACGGGCGAAACCTGCTCGACGAATGGGCAGCAACCGGAGCTGAGGCGCTATATGGACTCACCGTGTCGGGTTTTCCGAACCTGCTGTTTATGCTTGGACCCAATACCGGACTGGGGCATAACTCGGTGGTGCACATGATCGAATCGCAGATCAACTACCTGCTCGATTACCTTAAGAAGTTGGAAAAAGCGGGCCCAACATTTTCTTTGGATGTAAAGCCCGACCGGCAACGTACCCATAACGAAGAACTTCAGCAACAGTTGGCTGGCACCGTTTGGGCGTCGGGATGTAGAAGCTGGTATATGAACAGCCGGGGAAAAAATACAACGCTGTGGCCGGGCCTTACTGTTGGGTACAGACAGGCAACCCGTCGGGTTAAAACAGCCGACTACACACTGGAGGACACTCGCTTACTATGATTGCATGTTAATTTGTATATTTACAGTTACGCAAATCTGTAGCCCCGCGTTTTAACCAACGTTATGAACCCATTGGCCCCGTTGCCACCCGACTCTATCGGCGAGTCAGTGTCTTCCTCATTGGCATTGATTCAGAACGTATTAGATGCATCGCTAAATGGCATGGCCGCTTACGGGGCTATTCGGACCGATGGAGTCATTACTGATCTGCGGGTGATGCTGCTGAACCGGGTAGCGGCCGACGACGCCCAAAGGTCTCTGTCTGATCTGGTAGGAAAATCCTTGACCGCGTTATCACCCAATCTGATTGCGTCTCCTCTTTTCGATCGGGTAGTTCGGGTTTTAGATACGGGCATTCCTGACCGGTTCATCCTGCCCCTCAAAACACCCGGCGTAGGTGGTCTACGGCAGTTTGATACCGCACTAACCTTAATTGGCGATCTGGTACTGGTATCGTACAACGACGTTACAGACCGTTATCAGGCCGAGAAAAGTAGTCAGTTACAAACTGATCGTCTACGCTTTGTGACCGATAACGCCCTCACTGCCATCGCCTTATATTCGATTGTTCGCGACCCGGTTTCTCATGCTGTGGTTGACTTTCGGTACGAGTTCGTGAACCGAATGGCTGAACGAATGGTCAATAAAAGCGCCGACGAGTTGATTGGCAAGACCATGCGGCAAGCCTTTCCCGGAATTGATCAGACCGCTATTTGGAAGGCATACCTTCACCTCGCCGAAACGGGCGAAACCCTGCGTTTGCATAACCATTACACACTGCATAATTTCGATATTTGGTATGAAGTGCAGGGCGTTCGGGAAAACGACCATATCGTGTTGTCTTTTCTGGACATAACGCCTATTAAAAAAGCCGAACTAGACCGGCAACAACAAAAAGACCTTGTAGACAGCCTACTGTCTAATTTACCGGTCATGTTTGTTCTGTTCACAGCCGTACGCGATCAGAATGAGGAACTGATCGATTTTGAAGTTCTTCAGGCTAATCAGGCAGCGGCCGACAGTTTAGGCTTTCCGCTCAGCGAATTAGTAGGAAAACGACTGACTAGCATCACCCCGACCATCAAGAATGGCCCGATGTATGCCGAGTACGTTCGGGTTTATGAGACCGGTGAGCCCACTCAGTTTGAGCGGCAACATGGAGATCAGTGGTATCAGATATCGGTGGTTAAATTCAACGAGGGGTTCATTGCCTCTTTTGTCGATGTAACCGAAAGTCGACTATATCGCCAGCAACTCGAAGCGATGAATCAGGAATTGCTTCGTTCGAACGACAGCCTGCAACAATTCGCCTACGTGGCCAGCCATGATCTTCAGGAACCCCTGCGAAAAATTCAGGCTTTTGGCGACCTGCTCGGTGAACAATACGGCGCACAACTGGATCAGTTCGGGCAGGATGCCGTTTCCCGGATGCAGTCGGCCGCTACCCGGATGTCGTTGCTGATTACTGACTTACTCACCTATTCTCGCATCAGCACCAACCGTAAGCCTTTTCAACCGGTCGATCTGGACCAGATACTCACCGATGTACTTGGGGATTTGGAGGTACGCATTCAGGAAACACAGGCCATCATTGACCGAACGCCGCTACCCGTTATAGCAGGCGACCCTACCTTGCTTCGGCAACTCTTTCAAAACCTGCTCAGTAACGCCCTGAAATTTCAGGCAGCCACCAACGAAGTCAATTACAAACCTCATGTTCAGATCGACTGTCAGCAGGAACTGATAGACGGGCGGATGTGGTACTACATTTCTATAAGTGATAACGGTATTGGATTCGAACCCAAATATGCCGATCGTATCTTTCAGGTCTTCCAGCGCTTACACGGCAAAAAATCGTATGCCGGTACGGGTGTTGGGCTGGCCATCTGCAAACGCGTTGTGGATAGCCACGGCGGCACCATCACGGCCACCAGTAAACCCGGCGAAGGAGCAACCTTCAATATTCGCATACCCGGTTAATTACCGGTCTCACTTAACTGTTTTCTAATACCTGTGCCCATTCTCTGGAAATACCTCTACCCCTATCGCTGGCTGGCAGCTTTAGCCCTTTCGTTGGCAGGTATAGCCCAAATCTTGGCCCTGATAGACCCGATTATCTTCGGCAAACTCATTGATGAATACGCCACAAACCCCGGTCAGAAAACAGATTCGGACAAGATCAATGGCGTATTATGGCTGCTGGGACTGGCCGTTGGCGTGGCGATTTTGTCCAACATCACGAAGGCATTTCAGGAGTATTTTACCAGACTGGTCGTACAGAGGTTTGGCATCGACATTTTCAACGATGGTCTCCGGCAAACGCTTCGGCTATCGTATCAGGAATTTGGCGATCAAAGCAGCGGCGTTACCCTGTCTGTACTCCAGAAAGTGCGTACCGACACCGAAAAGTTTGTCAACTCGTTTGTCAACGTCCTTTTTTCGTCGGTGGTGGGTATGGGTTTTCTGATCTGGTATGCCGTGACCAAACACTGGGCACTGATTCCCGTTTTTCTGATCGGTGTGCTTCTGTTGGGTGGCCTCACCGGCATGCTCAGCAAACAGATTAAAACAACGCAGCGGTTTATTAACCGCGAAACAGCCCTTTTATCGGGCGTCATCACCGAATCGCTCCGTAATGTTGAACTCATCAAAAGCCTCGGCCTGACGTTCTCTGAAATCCGAAGGCTTAAGACCCAAACGGCGCGCATTTTTGAGCTCGAAATGACTAAAGTGAAGCGGGTACGTCTGCTCACGTTCTGGCAAAGTACCACGCTCAACCTATTAAAACAGTCGGTACTTTTTACGCTGCTCTGGCTGATTTTTCGCAACGTGCTCAGTACCGGCGAGCTGATTTCCATGCAGTTTATTTCAGTGGCTATTTTCAATCCGTTGCAGGAGTTGGGTAACATTATTCTGGCCTATCGCGAAGCCGAAGCCGGGCTAAACAACTTTGCGCAACTGATGGAAAAGCCAATCGAACGCAATCCGGAATCGTCTGTCGAAGTTGGCCCGATCGAGCATTTACGGTTTACCGACGTGGTTTTTCGGCATAAAGGCGCGGGGCAAAATGCCATTGATGGCGTTTCGTTCGAAGCGTCGCTGGGCGACACCATTGCTTTTGTTGGTCCGTCGGGCTCGGGTAAATCCACAATGGTGAAACTGCTGGTGGGTCTGTACCGACCGGTTGGCGGCGAAATTTACTACAACGACATTTCGACACAGGATCTTCGGTTCAACCCCATGCGTCGGCAGATAGGCTTCGTTACGCAGGATACGCATCTGTTCGCAGGTACGATCCGAGAAAATCTGTTGCTGGTGAAACCCGATGCCACCGACGCCGAGTTGTACGATGCCCTCAACAAAGCCGCCTGCACCAATCTGATTAACCGTTCCGAAAAAGGCATCGACACCCAGATTGGCGAGGGAGGGCTTAAAATGTCGGGCGGCGAAAAACAGCGCCTGTCTATTGCCCGTGCCCTGGTACGCCGCCCGCGGCTGTTGATTTTCGACGAGGCTACTTCTGCGCTCGATTCGCTGACCGAAGAAGAAATTACCCGTACAGTACGGAGCGTATCGGCGTTGAATGAGCAAATTACCGTTCTTATCGCCCACCGCCTGTCGACCATTCTGCACGCCAACACCATTTTTGTGCTCGAAAAAGGTAAGATCGTTGAAACAGGAAACCACAACGAACTGGTGGCGCAGAAAGGCCTGTACTACGCTATGTGGCGGCAACAAATCGGCGAACGCAGAACCGTTGGTCAGGAAATTATAGACTTAGAAACACCTGATTTAGAGGTTTAACTTCGTTTGCACAGATGCTTCAGCATAGCCCGCGCTGGATGTCATGCCTTTTCCACCGATACCCGTGATGATATGAATGTAGTCGCTGACTGAATACTCGAAAATATCGGCGGGCGTTTGCGCGTAAAAACCAGCCCAGCGCCGATCGATTTTATCGACGGGGAACGTAACGATGCGGCGAGCTTCGGCCAGAATCAGATCATCGATGGCATCGTGGGTGTCAAAACCAAGATCGTCGACCTGCGTGGCGGGGGCGTATTCGTGCGAATCACCAATAATAATCGAACCGTCGGCGGCTTGCTTGAACAGCACGTGAATACCCCACTTTTTCAGCTCGGCCAGATGGTCGGGCGTTTGAATAGCCGCAAAAGACGGGCACTCCGCGAAGGCTTCGTAGCGCCGAATGGTCAGGCCGGTCAGGATGTTGCCAGGCATCGAGAGGGCAGGCATAGGCGCGGTTTGCAGCATCTGTAGCTTACTCACGATCAAACCACTGTCGGCGAAAATATCGGGATACAGCATCCGAAACTCGCTACCACTACAAATAAACACCTGTTCTGCCTGAAACCGGGTTTTGTTGGCAAGCGTAACAATCGCCCCGTTGTAATTTGACTGGCAATCGACTACGGCGGCGTTGGCCAGGTACGTTACCCCATACTTTTGTTGAACGTACCCGATAAGCTGGTGAATCATCCGGTCGGGTTCCACGCTGACCTCGTCGTGAAAAAGCAACGCGCCGCGCACGTAATCGGGCCGAAGCATCGGATAACGGGCCAACGTTTGGGCTTTCGTAAGCAACTCACACGGATAGTTTTCGGCCCGTCGACGGTCAAAAAGTTCGTTAGCGAGCGTCCATTCATCGTCATCAGACGCCACATAAATCGATCCGTTTTGCCGGACCGTAATCTCGTGCTCCGCCTGAATTTCGCGGTACAGTTCCAGGCTTCGTCGGCCATATTCGAACCACCTGCCCGACAGGCCGGAAGGCACCACTTGCCCGAAATTACGGACGGTGGCACTCTGTGGCCGGTTATCTTTTTCGAGCAATAATACTCGTTTGCCCGTCCGCGCCGCATGATACGCATGAAACGTACCCAACGCACCGGAGCCAATAATGATGAGGTCGTAGAAAGGCATGATGCTGTAGCACCGAAGCTCCAGCTTCGGTAGTGGGGGATAGTTAGCTTCATTTGACTACCGAAGCTGGAGCTTCGGTGCTACATTACATAACGTCCCGTATTTCAGCCAGTGAGCCGATGAGTTGGTGGTGGGGGTACGTAATCAGTTGGTCGCGGGAATGAGTGCCGTTGGTGACGCCTAGATTGAGCCCCACACCTGCCGCCTGACCGCTCAACAGATCGGAGGGCGTATCGCCCACATTAACGACCGCTTCGAGATTGGTGATGCCCAGCAACTGCATGGCTTTTTGAATCATTAGCGGCTCAGGACGGCCCTTGGGCACTTCGTCTGATGCGATTGACGCCTGAATAATCGTTTGCGGTGTGCCAACATACCCGGCGTTCAGGCCTTCGAGCCAGCCAAGCTTGCCTAGAATAATGTCGGTTACTTTTCGGTAGAAACCCGTAGTCAGCGCAATGGCAATTCCCTGCTCGCGAAGAAAAGCAAAGGTTTCCAGACAACCTTCTGTTGGCGTGATGTCGTGCGTCAGGTAGTGGTTTTCCAGCACCTCCGTAAAACGCTGGTACGACGTATCAACGTGGGCTGTCAGTTCGGGCGAATCGGCTCCCAATAGTTCACCCCAGAGTGTTTCAAACACAAACCGTTTCGACAGGCCCTGCATGGCCAGAATACGCTCGGCGCTAACCGATAAACCTGTTTCGACAGCGGCCTGAGCAAAGCATTGCTCCACCTCATGCTGATCGGTCACGGTGGTGCCCGCCATGTCGAAAACAACTAACTGGTATGGTTTCATAGTAGGAAAGGGTTGCTCGATTGAGTTAGGATCAATCGGGCTCAAACCTACAAAAACCAAAACTCAGGTACGTTACGAAGTTGTTAAATTCGATTGGATGGCAGGCCGACAACCTGCCTACATAAACGAACTCATGGCCGATTCGTTGGCCAGTTCTTCGGCGTGCTCTTTTCCTAAGTACTTGTCGATCAGGTTATGAGCCAGATACAGCACGGGCGTCAGCAGAATGGCGGTGGTTGCTTTGTAGAGGTAATTGATAATGCCTACAGCAATAACCTGCCCGATAGACCAGTTGCCGAAAACATAGAAGGCGATGCCCAACACCACAAACGAATCGATCAGTTGCGACACCAGCGTTGAGCCCGTAGCCCGCAACCAGATTTTACGACTGCCCGTAATACTCCGCAGGTATTGAAACACCGACGCATCCAGAATTTGCCCGATCAGAAAAGCGGTGAGCGACCCAATGATAATGCCCAACCCCTGCCGGAAAATCATCTGGAAGGCATTGTTGATATTGATTGGATTACCGGCCCCGTCCTGCGCGTTCACATCGAGCCAGAATTGAGCCGGTGGCAGGGTGGTTACGGCATAAATAATGATGAAGCTGTAGGCCACGAAGCCGGCGGTCAGAAACGAGATGCGCCGAACGCCCGCCTTGCCAAAATACTCGTTGATAATGTCGGATGTAATGAACACAAACGGCCAGATAACGGCCCCGGCAGTAAGGTTAAAATCGAGGATAAAGTCCCCAAACAGGTGAATCTGAGCGGGTTTTAACCCTAGCGTAGCTTCGCCCGAAAAGATCTTAACGCCAATAATTTCGGCAATGATCGCATTGACCAGAAAGACCGCACTGAGGAAAATATAGAGGTTTGTCCTTTTGTTGGTAAATGAGTGAGATGGCATAGATGATTAAGTCGAGAAGATGACGGGATGAACAGGATTTGCAATGCTAAGTTGCCTAAATAAACGCTGTTCATCCCGGAATTCCATCAAAATAAATCACTCGGAACGTAACACCTCCAGTGGTGGGCGATTCAGTACGTCGCGGCTATTGAGCAAGCCGATCAACATGGTTAATCCGGTGACGGTGCCAATCACAATCAGCAACGGCCACACGCTCGGCGCGTAGGGCATCTCGAATACATAATGGGCCAGCACCCACGTACCCAGCACGGATAACAAAATACCCGATAGCGATGCCAGCAAACCCAACAGACTGTATTCAACCAGCGTGATGCGCAGGATCTGACGGCGACTGGCCCCCAGCGTACGCAGCAACACGCTTTCCTGCATACGTTGGTACTTGCTGATAACTACCGAGCTGCTCAGCACGAGCAAGCCCGTCAGGATACTGAACAAAGCCATGAACCGGATCACGAACGAGATTTTGCTCAGAATATCGTCGAGCGTTTTCAGGATCAGACCCAGATCGATGGCCGACACGTTTGGGAATTTATTGACCAGTGCCCGCTGAAACGTGGCCGATTTCTCAGTATTAGGCACACGCGTCATCAGCACGCTAAACTGCGGAGCCTGTTCGAGCACGCCATTCGGGAAAACGACCAGGAAGTTGGTTTGCACGCGGTTCCAGTCCACGGTCCGGGTGCCGCCAACAGTAGTTTCAATAAGGGCACCCTGCACGTTAAACGTCAGTTTGTCGCCGAGTTTCAGGTGTAAACGCTTCATAAAATCATCTTCAAAGGTCACTGCCGGCACCGGATCGCCGGACCGACCGTCGGTCATTGCCTGTGCTTTACCTGAACTGAGTTTCTCCGACGAGATAAGCGAGTCGCGGTAGGTAACCCGGTATTCGCGGTTCAACGCCCACTCGGGAATATGGAGCGACGTGTCCTTACGAATAGCCGCCAACCCGCGTCCGTTAATGGTTTCCAGTCGCATAGTCACGATGGGCACCTGTTGCATCACCGGCAGGCCTGACTGTTTAACCAGGTCGCGCACGCCCGTCGTTTGCTCGCGCTGAATATCGAACAGCACCATGTTGGGTTGCTCACCACTGGCCGAGAACTGCACCCGGCCCAGCAGCAGCGTTTGAGTGAGGTACAGGGTCGTGATCAGAAAAGCACCTAATCCGATTGACACTAATAGGATAAGCGTCTGATTCTGGGGACGATACAGATTGGCCAGACTTTGCCGCCACACAAAACTCCACGAGCGCGGGAAGAATCGGCGCACTACGGCCATGAGCAGCAAGCCCATACTCGTCAGCACCAGAAAGCTGACGGCCATACCGGCGGTGAAACCACCAGCCAGTTTCCAGTCGCGGGTTTGCCAATAGGCAAAGCCAAACACGAACAAGGCAATGAGCCCGAAAACCAGCCACCGTAACGGATCGCGGCCCGATACGTCATCTTCGAGCGAGGCTCGTAACGTGCGCAGCGGCGACACTTTGCGGATGAGTAACAGTGGCAGGGCGGCAAACAGTAACGCAATAATCAGGCCCGTGATGATACCCTGACCAATAGCGGGCCACGAGAGATTGACACTGACGTCGACAGGCAGAAATGAGCCAAAAACGATCGGCATCAGCCATTGTAATACCGACCCCAGGGCAGCACCCAGTATGGCACCGCCCAGCCCCATAATAGCCGTTTGGACGAGGAAGATCAGGAATGCCTGCCAGCCGCTGGCCCCTAACGTGCGCAACACCGCCACCGACGTAATTTTCTCCTTTACATACAGTTGCACAGCACTAGCTACGCCTACGCATCCTAACAGCAGCGCCACAAAAGAAACCAAATTCAGGAAACGGGTAAGGTCGGCGAAGGCGCGGCCCGTCTGTCGTTTTCGCTCCTCCACGGTATCTGAATTCAGACCTGCTTTGTCGAGCGTGGGTTCAAGGCGTTTTATCAGCGCAGGTACGTCGGTTGTCTTCGCAAATTTGTAGTAGTATTTGTAATTGACGCGGCTTCCTTTTTGCACCAGACCCGTTTGGTTCAGGTACGTTGCCGGTACAAATACGGTGGGTGCCACGGCGGCAGTAGCAGCGGTAGCGCCGGGCGTTTTCAGCACTCGCCCCGCCACCAGAAACGTCACTTCGCCAACGCGCACCGAATCACCCACATTAGCGCCAAACTGCACCAATAACGCATCATCGACGAGGGCCACAGGTACGTTGTTTGTCCTGAATTGAGCAATAGCCGAGGCGGGCTCAACGTCCCACGTGCCATAGTACGGAAAACGCCCTTCCAGCGCTTTCACCTGCGCCAATCTTACGCCGCTTGTGCGCGGAAACAGCACCATCGACGCAAAGGCCGTTTCGCTGCTACGTTCGTTACCAATGCCTTCGAGCAGATTTTTTGTTTTCTGTGAAGGGGCTTTCGACGCCGTCACGGTCAGGTCGGCGCCCAACAGTTCCTGCGCCTGTTCATCGATGCTGCGAGCCAGATTATCGCCAAACGAATTAATGGCAACCAACGCGGCAATCCCCAGCACAATGGCCGACATAAACAGCAACAGCCGCGACCGGCTCCGCCGACTATCCCGCCAGGCGGTATTTAGAATAAAGTTCATAGGAAGGGAGAAGTTTGTGGTTTGTAGTCTGTGGTTTATGGTTGCGCTGCTCATTAACAGAATAGTGACTGAAGGGCTAGCGCGAGCATGTGCTCGTGCCTATAATGTCGCAAGCATTCGCTTGCACAGCGCGAATGGGCAATTGTAGCTGGTGACTCATCTAGCTAGCTATTCATTCTTGCATTACCGTATTGCGCTTTCGCGCTGTGCAAGCAGATGCTTGCCACATGAAAGGCACGAGTACATACTCGCGCCAGCCCTGAGAGTTGGTTGAGTAGCAGCGCAACCACAAACAACAGACTACAAACAATTAAACAGTTCGCGTCTGGGCTGTGTCTTCCACCACATGCCCACCTCGGATGCGGATCATGCGCTGGGTTTTGGCGGCCAATTCGAGGTCGTGGGTAACAATGACGAGCGTAGTGCCCGCTTCGCGGTTCAGGTCGAACAGCAGACTTTCAACCGTTTGGCTGGTATCTTCGTCGAGGTTGCCGGTTGGTTCATCGGCAAACAAAATGGCTGGTCGGTTCGAGAATGCCCGGGCCAACGAAACGCGTTGCTGTTCGCCACCACTCAGTTGCAAGGGGTAGTGATGCCCCCGGTCGGCCAGGCCAACGCGGCCAAGCAAGTCACGGGCAATACGCTCGGCCCCGCGGGTGCCCCGCAATTCGAGCGGCACCATCACGTTTTCAAGGGCGGTAAGGGTAGGCAATAGCTGGAAGTTCTGGAAGATGAAGCCGACATGCTGGTTACGTACCGCCGCCCGCTGATCTTCATTCAGATTGTCGAGTTGTACGCCGTTGAGCCACACACTGCCCGACGAAGCCCGGTCGAGGCCTGCACACAGGCCCAACAGCGTGGTTTTACCGCTGCCGCTCGGGCCAACAATGGCGAAACTATCGCCGGGTTGCAGGTCAAACGAAACATGGTGGAGTACAGTGAGTGACTGACCGGCACTTTGGTATGTCTTCGTCAGGTTTTCGACGCGTAAACTCATAAATCAGGTTGTATCAGGTACGTTGCCTCTGTTGTCACGTACCTAGCCATAACCACGCCGGCCCGGTTTTCGTCACGTTGTGGAGCGAAATTAGGGGGATCGGTCGCAATGGGCGGCTTATCGGTAAGAATGAACGGGGCAACGTATTGTAGACATTGGACGTTGGATATTGGATGTTAGACCAAATACAGGCTTGTCCAACGTCCAATATCCAGCATCCAATATCAGGTTGTAAACGTTAAGCACACTTTCGGGGTTTGACAAAGCAACGACCATTAGTCATCTTCACTATGCATCCGATTGCCCGCTTTGCTCCCCTGTTGGGACTCATTATTTGCCTGAGTTGCAATTCAAAAACCGATACCTCAACTACCGAAAAAAAAGGTTCGGATTCAATAGCAACGGCCGCTGCAACATCGAAAAAGAAAGTCATCGTTTTCTTCGGAAATAGCCTGGCTGCCGGCTACGGTCTGGAGAATACGGCCGATGCGTTTCCGAACCGGATCGGTGCCCGCATCGATTCATTGGGCCTTCCCTACCGCGTGGTCAATGCCGGTCTAAGTGGCGAAACAACCGCCGGTGGACGAAGTCGCGTAGGTTGGGTACTACGTCAGCCGGCCGATATTTTCGTGCTTGAGTTGGGTGGTAATGATGGGCTTCGGGGAATTCCGCTGAAATCATCGCGCGAGAATTTGCAGGCGATTATCGATACGGTCCGGTTGAAAAACCCGGAGGCTCGAATCGTCATTGCCGGTATGCAGATTCCGCCCAATCTGGGTCGGGCATATACCAACGAGTTTCGGGAAATCTTTAAGGAACTGGCCACGAAGAACAAGGCCGTGCTTATTCCGTTTTTGCTCGAAACCGTGGGTGGTGATCCTAAGCTCAATCAGCCCGACGGCATTCACCCCAATGTGGAAGGCCACCGCATCGTTACCGAAACTGTTTGGAAAATCATCGGACCAATGGTGGCGAAATGAGGAAGCCCTATTGCGCTTTTTCCCAGATCAGGCGGGCAATTTCGGCCATTCCCTTATCATTTGGGTGCGCTGCTACACCGGGGTCTTTAAACTGTAAAGCTCTGTATTCAGGCTTGTTGACAAGATCACACAGACAGGCCAACGGGTACCCTTTTTCAGCCGCGACCTTGCGTATCACGGCATCTACATGGGGCTGGTCCCAGAAACTGGTTGTACAGACAATCTTGTGCGTAGTGGCCGAATGATCAGCTATATAGTCTAGCAGTTGGCGATAATACAATTCGAAATTGCGGGTATTTGCCTGTGTATCATCAATGTTTTCGGCAATCCGCACAACGGTTAAATCAGGCTTTACGGAAAAAGAGGGGTCATATTCATTGAGACCAATTTTCCAGTAGCTGCTCTCGAAAAGAAAGCCTCCCGACAAAGTGACCTTCACGGTAGGAAGTCGCTGCTGTAGCTGGCGAGTCAGGATATGAACAAAGTCTTTTTCTGGAGCCGACGCCGCCATGCCGTGATTATACGGCCACCCCACTGCCGGATCAGGGCCTAGCTTCATGATGCTATTACCCAGAATGACCACATTACTATAGCTCAGATTGAATGTGGTTGATGTGGCACGAGACACACGATTACCCGCTCGTATACGAGTCAGGTACGTCCCTCCGTTTTTCAGCACAAACTGAGTCGCCGCCATCCAACGGGCACCCCCATCTGTTGAATATTCAAGCGTACCCTGGCTGGGTATTGAGTCGGCTGACAGCCGAATAAGTGTTCCAATCGGCAAGGTCCCCTTGTCAGGATCGAACCTTGGCAGAGGGACAGATAAGCTGTCATTTTTTGTAACTGGATTTACTACTGTCGTTACCTCTGGTGAAGAACAGGAGCAAGTAGTCGACGAAACAATTGTTGTTGTGGATGACGGGCCGCCCGTACCGGGAACCACTGGAGAAACTACCGCCCGACCGCTTGAACTACAACTTTGTAAGCCAACTAAGGAAAATCCGCAAGTGGCTAAACACGACACAAGAAAGACTGAGTAGAACCACTTTGTTTTCATAATTACAGCCAACGTGTGCATGAAGCACATTCCTAACCGGATGACAAAGAAGTAAACGAGTTAGTTTCTGCTACTTGCTTATTGATCTTTTTCCAGATTAAGCGGGTAGCTTGCCCCACACGCCTGTCATTCAGGCAAATGACCATATCAAGCAATATCTATAAATCTTCATATGCTTGTGTATATAATTTAAACATAGGTAATTACTTACAGAAGGAAACGGTACCTATATTTGAGGCACCCACTTCTTCTTTATGTATGTTATTTAACTCGCCTATTTTCCTTTTCCTCTTTCTGCCCTTTTTTTTATTATTATACTATTTAATCCCATTAGATTATAAAAATATACCTATTACCTTAAATTGGCGCAATGCCTGGCTTTTTGCCACGAGCCTCCTCTTCTACGCCTGGGGCGAGGGGCCCATAGTTATTGTGCTGCTGGTATCGATAACGATCAATTACGTAGCCGGCATATTGATAGCCGGCGGTCATCGCCGTTTTGGACTGGGCCTATCACTAGCGGGTAGTTTGTCATTACTCTTTTACTACAAATACGCCAATTTTGCGGTAGAGACTGTACAACAACTAACAGGCTGGCCAACCATAGATGCTAACTCGTGGGTCAATCCAGGGCTTATATTACTGCCTATTGGTATTAGCTTTTACACGTTCCAGGGCATATCATACGCCCTTGATGTGTACTGGGGCCGCATTAATGTCAATAAGAATTTCATCGATTACGGCACCTACACGGCTATGTTTCCCCATCAGATCGCCGGTCCAATCGTTCGTTATGCAGACATTGCCCCTGAACTGTCGGGACGGGAAACCTCTGTAGACATGCGGGCAGCTGGTGTTGAGCGATTTATTCTCGGATTGGCCAAGAAGATGTTGTTGGCCAATACATTTGCCGAAGTAGCCGACACGCTATTCAACGTACCTGTCAACAGCATTTCGGTGGCTGCAGCCTGGCTTGGCGTAATAGCTTATACGTTACAGATCTATTTCGATTTTTCAGGCTACTCCGATATGGCTATCGGCTTGGGTCGTCTCATTGGGTTCAATTTTAAAGAAAATTTCAACTACCCTTACACTGCTCGTTCAATACAGGATTTCTGGCGGCGCTGGCACATCTCACTCTCAAGCTGGTTTCGTGACTATGTGTATATACCTCTGGGCGGAAGCAAGGGATCGAAGGCAAAGACATATCGAAACTTGCTGATTGTCTTTTTTATCACCGGACTTTGGCACGGAGCTAGCTGGAATTTTATTATCTGGGGATTGTTTCATGGTGCTTTTTTACTGGTAGAGCGAGCCGGGTTGGCTAATCGGCTAAAGCAGTGGCCTGCCGTAATTGGTCATGTTTACACGTTGCTGGTCGTGATGATTGGCTGGGTATTATTTCGAGCCAACGATTTTAGCGCTGCCAGTGCCTACATGGGCCGGTTGATAGGCCTCAACGGTTCCGAAACGTCCTATGCGTATACCATCAACAGCTTCACGTCTACGACCATAGTGGGCACGTTCATACTTGGGGTTATTTTCACAACACCCGTGTATTTCATGGCTCAACGCCACCAAGATCAAGTCCCGATCGGTATGTTTCGGAATATTGGCTACGTAGTTGGCCTGCTCAGTTTATTCTTTCTGTCGATGATGAGTTTGGCTGCGAGCACGTACAACCCGTTTATTTATTTTCGATTTTAACGGATGAAAAATCTTAAAAATAAAAGCCTGGTTGCGTGCTTTTTCTTACTTATTTGTCTGCCAGTAATCGATCAGGTATTGGGTATTTCGTCCTTTCGCACAATGGAAAAGAAGTCATCTTCTTTGCCAGAAGCGGGCTCTCTACACTCCATTCAGTCACTAAAAAAAGCCGTTCGGAAATTTGATACTTACTACAAAACTAATTTTGGTGGCCGTAACGGACTGGTATTCTTACACAGTACACTACACTACTACGTTTTAAACGATTCTCCCGTCCCTCAGCAGGTTATCCTCGGCAAAAAGGGGTGGCTATACGTTGGTGATCAGTACAATCGGGTAATGCAACAGCATCAGGGATTATGGCCTTTACCACTTGATTCCGCGAAGGCTATTGCGCAATATATAGCAGATGTTCATCAAAAATTGGCCAATAAGGGAATACAGTTATATATACTGATCGCTCCTGACTCGCACTCGATCTATCCGGAATATCTGCCCGATCACTTATCGCCTTGTCCGCAAGTTCAGGCAGACGGCCTTTGCAAAGAGCCCGAAACGCCCCATGACGTGCTTAGTCGAGCAATGCAAAAACAACCGGCAGTACCTTTCCTCGACATTCGAGATGCCTTACGCAAGGCAAAACAAAGAATAGATGTTTACAAGGAAACAGACACCCATTGGAGTAGCTACGGAGCATTCATTGGTACTGCCTCGCTTGTCAATCGAATTCGACAGAAATTCCCAACCATTCGTCCAATACGGTGGAGTGAGTACGACATGCAGATCATGCGGGGTGGCAGTGGCGATTTAGCCGCGCTCATGATGCTTCAGGGACAGGTTAAAGATCAGACCTTTTGTAGCATAGTCATTAAACCCGCCGTCAGAGCTGTTGCCACTCAGCAAGCAACGGATAAACAAGCGTCACATTTTCAGGGAAAAGACCCAAGTCAACCGTCGATGATTTTCTTTGGAGACTCATTCAGCGAAGGCATGTTAGCTTACATACCCAGTTACTTCAGTCGATCGACTGCCGTACATCAGCCAACTCTCGACTGGAAGCGCATTGACCGGGAAAGGCCAGACATTGTCGTTGTGGAGATCGTTGAACGAAATCTACGCGATTTAAGGAAGTTATAGGTTAGAAGAAAGAATTGAGAGGCAAGAAACAAGAGTGGCTCTGCTCGAGTACCGTCTGGTGCCCCGGCAGAGCCATTCTTATTTCTTGCCTCTCAATTCTTGACTCTTATCCTTTGTAATACTTCCGTGCTTCGGGAAGCAGCTTTTGCAGGTCAGAAATGCGGCGGGAATCGGATGGGTGCGTTGACAGAAACTCGGGAGGTTTGTTACCGCCACCGGCTTTGGCCATGCGACCCCAGAAATTGATCGCTTCAGCAGGGTCATAACCGGCCATAGCCATGAAAATTAGGCCAAGTTTATCGGCTTCTGATTCCTGCGCTCGGCTGTGAGGCAGTTCACGCCCTACCTGATATGCCGCAGGCAGGGCAACACCAACTGCCTGATATAAAATGGCTTTAGTAGCACTTGGGTTTTGCTGAGCTCGTGAACCCGCAAAAGCCTGACCCGCCTGAATAAGCCCACTCGACAGTAATCCTTCGCTCATTCGCTCGCGGCCATGCTCGGCAATGGCGTGCGAAATTTCGTGGCCCATCACGGCCGCCGCACCCGCTTCATTTTGTGTGTAGGGTAAAATGCCCGTATAGAAAGCCACTTTACCACCCGGCATACACCAGGCATTAATCTGCGGACTTTCAATGAGTGCAAACTCCCACTGATAGCCTGCCAGGCGTTCGCTAAAACCATTGCTGTTCATATAGCTTTCCATCGCCTGCCGCAGTTTGTTACCCACGCGCTGTACCATCTCGGCCTGACTACTACTCCGAACCACCCGGCTCGTGTCTAAAACGCCCTGATAGCTCTGAAAACTCATTGGCAATAGCTCAGCATTAGAAACCACTACCAGTTGCTTACGGCCCGATAGTGGTACTGTCTGACAGCCAATCAGAAACCCTAAGGCCAGCATTCCTATAATCAACTTTTTCATCGTGTTCGTGAATTACGTTCGTTGGACAATTCGCTAAGGCGTTGCATCCTAGAGTATACGTACCCGTCTGCTTGCCCTTTTGTTTATCAGTTTTGACGAGCGGGCGGGGTTATGGTTTAGTTTTGTGAGCGTTCCCTGCCTTAAAATGCCCTGAAGAACCAGGGGCTGTCCAATTTCGAAACGCCCGTATCACCATGAAAATCATTGCCGTCGGCCGCAATTACGTAGAGCACATTCAGGAGTTAAACAACGAACAATCGGGCGATCCGGTTATTTTCCTGAAACCTGAAACGGCCATTTTATACCGTAATGCACCGTTCTTTTACCCCGACTTTTCCACCGACGTGCATCACGAAGTAGAGGTGCTGGTGAAGATCAACCGCGTGGGTAAAAACATCGAAGAACGCTTTGCCCACAAGTATTACGACGAAATCGGGCTGGGCATCGACTTTACGGCCCGCGATGTGCAGAGTAAATTGAAAGCAAAAGGCTTACCCTGGGAGTTGGCTAAAGCGTTTAATGGCTCGGCCCCCGTATCGGAGTTTATCCCGAAAACAGAATTTGACGATCTGCAAAACCTGAACTTCGGGCTGACCATCAACGGCGAAACCCGGCAGGAAAGCAATACCAGTCTGATGCTCTTCAAAATCGATTTTCTGATCGCGTACGTGTCGCGCTACTTCCTGCTTCAGAAAGGCGATATTCTATTTACCGGAACCCCTAAAGGCGTTGGCCCCGTACAGATTGGCGACCGGCTGGTGGCGACCCTTGAAGGCCGCGAAATGCTGAATTTCGGGGTAAAGTAAATGCGTAAAAACTGAATATTTTTTGAATACGTTACCTTCATAAGAACAACAACAGGTTAGTTATGAAACACACGATCTCATTAGAATTAGACGAACTAAACAGCGGACTGATTCAGCATCTGAAAGAGATGTTTAGTAACTCTCGCCAAAAACGCGTGACTATCATTGTTGATGACGAGCCTGACGAAACAGACTACCTGCTTCAATCATCAGCCAATAGGGAACGCCTCCTCCGTTCTATGGACAATGCGCGTCAGGGGAATCTAGTTTCGCCCGATCTAGCAGCCTTTCGTGGAGTGAATCCTGATGCGTAAACCTGTTTTTACGCCTGAAGCCTGGGAAGACTTCACAGAGTGGGCACGAGCTGACCTGAAAATCGTCAGGAAGATAATCGAGCTAATTGATGATGCTACCGAAACGCTTTTCACCGGTATCGGAAAGCCAGAACCCCTTAAGTATAACCTTCGTGGCTGCTGGTCAAGGAGGATTACGCAAGAGCATCGCCTGGTCTATGAAGTAACCGACCAGACAATTGTTGTTCTTGCCTGTAAATACCATTATTGATTGACGATTTGAAATACCCCTGCTTTCTCCTGCTAACCCTGCTGCCCGCTTTCCTGTTTGGACAGGCACGCAAGCCACTGCCTTCGCTGGTGCAACCCGGCTATCTGTTGTTTCCCATCAATCCCGGTCAGGCAGGATCACTGTCGGGCGGGATGGGCGATTTACGGGGCAACCACTTTCATGCTGGTTTAGACATCCGAACGGGCGGTGTTGAAGGCGTACCGGTACACGCCGCCGCCGATGGATACGTCTCCCGCATTGCCGTGTTTACGGGTGGCTACGGAAACGTCATTTTCCTGAAACATCCCAACGGACTTACCACCGTTTACGGCCACCTGAAAACGTTGAACGACACGCTGGGTACGTACCTGCGCGAAAACCAGTACGCTAAAAAAACGTTTGAAATCGATCTGAGGCCCCAACCTAACGAGTTTCCGGTCAAAAAGGGCGACGTTATTGCCTTGTCTGGTAATACCGGCGGATCGGGTGGGCCCCACTTGCATTTCGAGGTGCGCGACCCCAACGACAACCTCATCAATCCATTGCTGTATGGTTTTTCGGAACTGACCGACGATGTACCCCCCTATTTTGAGCGCATCGCTATCCGAACGCTTACCCCGGATTCGCGGCTGAACGGCGAGTTTCAGCGGCAAACGTTCACGCCCGTTCGTCGGGCCGACGGTTCTTACACCATTAGTCAACCCATTTCGGGATCGGGGCTACTGGGGCTGGAATTGCTGGCTTACGACAAAACAAATGGCTCGCCCTATCGCAACGGACTGAACTGCGTGGAGATTCGGCTCGACGGCAATGAGGTCTTTGCCTACAGTATGAACTCATTTCCGCACGAGCAAACGCGGTTCATCAACGTACACATGAACTACGAGGCCGAGCAATTGAGTGGTCAGCGTTACCACCGGGGTTACCTGGCCGACGGCAATAAACTGGCTTTGTACCGTACCAACGCCTATCGGGGAAAACTGCCCCTGCTCGACGGAAAACCGCATGAAGTAAGCATTACCCTGTTCGATAATTATGAGCACGCCACCACGCTCCGATTCATTGTACAGCCCGAACCGGTAACCACGCCTATTCTGGCACAGCCAATTCAGACGCTCGTTACCGACAGTACCGATCTGGATGAAGATGCCTCGCCCATCAGGCTCTCGGTGCCCAACGTAACTCTGACCTCAGATAATAACGTGCTGAAACTGTCGGTACGGGAACTGCCCGGTGTACCACCCAATGCCCTTTTGTTCTCCGGCAAAAAAACCACCGAACTCCCCGTTGCCTACACCCGCGACAGCAAAGCCATTTACCTGATCGACCTCAGCAAAACGCTACCCGATTCGGTGCAGATTGGCCGGGGACGTCTTCCGCTCAACTTCCGCCAGGCCATTCTTCCGGGACGTAACCAGGTCATCGACGCGGGTAACGTCAATATCCGCTTCAACGCCGAATCATTGTTCGACACACTTTATTTGTCGACCCGAACCTCGCGAAGCAACATACTGGAGATCAATGAATACACAACTCCACTCAATGACTTCATCGACGTCCGTTTTACGCCAGTAACGCCGATGAGCATCGACACCATGCGCACGAAAATGTATGCGTTATCAGCGGGCCGTCAACGCTTTATTGGTGGTAAATGGACGAACAACCGTATTGAGTTTCGAACCCGTGAACTGGGTAAGTTTGGGTTATTGACCGATATGACTCCGCCCGCCATTCGGGTAGTAAGCGCCACCGGTAAAAATATCATTGCCCGCATCAGCGACGACCTGTCGGGAATTGATCAATTCCGGGTGTTTGTCAATGGCGAATGGACGCTGATGCAGTATGACTACAAACGTGCCCTGATCTGGTCGGACAAGCTCGACGCAACCGTTCCGTTTGAACCCGGTTCAGAAGTAATTCTTCAGGTACGTGACCGGGCGGGTAACATCGGCGAGGTGGTAACCAGCATTGCAACGGCTCCGGCTCCGAAACCCAAAGCCGTAAAGAAAGCTCCTGCAAAAAAACGCGGACGGAAACGCTAGGGTGAATATGTTTGTACTAAATTCCTGATTATGTCTCTAGCTATTGGCGACTTAGCCCCCGATTTCACCACTACTGATCAGCATGGTAACCCACTGACACTCTCCGATTACCGGGGCCGAAAAATAGTTTTGTACTTTTATCCGAAAGACGATACCCCCGGCTGCACCGCGCAGGCCTGTAGCCTGCGCGACAACTATACTGAACTGAAAAAGGCCGGTTACGAAGTTTTAGGAGTGAGTATCGATCCACAAAAAGCGCATAATAGGTTTATAAGTAAGTACGACCTTCCGTTTTCACTGATTGCCGACACTGACAAGGCGGTTGTGGAAGCGTATGGTGTCTGGCAAGAGAAGTCGATGTATGGTAAAACATACATGGGCACTGTTCGCAAGACCTTCATCATCGACGAGAACGGCCTAATCGCCGACATCATTGAAAAAGTAGACACAAAAAATCACGCAACGCAAATCTTGAAATGAATTAAGAGCGGTCCGCCGCTGCGGTTAAGAATTAAGAGTTGCGCTGCCAGAGCCAGTCTACACTCATTAGCAATTCTTAATTCTTAATTCTTAACCGCAGCGGCGGACCGCTCTTAATTCTTAATTCTTATGACTATGGAAATACAACAACTCGAGCACATTGCTTCACAGGTACGTCGCGACATTTTGCGGATGGTATCTGCCGTTAATTCAGGCCACCCAGGTGGTTCACTAGGCTGCACCGACCTGTTTGTGGCCCTTTATTTCGACGTGCTTCGCAAGAAGCTCGATGCCGACGGCAAGCCGGTTTTCGACATGGACGGTAAAGACGAAGATCTGTTCTTCCTCTCGAATGGCCACATTTCGCCGGTATTCTATTCGGTATTGGCCCGAACGGGTTACTTCCCGGTATCAGAACTGGCTACGTTCCGTAAGCTCGACAGCCGGTTGCAGGGGCACCCTACCACGGCCGAGCACCTACCGGGCGTGCGTATAGCCTCTGGTTCATTGGGACAGGGTCTGTCGGTAGCTGCCGGAGCAGCCTTTGCCAAGAAGCTAAACAAAGACGACAAGCACGTGTATGTGCTGATGGGCGACGGCGAACAGCAGGAAGGTCAGGTTTGGGAAGCGGCTCAGTTTGCGCCGAACAAAAAGCTGGGCAACCTCACCGCGATCATCGACTACAACCTGGCGCAGATCGACGGCACCACGATGGGCGTCAATGACAACCGTGACCTGGCGGCGAAATACAAAGCCTTCGGCTGGAACGTGACCGAAATGCAGGGCAACGACATGGGTGATATCATCAAAACCCTGAAAGACGCCAAGCACGACCCCGAGGTTCCCACGCTGATTCTGATGCACACCCTGATGGGCTACGGCGTCGATTTCATGGCTGGTAACTACAAGTGGCACGGCACGGCCCTCAACCCCGAACAAATGGCCAACGCCCTCGGCCAACTGCCTGTGTACGCGGGCATGGAAGACTATTAAAAAAGAGTCTTTGCTGCTTTGCTGTTTCAGATTTGCAATCTGGAACTGACTAACAGCGCGTTTGCAACGCGCATTTACTAAAAAAGTGTTCATTAATGCGCGTTGCAAACGCGCTGTTAGCCAGTTCCAGATTGCAAATCTGAAACAGCACCAATGCAGATAAAACGCCTCGTCATCGAAAATTTCAAGTCCATTGAACGGATCGAGCTCATTGAGCCCAACCCGTTTACGGTCTTTGTCGGCCCTAACGGCTCCGGCAAATCCAATATTTTCGAGGCGCTGGAGTTTATGTACTTAGCCAACGCTACTAATGATCTTGTAGAAGATTTATTTGGCGGACAGGAGGGTTTTCTAAACAGGAGAAGTATAAGTAATTCTGTTGCAGTAGGTGTTGATCTTGGCGGCGTTACAGCTCGATTTGTTTATGACACTAAAAACGAAGAGATTGAGATAGGCGGCAAGGTTGATTCTAACGCTACCTTTTCTGGTAACTTCAAGGCACTTGACAAATTTCTAGAAAATTTTTCTCGCCTTTTTATCAAGAACACACCACTACAAAAACTTTCTCTTAATAATAACAAGCGGCTATCTCTTGCGGCTAGTAATCTTGAGAAGGTTCTTAAGCGCATTCTGAGCAACGATGTACTGAAACGTGAAATTTTTGAGTGGCTTGAGATTTTTGTGCCCAGCTTCAAAGCTGTCGAAATAGATGATCGAGACGAATTACATTGGTTTGAAACTGCTCATAGAAAGTATTTCACTAAAGATCTGATCTCTGACGGTACGTATAATATTCTTGCTTTGTTAACAGCCGTTTTTCAAAGTGAAGAACCACAATTCCTTTGTATCGAAGAACCCGAAAATGGTCTCAACCCAAAAGTAACGCGGGAGTTAGTTCACCTATTTCGGTTTGCCTGTGAAGAGTATGGCCATTATATCTGGCTGAATACGCATTCACAATCGTTGGTTTCGGTGCTGACACCTGAAGAGATTATTTTGGTGGATAAAGTGGATGGTGCAACAAAGACGAAGCAGGTAGCGGGAATGAATCTGCATGGGTTACCGATGGACGAAGCCTGGTTGTCAAACGCTCTTGGCGGTGGTATTCCGTGGTGAAGCTGGGTATCATATGCGAGGGTGAATCAGAGAAGATAATCTTCGATTCATCCGATTTCAAGGCATTGATGAACAGCTACCAAATAGAATTAGTAGATGTGGTTGTTGCAGGTAGTAAGACGCAATACCGGGCAGACTTTCTGCCAAAGCACCGACAGATTCTGCTGGATAAAGGCGTGGAGCGAGTTATTGCACTAGTTGACTTGGATGACGATCAGTGTATCACGTTGACTAAACGAACAGTCCCGTCGTTTGACGACCAAACTGTGGTAGTAGCTGTTAAAGAATTTGAGAACTGGTATCTCGCCGATACAATAGCGCTAGGTACGTTCACAGGTAGTGATCAACCGGTCGAAAGACCAGAAGGGTACGTTGAGCCACTAGATGAGATTATCCGTCTGCTTGGCAAACGCTTTCCGAAGAGTAAACCTAAGTTGGCCAACAATATGAAACGTTGTGGCTTCTCTATTGAACGCGCGGCTGAACATCCGAACTGTCCGTCGGCGCGGTATTTTTTGAATAAATTGCAAACGATCGCTTCGGCGAATTGAGAATAACATGAAAAAATTCGAATACACAGACAAAAAAGACACCCGGTCTGGCTTCGGCGCGGGGATTTACGAACTGGGCAAAACAAACCCGAATGTGGTAGCCCTCACCGCCGATTTGGCCGGCTCACTCAAGCTCGACGCCTTCATCAAGGATTTTCCGGATCGGTTTATCCAGTGTGGCATTGCCGAAGCAAACATGATCGGCGTATCGGCTGGTCTGACCATCGGTGGGCACATTCCGTTTGCTACTACGTTTGCTAACTTCGCTACGGGTCGCGTATATGACCAGATCCGGCAGTCGGTGGCGTATTCGGAGAAGAACGTAAAAATCTGCGCGTCGCACTCGGGCCTGACGTTGGGCGAAGATGGCGCTACGCACCAGATTCTGGAAGATCTGGGCATGATGAAGATGCTGCCAAACATGACAGTTATCAACACCTGCGATTACAACCAGACAAAAGCCGCCACTATCGCCATTGCCGAGCACGAAGGGCCGGTATACCTGCGTTTTGGCCGTCCGGTGTTGCCCGTGTTTACGCCTGCCGATGAGAAATTCGTGATTGGCAAAGCATGGCACATGAATGAAGGCGACGCCTGTTCGGTGTTTGTAACGGGTAACCTGGTGTGGGAAGCGGTACTGGCGGGCGAGATGCTATCGGCAGAGGGCATCGAGATCGACCTGATCAATATTCACACGATCAAGCCACTTGACCAGGAAGCGATTTTAAATTCGGTGAAGAAAACTGGTTGTGCCGTATCGGTTGAAGAACACAACATCTGGGGTGGTCTGGGCGAGAGCATCGCGCACGTATTGTCTCAAAACTTGCCAAGCCCTCAGGAGTTTGTTGGTACAAAAGATACCTTTGGTGAAAGCGGAACGCCCGACCAACTGTTAGAGAAATACGGTCTCAAAGCCGCCAACATCGCCGACGCCGTTAAGCGGGCAATAGCAAGGAAATAATTAAGAATTGAGAATTAAGAATCAAGAATGGCTCTGCTGAATAACGTACCTGAGCAGAGCCACTCTTAATTCTTAATTCTCAATTCTTAATTCTTACAAATGACTGACCAGGAACTACTCGAGAAATACCGCGATCCGTCGAGCCGGAACTATGCCTTTAATCTGATGGTAAAAAAATACCAGCAGAAGATTTATTGGCATATACGGAAGATGGTAATCGACCATGATGACGCCGACGATCTTGTTCAGGACACGTTTGTGAAGGTATGGGCCAGCCTGGAACAGTTTCGGGGCGACAGTCAGTTATATACCTGGATCTACCGCATTGCTACCAATGAATGCCTTAACTTCCTAAACAAGAAACGTCGCCGGTTTTTTCTGCCCATTGGCGATGTGGAAGGCGAATTGATGGAGAAACTGGAAAGCAACGCTGATTACGTGACGTCGGGCCTTGATCCTAGTGGCGAAGAAGTGCAGTTAGCTTTACAGAAGGCATTACTTAAGCTACCTGATAAACAACGACTTGTGTTCAACATGAAATACTTCGACGACATGAAATACGAAGAAATTTCGGAAATTACAGGTACGTCGGTCGGTGCTTTGAAAGCGTCTTACCATTTGGCCGTAAAGAAGATTGAGGATTTTTTAACCAACCGTTAAACCCCGGCGCGGGCTGAGCATCAAAGGAGTATGAACAGTAAAGAACCAATACGGCTTGAGGAGATCGACGCGGGGCATCCCCTGCGCCAGCATCCGTTTGAAGCGGTAGGTGCTGGGGTTCCTGACGGATATTTCGACACGCTGGCTTCGCGGGTGCAAGCCCGGGCAGCCCTTACACGCCCACAAACAACCGGCCCGCTCATCAGCTGGTCGTGGGGACGTACGATGACCTCACTGGCAGGTGCCGGACTTGTGGCCACGCTGGTGTGGCTGACATGGCCGCAACGCCAGGACTCGATCGGTCAGGAAACATTAAGTGGCGTTAGTGATGCCGCTATTGTTGCCTATTTCGACGAACAGGGCCTTAACCCCGACGAAGTGACCGCGCTTCAGCGTGACAACGCCCCGGATGATGACGTCTCATCATCACTTCAATACCTCGACATTAAATCCGACGCCATTCGGCAACACCTCGAATCGCAGGATATCAGCGATGAACTTACGAACCCCGACTCTTAACCATTCGCTATAGAACACACCTATGAAACACCTAGTATTGGCCCTTCTGCTGCTGACTACCGTATCACTGGGACGCGTGATGGCGCAGAGTGACATTCAGAAGATTGAGTCGCAGAAGATTGGTTACATTACCAACCGCCTCAACTTGACTACCGAACAGGCTCCCCCGTTCTGGGCTATTTATAACGAGTACAACGGCAAGAAAAAAGACCTCAACCGTAAAATTCGGCAACTAACGGGCGAGAATTCACGACAGGGCATTACCGCCAACGATGCCGCTGTATTGTCGCACCTAAAAGAGTTGAACGCAGCTAAGCAAAAACTAGGCGATCTCGACGAAGAGTACATGCCCCGTTTTCTGAAGGTTGTAAGTCCCACTCAGTTGCAGGAATTGTATAAAGCCGAACGTAACTTCAACCGAATGTTGCTGGAAAAGCTAAACAGCAATCAGGACTAGTTACGCACTGAATCAATAAAAAAGGCCCCCGTTTCATCCGCTGAAACGGGGGCCTTTGTATGTATATTCCTCTTTGGGCTATTAGCGCATTTCTAACGTGTGACTCAGCGCCTTGCCCTCATGAGTCACCTTATTTACTGGCTAATTCTTTCGTGCTGCTCTTCCCCTTCTCCACTGATTTCATGACACGGAAGAAGTTACCACTCCAGATTTTTTCGATGTCTTTCTTCGAATAACCGCGCCGCACCAGTTCAATAGTTATGTTCTCGTACTCGCCAACATCGAAACAATCAGCCAAGGCACCGCCGCCGTCGAAGTCGGCTCCCATACCTACATGGTCAATACCAATTACTTTCACGATGTGGTCGATGTGATCTACGGCATCTTTCACGGTGGCCAACTGTACCGGAAATTTCTGGTTGACCGCCATCAACTCCGCGCGGGCCTTTTTCTGATCGTCTTCCGACAGTTTGCTCATTGCGCCCATCAAGCCACGCCGATCTTTGGCCCCCCATTTGTCGAGCACCGTTTTCAGAGCGGCCTCGCGCGCCGGGCTGGGCGGGATGGTTTTGATATAATCACTTAGTAGATTAAGCTGAACTACACCGCCATTTTTGGCCAGTGTCCGCAGCATATCATCGGTCAGATTACGCGGGTGATCACAGATCGCTTTGGCCCCCGAATGCGACGCAATGATGGGTACGTTCGACAGGCGTATGACATCGTAAAACGTTGAATCTGACACGTGCGACACATCGACCATCATGCCCAGGCGGTTCATTTCTGTCACCACCTGCTCGCCCAGTAGGCTCAAGCCCTGGTATTCGGCTCCTTTTGGGTCAGTCGAAGAGTCGCAAATGTCGTTGTTGCTGGAGTGGCAGAGGGTCATGTAACGGGCACCGAGGTCGTAAAAGCGCTTCAGCATGGTAATATCGTGCCCCATCGGGTAGCCGTTTTCGACGCCAATAAAAATAACCCGTTTGCCCGTCTTGCCAATCTGGTATGCCTCGTCGGGTGTGGTGGCAAGCGCCGCCTCCGATGACGTATTTTTCAAAGTCGTATGTACGGCTTCAAAAATGCCCAGCGCTTTCGATTTTGCGATTTCGTGCCCTTCGGTTGTGCGAGGCCCCTGCCCCAGATAAACGGCCCAGAAAATAGCGTCGAGGCCACCGCGCTTCATACGGGGATAATCGACTTTACTGTTCGTTTTGTGGGCGTCGTTGTCTTTGGTCACGTCGAACCCACCCCGCGACAAAAGCATGGGTGTATCGGCGTGGGTATCAACGGTAAACGCCTTCTCGTGAATTTTGTGCGCTTTCTTCAGTAACGCTTTCTCGTTTTGCGCTGAGGCAGATAGGGATAGGAACGCCAGACAAGCGGCTGTATATAACTGGTTTTTCATAGTTGTATGGGTTGGGTAGAGGTTGTATGGCTGGATACTTCACGCTACGTGCCCTTCGACAGGCTCAGGGTGACAACTCACTCAAGCATGTACATGACGATCTTGAGTGGGCGTGTCACCCTGAGCCTGTCGAAGGGCACGTAGCGCGAAGCAATACAACACATTACACTTAAAACTCTATCTATCAATTATTTAGCGAACCACAACTTCATCCGCATCGTGTTCTGACCTCCCTGACGAGTCAATGCCTCGTTATAATTAGCGCGGTTCAGCGATTCTTCCGAACCCGGATAAGGCAGGCGAGTTGGAATCACGTTCAGGTTCGTGTTTAGTGTGGGCGGCGCGAGCGCAGGGATTCCGGTGCGGCGGAATTCGGTCCACGCTTCCACACCTTGTCCGTACAAGGCAATCCATTTCTGTTCCATCAGTTGGGTATACCCTGCCGTACCACCCGCATACGCATTGGCGGTCAGGTACGTTGGCGACGCCGTCAGGCCGTATTGACCGTGCGACGCTTTGATGGCATCGGTATACAAAGTGGCGGCATCACCGGCGGCGACAATTCCCTTATGCGCAAATTCGGCTTTGATAAACAGCGATTCGGCGTAGCTGAGCAGTACACCCGGTGCCGTAGCGGCCACGAAGTAATTACCCACTTTAGACGTTTTTGAAAGGCCCAGTGCGTTGGCATCCGAGGCAGCCAGTCCGTTTGGTACGCCTTTGTAATCGCCCCCATCAGCGGGAGCATTGGCGTAAATAGCCAGTCGGCTATCGCCCAGGGTTTTCATCTTGTTGACCAGTGTAGCTCCGATACGATGGTCATCGCGGGTTTTTCGGTTTTCGTTGATGGGGTTGTTGCTCGGTGCTGCCGCCAGATACACGAGTTGAATGTTATCGCTGTTAGAGGCCAACGTGGGGTATTTCGCCGGGTCTTTCAGGATTCGCTCAATCTCGGATTTAGCGTCGATCGGTGAATCGGCTTTGCCCAGCATCCGGTTCAGAATACGCAGGCTCAGCGTATTGGCAAACTTGCGCCACTTCGTTAGATCGCCGTTGAGCAGAATATCACCGCCAATCGCCTTACTCCGATCGGCCACGTCGATCTGTTCACCAGCGGCTTTCAACTCGGCAACTAAACCAGCATACACCTCTTTCTGAGCATCGTATTTGGGTTGCAATGTCCCTTCCAACCCCTGAATGGCCTGTTTGTACGGAATATCACCGTACACATCAGTAAGTACCGAGAAAGCCCATGAGCGCATGATGACGGCCACCGCCTGGTAATTGGTGTTGCCCGTTTGCTGCCCAATCTTGTAAATACGCTGATAATCGGCCATTGCCTCAATGTACAGCGTTTGCCAACCGGTGTTGGCCACATCGTTGGTTACGGTATACTGGTCAATATCGGTGTACTGAATGCGGGCCCACTGCTGCGAGAACCCCGCGCCCACGTCCATACCCAGCGAGCCGCCAGAATAGGCATCAACGGCGGTTTGTATGCCGTGCGGCATAAACAAATCGGCTGTGGCGTTAGTCGGCGTGTTGGGGTTGGTGTTGATGTCGGCAAAATCGCCGGTGCAGGCAGACATACCCAGAAACAGGCTGGCCAGAGCGGCTTTATAGCGGAGCGAATAAACGATTCGTTTCATGATTTTAAGTTGGTATACCGCCGACGTCTGAACTTGTACAGGCATTGCCTGACGTCGACGGTTGAGCCGGTTTATAGGTTGAAGCTGACGTTGAAACCGATGGAGCGCGTTGATGGCGTTTGCCCGTTTTCAATACCCTGTAGGTTACCGTCGTTGTAGTAGCTGGTTTCCGGGTCGATGTGCGGCAGGTTGCTGTAGAGCAAAGCCAGGTTACGACCCACGGCCGAAATCGTAATATCGCGGAAGGGCAGGCGGCTGAACACTTTGCCCGGCAGGCGGTAGGTTAGCCGAACTTCACGCAGTTTCACGTAGCTACCGTCGAAAATGGTGTTTTCGTTATTGGTCAGCAGGTAGTATTTGTGGTGCCACTCTTCCGACGAAATCAGTTTGGTGTTGGGTACGTAGGTCGGGTTCTCGGCGGTACCGGTATTAACGACCCCTTCGCCAATGATACCTGTTTCGCGGCCGAGCGTTGTTTCGGCTAACACGCCCGTATACCGACCAATGTTGATCGATTGCGAGAAAATATCGCCGCCCGCTTTAGCATCGATCAGCGTGCTGAGCGACAGCGTCTTGTAGGTAAACGTGTTCTGGAAACCACCTATCCAGCGAGGGGTGAAGTTACCCAGTATCCGACGTACCGGATCAACGCGGGGATAGCCACTGTTGTCGTACACGATATTACCCGACGGGTCGCGCAGGAAACCTTGCCCGAAGAACGTGCCATATGGCTGACCAATGCGTGCTTCGACAGTCATGCCGCGAACGCTGCCCAGGGTGTATGTGTCGAGCCCGTCGGCCAGTGAAACAACTTTGTTCTGGTTACGTGCCCAGTTCACGGCCATATCCCACTGAAAATTGGCTGTTTTCACCGGAGAACCCGTCAGTTGAATTTCAAGCCCTTTGTTTTGCAGACGACCGGCGTTGAGCAGTTTTGAGTTGAAGCCGGTAGCACTCGATATATTGACGTTCAGAATCTGGTTGTACGACTGCTTGTCGTAGTACGTCACATCGACCCCCACTCGGTTGTTCCACAGTTTCAGTTCGGCTCCAATCTCATACGAATCGGTCAACTCAGGCTTGAGAGCCGCGTTTAGCATGGCGTTGCTTTCGGCGAGTGAAGGCGTTGATCCCCATGCGTTGGCGTAGTTGTACGTTTGAAGCAGATTGTATGGATCGGTATCGTTACCAACACGGGCCACGCCAGCGCGCAATTTCGCGAATGATAAAACGTCTGAATTTACCTTGAAAATATCGGTCAGGATAGCACTTACCGCCGCCGACGGATAGAAGTACGACAGGTTATCGGCCGGCAATGTGCTCGACCAGTCGTTCCGAACGGTCAGATCGAGAAACAAGTAGTTACGGAAGCCGATGTTCGATGAGGCATACAGGCTGTTGATCACTTTGCGCGAGTACATGGTGCCGTCTGTTACCGGACGCTGACGGGAGTTACCAATGTTCCAGACGCGCGGAATAGCCAGTTCAGTAGCACCGGTGTAGTTACGCTGAATGAAGTTGGTCCGGTTGTTACCACCTACGTTGGCCGTTACGTCGAACTCGCCAAACTTACGGGTTGCATTCAGCAGGAAATCAGAGTTAGACTCCTGCACAAAAACCAGGTCTTCGTTGTAGCTGTCGAACAAATTAGATGTGCGGCCTGCATTTTTTGTTTTGCGGCGATCCTGGTAAAAATCAGTGCCCGAACGAGCCGTTAAGGTCAGCCAGGGCGTGAATTTGTAGGTAGCGGCCAGGTTGCCAAACAAGCGGTCTTTAGCATTTTCGCGGGCGCTTACATTCAACTGGTAATACGGGTTTGTCCAGTAATTGTAGTTCCAGTTGTTCTGGTAGATGCTGCCGGGAGCCTGGTAGTTTTTCAGGCTCTCCATATCGACCTGACGGCCAAACCAGATGAAGTACAGGCCCCAGTTAGTGCGGTTATCACTGCCATCTTTAACGTAGTTTCCGGTGGCCCGAATGCTCAGTTTGTCGGTCAGGTTCCAACCCGCGTTGAGGGCAACCGTACGGCGACGGTAATCAGTATTGGGCAGAATTCCGTTCTGACTCAGTTCGGTATACGACAACCGAAAATCGCCCTTTTCACTCCCACCCGTCAACGATACGTTGTTGGTCAGCGTACGACCTGTCTGATAAAACTGATTCACGTTATCGGGATGAGCAATCCAGGGTGTGGCTTGCCGAACACCATTGACAATGGGTGAATCGAACTGCTCGATCAGGCGACCATCCAGTTTAGGCCCCCAGCTTTCGTCAACCCCATCGTTGATACCAGCCCCTCTGCCATCTACGAACTTAAAGGTTCCTTTTCCACCTTGACCGTATTCATTTTGCCACTCAGGCTGCCGAAAAGGGGTGTCGAAGGTTGTATTAGAGTTAACCGCTACGCCGATGCCTTTCGACCCTCTTCCACTTTTCAGGGTAATCAGGATAACGCCGTTGGCACCCCGCGAGCCGTATAGGGCGGCAGCACTTGGGCCTTTTAGTACGTTAATATTTTCGATATCATCGGGGTTGATCGACGCGGCTCCGTTGCCATAATCGACGGCCGTGCCCGAGCCAATATTACTATTATCGATCGGCACACCATCGACCACAAACAACGGCTGGTTATTACTCCCGATCGAGTTAGAGCCCCGAATAAGTACCCGCGACGATGCGCCGGGGGCGCCGTTGGAGCCGGTCACCTGCACACCTGCAATCCGGCCCGACAGGGAGTTGGCCAGATTGGTTTCGCGGGCCTGTGTCAATTGCTTACCGCTGACCTCCTGCACCGAGTAACCCAGCGCCTTTTTCTCGCGGGTAATACCCAGAGCAGTCACTACTACTTCGCCCAAAATAGAGGCATCTTCTTCGAGCGTTACCGAAAGCGTTGTATTGTTTCCAACGGGCAATTCGGTGGGTTTATAGCCGATATACGACACAACCAGCGTGGCATTAGGGGGCGCATTGAGAGTAAATTCCCCGTTGGCGTTGGTGGTACTGCCCCGATCAGTACCCTTAATAATTACGTTGGCACCGGGTAAACCCGTTCCGTCTGATTTGGAGAGCACCCGGCCAGATAAAGCCCGATCCTGTGCGTAGCCCGAGAAGCTGTAGCCTACTAGCATAGCTAAACAGCACATAGCAGATAGTATTCTATTCATGTGGGGTTGTATTTGGAGATGATAAAAAGAGTATAACTATTTCAATAAAAATTCAAATCTTAAAGAGCCGCAAGACAGTTTCAGAGACGCTAAGAGTAGGTCACTTACCGGTGCAGGTATGATTTGCCCAAACTCTCACTTAAAAATGTTCGCAGATAAAACTACTATATTGTTTCAATTAACATCTATTAAATTCGTTAATTATTAGATAATTCAAAATAATTGTTTGTCAAATAGCATTTTATAGAAATATATTATTTTTGGTAACTTATAATTCTGACCACTACTTATTTAGTACATCATTAGAACGAATCACAGAAAAATTATAGGATTTTTCTTATACTATAGTCAGTTAATACTATGTCGATTAATCATCTGGGATCTAACCACGCAAAAAGCCCAACCGGCCATAGTGGCAAGTTGGGCTTTTGTGTAGTTGGTCGGTAAAAGCAGGCGTAACCTACTCGGGTTGCAATAACGCCGATTAGTCAGCAGCGAAAACTGTGTCACGTAGCCGGTTCACTACCTTCACAACATGGTCAATGGCCTGGTCAATATCGGCTTCGGTAGTAAAACGGCCCAGGCTGAAACGTACTGAACTGTAAGCCAGATCATCAGACAACCCCATAGCCTTTAGTACGTGCGACGGATCAGTAGACGCCGCCGTACAGGCAGACCCATTGGAAACGGCAATATCGCTCAAACTCATCAGCAACGCCTCTCCGTCTACGTGTGCAAAGGCGAGGTTCGCTGTATTGGGCAACCGGTGATCGATAGCGCCGTTCACCTTCACACCGGACAGTTGTGCCCGAATGCCTTTTTCGAGTGCATCGCGCAGGGAGGCAAGGCGAACGGCTTCATCGGCCATGTCGGTGCGGGCCAGTTCAGCAGCTTGCCCAAGCGCTACAATGCCAGGTACGTTCAGCGTTCCCGACCGGCGGCCCCGCTCGTGCCGACCACCGTCTTGCTGGGCAATAAGTGCTGTTTTCTGACGAACGAATAAGGCTCCTACACCCTTTGGCGCGTAAAGTTTATGACCCGAAAAGCTGAGCAGATCAACCGGCAACTGGGCCATGTTCACGGGAATTTTCCCCACTGCCTGCGTCGCGTCAGTATGCAGAAGTATGTTACGGCGTTTAACGAGCGCGGCAATATCAGCGAGTGGCTGAATAACGCCCGTTTCGTTGTTGGCCAGCATCACCGACACCAGCAAGGTACCTGGCTGGATAGCAGCATCTACCTGCTCAGACGATACCAGTCCATCGGCATCGGGAATCAGGTATGTTACCTGGGCCCCAAGTTGCTCTAAATGCAGGCAGGCATCCAGACCGGCTTTGTGCTCGGTGGCTACCGTGATAATATGATTCCCCCGGTGACTATTGGCTTCAAATACCCCTTTCAACGCCAGATTGATCGATTCGGTAGCTCCGCTCGTAAACACGAGTTCGTTGGGCAGGGCACCAATCAGCGCAGCTATCTGTTTTCGCGCCTTGTCGACCGCTTCTTCGGCTTTCAACCCATACACGTGGGTGCGCGAAGCGGCGTTGCCAAAATGCTGGGTCAGGTACGGTAGCATGGACTCCAGCACACGCTGATCAACGGGTGTGGTGGCATTATAATCCAGATAAATAGGGTAGTTCATCGGTGCCGGTTAGTCGCGTTCGTGAATGGGAGCCTGCCGTAGCCGAAGCGATGAACCGTCACGACCTGACAGGACGGCTTTGATTTCGGCCAGCATCGAAAGGGCAATCTCTTCAGGCGATGTGGCACCAATATCGAGGCCAATCGGCGCATGAACGCGTTCGTTCAGGCTTACCGTAATACCCTCCTCCGCCAGTTCCGATACCATTCGTTCGGTGCGTACGCGAGGGCCCAACACACCGATAAACGGGGCATCAGTGGCCATGGCTTTGGGTAGGTTGGCGCGGTCGGTGTTGAAATCGTGAGCCATCAACACAAAAGCAGTTTGGTCATCAACGGGAATCTGATCAAACTCAGCGGGTGGAACCAGTGCGTTTGCCTGGGCGAAAAAGGCCTTCGTTACTTTCTGCGGATTGGCCACCACAGTTGCCTGCCAGCCTAATTCGTTGATCAGCCGAACCAACGGATACACGTCGTACTGCTGCCCCATCACCACTACATGCGGTACGGGCAGTATAACCTCCACAAATACTTCGATCAATCGACCGTCGGACAGATCGACACGTACGGGTGCCGACTTCCCTTTGACAACGTACCTGCGAATAGCCTCATCCAGCGTGGCGCTGCCGGTTTCGTCACCAACGAAAGACAAACTTTCAACATCTGTATAAGCGTACATATCACCCATACTCAACGCATTGAAATGGCCTTCTAACTGGGTAATGGTTAACAGTATATGTTTTTTTCGGCCGCTCTCCACACAGCTTTTCAGCAGGTCGATAGCAACGGGCTGGGCCGGGTCGATCGGCGAAATCAGCACGTCGATGATGCCGTTACAGCCCAGCCCTACGCCAATTTGGTACGCATCGTCGTTAGTAGTATCGTAGGTGACCAGCGTAGGTTTAGCCTGCGCCATAGCCAGGCGAGCGCGTTTCAAAGCGTCGCCTTCCAAACAGCCTCCGCTAATACCACCTACCCACGCCCCGTTGTCCATAATAAGCATACGAGCGCCCGTTCGCCGGTACGACGATCCTTCGACCCGAACAACCGTGGCTAGTGCCGCTTTGGTCGTGGCCGGATTCATGTTTTGATAAGCGGTCAGGATATTGGTAATCTCTTTCATCAGCTGGTAGTATATTGATCTAAAAACACCAAACAAGCTGTGGTGTTGCAGGTCGCGCCAAAGAAACAACGATTTCACTATAAAAAATCGACCACCTGCTAAGCAAGCGCTGAAGTGTGTGTTCGGCGTAACCCCCAGGCTAAAGCTCCGCAAGATTGAATAGCGGAGCTTTAGCCCCCTTCAGGGGGTTGGGGGCCAACAAAAAAGCCGCTCGGCTGGTTGGCTGAGCGGCTTGGCAGGAAAGGTGGAATACGGTTGGTTAATAGCGCGACACTCTCAGGCTGGATAAACCACCGTCGTAACGGATGGTAATCTTTTTGGTCGACGTATTATAGTTAGGGCTCAGGTACGTGCTGTTGCCGACTTTTTCGAAATCATCATCGATATCGGTTGAGTTCAGGCCACCATCGGTTGTGAGTTTGACTCCCGCATCTTTTGGCACCCGAATTTTAACTGCGGCCATTCCCGATGAGATTCTAACGTCTGACTGAGCCGCTTTTTCGCCTAGTTTGAGATCGAGACTAGCAGCACCGGCTTCGATTTTGAGCGTTTTCACTGCGTAACGGCTCAGATCAAAATCAGCAGCACCAGCACCAAAGTCCATTTGCATATCCCAGAGCGGCGTTTCATTCAACTTCACAACCACTTCTCCGAAGTTTGAGTGATTGTCATCGTCGAAGAGGTTTATGTTGCTGTCACTGCCTTTGGCGGGCGACAAACGGATGGTAGGCACCTGCACGCCCGGCTTGCTTCCCGCCTTGTCGATGCTCATGCTGTAGACGTTCACGGCCTTGGTGCGGGCATCGATAAGGCGCGAGGTAGTCTCCTTCATTTTGAATTTGGCGGCCCCACCTTCCAGCACAAACCGCGCTTCGGCAGGTGCAGGTGCCATATCTTCAGAAAACGAACCTGTAGTCAGGTTACGGCTGTATGAGTGGTCGTTATCATCATCGTTATCGTCATCATCATCAAAATCCATATCCATAGACGGAGGATTCGGCGCGTCTGGTGGACTGGGCGGGCCAGGGGGACTGGGAGGATCAGGCATATTGAAGTGCATTGATATATCCCGGTCTCTATTGTAATGACGATTTCGACCCAGGTAGCTGAACAACCAGAAAGGCAGCGCCACGGCCAGAACACCCGTTGCCAGTACTGACATAACTGGAGTCGAGTTTTTCAGAATGAGCGCAATACCACCCAAAATGAGCAACACTGGCCATAATGTACGAACAAAGTGCCAGTCAGGCATTGGAAACAGATTCCAGTTTCGGGCCAGAAACAGCACGCCTAGCGTGATGCAGGTAAGGCCCCAGAAAAGGTTGCGTTGTGTATTCATGAGTGAGGGGTGAGGAGTGAAGGGTGAAGGGTGTTGTTTTCGCAAGAGTAATACAGTCGCGAAAGCAACACCCCTCACCCTTCACTCCTCACCGTTAAACCTGATTAATAGGCCGGTTAGGGTCGTAGGGATCGTTGGTTGGCGGTGTGGGGGGCGTGGGTGGTGTAGGATCACTGTCGAGGTAGCTCGTCGACGAATTGTCAATCGCCTTACGGTCACGATCTTTCAGGATAAGCCAGGCACCGAAGCCAATCAGCCCCAACGGCCATACGTCGCTAATGTCGATATCGGTGTAGCGTTCGAGCAGCGCGAATACGCCAATGATAATCAGGATGGCACCGCCTATGAGGTTGCCACGTTTTGGGTCAGAAGAAGCCATAGAAAAAGCAGGATTTGAGAAAACGGTTGATTGTGTTTGCGGTGAGAACCCAAACCGACGCTCAGGCAGCACAATCCACAAGATAATGTATAGAATGAGTGCTGGTGCCGAAGGAATAAAAATGCCCGCAACAAATAGTACCCTGATCAGCGTGCGATCTATGTTGAAGTAATGGGCCAGTCCGGCCGCAACGCCCCCGATCTGTGCTTCGTCGAGGTGGCGTTCCAAACGTTTTTCCATGGTAGTCGATATCTTCTGGTGAAGTAATGAGTCAAACGTACCGGGTTGAGGTTAAACGGCAAATGGAGTTGGTAAGAACGGGTACGGGTTTTGATGAAGGGGCTTTTTTATCGTTAGTTGGTATTGCATAGTAGCGGGTAATAGATGGCAAGCGACTTTCCGTTCTCAAGTTAAACCTTAACCCCATTGATGGGTCTGTATCGCCATTTATCAAAAGAAAGCGGAAAGCTATAGTTACACGAGTGATCTTCGAAACATCAACTACGCTACTTATGCGATCACTACTGCTTGCCTGTCTGCTTCTGTCAGTAACGTACCCAACTCAGGCTCAAACCGCCAACACCGACCCGGTTGTCGACTTCATTCGTAATAACCCAACCCGTTCGGCTCTGTATGTTGTTCGGAATGATACGGTACTGGTGAGCCAGCGGCCCAATCAGAAGATGCCGCTCGCGAGTGCGGTAAAGACCATTATCGCCATTGAATTTGCTAAACAGGCCGCCGCCGGTAAAATAGATGTTACCGAGCGCATCCCGCTTGCCGACCTCGACCTGTATTACTTACCCAACACCGACGGGGGCGCCCATCCCGGCTGGAAACAGCAGCTCACCGCACAGCAACTCATCAGCGGCCAAACCGTGGCGCTGCTGGAAGTGGCCAAAGGCATGATTCAGTTCAGTTCAAACGCCAACACCGAATACCTCATGGATCGTTTAGGGCTAGATGCGATCAACGCCAATTTAAAAACGCTGAACCTGCCCAACCACGACCCGATTTATCCCATTGTATCAGCCCTGTTTCTATATTCTATCCCGCCATCCGATTCCGCCAAAACGCGCCGGGAAACACAACAGCTATCGGCGAAAGCGTATGCGGCCCAATGCAACACCATCCATACTCGGCTGAAGCAGGACAAGAGCGGTACACTAAAGCAAACGTTCATCTTCCCGAGCATGGCCCTGCAAAAAGTATGGTCAGATCGTTTGCCAGCTTCAACGGTTCAGGAATATGCGTCGGTGATGCAGAAAATAAATGCGCGCACCTACTTCTCCCCTGCCGTACAAACCATCCTCGACGCTGTTATGGAGTGGCCGTTGGCTGTCAATCCAGGCAACAAAGAAGTGTATAAGCACATCGGTATGAAAGGCGGTTCAACAGCGTTTGTTCTTACCAATGCATTCTATGCCGAGACGATCAAAGGCAATCGGGTAGCGGCGGCGGTGTTTTTCAACAACCTGACCGACACCGAATTCAGCATGTTGATTCAGCAACTCAACAAACTAACCATTCGATGTATCGGCAAAGCTTCGGCTACCTCACTCGCCGAAGCACTACACTAACTCTCTTACCGCTCGAATCGCCGCTTCGCTGCCTTGAAACCGCTCATACTCGCCGGGTACACTGCTAGCCATAGGTACGTTACTACGTCGAAACTGCATGGGACTTTCGGTCGTCACACTACCACTCATATGTAGGGCAGATACCCCCGTTTGGGCTAGTAGAACCGCATTTTGCGCGTTTACACCCGACCCCGCCATAATAGAAATTTTCCCATTAGCCTGTTTGGCAAGCGCTTCCAGTAAAGGCAGTGCGTCGATAGCCCGGGGTTGCTGACCGGATGTTAACACAGTTTGTATCCTCAGTTCGATCAGCACGTCGAGGGCGGTGTGGGCATCAACGGTCAGGTCAAAAGCACGGTGAAAGGTGACCGGTAATGGACTGGCACAGGCCACTAACCGGCGGGTTGTTTCACGGTCTACACGTCCATCGGGCAGCAACGTACCCAGCACAACCCCATCGGCACCGGCCAGGCGGGCTGCTTCAATATCGGCCTCCATTGCGGCCAGTTCGTAGGCTGAATACACAAAATCACCGCCCCGTGGCCGAATCATGACGAACAGCGGCAACGATGTAGCAGCCCGAGCCTGACGAATCAGTCCCAGACCAGGTGTTATACCGCCTTCTGCCCGACCGGCACAGAGTTCAATCCGATTGGCCCCGGCCCCTTCCGCCGCCAAACAATCATCAACAGAATAAGCACAGACTTCTATAAGCATAAGGTTTGGGTTTCGTGTTTGACGTTTCGTGTTTGACGTGCTTCGCTGATCAACAACTATCTCATCAGCGAAGCACGTCAAACGCTAAACTTAAAAAGTAGAACAAACATCGTTTCCTGTTTCTATGGCACAAATAACCAACCAAAATCAATGCGTCTGTTACGTCTTTTTGTTGTTTCGCTGCTGATCGTTTCCGTAGCGGCCGCACCTCCCAAAAAACAACGTGTTACGCTGAAGCGCGAAAACGGCCGGGTAGCCGTTCTGGTCGATGGGCAACTTTTCACCGCCTATATATATCCCGGCCCCGACGTACTGAAAAAACCGGTGCTTTACCCCATTCTGACCGCCACAGGCAACCCCATCACCCGAGGCTGGCCAATGGACCCTCGTCCCGGCGAACGGGTCGACCATCCGCACCACGTTGGCCTGTGGTTCAACTATGGCGATGTAAACGGGTATGATCTTTGGAATAATTCGTCGTCGGTTGACCCGAAAGGCATCTACGGCACCATTGTGAACACCAACATTGCACGGCTTAACGAAAAAGGAAACAAGGCGGAATTAACCGTTGAAGCCGATTGGCAAGATCGGGATGGCAAAACCATGTTGCACGAAACTACGCTGTTTACGTTTGAAGCAGACGGAAATACGCGCCGTATCGACCGGCAAACGACCCTCAAGGCCGCAGGAAACGATGTTGTTTTTAAAGACAATAAAGAAGGTATGCTTGGTTTGCGTCTGGCCCGTCAACTGGAACACCCGTCGAACAAAGCAGAACTATTTACCGATGCTTCTGGCAAAGCAACAGCCGTAGCCAAGTTGGATAATAGCGGTGTAACCGGAAAATATCGTAGTGCAACCGGCATTGAAGGCGATGCCGTCTGGGGTACCCGCGCCCCCTGGGTTACCCTCACAGGTACGTTGCCCAACAACGAAGCCGTTGCGGTCACCATCATCGACCATCCTGTGAATCCCGGTTACCCCACCTACTGGCACGCCCGAGGCTACGGCCTTTTCGCCGCCAATCCGCTGGCACCGAGTGTAATGTCGAGCGGGAAAGAAGCGCCAATGAACTACACGTTGAAAGCCGGCCAATCGGTTACCCTTCGTCACCGGTTACTCATCACGCCATCTACCCAATCAGACGAAGCATTGAACAAGGAAGCCGCCCGGTTTGCTAAGTGATATGGGTACGCGGATTGTGATGGATACGCGGATTTAAGGGATTAAACGGATTGACGCAGATTTTTTGATTTAAGCGGATTTGCTCTGCCTCGGCTCGAAATCCATTTAAATCAAAAAATCTGCGTTGATTCTTTTAAATCCCTTTAATCAGCGTACCCATATATCCGCGTATCCATCACAATCCGCGTATCCATTACAAAAATCCGCGCACCCATGTAATCCGTGTTATTTTTGCAGTGATGTCGCTGTTAACTGCCTCCAATTTACGTCGTGCCTACGGGCCGTTACCTGTACTGAATGAAGTGAGCCTGTCGGTGGCGGCTGGTGAAGTTGTTTCTATTGTGGGCGCTTCCGGAGCAGGAAAAAGTACGCTCCTCCATATTCTCGGCACCCTCGACCGGCCCGATTCAGGTACGGTAATGCTGGCAGGGCAAGACGTGTTTTCGCTGAATGATACCCAACTTGCTCGTTTTCGGAATGAAAAAATAGGGTTCATTTTCCAATTTCATAACCTGCTGCCCGAGTTCACCGCCCTCGAAAACGTATCTATCCCCGGCTTCATTGCCAACCGCGATGAGCGTGAGGTGCGGCAACGGGCACAGCAGCTACTGGCCAAATTGGGATTATCCAGCCGGGAAGGTCATTTCCCATCACAGCTATCGGGTGGCGAGCAACAACGCGTAGCAGTAGCCAGGGCGCTCATTAACCAACCCGCCGTAGTGTTTGCCGATGAACCAAGCGGCAACTTAGACTCGCGCAATGCCGAAGAGCTCCATCAACTCTTCTTCGACCTGCGCGATGAGTTTGGACAAACATTCATCATTGTCACCCACAACGAACCCCTCGCCGCCCTTGCTGATCGCACCATTACCCTGCGCGATGGGCAAGTTGTTTTGTAAAGAATACCTACTTATCCGTACTTTTCTGACAGCCGTTAAGTAGCTATGCTTAGTTAACGAAATTTAAGTTAAGGGTAATTAACTATTTGGCGCCTGATAATTTTCAAATTTATTTTATGAGTATTACTTTGATAACTAGCTATTTACGCAAAGCATATAAAATTTTTATTACATCTTTAACCGAATAATGAGATTTCTGCTTTATACTTGTAGCGAAAAGAAAAGTTTTTCATAACGTTGAGTAAATCAGAAAGCCAAGGGGGAATCTCGCTTGGCTTTTTTGTGTCTAAACGGGTCGGGTAACTACCCGTTCATCAGACCGCTCACAAGGGCTGCTCCTGACATAGTTCAATCAACACACCGTTGGTTGTTTTGGGGTGCAGGAAGCACACCAACTTGTTATCGGCGCCACGTTTCGGTGTTTCGTTCAACAGCGTAAAACCTTCTGCTTTTAGGCGGGCCATCTCGGCCACAATATCGGTAACCTCGAACGCCAGATGGTGAATGCCTTCCCCCCTCTTTTCCAGGTACGTGGCAATAGGGCTATCAGGTCGGGTAGGTGCCAGCAACTCAATCTTAGTCTGTTTTTCGTGGGGCGGGCCCGTTCTGAAAAACGAGGTCAACACCCCTTCCGAAGCTACTTCTTCTGATTTATAGGGCTGTGCGTTAAGCAGGCTGGCAAACAGCAGGTTTGAGGCAGCCAGATCACGAACGGCAATGCCAATATGTTCAACGTTGGTAAACATCTTCGGGGGGAGAAAGAAACGTAAGAGATTAATTGAATCACGCATTCGGTCCCGCTTTATGAACTTTTCACGAACGCCAGACCGTTTTTGTGGCAAGGAACGATACAATGTGGTTGTTCCGCACACGACTTTCATACATTACTCAATTGATGCCATGGTAACGGTAACGGAACAAGCCAAAGATAAGATTGTTGAATTGCGCCGGAAAGACGGCCTTACCGATGACTTTGCCATCCGGGTAGCGGTGCAGGGTGGCGGCTGTTCGGGACTAATGTACGAACTTCAGTTCGACACTGCTCAGCAGCCAACCGACCATATTGTGGAAGATAAAGGCATCAAGATTTATGTAGACCGCAAAAGTTTACTCTATCTGGCTGGTACTGAGCTTGATTTCTCGGATGGCCTGAACGGCAAGGGATTCCAGTTCAAGAACCCTAATGCCTCGCGCACTTGTGGCTGCGGCGAGAGTTTTGCGGTGTAAACCAGACCGTTTACACTGTTTTTCATACCGAATGCGTGAAGTGACCGCCCTAAAGTTGTAATACGAGGGGCGGTCATTTATTTTTAGCAGCCTACTACTATTTTCGATCGGTCTTGGATCCGCAGATGACGTTGTACATAGCCGTGGGATCGGCGATGTTGTTGGTGATGACTATGTTCATCATCCTCTTCGTGGCGTATTATCAAAATCGTCAGGTACGTCATCAGCTTGATCTGAATGAATTGCGCGAAGCGTATCGTAAAGAGTTGATGGAGGCCACCTTCAACGGGCAGGAGGTTGAGCGCCGCCGCCTTGCCCGAGACTTGCACGACGAGATTGGCACGATGCTCTCGGTTACCAAACTCAGCCTTAACCAACTGGAGCGGAAACTGACCAACGCACCAGAGAACAGCCTTCAGATTCAGAAAACGCGCGCCTTGCTCGACGAAACGATGAGTAACGTACGACGAATAAGCCGTAATCTGGTTCCCACTACCCTCGAACGGTTTGGTTTACTGGCCGCCATTGAAGAGTTAACCGAGAAAGCGACAAGCCCGGAAGTGGCAGTGATGCTCGAATCACCCAATTCGCTCGAACGCATCACGCCAGCGGAGGAACTGATGTACTACCGCATTGCGCAGGAATTGATCAACAACGCCATTAAACATGCCGCCGCTACACAGGTAGAGATTCAATTTGTGTACCTCGATGACTCGGTGCGAATGTCGGTACTCGACAATGGCAAAGGGTTTGATTATGATGAAGCCGTAAAAGACCGACGTAGTGGCTTGGGGCTACGTAATATTGAAAGTCGCCTCTCCGTAGTAGATGGGCATGTTACCTTTGACGTAGCACCGGGTCGCGGCTCCCGGATTCACGTTCAAACTCGCCTTCACACAATCACTCAGCAGGACGCGGCTCCGGCAATTGCATAAAATCATGGCAAAGATTAAGTTAGCACTGGTAGACGACCATAACCTGTTCCGGCGGGGTATTGCCTCCATTCTTGGTCAGGTGGCCGATTTTGAGTTAGTGCTGGAAGCCAGTAATGGGCAGGAATTTATCGACAAAATTCCCCGGCGGGTTCCCGATGTAGTGTTGCTAGACCTACAAATGCCCGTACTCGACGGTACCGCTACGGCCGATTACCTGCGCGAGCATCATCCTCTTATCAAGATCATTGTGCTAACCATGCACGACGAAGACCGGATGGTGTTGCATTTGCTGGAAAAAGGGGTGAGCGGTTATCTGCTGAAAGATTCGGACCCCGACGAGGTGGAACGGGCTATTCGGAAAGTGATGGACGAAGGCGTGTACCTCAACGAATTTGTGTCGCGGGCCATGTTGCGCAAAATGACCAACAAAACAACCGTGGTGAAACAGTCGGCTCTGTACAATAGTAAAATTCTCTTGTCTGAGCGGGAGAAGGAGGTACTTAAACTCATCTGCGAAGGCATGTCTACTGCTGAAATCAGCGACAAAATATTCCTGAGCCCCCGTACCGTAGAAGGGCATCGCCTTCGGATTCTGGAAAAAACCGGCACTAAAAATACCGCCGGCATGGTAGCCTATGCTTTCAAAAACGGGTTGGTTTAATAGCCAACCCGTTTTTACGTTTATCCGCCAGTACGCTTACTGGTACTGAATGTACATTGGTTTCGGAGTCAGCGACAACACTTCCGATGGTGTCATCAGGTGCGGCACTTTGTGTTTCGACCGTAAGTCTACTTTCTTCAAATCGTTCTTGTAGAAAATTTTAAAGCCTGTGTATTGTACCGGCTCGGTCTGAATGTAGTCGTGGTAGGTATCACGTTTGAGCGAAGGCGGGCCCCATCCGTCCATGTGCATCACAATCTGCACGTTCGGATCGAGCTTGATGTTTTTATAATTCGTCACCATCCGACGTGTAAAGCGGTGTACCACCAGTACTTTAGGAGGTAGCTTGTTTTCGCGAACCACCCGGCTCAACAACTGCACAGCCTGATTGATATCAGCGGCATCGTAGGTCCCGATTTTCGAGCCCGGACGAGCCCCTGTTTTCATCGAGAACTCAGGATCGATACCCAGATGAACGTAGGGCAATTTGAGGTACGGCTCCAAAAACGCCATCTCGGGACCAAGCGGCGCCAATCCAACCTGAATATCCAGAAAGCAGATAGCGTTGTGCTCGGCTGCCCACCGAATCACTTTCCGAATGGTCTTATCCGACATACGCATGCTGTAATGACCATTTTTACCGGGAGCCCCCTGCGCCGAAATAGCTACCAGGTGAAGGGCTTTCTGGATGGGTGTTTTGGCCGAATCCTGCTCAACCCAGGGTATCGCCTGCTGATCGAGCTTACGGAGCATTTCATCTTTAGGATACTCGCCCAGAATACCCATTTTTTTTGAGTGCGGATTGCCATAGAACGCCAGAATGCGTTTACCAGGCAAAATAGGACCCGTGATTTTTGGACCAATCAGCGCCAGTGAATCAAGGGGTGACAGCTCTTTCCCGGCGGCAACAGATGTGTCGGGAGCCGCCGATGTGGCCGTGGGTGTGGTGGTGGTAGTAGCCGAATCCAATACTGTTGATTCGGTAGTGACGGTGCTGTCTGTAGTGGCAGTGTTTTTGTCAGCTTTCGACTGGCACCCCTGCCCCAGCAAAAGCGCCGAGAACGCAAGAAAAGGTAATACTAATTTTATCATAATCGAAAAGTACAAACACCTTCGATTAATCTGGTAAGTCAGGTGATTAAATTGACTACTATTTTTTCAACGGCCTAATTCTCGAATCAGGTCATGACGTAACCCGGCTAGGTAAGTTGCTGAATAACAGAGGCGACTTCCATACCAGCAGAACAGTTCTCCGTCTACTAACCTTATCTGAGCGGCGGGGCATATAGACGCCAGTTCAGCCACGTGTTTCTGCCGGAACGGATACGGTTCCGACGACAGAAAAATGAAGTTAGGGGCTACCTCTCTCAAATCGGCCTCGGAAACAACGGGGTAACGTACCCACCGTGGATCGGCGAAGGCGTTACGAAAACCACCTTCGGTCAGCATGGCATCGATGAATGTGTCGCGGGCTGCTACCATCCAGGGTTTTCGCCAGATGAGGTAAGCTACCGACGGGCGGTCTGAACCAGCCACCGGGCAGTTCGCAGCAAAAGACGCGGCGATCTGCCGGATTAATGCTTCGGCTTCAGCTTCGCGGCCAACCAGTTCCCCTACCTCCCGAATCATAGTCAGGGCATCGGGCAACGTTTTTATATCAGTGACATGTACAGGGGCAATCGCCCTCAGGGCCACCACGTCGGCTTCGGTATTCTCTTCATAATTCGCCAGAATCAGCGTTGGTTTCAGAGTGGCAACCGCACTGATGTTTACCTTCTTGGTGCCACCAACAATGGCTTTGCCTGCCACCTTCCCGGCAGGGTGAATGCAGTAGCTGGTCAGCCCCACAACCTCGTCGGTCAGACCAAGATCAAAAAGTAACTCTGTTTGCGAAGGAACCAGTGAAACAATGCGCAGTGAAGAAGCAAATGGAAGTTGCATGGTCTAAAATAAAATGGGTCGTCTACACATACATACTGCTCATCGACAGACAACCAGCTATTTGCGCCTCGTTGTGCAACGTTCTTACCGAATATACTACTTTACACTATGAAATTACATCACATCATCACAGTTACCGCTGCTTCGCTCCTGTCGGTAGCCGCTTTTGCGCAAACATCAGCCCCTACATCGGGTACAATTACTTACGAAACCATGCGCCGGGTAGATCTGTCGGCCATGCGGGTCAATATAAATGGTCAGGAAATCAGGCCGGGGGGTACCTTACCCAATGGCCAAACGCTGAATATACCAGAAACAGTAGAAGGTGCAGAAAGCTACCGGTTTGCCGGTCAGTGGGCCATGCGCGAACCGATTGACCGGCGCAACATGATGCAGATGCGCTTTCAGGGTGGACCTGGTGGCGGCGGTGGTATGGGGGGCGGCGGAAATGGTGGTAATGGCGGCGGAGGCGGAAATGGCGGCCAACAGCCTTCGGCGACCGAGCAACGTCAACGGATGGAGCGCTTTCGAAATATGCGGTTCCCGATGGAGGAAACGGTGCACACAGACCTGGCTACAGGCAAAGCCTACACCATCACGGCCTTAACCGCCGATTCGACCAAAAAAGAATATTATCAATCAGAGCAACCCGCAACGCGTCCTGCTGATTGGGAGGTGACCAACAAAACAAAGAAAATTCTGGGCTATACCTGTCAGAAAGCGACCTGCACGGTGAAAGATCAGCCCTGCACCATCTGGTTCACTACCGACCTGCCCTTCACGTTTTCGCCGGCGGCCAATTTCACACCCGACAAAGGGGTAGTGTTATTGATTGAAAGCGACGACCTGCTGTACCGGGCCACCAAAGTAAGTGCCGGCGCCGTTGACGAAGCCAGTCTAAAACCTAATACCCTGGCTAAAGCAGTCACGAAAGAAGAACTAGCCGAGATTCGGAAGAAAGCAATGGCAACGTTCCGGCAACAGAGCGGCATGCAAATGCAGATGCGTAATTAAACCGATTCTCAGGTACGTTGCTCTTCCTCAGGCCGTGGCAACGTACCTGCTTTTTATACTATCATCATCTGTCCACTTCTCAACACGGTTCACGTCACAGCTACATGCTCAAATATTTACTGCTTTTCTTTTTCCTGATTCCTATAAGTCTGCTGGCTCAGCGCGCTCCCTCGAAAGTTGGTGTTATTAAAGGTCTGGTCATCGACTCTACTACGCAGAAAGCCCTGCTGGAAGCCAACATCTCGTTGTTAAGCGCCAAAGATTCGTCTTTTGTACAGGTGCAATCGACTGGCGGCGAGGGTGATTTCACGCTTACCGACATTGCGCCGGGTACATATCGGCTTTTGGTTTCGTTTGTGGGTTATCAGACCAAAACCGTCCGCGTGACCATTACGCCCGAACGTCCGGAAGTAGTGCTGGGTACGTTGCTTGTTCAGCCACAAACACAAACGCTGGGCGAGGTGGTGATTGTGCAGGAACGCCCGCCGGTAACGGTAAAAGGCGATACGGTGGAATTTAACGCCAGTTCGTTTAAAACGCAGCCCAACGCCCAGGTTGAAGACCTGATTAAGAAATTGCCCGGTATGGAAGTAGACCGCGACGGGAATCTGAAATCGCAGGGTCAGGATGTGCGACGCGTGCTGCTGGATGGAAAGCCTTTCTTTGGCAACGACCCCAAAATGGCAACCCGTAACCTCCCCGCCGATATGATTGAGCGCGTTCAGGTATTCGACCGTCAGTCTGATCAATCGCAATTTTCGGGGGTCGATGATGGCGAACGCGACCGGACCATCAACCTGGTGACCAAACGTGATCGGCGGCGGGGTGTTTTCGGACAGGAATCGGGTGGATACGGTACCGACGATCGGTATCAGGGCCGAATCAGCGTGAACCGGTTCAACAACGGGCAACAGCTCTCGGCTATTGGTCAGTTGAACAACATCAATCAGCAAGGCTTCACCGGTGAAGGAGGCGGAGGAGCCGTCAGCATTGGTGGTGGTGGCGGCGGAAACCGGGGAGGCGGTGGCGGTCAGCAGCAGACAGGTAGTCTGGCAGGACCAACCGGCATAACCAGAGCAGGGGCAGCGGGACTCAACTTTTCCGATGCTTTGGGCAGCAAAATTGACCTCAGCAGCAGCTACTTTTTCAACCAGACCAGAGCGCTGAACCAGCAGACCAGCCGCCGGGAAACCTCTTTACCCTCCAGCACCGTGGGCGGTGAGCGTATTCAGAACTTCACTGATCGCAGCAACGGAAGCATGAATGAGAACAACTCACACCGCTTCAATATGCAACTGAATTACCGCCTCGATTCGATGAACTCAATTCGGGTTATTCCCAATTTCACCTATAGCCTCAGAAATAGCTATACCAACAGTGACTCTCGTACAACAGATGGACTTGGACAACCGCTGAATACGAGTGTCAGTCTGTTTAACAGCGACGGAAACAGTTTATCGGGCAGTAACAACCTGCTTTGGATGCATAAATTCAAGCGTCGGGGCCGTACGTTTTCGGCCAATCTGCTCACGTCGGTGAATAACAACACCACCAACAGCCTGAACCAGTCGCAGAACCAGTTCTTCCGTTCGGTTTCAGCGCCGGGCAGCAGCACACTCACGCAGCCCGGCAGCGGCACAGCAACAGGTACTGGCAGCAACACCGGCGTTTTTGCCAACAATATCAATCAGCAAAACCGCCAGTTGACCAACGGCCTGACCAATAACCTGACGCTTTCGTATACCGAACCTCTCTCGCTGGCCAAGACCCTTGAATTCCGGTATAGCCTGAGCATGTCGAATAACGAGTCAGACCGCCGGACCACTGATTTTAACCCTGAAACCGGTGAATATGATCGTGTCAATATACTGTTATCTAACAACTTTCTGAACACCTTCATCACCAACCGGCTGGGGTCGTCGTATCAGTATCGTCGGTTGAAATACCAGTATACGCTGGGCTTCGACATGCAGAATGCCAGCCTCGAGTCTGAGAACCTGTCGCGTGATACCACTATTGCCAAAACGTTTCAGAACATTCTGCCCAACGCCCGTTTTCAGTACACCATTGCGCGCGGCCGTGTTTTCACTGCCGACTACCGGACGCGGGTCAATGCCCCTTCAGTAACGCAGTTACAGCCCGTTATTGATAACAGTAATCCGTTGTATATCCAATCGGGAAATCCGAACCTTCGGCCCGAATACAGCCACTCGGTGAATCTCAATTACCGAACCTACGATATGACAACGTTCAGAAGCTTCGATGCCAGGTTAGGCCTGACCGGTACAGCTAACCGCATTGTCAATTCCACGACCATCACCCCGGCCGGAGCGCAGATCAGTCAGCCCATCAACGTAGATGGCTACTACTCGCTCTTTGCTTTTACCAGCTTCGGGAAAACCATCAACTGGGGCGAGCAGAAGGTAAACCTGAACTGGACCAGCAGTGTAAATGGATCGCGCGGAATTGGTTTTGTAAATGGTCAGGAAAACAGATCATTGAACCTGAATATTGGCCAGGGATTAAGCCTAAATACGAACATCAATGAGAAAACAGACCTGAACCTGTCGGGCAATATCACTTATTCAACGGCAACGTATTCTATTCAGCCACAGCAGAATACGCGTTTTTTTACCAATAAGGCTAACCTACGGGCCTATCATCGTTTTGGCAGCCGCTTCTTTGTATCGACGGATGTGGACTACACCGCCTATACCGGCCGGGCGGCGGGGTTCAACCAGCAGTTTGTGTTGTTGAATGGCAGCATCGGGCAGTTTCTCTTCAAGCAGAAGCAAGGCGAGTGGCGGTTAACGGGGTATGACCTGCTGAATCAGAACCGGAGCATTGTCCGTAACACCACGGAGACTTACATCGAAGACACGCAAAGTCTGGTATTGCGCCGGTATTTCATGCTCACCTTCAGCTATTCTATCCGCTATTTCGCCGCCATGCGCGCGCAGTAGGGTGAGAGGTGAAGGGTGAGGGGTGAAAGGCGAAGGGTGAGAGGTGAGGAAAGAAAGGCGTGGGGTCAAAGCTCCGCCCTTCCTTCTTCGCCTCTCACCCTTCTTTCCTCACCCTTCACCCTTCACCCCTCACCCTTCACCCTTCACCCTTCACCCTTCACCCTTCACCCTTCACCCTTAGCCTCATCTTTTCTAACATTCCTCTAATCACCCGGTTCGGTTTATACTGTCCGGATGCCTACTCAACCAGCCGGCATTTTTTCGACTATGCCCGTTGCGCTACCGACTTTTTCGGACCAGTTACCAGCTACTTCTTTCCTGTTTACAGAATGTCCGCCCACCCGTGATCGGCGTGTATCCGTAGTTGTTCCCGTTCGTAATGAAGTCGATGGAATCTGGCAAACACTCGATGCCCTGCGCAATCAGCTTACCCTCAGCGATAAACACCTTTCGCATACCCTGTACGAGGTACTGGTTCTGACCAATAATTGCACCGATACCTCTTACAATCAGGTACGTCGTTACCAACGGCAACATCCGTCTTTTGCCTTGTGCGTAGCCGACATTACGTTGTCTCCCGAAGCGGCTCACATTGGCACAGTACGGCGACTGCTTATGGACGAAGCCTGCCGACGGCTTCAAGAATCGGGCCACCCGCAGGGAATTATTGCTTCTACCGACGGCGACACCCTGGTTGATCCTTACTGGATTAGTCACATTTTGCGCGAAATAGATGCGGGGAATGATGCCGTTGGCGGTCGCATTTTAACGTACCCGGAACCTGGTCCGGCCCGCCTGCCCCACCTGCGCGATACCACGTACCGTCATTTGCTGGCCCGGGCCGAGTCGGTGATCGATCCGCGCCCCCACGATCCGTGGCCAAATCATTACCAGCATTTTGGGGCAAGTTTGGCCGTTACCTGTCAGGCTTATTTGCAGGCCGGTCGGTTGCCGGTAGTGCGGTATTTGGAAGATGATGCGTTTGTGAAAGCCCTGCAACGTATTGATGCCCGCGTGCGCAAGAGTCCATCGGTACGGGTGCACACTTCGGCGCGTTTGCAGGGTCGGGTTGAGGTGGGCCTATCGTGGCAATTACAACAGTGGGCCAACCAAAGCCAGGAAGGATGCTGTCAGCAAGTAGAAGACCCGTCGGTGTCGTTGGCTCGATTCCAGCTTCGCCACGCATTACGCCAGGCCTGGCTACAGCGTAACGAACCGGGCAACATGGCCCGGCTTAGTCCGTTAGCCCGCCAGTTGGGTACGTCAACAGACTGGCTGTTCGTGCAGCTCACAGGAAGTGCGTATTTCGGTACATGTTGGGAAGCTATCGACCATCAGTTCACGACTATGCTGCAAGCCACTGAACCAGCTCATGTTCCCATTACCGAGGCCATTTCGTGGCTACGTACCTGGGGAGCGGGGGGCGTAGGGCAAGGGGCTTAGGGCATGGGGTGCTCTGCTAAGGACCGGTTTCTACACTTAGCAGAGCATCCCTTGCCCCACACCCTACGCTTTTTCAAACAGATCGAGCCGGTATTTTTCTTCGCGCTGACCATGCAGGTGGCGAAGCGGTTCTTTGTCGCCGGTTATTTCCAGAAACGCCTCGTGTACCTGATCGCCCGTTAGCGGGTAGTCTGGCACAACAGGAGTCCAGTGAACAAGGAGTAACTGCCCACCTGGCTCAAGGTGATCGAGCATCAGTCGCCGGGTCTTTTTCAGGTCATCGAGCGACCAGTAATACCCAACTTCCGACATGATGATCAGGTCGAATTGTTCGTCTGGAAAGTTGGCAGGGATCACCCGGTTTTCGAGACGTACCTGCGGAGAACCTGCCAATCGCTGGCGGGCCTGCCTTAGCGCTACCTCACTGACATCGACCGACAATAACCGGCGGCAACGCGTGGCGAGCAAATGGGTCAATACGCCAATAGAGCAGCCGATTTCGAAAGCCGATTCATAGATTGGCCGGGGAAGGGCCGCAACCGTAACGGCGTACTTATCGCGTTCGTAAGGACTGGTTGTGAATTGCCAGGGATCTTCGTTGGCCCCATATACATCGTCAAAATAGCGAGGCGGTAAGGTGTTTTTAGGTGAGTTCATGCCAGAGGTTTTTCCAGAAAGATTTCATAAGGCGTATCGAAATGGCGGAGCAGTTCGGGCGACAAAAAAAAGGCAGTAGGATCATCATCAATCAGGCGGGTCACCTGCGACCGATGAGCAGCAATGGCCCGTTTCTTGTCATCTACCACGGGGCTGATGGACACGCTTACTGCCAGGCGTTCGTTGGCACGCGGCAAATCGTCGGGCCGTCCCAGTTCCCATAGCCAAATCAGGTATTCGAGCACGCGGGGGGGCTCTTCCAGATGAGACAGTGTTGCCTCCAGCATTTGGTAGGTAGCCCGATGGTCGGGATGCGGGTCACGCTCGAAGGGCACTAGTATAGTTGTAGGGGCAAACTGCTCAATGACATCCAGCAACCGATCAACCGCTTCTGCAAAGCCCGGCGCACCGGTAGCAGGTACGTGCCGATCAGGCAAACGAAAAAACGTAGCTTCTTTTTCCACAATGCCCAGTTCACGCATAGCTTCCAGGGCTTCGACTTCGCGCAAATCGCGCAGGCGGGGCGCTGGGTACGTTGCCGATTTGGGATGCGACAACGTTCCATCGCTGACAAACACGACATGCACAGCAAAGCCCGCCCGCCGGAGTAAGGCCAGTGTACCGCCACACCCCAGCGATTCATCATCGGGGTGCGGTGCCAGCACCAATGTTCGGCCCAGCGAACGGGCATCTATGGGCGCAGGGCCATCGCGCAATACATTGGCCAGGCTTGGTGGCAGGGTTGCTATCCCATTTACCACAGGTGGCGTTTCAGATCCAGAGGTCATTAGTGCGGGTTGTTTGCTGACTTACGTACTGACCAATATCGGCCTGAGTAGCATCGGGAGCGGGTTGACGGAGGTACATGGTTAAGTCGCGGTGAATACGCTCAAAGGGCAGCGGCCGCAGCAGTCCTCTTGCCCCTATCGACCGTTCGGCCAGCCGCAGCACGTCAAGGCAAATGGCTTCGATGGCTGTTCGGGTCATGTTGGCATAAGCCACCGTTTTAGTAGCCATGCTGGCAGCCAGTTCGGGTTGTCTGATACCCGTTTGGATCCAGGCATCGTTGTTAGCCCCAGCCTGCGCCAGCCATAAATTGCCCGTCTCCACGCGTATGGCCATCTCGGCCAGGCGTGTTTTCTGAAAAACATCGTCGGTACGCCCCATTGAACGAAGCATGTCCCGGGTAGCATCGAGCATGGCTTCAGCCCCACCCAGTTGAACGGCTGCAAACCGAATGGCTCCACCACTAAAATAGGGCTGTCGAAAATAATCGCCGGGTTTGCCCAGCAAATCATCGTCGGTGATGCGCAGGCCGGTGAAATCGATCTTGAAACTGGCCGATGCGCGCATGCCCAACGGGGTCCAGAACTGGTCGTCGATGGTCGTTTCATCAACGGCGGCGGTGGGCAAAATACACATCTGCCACCCACGTGGCTGGTTGTCGACCATCAATTCACCCGTTATGAGCGGACGGTCTATCCAACTGGCACCGGAGCAGAACGTTTTACAGCCACGCAGTTCGTATTGTCCATCACCGAGTACATGAATTTGTACCCCGTCGGCTGCCTGTGTGTTCCAGACGCTGAACAGCGTTTGTCGGCGTAACACATCGCTAAACCAGCGCTGCTGTTGTTGAGGTGTACCATATACCTGAGCCAGCAACAGGGCGTTAATATGCCCTTCATAAACACGACCCACAGCGAGGTTAGCCGCACCAATCTGCTTCAACAGGTTCAGTAGAGCAGGCGTATTAGCTTGTTCCCCGTCAAGCGGTTGATCAGGTAGGGTAACGGCCAACAGGCCCGCGCTCCCCAATTCCAGAAAGGCCTGTTCGGGAAACTGGCCTTCGGCGTCGGTGTCGGGTGCCAAATCGGCAATTAACTGAAGTACTCTGTTGAGGGCATCAGGATGGTCTTGCCAGTGCGTAAATGAAGTGTGTTCGTCCGTAAGCATCGTTGTGGGCGTATAGCTAGGCAACACCCCTGCTGGCCGATACGCTTAAAATAAGAGCAAACGGGCAAGCAGGTCAAACCCCTATCTTTGCCCGCTCATCCTGCTTTGCTTCGCTGTTGTCTCTGCTCACTAAAACCACGTCGGCTCGTCTTCAATCGATTGCCGGTTTGCTCCTCTTCGTGCCCATTGCTGTTTGGCTGTGGGTATTGATCCGGTACGCCACCAACATTGTGTATAACGATGATTATGCGTTGCTGATTTTCATTGCCCGCTGGCACGATCCGGCACAGTCGTGGGCAACGCGCCTAACCGATCTGGTTGCCCTGCACAACACGCACCGCATCATCTATGACCGGTTGGTTAGTTTGGGTACGTACTATCTGACCGGGCAACTCCGCTTCAGCGTTATGATTGCACTGGGTAATCTGGCGCTGGCGGGCATTGGCTGGCAATTGTGGCGCGGCTTCAGGCAGTTGGCGTTACCGGTCTGGTATTTTTTGCCTGTTCCGTTCTGGCTGTTCAGTCTTCAATCACACGAGAATATGTTTTGGGGCATGGCCGCGCTGCAAAACTTCACCGTTATCTGGTTTGTGCAGGAAGCGCTGCATCAGTTACATCGCCGTACGCCCCTTATCTGGCCACTACTTCTGAGCGTGGCGGCTACCCTCACCAGCGGCAACGGACTGTTGGCTTTTCTGATCGGGGCGCTGTTACTGATCAGTCAACAACGCCGCGACCGGTCGGTCTGGATCTGGCTGGGCACCAGTGCTGTGACCCTGTTCATCATGCTGGGATTGTCGGGGGTAGCGCATGAACGTACCCCGCTGCTCACCTGGATTCCAAACCTGTTTCTGGCAACGGGTGGCGCGTTTACCAACCAAACAAGCACCACGCTGCCTTTGGTGGGTGGCGTAGTGCTGACCGTTGTTATGGGGCTGGCTATTCTAAGTTGGATAACTCAGTTTGGGGCATTGGGCCACCGGTTACGTCGACTGCCGGTTTCGGCCGAGTGGCTGGCTTTTGGCTTATTCATTATGACCACAGCGCTGTTACTCGCCATGCATCGGTTGCCCGACGAAATTCTCCGCGACCGGTATAAACTCTACGCTCACCTCATGCTTAGTCTGGTTTATCTGCTGGTGCTGGCTGTGACGGGTTCCCGCCTGAAAACGACTTGGGTGATAGGCAGCACGTTGCTGGCTGCGATCATGAATGCGGGTGCTTTTCACGCCTGCCTTCCCCGTATTGTGGCCGACTTTCAGCAGCGACAAGCCGATGTTTTCAACTTCCAGCAAAACAATACTACCCTTCATATTCCTTATCTGCGCCAACATGCCGATAGCCTGCTCACTAGTGTTCACCGGCAAGGTATTTATCTGTTTCCAAAGGCGCTGCAATCAGCGGCAACCTGGTCGATTGCACAGCCTGCCGACTCTTTGTTGATCAGCAGTTACCAGGATGATCTGGTACAAAACTCGTTTCTGGGTGAGCACCCCTGCTACATAACCGTCGACGATCAACTTATAGCTCATCACCTGAGCGATGGCACCGACCAGGGTATTTATTTAGCGGTAGAAAGTGCAGATAACCGGACGTACCTGTTTCCGGCGGGCCCCAACAAGGGAAGCATTCGTGATTTTGTTACGGGAAAAGGGCCCTTCAGGCCGGGTTTTTCGGTCTCTTTCCTCTCCAGCCGCCTGAAACCGGGGAACTACCGGGTTAATGTACTACGCGTAACTGACAACAGGTACCAGCGCCTTACGTACAATCAGGTATTGGAAATTCGGGCTGTATATTGAAAATTTGCGGTTACGTAACTATTCTCTTAACGAACTGATTATCAGCAGTAGCAACTTGTTTACGTGGATACATATCTAACAAACCCTCCATTTGACGCATGAGCCTTTCCTCCACTCTGAAATCATTTGTCAAGAAGGTTATTCAGCCTTCGCCCAAGATTATTCGTGACTTTGACCCCAAAACCCTGCCTTGGATCGATAGGCCCAATGCAGATATCGATGGGTTTGCTCAACAGTTTGCCAGTAGCCATACGGGGTTGTCGTATAACATGGCCGAGAAACTGCACTTCTGGCAAACGAATGGGTACGTTGTGCTCGAACAAGCCATTGACCCGGCATGGGCTGATCAACTCTGGCGGGAAACCGAAGAACTGATTGCCCATAACGAGCAGTATAAACTCAACGTACGGGTCGATTTACCTGAGTATCAGGCGGCACCTGTGCAGGAGGCGCGGGCACTGCCTCAATCGGTGTTGGGGGGCAAATTCATCAAGTTCATGGATTTTCATAATTCGTCGATCATGGGCAAGAAGATCATGCTGCACCGGAACATCGTTACGTTCCTGGAAGCCGTATTCGGCGAGCGGGTAGTGGCCATGCAGAGTCTGCTGTTCAAATTCGGGAGTCAGCAGTCTACCCACCAGGATTTTGCCTATGTAGTTTCTGAAATACCCAGCCACCTGGCCGCCGCCTGGATTGCGCTGGAAGATGTGTCTTACGACGCCGGGCCGCTTTACTACTACCCCGGTTCGCACAAGATCAAGAAATTCGATTTTGGCAACGGTATTTTCTTCAACGGCGAATCGACCTACGATCCCAATGACTTTGCCCGTTACCTCGACAAAACATGCCAGGATACTGGTATGAAGCGAGAAACGTTGCTTATCAAGAAAGGCGATGTGTTGATCTGGCACGCCTCGCTGGCTCACGGTGGTGATCCGATCCGCAATCCGGAAATGACCCGTAAGTCATACGTTTGCCATTATTCGTCGGTCAGTGCCTATAAACACCACCGGTTGCGGGCGGCAGACGAACCGCAACGCTATTCGCTCAATGGAGCCGATGTGTTTCTGAATCCATCACTTCCCGATCAGGAAGACATCTTCCGGGCTGGCGAAACAATGTAACGCAGGTACGTTGCCAACCACCAGAAATGGGGCGACAGGGTAGTTACTGGATATTGGATTGGACGCTGGATATTGGATAAAAAATTCCTCTGGTCAGCCCCGTTTTTTTGTCCAATATCCAGCGTCCAATGTCAACCAGGAGTAATAGGCTAGTTCTCTAAAATTCTTGGGCCAACGGTGTTTATAGCCGATACATATACTTCACCGGTGATTCCCACTGATAGGAAAGCCTGCTGCATAGCCTGACCAACGCGTTGCGCTGTTTCAACATCGCGGCTAAGGGCAAACATCGACGGGCCTGAGCCTGAAATACTACAGCCCAACGCCCCGTTGTCGAGCGCGGCTTGTTTTACTTCGTTGAATTCAGGAATCAGAATGGAGCGTACCGGCTCAATGATCACGTCGACCATCGACCGGCCAATGAGGTCATAATCGGGCTTAGTCAGACCAGCAATCAAACCGGCCACGTTGCCCATCTGCGTGATGGCGTTTTTCAGCGACACCTCGTTTTTCAGAATAAAGCGGGCATCTTTCGTATTCACTTCCACATCGGGGTGAACCAGCGTAGCAAACAAACTAGCGGGCGTCTCGATCTTGATTACATCGAGCGGCGAGTAGCAGCGCACCACCACAAACCCACCCAGCAGAGCCGGGCCAACATTGTCGGCGTGGGCCGAGCCACAGGCAATACGTTCGCCTTCCATGGCAAACGGCAGGAGTTCGATCGTAGTCATCGGGCGACCCAGCAACTCGTTGGCGGCGTACACACCAGCCACAGCACTCGCCGCGCTTGAGCCCAATCCGCTGCCGAGGGGCATATTTTTGGTCAGTACCATCTCGAAGCCAACATCGGCACGGCCTAGTTTCGCCAGAAAAGACTGAATAGCAATACCCGCCGTATTACGGGATGCTTCGCGGGGTAAGCGACCGTCATCGCCAATAATGTCGAGGATACGAACACCCGGCTCGTCAGACATCCGCAGCAATACTTCGTCGCCAGGCTGGTCGACGGCAAAACCAAATATATCGAAGCCACAGGCTACATTGGCCACGGTGGCAGGCGCAAATACACGTATTTCGTTCACGGAAAGAGGCAATTAGGGCGGCAAGTTAAGCCAAAAACAGTTTGTGGTTTGATGTTTGTAGTTTGACGTTGCTCTGCCAGGTAAAGTACTACACCTCAGCAGAGCAACGTCAAACTACAAACATCAAACCACAAACTGTTTTCTCTTTCTCTTACCAGAACCGGATATACAGCACTGACAGGAGCATGAAAATAATGACCACGAGTACAATATTCGACCGCTCCAGTTTGAACATCGACGAATCGATTTCCAAACCTCTTGGGTTGATTTTCGGACCAGCCAGGCTAATAAGTACCATAGCCAGCACCGTGAACACAAACGACCAACCCATGCAAATCAGGAATGGAATTTCCATGTTGCCCGAATCGCTGTTGTAGAAAGCCGTGTACAGAATGGTTTCGTTGCCAAACAGGCTTGGGGCGAAGTTGTTGAACAATACCGCCAGCGCGAAACCAAGCAGTACGCCCACGATCGCTGCAGTGCCAGTGGTGCGTTTCCAGAAGAAACCCAGAATGAACAAGGCGAAAATACCTGGGCTTACGTAGCCGGTGTATTTCTGAATGAAGGTAAACCCGCCTTCGCCGCCAATTCCCAGCGCATCGCCCCAGGCCAGCATGATCGAGATCAGCATGGCGGCTACAATGGTGAGTCGGCCAACCCAAACGAGTTTCTTCTCCGACGCGTCTTTGTCTACATACTTATGGAAGATATCGAGCGTAAAGATGGTCGAGATCGAGTTTGCTTTACCAGCCAGCGAGGCCACAATAGCAGCCGTCAGTGCAGCTACCGACAGACCTTTCAGTCCACTTGGCAAGAAGGTCAGCACGGCCGAGTAGGCGTTATCGGCCATTACTTTTCCGTTGGTTGTCATTTCTGCCTGTAAGCCCCCGTTTTTGTAAATTACGTAGGCGGCAATACCCGGCACCATCACAACCAGCGGCATAAATAGTTTCAGAATAGCGGCGAAGAGAATACCGGTACGGGCTGTTTTCAAGTCGGCACCAAGGGCGCGTTGGGTAATGTACTGGTTACAACCCCAATAGTTGAGGTTCACAATCCACTGACCAGCCAGATACATCGAGATACCGGGCAGAGTCAGGTACTTATTCACATCTACCTGCGAGGTGTTTGGACCCGGTTTCTCGAAAATCATGTGAAAGTGATCATCCGCATTAGCCATCATTCCCTTGAACCCGTCGATAGCACCACTACCTACGCCCAGCACCTCAGCTACTTTATCAAGCGCCAGGTACGTTGTCACCAGACCACCCACGATCAGCACCAACACCTGAATTACGTCGGTATAGCCAATTACTTTCATGCCACCGAGCGTAATCACAATAGCAAAGATGCTGAGGCTGACAATGATCATGTGGAACGACTCGCCACCCACAAGATTAGAAAGGGCCAGCGCACCGAGGAACAGGATAGATGTCAGGTTAACGAATACGTAGAGAAACAGCCAGAAAACGGCCATGATCATACTAACGGTTTCGTTGTAGCGCTGACTCAGGAACTGCGGCATCGTGAAGATGTGGTTCTTGAGGTAAATGGGAATGAACCAAACGGCCACAATAATCAGGGCAATGGCCGCCAGCCATTCGTAGGCGGCAATAGCCACACCCAGGGTAAAGCCACTACCCGACATACCAATAAACTGTTCGGCCGAAATATTAGACGCGATCAGCGAGGCACCGATGGCCCACCAGGTCAATGACCCTTCGGCCAGGAAAAAGCCTTTCGTGTCTAGGGAGTCCGTTTTTTTCTGGTTATAAATCCAGTATCCGTAGGCCGATACGCCGACGAAATAGAGGAGAAAAATAACGTAATCAATTGTAACAAGTTGGTTCATGGAAATTATTTCGGAAGATTATCCAATTAGAAGTAGAACAAGGAGGGTCAAAAATAAGTGAATAGGTGAGATAACGTCTGTTTATTACGTTCTCCTTTGTACACTATTCTGCCATTCAAAGGCAAGTCTAACCGAATTTACCCCTGCTGTTGCGTGATTAGCCGCCGGAGTAGCCTATAGAGCAGCTTACCAAAACCACAGTAAACGCTTTCGGGTTACTAGTTACCTACCTGGCTCTTTCTGTTAAATGAGTGAATGGAAAGCAGGTCAAGGCTACTCAACAAAACGGTATGAATCTTCTGGAAATAGCGCAGGACCCGGCCAGCGTGGCAAAGGCAGCAAAACTAATTTACGTCAGCGATACCATGCCCGGTATCAAACGGCAAACACATGGCGATCGGTATGCCTATACCGACCCAAAAGGTAATACGGTCGATGATGAAGCTACGCTGGAGCGAATTCGGAAAATGGCCCTCCCTCCTGCTTACCAGAACGTCTGGATCTGCCCCAAACCAAATGGTCACCTGCAAGCTACGGGTATTGATGTGAAAGGGCGGAAACAGTACCGCTATCATGCCAACTGGAACGCCATTCGCAGCGAGACAAAATTTTACCGGATGATCGCTTTTGGCGAAAAACTCCCCTTACTCCGCGAGCGCATTCACAAAGATCTGAACCGCCGACAGCTAGACCACGACAAAGTCATTGCCATTGCTTTGAGCGTGATGGAGCAAACATTGATTCGGGTGGGCAATGCGGCTTACGAAAAAGAATATGGTTCGTATGGCCTCACCACGCTCAAAAATCGCCACGTAACCACCAGTACCAGCGATGTGCGGTTTAGCTTCAAAGGCAAAAAAGGCATATACCACGATATTACGCTACGCGACAAGCGACTGGCCAAACTGGTAAAAGCGTGCCGTGATATTCCCGGAAAAGAGTTGTTTCAGTATCTCGATGATGACGGCAATCGCCACGGCATCGATTCGGGCATGGTAAACACGTACCTGCAGGAAACGATGGGCGACGAATTTTCGGCCAAAGACTTCCGAACCTGGGCAGGCACCACCAATGCTCTGCGTTTGCTGGTGGAATTGGAGCCTTGCGAGACGGAGAAAGACGCTAAAAAGAACGTCAATACCATTCTCGATGAAGTAGCCCATCGGCTGGGTAACACACGTACCGTTTGCCGTAAACATTACGTTCACCCCCAGATTTTGGAAGCATACGAGTGTCAGGATCTGAACCCCTACATTGCCAAGCGCAATCGCTATCGCCAAACCAGCCCCCACGGCCTCGACGGCACCGAGAAGCTACTGCTGGCGTTTTTGGAAGGGGAAATGAGAATTAAGATGTGAGAGACAAGATGTGAGAAACAAGAGACAAGAATAGCCTCAATTCAGCACGATACGTCTACAAGCGAAGCTATTCTTGTCTCTTGTTTCTCACATCTTGTCTCTCACATCTTAATTCTTACTTCCCAAAAAAACCTGACTAATGTTGCTGCTTAGGCGGAGGAGTTCGATTTCGGCGGCCTTGGCGTTGAACTCAGCATCGAAGAGGCGGGCTTGGGCGGCTACGGAATTGCGCTGAACATCCCGGAATTCAACGGGTGTTGAGTTACCTACCCGATACCGGTCATAGGCAATGTCGATGTTTTCAAGAGCGATTTTGTAGTTCTGAACCTCCACATTCAGCAACGCCAGGCTATTTTGATACTGTGTAAACGTTTGGGCAATTGCCTGATCGAGTACTACTTTCTGGTCCGCCTGCTGATACTCGGCGGCAAGCGCGTTGGCCCGGGCATTGGCTTCGAGCCTCCGCAGGTTACCACCATTGAATATGGGAACCACGGCCGTTACTCCGTAGGTTAACCCCCGGTTACGGCCCTGCGCCACCCCAAAGCCGCCTTCATTATCGATAAACGTAAAGTTGTAGCCCGTCTGTAAATTGACCACAGGCTGCCGCTGTGCCCGGGCCAGCCGAATACCAATGTCGGCTACCCGCCTGTTGAGTACTGCCGCTACCAGTAATGGGTTGTTTGCCTGCATTCCCTGCCGAATTTGATCGATATTCATAGTCGGATTCACCAGAATCGTGTCGCGAATGGCAAAATCAGTGAGCGGGTCACGTACAAGCAGCGTATTGAGCAATATTTTGGCTGAACGTAAATTTTGCTCCTGCGTCAGTAGGGTGACGCTATCCGCGTTGTAATCGACCTGAGCAGTCAAGTAATCCACTTTCGACCGCGTACCCACTTCGTAGGTCGCCTTAGCCAGTTCGAGCCGGTCGCGCGAGATGTCGAGGGCCTGCCGAAATGAGAGCAATTGCTGCAACTGGCGCACTACATCATAGTAGGCTGTAGCCACGTTGGCAATGGTTTGCTCAACACTAGCCCGCGTGTTGGCCTGACTAAGGCGAATCAGTTCACCAAACCGTTCGTAGGTAGCAAAATTGGCAAAACCATTAAACACCGTCCAGTTCATATTTACTCCGGCCTGCGAGGTACGGTTAAAAATACCGTTTAGCACCTGCGGTGGACGGATGTTATCGACAAAAGTCTGATCGATAGTTTGCCGGTTTCCGTTGGTGTTCAGGTTGCCGGTAATGAGCGGGTAAAAGCCCGCGTTGGCCGGAATACGCTCGTTACGGGCAATCTGTTCCTGCGTTTGCAGCCCCTTTATCTGGTAGTTCTGCGCCAAAGCTGTAGCAATGGCATCGGGTAACAACAACTGCTCCCCTTGTTGAGTAATGTAGGCATTTCGTAACGCCCGCTGCACAGGGTTCTGGAATGGCTGCTGCTGGGCTATCGACTCTGTAATCAGTACTGAAAAGAAGAGAGTAACTAGGAGGCGCATTGAGCGGTACTGGTTAAAGTAAAAAAAAATGTCATTGGGCTACGCTGTCATTGATTGTCATTAGCCTTCGGCGTCATTGGTTGTACTATTCGTAAAAACGATGAATAACAACCAATGACCATTTAATGACAGCGTAGCCTAATGACCACAAATGACAATTACTGTAAAAGTAGAGCAAAAAGCATTGATTGCCGCTGTTCTATGCATTGGCTAACGTACCTGAATCTGGTAAGTTTGCTACTCTGTCAACAAACTCTCTATGCCTAGACCTTCTATTTACCTCTATCTGTTAGCCACCCTCCTGCTGGCCGCCTGTTCAACCCGCCGTTCGGTCGACTATATTTTCACCAACGCCACCGTTTACACCGCCGATTCAACGTTCACCGTAGCCCAGGCCTTTGCCGTCGACGAAGGTAAATTCGTAGCCACTGGCTCTACCACTGAGCTGCTGGATCAATTCAAATCCGACAGCATTATTGATTTACAAGGGCAACCCGTTTACCCCGGCTTTTACGATCCTCACGCCCACTTTCTGGGCCTGGGTCAGATGCTCGATCAGGCTGACCTGGTCGGTGCCACTTCGTATCAGGAGGTCATTGATCGGCTGAAAGCCTACCAGGCCAAACACCCGGATGTTCTCTGGATCATCGGTCGTGGTTGGGATCAGAACGATTGGCCGGGAAGCGATTCACCGGTGCGCGGCTTTCCGACCAATAAATTGCTCAACGACGCCTTTCCCAACATTCCGGTGGCCCTTACCCGCATTGACGGGCATGCGTTGCTGGTTAATGACAAAGCCCTGAGACTGGCCCGGGTAACGGGCTCAACGGCTATGCCCGGTGGCGAGGTCGTTTTGGCGGGTACACAACCTACCGGCGTACTGGTCGACAATGCCATGCAGGTAATCCGCCGTGTTATTCCGCAACCCGATGAGGAAGCGAAAACCCGGATGTTGCAGGCCGCCGAAAAAGTATGCCTCGAGTTGGGGCTCACTACCGTTTCCGACGCGGGCCTAAACCGTACTGATATTGAGCTGATCGACAAATTGCATCAGGAGAAAAAGCTAAAAATCCGCGATTACGCCATGATTAGCCTTGGGGAGGCAAACATGGAGTATTACCTTAAAAAAGGGCCTTACCAGACCGATCGCCTCACGGTAAAATCGTTTAAACTATATGCCGACGGGGCGCTGGGTTCGCGGGGTGCCTGTCTGCGGAAACCCTATGCAGACCGACCCGAAACAACAGGTTTTCTCTTGCTTAGCCCTTCCGAACTGGATCGGGTAACCGGACTGATTGCCAACAGTGGTTTTCAGGCGAACACCCATTGCATTGGCGACTCGGCCAATCACCTGATGCTGAACCTCTACGGAACGTACCTGAAAACGAAGAATGATCGTCGCTGGCGTATCGAACACGCGCAGGTCGTGTCGCCCGAAGATGTGGCAAAGTTTGGTCGCTATTCGGTCATTCCATCGGTACAGCCTACTCACGCTACCTCAGACATGTACTGGGCTGGTGAGCGGCTGGGAGTCGTTCGGGAAAAAGGCGCTTATGCCTTCAACGATCTAATGAAGCAAAACGGCTATATCACCTTTGGCAGCGATTTTCCCGTTGAATACGTCAATCCGCTGTTTGGTTTTCACTCAGCGGTAGCCCGGCAAGACGCCAAAAACTTTCCCAAAGGCGGGTACCAGCCTGAGAATGCCGTATCGCGTAAAGACGCACTGCTGGCAATGACCCGTTGGGCCGCTTACGCCTGTTTTGAAGATAGCCTGCGTGGTAGCATTGCTCCCGGTAAACAGGCAGACTTTGTCATTCTTGAGAGCGATATCATGACTGCTCCCAACGAAAAATTACGCGACGTCAAAGTTCGCCAAACTTGGGTTGGTGGGGAACGGCTGTTCAAAGCCGCGATGAAGTAATGACCAACAGCACTGATAATCCGCACGATCGGTATTTTAAGGAAACGTTCTCGCAACTGGATATCCTGGCCGACTTTCTAAACGTATACCTGCCCGACCAACTCCGCGAGCAGCTCGATTTTTCATCGTTGGAAAGGGAATTCGACTCGTATACGGACGAAGCGTTGAGCGAGCATTTTGCTGATCTGCTTTTTACGGCCAATCTAGGCGGCAAGCCAGTTCGGGTGGCAGTATTGCTCGAACACAAGAGTTATACTGAGCCTCACATTCATTTTCAGCTTAACCGATATATGCTTAATGTATGGGATGATGCCCTTGCTCAGAAAAAACCAATTCTACCCATCATCCCCATAATTGTATATCATGGTAGACGGCGTTGGAAGAAACAAGAAGTCCATACTTATTTCAATCAATTACCAGATATTGCTTTACCCTACGTACCTGCTTTCGATTATGTGCTTATTGATCTGTCAACCATACTTGACCGGTTGCCAGGATTTCGATCTGACTACGCTCAACTCACGGGTGTATTACTTCAAACCAGCCGGGAAAGGCGCGTGTTGGAGAAATCACTGCTTACCCTTGCAGACAGTATCAACCGGCTCTTATCATCTGAACAAGGTGAACAATTTTTCCGAACCTCACTTATCTACCTAAGCTGGGTAACATCCTTGACAAAGGTTGAAATAGTGACTATTTTTCGTGACGTTTCTAAACAAGCAGAAAACTACAATATGTCGCTATACGAACAACTCATTCAGGAAGGTGTAGAAAAAGGTATTGAGCAGGGCATTGAGCAGGGCATCGAACAGGGTATTGAACAGACGAACAGGAAGGCTATAAAAGCGATGTTAAAGCTGAATATGACAACCAACCTCATTGCAACGGCCTTAGATTTACCAGTTGGCCAGGTACATGCCTACATTACCCAAATCGAGAACGAACAGGCGTAACATTTCACCACGCTGCCACCAAAAAAGCCCATCTGAGCAGATGGGCTTTTTTGGTGGTTATTGAATCATCGCTTGTGCTTCCAGTAACGCCTCAGCGTATGGTTGTGACAGATACCGTCCGGGTACGTCGCCCATCGGTAAATCGACACCTTCCGGGGCGGCATCCCACAGCCCCGACCGGTGCCAGGGCGTCAGTTGATCCCAATCGGGCCGGTCAATAATGGGATAAAGACAAACGCCTTCCAGCGGTATGCCCGCCTGTCGGGCTTTTACACTTTCGCGGGCAATCATGCGTATCCAGTTTGGCCTATCTATGCCGGGGTGACTGGTCTCGCTAAGTACGATGGGCTTGCGGTAACGTTTGTATACTTCCCAAAAAAGCTGATGCAGGGGTCTAAAACGTGGGTCATTCCCTTCATTTCCCCAAGGCAATAACTGGTAGCTGGGCAACTCCCACTGATTGTTATAGTAAAAATTTACGCCTACGATATTAACCATGTCGGATCTACCACCTAATTCGGGGTGTAGCCGACCCAACAACATATCAACGGCCTGATACTGGTTGTCGTGCGCTCGTTTTGCATTGTCTATTTCAGAGCGGGTTGCGTTGAGGGGCGGCACCATATTTACCAACGGTTCGGTAGTCATTACCACGATATTTGGGTCTACTTCGCGCATCGCCGTGATGCCTTCCAGATACGCCCGAATTAGACCAGTCTTCACCTCAAACCCCTGTTTGGTGCAGTATGGCGACGTACCGCATACGTCGCCACCCAGCCAGGAAATGAAGCTTACTTCGTTGATTGGCGTGACAATGAGTGCCCCATCTGGGTACGTTTCCCGATAAACAGGTACGAAAGCCCGGCAAATGGCGGCGAACCGACGGGCAAACATGGGGTGTAGCGGCGTCAGATCGTCGGGATAACCGAAATGGCAAATATCCCAGATCTGTTGAATACCCAGGGCTCTACCCCTCTGAAGCATTTGTCGCACCACCGTCCAGTCATATACATAGGCTCTTTTCTCTACCTGACTCCAGCGAATTCCTTCACGCACCGTTCTTATGTTCAAATGGGCAATGTCGCGGTAATCATCATCAAGACGGTCGAGGTGGCCGGTAAGGGGTAAGAAGTCGACGCGATTTCCGAAAGCATTTTGTTGGTCAGTACATTCATAGCCAGCCCACCAAAAGGTATCAAAAAGACTGATTTTGGGCGACTTACCGATCGTTTTCGTAGTGTTCATGTATGGCTGGGTGATTCATACGAAACTACAGCCACTTAGGGTCGGCATCGAAACTTAGCCAACGGCATCAGGCAATAGAGCACTCGCTTTTATTAAAAAAGAACCTGCTTCACATAAGGCCTTTCCCCTATGTGAAGCAGGTTCTCTACCAACGGCAATCTGCTTACCGAAACCAGATTTTTTGCGAAAAGCGTTGCTGATTGCGCTGGCGTTCCAGATTCAATAGCAGATACCCGTCGGCAATACTACCTGCGTTAATCTCCCGGCCGGCGAGTGTTTCAACCTTTTCGGTAAATGAACGCAACTTTACCCCGTTCGTATTCAGCAACAGAACCGTTACTATCTCGTGTGGATCGAAGCCTTTCAGAAACAGACGAAACGTACCGCCCGCGCTGGGATTAGGATAGGCTACCAATCGAGTATCGACTGTTGTCTCAGGCGCTCCCTGTGCAAGCAGATCAACCGATAGCACCAGCAACAGGGCAGCCCGATTATCAACTTTCAGATAATCTGTACCGCGCCCATCAGACATGTAATTTTTAAAGTCGCCGCCTTTCATACCTACCTGTTCAGAGCCAGGGTCCCGGACGTTGTCAAATAGTCTTACCTGTTCTACATAGCCGGGTTTAAGCCCAAAGTCGAACAACACATAATCCTGCTCAGCAACCAGATCCAATTTTTCTCCCTGACTGGTGATGCCATGAAAGTCCCGGTCTTTGGCGGCGGCGGGTCCATAGACCACCGAGTTATCAGACCATGAACCGGCATTGACACTCCGTATCGACAAGGTCTGATCAGCAATTTCGGCGGGTAGCACAACAGACACTTGCGACGGGCCCCAGGCAAAATTGCGCGACGAGAAGTTGGGCCGAGCTACCACTTCGTAACGGTTTGTTTCCGTGTTGAACGAAATCCGTACGCTTATCTGAGGCGAATTTTGACCCAGGCAAACAGAGCCTATCAACAGGCAGAGACTGACCAGAAAACTAAAACGATTGTTCATCACGGTAAAAAATTAGTATGATCATCGAATACGTACTACGGACAGTGGCAAGCAAGTAGGCACACAATCGCCACAGAGAGTAACGGACAAGCCCGTCGAAACGGCCAAACAACTCGCCGTAACACTGCTTACTGTGTTGCTCCCATTGACTACCAGATTCATGATGGTACTGTCGTCGGTATACGTCAACGCGTAGGCCATGTATGTACCCGCCGACAGACCCGTAGAGACGAATGACGGCGTAGCCGACACCCGAACTAGTTTCCCCGACGCATCGGTCAGCGCATAGCTGGTTTTTATGCCCGCTCCCGTACTACCACCGGCACTCTGCACTGTGATAAGCTGTCCAATCTGATAGTCGCAGTTGGCAGGTGGTGGCGTTGGCGAGGTCACACAGGCTTTGAAAACCAACGCGTTCGACCAATCAAAACAGGTAGCTGATACCGCACTCAACGCATTGCCTACCGACAGACCCGTAATGGGCGCTTCATAGGCAATAGCCACAGCCATATAAGTAGCCGTACCGCTAAGACCCGAAAAACTAGCTGTAGGACTAATCTGTAGGATATTGCCCGTGCTAGATGCCAATACATAACGGGTGTTTACGGCTGTGCCGCTGGTTCCTCCACTGCTCATGAGGGTAACCGTAGAGGTCGTGTAATCGCAGGTGGCGAGTTCCAGTGGGCAGCCATACGCATTGACGACTGTGCCTGTCGGTGTACCGGGGCAAAGGTCAGCCGCATCGTCGATACCGTCCAGATCGGAATCAGCCAGCCAGCCAATCACCAGATCACTCGATTCTGTAAAAATGGGAGTTGCCAAACCCTGCCCTGCCATCAGCCAAAAACTAATAAACAAGCCCAGTAGCCAGGCACAACGTTGCTTCGTGTACATGAGCGCTTATTTACTTAAGGTGGGAGCTATTAGATTACAGGATGTACAAACCGTACCTGTGTTGGCATAATTGCGTACATAAAGGTTGCTATCTCCCAATATATCGTTGGCAGAATACATGGTGTTGGCAAAGTCGCCTCCATTCATACCCGCAATACTAGAATCAGGGTCTGTACCATTTATGAATAGCCGAAGGCCCGGTAAACAGGCACCACCGGGTAATACAAACCAAAACAGCAACGTTTCTGTATTGGCCGTCAGGTCTACTTTCAAGCCAGTAGAACCCACGCCGTGAAAATCCAGCCCTTGCACATCATACGCCTGCGAGTTGTCTGTCCAGCCACCGGCAGCCGTGCTGTTGATTGCAAAAGCCACATTGGTCAACGATGAAGGCGTTACAACGGTGACCTGCGAGCTTCCCCAGTTATACTGAGTTGCCGAGGTAGTGGGGCGGGCATACACTTCATATCTACTGAGCGTCAGGTTGTAACGCAGGGTAAATTCAACCGACTGGGTTGTTTGGGCAATGCCGACGAAAGCCGTAAACAGCAAGCCCATAATAAGTAGCATCTTTTTCATAATTGTTATTGCAGGTACGTGTAAAGGTGTTATCAAGTGAAAAAAGAAGCTGGGAAACCCCACTACCCGTCAGGTTTCCCGAGCTTGTCAAACTAGTTATGGTAATTGCTCCAGCATCCAGTCGAAGTTGTAGAGCTGAGCACTGTTCATCTGCGTACTCGTCTGGAAATTGGTGATCACGTTTGTAAAGATCAGCGAGGTATCGTTGCCGGTACCCTGATACTTCACCTTACCGTCCATGTTCACATCACCAAAATAGTAGCCTCTTGCGTTGTCATAGTTATACAACGGATTCGTACTTCCGGCCTGAGCCGCAATCACCTCCGAGAAGATCACAATCAGGTCATTGGCTGTTCCCTGATACTTGACCTTACCGTTGTGATTAGCGTCGCCCGCCCAGAGTGCCTGCTTCCCACTCACTGTGGTTTGCTCCCAGCCCTCATAGTCATAAACACCTACTACTTTATTCCATGTAGCAGCGCCAGTCATGGTAGTAAAATCAACAATTGTGCCAGTTACAGACAGCGGAATTGCTGTTGAGGTCATTGCACCTAAATGATTTCGGTGTTTCACGCTTAAGTAGAAACTACTACCACTCAAACCGGTGAAGCTTAACGGCGAAACACCATCACTAGCCAGCACTACATCGCCATCCCGTTGCACCATAGCCGACCGGGTGGCTACTACTAGCGAGAGGTTACTTGGATCACGCAGTTCCACAAATACCCAGTCCACAACGGCATCGCCGGTGCCCGCATTGAGCGCGGTGACAGCGGCTGGCATAGTTTCGCCGCCGCCACCATTCACATGGGTGAAGCGGGTACCACCAATCGCCGAGTAAGGCTCAGTCAGGGGTAGGAATCCTTTACTGCGCAAGTCGTCGCGCATTAGGCCTCCCGTTCCACCAACCAGCGCACCTTGCAGCATCACTTTCAGACGCAACACAACCGTCGGCGTAACTGGCTGTTGTACCAGGATGCTCACCGTGGCCACGTCACACTTACCAGCGCTGTTGCACACGGCATAGGTGAAGCTGGCCGGACCAACGTACCCAGGAGCAGGCGTGTAGGTGTACGACCCATTCGGACTCATCACCACCGTACCTGAGGTGGGCTGACCCGTTGTGTAGTTCAGCGGCAGACCCTGCGGATCAGAGTCGTTGGTGGCCACCGTCCCGGCCTTCGGCGTGTCTTTCTGCGTTAGCAAGGCATCGTCGATGGCTACCGGTGCCAGCGTGGTGTTGGCCGGTGGGGTTGGCAAAATCGTCACCGTCACCAGGGCCGTGGCACACAACGGCGTCGTGGCTTTATCACAGATCTGGTACGGGAAGGTGACCACACCCGTGAAGCCTGCCGGTGGCGTAAATGTTACCGTACCATTGGCATTCAGCACCGCTGTACCTGACTGAGGCTGACCCAGTAAGGTTGGCGTATTCAACTGACCGTTGATCGTCGAAGCGCTGTTCGGATCGGTGTCGTTGGCCAGGATAGCGATCGTTACCGGCACACCAATCGTGGTCTGCGAGGCATCATTGTTCGGAATCGGCCGGTCATTACCGGTTGGTGACGGATCAGGAGTCGGATTCACATTGATCGTTACACAGGCACTGCTGCTCAATCCGACGGAGTTCGTCATCGAATAGCAGAAGCTTGTGGTACCCGTGAAACCAGTCGGAGGCGTGTACGTGTAGGTACCATCCGGGTTCAGCACCGCCGTACCGTTGGCTGGCTGACTGATTAAACTTACGGCCAGCGTACCTCCCTGTGGATCGCTGTCATTGGTCAACACGTTGCCCGATACAGGTGTATTGATGTTTGTGTTGGCAATGTCAGGCGTAGCCACTGGCGGCAGGTATGGCGTCGTTGGCTGCACCAGGATACTCACCGTGGCCACATCACACTTGCCAGCCGTGTTGCAGACCGAATAGGTGAAGCTGGCCGGACCAGTATAGCCTGGCGCTGGCGTGTAGGTGTAGCTACCGTTCGGGCTCATCACCACCGTACCACTCGTCGGCTGACCACTGGTGTAGTTCAATGGTAAGCCTTGTGGGTCGCTGTCGTTGGTAGCCACCGTGCCCGCTTTCGGTGTGTCCTTCTGGGTCAGCAGCGCATCATCGACGGCTACCGGTGCCAGCGTGGTATTGGCTGGCGGCGTGGGCAGAATCGTCACCGTCACCAGGGCTGTGGCACACAATGGTGTCGTAGCCTTATCACAGATCTGATACGGGAAGGTGACCACACCCGTGAAGCCGGCTGGTGGCGTATACGTTACCGTACCGTTGCCATTCAGCACCGCTGTACCGACGCTTGGCTGTGACACCAGCGTTGGGTTGTTCAACTGCCCGTTGATCGTGGTGGCATTGTTCGGATCGGTGTCGTTGGCCACGATGTTGATCGTTACTGGCACACCAATCGTGGTCTGCGTGGCGTCGTTGTTCGGAATCGGCCGATCGTTAGCGCCTGGCGTTGGAGACGGAACCGGGTTCACGTTGATCGTCACGCAGGCACTGGTGCTCAACCCTGTATCGCTGGTGGCCAGATAGCAGAAGCTGGTCGTTCCCGTAAAGCCCGTTGGTGGCGTGTAGGTATACGTACCATCCGGGTTCAGCACTACGGTGCCATTGATTGGCTGGCTGATCAGCGAGGCTGTCAACGGTTCACCTTGCGGATCGGTGTCGTTCGTGAGCACATTACCCGATACCGGCGTGTTCATGTTCGTGTTGGCAATGTCTGGCGTCGCAACAGGCGGCAGACAGTTCACCTTCAGCACAATCGGACCTGGGTACGTACCTGACTTACACACGCCCTGCGTAATGAAGAAGTCGGTATACGTACCTGGTGCCAGACCAGTTACGCTCAGTACCCCGCTTGAGTTGGTCGTCGCCACAATGGCTTTTGACAAGCTACCCAGTTGGTAATGGAAGACAAACGTCTGACCGGGTGCCAGGTTATCGAGTACCAGTCGGCCATCATTACCTGCGCAGGTCGCATCGAATCCACGCAGTGTAGACACCGTTGGCGTCGGCAACGTTGGATTGCTCAGCGTAAACGGCCCGGCCAATAGCGTCGAGGCGCATCCGGCACTGTTTGTCAATATGAAGTTGGTGTAGCTACCCACACTCAGGCCCGTCAGCGAGGCAACGCCACTGGCATTGCTTGTCAGACTGACCACCTGCGGGAACGCACCATCTTTCTGATAGCTGATCGTGTAGGCTGTATTCGCGGCCAGACCCGTCAGGCTGAAGCTACCCGTTGCCGAGCCGCAAGTAGCCGGATTGGTCGGAACCAACATGGCCGACGTCAACACAGGCGCTGCCGGATCGCTCAAGACAACAGCCGACAGGCTTTGAACCGCCGTACAACTGTTCGTACCCAGGTTACTGATACTGTAGCTACCCTGGCTCAGGCCTGTCAGCGAGGCAATACCGCTGGCACTGCTCGTCAGGACTACTGTTTGCGCGGCGCCACCGTTTTTGCTATACACAACCGTGTAGGCTGTTGACGGCACTAAACCGCTGATATTAACACTACCAGTGCTGGTTCCACAGCTCGTTGGGTTCGTGCCCGACACCTGGTTTTGCGCCAGCGTTGGCCCAGCAGGATCTGCCAGGATAACGGCAGGCAGGCTCAGCGCCGACGTACAGTTACCGGTGCCAATGCTCAGCAGTTGGTAGCTACCCTGACCAAGGTTGGTCAGTACGGCAACCCCACTGGCACTGCTGGTCAATACGACAGTTTGAGCTGCACCACCGTTTTTGCTGTACACAATCGTGTAGCTGGTCGATGGCGTCAGACCATTCAGGGTAATGCTACCTGTGTTGGTTCCACAGCTGGTCGGATTAGCACCTGTCACCTGGTTGGCTGCCAATGTCGGCGCCGCAGGATCGCTCAGCACCAGCGTTACCGTCGATGGTTTCGACACGCAGCCTGTAGTCTGTTGGTAGGTGAAGCCACTGTAGGCTCCGGCCGTCAGACCAGCGAGCGTGATTTGACCGCTGGCATTGGCCACTGCCGCTACCGTCTGGAGTGCACCGCCGTCTTTGCTGTAGCTAATTGTATAGCTCTGGTTAGCGGTCAATCCACCCACCACGATGCTACCCGTTGCCGTACCACAGGCCGTCGGATTCGTTTTGGTCAGTTTGCTGGCAGGTAGCGCTGGCAGGGTTGGACCACTACCGATGGCTACTGTACCCGCATAAGGGCTAGACACGCAGCCTCCTGCCTGATAGCTAAACAAGCCATACGTACCCAGGCCCAGGTTCGGAATCGTCAGTGTGCCGTTGGCGTCACTGGTACCGCTATAGCTCTGAGCAATGCCATTTTTCTGGTAGGTGATGGTCACGTTCGTACTCAGTGGCAGACTGGTTAGCGTGATGTAGCCATCTGAGCCTCCGCACGTGAGCGGATCAAAGGCGTTCACATCCGTGAAGGTGAACGCTGGCAAATCACAACCGTTTTGCACCAGGATACTCACCGTGGCCACGTCGCATTTACCGGCGCTGTTGCACACGGCATAGGTGAAGCTGGCCGGACCAACGTACCCAGGAGCTGGCGTGTAGGTGTATGAACCGTTCGGACTCATCACCACTGTACCGCTCGTCGGCTGGCCAGTCGTGTAGTTGAGCGGCAGACCTTGTGGGTCACTGTCGTTAGTCGCTACCGTACCCGTTGCTGGCGTGTCTTTCTTCGTTAGTAGGGCATCGTCGATGGCTACGGGAGCCAGTGTCGTGTTGGCTGGTGGCGTGGGCAGAATCGTGACCGTCACCAGCGCCGTAGCACACAACGGTGTCGTGGCCTTATCGCAGATCTGGTATGGGAAGGTAACCACACCCGTGAAGCCGGCCGGTGGCGTATACGTTACCGTACCATCGCCGTTCAGCACCGCTGTACCAATCGAGGGCTGAGACACCAGCGTTGGCGCGTTCAGCTGACCGTTTAGCGTCGAAGCGCTGTTCGGATCGGTATCGTTGGCCACGATGTTGATCGTTACCGGTACACCCACCGTGGTCTGCGTGGCATCGTTGTTTGGAATGGGCCGATCATTGCCCGCTGGTGATGGATCTGGCGTCGGGTTGACGTTGATCGTTACACAGGTGCTGGCGCTCAGACCCACCGTATTGGTGACCGCGTAGCAGAAGGTTGCCACACCCGTAAAGCCAGTCGGTGGCGTGTACGTATAGCTACCATCAGGCGACATGGTCACCGTGCCCGCTGTTGGCTGAGTCGTCACGCTAGCCGTTAACGTACTGCCCTGCGGATCGGTGTCGTTGGTAAGCACCTTGCCCGATACCGGCGTGTTGATATTCGTATTGGCGATGTCAGGCGTTGCCACCGGTGGCTTATTGCCCGGCAGTACCGAGATCGGGAAGATCACATCGGTACACAGGCCACCCTGGTCACACACCGTTACACACAGACTTGTGTTGGTTGGCGTGCTGCCCGGCGTGTAGGTCACACACAAGGTGTTCGTCACGTTATTCACAGCCACCAGCGCCGTGCCACTTGATGGCTGACCGCAGATGGTGGCCGTGTGGGTGTCGCCCACGTTGTCTGTAATCGGCGTGCAAACGATCACCGGCGTGTCGACCGGGGTTACGATCGGCACTGGCGTTACTTTCGGCGCTACCGGCGTGGTGCCCGGTGGGGTTGGATCCACAATCGTAATCGGCACGATCACCTGCTTGCACAAGCCCGTCTGGTCGCAGACCACGATACAGATCTGATCCTGACCCACGCTGCCCGATTTGGGCGTGTAGGTTACGCATACCTCGTGCGTGGTGTTGTTCACACTGGCCGTAGCCGTACCCTTGGTGGGGTCAGCACACACACTCACCGAGTGGGTGTCGCCCACGTTGGGGTCTTTGATGGGCATGCACACCGTGGCCGGGGTATCCTTGGGCGTCACAACGGGCACCACCACGATCGATGGTGGCTGCGGCGTCACGCTGGTCTGGCTCGGTGGGTTGACGATGATGGGAATGATGCTCTGTTTGCAGTTGCCGTAGCTGTCGCAGACCTGGATACACACCGACGTCGAGGCTGGACCTGTAGCCGGCGCGGTGTAGGTCACACACACCTGACGGGGGTTGTTGCTGGCCGTAACGGTAGCCGTACCCACGCCCGGTGGGCTACAGATGCTGGCCGTGAAGCTGTCGACCGCGTCGGCATCGGCAATCGGCATACACACCGTCGTCGATTTGCCCGGATCTACGTCGATCGGTACAGGAACCACGGCGGGTGGGTTACTGCTAGCGGGCTCCTGCACCGTCACGGTGACCGTGGCTACGTCGCACTTACCGGCGCTGTTGCAGACCGCGTAGGTAAAGGTAGCCGGACCAGAATAACCGGGTGCTGGCGTGTAGGTGTAGCTGCCGTTGGGCGACATCACCACCGTGCCTGAGGTCGGCTGACCACTCGTGTAGTTCAATGGTAAGCCTTGTGGGTCGCTGTCGTTGGTGGCTACGGTACCCGTGGCTGGGGTATCCTTCTTGGTGATCACCGCATCATCAACCGCCACCGGGGCCAGGGTCGTATTGGCAGGTTGCGTTGGCTGCACGTCTACCGTCACCACCGCCGTGGCACACAAGGCTGGTGTCGCCTTGTCGCAGATCTGGTAGGGGAAGGTGACCACACCCGTAAAGCCCGCTGGTGGGGTGTACTTGAAGGTGCCGTCCGGATTCACCGAGGCCGTACCCGTGGTGGGCTGGCTGACGATGGTCGGCGTGTTCAGTTGTCCGTTCAGGCTGGTGGCGCTGTCAGGATCGGTATCGTTGGCGGCTACGGCGATGGTCACGCTGGTACCGGCCGTTGTCTGGGTGGCGTCGTTGTTGGCCACAGGGCGATTGTTGATCGCTGGTGACGGATCAGGAATGACGTTGATGGTCACACAGGTGCTGGCGCTCAGACCCGCCGTGTTGGTAGCCGAGTAGCAGAAACTGGTCGTGCCCGTGAAGCCCGTTGGCGGCGTGTAGGTATACGTACCATCCGGGTTCATCACCACCGTACCATTGGTCGGCTGACTGATCAGGCTGACCGTCAGCGGGCCTCCCTGTGGGTCTTTGTCGTTCGTGAGTACATTGCCTGACACTGGTTTGCCCGGTGTTGTATTGGCAATATCCGGCGTTACCACCGGCGGCAGGTTGGCTGGCGCAGGTTGTACGTCGATCGTTACCGTGGCTGGATCACATTGACCCGCTGAATTACAGGCCAGGTAAATGAAGCTGGCTGGACCAACGTATCCAGGGGCTGGCGTGTAGGTGTATGAACCGTTGGGGCTCATCACCACCGTACCACTTGTCGGTTGACCACTCGTATAGGTCAATGGTAAGCCTTGTGGGTCGCTGTCATTGGTCGCTACTGTACCCGCTTTAGGTACGTTCACTTGCGTCAGCAGGGCATCGTCGATGGCTACGGGTGCAAGCGTCGTGCCCGATGGTGGTGTTGGCTGCACATCCACACTCACGACCGCCGTGGTACACAGCGCTGGCGTGGCTTTGTCGCAGACCTGATACGGGAAGGTAACCACGCCCGTGAAGCCGACTGGTGGTGTATAAGTCACTGTACCGTTGGCATTCACTACGGCCGTGCCCACACTCGGCTGGCTAATCAGGGTTGGGTTATTTAGTTGACCGTTCAGGCTTGTGGCTGAATCGGGATCCGTGTCATTACCCAGCACGGCAACCACAACAGGTACACCATTGGTGGTCTTCGTGGCGTCGTTATTAGCAATAGGCCGGTTATTGCCGGAAACTGGCGTCGGATTGACGTTGATCGTTACGCAGGTGCTCGCGCTTAAACCCGCCGTATTGGTGGTGGCATAACAGAAGGTTGCCACTCCTGTGAAATCCGTTGGCGGCGTGTAGATATACGTTCCATCGGGCGACATGGTCACCGTGCCCGCTGTTGGCTGGCTGATAACGCTGGCCGTCAACGTACCTCCCTGAGGGTCTTTATCGTTGGTCAGCACATTGCCCGATACCGGCGTGTTGATGTTCGTATTGGCAATATCCGGTTTCACCACCGGTGGCTTGTTGTCTGGCAGTACCGAGATCGGGAAGATGACGTCGGTACACAGGCCACCCTGGTCGCACACCTGTACGCATACACTCGTGTTGGTCGGCGTGCTGCCCGGCGTATAAGTCACACACAACGTGTGCGTCACGTTGTTCACAGCCACTACAGCCGTGCCGCTCGAGGGCTGACCGCAAATCGTCGCCGTATGCGTGTCGCCCATGTTGTCCACAATCGGCGTGCACACGATCACTGGCGTATCGATTGGGGTTACGATCGGAACAGGCGTCACCTTCGGAGCCACTGGCGTGGTGCCCGGTGGGGTTGGGTCCACAATCGTAATCGGCACGATCACCTGCTTGCACAAGCCCGTCTGGTCGCAGACCACTATACAGATCTGATCCTGACCCACGCTGCCCGAGTTGGGCGTGTAGGTTACGCATACTTCATGCGTGGTGTTGTTGACGCTGGCCGTAGCCGTACCCTTGGTGGGGTCAGCACACACACTCACCGAGTGGGTATCGCCCACGTTGGGGTCCTTGATGGGCATACACACCGTGGCCGGGGTATCCTTGGGCGTCACAACGGGCACTACCACGATCGATGGTGGCTGCGGCGTCACGCTGGTCTGGCTCGGTGGGTTGACGATGATCGGAATGATGCTCTGTTTGCAGTTGCCGTAGCTGTCGCAGACCTGGATACACACCGACGTCGAGGCTGGACCTGTAGCCGGCGCGGTGTAGGTCACACACACCTGACGGGGGTTGTTGCTGGCCGTAACGGTAGCGGTACCCACGCCCGGTGGGCTACAGATGCTGGCCGTGAAGCTGTCGACTGGGTCAGCATCGGCAATCGGCATACACACCGTCGTCGATTTGCCCGGATCCACATCGATGGGTACGGGTACGACGTTTGGTGGGTTGCCGCCTGGGTCTTGCACCGTCACCGTGACCGTGGCTACGTCGCACTTACCGGCGCTGTTGCAGACCGCGTAGGTAAAGGTAGCCGGACCAGAATAACCGGGTGCTGGCGTATAGGTATATGAACCGTTCGGGCTCATCACCACCGTGCCTGAGGTCGGCTGACCACTCGTGTAGTTCAATGGTAAGCCTTGTGGGTCGCTGTCGTTGGTGGCTACGGTACCCGTGGCTGGCGTATCCTTCTTAGTGATCACCGCATCGTCGACCGCCACCGGAGCCAGGGTCGTATTGGCAGGTTGCGTTGGCTGCACGTCTACCGTCACCACCGCCGTGGCACACAGGGCTGGTGTCGCCTTGTCGCAGATTTGGTAGGGGAAAGTGACCACACCCGTAAAGCCCGCTGGTGGGGTGTACTTGAAGGTGCCGTCCGGATTCACCGAGGCCGTACCCGTGGTGGGCTGGCTGACGATGGTGGGCGTGTTCAGTTGTCCGTTCAGGCTGGTGGCGCTGTCGGGGTCGGTATCGTTGGCGGCTACGGCGATGGTCACGCTGGTACCGGCCGTTGTCTGGGTGGCGTCGTTATTGGCCACGGGCGGGTTATTGCCCGATGGCGAAGGATCAGGCAGCACGTTGATCGTTACACAAGTGCTCGCGCTCAGGCCGACTGAATTAGTCGCTGAGTAGCAGAAACTGGTCGTGCCTGTGAAGCCCGTTGGCGGCGTGTAGGTATAGGAACCGTCGGGCGTCATCACCACCGTACCTGCGGAGGGCTGGCTGATCACCGACGCGGTTAGTGTGCCACTCTGCGGGTCACTATCGTTGGTAAGCACCTTGCCCGATACCGGCTTGTCTTTACTGGTGTTGGCAATGTCAGGGGTAACAATGGGAGGAAATATGGAGCAGTTGGCTGGGGCGCCCGTGTTGCTCAGGTATTGCTCCAGCGGATCCTGGTTGCCACTCGATGGCTGACCAGACGCGGAGTTGAAGTTGTTGGGTACGTTGAACGAATAGGTATCAGCGGCGGCCTGTATGAACGGATCACCCGGCGGTAAGGGCTGAATAGGGCCAAAACAGCCATTGCCCTGGAACGTGAAAAGCGCCACGGGCTGACCAACCACAAACACGCCCATGTTGGTCGTTGTGGGTGATTTACCGATGGCGTAATACGCATAGGCGGGGTCGAGCGCTGCCGGGCTGTAGTCCTGTGCCGGAATAACGACCGTGCCGCTCCCGTCAGTTAGGGGCAGTCCGGGGCCGTACTTGGCCGGGGCCTTGTCCCAGGTGCCGTTCACATCGACGATGTTCTGAATCACAAAGTCGAAGGGTACTTTCAGCGAAAACTGAGACGTGGAGACCGACTCGGTGGTTCCTGTATTGTACCCGTTGCTGTTGGGCGTGGCATAGTCGGGGAGTGCCCAGGCCGTGTAGGTCTGGGTAGCCACGTTGTAGGTCACTCTAAACTTCACCGTGTTTGGCGATTGTTGGGCGACCAGTTGGCTACTAATCAACAACATGACAACACTTAGCAGCAGCGTCAGGTAACGATTCATGGTATAGGTAATTTTCATGCCTTTTGTCAGATAAACTATAAGTCCGTCGGTGTAATGCCTGGGTATCGGGAGCAGACTGTAGGCCCGCCCCCGATCTGTTTTTATGGCAATTGCTCCCTGATAATGAAGATGTTAGAGCCAGTTACATTACCCTTATGGTTCTTCGTCACGTTCAGGAAGATATAGTTCACATCGTTTCCTGTTCCCTGGTAGATGGTGTTGCCATCCATATTCACATCGCCCGTGTAGTAGCCCTTCAGCGTGTAGAGGGCTGATCCGGTTACGTTGAACAGCGTACCGTCTGGCTTGCGGGCCGTTTTGACCTGGACCGAAATAGCCGATACGTCGTTATTGGTACTTTGGTAGATGACCGTCTTGTCGTAGAGCACGTTACCCGCCCACAAGGCTACCCCCTGCGCTACTGTCACCTGCGCCTGGTTGATGGCGCTGGTGGTAGCCCGGTAGTAAAGCGTCGGATCAGGAATCCGGAAGTCAACCACGGTGCCGGTAGCACTCAACGGAATGGCCGTCGACGTCATCGTGCCCAGGTGATTGCGGTGTTTCACGCTCACGTAGTAATTACCCGGCGTGGCTTTGCTAAACACCATCGGCGATACGCCGTCCAGTTCCACAATGTCGCCATCGCGCTGAATCAGCGCCGACCGGCTGTCGACGATAACCGATGAACTCGACGGGCTACGCAGTTCGACAAATACCCAGTCCACAATGGCGTCGTTACCCGTCGTGGCAAACACCGCACTGCTGCTCAGTACAGGCGTTGGCGTCAGAGCATTGAACCCAATGTAAGGCGTGATCAGCGGCAGGTAGCCTTTCGACCGCAGGTCGTCGCGCATGATACCATTGGCCGCCGTTACCCCGAAGAGCGATCCCTGTAGCCAGGCTTTCGGCAGCAGGATCAACCCGGCCGGTGCCTGTACCAGTACATTCACGGTGGCTACGTCACACTTTCCAGCCGTGTTGCAGACCGAATAGGTGAAGCTGGCCGGACCAACGTACCCAGGAGCAGGCGTGTAGGTGTATGAACCGTTCGGACTCATCACCACTGTACCACTCGTTGGCTGACCACTCGTATAATTCAACGGTAAACCTTGTGGGTCTGAGTCGTTGGTGGCGACCGTGCCCGTTGCTGGCGTATCCTTTCTGGTGATCACCGCATCGTCGATGGCTACCGGTGCCAGCGTGGTGTTGGCCGGTGGCGTCGGCAGAATCGTCACCGTTACCAGGGCCGTAGCACACAACGGCGTTGTGGCCTTATCACAGATCTGATACGGGAAGGTGACCACACCCGTGAAGCCGGCCGGTGGCGTATACGTTACCGTACCGTTGCCGTTCAGCACCGCCGTACCGACGCTTGGCTGTGACACCAGCGTTGGGTTGTTCAGCTGACCGTTGATCGTGGTGGCGTTATTCGGATCGGTATCGTTGGCCACGATGTTGATCGTTACCGGCACACCCACCGTTGTCTGCGTAGCATCGTTGTTCGGAATTGGCCGGTCGTTACCGGTTGGCGACGGATCTGGCGTTGGATTCACGTTGATCGTTACGCAGGTGCTCGCGCTCAGACCGGCCGTGTTGGTGGCCGAGTAGCAGAAGCTGGTCGTGCCCGTGAAGCCCGTTGGCGGCGTGTACGTGTACGACCCGTCGGAATTAAACACGACCGTACCGTTGGCGGGTTGACTAATCAGACTGGCCGTCAGCGGACCGCCCTGCGGATCGGTATCGTTGGTCAATACCTTGCCCGATACTGGCGTGTTGATGTTCGTATTGGCAATATCCGGCGTCAATACCGGTGGCTTGTTGGTGGGCAGTACCGAGATCGGGAAGATGACGTCGGTACACAGACCACCCTGGTCGCAGACCGTCACGCACAGACTCGTGTTGGTCGGCGTGCTACCCGCTGTGTAAGTCACACACAAGGTATGCGTGGTGTTGTCCACACCTACCAGCGCTGTACCGCTCGATGGCTGACCGCAGATGGTGGCCGTATGCGTATCACCCGTGTTGTCCACAATCGGCGTGCACACGATCACTGGCTTATCAACCGGGGTTACGATCGGCACTGGCGTCACCTTTGGCGCTACCGGCGTGGTGCCCGGTGGGGTTGGGTCCACAATCGTAATCGGCACGATCACCTGCTTGCACAAGCCCGTCTGGTCACAGACCACTAAACAGATCTGATCCTGACCCACGCTGCCTGAGTTTGGCGTGTAGGTCACGCACAATTCATGCGTGGTGTTGTTGACCGTTGCCGTAGCCGTGCCTTTGGTTGGGTTGCCACACACACTCACCGAGTGGGTATCGCCCACGTTGGGGTCCTTAATCGGCATACACACCTGAGTCGGGGTATCCTTCGGCGTCACAATCGGCACCACAATGATCGATGGTGGCTCTGGCGTAATGGCCGTCTGGCTTGGTGGGTTGACAATGATCGGAATGATGCTCTGTTTGCAGTTGCCATAGCTGTCGCAGACCTGGATACACACCGAGGTCGAGGCCGGACCTGTAGCCGGAGCGGTGTAGGTCACGCACACCTGACGGGGGTTGTTGCTGGCCACAACGGTGGCCGTTCCCACACCCGGTGGGCTGCAGATGCTGGCCGTGAAGCTGTCGACGGCATCGGCATCGGTGATCGGCATACACACCGTGGTCGATTTGCCCGGATCTACATTGATCGGTACCGGAACGACCGCTGGTGCCGCCGATATTGTAATGTTCGTGCTACCGGCCGTGGCTACGGGTTTGGTACAACCCAGCGGCAACGTGCTGTTCGACGAAATGAACGTCACGATATAGTTACCCGCCTGTGTGAAGGTCAGCGTAGCCGAGCTACCCGTGCCACTCACGCTCGATACGCCCGTGGTTGGGTACACTTTCCAGGTCATCAGGCCCGGTACCCCGCCAATGGCGTTGAAGGTCGTGGTGGTACCCACCGTCGCGCTTGTCAGACCAGTGGCATTGATCACACTGATCGGCGAGGGGGCGGCGCAGGGATTCAGACCAACCGAGATGAGGCCCGAGCTTACTTTCTGAACCGGCGTACAGGTCAGGTCGCCCGCGTTGGTCATGGTGAACACAACCCGGTAGAGGCCTTCCTGGCTAAACGTAATAGCCGGGGTAATGGCACCCGAACCGGTGTTTGGCGAAGCACCCGTGGCCGGAATGATCTGCCACTGTACGTTATTGTACGGCTGACCACCCAACAGCGTGAAGGTGCCCGTGCCACCCACCACAATGGCCGCCGTCGATGGCGACGTTACCACGGTGCTCGATCCCGGGCTGGCGCAGGGGTTGACCGGCGCGTTTACGAGGTAATCCAGCGTCGACTGCACCGTGTTCGGTACGTTACAACCAACGGGGTTGCTGCTGTTCGTTTCTTCGAAAATGATCTGGTAATAGCCCGCGTTCAGGAACGTGATAGCCGGGGTTACCGTACCGGTTCCGCTGCTGGGCGAGGCTGTGATCGACGGAGCCACGTACCAGCGCACGCTGCTACCGGCCGAGGCACCGACATAACTAAATGACGTGGCCTGGCCCGTCAGCACCGACGGCTTGCCCGGAATTACCTGACCCGGAGTCAGGGCAATACAAGGCGTAACGGGCAGTACCGTCACGGTTGGCGTACAGCTGTTGTTGGCCTGGCTCGAACTGAGCGACAGGCTCCGAACGCTGGCCACACCGCTGCCGTCATACGTAAACGGAATGCTGATGGCCGTTTGGCTGGCGGTCAGCGTAGTGACGAAAGGCGATGGCACCGACGCAAAACCGGTACCGGTCAGCGTCAGGCTGAATGGGCCGGCCTGCGCTCCCGTGATGGGAACCGTCATGGTGCCCGACGAAGGTGTACCGGCAATGAACGAACCCGCCACGCTGATGTTGGCGCAATCGAACACCACGCTTGGACATACCTTGATCGGCAATTGACTTGAGAACACCACGCAGGCACCACCAATGGCCGACAGGCTGGTGCCGACGGTCAGGGTGGGTAGCGGCAATTGCGTGTTGTCGTAGCTCACCAGGTACGTCAGGTAGTTGCCCACGGCTACGTTGGTTACCGTGCTGCTGCCCGGTGCCGATGCGTATTGAATCACACCCGACCCGTTGGTCATGATGATGACATGGCTGTAGTTGCTGCCCACGGTAGCGGGCGTTACCGTGAAGGCCACGTTGCCGCTCGACTTGTCGCAGGTAGCCGATGAGCAGGCCGTGGGGCTGGTGCTGATCGTGGCCGGATTGGAGACCGCATCCACGCAGGCCCCGCCGTTGTTGAGTACCGCCCGGAACTGTTGTCCGTTGGCGGCGTTGACGAAGTTGTAAAGGTTTTTACCGAACGTACCCGCAATGTCGGTCCAGTTAGCACCGCCGTTGGTCGAGGTCTGCCATTTCACCACCGTGCCCGTCTGGCCGGTCAGCGTTACGGTACCGGCGTTGGATACATCGCAGAGCGTGCCACCCGCATAGGCAGCCGTACCACCCACGGTCGGAACGGCGCATAGGCTCACCACCGTGAAGCTCGATGTCGCTACGGTGCTGGTACCCGCCGTATTGCTGGCTACAGCGGTTACAGTCTGCGAACCCACCGTGAAGGTCAGGCTCGTACAGGTCCAGTTACCACTGGCATTGGCGGTGGTGATGCATTGCTGCCCGTTTGGTGCGTTGACCGTTACTGAGGCCAGTGCCGTAGCCGTACCGCTGACGGGCGGATTGGTATTAGTCGTTGTTACGTTGTTGGGCGAGGTGATCGCTACCATTGGCGGAGCACAGGCTGCATCCTGAACCGTTGCGCTCTGGCTCATACCAATCGTCTGGCCCGTTCCGGCAATCGTAGGTACGCCATAGGTAGCCGTGGCCGACGACACCGTACCCGTCAGAGAACCAGCAGGGGAGATATTGGCCGGAGTGAAAGCGGCTCCACCTTCAATAGCATCCGGGCAACCGTCGGCGTCTGAATCCAGATCAAGACTATCTGGAATACCGTCCTTGTCAGTGTCGCAGTATTTAATCGAGACCAGGTCTAGCTGCACATCGGCCACTGCCGCTGCCGCCGTCGTACTGATGTCGGTAAATAGAATTCGGGTACTGGCACCAATGGCCCTGAACGTCAACGATTCAAGCGATGGCGTGGTGTTCGTCTTAATGATTGTCTGAGTGGCTATAACCTGGTTAGTGGCCACGTCAATCAGGTCTAAACGCAAACCGGAAGCACTCAACACACTCAGACCGTACGCATAGTTGAGGGTGTAGGTTTTTGATGCCGTGGTACTGATGACTTGCGTAAGTGTACCGTTAGGGGCGGTACCACCAGTATTGAAGAACAACGAGTTGTTTGCATTCTGTACCACGTTCCCCGTCAGCGTCCAGCCTGAGGTGTTGCCAGTGAAGCTTCCGTTGGTCACGATTTCGCAGGTCATCTCGGCCGTGTCCAGAATCCCGTCGTTGTCATCGTCCAGATCGTCAGTGTCAGCAATACCATCATTATCAGTATCTGTACAGCCGTTCACGGTAGCGTTTTGACTGTCGCCAATCGATTGGCCCCCTCCGGCAATCGTGGGTACGCCGTAGGTAGCCGTAGCCGACGAGACCGTACCCGTCAGGGCACTACCGCTCAGGTTAGCCGTGGTGAAAGCCGCTCCACCTTCAATAGCATCCGGGCAACCGTCACCATCCGAATCCAGGTCAAGACTATCCGGGATGCCGTCCTTGTCGGTGTCGCAATATTTAATCGAGACGAAGTCTAGCTGCACATCGGCCACGGCCGCTGCCGCTGTCGTACTGATGTCGGTAAACAGGATTCGTGTACTGGCACCAATGGCCCTAAACGTCAGCGATTCGATCGTTGGCGTGGTGCTCGTCTTGATGATTGTCTGAGTGGCTATAACCTGGTTGGTGGCCACATCGATCAGGTCTAAACGAAGACCAGAAGCACTCAATACACTCAGACCGTACGCATAGTTGAGGGTGTAGGTTTTTGATGCCGTGGTACTGATGATTTGCGTAACTGCTCCGTTGGGGGCGGTGCCACCAGTATTGAAGAACAATGAATTGTTGGCATTCAGCGCCACGTTCCCCGTCAACGTCCAGCTTGACGTGTTGCCAGCAAAACCTCCGTTCGTCACGATTTCGCAGGTCATCTCGGCCGTATCCAGAATTCCGTCGTTGTCATCGTCCAGATCGTCCAGATCAGGCACGCCGTCACCGTCGGTATCGGTACAGCCGTTCACCGCTGAGGTCTGGCTGTATCCAATGGTCTGGCCTGTGCTCGCAGTGACGGGTACGCCATAGGTAGCCGTGGCCGACGAGACCGCCCCCGCCAGGGCACTACCGCTCAGGTTAGCCGTGGTGAAAGCCGCTCCACCTTCAATAGCATCCGGGCAACCGTCACCATCCGAATCCAGGTCAAGATAATTAGGAATACCATCGTTGTCTGTATCAGCGGCACATCCCCCGTTTAGGCCAAAATCATCGAAAAAGACATCGTCTGCACCATAATTTGAGATCGTGACTTCAACAGCACCGTTAGAAATCCCTTTCGGAAGATTTAAGGTGATCGTGCTCAGTGTCCAGTTAAGGAATGGGCTAAAATTCACGGCTAATGGTGAGCCACCTACTAATGTCGCCCCATTGACAGCCGTAACCAGTGCATCCCCCCCCTGATCGGTTGCATCGTCCGTGTTGGCACCACCATCCGATGGAGTACGGATGGTTGCGTAGGTTATACCTCCAACCTTAATGCTTATATCTTTATTCGTACTGGCATCGCCTGTACAGGTTCCAGGAACAGGAATTCCATTACTCCATCCAAACTTGAATGAGAAGGAATTGATGATGGGTTCTGTACAACCCAACGCCTGACTGAAACTTGAGATGCCAGTAATACATTGAGCCGCACCAGCAATTCCACCACCATTGTAAGTAGAATAGGCAACGCCAGAACCGTCTAAGCTCCACCCAGTTGCATTTCCGGTAAAGGCTGAGTTTGTATAGCCAAGTGGAGTCGTACCAGATTCAGCGCTATCCAGAATCCCGTCATTGTCATCGTCCAAGTCATCAATGTCAGGGATGCCATCTCCATCTGAATCAGTACAGGCATTTATTGTAGCATTCTGACTATATAAAACTGTCTGACCAGACCCGGCAATGGTTGGCACGCCTATCGTGGCCGCCGAGGTCGACACCGTCCCTGTTAACTGACCGGTCGTTCCATTAACCTGACCGCCGGGAATGGTAAAGGCCGCGCCCCCTTCGACAGCGTCGGGGCAACCATCACCGTCTGAATCTAGGTCAAGGCTATCTGGGATACCGTCTTTATCAGTGTCGCAGTATTTAATCGAGACCAGGTCTAGCTGCACATCGGCCACTGCCGCTGCCGCCGTCGTACTGATGTCGGTAAACAGGATTCGTGTATTGGCACCAATCGCATTAAACGTCAACGATTCCATCGTTGGCGTGGTGCTCGTCTTAATGATTGTTTGCGTGGCTATGACCTGGTTGGTAACCACATCAATCATGTCTAAACGTAAGCCAGAAGCACTTAATACACTTATATTGTATGAATAAGTGAGTGTGTACTGTTTTGTTGCCGTGGTACTGATGATTTGCGTAACAGTTCCATTGGGGGCGGTGCCACCAGTATTGAAGAACAACGAATTGTTGGCATTCAGCACTACGTTTCCAGAGAGTGTCCAGCCAGACGTATTTCCGGTGAAAGTCCCGTTCGTCACCAGTTCGCAGGTCATCTCGGCCGTATCCAGAATCCCGTCGTTGTCGTCGTCGAGGTCAACGTCGTCATCTACGCCATCACCGTCGGTGTCCGGACCCGCTGCGGATACGCGTGCAGCCGACTGGTCAGCACCGTTTAGTGCTTTCTGGGTACCCAAATTGGCAAGCAACCGATTAGGCGACTTACTCACCGAAGCTGATTCGCGCTGGCGTTGCAAGCCAAGATGAACGGCTGATGAACCGATCGCCTTTGTATCGCTTGCTTTTGGTAGTCGGGCGTTCTCTCCGATGGAAACAGCAACCATACCGGCCTTCGGCTTCAGGGGAGAACCCGCCAGGCTAGTTGCCATCGGTACGCCGACCAACAAGCCGAGCAGCACCCAAAGGGCAAACAGCGAAGCTGACCGTTTCTGGCTGTTGCCAAGCCAATGCCAGGCCGGGTTCACCGAACTGGGTACTGACTGAGAACGGGTTGTCCAGGCTGGTTCGACCTGCCGGATGCCTTTCTGAGAAGATGAGTACACGTTATACATACGCTTTGGATAATGACTATTCACGGACTTCGTACAATCACTTTTGAGCGGCCAGGCACTTGGGGCGAAGAGTTACCCCAGGCCCTGTGCCCTTCGCTATTTTTTAATCTCTCCCGGCGTTACCAGGCAATCGACCGAGCAGGCCGATGCACTTGTGAGCGCCGTGAACGGTGACGAGAACGCATCGGCACAACTGCCGCTGTTATTCACCACCGCCCGGTATTGCTGGTTATTTTGTGCATTCGTAAAGCTGTATTGCATCAGGCCCGCCGTTCCCGGAATATCGATCCAGGTACTGCCGCCATCGGTTGAGGTTTGCCAGTTCTTCACCGCCCCGGTCTGACCTGTCAGCGTGAGTATACCCTGGTTGCTCACCGAGCAGAGCGGCAACGAACCGACCAGAGCCAGCGAACCACCCACCGATGGAACTGGGCAGTTACAAACGCCGTACACCAACTGGTTTGAAATAGCCGCACAGGCTCCGCCCACCGCCGTCAGGTTCGTGCCTACGGTTAGGTTAGGGAGGGGCGGCTGGGTGTTATCATAGCTCAACATATACACCAGATAGCTTCCCGTGGCCACGTTCGTGATGGTCTGGCTGCTTGTGCCGGATACATACAGGATCTGGCCGCTCGTGTTGGTTGCCACCACCTGATGGCTGTAGTTGATGCCCGTGAGCGATGATGCTACCGTAATAGCCACCTTCCCCGACGAGTTGTCGCAGGTGGTGATGCTGCACACGCTGCTGCTGGTACTGATGGTAGCCGGATTGGAAAACGCATCTGAACAGCTACCACTCGTATTCACCACCGCCCGGTACTGCTGCCCGTTGGCGGCATTCAGGAAGTTGTAAGAATTCTTGCCGGACGAACCTGCAATAGCGGTCCAGGAACTGCCGCCGTTGGTCGAGGTTTGCCAGGTTACCACCGCGCCGGTTTGGCCCGTTAGCTGGATGGTACCGGCATTGCTGCTGCTGCACAACAGCCCACCCGAATAGGTCGCTGTTCCGCCTACCGATGGGGTAGCGCAGACAGTCGCGACCGTAAAGCTGGTTACCGCTACGTTGCTCGTACCCACGGTATTGCTGGCTATGGCTGTTACCGTCTGCGAACCGGGCGTGAAGGTCAGGCTCGTGCAGGTCCAGCTACCAGCCGCGCTGGCCGTCGTTACGCACGATTGGTTGCCCGGCCCCAGCACCGTTACCGAAGCCCCTGGCGTGGCCGTCCCGCTGATGGGCGGATTGGTGGTATTGACCACGACATTATACGGGCTGCTGATCGTCAGACTGGGCGGAATACTCGGCGTAGCGCAGTTGTTGCACAGTTGAATGGTCGTGTAATACTCCGAGGTCGAGCCGGTCAGGTACGTTACCCCAATCCGAATGTCGGACACCGTACCCAGCAACTGGATGGAGCCGTTCCCTTCCTGCCCGATCAGCACGTTGCCATCAATCTGGTGGAAAGTCTCCCAGTTATCGGTCTTTCTGACACAGAACTGGAGGGGGCTACCGGCCCCGTCGGTGAAGGTATATTTGAGCTTCGTTCCCGACGAACCCATACTGTAGACATTGAGAATGGGGTCTTTCACCGTCGACGAAAACGCCATACTGTAGCTGAATGGTCCCGTACCGCTCGTCTGCGGCTCGGCTGCATTGTCGATAGCGACGCGGGTGCTGTTAGCCAGAGTGGGGTTCCAGATGGCCGTGTTCGTAAATTCGTTTGGATAGCCGCCGTTGATGATGCTGCCTTTCAGCGTCACGTTGACGGTATTGCCCGCTACGTCGAGCATGGTAGCCGTTGCCTGACTGGCCGTAACGGTCGAACTCCAGTCGGCGAAGCGGGGCGTTGGGCAGGCCTGTACCTGTGCTTCGGGGCAGAGCACGCCAAAGGTGATCCCGGTCCAGAACTCAGACGTACTGCCGGTTGTGTAGGTGGCTTCCATCTTGATGACCGTTACGGGCATATCGAATCGGATGGTGCCGTTGCCCTCTTCGCCTTCGAGCTGGTTGCTGCCTACTTTGGCGAAGTTGGTGGCGTTGTCGGTTTTGAGAATTGTAAACGGAATCGGGTTGCCCAAAGCATCCTTGAATGTGTACCGAATCCGTTTGCCAGCCTGCCCCAGACTATAGAAGTACATCAGCAGGTTACTGATGGGGTTCGAGATAGTCCAGGTATACAGGAATGGCCCCGTCCCGCTTGTCTGTGGTTCGGCGGCATTATCGATAGCCACCCGGTCGGCGTAGCGCGACTTGAGGTAGTAGGCGTTTCCGTTGTCGAAATAGCCGGTGTAGTTGATGTTTATCATACTGCCCGTGCCGACAATGGACGAGCCGGTACCGGTAACGTCCATGATGGTACCGGCCACCGAGTTGGGCGACACGTTGGTCCATTTGGCGAAATTGGCACCATTGCATTTACCGTTTAGGCCGTCCTGTGGCTCAGGAGCCGGGCAGGATGCGATCAGTTGAATAGTGGTCGAGTTTTCGCTCGTTGAGCCGGTGACGTAGGTCACCTGCATGTTGATTTGCGACGGACTTCCGTCGAACTGAATGGTCCCGTTACCTTCGGCACCTTCGAGCACGTTGCCCGAAATCTGCCGAAAAGCCTCCCAGTCATTGGTTTTGCGGACAATGAAGGTCAGGGGCTCGTTGTTCTCATCGAAGAACGTATAGCGAATCCGCACCGACGAATTGCCCATGCTGTTGATGTTGAAGATGGGTTGCCGGATTGGTGCCGACAATGACCAGGTGTACAGAAACGGCCCCGTGCCCGTCACCTGTGGTTCGGCCGCATTGTCGATCGCCACTCGCTCACCAGTCGAGCTGTTGATGTCCCAGTTATTGGTGTTGTTGAACTCGCCGGGGAAACCGGAATTGATAATACTGCCGGTCAGGGTTACACTCACCGGATTACCCGATACATTATCGGTAACGGTTCCCAACGCCTGCCCAGCCGTGTTTGACTGCCAGTCCACGATGGTCGGCACCGGGCAAGACGTAAACGAGACATCGGGGCAGCGTACACCAAACGTAACACCGGTATATACTTCCGACGTACTGCCGCTCAGGTACGTCACCTCGATCCGCAGCGTGCTGACGTCGCCTAGAAACTGAATGGTACCATCGCCCTCATTCCCTTCCAACTGGTTGGCCGCCGACGCATAAAACGTCGACGAATTGTCAGTTTTACGAACGATGAAATTGATGGGATTCCCCGACGCATCTTTAAACGTATACCGGATTTTCACCCCGGAATTACCCAGGCTGAAGATATTCATGAATGGGTTCGAGACCGGTTGCGAAAATGTCCAGGTATAGATAAATGGACCGGTGCCCGTCACTTGTGGCTCGGCCGCATTGTCCAGGTTGACCGAATTAGCCTTGTTGGTATACGGATCGTAGGTGGTTTTCGATGACATCGTGCCACCCAGATTGAGCATACTACCCGTACCGGTCACGCTGATGGGTGTGCCGTCCAGGGCTGTCAGTGAACCAATGGCCGAGGTCGCCGTTACGGTTGTCCAGTTGACGAGGTTCGCCCCGCTACAGCGGATATTCGTTTGGGCCTGCGCCGATGGAACATATCCCAGCCACAGGCCAATACAGCCAACCAACCAGGCCAATCCAGTTACCCGGATACGGCGCATGATCACATACCCGGCCCGACCGACTACTCGGCCCGACCAGATACGGTTCATGGTGGTTAATTGGACTTGTTGATACATTTTTTTCTTGTACTGTTAGTGATTTGCTCTGTTCACTGCTGTAATTTCTTTGTTCACATCACGAGGTACGCTTTCACCCCCTGCCTTTGCCCCTATGCCCCCTAAAGGGGGTAAAAGCCGAGGGGGCCGGGTAAACCCTATTTTATAATTCCTCCCGGTTTCACGTCGCAATCTGCCGAACAGGCCGAGGCACTGGTTGGCGTGGCAAACGCTGTCGAGGTTGCGTCGGAGCAACTGCCGCCCGCATTCACCACCACCCGGAAGAGCTGGTTATTCTGCGCGTTCGAGAAGCTGTACTGCGTCAGGCCCGCCGTTCCCGGAATGTCGGTGAAGGTGAGGCCACCGTTGGTCGAGGTTTGCCATTTCACCACCGCGCCGGTTTGACCCGTTACGATGAGTACACCCTGGTTACTTACCGAGCAGAGCGGCAACGTACCTACCAGCGTCAGCGAGCCACCCACCGATGGGTTGGGGCAGCAGGCCACCGTACTCGCCGTTACCGGCGTTACGGCCGTACCCGTTCCGCTGAAGCAGTTGTTGGTGGCGTCGAAGAAGGCCGCGTAGTACGTACCCGGTGCCACTGCCGTAATGGCCGTGATCCGGTTAGCCGCCGTAGCTGGCGTTCCCGTGTGCCAGCTTAAGACAGCACCCACCGGCGTGTTGCTGGCCGTGATGGTGCTCAGGTCGATCGTCGTAGCCGGGCAAGCGTTGGTCTTGCTCGTAGCCGACAGGGCCGGAGCTAATGTACCCGACTGACAGCAGGCAACCGTTGTGGCAAACACCGCCGTGGTGGCGAAGTTGCTGTAACAGTTGGCGGCCGGGTCGTAGAAGGCAGCGTAGTAGATGCCGGCCGTTACGCTCGTGATGGTCGTGATCCGGTTAGCGGCTGTAGCAGGGCTAGCCGTGTGCCACGTTAGCGACGTACCTGCTGGCAGGTTACTCACCGTGATCGTACTCAGGTCGATCGTCGTAGCCGGACAGGTGTTCGTCTTCGTCTGCGTCGACAGAGTCGGAGCCAACGTACCCAGCGTACAGCAAACCACCGTTGTAGCCTGAACTGGCGTCACCGCGAAGTTGCTGTAGCAGTTGGCCGCAGCGTCGAAGAAGGCAGCGTAGTAGATGCCGGCCGTCACGCTCGTGATGGTCGTGATCCGGTTAGTGACCGTGGCCGGGCTAGCCGTGTGCCAGGTCAGCGACGTACCTACCGGCGTATTGCTCGACGTGATCGTGCTCAGGTCGATGGTCGTGGCCGGGCAGGCGTTCGTTATCTGCTGGGTCGACAAGGCCGGTGCCAGCGAACCTACTTTACAGCAGGCTACGGTGGTGGCCGTGACCGGTGTTACCGCCGTGCCACTGAAGCAGTTGTTGGTGGCGTCGAAGAAGGCCGCGTAGTACGTACCGGCCGACACGCTCGTCACGTTGGTGATGCGGTTGGCGGCCGTTGCTGGTGTGCCCGTGTGCCAGGTGAGCGACGCGCTGACTGGCGTACTCGTGGCGGTGATCGTGCTCAGGTCAACCGTCGTAACCGGGCAGCTGTTACCCTTGCTCGTCGCCGACAGCGTAGGCGCAATACCGTTAACCGGGCAGCAGGCAGGGTCCTGCGTCAGCTTATCCTGACTGGTGCCAATGGTCTGACCCGTTCCGGCAATGGTGGGCACACCCATCGTGGCCGTGGTGCTACCAACCGTATTACCCAGGTTCTGCGTAATGGGCGATGTCGACGTACCTGTGTAACCCGCACCGCTGTTGCCACCGGCCATCGTGCTGCTCACCAGATTGCTCGTGGTAAAGGCTGCACCGCCTTCAATAGCATCGGCACAACCGTCGCCATCTGAATCGAGGTCCAGACGGTTTACAATGCCATCGCCATCGGTATCACAGGTGCCGGTTTGTACGCCGTAGAACGTACCATTGATGTATGTTGTGGTCTCTACAGCCTGGGTGATGGTTAGGGAGTTGGTACCTGTCGAATTCAGGTTAATCGTCCTGAACGCCCCTCCATTTACCATGACGAGCGGGAACAGCGGGCCATTCAACACCTTGCTGCCAAACATCGACACGGTTCCGCTCGGGCTAATAACGACCCGAACCAGCGGAGTGGCCGCGTTTGACGTACCCAGCACCCAGATGTTTGCCACCTGATTGCCATATGTATCACCATCGGCAAACCGGATGTTCTGCGTCCACGGGGTTCCTGATACGAACGTACCTGTAGGAATAAACTGAATTTCCTGATTGGCGATAGGCTGTCCGTTCAGAGTCAACTGGAACGAGTTATCCAGACTCGTAATATCGAACTGATAGCCCTGATCCGTAGCCGGTAAACTGAAGGTAGCTGGTGTACCATTAGCTGCTGCAACAGTTGTGCTGGTCAGTACGTTAGCACACTCTACCGTATCCAGAATACCGTCGTTATCGTCGTCCAGATCGTCAGCGTCGGCAACACCATCACCATCCGTATCAGTACAGCCGTTCACCGCCGAGTTCTGGCTAATGCCAACGGTTTGTCCGGTTCCGGCAATCGTGGGTATACCCATGGTAGCGGTCGTGCTGCCCACTATGTTACCCAGGTTGGTTTTCACGTTGGTGCTGCCACCAGCTAAGGTGCTACTCACCAGATTGGTCGTAGTGAAGTTGGCTCCGCCTTCAATGGCATCGGCACAACCGTCGGCGTCCGAATCGAGGTCCAGACGGTTCGGAATACCATCGCCATCTGTATCGCAACTTGTTGAGAGGCCGCTAAATGTCCATGCTGCACTTTTTCCGGCAAATGGTAAGTCGGCTCTTAACTGGTCTGCATTGACAAAGGACCCGAAAGTTGCCGGAATGCTCGTTGTGTTAACCCACGTTCCTATTGTGCTAAAGCTTGCCGAAGCAACCGCAGTAGCATCCAGTAAAGTGTAAACACCCGTTTTATTGTTATAAATAAGCGCTCCATCAAGCCCTACAAAAGAGCCGGGTACTGATGCTGTCAAATCAATTGAAATCTTGATTTTACCGGAAGCATCAGGAATTACATTCGAAGCCGCCCTTGTCCAGCCTAAACTATTGTAGGTTAAATCGGCCGGTGCAATTGTTTGATTCCACGCATAACTGGTTTCCCCATTTCCACCTGCAATCACAACGGGCACATTGGTAGAGTAATTTGGGAAGACGGGTTCACGAACATAAACCGTATATGATTCGCATTCGTCTGAATCCAGAATGCCATCATTATCATCGTCCAGATCGAAACTGTCAAGTACGCCATCACCGTCCGTATCCGTACAGCCGTTTATGGCTGAGTTCTGGCTGATGTCAACAGTCTGGCCTGCTCCGGCAATCACCGGGACCCCGTAGGTAGCCGCCGAGGTCGACACCGCGCCGGTTAACTGGCCGGTTGTGCCGTTGACCTGACCACCGGGAATGCTAAAGGCCGCTCCACCTTCCACTGCATCGGGGCAATCGTCGCCGTCTGAGTCTTTATCCAGACCGTTCGGGATGCCGTCGTTGTCGGTATCACAGAGCGGGTTGTTCTGGATTTTGACGTTATCAATCGAGAAGTCGCTCTGGTTGGCGGTGAACTGGAAGTCCAGATCAGCCGTGTTGGGTCTGCCAACCCAGGGAATCGTAATCACAGCATTCGATATGAATCCTGACGTACCTAGCGGCACATTCACCGGGGTAATGTTTGCCGAGGCTCCATTGAAGCTAATAAAGCTCAGTACACCACTTACTATTCTGAACTGCCCGTAGGTAGTGTTGCCTAACAGAATATTTAAATAGGCATCCGTCGAGGCAATGTTGCCAGCAGCCACAAATAACGACAGCTTGACAGTCCCGCCCGTATTGGTTGTGTTGAGTCCGGTAACGGAACGTTTCAGACTAACTGCCGGGACATTATCGGCTTGAATCGCTGCTCCACCCGATGCGGCAAACCAGCTTCCTCCGTTGGTCCAGCCGGTTAAGCCAGATGAGAAATCACCGTTGGTAACCAGGTTGGTTGGCACACACTCTACCGTATCCAGAATACCGTCGTTGTCATCGTCCAGATCGTCGATGTCGACAATGCCATCGTTGTCGGTATCGGTACAGGCATTCACCGCCGATGTCGTGCTCAGACCAATAGCCTGGCCTGTTCCGGCAATGGTGGGAACACCCATTGTAGCCGTGCCGCTGCCTACCGGCGTTGGCAGGTTCAGTTTCACGTTGGTGCTGCCACCGGCCAGGGTGCTGCTCACCAGATTGCTCGTGGTGAAAGCCGCTCCACCTTCTACGGCATCGGGGCAACCGTCGGCGTCTGAGTCGAGGTCCAGATGATCCGGTATACCATCGCCATCGGTATCGATGCTCGTGCAGGATAGGCTTGATCCGTCGGCCCGTCCGAACGAGAAGTCATCGATGGCAAAGTCATTACCACCCGACTGCACCGATACGTTTTGCAGCTTCACCACGACCTGGGTGTTTGTCCCCGTATTGATCGTGGCCGCGGCATTAATCCAGCCCTGACCAATCGTAAAGCCCGATACAATAGCTTGTCCAAGCAGGGTGGTGCCGGTGGCGTCAAATACCCGCAACGCAATGGTTGGGTCACCAGCCGGACTACCGGCTCCTGTCCAGTTTCTTGTCCAGACACTGGCCGTATAGTTGGTGTTTTGCGAGACAGCAACCGTCTCCTGGTAGAACGTACCCACCGAGGTCGCGCCGTTCACCATCAGATACGCATCATCGTCGAGGCCCGTTGTATGGCCCCTCAGCGCGGGGATGGCAGCCGGGAACCACTGATAGGCATTACTGGTAATGGCGTACTGCCCCGCATCACTATTGTTCGGAACGGTGTAGGCGTAAGGCCCTGGTATTGGATTCTGTAGGTTACGGTATTTAGTAACCGCCGAAATGGTGCCGAATGTGCCGTTGAACTCGCCGGTGAGCACGTTTGACACACAGTTCAAGCCTTCCACCGTGTCGAGAATACCGTCGTTGTCGTCGTCCAGATCGTCAATGTCCACCACGCCGTCGCCATCCGTATCGGTACAGGCGTTTGCCGAAGCGTTCTGACTGTAGAGGATGGTCTGTCCTGTGCCGGCAATCGTGGGTACGCCGTAGGTAGCCGTGGCCGACGAAACAGAGCCCGTTAATTGACCCGTGGTGCCGTTCACCTGACCGCCTGGGATAGTAAAGGCCGCACCGCCTTCTACGGCATCGGGGCAACCATCGTTATCCGAATCTTTGTCGAGACCATTCGGAATACCATCGCCATCGGTATCACATACAACTGGAGCGCCCCAAACGCTGTAGAAAATCTCGGTTGGACTATTGGGAGCTACTATTACCTGGGTTGTAAATGAAATACAATCGTAATTACCCAGGAATTGAATAATGACTCCATCTTCATTACCCGTTACAGAATTCGAGGTAATCTGAAGCGTATTATCTCCATCATACTTCTCAAGTACAATAAACGGATTCGTGAAATTGACTTGTCGTACATTTCCAGCTCCTCCTATCGAATTCAGCATCAATACTGGATTGCTTACCGTTTTGCCGAAACAATGCGTGTACGTTCCGTTTCTGCCAGAATTAACAACGTTTACGGTGTTGTAGGCCGTAGTTGTATAGCTTCCTGCATTCCCTGTTCCAGTAGCAATGACCGCCAAATTACTGGCGCTACTTGCGTACGTCGGGAATGTATAGGTTGTGGTTAAGGTGCTACTACTTACTGGTATAGTGGCATTAATCACATTACCTGTAGCGACAACGGTGGTTGGTAGTGTTTCCCATGCAAATTGGCCAGGACATTCTACCGTATCCAGAATACCATCGTTATCATCATCGAGATCATCAATGTCAAGTACGCCATCACCGTCGGTATCGGTACAACCGTTCACGGCTGCGTTCTGGCTGTAGCCCGTAGTTTGGCCCGTTCCCGCCAGGGTGGGTACGCCATTCGTAGCCGTACCGCTGCCTACGGGGGTGGGCAGATTCAATTTCACATTCGTGCTGCCACCGGCCAGGGTGCTACTCACCACGTTGGCTGTGGTAAATGGCCCGCCACCTTCAATGGCATCGGCGCAACCGTCACCGTCGGAGTCTAAATCGAGGTTGTTCGGTATGCCGTCATTATCCAGATCGCAGGCAGTCGGTAGGCCCGTAAACGCCCAGGTAGCGCTGGAGGTGGCATAATTGGCAGCCTGCACATACGTTAAGGTAGTATTGTAGTTACCGGCCAATGTCTGCGCAATCCAGGTGGTTCCCGTCTGTGTAAAGCCCGTCGTGTTATTATCAATAATGCTGGTAGTGCTGACGCCATTGGTAATCAGGACGGCATCGGCAAAGGCGTAGGAACCACCCGAAGCGGCAGTTGGCTGCATCACCACCGAAATCTTGCCTGTGGCATCGGGGAATACATTGCTGGCGAGCAGTTTCCAGCCAAAACCGCCGTAAGTCAGGTCGGTACCCGCTACATTTTGATTGACAACCGTTGTTTGAGACGTTTGCCCGGTTACTGTGAATGGTAAGTTTGTTGCATTCGCTCCATCCACTCTATTATACGTATAAACTTTGTAGGGGGCCAGTGCGGCACATTCTACCGTATCCAGAATACCATCGTTGTCATCGTCCAGATCATCAAGATCAACGACACCGTCGCCGTCCGTATCCGTACAGGCGACGAGGGCCGAGTTCTGGCTGTAGCCCGTAGTTTGGCCGGTACCGGCCAGGGTGGGTACGCCATTGGTGGCCGTGCCGCTGCCCACCGGTGTGGGGAGGTTCAATTTTACATTCGTGCTGCCACCAGCTAGGGTGCTGCTGACCAGATTAGCCAGCGTGAAGTTGGCTCCGCCTTCTATGGCATCGGCACAACCGTCGGCGTCCGAATCGAGGTCACGATTATCGGGAATACCATCGCCATCGGTATCACAATAGTTGATTGAAATATTGTCTAATCGTACATCGTCACGTGGAGTTGGTTCAGCTTCATTTACATCCCAGGTAATCGCAAGTCGGAATGGTCCTGTTATGGTTGGTACAAAACTTTTGGCAAAATTTGTCCACGTCTCACTTGATACCAACACATTACCCGCTACACTATTTCTTGTTCTATAGGTTTCAATCGTTTGAACAATTTCATTAGACGAATTGATTAAAACAAAATTAAAATTAGCTCCTGCTAAAGTGCAACATGTATATGATCTTGACGCATCGAAAGAGAAGTAATACGTTTCGCCGGCAATAAAATTAATTGGGGCATTGTTAATCACTGAAATTTTATTTGCAGGAATTAACGTAGCATCACTATCACTTCCTAAGAACAAAAATTGAGCTGATAAAGATAAATCAACACCTTCACCAGCTTGTGCCAACCAAGGAGTAGCAGTAGTCTGAAAACTTGGATTGGCAACTAGATTACAAGTCATTTCTGCCGTATCCAGAATCCCGTCGTTGTCATCGTCCAGATCATCAAGATCAACGACGCCATCACCGTCGGTATCGGTACAGCCATTCACCGCTGAGGTCTGGCTGATGCCTACGCTTTGACCCGTACCGGCCAGGGTGGGTACGCCATTGGTCGCGGTGGCTGAAGAGATCGAGCCCGTTAATTGACCCGTCGTTCCGTTCACCTGACCGCCGGGAATGGTGAAGGCTGCTCCGCCTTCTACGGCATCGGGGCAACCGTCGCCGTCGCTGTCAGTATCACACGTATTCGTAATACCATCGTTATCAATGTCTACACCACTGTAAATCATGGCGTACATATTACCAACTGTATGATCAACTCCAAGCAATGATTTATTGCTAAGAGCAGCCAACGTATTTGCTGACAGTGCAGCACTGAGATTACCTGTAGCTCCAGTGTTTAAATTCTCATAAGCTATGGTATTGCCAGATTTGTATATACCGTAGACTATGGCATCCGTATCAACAGATATTGATATAAAATTGCCAGAGGCTTTTGCCGCTAACGTGTTATCTACATTGGCTTCTAAAAAATTAGATGGTGTTCCGAGCGTTGAAATGTTTTCAACTTGAATAGTAGAACCTTTTTGATAAAAGCCATAAAACGTACCTGCACTTGGTGCTACACCGAGAAAACTACCGTCATTGACTGCCGCCAACGTATTGACAGTTGTAGCAGCAGGAAATACACCGGTATTACCATGCGCCGCATTGCCGTATGGTATAGACTGAAAGGATAAACTACCTCCGCCTGGTGTAAGATAAACAGCATAATTAGCAGCACCGGCTAAGCCTAAACCTAATAATCTGTTGTCTAACCATGCTTGGGTTGTGGCATTAATTAAGGTTCTTGGTTGTATAGTCTGGGTACCAAGTCCAATATTTTCATAAACAAAATTATCTGCTGCCGCTTCGGTAACATCCAGAATGCCATCGTTATCATCGTCCAGGTCAACTTCATTGGTGATGCCGTCATTATCACAATCTAAGCAGGCATTCACACTTGCATTTTGGCTAAAACCAATGCCTTGACCGGTTCCGGCAATTGTGGGTACGCCCATCGTAGCGGTGGTGTTACCCACCGTGTTGCCCAGGTTGGTTTGCACGTTGGTGCTGCCACCGGCCAGGGTGCTGCTCACCAGATTGCTAGTAGTAAAGGCCCCTCTACCTTCAATGGCATCGGCGCAACCGTCGCCGTCAGAGTCTAAATCGAGGCTATCTGGAATACCGTCATTGTCGGTGTCGCAATACTTTATTGCTACATTATCTAAATTAATATCATCCGCCGGTGCCGCTTGAAGTTCATTGACATCCCATGTTATCGCTAATCGATAAGGACCGGTAACAGTAGAATTAAACTGTTTAGCAAAATTTGCAAGCGTGGTATTTGAAACCAATATATTACCGGTACCAGATGCCCTCGTTTTATAGGTTTCAATGGTCTGAACAATATTATTTGACCCATCAATTAAAACAAAGGCAAAGTCAACTCCTCTTGTGGTAAGTGTTGGAGTTGGATTATACGCATCGAATGAAAAGTAATACGTCTGACCTGAAGTTAAAGTCAACGGAACTGTATTTACAGAGATTATCTTATTGGCGGCATTAAAACTACCATCTGTATCAGACCATAATTGATGTAAACCCGATTGAATATTAACTGCCGGATTCGTATAGCTCCAATTGGCAGTTGTCGCAAAATCACCATTCGTGATTTTATTACAAGCCATCTCCACCGTATCCAGAATGCCGTCGTTGTCGTCGTCGAGGTCATCAATGTCAACAACGCCATCACCGTCACTATCGGTACAGGCGACAATGGCTGAACTCTGGCTATATCCCGTGGTTTGGCCCGTTCCGGCCAGAGTAGGTACGCCATTAGTGGCAGCGACTGACGAAATAGAGCCGGTTAATTGACCGGTCGTTCCATTAACCTGACCGCCGGGAATGGTAAAGGCTGCTCCACCTTCTACGGCATCGGGGCAACCGTCTCCGTCGCTGTCTGTATCACAGGTATTTGGAATGCCATCGTTATCGATATCTGCGCCGGTATAAATCATGGAGGCTACGTTCAGAGCACCACCATGATCGACACCGATCAGCGTTTTGTTGTTAAAGGCGGCAATGGTATTGGCCGAGAAGGCAGCCGAATACGTACCTATGGCTCCATTGTTCAAACACTCTGAGACAAGCGTGTTCCCTGATTTATAGATACTGTAGGCAAACGAAGTAGTCGGGTCAACCGTGATGCCGAGTAACGTACCCGCAGCTTTTGCCGCCAGGGTATTCACCACATTGGTGGCTAAGTAAGTGGCTACTATTCCCCCAGCACCTAAGTTTTCTGCTTGAATGGTTGATCCGGTTTTGAAGAACCCGAATGACGTAGTTGAATTTGACGCTACTCCTAAGAATGTGCCGGCATTAACAGCCGCCAGGGTATTGACTGTGTTTGCCACAGGGATAACAACCGTATTACCTGCACCGGCCGTAGGAGGCAATACCTGATACGATATGCTTCCTCCGCCTGGGGTAACATAAAAACTGGCATTGGATGCACCCGTATAGCCTACGCCTAATAAGCGGTTGTCTAGCCAGGCTTGCGTGGTGGCAGTAAGGGCAGCTCTTGATTGTATGGCTGATTGTGTACCCGAAAGAATATAATCATACACATAACTATCTGCTGCCGCTTCGGTAACATCCAGAATGCCATCATTATCATCGTCAAAGTCATTGGCATTGGCTTTGCCATCACCGTCGCAATCTTTTATCGGGCAACTGGCGTCCTGAACAAATGAATTTTGGCTGGAGCCAACAGCCTGCCCGCAGGCACCGGCACTAGTCGGAATACCCGTGCTGGTATTGACAGCTCCTGACAAACTTCCATTCGTGTTTGTATTAGCCGATGTAAAGGCCGCGCCCCCTTCTATCGAATCCGGGCAGCCATCACCGTCGCTATCCAGATCCTGATAATTCGGTATGCCATCGCCATCTATATCGGGCGTACCCAGCGAGCCGAATATGGTATAGGCCGCATTGGTCGCGTCAATGCCTGCTATATTCACCTGACTGGCACGAGTATCGTTAGCAAAATCGGCCAAGTTATTATAGGCGATCAGCGTCTGGGGAGCCCCCGTAACCCGGTAGATCTTATCAGCGGTATCGAAATAGTCCCAGGTATTGGCCGTGGTATTTGGCAAAATCGGCGTAATTGAAGCAGCAGTATTCGAAATCAAGTTAGCAATGCTCGAAAAGGCTAACAGATTAGTTGGAGTAACTGCGTAAATAGTACTACCCTTTACAAACAAGCCGATAAAGCCAGAGAAGTCACCGGCTACCGCTACGTTTGATGCCTGTATGTCGGCGGCCAAGTTTACATAGCTCTTGTATTCTACCAGACGGTTAGGCGTAGATCCGCTAAATATGCGATAAATACTACCGTTGTAGCTAAACCAGCCAGTTTCACCGGTATATGGGAAGGGAGAGTCCAAGCTGGAAGACTGTCCATCAGGTGTCAGGCTGGCAATGGTCGGATAGGTGATGGCCCGGCTAACGCCACCTACCATTCCCCCGCGTATGATCGAGCCCACCAGCCCCTGCCCGTTGATGACACCGTCCTGCATACCATCGCAGTTGGCATCGGTCCCGCCATTTTCGATCACGTCGGTGATACCGTCGTTATCACTATCCAGGTCGAGGCTGTTGATAATACCATCGCCGTCCGTGTCGGCAGTACCTTCTACGGTATCCAACACCCCGTCGTTATCATCGTCGATATCGATACTATCGAGGATTCCGTCATCATCAGCATCACCTGGTACAGCAGCATGCCCCCCAACAATAGCTACCATCAATGGGCGATTCAGGCTTTTGCCTGCCGGTCGATTGTTGCTTGCCGTAAGCGAACCCGTACTTATAGGGGCGTTTACGGTAGTCTTGGGTTTGTAAGCAAGGCTACCACTACCTATAGCCGGACTAGCCTGCGTGGGCTGGCCTATTTCTGAAAGCAGGAGCAGAGAAACAAGCAAACGAACAGAAATAATTTTCAATGTAGGTCGTACTGACGAACCCAACAACGCAGAAAGGGCACGGTTGACTGTCCGTGCCTGTGGGTTGCTGTATGCTGTGAAGGTAAAATGCTCCATTCTGTTACGATCTAAATGAATTACTTGGGCTGTTGCTTTGCAGCATCAGGTGATAGTAGGACTGTAGGCCATGCAGTGACTAACGGTATAGTATATACGCCATCGACAAAACCAGCAATAACTAACTTGCTGTGTCTTGTGCGTAGCTACTATCCCCGTAAGTCACTAAAAACTAAGGTTTTCTTACTTTATATTAATCAAGAGTGCGATTACTTATGTATTTATCACATCTTCATTGCGGTCTGAAAATAGTATTGCCGGGAGAGCGCCTGTTGTCTGAAGGAGGCGATACAGGATACGCACTGAGTAGTTATACGAGTTGCGTACCCCCTCTTCTCACATAGCCATTCGTATCCATTAGTTTGCCAATCTGTTGCAGAGAATTACTTACCAGCTATAATGGTAGATTTATGCGCTGTATGATTGATATCATTACTCAAATGGAGCCGTTGCTTACTCCAATGGATGAAGAAGAAAATACAGATGATAATAATTTATTATCTGTACCCTTATTTGGCGTTTTATTAGCCCAATAACCTATTACTGTACTCGTATTAGCTATTTCTATATGTTTATGAAAAGATAATTGTTGTAAGCTATAGGTAAATTGACATGGTTTTTGTGACCCTCCTTTATTCCGTAACAATACTAGCGCCATGACTGAGCCTACCGCCAAAGAGACCTACCGCTGTTTAATCGTTGAAGATGAACCCATCTTTGCTGAACAGCTAAGACAGTATACTGCTCAAGTAAAATTCCTTGTTCCGCCCACAATTTGTACGAGCGGTATAGAGGCCCTGCAGCTATTGGCAACTACACCAGTAGATATTCTGTTTCTTGACCTGTCGCTACCCGATATGAGCGGTATCGACTTGCTGAAGGCATTACCTGGTAAGCAGAAAGTGATTGTTACCTCTGCCATGCACGAACGCGCTATCGATTGCTTCGACCTGGACATTATCGATTTTCTGCCCAAGCCCTACGATTTTAATCGGTTCCTGCGTGGGCTAAGCCGTGTGATGCAACGTACCCAACAGACGGCGACGGCGGCAGTGATTGAACCAAAACTACCAAGCCGGGAAAAAGAGGAGATTTACTTCAAATCGGGTCGTCGGCTCGAACGGTTTGCGTTTACTGACATTCAGTACATGGAAGCCTATGGGTTGTATACCAAGATTTTCACATCCGATGGCATGTTTGCGGTCAACAAACGCATCTCCGTTTTAGCCGAAGAGCTTCCTAAAGAGCGGTTTATGCGTATTCATAAATCATACATCATCAACGTTGAACACCTGAAACGACTGGAGTCGAAACAGATCTGGGTGAAATCAATTAAACTGCCCATTGGTATTACCTACCACCCCATCGTTCATAAGAAAATGCAGTCATTGGGTATCACGGCAAGCCTTAACTAATGGTAGTACAGGCTGGGTGCGTTACTGCACCACACGGTTTTGTTGGCCAACAGAAATGCTGTCATACCGGTAAATAGACAGGCTATTCTTCCCAATGAAAAAACTCTGTAGTACCCTCCTCTTTTTGTGGGGCTATACCGCCTCCTTTGGCCAGCCTCCAACCATTCCGCAGCTACGTACCCAACTGGCCAACGCCCGGCACGATACCACGCGTATACGGCTTTGCGTACAATTAGCCAGCCTGTACAGTAAATCGGACCCTGTATCCGACAGCGTGTATACCCTGGCTATGAAGGGCATTGCCCTGGCTCGGCAACAAGGCAAAGTTCATCAGGAAAGCGAGCTTTACCTGTATTTAGGCTATTACTATAAACGGCTATCGCAATACCCTAAAGCCCAGGCCGCCTACCAAACCGGATTGCAAATCGGAGAAAAAACAGGCATAAGCACCATACGATGCAAGCTGTTACACCGCCTGGCAGCCGTATACGGCGATCAGGGGATGTATCAGAAAACCATCGAAACGGCATTGGCTTCGCTGCAAATGGCCGAACAACTTAAGGATAGTGTACGAATGTCTCATGCGATGCAACTATTGTCGGCTGCCCACATGGATGTCCACAATTCAACGGCGGCTTTTCTGTATGCCAAAAAACTAAATCAACTAACCAGGCAACTCGCCGTAACGCATCCAGACCAACAAGGACTGGTGCTGATGGGCGAAGAAACAATGGCTGAGTTGTATGAACGAACTGGCCATTATAGCCGGGCGTACCCATACCTGAAACAATCCCTTGCTTACTATATTGCCCAGCATGACGAGCCACAGATAGCAGAAGCGGCTGTACACCTCGGCAACAACTTAATAAACCAAAAACAACCGCTGGCCGCCATTAAGCACATCAGTGAGTCGTTGCGCAAAAAGCTTATTCCCTACCCCGTTTCGGATACGCACGAAATCTATGCGCTGGCCCACCAACAGCTAGGACATCCCGATTCAGCCGTAGTGTATGCTCGAAAAGCCCATCAACTGGCCCTAAAAAAAGGGCAACTTAAACAGATTCAGTCTACGCTGGGTACGTTGGTCAGGATGGAAGAAGACCAGAAACTATACCCCACCGCCCTGGCTCACCTGCGTCAGCTAAACACCATCAACGACAGTATCTTCACCATCGATAAAGCCAAAGCCATTGCTGATGTAGAGACCCAGTATCAGGTTTTGCAAAAAGAGCAGACCATTGACCTGCTGCAGAAAGATGCCGCTTTGCGCAAACTCAGCCTGGCCAAAAACCAGAGTGAACTAGCAAACCAGCATCAGCGACAGATCTTTCTGACCCTGTTTACCGTACTGCTAATACTGGGATTGGCGGGCCTCTACATCAGCTACCGCCGACAGCAGATCACCAGCCAGTTGCTGACCGACCAGAAAGAGGAAATTCAGGAAAAAGCCGAACAACTCCAGCAACTCAATTCATTAAAAGACAACCTCTTCAGCATTATCGGCCATGACCTGCGCAGCCCATTGGCCGCCCTAAAAGTGAAGCTTGTTGATCTGGCCGACAAGCAGGTGATACTTACCCCTACTCAGCCCGACTACCTGCGCATGCTGAAACTGACCGATAAGGTCTACAACACCACCGATAACCTGCTCAGTTGGTCGTTGCTTCAGCGCGGAGGTATGCACAAATGGCCTACCACATTCGATTTATCGGAGATTGGCGAGTCGGCGCATCAACTCTTCAGCTACCAATTGCAACAAAAGCAATTAACCCTCACCACCGCCTACTCCCCCGCCCCCGTCACCGCCGACGAGAATCAGTTACAGATTGTGGCCCGCAACCTGCTCCATAATGCTATCAAGTTCACCCCCGAGGGGGGCCACGTTCATCTGAGCACCGGGCAAGAGCAGGGGTGTTCTGTACTGATCATTCAGGATTCGGGCATCGGCATGAGTAGCGGAGATTATGCGGAAACGGCTGACCTCCATAGTCGCCCCCACTCGGCCAACAGCGGCACCGGACTGGGCCTGACCATCTGCCGCGAATTTGTAAAACTCAACAACGGAGAGTTGCGCATTCAGAGTGCGCTCGGAAAGGGAACAACCGTGACGGTTTTCCTGGAAAACACCCCTTTAACTTGCTAAGTCTCCAGAGGGGCATGGGATAGCTACTAACCTAAATTTCCATCTTCTTTTGCGACCTCCGGTTCTATTGTACGTCTAAGCAAAACGTACCTGTGATGAAGTGGCCTTGGGTAGGGTCAGTACTGCTCGTGCCGAAATGGGCTTTTATCGTATGACAAGTAAAAACACGCTGAAAGGAACAGACTGGATTATAACAACACTGTTCTCAAAAGATCGCCTCGATAGCCTGCCCACCTTCGACAGGCTGCGGTTTATAACGATGGTGAGTATTGTGTGGTCCGGCGCACTTATCCTGCTGCTTGTTGCCGTCATCTACGGACTCTACGAACAGTATGATCAGTCTTTTTACACGCTGATTGTCATGCTTCTGTATATACCAATGTTACCGCTACTCTATTACTATCAGGTTCGACCGGCGGCGCTAACATTACTGGGTACTTTTTATGTAAACACAGTCTGGGCTATGGCATTGCGGTTGAAAGACTGCGTTGATGGGCATTTGGAACTGAATTTCATTCTAATCGGACTATTCTGCATCTTTTTACTGAAGGCCGGGGAAACGCTGTATATCATCCTCTTCCTGGCGGCAAACTACATCGTGGCCCGGCTACTCGTTTTTCATTACTTACAGCAACCCATAGAAATCGGGCAGCTTCTGAACGGAGGAGCCCTATTCATTGCCCTGATTTACTTCGGCTACACGATAAAGAATGTATCATTACGGATACAGCAATCGATTGAAGCCCAGAACAAGAACCTTGCCGAACTGAACTCAGTGAAAGACACACTGTTTTCTATTATTGGCCATGACCTTCGGAGCCCCATTGCCGGCTTAAAGATGCAGATTAATGCTCTTCAGGCTGGTTATACATCGCCCGTTCAGTTCGGCCAACGAACGGAACAACTGGTGCAGACGATCGATGGCGTTTACTACACGCTCGACAACCTGCTGCAATGGGCTTTACTCCAGCGAAACCGAATCAAGGCTACGCCTTCAAAACTCGATTTATCGGTAGTAACCCAATCGGTACTCACCCTCTACCTCGCCGATATAGAACATAAACGATTAACGGTGAAAACCTACCTCGACCCAGCCGAGGCAGTCGTAGATGAACATCAACTCGGTATCGTTGTCCGCAATCTGCTGAACAACGCCGTTAAATTCACGCCACAGGGAGGAACAATCCTAATTACAACAAATACACGAAACAACCGGGCGTTGCTCACCATTCAGGACTCGGGTGTGGGCATGCCGACCCACCTGATCGCACCCAAAGACGGACTACGGGAAAGTCAGCATGGCACCGACGGCGAGAAAGGAACGGGTCTGGGATTAGACCTGTGTCAGGAGTTTGTGAAGCTCAACCACGGCAAACTACACATTCAAAGCGTTGCCGGTAAAGGGGCCACTTTCACCGTCGATTTTGCCAGCGTGTAGAGCTTGGGGCAGGGGGCGTAGGGCAGGGCTGTTAAGCGTCTGGCGCGAGTGTTTACTCGTGCCTATAATGTCGCAAGCATCTGCTTGTACAGCGCGAAAGCGCAACACTGCAGCTGTCACTCATTAAAGTCATTTTTTTTAGCTACTATATCGCGCTTTCGCGCTGTACAAGCAGATGCTTGCGACATTATAGGCACGAGTAAACACTCGCGCCAGACGCTTAACAGCCCTGCCCCCTGCCTTACAAAATATACTGGCTTAAATCGCGGTTCTTTACCAAACCAGACAGCCGTTCCTGAACCAACTCTTTCGTGACCTCGACGGTTGACCCCGATGGAATACTGTCGGGAATGTCGAACATGAACTCGTTGAGTAACTGGCTCAGCACCGTTTGCAGGCGGCGCGCGCCAATGTTTTCTACCTCGGCATTTACCTCGAAGGCGATCCGGGCCATCTCGCGCAGCGACTCATCAGAGAATGTCAGCGTGACACCTTCGGCCTCCAGCATGGCTTCGTATTGCTTGGTTAACGCATTCTTCGGTTCGCGCAGAATCTGGTAAAAATCATCTTCCGACAGGCTCTGCAACTCCACCCGAATCGGGAAACGGCCTTGTAATTCAGGAATCAGATCCGACGGTTTGGCTACGTGGAAAGCGCCGGCCGCCACAAACAGAATATGGTCGGTTTGTACCACGCCATATTTAGTGTTCACCGACGACCCTTCGACAATCGGCAGCAGATCGCGCTGAACGCCTTCGCGGCTCACATCCGGGCCACCCGACCCACCCGATCGGCTGGCGGCAATCTTGTCGATCTCATCGATAAAGATGATGCCTGAGTTCTGCGCCTTCTGAATGGCTTCTTCCTTCACCTCGTCCATATCGATCAGTTTGGCAGCTTCTTCATCGAGCATGACTTTACGGGCTTCGGCAATGGTTACTTTGCGCTTTTTGCCTTTTTTGGGCATCATACCGCCAATCATCTCCTGAATGTTCATCATCGACAATTCATCGATCGAACCACCCATGACACCAATATTCGGCGTCGACTGCTGATGTACGTCAATGTCGATCTTGCGGTCATCCAGTTCGCCCGACTGAATCTTCTTCCGGAACCGTTCACGGGTACGTTCGTTAAGTTCACTGTCAGAATCCGGCATGGTTTCGCCGGTCTGAGCCGATTTTTCGTCGCCGAAGCCAAGCTGATTAGCACCGTTAGCTCCTTTCACTGGCGGAATCAGAATATCGAGAATCAGATCTTCTACAATTTGCTGGGCACGTACCTGAACCGCCTCTTTTTTGGCTGTTCTAACCATATTCACCGCTTGCTCGACCAGGTCGCGCACCATGCTTTCTACATCGCGACCAACGTACCCAACTTCGGTAAACTTCGAGGCCTCGACTTTCACGAAGGGTGCATCGGCCAGTTTGGCCAGGCGGCGGGCAATTTCGGTCTTACCTACGCCGGTTGCGCCAATCATCAAAATATTGTTGGGCGTAATCTCGCGTTGCATATCGACCGGGGCATTCATCCGGCGCCAGCGATTGCGCAGGGCAATGGCCACATTGCGCTTGGCCTCATGTTGGCCGATAATGTATTGATCGAGTTCGGCAACGATCTGCCGGGGTGTAAGGTCACGAATGAGTTCAGACATGCGAAAAAAGGGCGGGTGTTCAAGAGAGAGCGTTTCTGCTCACAACCCATATTACCATAACAAAGGAAGTAGCAAATGGTGCAAAAAAATAAATAGCCATGATTCGTCAACCAGGCTGTTCGTCGGCACAAACCCGGTTTACCTTTGCAGTTTAGGCCATTTCCGCGCAACACACAAACCGGTTCTTCTTCTATTCAGTTATAAGATTACTAGCCTGTTGCACCTATTCTGGCAATACAACCAACTTTCATGAAAAAGCGAATACTCCCTGTATTACTCGGCGTCTGTTTTAGTCTCCTTCATCTACAACCTGTGCTGGCGCAAACTACCTCAACTCCGGGTAGCGCGCAGCAACCAACTTCATCAACGCCGGCTAGCACTACTGTTATTCCGACTGTTGCACCATCAGCTATTGGTCTTCCTCCCGTTGGTACTCCGGTTTCGGGGCTGCCCGGTATGGATACCACCAAAGTAGATAGTCTGCGTCGTCAGGCTACCACATCGGCCCCAACCAGTACCACCGATGTGCCGACCACCGGAACACCACAGGCTACTCCGAACCGCCCGGCTTTTGGCAACGGTCAGGCCCAGCCTACGGCAGCACCACAAGGTGTAGCCAGCCCGGAAGATGCTCCACGCGGCAACGGCAAAGTGTACGGCGTTGTTCTGGATTCAATGACCAACCAGCCGGTTGAATTTGCCTCTGTAGCGCTGGTCAATCTTGAAACAAACCGCCCTATCGACGGCGCAGTCTGCGATGCGCAGGGCCGGTTTACTATGAATCGGGTAGTGTCAGGTACGTTCCGGCTACTGGTCTCGTTTGTGGGTTACCGCAATCAGATTGTACCCAAAGTGGTGGTAGAAGGTCGGGGAACCGATATAAACCTGGGGTCTATTTTGCTGGCTCCAGAAGTGCGTAATCTCAAAGAAGTAGTGGTTACCGGACAAGCAGCCATGGTTGAAGAAAAGGTAGACCGTCTGGTCTATAACGCCGAACGCGACCTGACCTCGAAAGGAGGTGACGCTACCGATGTGATGCGCAAAGTACCCCTGCTTACCGTTGATCTGGATGGTAACGTCAGCCTACGGGGTAGCAGCAACGTGCGTGTATTGATCAACAACAAGCCCAGTACCATTGTGGCCAGCAGCGTAGCCGATGCCTTAAAGCAGATTCCGGCCGATATGATCAAGAGCGTGGAAGTGATTACAAGCCCATCGGCCAAATACGATGCAGAAGGCTCGGCGGGTATCATTAACATCATCACCAAGAAAAACAACCTCCAGGGCTTCACCCTTAATCTCGATTCGGGGGTTGGTAATCGGGGAGCTAACCTGGGCCTGCAGGGCAACCTGCGCACGGGCAAAATGGGCTTCTCACTGAATGGTTACGGACGGTCCAGCTACAACGTGAGAGGTAGTTTCGAGAACCAGCAGACAACCGGAAGCACCCGGACAATCCAATCGGCCAGTACGCTGAATCAAGGTATTTTCGGGCAATACCAACTAGGCTGGGATTACGACATCAACAAAACAACGGCTATAACGGCCAGTGTGCGTTATGGTGCCCGCAATCAGATGAACTTTCAGGATAAACTGACAACGACCACTTTTCTGCCCACCACCACCCGAATCGGGGTGCGCGATGTAGATGTGAAAGACCTGTCGGGAACAGTAGACGTAAACCTCGACTTCACCAAAACGTACAAACCGCAACAGGAACTAAGCGTTTTGGCACTGTACAGCCAAAACAATCGGACGAATAACTTCGTAGCCAACATTTTCGATGGCCCCAGCACATTAAGTATCCTGAGCCGTGAGCGGAACGATAACAACAGCACCAACCAGGAGGCTACCTTCCAGCTTGACTATCAGACACCCATCAAAAATAACCAACTGCTGGAAATGGGGGGTAAGGGTATTCTGCGTCAGGTAACCAGCAACTTCGCCTATCTAGTTGCCGATGGCGAAAACGGCGAGTTCACCAATAACGCCAACCGCCCTCCCAATGGCCTGGACTACAGCCAGAACGTTACGGCCGGTTACCTCTCATATACCTACAGTTCGAAAAGCAAAATGACGGTTAAAGTTGGCACTCGTTATGAATATACGTTCATCGACGCCAGTTTCCGGGCGGCTACCGGCGATGCGTTGACCTCACAGGTAGCCGATATACCAAACTACGGCAATCTGGTTCCGAGCGTCAATTTGTCGAAGAGCCTGAAAGGAGGAAAAACTATAAAGCTGGCCTATAACCGCCGGTTGCAACGTCCGGGCATTCAGTTTCTGAACCCAAACATCAACGCAGCCAATCCGCAGAACATTGTGGTTGGTAACCCCCTGCTGAGCCCTGAACTAACCGACAATTTTGAGTTTAGTACCAGCACGACCATCAAAACGGTATACATAAACACATCGGTGTTTGCCCGCCTAACCAATAATTCTATCGAGAGTGTGCGCGATACGGTAGAGCAACCCTTTGGCGACCCTACCAATCCGGTATTACAGCGCGTTTTACAGACGACTTACCAAAACCTGGGTCAGCAAAACTCATACGGTATCAACCTGTTTGGTAATGCTACGCTGTTCTCTAAACTGCAGCTTGGCGGTGGTGGCGACGTCTACTACGCCATTATTTCAAACAACAGCCCCAACGCAGCGCTTCAGGCAAGTAACTCAGGCTTTGTGGTCTCAGGGCGGCTTTTTGCCAGTCTTAAGCTCAAAAACAACTGGGGTATCCAAGCCAACCTGTTTGCACGGGGCCGGCAGGTACAACTTCAGGGAACGCAGGGCGGATTCATGTTCTATAGCTTCGGTGCCCGGAAAGAGTTCAACGACAAGCGTGGTAGCTTCGGTATCTCGGGCGAAAACGTGTTCAACCACCCTTTCACTGTCCGGTCAGAATCAAGGTCGGCTGTTTTCTCTCAAAACAGTATTCAGAACTCATTCAACGCGGGTGTTCGGGCCAACTTCAGCTATCGCTTCGGTAAACTGAGCTTCGACGACGCACCACGTCGGCGCAAGTCGATTAATAACGATGACGTGAAAGATGGTGGCGGCGGTGATAACGCGGGAGGTGGTCAGCAACAAGCTGCGCCAGCAACCTCTGCTCCAGCCGGTGGTAGCCGTAGACCGAGGTAGGGGTTTGAAAGTTCAACGTCCAAGGTATAAAGTTCAAAGGGCTCTGCTTACTAACCAGTTGGTTAATGGGCAGAGCCCTTTGAATTTTAGACGTTGAACTTTAGACGTTGAACTTTAGACTTTAAACCTTGAATCCTTATCTTGTTTGCCAGATAACAGAATCGACCCCCACTACTATGAAACAACGTCAGTCGCTCAATGGCATGAAGCAAACCCAGAGCAACGCTTCGGCCGGCTTCTCATTCAACGATTACCAGACCGAGAATTTCTTCGACGAAATGTTTGGCAACAACGGGAAGGTTCGACATGGGTACGTTCCCTTCCGGAAGCGTGTAGAGCAACTGACCCGCCACGACATGACCAGTCGACAGCAGGCGGCCGATAAAGCGCTGATGAGTATGGGTATTACGTTCAACGTCTACTCAGAAGGCGAAGGCACCGAACGAATCATGCCGATCGACATTATTCCGCGCATTATCGAAGCCGCCGAGTGGGATCAGATGGAAAAAGGCCTGATTCAGCGCATCAAAGCCCTGAACATGTTCATCCACGACATCTACAATGAGCAGCGTGTGCTGAACGACGGCGTGGTACCCCGCGACCTGATTGAGTCGAGCAAATGTTTTCTGCAACCCTGCCTGGGCGTTCGTCCGCCGAAAGATATTTGGTGCCACATCACCGGCACCGACCTGATTCGCGGCGATGATGGCGAATTTATGGTGCTGGAAGACAACCTGCGCTGCCCTTCGGGTGTATCGTACATGCTCGAAAACCGCGAGCTCACCAAGCAAACCTTCCCTGAAGTGCTGGCTAATACCGGCGTTCGGCCCGTTTCTGACTACCCCACGCGCCTGTTGCAAATGCTGCAACACATTGCTGACCGCCCCAACCCAACGGTGGTGGTGCTGACGCCGGGCGTATATAACTCGGCTTACTTCGAGCATTCGTACCTGGCCCAGCAAATGGGTGTTGAACTGGTGGATGCCCGTGATCTGGTCGTATCGGGTGGGTACGTTAAGATGCGGACTACCAAAGGCTTTCAGATCGTGGACGTGATTTACCGCCGCATCGACGATACCTTCCTCGACCCAAAAACCTTTAACCCCGATTCAATGATCGGTGTGCCGGGTATCTTCGAAGTATTCAAGAAAGGACGTGTAGCGTTGGCGAATGCGCCTGGTACCGGTGTAGCCGACGACAAGGTGGTGTACGCCTACGTACCCAGAATCATCGAGTATTACCTCGGTGAGAAACCACTGATTCAAAACGTAAAAACGTATATCTGTGGTGAAGATGAAGACCGCCAATATGTGCTCGACAACATTGCCGATCTGGTGGTGAAGGAAGCCAATGAAGCCGGTGGCTACGGTATGCTGATTGGCCCCAAAGCCACGAAAAAAGACCACGACCTGTTCCGCAAAAAGATTCAGGAGAACCCCCGGAATTACATTGCCCAGCCAACAATCTCCCTCTCGCGCGTGCCTTGCCTCATTGACGGGCAAGCCGAAGGACGGCACGTTGACCTGCGCCCCTACATTCTCTACGGCGACCAGATCAACGTTATTCCCGGTGGCCTCACCCGCGTAGCGCTCCGCAAAGGCTCGCTGGTAGTAAACTCATCGCAAGGCGGCGGCGGAAAAGATACCTGGGTGCTATATTGAGAATTTGATTTTGACTAAGCGTATTGCTGACGCACGCGTAGAGACGCAAGATTTTGCGTCTCTACACATTCCCGCACAAATTTCTCAGAAATAGTACGGTAGGTTAGCTTGGCGTTACCAGAAGCGACACATCTAGAAACCTCCGAAGACACACTAACGCAATTCTGCCCGTAAAAGGCAATTTGTCTGTTCGCTCAGCAAGTACACCACCGGTAGACCGCTTCCTAGACGTACTTTCGTTGATACATATCAACCTGAGTATTTTCCTGTGAATCGTTTACTGCTCCTGTTTAGCATCTGTCTGATAGCCCTACCGGGGTTTACTCAGAAAAAAAATGAATCATTTCAATACAATATACGCCGGACTACCTCACCCATAAGGGTCGACGGTGTAGCCGATGAAGCCGCCTGGCAACAAACGCAGCTAGCCAACGATTTTCGGATGGTGTTGCCTATGGATACTAGCCGGGCCAACGTACCCACCGATGTACGCCTGAGCTATGACGATCAGAATCTCTACATCGTCGCCATCTGCTATCATCCCAAAAACCAGCCCTACGTCGTAGAATCGCTCCGGCGCGACTGGAACTTCGGGAAAAACGACAACTTCTTTTTGATCCTCGACACCTTCGACGACCAAACCAACGGGTTTGCTTTCGGAGCCAATGCTGCCGGTGCCCAGTGGGATGGCCTGATGTATGACGGCAACAAGATCAACCTGAGCTGGGACAACAAATGGACTTCGGCCGTAAAAAACTACGACGACCGGTACGTGTTTGAAGCCGCCATTCCGTTCAAGACAATCCGCTACAAAAAAGGCGTTAGCCGGTGGGGGCTCAACTTCAGCCGGCAGGATTTGACCAGCACCGAAAAATCGTCGTGGACACCTATACCGCGCCAATTTCCTACGGCCTCGCTCGCCTACACGGGTATGCTGGTCTGGGATCAGCCACCGCCAGCCGCCGGGGCCAACGTATCGATTATTCCCTATGCGTTAGCCAGTACCAGCCGTAACTTTTCTGGTGCCGAAAAACCGGTGAACGAGATCAATTACGGCGGCGATGCCAAAGTAGCCCTGAGTTCGTCGATCAACATGGACCTGACGGTCAACCCCGATTTTTCACAAGTAGAGGTAGACCGGCAGGTGACCAACCTCGACCGGTTCGAGCTGTTCTTTCCCGAACGTCGGCAGTTTTTCCTCGAAAACGGAGACCTATTTGCCAACTTCGGCTACGCCACCATTCGCCCGTTTTTCAGCCGCCGCATCGGTTTGGGTGTCCCCATCCGCTACGGAGCCCGGATCAGTGGCAAGCTTAATAAGGACTGGCGAATTGGCCTGATGCAGATGCAGACTGGCGACGTACCTGAAACCGGCCTGCCCCGTCAGAATTTCACGGTGGGGGCCCTGCAACGGCGCATCGGTGTCCGGTCCAACATCGGTCTGTTGTTCGTCAATAAGCAATCGCTCGACTACGTACCTGCGGAAGGGAAACCAGCCTATTCGCCTTACAATCGCAATATCGGCGCTGAATACAATTTACTGTCGGCCAATAATTTATGGACGGGCAAGCTACTCTACCTGCATTCGTTTTCGCCGGGCAGTGCACCAAACAACAACGTATTGGCGGGCAATTTACAATTCAACAACCGGCGGTGGCTTGTGGGAGCGCAACACGAATACGTGGGCGAAAACTACAACCCCGAAGTTGGGTACGTACCGCGCCGGGGCTATCAGAAGCTGAACCTGCAAGCTGGTTATCTGTTCTTTCCCACCGGTACGTCTATCCTGAGTCATGGGCCAACAATAGGCAGTACCACGTTTATGAATACCAGTCTATCACGGCAACTCGACAACGAACATTACCTGAGTTACGGCATCGCGTTCCGCAACCGCAGTACCTTCAGTAGCTGGGTAGCCACCAATTTTGTACGCCTCCTGACCGACCTTGACCCTACCAATTCGGGTAAGGCGAGGCTGGCAGCAGGTACCTTGCATAACTGGCAGGCATGGGGTACCGAATTTATTTCACGTCCGCAGGCCCTGCTCACCTACGGATTTACCTCGCGGTACGGTGGTTTCTACGACAACGGCAGCCGCCTGAACCTGACCACCGATGTTGGCTATCGCATTCAACCCTACGCCAGTTTGGCCGTTACAGCCAGTTATAACCGCATTGACCTGCCAGCCTTGTCGGGACTCACCCAATTCTGGCTCGTTGGCCCCCGACTCGATGTAACGATGACCAACACGTTGTTTCTAACGGCCTTCATGCAATACAACGAACAGGCCAAAAACGTGAACCTAAATACCCGGCTCCAATGGCGTTACAAACCCGCCTCAGATTTGTTTCTCGTCTACACCGACAACTATCTCCCCGACAGTTTCGCCGTTAAAACCCGCGCGCTGGTCATGAAATTCACTTACTGGTGGAACGTGTAGAGCTCTTTTTTTAGAAAAAGTGGCCGATGAATTCGTGCTTGTTCATATATGGATAATACTCAATTTGCTTTATTATCCTAAAAAATAATACTTAGTTTACACAAGCTATCTGTACAACTTGTTCCAGGTACCCTACTCGCTTGTTTTTAGGGAAACAAGTGATAAAAAACCAGGCTGTATGGAGACGTACATTATCATTTTTTTAAATACGTTTTTGCCCGTTTTCAGCATTGCGCATACACAGACCTTTGCACCCAAAATCTATCACTTTTATGACCCATCTCTATCGTTTTCGCACGACATGCCGATACCTGCCCTTTCGCAAGGTATTACTTTGTTCGCTGCTCGCGGTTGCAGCGCCTGTTGCAGGGAAAAATCCGGTGACTCCTTCATCACAGCAAACTACACAACTCAAAGCCGACGTCACCATCAGCGGTCGCGTTACTGATGCCACTACCAACGAAGCACTGGCAGGCTGTACCGTTGTCATTAAAGGCACACAGAAGGGCGCTACCACCGATGCCAATGGCGAGTATCGGATTGTGGTACCAAATGGCCCGGCAACCCTCGTATTCGGTTTTATTGGATTTGACTCGCAGGAAATAAGCGTTGGTAATCAGACTGTTATTAACGTATCCCTTAAATCATCGGCCTCTGATCTGACGCAAGTCGTGGTTATCGGCTATGGTACCGCCACTAAAAAAGACGCTACCGGCTCGGTTAAATCATTGAAAAGCACCGACTTCAACCGGGGTATCATCAACTCGCCGGAACAACTCTTGCAGGGTAAAGTGGCGGGCGTAAACGTTACGGCGGCTAGTGGCGAACCTGGCGGTCGGCAGAACATTACCGTTCGGGGGCCCGGTGGTGTCAGAACTGGTAGTACACCCCTGTTTGTGCTCGACGGTATACCGCTCGACAATTCGAGCACGGGCGGGGCAACCAATCCGCTCAACTTCCTGAATCCACAGGATATCGAGGCCATCGACGTTTTGAAAGATGCCTCGGCAACGGCTATTTACGGAGCTCGTGGCGCCAACGGCGTTATTCTGATCACGACTAAAAAAGGCAAAGCCGGTGCGGGCAATCTAACCCTGTCTACCAATGTGGGCATCTCGAACATGGCCAACCCACTACCCCTGTTCTCGACCGATGAGTACAAACGGCAGGTGGCGGCAGTGGGCGGCGTTGTTGAAGATTTGGGAGCCTCGACTGACTGGCAGAAGGAAATCAGCCGCCAGGCCATTACGCAGGACCATAATCTGTCGTTCAGTGGCGGGGCCGAAAAGCTGACCTACTACGGCTCGGTAGGCGTGCAAAATCAGGAGGGCATTCTGAAAAATAGCCAGATGAACCGCTACACGGGGCGTTTCAATGCCTCGCAGAAGTTTATGGAAGACCGGCTATCGATCGATGTAAACCTAACGGCGTCGCAAACGCAGAATACCCGGCCACCCATCGAAGGCATTATCGGCGCGGCACTGTCGGCCAACCCAACGTATCCGGCCCGCAATGCAGACGGTACGCCTGCCCGTTATCAGGCGTTTACCAACCCGCTGCTATCGCTGGATTTGCAGAAAGACGTGACCACCATCAACCGGGTTGTAGCCAGTGTATCGCCTTCGTTCAAGATCACCAAAGCCCTGACCTACAAACTCAATCTGGGTGTCGATAACTCCAGTTCGACCCGCGATCAGCAGAGTTTTGCCAGCGCCATTCCGCAACAGGATGGTCGTTTGGATGCAACGTACCTGAATAACCGTAACGTACTGATTGAGAACTACTTCACCTACACGCTCAACCTGGACAAACACAACTTGTCGGCGTTGGCGGGTCACTCGTACCAGACATTTTCGCTGACAGGCCGTAACTGGAGCATTAACAAATTCCCGCTCTCGCCCATTGAGCCCGCCAATAACCCCGGTTTGGGTCAGGAACTGACGCTGGCCAATAACCGGCCAGGCGGCTACGCGATCGAGAACGAGTTACAATCGTTTTTTGGGCGGGTAAATTACCAGTATAACAACCGGTATCTCCTCACAGGAACCGTACGGGCCGACGGATCGAGTAAATTCGGTGCCAACAACAAGTACGGTATTTTCCCGTCATTCTCAGCCGGATGGCGTATATCCGAAGAGGCATTTATGCAGTCGGGGCCATTCTCTGATCTGAAACTGCGCGCAGGCTGGGGACAAACCGGTAACCAGGAAATCCCGTCGAAGATCACGCAGGCACTGTTTACGTCCAGCACCTCGGCAGCAACCAGTTACCCGCTCGACGGCACCACCGTCTTCCCAGCCGGTACTACCTATACGCGCCTGGCCAACCCGGATATTCAGTGGGAACTGTCGACCCAAACCGATCTGGGCCTCGACTTTGGTCTGTTCAACGGTGCGCTGACGGGTACAGTCGATTACTTCCGGAAGGTGTCGGGCAAAATTCTGCTCGAAGTCATTCCGGCCGACCCCATTCAGCCAGCGTCTACCTACTGGACCAACGTACCTGACATGACCATTACCAATCAGGGCGTTGAACTGGACCTCAACTACCGCTACGCCAGCACCAACGGATTCCGGTTCGATGTGGGCGGTAATGTGACGTTCATCAAAAACATCGTTCAAAATTCGCCGTATTCGGTCATCACGTCCGGGTCAGCATCAGGAGCCGGCTTAACCTCGGCTACGGTTAACGGCTACGTAAACGGCCAGCCTATCGGTACGTTCTTCCTGCGCGAGTATCTCGGCATCGATGATAAAGGCGTGAGCAGATACAGTGATCTGAACGGCGACGGTATTGGTGGTAGCGACAAAGACCGCATTGCAGCGGGTAGCGCCCTGCCCACCCGGCAGTACAACCTGAATTTCGGCGTTGGTTACAAAGGCTTCGATCTGATAGCCAACATCAACGGCGTGGCGGGCAACAAACTATACGACAACACGGCCAACGCATTCTTCTACAAAGCACGACTGGTAAAAGGACTAAACGGCCCATCGGAAGCCATAGGCGAACCCACCGAGTCGATCAACAACGCGGCCCCGGTATCGACCCGATTCCTAAAAGATGGCGCCTTTACCCGCCTCAACAACCTGTCGCTTAGCTACAACGTAGATGTACAACGATTGGGCATCAACAAGTGGGTTAAGGGCATCCGGCTGTCGGCAACAGGGCAAAACCTGTTTGTGATCACGAAATACAACGGCTACGACCCTGAAGTAAACACCGACCGCACAGTCAACGGCATTTCGTCGTACGGCATCGACTACCTGAGTTACCCGAAAGCGCGCTCATTCCTGTTTGGTCTCAATTTAACGTTTTAACAGTACCCCTCACCCCCGGCCCCTCTCCCCCTGCGGGAGAGGGGAGCAATGCTCCGCTATTAAGCAAGCGAAGCTACTGTAAAGCGGCTCCCCTCTCCTGTAGGGGGAGAGGGGCTGGGGGTGAGGGGTCACCCACATAACCAATGAAAAAGACATTAATTCTCACACTGACCTGTCTCAGCCTGGTGGTGCTGAACGGATGTACGGATCTTACCGAAAACGTGCTGGACGAATCGTCGGCATCTGGCCTTACCGATAAGCAGGCCGTTGATGGTAACCTGGCGCCGGTATATGCCCGTTTGCCTGATATTTTCCTGCACACCAACTACTTCGCCATTCAGGAAATCTCGAGCGATGAAGCTATTCTGCCCTACCGGGGTGGTACCGACTGGGGTGATAACGGCATCTACATTGCCCTGCATCAGCACACGTCGGCCAGCACTGACCCTAACCTGCGCAATACCTGGAATTTACTTACCCAGGGTATATCACGTTCGATTACGGCCCTCAGCGCACTGCCGACCATCAACGACCCCAACGTGAAAGTCTACCTGGCCGAAGCACGGGGTATGCGGGCCTACTACAACATGGTACTGCTCGACCTGTATGGTGTAGTATTCAAGAAAGAAAGTCCACAAGATATTTCAACCATTCTGCGGGGCGAAGAGGCCATAGAGTACCTGAAATCGGAGTTGATTACCGCCGAACCCGATCTGCTCACCACCGTTGGCCCCGGCCGCCTGACCAAAGGAGGTGCCTGGGGATTACTGGCTCGACTGCACCTGAACGCTGCTGTGTATCGCGACCGCTATGCCACCCAATTTTCGTTCAAACCCGAAGACATGGACAAGGTGACGGAGTATTGCGACAAGATCATCAACTCAGGTCAGTATCAGTTGTCAACCGACTATTTCTCTATTTTCAATTCCAACAATAACACCAACAAGGAATTGGTTTTTGCCGTTGACCAACGGGCTGAATTAAACGGACATAACCGCCTTGCGTATTTCTCGCTGTCGGGCGACCAGTATCCGCTGCCTGCCTTTGCGGGAGCCAACGGCACCGACGGCCCGGCCATCACGCCCGATTTTTACCGTAGTTGGGTGAACGCCTATGCAACTGATCCGGCTAACGCAGATCCACGTTTCTTCAAACAAAACTGGACCATGCCTGCCGATTCATGCATTACCGAAGCCAACTTCAATATGAACCGGGGTATTTTGCGCGGTCAACAATTTGGTCTGGTGCGGGTAAACGGAGCCTTTGTGCGTTGTGGTGCTAACTACCGCGTGGGTCGTCTCTTCAACATATCGCGCAACCGGCCCACTCTACCGGTTACCTTCACCGAACAGGTAAACTTCACCGTAGCGGGTAGCGATTACAATACTGGTTACCGGGTCCTGAAATACGAATTCAGCCGTAAATCAGTATCGGGCCGTAACTTCGGTGACGCCGATATCTCGATTGTTCGGTTGGCCGATGTGTACCTGATGCGGGCGGAAGCTAAACTCCGCAAGAGCAATGATGCAGCCGGTGCCCTCGCCGATGTGAACAGGGTACGAGCTTCGCGCACGGCCACTACCCCTCCCCCGGCCCTAACCAGCATGAACCTGGATTTGCTGTTGCGCGAACGCGGTTTTGAACTGTATTGGGAAATGGTGCGCCGCACCGACCTGATCCGGTTCGGCAAATACGAAAGCACCTGGACCGAGAAAACGGATTCTAACCCACAGAAACGTCTCTTCCCGATTCCGCAAACGGCCATCGACGGGGCGTCTAACTTACCGGGCTATCTGGTGCAGAATCCAGGGTACTAGGTACGTCGTCATTTGTTGTCATTAAGTAGTCATTCATTGTCATTCTTTGTTTCGATGACAATGAATGACTCTTTTTTTGTTTAGTTGCTCATTAATTTAATACCCTCTTAACCAACTATGCTCAACCGATACCTGCCTGCTGCTCTTTTCCTGCTGACTCTATCGTGCGCCGGCCCGGCCCAACTGCGGAAACACCGCCACCAATCGGATAAACAAACGTTGACCGACCCCGTGGCGGGCCAACCTACTGCCATGCCCTATAACCGGCTGATCGACGCCGCAGGAACGGCGGTGTTCTTTGGCGACCCCAAACTCGAAAACCATGCCCTCGATTTAGCCTTAATGCCGGGCGGCACTCAGTTTGTGGTGGAAGATCGTTATGGTGTTGCTGTGCTGGACCGGGCAAGTCAGCAAATTGTTTACCGCTGGAGCCTGAGTGATGCCGCCGTAACGAAAGGCCTGATGAGCACATTTTCGGGTATCGAAGCGTTTAGCGTTAACGGACAAACATACCTGACCTGGGGCGTTTCAGCGCGGGAAAGAGGCAAATCGGGTGTAGTGATTGCCAGTTGGGGAAACGGGAAAGTGGGTAACGTGGAACTGCTCACTTTTGCACCCGTATCTCCGTCGCCCCTTGCCTTACCCAACGATGTGGCCATGCGGCTGGAAGGCGGCGAGCCTTTTTTGTATGTAGCCTTGAACGGCAATAACCAACTGGTGAAAATTCGTTTCGCCGACCGGTCAACCGTTTGGACAGCCCCGACCGGCGTGGCTCCATATGGCATTGCCCTGGCCAATGACCGTGCGTTTGTGACCAACTGGGCCGGTCCAGTCCCCAATAACGTACCTGACCCGACTAGTAAACTCGAAACGGCCGGGGTACCCTGGGGACAAGCCTACATTGATCCCCGGACAGGGGCTGTTTCTAAAGGCAGCGTGTCGGTTATCGATCTGGCAACGGGCCGTGTCGACGCAGAGATACCGGTTGGACTGCACCCAAACGCGATTTTGGCCAGTACAGACCAGAAACGGCTGTATGTGGCCAACGGAAACAGTGATTACGTATCGGTCATCGATGCGCAAACCCGGCAGGTGACCGACTCCATTGCGGTGGGTTTGTTCGGAACCAATAATCCATACATTGGCAGTACACCAAACGCACTCGCCCTCGATTCGGCGGGCACTACCCTCTACGTGGCAAATGGGCATGACAACGCCATTGCTGTGGTTGACCTTGCCACCACAGCAGGTACGGGCCAGGTACGTGGAACATCGGTTCGGGGGTATGTACCTACGCAGGCCTATCCGGGTGGCGTTTTATTGCTCGATAACACACTCTACGTGACCAATCTGGAGGCAGTTGGCGCACGGTCGCTTACCCCGGCCGAATCGGGCGGCGGGTCGCGCTCCGGTCAACCGGAAGAACCCGCTTACAACTCGCACCGACAACTGGCGTCGGTATCGATCATTCCGCTGCCCGACCAGAAAACGTTGACCGGGTATACGGAACGGGTCAGGAAATTGAGTATGCAATTCCGGTTGGCGCTGGCCGAAAAATTGCCCCGCCCCGACGCTAAACCCCGGCCCGTTCCCGAGCGCATTGGCGAACCGTCGGTGTTTCAGCACGTGGTCTACATCATTAAAGAAAACCGTACGTACGATCAGGTGTTGGGTGATATGCCCGAGGGGCGCGGAAAACCCGAACTGTGTATCTTCGGCGACAGCATTACGCCCAACCAACACCAACTGGCGCGGAATTATGTGCTGCTGGATAATTACTATGCGTCGGGAAAATCATCGGCCGAAGGACACTCCTGGGTCGACGCCGGTATTGTAACCGATTATACCGAGAAAAGCGTACGGGGCTGGTTCCGGTCGTATCCGCATGTGCTGTACGACGCGCTGGTGTATAACCAGAAAGGCATGATCTGGAACAACGCCCTCGACCACGGCAAAACCGTCAGAATCTACGGCGAAGCCTGCACCTGCCAGTTCGACGAATCGACTTATGACTGGACAAAACTTTACAATATGCGGGAAACAGGACAGCCTTTTTCGTTTACCAACACCACCACCATTTCACGGGTACGTCCCATTCTTTCGGCCAATTTTCCGGGCTGCGATGATGAGAAAATCAACGATCAGATGCGGGCCGACGCCTTTATTCGGGAACTGAACGAGTACGCCGCCAAACCCGGTGATCAGTGGCCCAATCTGATGGTAATGTCGCTACCGAATGACCACACATCCGGCATGAGTCCCAAATTTCCGACGCCCCGCGCTATGGTGGCCGATAATGACCTGGCCGTTGGGCGCATTGTCGAGGCGATTCAGAAAAGCCGGTTCGCGGCCAACACGGTCATTTTCATTACCGAAGACGATTCGCAATCGGGGTGGGATCATGTGTCGGCGTATCGCACAACCGGTTTCGTGGTGAGCCCGTATTCGCGACTGCAACGCACGGTGACCACCAATTATAACCAAACGTCGATGCTGCGGACTATCGAGCAAATTTTGGGTCTGCCACCCATGAACGTCATCGACGCCACGGCCATGCCCATGTTCGATTGTTTCACCGACAAACCCGACTTTAGCACGCACAACACCCTGCCCAACCGGATTCCGCTCAACGAGATGAACAAACCGCTTTCGGCCCTGCGCGGTAAAGCCCTGCGCTACGCCAAAGAATCGGTCGAGGAAGCAGAAGAAGGCATAGACACCGGCGAAGATGAGTTGAACAACAAGATTCTGTGGTTCTGGGCAAAAGGCAATACGCCCTATCCACGAGTGGCACGGTAAGGCTCACCGCGTTTTACCCTGCCTGATTTTAGTGAGCAAAGCCGCTAATTCGGCTACTTTTTCGGGGTTTTGTGCATACAGATTCGTGCGTTCCAACTGGTCGGAAGCCAGGTTATACAACTGACCCTGGCTTTCGCCGGGTTTGGGCGCAACGTCTCTGGGTTCCGTAAAACCACCCGAACCAAGGCCTTCGATCAATTTCCAATCCCCTTTCCGAATGGCGAAATAACCGATCGACGAGCTATGGACAACGGCTGGCTGGCTGGGTACGTGTTTCGTTTTTCCGGTCAGCACGGGCAAGATACTGTAACTGTCTTCGGCTTGATAAGCAGGCCGTTTGTCGCCCACAATATCGGCGCAGGTTGCCAACAGGTTAGCCAGTGTTGTGGTGGCCCCACTCACCGTACCGGCTTTCACTTTTCCGGGCCATCGAGCAATAAATGGAATTCGGTGGCCCCCTTCAAACGCGTCGCCTTTCATTCCCCGAAACGAACCCGCTGCGGCGTGATCGAACTGCTTCACAAAGTTTTCGCGCCAGTAGGGGCCGTTATCACTCGCAAAAATGACAAGGGTATTGCTGGCCAGCCCCGAGCGTTCCAGCGTAGCCAACACCTCACCAACGGCCGCATCGACCTGTTGCACAAAATCGCCATACTCCCCCACTTTCGATTTGCCTTTGTAGTCTGGCGATGGTACCCAGGGCGTGTGGGGAGCCGCCAGCGGGAGGTACAGAAAGAAAGGGGCAGCGCTCGATTGTTTCTGGAGGAAACTGAGCGCTTTATCGATAAACGTGGGTAAAACGCCGTAAAAATCGAACGATGGGCTCATTTTGCCTTCACGCCAGAAAGGCCCGGTATACCCCGACTGTAGTTTATTGCCCGTAGTGTGGGCGGTGGGTTGCTCGATCAGTCGCTGATTTTCGAGATAACAGTAAGGCGGCATATCGAGCGAGGCAGGCAGCACGTACGAATAATCGAACCCAACCGTGTTGGGGCCCTGGGCGACCTGTTGGGCGAAATCGATCACATCGGGGTTCATTTCTGTTTTAATGCCGTAATCGGCTGTGGCCAGTACCGATTCCTGCCCTTTTTGCACAGCCCAATCCAATCCCAGGTGCCATTTGCCAATCACCGCCGTTTGGTAACCATTGCTTTTCAGCAACGAAGCTACCGTGGGTCGATCGGCTTCGATCAAGGTGCGGCTGTAGCCACGCAGCACCCCCACGGGAAGCCGGCTACGCCACGGATAACGCCCCGTCAACAGGGAGTAGCGCGTGGGTGTGCAAACAGAGGAGGGCGAATGGGCATCGGTGAAGCGCATTCCCTGCGCAGCCAGCTTATCGATATTCGGTGTTGCAATTTTTCCGGCCGGGTTATAGACCGATACATCGCCGTAGCCCAGATCGTCGGCCAGGATATAGACAATGTTGGGCGGCTGCGGCTTTGTTGATTTGGTCACCATTGCCACACAGGCAATCAGACAACCGATGCTACTCAAAGCAATTCTCAATGTTAGGGTGTTGGTCATCTTTTAGCGGGCGAAACGGTGGTTTTTTGTACAAATGGTATTCGTGAAAAGTCATTCAACACCTCACTTCTAATGACTTTCCCTTCAAGAAATAAAGCAACGTTACGCGACCAGTTGGTTACGTTCGTAAAGAGCGTTAAGCCATCGCCAGCGACCTTTTTTATCTAAAAATGTCAACAAGTAATTCCGTAGCCGTTTTCTGTTCCATAATAACGTATAAACAACCATACTCTCATCTATATACCCTACACAGTGAAGTAGTTGTACTATTTTTTGCCGTTAGCTATAAATACTTAATTGTAATATTCGTTTTTCAAATTCTTAAAACAATAAATTAAAATATTTTAACAAATGGCTAGTAGATGGCTAGGTTAAAGCCATTTTCGTGCTGAATTAGTACCAATCATACCTATACAAGCAATGCTAACATTTTCTACAAGAGGAGTCCCCGACCAACTACGGCCGGGTCACTCATCACCGGGCTGGCAGGCGAGTAGCCGCCTTTTTCTGTCATGGGCATTCGTGCTCCTGTGTGCCGTAAGCACATTCGCGCAAACCCGCATTACAGGTCGTGTACTCGATGATCAGCAGCAAGGGCTACCGGGTGTGAGTGTGGTGGTGAAGGGTACTACTATTGGATCGGTAACTGACGCCAATGGGCAGTACACAGTAAACGCCCCCGATAAGTCTGTTGCACTCGTGTTCTCCTACATCGGCTATGTGTCGCAGGAAGTGCCGATCAATGGGCAGAATGCCATCAACATCAACATGGCTTCGGACACCAAGTCACTGAACGAAGTGATTGTGGTAGGTTACGGCACCCAGCGCAAAGAGACCATCACCGGTTCGGTAGTGGCCGTAAAAGGTGGGGATCTGGTCAAATCACCAACCACCAACTTATCTAACTCACTGGCCGGTCGGCTGCCGGGTGTAACGGCCGTAAACCGTAGCGGCGAGCCAGGTTACGATGGCTCAACCATCCGGATTCGGGGCACCAACACCCTGGGCAACAACAGCGCCCTGGTGGTGGTAGACGGTATTCCTGACCGGGCGGGTGGACTGGACCGCATCAACCCAGCCGATATCGAGACCATTTCGGTGTTGAAAGATGCCTCGGCCGCCATTTACGGGTCACGGGCCGCCAACGGCGTTATTCTGATTACCACCAAGCGGGGCAAAAGTGGCAAGCCACAGTTGTCTTATTCACTTAATCAGGGCTTCGCTCAGCCAACCGTAGTACCTAAGCTGGCTAACGCAGCTGAGTATACCAGTATGCTCAACGACCTGAACATTTATGAATTACCAGTAGCTGAATGGGCAGCGGCAACCACCGCATACCAAACGAATGGCACCTATACCCGTCCAGATGGTTCGGTTAGAACGGCTCCTTATTCGCCCGCGAGCATTGCCAAATATGCTGATGGATCTGATCCCTGGAATTTTCCAAACACCGACTGGTACGCCTCTACGCTGAAAACATGGTCGCCGCAGACGCGCCATAACCTGCAACTGAACGGCGGCTCCGACGATTTCAAGTATCTGGCTTCGCTCGGTTATCAGAACCAGGATGCGTTTTACAAGAATTCGGCCACGGGCTATCAGCAGTATGATCTGCGGCTCAACATCGACGCCAACATCAGCAAAAACCTGCACCTCTCCCTGGGCATTCTGGGGCGCGAAGAATTCCGCTACTACCCAACACGCGGCGCCGGAGCCATCTTCCGCATGCAGATGCGCGGTAAACCAAACCAGCCCGCTTTCTGGCCAGATGGTCGCCCGGGGCCTGACATCGAGAACGGTGAAAACCCCGTGGTCATCACCACCAACGCAACGGGCTACGACCGCGACAAGCGGGACTACATCCAAACCAATGGGCAGCTTGATTTCAAGGTGCCGGGTATCGAAGGACTTAAGTTTTCGGGAACGGCGGCCGTGGATAAGCTGAACCAGAACAACCGGCGCTGGGAAACCCCCTGGACGCTCTATGAGCGTGGAACAGGCCTGGACGCCAATGGCAACCCCAACCTGACGGCCAGCGTACGGGGCCCCGCAGAACCTCGCCTGACCCTGGGTAACAACACGCAACTGAACATCCTGCTGGGTGCGATCGGTACGTATGAGCGCAAATTCGGCGACCACGGCCTGACCGTACTGGCTGGTATTAACCGCGAAACCATCAGCGGCGATAACTTCAACGCATTCAGACGCTACTTTATCTCGCCCGCGATTGACCAACTGTTTGCGGGGGGTGCACTGGAGCAGAACAACAACGGAGGCGCCTTCAACCGGGCCCGTCTGAACTACTTCAGTCGGGTTGCCTACAACTACAAAGACAAGTACCTCTTCGAGTTCCTGAGCCGCTATGATGGATCGGATATCTTCCCCGAAGCGACGCGTTACGGTTTCTTCCCCGGCGTGATGGCGGGATGGGTTATTTCAGAAGAAAACTTCTGGAAAGGGGCCGCGCCGGTGATGAACTACTTCAAGATTCGGGCCTCTTACGGGCAGTTGGGTAACGACCAGATTTATCTGCCTGGAACCAGTACACTGGCTACGTATCAGTACCTGGCCACCTACGGGTTCAACACCTACATTATCAACAACGCGGCGCAGCAAACGCTGGGCGAGGCCCGCATTCCGAATCCCAACATTACTTGGGAGGTGGCCAACAACGCCGATATCGGCCTGGAAGGTCAGTTTTTCAACGGCAAGCTTAGCTTCGAGTTCGATTACTTCAACAACCTGCGTACCTCGATTCTGTATCCCCGCAACGCCTCAGTGCCCCGCACCACGGGCTTGACGCTGCCTCCGGAGAACATTGGCAAGGTACGTAACAGCGGTTTCGACGGTCAGATCAGCTACAACAGCCAGGTGGGTGGCCTGCGGTTCAACGTGGGCATCAATGGTGGCTACGCGCAGAACAAGATTCTGTTCTGGGATGAAGCCCCCGGCGCACCTGAGTGGCAGCGGACAACAGGCAAACCCATCAATGCCTATCAGACTTACCAGTACGATGGCGTGTTTGCTACCCAGGAAGAGATTTCATCGAACCCGATCGACTATTCGGCTATCGTGAAAACGCTTCGTCCCGGCGACATGAAGTACAAAGACATTGGCGGACGCGATGCCAACGGGAACCTGACCAACGTACCCGATGGCAAGATCACGCCGGACGATCAGGTACGTAACAACCGCACCAACCTGCCTCTGTTCCAGGGCGGTTTGAACCTGACAGCTTCGTACAAAAACTTCGACCTGACGATCCTGTTCCAGGGAGCCGCCGGAGCACAGCAGTACATCAGCCTGGGCGAGTCGGGTAACATCGGTAACTACCTGAAAGAGTTCTACACCGACCGCTGGACGGTACAAAACCCAAGCAGCGTACACCCACGGATTGCCAACCGGAGTGATCAGTACTACTCAGGCGGCAACACCTACTGGCTACGGTCAGCGGATTATATCCGCCTGAAAAACTTTGAAGTGGGCTACACCATTCCAGAGACGTTTGTCAAAAAGATCGGCATCAGCAGCCTGCGGGTTTACGCCAACGGACTGAACTTGTTCAACATCGTAAACAAACTAGGTTCGTTTGACCCTGAGGCCGACAACGCCACGGGTCAGTACTATCCACAGTCGCGCATCATCAACACAGGCCTGGCGCTTCGTTTCTAATCACTAACCATTATGTTACGACAAGTTAAAACCATCAGTTTAAGCCTGCTTATCACGGCCTTCGCCGTGACGGGCTGTAATGACGATTTCGTCAATACACAACCCCTGGATCAGGTATCCGGCACCGCCGTTTGGTCTGATGCAGCCCTGGCCGAAGCATTCGTCACCGGTATTTACAGCGGCCTGGGGCAGGGCGGCTTCGACGAGCAGCAACTGGCTTCGTTGACCGACGAAACCATCTTCACGCACCCGGGCCGGGGTATCACCACCATCACCGAGGCGCGTACTAACCCTGCCGATGCGGGCTGGATCAACGGGACTATCGAGTGGAACCAGATGTACCTGCGGATTCGGGCCACCAACCTGGCGCTTCAGAATCTGGCCACGCCGGGTTTTCCCAACACCAACAGCATCGCCGATCGCCTGAAAGGGGAGGCCACATTTCTGCGGGCTTACTACTACCATCAGTTGGTGCGCTACTACGGCGGCGTACCGATCGTTGACAAGGCCTACTCGCTGGGAGAAGCTGATTATGCAGTAACCCGGAATTCAATTGAGGAGTGTGTCAACTTCATCGTCAAAGACTGCGACGCGGCGGCAGCGCTGCTGAAAGGTAAGTCGCTGGCCAAAGGTCGGGCAACCGAACTGGCCGCCCTGGCCCTGAAGTCACGGATACTGACCTATGCAGCCAGTGACCTCTACGATGCCACCACCGCCAAAGCCAAGTCAACCACGCACGCCACCTTTGCCCAACCCCAGTTTCTTGGGTACGTAGGCGGAAGCCGGGCCGACCGCTGGCAGAAAGCCAAGGCCGCCTCCAAAGCGGTGCTCGACCTGACAGGTGGCTATCAGCTGAACCTGTCGGCCCCGGTTTCCAAAGATGCCGGATCGACCAACTACTCCAACATCGCCCTCTCGCGCAACGGGGGTGAGCAGGACGTATTATTCTCGCGTTCGTTCGTCAACCAGAAGCCCGAAGCGGGTGGTCAGCAGGGCTTGTTCAACGGGCCAAACGGCTACCACAACTGGGCGGGCAACACGCCGGTATCGCTGCTGGTGGACGACTACGAAATGATGGATGGCTCCAAGTTTAGCTGGAGCGATCCGGCCAAAGCCACAACGCCTTACGCCAACCGTGACCCCCGCTTCTATGCCTCGATCCTCTATGACGGTGCCCCCTGGAAACCACGGACGGCCGACGTAGCCGCCAAAGATCCGGCCAACCAGATCCAGACCGGACAGTATGAAGTAACAAGTGGCAGCGGTAAAGTAACGGTGGCTGGTCTGGACACCCGCAAGAGCACGGTAGAAGACTGGAACGGTAGCTACACGGGCTATTACATGCGCAAGTTTACCGATCCGAGCCCGGCGATTGTGGATCAGAACACGTATCAGCAAGTTCCCTGGCCGTTCTTCCGGGTCACGGAGGCGGCCTTCAACTACGCCGAGGCCTGCATTGAACTGGGTGAGGATGCGGAAGCCAAAACGTGGCTGAACCGGATTCGTTTCCGGGCCGGGATGCCTGCCCTTACCGAAACCGGCGACGCCCTTCGGCAACGCTACCGCAACGAACGGCGCATCGAAATGGTGTTTGAAGAGCAACGCTACCACGATGCCCGCCGCTGGATGATTGCCCCCGCCACGCTGGGCCGTCAGGCTAACACGATCAGCATCACCGGTACGTTGAAGCCGGGCAAGACGGTGAGTCTGTACCGTTACGACCCCACCAGCTACGACTATGCTTACCGGGTAGTCAATATTGATCCGGGCAAAGAGAACCGCACCTGGCTGGACAAGATGTACTTCCTGCCCATCAGCCGCGATGAGATGAACCGGAATAAAAACCTGGTGCAGAATCCGGGCTATTAAGCCGTAGCATATGTTATAATAGCGGGAGTTCCCTGCTGGTTAATCCAGCTTGCTCACTCCTACCAGCCGACGAATGCCAGCGTAGATTACGCTGGCATTCGTCATTTAAAGACATTCATCATCAGCTGTTAGCAACGTACCTGAAAATAGTTGCTTTCTCTAAAAAAAGAAGCCTGAATCTAGACAGATTCAGGCTTCTTTTTTTAGAGAAAGCAAGAGCTACAATAAGCCGTCTAAGGCTACTGGTTTACTAACAATAGAATTGCTCGCGCGCTTAAAAAAAGCAATGTATAGAATATTTAACATCAAGTATATATACCACAATTTGAGTCATTATTTGCAATAATACTCATAGTAACGATCAATATTTACTCAAATAACAGCTAGTAGATAGGGGAATAAATATCTTTTGTATAGGATTAATACCAAAACATAACCTAATTATGCGATCAACTTCTACGAGGAAACTCAGGGCCTTTATCAGTCCGGAGCACTCATCACCAGGCTGGTTCACCAGAAACCGTCTGTGCGCATCCTTGGCTTTTGTACTGCTTTGTATGGCCAGTACATTTGCTCAAACGAAAATCACGGGACGTGTACTCGACGAGCAACAGGCCGGACTACCTGGTGTCAGTGTAGTCCTGAAAGGCACAACGCAAGGATCTGTAACCGACGCTGCAGGTAACTTCTCAATAAATGCGCCAACCAAAAACAGTTCACTGGTTTTTTCTTACATCGGATTTGTATCGCAGGAGATACCGATCAACAACCAGTCGAGCATTAATGTTACGTTGGCTGCCGACACAAAAGCCCTCAATGAAGTGATTGTGGTAGGTTACGGCACCCAGCGCAAAGAGACCATCACCGGTTCGGTAGTGGCCGTAAAAGGTGGTGATCTGGTCAAATCACCAACCACCAACTTATCTAACTCACTGGCCGGTCGGCTGCCGGGTGTAACGGCCGTAAACCGTAGCGGCGAGCCAGGTTACGATGGCTCAACCATCCGGATTCGGGGCACCAACACCCTGGGCAACAACAGCGCCCTGGTGGTGGTAGACGGTATTCCTGACCGGGCAGGTGGACTGGACCGCATCAACCCAGCCGATATCGAGACCATTTCGGTGTTGAAAGATGCCTCGGCCGCCATTTACGGGTCACGGGCCGCCAACGGCGTTATTCTGATTACCACCAAGCGGGGCAAAAGTGGCAAGCCACAGTTGTCTTATTCGTTCAATCAGGGCTATGCTCAGCCAACGGTAGTTCCCAGCCTGGCTAATGCAGCCGAGTATACCAGTATGCTGAATGACCTGAACGTGTATGAGTTGCCAGTAGCCGAGTGGGCTGCAGCTACCAAAGCGTACCAGACTACGGGTTCATATACGCGCCCGGATGGTTCGGTTAGAAAGGCTCCTTACACGCCAGAAAGTATCGCTAAATATGCCGACGGATCTGATCCCTGGAATTTCCCGAACACCGACTGGTACGCCTCTACGCTGAAAACATGGTCGCCGCAGACGCGTCACAACATGCAACTGAACGGCGGTACAGAAGACTTTAAGTATTTGGCTTCTATAGGCTACCAGAACCAGGATGCGTTTTACAAGAATTCGGCCACCGGCTATCAACAGTATGATCTGCGGCTCAACATCGACGCCAACATCAGCAAAAACCTGCACCTCTCCCTGGGCATTCTGGGGCGCGAAGAATTCCGCTACTACCCAACACGCGGCGCCGGAGCCATCTTCCGCATGCAGATGCGCGGTAAACCAAACCAGCCCGCTTTCTGGCCAGATGGTCGCCCGGGGCCTGACATCGAGAACGGTGAAAACCCCGTGGTCATCACCACCAACGCAACGGGCTACGACCGCGACAAGCGCGATTACATCCAAACCAATGGGCAGCTCGACTTCAAGGTTCCGGGTATCGAAGGACTTAAGTTTTCGGGAACGGCGGCCGTGGATAAGCTGAACCAGAACAACCGGCGCTGGGAAACCCCCTGGACGCTCTATGAGCGTGGAACAGGCCTGGACGCCAATGGCAACCCCAACCTGACGGCCAGTGTACGTGGCCCCGCAGAACCACGTCTGACCCTGGGTAACAACACGCAACTGAACATCCTGCTGGGTGCGATCGGTACGTATGAGCGCAAATTCGGCGACCACGGCCTGACCGTACTGGCTGGTATTAACCGCGAAACCATCGAAGGCGATAATTTCAACGCTTACCGTCGTTTCTTCATTTCACCCGCGATTGACCAACTGTTTGCGGGGGGTGCGCTGGAGCAGAACAACAACGGAGGCGCCTTCAACCGGGCCCGTCTGAACTACTTCAGTCGGGTTGCCTACAACTACAAAGACAAGTACCTCTTTGAGTTTCTGGGCCGCTACGACGGATCGGATATCTTCCCGGAGGCGACTCGTTACGGTTTCTTCCCCGGCGTAATGGCGGGATGGGTTATTTCAGAAGAAAACTTCTGGAAAGGGGCCGCGCCGGTGATGAACTACTTCAAGATTCGGGCCTCTTACGGGCAGTTGGGTAACGACCAGATTTATCTGCCTGGAACCAGTACACTGGCTACGTATCAGTACCTGGCCACCTACGGGTTCAACACCTACATTATCAACAACGCGGCGCAGCAAACGCTGGGCGAGGCCCGGATTCCGAATCCCAACATTACCTGGGAGGTGGCCAACAACGCCGATATCGGCCTGGAAGGTCAATTTTTCAACGGCAAGCTTAGCTTCGAGTTCGATTACTTCAACAACCTGCGTACCTCGATTCTGTATCCCCGCAACGCCTCAGTGCCCCGCACCACGGGTCTGACGCTGCCTCCGGAGAACATTGGCAAGGTACGTAACAGCGGTTTCGACGGTCAGATCAGCTACAACAGCCAGGTGGGTGGCCTGCGGTTCAACGTGGGCATCAACGGTGGCTACGCGCAGAACAAGATTCTGTTCTGGGACGAAGCCCCCGGCGCACCTGAGTGGCAGCGGACAACAGGCAAACCCATCAACTCTTATCAAGCCTATGAGTATGATGGCGTATTTGCTACCCAGGAAGAGATTTCATCGAACCCCATCGACTATTCGGCTGTCGTGAAAACGCTTCGTCCCGGCGACATGAAGTACAAAGACATTGGTGGTCCGAACGGTTCGGGTCCAGATGGCAAGATCACGCCGGACGATCAGGTACGTAACAACCGCACCAACCTGCCTCTGTTCCAGGGCGGTTTGAACCTGACAGCTTCGTACAAAAACTTCGACCTGACGATCCTGTTCCAGGGAGCCGCCGGAGCACAGCAGTACATCAGCCTGGGCGAGTCGGGTAACATCGGTAACTACCTGAAAGAGTTCTACACCGACCGCTGGACGGTACAAAACCCAAGCAGCGTACACCCACGGATTGCCAACCGGAGTGATCAGTACTACTCAGGCGGCAACACCTACTGGCTACGGTCAGCGGATTATATCCGCCTGAAAAACTTTGAAGTGGGCTACACCATTCCAGAGACGTTTGTCAAAAAGATCGGTATCAGCAGCCTGCGGGTTTACGCCAACGGACTAAACCTGTTAAATCTTGTAAACAAACTGGGTTCGTTCGATCCCGAATCTGGTAACTCTACGGGTCAGTACTATCCACAGTCGCGCATCATCAACACAGGCCTGGCGCTTCGTTTCTAATCACTAACCATTATGTTACGACAAGTTAAAACCATCAGTTTAAGCCTGCTTATCACGGCCTTCGCCGTGACGGGCTGTAATGACGATTTCGTCAATACACAACCCCTGGATCAGGTATCCGGCACCGCCGTTTGGTCTGATGCAGCCCTGGCCGAAGCATTCGTCACCGGTATTTACGCCGGCCTGGGGCAGGGCGGCTTCAATGAGCAGCAACTGGCTTCGCTGACCGACGAAACCATCTTTACGCACCCGGGCCGGGGTATCACCACCATCACCGAGGCCCGTACCAACCCCGCCGATCCGGGCTGGATCAATGAGACTATCAACTGGAACCAGATGTACCTGCGGATTCGGGCCACCAACCTGGCGCTTCAGAATCTGGCCACGCCGGGTTTTCCCAACACCAACAGCATCGCCGATCGTCTGAAAGGGGAAGCCCTGTTTCTGCGGGCTTACTACTACCATCAGTTGGTGCGTTATCACGGCGGCGTACCGATCGTTGACAAGGCCTACTCGCTGGGGGAAGCTGATTACGCGGTAACCCGGAATTCAATTGAGGAGTGTGTCAACTTCATCGTCAAAGACTGCGACGCAGCAGCAGCCCTGCTGAAAGGCAAGTCGCTGGCCAAAGGCCGGGCAACCGAACTGGCCGCCCTGGCCCTGAAGTCACGGATACTGACCTATGCCGCCAGTGACCTCTACGATGCCACCACCGCCAAAGCCAAGTCAACCACGCACGCCACCTTTGCCCAACCCCAATTGCTTGGGCACGTAGGCGGAAGCCGGGCCGACCGCTGGCAGAAAGCCAAGGCCGCCTCCAAAGCGGTGCTCGACCTGACGGGTGGCTATCAACTGAACCTGTCGGCCCCGGTTTCCAAAGATGCCGGATCGACCAACTACTCCAACATCGCCCTCTCGCGCAACGGCGGAGAGCAGGACGTGCTTTTCTCGCGTTCGTTCGTCAACCAGAAGCCCGAAGCGGGTGGTCAGCAAGGCTTGTTCAACGGGCCAAACGGGTACCACAACTGGGCGGGCAACACGCCGGTATCGCTGCTGGTGGACGACTACGAAATGATGGATGGCTCCAAGTTTAGCTGGAGCGATCCGGCCAAGGCCACAACGCCCTACGCCAACCGTGACCCCCGCTTCTATGCCTCGATCCTCTATGACGGTGCCCCCTGGAAACCACGTACGGCCGACGTAGCCGCCAAAGATCCGGCCAACCAGATCCAGACCGGACAGTATGAAGTAACCAGCGGCAGCGGTAAAGTAACGGTGGCTGGTCTGGACACCCGCAAGAGCACGGTAGAAGACTGGAACGGTAGCTACACGGGCTATTACATGCGCAAGTTTACCGATCCGAGCCCGGCGATTGTGGATCAGAACACGTATCAGCAAGTTCCCTGGCCGTTCTTCCGGGTCACGGAGGCGGCCTTCAACTATGCCGAGGCCTGCATTGAACTGGGTGAGGATGCGGAAGCCAAAACGTGGCTGAACCGGATTCGTTTCCGGGCCGGGATGCCTGCCCTTACCGAAACCGGCGACGCCCTTCGGCAACGCTACCGCAACGAACGGCGCATCGAAATGGTGTTTGAAGAGCAACGCTACCACGATGCCCGCCGCTGGATGATTGCCCCCGCCACGCTGGGCCGTCAGGCCAACACGATCAGTATCACCGGTACGTTGAAGCCGGGCAAGACGGTGAGTCTGTACCGTTACGACCCCACCAGCTACGACTATGCCTACCGGGTAGTCAATATTGATCCGGGTAAAGAGAACCGTGCCTGGCTGGACAAGATGTACTTCCTGCCCATCAGCCGCGATGAGATGAACCGGAATAAAAACCTGGTGCAGAACCCGGGTTATTAATTAGTGCATAATGCGGGAAGAAATCGGCTGAAAAGTCTAATTTACTCCTTATCTTCAACTGATGCCAGCGTGAGTTACGCTGGCATCAGTCTTTTAAAGGAAGTCCGTTTTTCCGTTATGAACGTAGTCCTGTTTCTTGGAGTAATCGGGCTTATGGCCCACACCGCCTGTCAGGCACAATCGTCGGGTATCGTTCGGGTGAAGGGCGGCGAAAAAGCCATTCCGTACCGCGATCGTTACCAGTATGACCAGTTCCGGAACGGCACCGTATCGTTTCTAAACGGCACAACGGTCGACGCCCGGTTTAATTACCAGGTCATACTGAGCGAGATGCACTTCATCACCGCGCGCGGCGACACCATGGCCCTGGCCGACGACCCCATTGTAAGACAGGTTGAGGTTAATACGCCTAGCCCGGCCGGGAAAGTGCTGTTTTTGTATGATCAAAAACGGGGCTACAGCGAAGTGGTAGCCGATTACAACGGAGTTAAACTGGCCGCCAAACAGGGGCTCAAAACCACAAACCGCGAGAAGATGAGCGCCTACGGCCAATCGACGGGCGCGGGGGCCATCACCACCTACCAGTATTACTCGGGCGGCAACATGAGTGTCAGCAAACTCGACTCGAAAGGCGACCTGCTATTCAGAAAAGAGACCACTTTTTTTCTGGTGGATAAAAACAACCGGTTCCACCCGGCAAATCGGGCTGGCGTGGTCAAGCTGTTCAGCGACTATCGCCGACAGATTGACACGTACCTGGAAAGTAACCCCGTCGATTTTAACCAGGGAGATCAATTGCAACGGCTACTTATATTCTGTAGCAATCTGCTCTAAATCCACCAATTTTGCCGTGTATTTCCCGTTTCCCCGTTTCATGATAGTCTCTTTCCAACGCTTATCCGGTTTATTACTGGTGGCGGCCTGTTTCTCCGGGCTGAGCTGCCAGAACTCCTCTACTACCGACGAGTCGGCCACCGCAACAGAAGCAACCACTCCCACCGGACCGCCGTTATTTACGCTGCTCTCGCCCGATCAGACCGGTATTACCTTCGCCAATAACCTCACCGAAGGCCTGAATACTAACGTACTGATGTATGAATACTTCTACAACGGCGGCGGGGTAGCTGTGGGCGATCTGAACGGCGATGGATTTGACGACATTTATTTTAGTGGCAACATGGTACCCAACCAGTTGTACCTCAACAAAGGAAATCGCGGCGGCGAACCGATGGCATTTACCGACGTCACCACGGCAGCAGGGGTAGCCGGGCGCGAAGGTCCCTGGCGCACTGGCGTGTCGATGGCCGATGTAAACGGCGATGGTCGACTCGATCTCTTTTTGTGTTACTCGGGCAGCGTACGCCCCGAAAACCGTACGCCGCAACTCTTCATCAACGACGGTCCCGACGCCCAGGGTATCCCTCACTTCACCGACCAGACCGTCAAATATGGCCTGAACAACCCGGCGCAAAGCACGCAGGGCACCTTTTTCGATTACGACCGCGATGGCGACCTCGACCTCTTTCTGCTGAATCACAACCCCAAATCATTACCGGTACTCGACAAAACCAGTACGGCGGCGTTGCGTAAACAGACGAACCCGGAGATTGGCATGCGCCTGTTTCGGAACAATGGAAACCGGTTCGACGACGTAACCAGTCGGTCGGGGCTGAGCAGTTCGGTACTGAGCTACGGACTGGGCGTGGGCGTCTCGGATCTGAACGCCGACGGTTGGCCCGATCTGTACATTTCCAACGATTACGCCGTTCCCGACTACCTGTACATCAATAACCACGACGGCACGTTTCGCGATGCCCTCAAAACCAGCGTTGGCCATACGTCCAACTTCTCGATGGGCAACGCCGTGGCCGACGTGAACAACGACGCCCGCCCCGATATTCTCACGCTGGATATGTTGCCCGAAGATAACCGGCGGCAGAAACTGTTGATGGCCCCCGACAACTACGAGAAATATGCGCTTGGCGTTGAATCGGGTTTCCATCACCAGATCATGCGCAACATGCTTCAGATCAGCAACGGCGACGGTACTTTCCGCGAAACCGGGCAACTGGCGGGCATTTCAAACACCGACTGGAGTTGGGCGCCCCTCCTGGCCGATTACGACAACGATGGCTGGAAAGATTTGTATGTGACCAATGGGTACGTTCGCGATTATACCAACCAGGATTTCCTGAAGTACATGGCCGATTTCATGCAAAACCGGCCCGCCAACCCACAACGCGAGGATATTCTTGAACTAGTCCACCGAATGCCCTCGTCGAACGTACCCAACTACGCCTTCCGTAACCGGGGCGAGCGAGACGGAAACGTTACCTTCGAAAACGCCGGGCAAGCCTGGGGACTTACACAGGTATCCAACAGCACGGGAGCCGCTTACGCCGATCTGGATAATGACGGTGACCTCGACCTGATTGTCAACAACACCAACCAACCCGCTTATATCTTTCGGAACGAGACCGATAAAAAACGCAGCTTCATTAGCCTTAAGCTGGTTGGCAGCGGGGCTAATACGCAGGGAGTTGGGGCTAAAGTAACGATTTCGCGAAAGGGTAACCGACAGTATGCCGAACAGATGCCCACGCAGGGCTACCAATCGAGCGTATCGCCCCGGTTGCACTTCGGGCTAGGCACCGATACCGTCGTTGACTCGCTGATAATCGTGTGGCCAACGGGCAAACAGCAACTGCTCACCAACGTAAAAGCCAATCAGTTGCTCACCTTGCGGGAAACCGATGCCAAATCGATCTACCGCGCTCCAGCTCCTGCCCCTACTCTCTTCCGCCCCACGAAGTCGCCCTTGGCCTATACGCACCCGACCACGACAATCAACGATTTCAAGCGGCAGCCGTTACTGGTCAATGCGTTATCGTTTGGCGGGCCTTGTCTCGTGAAAGCTGATGTCAACGCCGATGGTCGCGAGGATGTGTTTGTGGGCGGAAGTAGCGGACAGCCGGGTAGCCTCTATATGCAACAGGCATCGGGTCAGTTCAGCCGCCTGCCCCAACCGGCGTTTGTGGCCGATACAGCTTCTGAGGATACCGACGCGGCGTTTTTCGACGCCAACGGTGATGGCTTCCCTGACCTCTACGTGTGCAGCGGCGGTTACGGCAATTTCCAGCCCGACGACCCGCGCCTGCAAGATCGGCTGTATCTGAACGATGGCAAGGGTCATTTTACGAAAAGTGCCGCTGCCCTGCCCACCATGCGCACCAGTACCAGTTGTGTGCGGGCAACTGACATAAACGGCGATGGTAGGCCTGACCTCTTCGTGGGCGGGCGGGTTATTCCGGGGCGCTATCCTGAATCGCCGCGCAGTTATTTGCTCATCAACACAGGCACCGGACCGGGTGGCCAACCCAAATTCACAGACCAAACGGCACAGCTAGCCCCTATGCTGACGCAGCCAGGCATGGTGACCGACGCTGCCTGGACAGACCTCAACGGCGACAAAAAACCGGAGTTAGTAGTGGTGGGCGAATGGATGCCCGTTATGGTGCTGAGTGTAGCCAACGGCGGAAAATTGACCGATCAGACCACGGCTTTTTTGGGTAAAGAATACCGGGGCTGGTGGAACAAACTATTGGTCGATGACCTTAATGGCGATGGTCGGCCCGATTTGGTGGTGGGCAATCAGGGCCTGAATACCCAATGCCGCGCCAGCGACCGCGAACCCGCCGAACTGGTCTACAAAGATTTCGATAACAACGGCAAAATGGATCCGGTGCTGTGCCTCTACGTGCAGGGCAAAAGCTACCCCCACGCCACCCGCGACGAACTCCTCGACCAGATGAGCATGCTTCGGCAACGCTTCACCAGCTACGACACCTACAGCAACGCCACTCTCACCGACGTGTTTACCCCCGACGAACTTCGCGATGCCAAACGACTGACTGCTAATGAACTACGCTCCCTGTCGTTCATCAGCACAGCTACCGGAAAACATACGGCCGTACCCCTGCCAACTGCCGCACAGTTGGCGCCCACATTCACTATCACCTCAGTTGACTATGATCACGACGGCCGTAAAGACTTGCTGCTTTGCGGCAACACCACGCAGGCACGCCTTCGGTTTGGCCGGTCCGATGCCAACAGTGGTACGTTATTACGGGGCAACGGCCGGGGCGGATTTGTGGCCGTTGATCCCGCACGGGCTGGCTTTGGCCTAACGGGCGATGTGCGCAGCGTGGTATCGATAGGCAACACCTTACTGATCGGCACCAACCAACAGGCTGTTCGCGCTTATCAGGCTCGGTGAGACTATTGCTTAACTAAATGTAAGCCATGAACAATCACACCCCTAGATAACGTATAGTCAACGCATTGCTGACGCGTGGCCCTTCGACTCCGCTCAGCAATGCGTTATACTCATCCATAATTCACATCAACTACCTTAATTGGGTGATTACGTAGTGTAGCAGTAATCAAATTAGCCGAGTATTACCTGGAAGCCGATACGGGCAACAGCGTTTTTTCCAGCTCATCGATGGTCCAGGCTTCGCGCGAAGGGGCATACGATTCCCGTACCTTTTTGATGTAATCGGGTGTCACCACCGCCGATTGCCGGCCTTTGATAGCCCGCGACGACGTACCCACAAATTCATAGCGGATGTAGCTGACCACCGACGCAATCCACTCATCGGTATTGTCCTTCATCGACGCCATTTCGCTTGGGTACGTCTTTCCCTCAATCGGACCTTTCAATCCGTGTAGCAGAATCCGGACAGCGAAATCACGGTCGTGGTTCATGTGTTTGGCTCCGCGCAGGGCGGGTGCGGCATTGGTGGGTAACCCGTTGCCATCGCCACCGTGGCAGGGCGAACACATGCCTTTGTAGATTTCACTGCCACTGACAATCAGCTTGCGTTCGGCGGCCGTAAAACCGCCCATTTTCATCCCGTATACTTTGGCATCCTCGTTCCGGTCGATGCTATTTTTAGTCTTGGCCAGCATCTGATTATTGGGGTTTTTAGCCAGCATATCCTGCACAATCTGTTGGGCACGTTCGTTTTTATTGGCTCCCAGCGACAACAGTATCTGCGTTTTTACGTCGTAATTTTCGTCATTCGCCAGGCTACCAACGCGGGCAATCATGTCGGTATCGTTCTGCTTCAGATACCGCTCACTGATCCAGATACCGGCCCGCCGCACCTGCGCATCACTGTCTTTCAGGGTGGCGGTCAGTAGCTCTTTGTCAACGGCATCCAGACCTTCAAGCGTCCACAAGGCGTGTAGTCTACCCAGAGCCGATGCCCCTTTCCGACCGGTTACTATCTGTTGCAAAGCCGGAATAACCGATTTATCGCCTAGTAGAATGAGCTGCTTTTGGGCGTTATCGCGCCACCAGCCGTTGGCGTGGTCGAGGTGCTTGACCAGATCGGCGGCGGGTACATCGAGCATGGCTGGCTTAGGGCCGGGTTTGTAGCCATCGTGTACCAACCGCCAGATACGGCCGCGCTGATTCACTTTGTCTAATCCATACTGATCGATTTTACCCCGCAGAAACGTTCCTTTCTTCGTCCAGTTCGATTCCTGAATGACGCCCCGGTTCATATCGATAATGTATAGCAAACCATCGGGGCCGGTGTAGGTGTTAACGGGGCGGAAGAAGAAATCGGTGCTGGCAATGAACTCTTTACGGTCGTATACCTTTTCCAGGTACGTCTTCCCTTCACGGTTCACAACCTTCGCCCGCCGTATAATTCGGGCCACGGGTTCGTTGATGAGGTAATCGCCTACCAGATCGGCCGGGAGGCGGTCGCCCCGGAAAATAGACTGCCCGTTGCCCGATGTGAAGTGGTTCAACGTACTATCGGGCCGCAACCGGGCCGGACCGCCCTGCACTTCGGGGTTCGAGATGCGCGACCAAACAGGGCTGAAATCGTCTTCGCTATACGCATCGGCAAACTCCAGCGCGCCATATTTCGGGTTGATCTGAAAACCAGAACCGGCGTTTTCTCCCCCGCCCCGGCTGTAGAATAACCGGCCGTAGTTATCGTGTGTCAGGCCCCACTGCCCGTTCGAGCCGCTATGCAGCGAATCGGGTTTGAGCATGCCACCAACGTACCTGAACCGGATGGGATCAACCGTTTGGTAGATGTAATTGTCGAGGTTCCAGACCAGTCCACTGCGCTGATGTTCGAGGTTACCGGGGGCTACTTTACCCAGCGTATACACGGCTCGTTTTTCGTCGGCTACACCATCGCCGTTCGTGTCTTTGTAGCTAAAAATATCGTAGGTATCCGTCTCATTAACCAGCAGTTCGTGATTGACACACAGCAACATACGCGGCAACAGCATGTCTTTAATGAACACCGTACTCTTGTCCATTTTGCCGTCGCCGTTCGTGTCTTCCAGCAACATCACCCGGCTTTTCTTATCCTTGGTTCCGGTGCCGTCGGCGTCCTGCGTGTAGGTTTCCATTTGGGCCACATACATCCGGGCGTTACCGTCCCAGGCAATGGCTACGGGTTCGGTAATCATGGGTTCGCTCGCCACCAGTTCCATGTGGTACCCCGCCGGCAGCACAAACGCCTGTTGGCTTTGTTCGGGCGTGAGCGGCGTAATCGAAAACGGCGCTAACGGGGGAACACCGCTGCTATCGACCGGAGCTGTTGCGGCCACAGCCACGGGCACCGGGGTGTTAGCGGGCGTGTTGGTTGCCATCTGAACCTTGCACGCATAGATAAACGAAGACAAGGCAAAGGTGCCTACAATCAATTGGTTACGTTTCATTTTGCACGATACGTTAGGCTATTGTTTAGCAAACCGGAAGAACGAATAACTGCATACGCTACTAAGCGCCGTGAGCAGATGCCAGATCGAATGCCCCTGAACGAGCGAATGCGGATCACAGCCAATTTTCTGTACGTCGAGGGTTCGGAATTTAACCGCTACGACCATAAGAACAAGACTCGCCACAGCTACTATTCCCGACCGTTTTTGCCTGAACTGAATGTAGTTAATGGCTATCAGAACCAGGAGCGACAGAATGAGCGACGGCAGTAAAATGGCGCTCGACACCAGCAGGGCGACCTTCAAAAACACGATAATCAGCGCCACTAGCGACACTACCCAGACTGTTTTTGCCAGCGATGTCAGCCGAATGCCGTGCAGCACGTGATAGAGCGCAATCGTGACCAGCACCAGCGTGATGCCGTAAGTTCCGTTCATATCGACCCGTTGCCCTATCCACGTCAGCGACGCATGAAAAAAGGCGCTACCGAAGCTGAGGTAAATAAAACAAAGCCCCATCAACGCCGACAGGGCCGGAAACGCCTCCAGCCGATTCTGCCTGTTTATCGACGACAGGCGGGACTGATCATAGTTAGCGATCAGCAAAATCAGCACGCCGAAAAAGAAATAGGCTAGATTAGAATACGTGTTCATGCGCTGATGAAAGAAGCGCGCCACGTTGTTGAATTCGCAGTATTCCACCACCAGCGCCGACTTGCTCACCAACATCCCCTCCCAGACGGAGCCGTTGAAAAACGAATCCAGCCCAAACCAGATCGCCAGCATAGCAAGGGTGATTAGCCCTGCCCGAACACTGAGCCTGACGAGAACTGACTTTTCCATAGACTCGTAGTACGTTACTTTAATATCGAGAATTTAATGTGCAGCGCTTTTGCCGCCAAACATCGCGCAGTGTATAGCGACCTGTCATCCCGAGGGCAGGAGCATCCACCGTTGAGAGATGACAAGAAGGTCTACGATAGCAATCAATTAGTCAAGCATTAGCTACGCCATCACTTCTCGAAATCGTCTTCAAGCAACTGCTTTTCGGTCAACACGCCGGTGCCGGTGGGTTTACGATCGCGCATTTTTTTGACGTCGGCGGCCGAAATACCTTTCCCTTCTTTGGCAAAGGCATTCTGCGTGAACCGGATAATGTCGACAATATCCTGATCGCTGATATCCTTGTTGTTGAGCAGGGCAGGCATCTCGTTATTCAACTCATATCGTTTGCCGTTTACATGAATGGGACCGCTTACGCCGTGCAGAATGATCGACGCCAACCGCTTCATCGATCCGTCTATGTATTCGGACCCTTTCAGGGGCGGGGCCAGATCCTGAATGCCTTTCCCGTCGGCACCGTGGCAGGTTGCGCAGATGCTGCGATAGAGTTTCAGGCCTTTTGTGCGGGCGTCGACGGCGTTTACCTCGGCTACATAAATTGAATTCAACTGCTTTTTCTGGCGGTTGTTGATGGTCAGGGTCAGGTTGCTTTTCAGCAGATCTCCTGGATTCATCGACGCCAGATACACGTTTTCTTTTCCGTCCAGTCCGCTGATCAACGCCTCCTGAACTACTTTCTGCGTCGCATATCTCTTGTCTATTTCCGACAGCATAGGCAGGAAGGTAGCCTCCGATAGCTTCAGCCAGGGATTCAACGCCACCGACAGATAGAGGTCGATCGTTTCGTTGTTGCGGGCCAGCAATTCCGTGCTCATAGCCTTCATGCCAGCTACCCGTTGCGGGGCGGCAAAGCGCTCCAGAAGGCCTAGCGCATGGGCAATGGTTTCGGGTTGTTTCGACTGTTTGATGATGCCACTCAGGTTGTCGAACGTCAGGGCGTTCAGCCCTTCCAGCACGTACAGCGCATGAATCGCCGTCGACAGCTCATTCCCCGATTTGGCCAACGCCAGCAGTTGATTCACCACCGTACGGTCTTTCCGCTGAATCAGCAACTGCTGGGCGCGATCTCTCACCCAACCGTTGGCATTGCTGAGCAAGGCAACCAACTGACCCGTCGTGGCTTTCGTAAAATCGGGGGTCGGGCCGGGCTTTTTCGCCTTGCTCGTGATTTTCAGAATACGACCCGCGTTCTGGAGCGTGTCCAGCTTTTTGCCAGCCAATTGTTCGGTCAGGTATTGCGAAATGTACGCTTTGTGCTGAATGATTCCCCGGTGCATGTCGACCACATAGATCGCCCCGTCGGGCCCATCGAACAGGTTTACTGGCCGAAACCCTTCGTCGGTCGATTCGATGAACTCGTTCCCCTCCACAGCCTCACTAACCGTTGTCTGGAATCCATCAAACTGCAACCTGTTTCGTTTGATCAAATTGGCTTCTGGCACGCAGACGAACGCATTCTGATTGTAACCGTCCGGGAAAGCCCCTCCCCGATACACCAACGGTCCACAGGCAGCCGTGACTTCTTTCAGCAATCCTTTTTCATCCAGAACGCCGGGTTGATATCCCCGATTGACGGATGTCTGATGCGTAGGGAACACCCGGTTACTGGCCAGGCGCTGATGCTCGGCGATGGTCGGTTTGAAATATCTGTTGCGGATTACCTTGTTAGGCAGCACAACATCGCCCTGTAAATTAGTCGAGTTGTTGTTGTAATACAGCCGCCCGAAATTATCTCTCGTGATACCCCACTGACCCCGATTCGACGTGGGCTCTTTCACCCATTTACCATTTTTCAACTGATACCTGAAATTGTAATTGGCGTTGTAAATCCAGTTATCAATGTTCATCATCAATCCGTTCGACGAGTGCTCCACGTTGCCACCTTCGGCATAGACCGGGTCGACCAGCGTTTTTTTGCCGGGCTTGTCACCAACGATTTCGACAAACCAGAGCTTGGGTCCGTCGACGTACAGCAGGCCGCCATACACGTGGGCCAGGGCTCGGGGCAGCACGAGTTTGTCCAGAAATACCTTGGCATAGTCAGCTACGCCATCTTTATTCCGGTCTTCCAGAATAGAAATCCGGCCGGTGGGTTCTTCTTCACCGATGCCTTCCAGATTGGGCATGTAGCCAATCATTTCCACCACCCAGATTCGACCTTTGTTGTCGAAATCGATACTGACGGGGGCTTTCAGCAGTGACTCGGAGGCAATCAATTTCAGATCAAACCCGTCGGCCACCCTGTAATCGGCGAGCGAAAAAACGGGCTTCATGCCGGCCATTTTCTGAAAGCCAACTGTAAAAATCGAAAGCACTAGTAAGGAGGCAATTGCGAACGTAAAGCGTTTTGTCGTAGCCATGTTTGGTAAAAGGATATTGGAGGTTGGATACTGGACGATGGATGTTGGATGACAAAAAACGTCCAGCATCCAATATCTAACGTCCATTATTCATTTACTTCCCCGGAAATGCCCGGAGCATCACGACACCGTGATATCGAATGTCTGTTTTGAATGAACCTGTAAAGATGCCCAAATCCTGCTGACGCCACACATCGCGCAGCCGGTACTTTCCGGTTAAACCAACGTTCTTAAAATCAAACGTAAATGATTTAGGTTTCTCATCACCCCAGCGAAAATAAGATGCCGGTGTTTTCCCGAAATCGCCGACGTTGAACAGGCCCACAGCATAGGAACCGTCGGCCAGCGGTTTCAGCCAAATCTGCATTCCGTTCTCGTTCACCACCAACCGGGCCGATTTCCCAAGCGGGTCCTGATCGATTTCGATCACCTCGTCGTTGGTGAGCAGATTCAGCGTGAAGGCATCGAGTTGTTCAATGGGACACCCAATAAGCATGGGCGCGGCCAGCAGGCTGAACAAGCTGACGTGGCTGTATTGCTCGTCGGGCGTCAGGCGGGTGGGGTGTAGTTGCGTGCCCGTAGTTACGTTGCCTACGATCATCATATCGGGGTCGTTCCAGTGGCCGGGACCGCCGAAAGGGGCCCATTTGTCGAGCGTAAAGGCCGACACGAACAGGCTGTTCCAGCTGTCGCGAATGTCGGGGCCGGTGCGGTAACTGTTGGTCAGACGTACCCAATCCTTGACGTTGGCAAACGGAGCCGAATTGGAAATGCTGTAGTGAATATCGCGGCCCGATTGTTTCAACGCCACCGACATGCGCTCGGCCGACGAAACGTCGATGCGCCAGTCGTATTTTAGGTAATCGACACCCCACTCGGCAAGCTGTTTGGCGTCGTTGGTGTCGAAGTGATGCTTGCCAACGTACCTGAACGATCGTTTGTTGGCGACGATGGCATCGGTAATATGGCCGTCTTCAAAGTCCGACGAGCCACCGATGTAGCCCGCGTAACTCGTGATCATGGGCGTTGAATACACACCGACTTTCAGGCCCAGGCCATGCACGTAATCGACCATTTTCTGGAAGGTTGGAAACTTGTCGTTGGGCTGAATACCGTTGAATTGACCGCCCCGTTTTCCCTGCCAGGCATCGTCGATATTGATGTAGGTCCAGCCGTGCTGGCTCAGGCCCATCCTCACCATCGCATCGGCCGAGGCCATCACTTTTTCCTGGTCGATGTTTCGCGCCCATGAGTTCCAGCCATTCCAGCCAATGGGGGGCGTCAGGGCAATGGTATCGCAGATTTTGAGGGTCAATTTTTTAGTGGCTTTTCCTAACGAATTGGTCGCAGTCAGGGTGGTCAGGTACGTTCCCCGTTGAGCTACCCGACCGGTGATTATCCCCGTTTTCTGATCCAGCATCAGGCCTTTCGGAAGCCCTTTCGCGGCGAACGTCATTGGGCGTTCGCCAGTGGCGGCAATGGTGTACAGCACCGGGTTGCCGGGCGTGGCCCCGAATACAGCGGCCGAATTGATGCGAGGCGTTTTGGCTGGTGGGGGCGTCAAGATATATTTCTCGTCCGAATTTGGGATGTTCCGAGGTTGGTAATTGTCCAACATCGTCAGCCGGGCGTTGGCCCAGTTGGAATAGACTTTCGTGCGGCCTTCGTCGTTGACCTTTACCAACAGACCCAGCCGTTTCACACCAGTCAGCTTCACGTTGACTTCTTTGGGTACGTCCCCCAGCCGCATCTCTCCGCTATCGAACAGCACCTTGCCGTCGGCGACGACGTAAAACGTATGGGGCAGGTCACGGTTCCCTTTATCATCCACACCCACCACAGCCGAAAATTCCGTTGCTTTTCCATCCAGAAAAAATGCCAGAATACTAGTGGAGCCCACGCCAACGCCCCGGCCGAAATACGTGCCCTTCATCCGCATGGAATCCCCGGCGGCCGTGGTTTTGGGCAGCACGGCCGGAATGCCTTCCGAAAAGGATTTTATGGGCAGATCATCCAGCCAGAGTGGGGTGGTTGTTTGGGCATTGGCCGACATGAGCGCCAGACAACACCCGGCAAAGAGCAGTATGGGTTGGTTGCGAAAAAGGTTGCCGAACATGGGTCGGGGAGGATTATTTCGGCGTTGATGACATCGACATAGGTGCCTGTTCAGGTTTGCTGCCCCAAGCTTTGTTTGGTTGAGCGCCCATTTGCAGGGTCAGCGTACCACCGTTGACCACTGTTTCGTGGAGCATCCACGGCCGGTCGAGGGGTTTGCCATTCAACTGCGCCGATTGGATATAGAGATTTTGGGCGGAGTTGTTCTTCGCATCGATCACGAACTGATTGCCTTTGTAGTACTTCGGGTTCAGCTTGATGGTGATTTTATCGAAAATAGGGCTGCTGATTTCGTAGAATGGCTCGGGCGTGGTGCCGCCGTTGGTCGAGAACAAGCCCGTTTTAAGCAGTACCGACAGGCTTCCCATCAGCCCCTGATCTTCGTCGCCACTGTAGCCGTAATCGGGGGATAGGCCGCTATACACTTTTTCGACCACCTGCCGGGTCCAGTATTGCGTTAGCCAGGGTGCTCCCGCATAGTTGAAGAGGTGCGCCGTTTGAATACTGGGTTGATTGCCGTAATTGAGAAATACCCGCCGATTCTCTTCCAGCGTCTCTTTATCGTGCGATTTACCAGACACGAAATCGTGTTTCCGGGCTTTCTCGAAGGAGTCGTTCAGTTTGGTGGTAAATTTTTCGCGACCGCCCATCAGGTTGATCAGCCCCTGTACGTCGTGTGGCACAAACCAGGTGTATTGGGCTGCGTTACCTTCTTCCCAACCGTTGTCGTAGCGCAGAATATCGACCGGCTCAGCCCATTTGCCATCCAGCGTCCGGTTCCACATCCAGCCCAGTTCAGGGTTCCAGATGTTTTTATACTGCTGCGCCCGCTTCATGAACAGGGCATAATCATCCGTTTTACCCAGCTTTTTGGCCATCTGCGCCAGGGTATAGTCCTGATAGGCGTATTCGAGCGTTTGGGTTGACCCGTCCTGATGGAAGCCGTACTTAATGTTGGTCAGCGGATGCGGCACGTACCCACGCTCGATGTAGTACTCCACGCCCCCACCCTTGAACGTGTTGTGTTCATAGCCCGCCTTGCTCATCATGCCGCCGGGAAAATGGTTCTTGCGCAAGCCCTCGTAGGCTTTGTCAAGATCGAACCCCCGAATGCCTTTCAGATACGCACTCACGATAAACGGCGTGGTAGCGGCACCGGTCATCACATAGGTATAATTGCCGCCCGCCGGTCCGCGCGGAATAAGCCCGCCATCCTGATACATCATCACCATCGAGTTCACAAACGATTCGGTGATCTCTGGGTATACCAGATGCCAGAGCGTGTTGAGGGTCCACTGCGCGCCCCAGAACGAGTCGGAGTTGTGGTGGTTAAACTTCGGTTTGCCACTGACATCGAGCGGAATCTGTTTGATTTTACGCTCGGGGCCAGTCATATCGCTATACTTGCCATTCACGTCCGAGATGATGCGTCGCCCCTGCAACGCGTGCCAGAGGTCAGTGTAAAATCGGCTTCGCGTGGTGTCACTGCCGCCTTGCACCTCAATCCGGCTCAGCCAGTTATTCCAGTCGGTTCGGCTTTCCTGCACGGTTTTCTCAAAATCCCAGTGCGGCAGTTCGGTTTTGAGGTTGATGCGGGCCTGTTCTTCGCTAACATACGAAATGGCCACTTTCATCTTCCGCACCTCCCCTGTTTTGGTCTTGAAACTCAGGTACGTTCCCACGCGTTCGCCGTCAATCGTGCCGTTGGTCACTTCCAGTTCCCCATTCCGCCAGCCCCTGAACGAGTCGAACGGTTTGTCGAAGACAGCCACGAAAAATACCGTTACCGTTTTAGGTCGGCGAATAGTCGGGGCCATCACAGCGTAGCCTTCAATCTCCTCATTACTGACCTTCTTCACGTAGCCCTTCTGCGTATCCGATGGGCCGAGAAAGGTGGAAAAATCAAACAGAATATGGCTTTGGGCCGAGGCTGGGTAGGTGTATTTGTGGAAGCCCACGCGCGTGGTCGACGTCAGTTCGGCGGTGATGTTGTAGGCATCCAGCACCACTTTATGATAGCCCGCTTTGATCACTTCTTTCTGATGAGAAAACCGCGAACCGTACTGCTCTGCCCCCAAATGGCCCTTGAATTCGCCGGTCGTTGGCATCACCGGCACGCCCGACAACTGCCAGCCGTGAACGTGGCTAAAGCACTTGATGCTATCGAGATGATACCGGTAACCCGCACCCCAATCGGCATTGACGCCATTGTCGGGGCTGAGGTTAACCATGCCAAACGGACGCGATGCCGAGTTGAAAAAGAACCACCGAGAATTAGCCGCATCGACCAACGGGTTGACGAGGTCCACGGGTTGCTTTTGGGCAATGGCGGTTTGTATTGCGTTCAGCGTGGCGATGAGCGCGAGTAGGTACGTTAAGCGTTTATTCATAGTTATAAATCAAGGCTACTAAGGAGGAATGACAAAAAAACGCTCTATCGGATTTCATACACTTTCCCCTTCTCCGTATTCAAATCAATTGTAAATCCGTTCACCGCAGGCATTGGCCCCAGTTTCGTCTGGTCTTTAATAATTGGCTTTCCAGCATCGATGAAGCTAAACAAGGGGTTCACCTCACCATTGGCAGCGCTACTGACAGGTTGCACGCTCAGATTTTCGTTTGTTCTAATTCGGCAGACACCGCCCAGAGCCGAATGAACCACGGCTTTGGTCAGTTTACCGGCTTTCCATTCCATGTCGACGGTGAAGCCGCCCCGCGCTTTCAGGCCTTTTACCCGGCCGGTATGCCAGGCCTCAGGCAAGGCAGGCAGCAGATGAATTTCGCCCGCGTGGCTTTGTACCAGCATCTCGGCAATGCCTGCCGTTGCCCCGAAATTCCCGTCTATCTGAAACGGCGGATGCGCACAAAACAGGTTGGGGTACGTTCCCCCGCCCGACATGTGCGTTGAATCAGTCCGAATTAGCTTAAACAGGTTGGTGATCAGTTTAAGGGCGTGGTCGCCATCGTGCAGGCGAGCCCAGACGTTCACTTTCCAGCCCATCGACCAGCCCGTTGCGCCATCGCCCCGGCGTTCCATCACGCGTTTGGCCGCAGCCGCCAACTCGGGCGTCGACCGCATGTTGATCTGGTTGCTGGGGTGCATGGCGTAGAGGTGCGAGAAGTGGCGGTGTTGCACGTCGGCATCCTCGAAATCGTCCTGCCACTCCTGCAACTGACCGTATTTACCAATTTGGTACGGCAGCAACTGCGCTAGATTTTGCTTCACTCCGGCGGTGAACGTATCGTCGACACCCAACAGGGTAGACGCTTCCAGATAGCGAGAAAACGACTCCCGAATAATGGCCATATCCATCGTCGGGCCAGGGCTGAACGTCCCTTGCTTCTTCCCGTCATACAGGAAATTCTGCTCGGGCGAATGGCCCACCGGCGTCACCAGATAGCCCTGTTCGTTTTTGATAAGCCAGCCCTGATAGAACTGAACAGCCCCTTTCAGTAGTGGAAAAACGTCTTTTTTGAGAAAGGCTTTGTCGCCGTTGAACAGGTAATTCTCCCAGAAATGACTCGTCAGCCAACCAGCCGCCATGGGCCAGAACGCGCAGTTGCAATTGTCGATGGGTTCGGCGTGACGCCAGATGTCCATGTTGTGGTGGGCTACCCAACCGTCGTTGCCGTACATATTGCGGGCTGTTTCGCGACCGTTAACCGCCAACTCCTGTATCGCCTTAAAAAACGGCTCCTGACACTCCGACAAGTTGGTCAACTCGGCGGGCCAGTAGTTCATCTGAGCGTTGATGTTGATGGTATAACCGCCATTCCAGGGGGGTGTCATCTGGTCGTTCCAGATCCCCTGCAAATTGAGCGGCTGACCACCCGGCCTCGACCCGGCAATCATCAAATAACGCCCATACTGGAAATACAATGCGGGAAACGACGGGTCTTTTCCGTTCGCAAAGAGCATAACACGCTGATCGGTGGGGAGCGTTGACTGATCCGTTTCGGCGGCTAATTGCAAATCAACCCGATCGAATAACCGTTTATAATCGGTCAGATGCGTCCTGTACAACTCCGCGTATGGCTTCTTTACGATGGCGTTAAATCGCTGATCGAGAAGCGGCTTCGGGTCGAGTCCCTGAGTGGCGGGGCTTTTATCGAAGCCATTGAAACTGGTGGCCGCCGACAGCACAAAAACGACCTCCGAGGCATCCTGAATGGTCACTTTCCCGTTGCTACTACTTATCCTTCCGCCAGTATTGATGGCTTTTACCCGCGTTTCAAACGCCATGCCCAGACCGTTTATCTGCTGATTGTAGAGCATATTGTCAACGCCCGATTTGCGTTGGCCGCTCTTGTCGTAGAGTTCGGGATATTTGTACTGATCGCCCAGTTTTTCGACCTGTTCAAACGTACGTCTCAGGGCAAAGCCGGGAAGTTTCGCCCGCATCGTCAGCGTGTTGCCCTGCGCAACGTACCTGGCCGTGGGTTGGTGGGGCGTCGTGAAATGCACTGTACCGTTGATTTTGCCGGGGCCGCTCGCCGATAATTTTACCACAATGACATGGTCGGGATAGCTGGCAAAATACGTTCGGGTATACGTGGTAGCGCCTACTTTGTATTGCGTTGTCGCCGTGGCTGTGGCCAGATCGAGTTGACGTTTGTAATTGGAAATTACACCGTTTTTGTGGTCAAGTTCAATCCAGCAATCGCCCATGGGCTGGTAAAGCTGATGATTCCGACCCAGCCATTCTTTCGCAATGATAGCCTGTGCATCCTGGTACTTTTTGGCGGCCAGCAATTCACTTACCTGCCTGAAATCTTTCCGCACATTGATGGCCTTAAACGTACCTGTCGGATCGCCGGAATACAGGGTACCTTCGTTGAGTTGCAGATGCTCTTTTGCCGGATCGCCAAAGACCATCGCCCCCATGTAGCCATTACCCAACGGCAGGGCTTCCGACCAAACCGTCGCTGGTTTGTCGTACCATAGCGTCATTGCCGGTGTTTGGGCCAGTGAACACGTAATAGGGAGTAACAACAAAACGCCGAACAAGCTACTCAATAGCTTCATCATACCAACAAACAACAATGCTCTATAAATAGAAGAGGGCGCTTACCCCAGAAAAATACTGTGTTTAAACGGCGTGTAGCCCGTCAGGTAAACTGATGGCGTATCCATAGCGGGCAGCGCTCCCCGGAGTTGTACGTTTTTATGGCTCGCAGCAGGCGGCATAGTACTGCCCAACGCAAACCGGATGGTATCATTGCCAACGGTATACGTACCTGCGTTGCTCGTAAGCAAGTATGCTTTGTCTTTTTTCGGATGCTTTGTCACACCGGCCAGCGTTCCCCCATCGCGAAAAATCAGCTCCAGCGTCACGGGAACGCCTTCGGTACCCGATAAATCGATTTCGATTTGCAGGCCGTTGTTGGCTTCACGGATGGTTACGGTTGTGGTCAGTTTCTGCACTTCGCTCTGCTGACGCTGACTTCGGGGCATTTTATCCCAGTCACCATCGGCGGCAATTTTGGCGCTGGCAATTGGCTGGTAATACGGCCCTTCTAACGACTTTTGCAGTACCCACGCGTTACCGCGCTGCTCTATTTTCTCGCTTTGAAATTGACCTTTTCCGAAAAACGAAGCCGCCAGCCGCATGCCCTGTAAAACGGCGTTACCCTTATGGAAAGTGAGCCAACCGGCATTATTCGAGAGCATCGTAGCATCCCAGTTGCCGCGCCGAATGCGCACCAGGCCCGAATACGGGAAGGTTTTTACATAGTTGGTTGGCAAAGCGGTTGGGCTGGGTAGGTCTTTCCAAAGCGTGGGATCTTCCAGAAAATAGTCAAGATAACCCGCCAGTTGCTCTTTCGGGCACGTCTTTTCGATGAGTTGGCACATGGCAGCCATTTCACCGTTCTTATCGAGTAATGCCATGTAGCGGTAGCAATAATAATACTTGGCCATCGTGCCAATGGTGCCCTTATCCTGCCGATTCGACGCTTCTGTGACCACCTCGCCGTTTGGATGCACGTAGTATAGTGTCATCATCAGATTCCGGCGTACGGGTTCGAACAGGTCGTTTTTTTTCAGGCCACGCGCCATGATAAGCAGCGACCGGTCAACGATGGGCGAATAGCTGTTGGTGCTTTTCTCGTTGAATTGTCCATCGGGGTCAAGATCGATGTGTTCGGCCAGCCATTGGTCAATACGCCCTATATAGCGGGGGTCAGGAAACAGCTCGTTCAATTTTGTCAGGGCCGCCGACACCACCCAACGGTGATTGGGCGTGTGAATGCCGCCCACAATCAACCCTTCACCGGCATTTTTCAGAAACGTTTGCAGCGCCTGATACGCCGACTCAGTGCCTTTGACGCCCGATTCTTTCAGAAATTTATAAGCCGGCACCATGTTCTCCAGCACAAAAGCGGTGTCGGGCGTCGAGTGAAAATTGGTGTCCAGCAGATCGATCGTTCCGTCGGCGTGCTGAAATTTGAGCATGGCCCGAGCCGCAGCAACAATGTCGGCCAGCACCGTTTCTGACCGGTAATGTGTCGATTCGGGCGTGGCGAACAACATACTGGCTTTTAGCAGAAAACCACTTGTGCTGTGCGGGTTCGGCATATCGACGTCGTTAACGTACCCACCAACGTACCTGTTGGCCGCATCCGTCACTTTCAGTGGGGCGTAGTTGGGCAACTGCTGATCATTGATCCTGATCCAGTCCAGCAACCAGGCGGGTTTGGTGGGGGCTACTCTGGTCCATTCACTAAAGCCCACCGTTGGAATAAGGGTTATGGATGTAGCGCTCAGGGCTACGAATTGTCGACGGTTCATGAGTTGGTTAATTCGTTTGATTACTCGTCTCGCTGGCGCGAGGATTCCCTCGTGCCTTTTATGTCGCAAGCGTTTGCTTGCTGCCCCAACGGGGCAATACGGTAGGGCAAAAACTCAGCCTCTACCCTTGCGCTTTCGCGCTGTGCAAGCGAATCGGTCCGGCGTCCCGGCTTGCGGCATAAAAGGCACGAGGGAATCCTCGCGCCAGCTACGCCCCCCCCTACAACTCCCGAATTTTGATACTTCGGAAATGTACTTCGTCGCCGTGGTCCTGGAACAGGATATGGCCGGATGCTGCCTGCGCGAAGTTGGGGTACGTACTGTATTTGCTCTTGGCAACGAGGTTGCGAAAAATCTGCGAACGGCGGTCGTACTCCACCACTTTCAGGTTATTGAGCCAATGCTCCACGTGGCCATCTTTCGACACTATGCGCATTTTATTCCACTTCCCCGGCAGATTCATGCGCTTCTCCGTACTGCCTTCCGATAGATTTTCGGCCGTGATGAGGTCATAGAGCGAGCCGGTTGTGCGGTTACCGTTCACACCTGCTTTGGCATCGGGATGTAGTTTATCGTCCAGTAGCTGAAACTCCGGACCTAAGCCAGTGCCGGGCTTTTTTGTCCGGTCTTCGACCACAAAGTATTTTACGCCACTGTTGCCGCCCGTTGTCAGTTTAAAGTCCAGCTCCAGTTCGAAGTTGGCAAAGGTCTCCACGGTTTCAATATCGCCCCCTTTGCGAACGCTGTCTTTTTTAGAACCCAGCACTTTCAGCACGCCGTCCTGCATGGCCCAGCCCGCCGACGGGAACTGATCGCCATTGGCCACGCGCCAACCAGCCGATGTCTTACCATCCCACAGCAAGCGCCAGCCTTTTCGTTTTTCACTGTCAGACAACTGGTTGGGCAGGTAATTCACCTCCTGTATCTCATAGCCACCGGGCCAAACGGCCTCTTTTAGATTCTCCGTCGCGATGCGAATGTTGCGCCATTGAACCGTCAGTCCGTTCTGTTCCTCCCGTTTAATCTGATGAACCTGTAAGGCGATAAAGCCACGGGGCGTTTGGGGATCGAGCACGTTGGCGCACGGAATGCCGTTGATCCAGGTCTTCAGGCGCGGGCCAATGGCTTCAATGTGATACGTATTCCATTGCCCATTCCTGAACGCTTTCTGCCCTTTCGGATTGATCGACAGCGGATAGAGCCAGCCATTTCGGGCCTCGTCGTAAATGCCGCCACTCCAGGCCCGGTCACCAGGATCGATCTCGATCTGATAGCCGCGTACACGTCCGTTATTATCGGCAGGGTCGCTGAAGCTTCTGATCTGAATGCCTGAGTTAAGACCGGGCTCTACCTTTACGTCCATCTCCAGCACAAAGTCGCCGTAGTTTTCTTCGGTACACAAAAAGGTATTGGGCGTATTGAGTTGCGACACGCCAATGATGGTCTTGTTGGCCAGTTTGTAGTCGGCATTGCCATTGCGCTTCACCCAGCCCTTCAGGTCGGAGCCGTTGAAGAGGTCTTTCCAGTTAGCCTGACCATACGATTGGAACGTACCCAGCAACATCAGGCAACACGAAAGAGAAATTTTCAGCATGATTGGTTTTCTAAAACGGTGGTTTCCACACTTTTTGGCAACAGCAGGAGCAAAAAGGGGAAGGAACGTACCTGCCCTCCCCCCTTCTATAAGCCCATTTGTCAGAGCTTAATACCCTTCGTTCTGCGACATTTTTGGGAACGAAAGGTCAATTTCAGCTTGCGGAATGGGGCGTAAATAATGGATGTCTTTGATCGTGTTGCTCTTGGCCGCCCAGGGGTTATACTTCTTCACCCGCTCAACCAGCTTACCTGTCCGTTTCAGGTCGAACCAGCGGTCATATTCCCCCAGCAGTTCCCGCGCCCGTTCGTCCAGAATCAGGTCAACAGAGATGTTGGCGGCTGTAGCCCGATACGAAACGGCTTCCAGCGATTTACGATCTTCGGGAAACTTCGCCGCTTTCGGGTCGGCGGCTTTTTTGGTGCCCAGCGCCCGGTCTAGAACCCGGTTGTAGTACACGTCGGCCCCACCCAGTTTACCATTTTTAGCACCTTTCACAATGGCTTCGGCTGCAATCAAATACGCCTCTGCCGCCCGGAATACGCACTCATTGAACGTACCGAACGCATCGCCGTAGGCAATTCCCGGCTGCCAGAATTTCCACATATGCGGCTCCCCGGCCGGAAACCCGCTCACGGCGATTCCGTTCACGAGGTTGTAAGCCCCACCCCATTCATCGCCGTTGATCACCGAATAGTTGCGCTTACCACCCACATCGATTCCCCGATCAGCCAGGGTTGTAGCCGGTTTGTTCCATGGCCTGTAGTACACCACGGTATCGCCGGCTTTAATATCAACCCGAAGGGCAGGGTTAGCCACCGGCAGCGGCCGAAAACCAGCTACGGGCAACAAGGCGTAGCCGACTTCCAGGAAATTGTGGTCGTAGCGCGAATCGTTCTCGGGGTCGTACATGCGGTAGATCGTTGACCCAAGCGGATAAATACCCAGAGCGCGGTTATAATCGGAGGTGCGGCCTTTCGAGCCCGGAAAACCTTCGCCACTGCCGTTGAAAACAGAATGCAGGTTATTACCGCCAGCCGCGTCGATGGGCGGAAAAGCAGCGTCCGTTTTGTTGGTCAGCACATCTGAACTATACTGAACGGAGAAAATAATTTCCGGATTTTTATCATTCTGTGCGCCCGTATACTGCTTCAGCGGGTTTTCATTCCGGGTTGGGAACAAGGCATTGTAATTGGCCGCCAATGGGTACGTGTCGATGATTTTGTCGGCGTATTGCAAGGCCAAATCAAAATCTGCGGAAGAACCACCGAGCGAATTTTTAAAATTCCAGCCACGCGTTAAATACACGCGGGCCAGCAAAAACTGCGCAGCCCCTTTGGTAATGCGACCGTAGTTCGACGCCGTTACCGGCAGTTTAGCTTCTGCATCCAGCAAATCGGCGATGATTTGCTTATACACCTCCGCCGCCGGCACGCGGGTGGCCTCTTTACTCGGGCTCACGGTTTCGCTCAGCGGCATGGGCACATCGCCCCATTGCTGCACCAGGTAGAAATAAGACAGTGCCCGCAGAAATTTGGCTTCCGACACCCGAGTATCTTTCAGGGCCGCCGCCATCGTTGTGATCTTGGCCGAACGCTCAATGGCAGTATTCGTCCGGGCCACTTCGGCGTAGAGTAATGTCCAAAGTGTCTGTATTTCGGGCAGCGATCCGTTCAAGCGAACATCATACTGATCCAGGGCACTACCCACGGTGTTGGCAAACTTGGGGTCTCCGTATCCGCCTCCGAAAAAGATATCGGTCCCGTTCAGCACCAGGCTCCGCGCCTGATAAATATTCCGCAGTATCGGATAACACGAACGAACCAGGTCTTCAAAGCCGGCTTCGGTGGCGTAATAAACATCGGTGGTCAGGGTAGTCACTGGCTTTTCAACCAGAAAATCGTCTTTGCAGGCTGAGGTCACCAAACACATCAGTACAAGGGCGAGTGAAGAGACACGTATAGGTACTAAAGATTTCATTCGATTGTCTGTTTAAAGGCGGGTTCAGAAACTGATGTTTACGCCAAGATTATAAACCGCCGAGGGCACATCATCCTGGAAAATTGCCGAATTGAACTCAGGATCAAATCCGGTGAATTTTGAAAACACAAACGGATTCAGCACCTGCGAATAAATACGGGCGCTCGACATTTTCCATTTGTCCATCAGCGTTCTGGGCACCGTAAAGCCTAACGTGATGTCAGAAATTCGCAAAAAGCTGGCATCCTGATAATTAATGGCACTTCGGTACGGATTAGCAGCCACTACCCCAAAATACGTGTTCGATGGATTATCGCTCCGCCAGTAATCCAGTGAGGCCAATTTGTTGTACCGGGTGCCCGATATTTCGCCAAATGTACCTGACAGGGTGCTGTTGCTATACTGTACACCATCGCGGTAATACGTAAAAAACGAGAAATCGAACTGTCTGAATGTAAACCGGTTAGTAACTCCCAAAATCCAGTTTGGCAGTTGCGTTCCCAGGTACGTCCGGTCATCGATTCCTTCTGTCGACGAAATAATGCCATCATTATTCTGGTCGACTACCCGCACCGAACCGGGCACCTGTTTGTATTTGGCAGCCAGTTCTTTATCAGCAGTCTGCCAGATTCCATCGAACTTATAATCAAAGTTGGCCCTGATCGGGTAACCGACAAAAAGCCGATTTCCTTTATCAACCAGTTGTCCATTACCATATAATTGCAGCAGTTGATTCTTATTTTTTGTAAACGCGAATGTGCTGTTCCAGCCAAAATTCTTACCGGCCAGATTGACGGTATTCAGCGTTAGTTCTATGCCTTTATTTTCGATCTGTCCCACGTTGGCAATAACCTGCGAAAATCCCGTAACGGTCGGAATTTTCTGGTTCAGAATCAGGTCGACCGTTTTACGATTATACAGTTCGAGAGAGGCTGAAATTCGGTTTTTGAAAAAGCCAAAGTCAATACCGATATTCCGCTCGTTACTCCGTTCCCAGCGCAAATCTTTGTTGCCCAGGTTAGCTGGTGCAAATCCGTAAGCGGCCGTTCCGTCGAAGTCATAGCCGGTGTTGACCAGACCCGCCTGCGTGCTGTATGGATTGACCGTCGAGTTGCCTACTTCGCCATAACTCAGGCGAAGTTTCAGGTTAGAAAACACATTCAGATTACTGATGAATGGTTCGTCGCCCAACCGCCAGGCAAAGGCCACAGAAGGGAAGAAAGCCCATTTATTCCCTTCGGCCAATTGCGAAGCGCCATCTGAACGGCCCGTCAGCGTGAGCAGATATTTGTCATTATACGCATAGTTGATCCGGCCCATAAACGAGAGCAGCGACCGTTCGATCAGCGAACTTCCGATACTGGAAATGGTGGCTGCCGTGTTAAGGGCATACCAGTCAGAGGCATAAGGCAAATCTCTGACGGCGATCGTGTAGGCTTCATTGCGTTGGTAAAAAGCACTCTGCAGGGCCGTCGCGGTAATTTTATGCTTGCCGAAACCCAGGCTATAGTTCAGGATGTTATCGATCGTGTAATTGCCCAACGTCCGGTTATCATACTGCGCCCGTGGCTTGGCACCGATCTGCGACTTGGACCACTGCCCCCTGAAATCACCGATTTTGGTGGCGCTATACGACGCCGAGAGCGACGTACGGAACGTCAATCCCTTCACCAGGGCCACTTCGGCGTAGGCATTGCCCATCGCCGTCATCACCGTTGTTTGAAATTTCGACGTTTTGGGCTCAATGTCCGTCAGCGGATTACCCACCTGCTTGTCGTTGATCCCCATCCAGAAGGCGTAGCCATCAACATTAAGGTCGCCGTTTTCTGAAGGATTAGTCAGATCTGAGTAATAGACCGTACCCGTTGGTCGTGCCCGGTACGCATTACGCAACGATTCCTGCGAGCCTACATCCTGATTGCTATAGGTCAGGTACGACGTGAAGCCAACCCGGAACCGTTCGCCCAGTTTACTATCGAGGCCCGCGTTCAGGTTGTAGCGTTTGAATCCGGTGTAGAGTACATTCCCGTTCTCGTGTAGGTAACCGCCCGAAAAACGATAAGTCGTTTTATCATTTCCTCCCGACACGCTGAGGTTATGGCTCATCTGAAGCGCCGGATCGGTAATCAGATCAACCCAATCTGTTGTTCGGCCGTTGTCGATATTAGCTTTCTCAGCGGCGGTAAACGTAGCCCCCGTTGATCCTTCCAGTACTCTATCGGTATAAACCGCCTTGTAAAACTGTTCGGTATTCATCAACTGCGGAATGTGCGCGGGCATTTTCACGCCCGCATAGCTGTCGTAACTCACGCGCGGTTTCCCCGACAAGCCTTTCTTTGTCGTCACAATAACCACTCCGTTGGCTCCCCGAGCCCCATAAATAGCTGTCGATGAGGCGTCTTTCAACACGTCCATCGTCTGTATATCATTCGGGTTGAGGTTATTGAGATCCCCGCCAATCAGGCCATCGATGACAATCAGTGGCTCCGTTGAATTGTTGATCGTATTTTCTCCCCGAATGGTAATGCTGTAGCCCGCCCCCGGTTTATTACTCGATTTGGTAACGGTAGCCCCCGCCACCTGACCCTGAATGGCTCTGGCTGCCACCACCGGGTTGGCCCTGGTAATATCTTTCGTTTGAATTTGGGCAACAGCGCCGGTCAGGTCTGCCTTTTTTATTTCGCCATACCCGACCACCACCGTTTCTTCCAGCATTTTCAGATCGGTTTTTAATACAATATCAAATGCCGTTCTTGTGCCAACGGTAAAACTCTGTGTTTCGTAGCCAATAAAACTGATCACCAACTCGGTGTTCTGCGCCGCCACCTGAAGCGAAAAGTTACCATCAACATCTGTTACAGTTCCTTTATTGAGTCCTTTAATAATCACACTGGCACCAATAACAGGGTCCCCTTTTTCATCTTTAACCGTTCCCTTTACCGGTATATCAGCCGAGGTCGCCACGATTGGGGCTGTTAACTGCGGCTGCACAAAACCCGTTTTCAGTTCTGTTCTATTCAATACAATCTGTTTACCAACAACCTTATAATCCAACTGTAGGGGTTTGAGCACATTCACCAGCACATCGCCCAACGTAGAATTGGAGACATTGAGTGTTATTTTCCGTTCTGATCTAATCAGACTGGAACTATATACAAATCGAATATCAGCCGATTTTTCTATCTCATTCAGTACCTTCTTTATAGATTGATTATCTACTTTCAGGCTGATTCGTTTATTTAGTAATTCTTGGGCATACCCTTCATGCGCTACGGAAATACCGAAAAACGTAAGCGATAGAATAAGTTGCGAAAATAGTATTCGCAACATCCTATTCGTAGTGTGAACTAATCGTAAATGGTTTCTCATGGATTTTCATTTTGTTCGGTTGGGACTAGGTTCAGATACGTTAAGGTCAGAAGCAATAAAAAATAGTAGTGTAACAAAGCATCTACATGCACCCTTTTGCACGTAGAATAATCACATTATCGATTTCTTCGTAACTGGCTTCCAGGGCAATACATATTAATTTCAGCTTCTCCAGTAGCGGCTCGTCAGACAGATGAGCGGTTAGTTTACAATCAGCCAATTTGTCCTGATCATACACAATACGAATACCGTAAGCATTTTCGAGATCACGTATCACATCGTGAACAGGGGCATCGTCGAAATTGAACGCAAGCTTTTGAATGGGTCTGCTCAATTGAGCCACAGCTACCGGCGTTGGCGTATCAATAGTATAGGCATCCCGATTGACCAATACTTTTTCGTTTGCATTTACCACCAAACCTTCCAGCGCATTGCCCGCTAATTTGTAGCTTTTATTTTTATCATTTTGCAGAAAAACGGCTACTTTTCCCGTTTTAACCACTAGTTCTATCTCAGACAACGAAGGTTTCGTCTTTACCGAAAAACTAGTACCTAAAACCTTCATGATTAACTCATTAGCATAGACAAAGAAAGGACGTTTGGCATCTTTTTGCACTTCAAAAAAAGCTTCTCCCGATAAAATAACATCCCTTTTAGACCTATTATATTGATTGGGTGAATAGCAAATCTTACTTCCAGGTTGCAGAATAACTGAACTATTATCGGGGAGGTTAACGACTATTGGCTTATTCGTAACATTTACCTTTTCATAAATCTCGCCCGTATTATTTTTTGTCTTTTCTGAAAGTTGCTTGTACGAAACCGGTGAAGCAGCCGTCATCTGTTTCCACCCCAGCCACATACCAGCCAAAATTACACAAGCAACAGATAGCCATTTTGCACTGAAAAAGAAAACAGACTGCCGAAATTTATAAACAGGCAAAGTTGCCTCATCTATAGGAATAGCTGCGTAATCGTTTGTCTTTTTCAACCCTTTTTCAATGTCAAATCTGTACTGCGGATTAGTAGACTCCCATTCATCCAGATATTGATAAAATAATTCATTATTAATTGGGTCTGTTAACCATTCTTCGATCAATTTTTGTTGAATTGACGTGTAGTTTCCATCAAAATAATCTATAATTACTTTTTTGGTTATAGCTGGTTGCATGTTCTGTCAGTTAATTTTGTAACAATAATTTAGCTGCATTACAACCAATACCTGAGTGAGAAAATGAAAACAAAATATTCTATTCTGATTTCTGCTCTTATTTTAGCCAAGGCCCTACTGATTAATCGTTCAACGGCACTCACTGTCAAGCCCATTTCAGAGGCTACTTCACTGTACTTCTTACCATCGAGCCTATTTAGCTGAAACGCTTTTCTGGACTGTTGAGGAAGGTGCTGAATGGCAATATCCAGTTTGTGACTTAACTCGTGAAAGTGCGTGATTTCATCGGGCTGTAAAACCGTCGACATGGTGTATTGATGAGCATCCTCAGCAGTACTATCTAAGTTCGTATTTCTGCTTAGTTCCTGCTTTATGCACGTATAGGCTCGATTTCTGACGGCGATGTACAGATACGATCTAAATGAGCCGGTTATATGCCTATGTGCTTCATTATTCCAAAAATTAGCGAATACTTCGGCTACAATATCTTCAGCCATTTCTCTGGAATACACAAAGCGAATAGCATGATTACATAAGTTGCCGTAGTATTTACGAAAGAGGAGTTCAAAGCCTTCTCGGGGAGACGAGACAAAGCAGTTTTTTATAAAGTATTCATCAGAGAAAATTTTGGTCTCGTTAACCTCGCCGGAATACCCAAAAATTGTTCTGCCAACAGAATCGACATCCTTTGCTTGCTCTTCCCGTATCATTTTTCTGAGTATAGTCTTTCTTGTGTGGTAGGTGAAGGAGTTGATAAAGCAAGAATGCAGCGTTCATTTCAGATAAAGACACCGTTTTTCTGTTTCACCCCACACTAAAAATAATATTTTTTCAAACTATAATCATATTTCAAAACTGCGTTACATACGTTGGTATATCCCTCACGGCCTATTGCTGTGAGCGGTGTGGGATCAAGGTAAAAAAGGAATAGACGCAGGCAGGGGGTGAACCGAACAGCCGGATTTTGCGGTTCTGGGCGCGAGGCAACAGCCGCTATCTATGCGTCCGTTGAGTTTGTTCACTAAATTAAAGCAGGTATGCTAAGGCTGATCTACGCATTAACGCGCTTGCCCATACTTGCATGCAGACAGGCATCGTGGTGGACTCCCGAGAAGAGTGCCCGTTATTTTAACAGGCAAGGGGGCAGGGGATATTTCGGTTTGCAAACCGATTATCCAGAATTCTACGGCATCATCCAATTCTCGAAAGTGGCTTACTCAGCTGACCTCACGAAAGCGACATGCTACTACTCGGAGGCGCGGGACTACGAAAATGGCGCGGGGTACGTAGTTTTTCTGGAAGCAAGAGAGGGGAAATGGCAACTAATCTGTGCGGTTATGGTGCACATTTCATAGCCCGACATCTGCTATCAATTAGCAATCTCATGTACCTCGAGCCGGTAGCCAACTCCGTGCACGGCGGCTATTTTAATGGTTGGGTCGTTGGTCAGCAGTTTTCGTAAACGGGATATAAACACGTCCAGACTGCGGCCAACGGTAACCCCTTCATCTTCCCAAACCAGTTTCAGAATCAGATCGCGCTCCAGCACCTGATTAGGGCGGTTCACCAGCAAACGGAGCAATTTGGCTTCGCGGTAGGTCAGGTTATGCAGATCGCCACCAACAGTTAGGGTTTGGTTATCAACATCGAAACAGGACTGACCAAACTGAAGCCGGTTGGTGGGTACTGTCGCCTGCGGGATGTCTGCTACCGGAAGGACATCCACTGAGCGTACCTGCCCCGACCGCCGCAAGCCCATGACCAGCACGCCTACAAGCACACCACCAATGGCCAGAAAAGGCCAAACCGGCGTTTTCTTTTCGGCCGACGCCCCGGCCACAAATGTAACCTGGAGCATATAGCAACCGGCCACCATTGATCGCCCGCCACACGCCACGCCCTGATTTTCTTTGCCGAACAGATCGCTGGCTGAATAACCCAACTGCAATGAGCCTGTTTCACAGTCGAGCACAGCCACGTCATACGTACCGGCAATCTGGTGTACGTTCAACGATTCCCGCAGTAGACCGGGCAATTTATCGTAATCGAAGGCGTGCCCCAAGGCAATACGGAAGGTATTCGGGCCGGGCTGCTGCACCGCCGGAATACGCGATATTGAGTCGCCCGCCGCCCGAAGCAACCGATCGGCCGTGCGGCGAAGAGCCAGGTTGATCTTGTCAGACCGGTTTCCTGCCGTGGCTAACTGGCCAGGTACGTCGGCCACGAATCGCACAAACAGCAAGCAAAGCAGCAGCAGTAAACCACTCCCAGCTAACAAACGGGTTACTAATGGCGATCGGGAAATTAATGGCCTCAACATATGATTAGCACTTATCGACCGGAAGGCAGTGTGATAGCCAGTTGAAACCCCGCAGTGGAACGACCCGCCGTCCGGGATGATCAATCGGTTGCGGGGTAGCGGGATCAAAGGTTTCCACAATCAATTCGTCACCAAGCCGGGCTGAGGGCCAGAGTTCTTCGAGTTGAACGGAGTACAAGCCTTCTGTTTCGTTGGCCGGCCATTGCTTGACCACCTTTCCAGCCCGCCGCAACGCTACCCGAAACAGGACCGGCTTGTGATTTTTCGATTGCGGATTACCCTCCACAAAAGCCAAAACGCCCTGTTTGGTGAGCCAGATGGTGTTGTAATCATACACGTGATGCCCGTTCAGGGTTAACTCCATCGCGGTGTATTTGGGCGTATCGTGCGCCTGACTTTGCCCTGCCAGCAGTAAGAGCGTGCAAAGCAGCAGACTGAGTTTGATTGAGTTTTTCATGGTATATGATGTATTGGGGTAAAGGCACCAATCCTTAACAACCTTCCTGTAGAGCCTTAAGCAAAATAGGGTCCACTTTTTTCAGTTTAATTACCTGTTTGTCAGTCTTATCAACCAATTGTGCCCCCGAACGGCCCACCGGCTCAACAATCAGTTCGTCGCCGAGTTGCGCTGAAAGCCAAATCTCTTTTAGCTGGATAGCCTCAACGGTTTCACTGGCATTGGCTGGCCACTGTTGCACAACTGCCCCGCTACGCCGTAAAGATACCCGAAACGGCACTACTTCCCGCTTCGTGGCCTGATCGTCAGCTACTTCACCCCTGATCCAGGCAGACGGCCACACTTCGGCCGCCTGAAAGGCAGAATTAGCACTACCAGATGCATCTTGTGGGGCTGACCCACCTTGTAGCAGCAACGACTGATAAGGCATCGCCCGGTCTTCCAGCACTTTCAGATCGCCCTCAATCACAGTCAATACGCCGGGGTGATTCAGCGTAAAAATCTCGTAATTGATCGGCCGACCATTAACGGTCAGCGATGTGTTGACCGTGGTTTTTGAGATGCTCCGCCCAATGAGCAAACACAGCGGAAAAAGCAGCAAAAGGGATAACAGTAGTTTCGTTTTCATTGGAAAGTAGGTTTAACTGTGATGGTTCTATCAGCACTTCGTCACTTCACTAAAATCTCATTGTGTGGCAGTGCATAGCGATCGTCGACCGTGAGCAAGACAATCTGATCGCCTTTTTTACAGCGAGCCAGCACACGTTGTACGGGCACCTCCCGGTAGGTTTCGTTAGAATACTGGTGCAACGTACCCGTCGACTTATCCCGGATAGCTACCCTGAAATCGATCTTATCAATAGCCTTACTTTCCGTAGCCGACAACGAAACGGTTTGCACCGTCAACGTACCCGTGGCATTGGCCGGAAGCTGGCATGTACCGGTTGGAGTATAGGCTGTAACCACCATTTTTTCGCCGACAAATGCCGCCGAACAATTGTTGAATGAATCCTGTGCCCGGCAGGACGTGCTCAGCCCAATACCAAGACTGGTGAGCAAGAGAGCGGAAGAAAGTAGCTTGTTCATAGTGTATTTGGACTTTGGACTTTAGACGTTGAACTTTAGATATTAGACGTCAGACCTATTCCCTATCCAGCGTCTTGTATCTGGCATCTCATCTCTGATGTGTATACAAAGTAGAGACCGAAAGCGCAGGGAGTTGTCAAACGACGGTAAAACATTGTAAACGAAATGTAAAAGTTAGAAAATTTGGGGACTGAGGGGTGGAGGGCGAAGGACCTGCGGCAATATAACCCACTGAAGACAAGTAGATTAACTCGATTTATTAAACCGTGTTTTTACGCGTATTTTTTGGCGAATTATACGCTAAAAAAAGCAGTAGCCGCCATCGACATTTGTCTGGCTGTTCACTCCCGGACAGCACATAAACCACTACCATTATGGCTCTGCTTACCACATTTGAATTACTCGTCAAGCGCATAGCACCTACTCCGGGCGGTCCCGCCAATCCGTCTAATGCACCATTCCGGCGTATTGTTCAGGGGTACTTCCTGACCATTTCACACATTCCCGATAACAATTCGGCAGCGCTGCCCCTGAAGATGCGATTCACGACAAACATCGTGAATCAAGATGTACTGGACCCCAACAACCGGTTTTATCGCGGGTTAATTGGCAGTACACTCGCCAACTCAAACCATTCGCTTGTGGTCGACAATGCCGGTGCGCAAACGACTAGTCTACTGACCGCCCTGGCCGTTTTACCCAGCTCGCAACAATTCGATAGCAACCCCTTTACCATACAACCAGGCCAAACCATTTCGGTAGCATTGTTTCCCAACGTGGGCAATCCGTTTGTGCTGAGCGCCGAGAATCTGGCGGTGCGGGGGTATGCAGAAATTTTAACGGTAAACGGACAGGCGGCTGGCGAACAATTGCTGATCTCTGCCGAACAGCGTGGCACCCTGCTGGACAACGACTATCCGGTTTTTAACAATGCCGATGTGCTGGATTTCGATCAGATAGCCTACTCACTTCCTCTGGCTGGAGGCGGCGCGCTGATCAAAATATAGACACGGCTTTGCTTCGCGCTAAAAATTGCAGTGGCGGGTAATGATGCGGCGGTCGTTACTTTACCAGATACGTTATCAGTAAAGTAACGACTCCAACAACCTGCTGCTTCTTTATCAATGCGCCTCTATCTTTTCTGCCTGCTCAACTTCGCCCTCTTTTCCACCACAGTTGCCCAGAAAACCACGCCGCCCCGGTCGGGCGTTTCTGATATTGCCTTTGCCACTCCGCCATCTACCTACGGCATTCGGTGCTGGTGGTGGTGGCTCAACGGCAACGTCAATAAGGAAGTGATAACCCGCGATCTGGAGGCTATGAAAGCGAAAGGGTTCAGCGGGGCCTGTATTTTCGATGCGGGCGGGGCCGAACAGCGCGGTAACGCCCAGGTACCGGAAGGGCCAATGTTTGGCTCGCCTGCCTGGCGCGACCTATACCTGCACGCCGTTCGGGAAGCTGACCGGCTCGGACTGGTGCTGAGTATGAGTATTCAAAGTGGCTGGAACCTGGGCGGACCAGACATCACCCCCGCTGAAGCCGCCAAGCAACTGACCTGGTCGGAGGTGACGGTGAAAGGGCCGATGACCTACCAGCAAGCCCTGCCGTTACCAACCATGAAAGACGGGCTGTACAACGATATTACGGTGCTGGCATTTCCGAAAAACACGACAAAACGCGCACCGATCCGCGATTTACAGGCCAAGGCAGGAACCATCGAATTAGGCGGCTCAGCCCCCGACACACGTTTCTTACTCACCGACGTACCTGCCCAACCCGGCGAAACCGATGCGTCGCCTAAAGCCGTTCAGAACCTATCGGCCCGCATGAACGCACAAGGCGTGCTGACGTGGCAGGTACCGGCGGGCGAGTGGACCATCATGCGTTTTGGCTACACACTAACGGGTGCCGAGGTGTCGACATCGAGCGGAAAATGGCAGGGGCGCGTGCTCGATCCGCTGAACCCGAAAACGTTTAATCGCTACTGGGATACCCACGTAGAGCCGCTGCTCAAACTGATTGGGCCCATGGCCGGCAAAACGCTGAAATACCTGCAAACCGATAGTTGGGAAGCAGGCGGCTGTAACTGGACCGAAACCTTCGCGCAGGAATTCAGAAAGCGGCGGGGCTACGACATCATGCCTTATCTGCCCGTTGTGGCCGGTAAAATTGTGGGTAGCCGCGAGGAGAGTAACCGCTTTTTGGCCGATCTCCGCAAAACCATCAGCGACTGCGTGGCCGAGAATCATTATGCCATTTTTGCCCAACGCTCAGCCAAATACGGTATTGGTCTGCAACCTGAATCGGCAGGGCCACATGCCGGGCCGTTCGATGGCCTGAAGAATTACGGCTACAGCGACATCATGATGAGCGAATTCTGGTCGCCATCGCCGCACCGGCCTACGCCCGTCAACCGGTTTTTCGTGAAGCAAGCCGCCAGCGCCGCCCATATCTACAACAAGCCACTGGTGGGTGCCGAATCGTTCACCACAATTGGTCCACACTGGAATGACGTAATCTGGTCGGCCATGAAATCGAGCGCCGACCATGAGTTTTGCGCCGGATTGAACCTGGTGTATCTGCACACCTTCACCTGCTCGCCGAAAGAGATGGGCTTGCCAGGTCAGGAATATTTCGCGGGTACGCACTTCAACCCAAACGTAACCTGGTGGGACTATTCGACGGGATTCGTGCAATACCTCACTCGGTGCCAGTACATCCTGCAACAGGGGCAATCGGTGGCCGACGTGCTGTATTACTATGGTGACCACGTACCCAACATTGCCCGTCAGAAAGCCGACGATCCAGGCCACGCTCTTCCCGAATTCGATTACGATGTGATCAACGAAGATCGGTTGCGGGTGCTGAGCGTGAAAAACGGCCGGATCATACTGCCGCACGGCCTGTCGTACCGGGTGCTGGTGTTGCCCGATCATCAGATACTGTCGCTGGTAGCCTTGCAAAAAGTAGCGCAACTGGTGCAGATGGGAGCAACGGTCATTGGACCAAAGCCTAAATCGACGGCGAGTCTGGTGGGGTATCCGGCCAGCGAAACCGAGCTAAAGACCCTGGCCGATCGGCTGTGGGGCGCGGGCGAATCGGCCGTCGGTGAGCGCAAAACCGGTGCTGGTCGCGTGGTGTGGGGCAAAACGGCCCGCGAATTACTGCTCAGCGACGGTCTTAAACCGGATGCCGAACTAACGGGTACCGCAACCGGGCAAGTGTTCGATTACTTCCACAAGACGCTGAGCAACGTCGATTACTACTTCGTCAGCAACCAGAACGCCACGGCGGCGCAACTCAACGCTACGTTCCGCGTAAGTGGCCGTCAGCCCGAACTATGGGATCCGGTTACGGGCAGCATCAAACCGGCCACCGCATTTCAGCAAAAAGACGGCCGCATTAGCCTCCCGCTCGACCTGACGCCCTACGGATCGGTGTTTGTCGTGTTCCGTAAAGCCATTCCCGCTACTCAGCAAGGCATGACTACAGAACGGAACGCCTTAGCTTACAACCCGGTGTCAACGCTTGCCGGCCCCTGGCAAGTGTCGTTCGACCCGAAATGGATCTCAAGCGGCCCATCATCCGTCACCTTCGACGAGCTTGTTGACTGGACGAAACGCCCGGAAGACGGCATTCATTTTTATTCCGGCACCGCTACTTACCGCAAAACGTTCGACGCGCCATCAGCTACAGGCAACCTGTTCCTGGACCTGGGCGATGTGCAGGATGTAGGCGTGGCGCGGGTACGTCTCAACGGGCAAGACTTGGGTATTGTCTGGGCACCACCGTTTCGGGTTCCGGTCAGCAAAGCACTGAAGCCAACGGATAATCAGCTGGAAATCGAAGTAGTGAACTCATGGCGTAACCGGCTCATCGGCGACCGCACCAAACCGAGAGAACAACGACTCACCAACACCAACGTCACCGTTCGCCCCGACTGGAAATTACAACCCTCCGGCTTGCTTGGACCCGTTCGATTAATGGCTGGATCGGAGAAGTAGGCAAGCCGCTACTGGCGCGAAGATTCGTAGCTGGCGCGAGGATTTCCTCGTGCCTTTTATGTCGCAAGCCGGGCTTTTTCAGGCAGCCTTCCTCTTCTTTACCGTTTACCGGTAACTTGGGGCGTCATACAACCTTCATCATGAAAATATCTGTTTACTGGCTTCTTTTCCTGTTAGCTACCACTGGTCTTGCCCAAACCAAACCCTCGCTTGTTACACCCTACGAACGCAGTCAGGGCAAGGAAACGGCAACGTACCCGGAAATAATTGACTACTACCAGCGGCTCGATAAGCAGTTCGACCAGGCTAAACTGATCGAAGTGGGCAAAACGGATGTGGGCAAGCCGCTGCACCTGTTTCTGCTGGCCGCCGATAAGAACTTCACCGCCCGACCCGACCGCGTTACGCTGCTGATCAACAACGGCATTCACCCCGGCGAGCCCGAAGGCATCGACGCCTGCATGATGATGGCGCGCGACCTGCTGCAAAGTAACAAGCTGCCCAAAAACGTGCTACTGGCCATTGTGCCGGTGTTCAACGTGGGGGGCAGTTTGAACCGCGGCGTATCGCGGGCCAATCAGAACGGCCCCGTATCGTATGGTTTTCGGGGAAATGCCCGCAACCTGAACCTCAACCGCGATTTCATCAAGGCCGACGCCGAGAATACACGGGCATTTCAGGCGATGTACCAGCAACTGAAACCGCAGGTATTTATCGACAACCACACCAGTGATGGGGCTGATTATCAGCACGTGGTCACGTATTTTGCCACGCAGAAAGACAAGCTGCATCCGGCCGTGTCGGGCTATATGACGCAAACCTTTCAGCCCGCTTTGGATAAGCTGGTTGCTGAAAAAGGGTTTCCCACGGCTCCCTATGTGAATCATCCGAAAGACACGCCCGAAAGCGGACTGCTAGGCTACAATGACTCGCCGCGTTACACCACAGGCTACGCCGCCATGTTCAACTGCTTCGGCTTCACGCTCGAAACGCATATGTGGAAAGATTATCCGGCACGGGTGAAAGGCAGTTACGCGTTCGATGAAGCCGTGCTGCGCCTGTGTGAACGCGACGCTAACACGATTCTGGCCAATAAACAGAAGGCCGATGCGGCCGTGAGCCAGCAAAAAACCTTCGCCCTCAACTACCGCCTCGACCGTAGCAAAGTAGATTCAATCACATTCCTGGGCTACGAAGCCAGCTACAAACCCAGCGAAGTATCAGGTCTGAGACGGCTTTATTATGACCGCACAAAGCCTTTCACGAAACGCGTGCCGTACATGAATACGTTTGTACCCGATCTGCAACTGACCTTACCAACCGGGTACGTTATTCCGCAGGCGTGGGCCGAAGTTATTACTCTGCTGAAACGCAACGGCGTCAGGATGCAAGCGCTCCCCAAAGACACGCTGATGACTGTGTCGGCCTACTACCTGGACGAGTACAAAACCAGTCAGCGCCCCTACGAAGGGCATTACCTGCACACGGGCGTAAAGCTCCGTAGCGAGAAGCAGGCGATTCAGTTTTACAAAGGCGATTACCTCATTCCAACCAACCAGCCCGCCAACCGGTACCTGATCGAAACGCTGGAACCACAAGCGCAGGACTCGTTTTTTAGCTGGAATTTCTTCGACAGTGTGCTCGACCAGAAAGAGTATTTCTCGAACTACATCTTTGAAGACACCGCCGCCGAACTGCTGCGCAATGACCCCTCCCTCCGCCAGCAACTCGCCGACAAGCGCGTCGCTGACAAAGCCTTTGCTGAAAACGGAAACGCGCAACTGGAATTCATCTACCAGAAAACGCCCTATTTCGAGAAAACCTTTAACCGCTACCCGGTCTATCGGCTCGGAGTTGGTCGTTGATACTAGTTGGACCAGCAGTTAATTCATCATTTTATTTTCATTCCAGGTATCAGTGGGCTGGTTTCGACCAGTTCCAGAGCCTTTACCATCGCTTGAGTGCTGGTCTTGTATTTGAGGAAGTGAGGCGTTTGAACATGCGCTTTGTACGCAGCGGTATCGGCATAGATTTCCAGAATGGTAATATGGGTGGGGTTCTCTTTCTCCACAACCGCATACAAGGTCAGCACACCGGGCTCCAGACGCACTGAAGCTTCTATTTCTTCTTTCAAAGCGGCTTTGTAAGGCTCCAGTTGTGTCGGATCGATGACAAGTTTTGCCAGGCGTACCATTTGCTTTTTTTCTTGTGCTACTGCGTTGTTGTAGCCAGCAAATGCGAGACTAATCGCACAAAGTAATACGTATGCAAGGCCTGTTTTTCGTGTGTTCATACTATACTTAACGAATAAGGGGGTTTTCCCGGGTTCTCCTTCAGGAAAATAGCCTCTAAATTCGTAGATATACCAACATTGGCAAGCGTTTCTAAACGCATGCAAAAAAAACACATAGCAACCCGACAAAGCCTTTGCCCAAAAAGGGAGCCTGACAACGAGAAAGTCCCTCTCTTTGCCAGACGTGTTATTTTGTTTCAGTGCTTTTCAGGGCCCAATACACAAGGGCTGGTTGAAAGAGTAACCGAACAAACCGCTTAGTATCGGTATCGAGCCCGAATGCACTTCGTTTATTGACGAACTGTGAAATGTTGCCGGGAAAAATCGCCGTAAAAAACGCGGCGGCTACTCTTCCTACGGCCTCCTGATGCTTTTCGTTGGTCAGCACCAACCCACTACCCAACGCCATTTCGACGAGCCCGGAATAAAGGACAGTATCGTCTTTCTCCAAAGGAACCCAATCGGGCACCTGAGCTTTAAATGCCTTCCTGGAGAAGGTCAAATGGCTGATACCTGCAAACAACAGCGTACTACCCAGGGCAATGCGTGCTATTTTTTTTACGCTTCGTTCGTTCATCATCGTAGTGTCTATCGCTGTTTCAATGCTTTCTACGACTAACTCAACTCCGCTTTTTAAGTTTTGATATCCTACTCACCCTTTGTTTTCCCCGTCAGCAGAGCAATAGTTATAGCTGAAAAATTAGTAAGTGACCTAACGCCAAATTGCGATTATACCAAGAACAAACAGCATGGTTTGCCGTTGTTTTAGCACAGTAATTAAGTAGATTTAACTTCAACGTTTTATGAAACACATAGGCTACCTGCTCTTGCTGAGCGTGGTTTGCGGCTATACCACTCAGGCTCAAACGCCTACTCCGCCCCAATCCACTACGTTGCCTGCTTTCCCGCCGACAACACAAACCGCTCCGCCAACAACAACAACACCCGCCGACACTGTCGCTCCTACCGCTCAGCCAACCGCTACGGCAACAAGTAGTCAGACAGGCGTCACCATCTCGGGCGTGGTTACCGATGCTCAGTCGGAACCGTTGCCGGGCGTTACTGTGCAGCTTAAAGGCGTGGCCCGCGGCACTACCACCAACGTAGATGGGACTTTCCAACTCAGTGTACCCAACAGGCAGACCGTGCTGGTCTTCAGTTTTACGGGCTTTGCGCCGCAGGAAGTGGTGGTGGGCAACCAGAGTACGATCAACGTAAAACTGGGCGAAGACACCCAAACCCTCAACGAAGTGGTGGTGGTAGGCTACGGCACCCAGCGGAAACGTGACCTGACGGGGGCAGTGTCGCAGTTGAAAGGGGAAGAAATCACGAAATACCCGGTTCAAACGCCTACGCAGGCCCTGCAAAGCAAAATGGCTGGGGTACAGATCATTGCTTCGGGACGGCCCAACGAACAACCGCAGATTCGGGTGCGGGGTGTGGGTTCGGCACTGGCCGGGGTTAGTCCGCTCTACGTAGTAGATGGCGTACTCACCGACGATATTCGCAACATCAGCAACAACGACATTCAGAGTATCGAAGTCCTGAAAGATGCCTCAGCCGCTATTTACGGGGTACGTGCCGCCAATGGGGTTGTTATCGTGACCACCAAACGGGGTAAATCGGGGGCTACGCAGGTGCAATACGACGGTAACATCAGCATCCGTCAGCCGGCCAATCTGGTCAGAATGGCCAACCGGGATCAGTACATTAGCTACCTGACCGACGCCGCGCCAAACCAGAACGTTAACAACCCGCCACTGACCTACGGCGGCACCACCGACTGGTTCAACGAAGCGCTGCGTACCGGTGCCCAATCGAACCATAACGTGTCGATCTCGGGAGGAGGCGAACGCAATACGTTCTTCTTCAGCGCCGGTTACTTCACCGATATGGGCGTGGTGAACACCAACGATTTCAAACGCCTCACCATCCGGTCGAACAACGAAATTAAGATCACCGATAACTTGACGTTCAGTAATCAGCTTTCGTTTTCGCGGGGTAACGAACGGGGTGTCAATCTTGACGGTGTGTATCAGGGCCTTTACCGGGCTGCTCCCATTGTACCGGCTTTTCAGGATGGTAAATACGGTAACCTGTCGGCGTTCGGTAATGTGGGAAACCCCATTCTGAGCCTGGACGCCCGCAACAACCAAATCATCAATAACCGTTTGCAGGGTAATCTAGCCCTTAATTACAAACCTCTGGAGTGGCTTACACTGCGCTCGGCGTTTAACACCGATTTGATTTTTAATCGAAACCGGACGTACCTACAGCAGTTCCAGAATGATGCCGCCACCTTTATTTCGGCGGGGGGTAATCAGCGTCAACAAAACAGCCAGCTTAGCCTCAACGAAGGCAAATCAGTGCGGTACATTATCGACAATACCGCAACACTCGAAAAGGCGTTTGGTCAAAGCAATGTTTCTCTCCTCCTGGGAGCGGTAACCGAGCAATTTACTTCCGATTTCATCGAAGGTGCCCGCATCAACATCCCCAACGACCCCAACCTATGGTATCTGGGTCTGGGGAACCCCGATCAGCAACTCTCGAACAATAGCGGGGGCGACCTTCAGACCCGGCAATCGTTTGTCACGCGGGTTACATACAGCCTAAACGACCGGTACCTGTTCAATGCCTCATTGCGGGCCGACGGTAGCTCGAAGTTTAGCGAGCGGTGGGGTTATTTCCCAACGGCGGGTGTAGGCTGGGTAATCTCCGACGAGTCGTTCATGAAAGGGCAGAAACTGTTCGATTTCCTTAAATTCCGAGCCAGTTGGGGCATCCTCGGCAACGACAACATTGCCAGCAACGCTTACATCCTAACGGCGGCGGTCAACATTCCGTATTTCTACAACAACGGTCTTACGCTTGGTTCAGCCATTCAGGACATCAAGAATCAGCAGTTGAAATGGGAACGTACCCAGCAAGTCGACGCCGGTCTGGAGTTTGCCTTCTTCGGCAGCCGACTCACGGGTGAAGTTGACTATTACAGCAAAACCACCCGCGACGCCCTCGCCTTCCAGATCATTCCGGCCATTTTCGGTGACCCCGACAACCAGTTCCTGACCAACATCGCGTCGTTCCGAAACCGGGGTTTTGAGTTCATCCTCAACTGGCGCGAAACGACGGAAAGTGGATTGGGCTATACCATTGGCGGTAACCTAACTCTCAACCGCAACCAGATCGTGGGCCTCAACGGCGGACAGGCCTTACTGGCTGGCGGCGTGGGTCAACAGGGCTTTACCACCCGCAGCGACAACGGGCAACCTGTAGGCAGTTTCTACGTGCTCGACGCCATTGGTGTATACCAAAATCAGGCCGAAATCGATGGCTCACCCGTGTTTGGCAACCGGGCCAACGTGCGGCCCGGTGATCTTCGCTACCGGGATGTAGACGGCAATGGCGTCATCAATAATGACGACCGGATTTATGCCGGTTCGTACCAGCCTAAACTGTATTACGGCATAAATCTGGGCCTGACGTTTAGTGGTTTCGATCTGGCGGCTGATATCTACGGGAACGCGGGCAATCAGGTGTATAATGGTAAAAAGGCATTCCGCTTCGAGAATACCGACAATATCGAAGCCGCTTATGCCGATGCCCGGTGGTTACCCAATCGCCCCTCGCAAACCGACCCACGGCTGATCACCTCCGCCACGCCTGCCTCGACCTATTTCGTGGAATCAGGCTCGTTCGTCCGGCTCAACAACCTGACGTTGGGCTACACCCTTCCAACGGCCCTGAAAGACAAGATCAAGTTTCGTACGGCCAGGCTTTTCGTGACCGCCCAAAACCTGATTACGTTCCAGCAATTCAGTGGATTTAGCCCCGAACTCCCCGGCGGCCCGCTCGATTCCGGCATTGAACTCAACTCATACCCCACTGTCCGCACGTTTTCTGCCGGACTAAATCTGGGCTTCTAACTACTCGACCTTACGAACATGAATTCTATTCTAAAACGCTTCCGTTTACCGCTGTCTGTCCTGCTGCTTGGCACAGGCATGGTAGCCTGTACCGATTTTCTGAATACGCCGCCGCAGGGTCTGCTCGGTGAAGCGGCCGTGCGCAACGACCCGGCCGCCGCGCAAAGCCTGGTGACGGGCATTTACAACAGCATGTGGGAAGGTGGCCTGCACGGTTTCGACTATGTGGGCATGACCAATATCGCGTCGGACGATGCTGATAAAGGCAGTTCACCCGCCGATGGAGCCAACACCTTCGGCACGCTCGACAACCTGAACCCGACGCCGGGGGTGGGTAACCTCAATAACGTATGGGCGACCTATTTCCGGGCTATTGCCCGCGCCAATCAGGCGTTGGCCCTCATTCCATTGAGCGCCGCCGATCAGCCAACGCGCAACCGGCTGGAGGGTGAAGTCCGGTTCCTGCGGGCCTACTTCTATTTCAATCTGGTTCGGTTCTTTGGCGGCGTACCCCTGATCGATCAGGTGCCGCCGGTTGATCAGATCAACAACACAGCGTTGCAAACACGAGCCACTCGGGAAGCGGTCTACGCGCTGATCGTGAGTGATCTGCGCTTTGCCGCCACTAACCTGCCCGTAAAAGCCCAGACGCAAACCGGGAAAGCTACCAAAGCAGCGGCGATGGGCATGCTGGCCAAGGTGTATATGTACCAACGCAACTGGCAGGCTGCATATAATCTGACCGATTCGATCATCAAAAATCAGGCGGGTGCGTATGACTTATTACCCAACTATGCCAACATCTGGCGTGAGGTAGGTAACAACAGTGTGGAGTCGATTTTTGAAGTGCAGACAGGCATCAATCTGGCCTGTAACGCTGCTATTGACATTTACAGCGTTTGTCAGGGACCGCGAGCCGGTGGCCGCCGGGGCTGGCCCGACCTAGGCTTCGGCTTTGGTACGCCTTCGGAGAGTTTAGCGAACGAATACGAACCCAATGATCTACGTCGGGCAGCCACCATTATTTTTATCAACCCCGCTCCCCGTGGGACGGTGCTTTGGGACGGGTTCCGCGTGCCAAGCCGCGACTCGGTGGAAAACGACCGGTACAACTACAAGTCGTACCACAGCCGCACGGCCGAGCGAAACTGCGGCAATAACGACCGGCTCCCTAAAAACCTCCGCATTATGCGACTGGGTGAGGTGCTCCTGATTCATGCCGAAGCCGCGCTGGCACTGGGTCGCCCCGCCGATGCGCTGGTCGACATTAACCGACTACGTACCCGGGCTGGTTTAGCTGCTGCAACGACCGTTACGCAGGCAAGTATCTGGCACGAACGCCGTGTCGAGCTGGCGATGGAGCACGACCGTTTCTTCGACATTATCCGTCAGGAAGAACTTCAACCGGGCCGTGCCACACAGGCGTTCACCGCCCACGGCAAAACCTTTGTAAAAGGCAAAAACGAAGTGTTCCCCATCCCGCAAAACCAGATTCAGCTAAGCGGAGGTGTGCTAACGCAGAATCCTGGGTATTAGAGTTTACCCCACCCCCGACCCCTCCCCTGAAACCAGGGGAGGGGAGTAGCATTACAGTGGCTTCGCGAGATGGCGTAGCTACGCTAAAGCGACTCCCCTCCCCTGTTTTCAGGGGAGGGGCTGGGGGTGGGGTAAAGCCAACGACAATCCTCTTCAACCATGAAAAAACTCCTCCTCTTCCTCTTCCTCGCAGCATTACCCGCTCTTGCCCAGACAAAACAGCCGACTACCCGCCTGTCGAAAGCGGATGAAGCTTTTCTGGATAGTCTCCAGCGTGACACCTTCCGATTCTTCTGGGAAACTGCCAATCCCGATAACGGCCTCCTGCCCGACCGGGCACCGAGCCGTTCGTTTTCCAGCATTGCAGCCGTGGGTTTTGGCCTTACATCATACCTGATCGGGGCTGAGCGTGGGTACGTTACCCGACAACAAGCCGCCGACCGGACGTTACGGACACTGCGTTTTTTCGCTAAAGCGCCCCAATCAGACGCCGCTACGGGCGTGGCGGGGTACAAGGGTTTCTTTTACCATTTTCTCGACATGAAAACGGGCGAGCGGTTCAAGCAGGTCGAACTGTCGACTATAGACACGGCGCTGTTGCTGGGCGGTATTCTGAGTGCGCAGACCTACTTCGACCGTAAGACGCCCGTCGAAGCCGAAATCCGGCAATTGGCCGATCAGATCTACGGTCGTGCCGACTGGGCGTGGTTTCAGGCAGGGCGTGCTTCTACGGAAAAACCGTTTATATCTATGGGCTGGCACCCTGAAAAAGGCTTTATCAAAAACGACTGGACAGGCTACAACGAAGGCATGTTGCTGTACGTGCTGGCCCTGGCCTCACCCACGCACCCAGTTGGCACCAACGTTTGGCCCGCCTGGACCAAGTCGTATCCCTGGGCCGACTTTTACGGGCAGGAACACGTCAACTTCGACCCGATGTTCGGGCATCAGTACTCACACTGCTGGATCGACTTTAAAGGCATCAACGACGACTACATGCGGGCCAAAGGTATCGACTACTTCGAAAACTCACGCCGGGCCACCTACGCCAACCGGGCTTACTGCCTGGCAAACCCCGGCAAATGGACTGATTATAGCGCCACCATCTGGGGGTTAACCGCCTGCGATGGCCCGAAAGACACAACAACCGCCGACGGCCGCAAATTCTTCTCATACCGGGCACGCGGGGCTGCTTCTACCGGCATTGTCGACGATGGCACCATTGCGCCCACGGCCGCAGGTGGGTCCATGGCCTTTGCGCCCGAAATCTGCGTACCGGCGTTGCGGGCTATGAAAAACCGCTACGGCGCTAAGTTATACGGTCAATACGGTTTCCGCGACGCATTTAATCCAACCTATCGTTACGCCTCTTCTTCCGCTAATGGCTCAACGCAAAATGGCTGGTTCGACGTCGATTATCTCGGCATCGATCAGGGGCCCATTCTGATTATGGCCGAAAACCTGCGAACGGGCTTTGTCTGGAATCTGATGAAAAAGAACCCGCATATTAAGCGCGGGTTGCAAAAAGCTGGCTTTACCGGTGGCTGGTTGAATTGAGTTAGGAGCCTCTACTATCACAATAGCTCTTTTATTACACGTTTTAAGGAAGCCCACATGTGCTAACTTTAAAATGATTCATTTTTGATGTTAGCGTCAACCAGAACCGTATATTTGAGGTTAGCCACTTGAGCTAACCTCAAATAACGATACAATTAATGCCTACCTCTCCGCTATATCTGGTAAATTCTGACAGGAACAAACCTTGGAATGACCTACCAGACTTGCCTATTCATTCAGATCTGTACCGAACGGTAGATGTTTATGAACAGTTAGCTCATGCTAAGGAAGCGCTCGGACGTTTACAGGGGCGGAGTATTGCGATTCCTAATCAGGCGCTACTGATTAACTCCATTAGCTTACAGGAAGCTAAGGCATCTTCAGCCATTGAGAATATTTTCACTACAGACGACGAGTTGTATCGAGCATATAGCGAGCAGCAAAATGACCTGATTTCCGAACCAGCCAAAGAGGTGCTTCGCTACAGGGAAGCACTATGGAAAGGTTTTCACTATTTACAAAACGCCGATTTTAGCGTAGCATATTTTGTACAGGTCTTCGAAGAGATTAAACAAACAACCGAAGGAATACGGCCTTCTTTCTCACAAGTTTATATTCGGCAGGGAGGCAGCGGACCCAATGCGGGCAAACCAATTTATACCCCGCCCCGAGGTCACGGAATCCTCGAAGCAAAGCTGAATAATCTAGCCAATTTTCTTAATGATGATCGGACTTATCCAATTGACCCATTGCTAAAGATGGCTATTAGTCACTTTCAGTTTGAGGCCATTCATCCGTTCCGAGATGGAAATGGTCGGACCGGCAGAGTGGCTAATATTCATATTTTGACCCAGAAGGGTTTATTGGATTACCCGATCCTGTATCTGAGTCGCTATATCGTGGAACATAAAGAGGCTTATTACAGCGCATTGGCGGGAGTTTCACAACGGGGCGACTGGCCCGGTTGGTTATGCTACATGCTTAAGGCGGTAGCTCAAACAGCTCAGTTAACGTACGAAAAGATTAACCGGATCGTCGGCGCGCGCGACGCCATTCTGGATGTTATTGCCAGCCAAACGGCAATTCGTCGCCCTGACCAGTTAACGCAAAAAATCTTCACACAGCCGGTTACCCGAGTTCGCCATCTGACCAGTGATCGAACGTATGCAGAGAACACAGCCCGTGATTATTTAAATCGACTGGTCGATTTGTCAATCCTGGAACGAACAACTATAGGTGGCAATCACTACTACCTGAATCGGGAATTGTATAGTATCCTGGCAGAGTAACAGTAGGCAACGTCTACACCGTATCATAAATCAGCTTACTCCAGCAAACACGATATTAACTAAAATATGGCTTAGTCAATACCGTGTTTGCTGGAGTAAGCTGCTCCTTTCTCCCTTTACCAGTTTTACCGCCAGCCGCCGCCCAGGGCGCGGTAGATATTGACCGTGGCGGTTAGTTGCCGCATTTTGGTTTCAACCAGATCAAATCGGGCGTCCAGTGCGTCGCGTTGGGTGAACAGCACTTCCGTGTATTCGGCCCGGGCGGAGTTAAAGAGCGTTGTCGAAATGTCGATCGACTGCGTTAAGGCCTGCACCTCCCGCGTTTTTACACCGTAACTCTTTTCCAGATTACTGATATTCGAGAGCTGATTGGCCACCTCGATATAGGCGTTCAGAATCGTCCGTTCGTAGTTGAATACCGCCTGAATCTGCCGCGCATTGGCACTATTGTAGGTGGCAATGATCGCGTTCTTGTTCACCAGCGGAGCTGCCAGATCACCCGCCAGCGACATAATCAGCGACTCCGGCGTTTTCAACAGATAAACCGGATTGAACGCCTGGAAACCGATACCCGCCGAAATGCCCACCGACGGATAAAAACGGGCCCTAGCTACCTGTACGTCCAGTTTGGCAGCGACTAGTTCCTGCTCGGCCCGCCGAATATCGGGGCGATTAGCCAGCAATTGCGACGGAATGCCCACCCGAATGCTGTCGGGCACTAGGCTGTTGAACCCCGCCGAATTGCGGACAACAGGCTGTGGATAGCGACCCACCAGAAAGTTGATCCGGTTCTCGGTTTCCACAATCCGTTGCTGAAGACCATATTGCAGATTCTGCGTGTTCAGCACCTGCGCTTCAAACCGACGAACGGCCAGTTCGGTAACGCGGGTTGCTTCTTTCTGCACCCGCACGATTCGCAGCGCATTGGACTGAATCTCGATGTTCTGCTGCACAATGGCCAGCTGATTATCCAGCGCCATCAGTTCGTAATACGACGTGGCAATTTCAGAAATCAGGTTCGTGGTCGTGAAGTTCCGGCCTTCCACACTCGCCAGAAACCGGTTTATCGCTGCTTTTTTGGCATTGCGCAGCTTGTGCCAGATATCGGCTTCCCAGGTGGCAAAAGCGCCAATCATGTAATTGGGTAGCGGCTCCGGCACCTCTCTGCCCGGTCTGATTTCAGCATTTTTCTCGGCAGCACCCAGCAGCGTGTAACGGCCCACCTTGTCGACACCTGCGCCGCCGCGTAAGCCCACAAACGGCATGTACTCGCCTTGTCGGGCCCGAATTTCGTTTTGCGTAATCTGAATCTCCTGAGCCGTAATGTTCAGCTCCTGATTATTCTGCAAAGCCGTGTCGATCAAAGCCACCAGATTCGGGTCGGTGAAAAACGTTCGCCACCGAATGCCAGCAGTATTGGTCGAGTCGATTGCGTTGCCAAAGCTGACAGGTACGTTCCGGTTTTCGGTGCGGGTAATGAGGGCGGGCGTTTTGCAGGCCGTAAACGCTACTGACAGGCAGGCAACCCCCAAGCACCTGGTTATGAGTTTTTTAAACATGATTAGGAGTTTCTTCTGTTTCAGGAAAACCATCCAATTGATGGACCAGATTTTCGGTTAATGGCTCACTTTCTTCGTCCCGAATCATCTGCCGACCATCGGCCAGATGGGCAAAAATGTAGTACAGACCCGGTATAATAATGACCCCAAAAATGGTCCCGAACAGCATACCACCCAGCGCCGATGCGCCAATAGTACGGTTACCGATAGCCCCCGCGCCCGATGCGGTAATTAGGGGAATAAGACCGGCCACGAACGCGAACGAAGTCATCAGAATAGGTCGGAAACGTACCCGGGCCCCTTCAATAGCGGCGTTCAGAATAGTTTCGCCCTGCTGTCGTTTCTGAACGGCAAACTCGACGATCAAGACGGCGTTTTTGCCTAACAGACCCACCAGCATGATGAGACCGATTTGGGCGTAGATATTGTTTTCCAGCCCCATCAGCTTCAGCAACAGGAACGAACCGAAAATACCGACCGGCAATGAGAGCACCACCGCCAACGGAATAATGAAGCTTTCGTACTGAGCAGCTAACACCATATACACAAACGCCAACACGATCAGAAACACATACAGCGATTCATTGCCCCGGATCGACTCATCGTATGACAGCCCTTCAAACGCAATATCGTATCCTCTTGGCAGCGTTTTGGCCGACACTTCCCGAATGGCCTGAATGGCATCGGCCGTTGTGAAGCCCTTGGCAGGCTGTCCCTGAATAGCCGCCGAATTGTACAGGTTGAAACGTGTAATCTCGTTGGGACCCTGTCCTTTTTTCAGCTTCATAAACGCCGAATAAGGTACCATTTCACCCGCATCATTTTTCACGAACAGATTCAGCAAATCAGACGGCAATCGTCTGAAACTCGGATCAGACTGTACGTACACTTTGAAAAACTGGTTGTATTTAATAAAGCCCTGTTCGTAAGTACTGCCAATCATAATGTTCAGGTTATCCATCGCTTTTCCGATCGACACACCTTTCTGCATGGCCAGATTATTATCTATCTCCAGTTCGTACTGTGGGTAATTAGCCGCGAAGAAGGTGAACAGGCCGCTGAGTTCTTTCCGCTTGCCCAAATCCTCCATGAACTGCTTATTGATTTTATCGAATTCGCTGTAATCGGTATCCGTATTTTTATCCAGTAACCGCATCGAAAAACCGCCTGATGTACCAAATCCGGGAATAGCTGGCGGTTCAAAAAACTCGACAGTGGCGCCAAGATTTCTTGATTTCTCTTCCAACTCTTCCATGATCTCTTTCACATTCTTGTCGCGCTCCGACCAGGGTTTCAGGTTGATCAGACACGTACCTGCGTTGGAGCCCCGGCCTTCGGTCATGATTTCATAGCCCGCCAAGGAAGAGATCGATTCGATGCCCGGCACTTCTTCACCAATTTTCTGTAGCCGCCGCGATACTTCGTTGGTTTTTTCGAGCGTTGAACCCGGTGGCGTTTGAATGATGGCGTAGATCGTGCTCTGGTCTTCGTTGGGAATAAAACCGGCGGGCAGAATCTTGTTTTCGTAGGCAATGCCCAGACAGAAAACGGCCAGAATAACGAACGTAACCACCCGGCGGCTAACGATCGCTTTCAGCAGGCTCACGTAGCGCCCGGTCAGTTTGTCGAAGCCCCGGTTGAAGCTGTCGAGTGCGCGGGTCAGCAGGTTTTTCTTCTGCTCATGGCCGTTGTGTTTTTTCAGCAGCATGGCGCACAGTACCGGCGTCAGCGTCAGGGCGATCACGGCCGAGATCACAATGGAACTCGCCATGGTGATTGAGAACTGCCGATAGAACGTACCCACCGGACCCGTCATAAACGAGATGGGCAGGAACACCGATACCATAACGGCGGTGATGGCAATGATGGCACCGCTGATCTCACCCAGCACCTGCTTGACCGCCCCAAACGGCGTCAGATACGGCTTCTCCTCCATCTTGGCATGCACCGCTTCCACCACCACAATGGCATCATCGACCACAATACCAATGGCTAGCACCAAGGCAAACAGCGTGATCAGGTTGATCGATAGCCCAAATGCCTGGATGACAAAGAACGCCCCGACCAGCGATACCGGAACCGCCAGAATGGGAATCAGCGTTGACCGCCAGTCGCCCAGGAAGATAAACACGACCAGCGCCACCAGAATAAACGCATCGCGCAGGGTATCAATTACTTGCTCAATCGACGCATCCAGAAAATTCGAGACGTCATAGCTGATTTTATAATCGACTCCCGGTGGGAAAGAGGCCTTCATCACCTCGAGTTTTTCCTTTACTTCGGCAATGACATCACTGGCATTACTGCCGTAGTTTTGCCGCAACACAATAGCCGCCGACGGGTGTCCATCCAGGTTGGAGTAGATATCGAAAAACTCGCTGCCCAGTTCCACTTTGGCAATGTCGCGCAGGTGAATGCTCTCCCCTTCCGAGTTAGCCCGTACGATGATACTTTCGTACTCTTCCGGCTTGTTGTACCGGCCTTTGTAGGTCAGCACGTATTCCAGCGACTGTGCCGCAATACCCGAGCTTTGCCCGATCCGGCCGGGGCGACCAATGATGCTCTGTTCGCCAATGGCTTTCATCACCTCTTCCGTCGACACGTTGTAGGCCCGCATGCGCTCGGGGTTCAGCCAAACGCGCATGGCATACCGGCGGCTACCTAGAATCTGCGCCCGCGCTACCCCTTTGGTCCGCTGAATTTCAGGGATCATTTTCACGGTAGCATAGTTGAACAGGAATTTTTCGTCGATGCTCTTTTCTTTGGAATAGAGGTTGACGTACATCAGCATACTGGGCTGAATGGGCGTGATCACCACCCCTTCGCGCTGTACCAGTTCGGGCAGCAACGGCATCACCTGGTCAACCCGCGTTTTCACCCGGATAACGGCGTCGTTGGGGTCGGTACCGGGTTCGAAAATAATGCGGAGCGTAGCCTCACCCGCACTGGTGGCGTCAGTGGCGATATACCGCATATCCTGCACCCCGTTGATGGCCTGTTCGAGCGTAATCAACGTCGATTTCACCAGCACGTCGGCACTGGCTCCAGGGTAGGCAATAAAAATATTGACGGTAGTTGGCGCAATATCCGGGAACTGTGAAATCGGTAATTTCTTAATCGCCAGCACTCCTACAAAGACAATCATCACCGAAATGACAATCGCAAATACGGGTCGGCGTATGAATGTACTGAACATATTTTTCTGCTTATTTTAGACTTATTGATTACTCGGCATACAGATTCAAATTGGAGACGACCTTGTTAGGTTGCTCGAATTTGTACTGTATTTTCTCATTTTCCTTTACCTGACGTAAGCCTTCCAGCAGGATTTTGTCATCTTTTTTCAGACCCGATCGAACAATAAAAATGTGTGGCAATTCGGCGGCTACGGTGATTTCCCGCGATTGAATTTTGCTGTTTTTATCCACCACGTATACATATTTTTTCTCCAGCACTTCGAAGGTGGCTTTTTGCGGAATTATTACGGCGTTTCTGAACGGTAAAGTCATCTGCACATTACCCGTTTCGCCATGCCGCAACATCCCTTTCGGGTTCGGGAACGTGGCCCGAAAGGCAATATTTCCCGTCTCATTGTTGAAGTCGGCCTCAATGGTTTCCACCTTGCCCATATACGGGAACATCTGATTGTTGGCAAGCCGCAGGTGTACGCTGGACAGGTTGCCCGAAGCAGCCTGACTTTTCAGATCCAGATACTCGGCTTCAGGTACGTTGAAGTAAACCCACATTTTACTGTTGTCCGAGAGCGTCGTCAGCAGATCACCCTCGTCGACCATGCTACCTAAACGTACCTGGAAGTGGTCCATAATGCCTGAGAAAGGAGCCCGGATTTTGGTAAAACCCAGGTGCGTTTGTGCCAGTGAGACCTCTGCTTTGGCTTTGTCCAGCTTGGCGTTGGCCATGGCCAGTTCGTTGGGAGCCACAATCTTGTTATCGGCCAGTTTCTTGGTATTCTGGTACTCGATGTTGGCGAAACTGGCTTCGGCTTCGGCCTTTTGCAACTCGGCTTCATACAGCTTGGGCATGATCTGAAACATCATCTGCCCCTGCCTGACCGACTGTCCTTCATCGACGTATATATTCTGGATATAGCCCCGTTGCTGAGCCCGCAACTCGATGTGGCGGATGGAGCGGATTTGCGACACATAATCTTTAGTGATCGTTGTGTCTTTCACCAACGGACTGGTCACCCGATACTGAACCGCTTCTTCTTTCTTTTCTTCTTCTTTTGCACAGCTTGCAAGGCAGAGTAAGGCACCCATGCTGATGAGCACGTGAATTCGTTTCATACAATGGTTTTGGTAATGAGTTTAATGGGGATGAATGCGCTGTAGTAGGGACGTAGTCTTTTCAGGCGACGCGGCGGATGCGTGCGCTAACTACCGCATGAGGCTGTCTTTCTGCTGACTGACCTGTTGGCATTCTGTAGATTGATGTTGCCGGGCAACGTAACCAACGGGCGGCGACGCATCGCTTACACCGTATTCGAGGCTACTACGATACAGATTTCGTTCATGTAGCAGCAATCCATTGCAGACGAGTGAAAAGGTTAGTGCCAACCAGAGAGTATAGCGTAAAACCAAGGGTGAATGGCGGTGCTTCATAGTGTGTATCATGTTAATTGATACAAAACAGCACCCCCGATATTATAATGGCGTGAAAAGGAAATTAGAATAGTCTAAATGCACGCCCTACACTGTGACACGAATCGATGATTTACTAAAAATAATTATATTTTATAAATGATTAAAACTACTATATCTTCTGTATAAATTGATTTGGCGTAGCTCCACGCTATAAACGTGGGTTACCCCTCATAATCTGGTGAGATGGGCGAACGCCTGAACTCGTTCGGCGTGATCCCTACATATTTTTTGAAGAACTGACTAAAATTCGGCTGATCGGCAAAACCAATAATCCGGCTTATTTCCTGTAACGGCCAGTCGGTCTGAACAAGCAGGGCTTTACTTTCTTCCAGTAACCGGTTCTTAATGAGCATACTGATGGGGTGACCAGTATGTTTTTTCACCAGCCCGTTCAGGTAACTTGGGTTCAGATTCAATTTCCCGGCATACTCTTTAGCCGTACGCATTCGGATCGGATTGTCCAGGTTAGCCAGGTTCGTTTCTTTTTCGAGCAGCTCGAAGAACGCATGCACGTGGTGGTAATCGCTGGTGATTTCACCAGTTGGTTCATAGTCCGTGCCTTTGAGGCTTTCGACCAGAATGAGCTGAACGTAAGCCTGCATGGCTTCTTCGGCCAGTTCACCGCCCCTAGCTGCTTCTGCCTTCATCTGCGTCAACAGACCGTGAATTGTCCGGGTCGATTGGTCGGATAGGCGCAAGATTTTCTTCTCGGTGAAAAAACGATAGCGATCGATGATCAATTTCAGGGAGGGGTGCTGATCGAGAAAGCGCTTCTTAAACATACAGAAAACGCCGCCCCCCACCGTATGATTCGCATTTCGCCAGCACACGATTTCGTTGGGGTGCAAAAAAAGAATGGTCCGTTCATCGATGAAGTACTGGTTTTTGCCCATCGTCTTCAGGCCCGTTCCGCTCGTCATCAGCATGATCTTATAGAAATCGCGCCGATTGGGCGACAGGTAGTTGTCGCAACCACTTTTCTCCCGATCCACGATCTTGATAGTCCAGTCTTCGTAATACAGTCTGCTCACCGGTGTTGTACCAGGTAAAAGCTCGGACGGACTATCGTAGACCATCGTGATGGGCTGATGGTTGCCAGTCCGCCGCTCGCTAGCCTGGGGGTCGGCGCTGCGGTTCGGTCGTGTTTTCATAATAGTAACAGGCTCAAGGCTACTTAGAACGGGCATCTAGGCTGAACCAGGCGAACCAGATAATAGGCTTAGACGCTAAAATAAGGCTATTTACCTCAGCAAAACAGACAAATACGCTTCTTCGTCTAACAATGCGGTTTTCATAAAAAGTGCTTCGATTTTGCTATAAAATCACCCAATCGACAGCGGTAGCTTTGCCTTAAAACGCAACCGGATGAAAACGAAAATCAGAACAGCAGGCCGATTAGTCATGTATGGTCTCCTGGGTACGTTCCTATCATTATCTATGAATCACGTTATGGCACAAACAGCAAAACCAACCAGCCCGACGAAACCAACTCAGGGGCCTGCATCCAATTTCACCGGTACGGTATGGGTAACAACCCTGGCCGGACCCAACCCCCAAACCGATTGCATCGTCAGCCAGGTCAGCTTTGGCCCAAAAGCTAGAACGGTCTGGCATACGCATCCTAACGGTCAGATTCTGGTGGCAACGAAAGGAACCGGCTATTATCAGGAGAAAGGCCAGCCGCTTCGGGTTTTCAAGGAAGGCGAGTCGGTTACCATTGCGCCCATGGTGGAGCACTGGCACGGCGCTGGCCCGGGCGGTTCGTTTACCCACATCGCCATCAATCCAAACGTGAGCAAGGGTGGAGCCGTCAATTGGTTACAGGCAGTCACCGACGAAGAATACAGTATGAAGGATTGATAGGTAATAGGTAGTATTCGTTGCAAATCAGGAATCGTAGATCGAGTTCCCTGTAGCACCGAAGCTCCAGCTTCGGTAGTCAGAGTTTATCAGTCACTACCGAAGCTGGAGCTTCGGCGCTACAGGGGGAGATCACTCGCCACAGGCAAGCGACAATAGATATCCAACATCATCCATCCATGAAAAACTCAACGATCATCCCGCTTTCACTCCTTCTGCTGATGATAGGCTTGATGGCCTGCAACATGGACGACACGCAAACGGCTACCCCAGTTAGCATGGAAAACAAGGATACCAATTCAGACACTACTGGGAACAGGCGGCTCGGCGGTCCAATACGGATCAAGGTTGGTTCCAGCACGTTTGGGGCTACCCTCCTCGACAATCCGACGGTAACGGCGTTCAAAGCTCGGTTGCCAATGACTATTTCGATGGTCGAGCTGAACGGGAATGAGAAGTATCATAACGTACCCAAAGACCCACTCCCAACCAATGCCTCGAACCCCGGAACGATCCAATCAGGCGATTTAATGCTGTACGGGTCGAACACCCTGGTGATTTTCTATAAATCGTTTTCCACGCCGTACAGTTATACAAAACTGGGACGCATCGACAATCCGGCGGGACTAGCTGCTGCCCTGGGCTCAGGAAACGTAACCGTCACTTTTGAACTGAAGTGAGGTTACTTGGTTACCATCCATAACCGTATCTAAACGTTAGCAAAACTTACTTCATGAACCAACACGAACAAGTCGGCGGTGAGTCAGAATCGTCTGATTCATCCCGACGTAACTTTTTAAAGCAGTCGTCGGCCCTGGCGGCGCTGGTGATGACGCCGGCAACCGCAATAAGCGCGGTCGATAACGGGCTTCACGAGAAGTTGGCCGTTGCCGTTGAACAAATGCCGCTAAAGGTCAACATCAACGGCACCATGCAGCAGCTATCCATCGAGCCGCGGGTTACCCTGCTCGACCTGCTACGCGAACAACTGCACCTGACTGGCACCAAAAAAGGCTGTGATCACGGTCAGTGCGGTGCCTGCACGGTCCACGTCGATGGTACGCGGGTGAACGCTTGCCTAACACTGGCGATGACCACCGAAGGCGCAACCGTAACAACCATTGAAGGCCTGGCCGAAGGCGGGACCACGGGAGCGCTGCACCCCATGCAGGAAGCCTTTATCAAACACGACGGTTTCCAGTGCGGCTACTGCACCCCCGGCCAGATCATGTCGGCGGTGGCCTGCATCCGCGAAGGACATGCCAATAGTCCCGACGAGGTTCGCGAATATATGAGCGGCAACATCTGCCGGTGCGGGGCCTACGCCAATATTGTGGAAGCGATTATGGACGTAAAAAAGGGAGGAGCCAAGGTATGAATCCGTTTCAGTTTACGCGGGTTACGACCCCCAAAGCCGCCATTGCGGCCAGTACAAAAGAAAGTGGCACCTACTTTCTGGCGGGCGGCACCAACCTCATCGATCTGATGAAGCGCGAGGTGATCATCCCCGAACGCCTGATCGATGTCAATAAGCTGCCCCTGGCCACAATTGAGAAAACACCCACCGGTCTACGAATCGGAGCTATGGCGAAGAACTCGACGGTGGCCGATAACGAATTGGTGAAAAAACACTTTCCGCTATTATCGCAAGCACTCAACGCGGGAGCCTCGGCGCAACTGCGCAACATGGCCACAGTGGGCGGCAACATGATGCAACGTACCCGCTGCTCGTATTTCTACGATAATTCAATGCCCTGCAACAAACGAAGCCCCGTACAAGCTGGTCCCGACAAAGGACAGGCTAACGGACCAACCGGTTGCGGAGCCATCGGCGGAATTAACCGGATGCATGCCATTTTCGGTACGTCTGAGAAATGCATCGCCGTTCACCCCAGCGATATGTGCATTGCGCTGGTGGCCCTGGACGCAACGGTGAACGTGTCGGGACCGAAGGGCGACCGTACAATTCCGTTCAGCGAGTTCCACCGGCTTCCCGGCGACGCTCCTCAAAAAGACAACACACTGCTACCCGGTGAACTGATCATGTCGGTGGATTTGCCGACGAACCGGTTTGCCGACAATTCGCATTACCTGAAAGTACGGGATCGCGCTTCCTACGCTTTCGCCCTGATTTCGGTCGGTGTGGCGATTGATATGAAGCGCGACACGATCCAGGATGTTCGGCTGGCAATGGGTGGCGTAGCGCACAAACCCTGGCGACTGACGGCGGCCGAAAACTTCCTCAAAGGAAAAGCCGCCACCGAAGCCAATTTCAAGCAAGCGGCCGAACTGGCTATGCAGGGTGCCAAAGGCTACGGCGAGAATGATTTCAAGCTCACGCTGGCCCCTAACTCAATTATCGACGCGTTGAAAACCGCCACTAAAACCGCCTGATCATGACGAATACCACCAAAAATCCCCCAATCGATCGGATAGACGGGCGGATGAAAGTGACCGGCGGAGCTAAGTACTTCGCTGATTTTGAATTGCCTAATACGGCTTATTGCGTCATCGTTGGCAGTGAAATTGCCAAAGGGAGCATCAATAGCCTCGACACCAAAAAAGCGCAGGGTGCACCGGGCGTGCTGGGCGTGTTTACGCACCTGAACATGCCGCCCATTCCGGGTTGGGATGCCGCCGTAGGCGGTGAAGCCGACGGACCAGCACCCCGCCCAACAGGCGAGCGATACCGGATACTGAGCAGTCCCAAAATTTTGTTCGACGGACAGCCCATCGCCATCGTCGTGGCCGACACGTTCGAGCGGGCAACTTACGCGGCTTCTCTCGTCAAGGCAACCTACACCAAACAAACCGCCCGCACCGACCTGCATAAGCATATCGCGGACGGTGTTGCGCCCAAGAGTGCGGATGGCGGTAACTATTCGCGCGGAATTGCCGATGGCTACAAAACCGCGCCGGTTACGCTTGAAGCCAACTACACGATACCCATTGAGGTGCACAACCCCATGGAATTGCACGGTATTCTGGCCCACTGGACGAGTGCTGATTCGCTGATGATCTATGCCAAAACACAGGGCGTAAACGCTACGCAGGACGCCATGGCGAAAGCGTTCAAACTGGACCCAAAGAAGATCCACGTGCATACCGAGTTTATGGGCGGTGGTTTCGGCATGGCCCTACGTACCTGGCCGCAGGAAACAGCCGTGGTGGCCATTGCCCGCAAAATTGGGCGCCCCCTGAAACTGGTCGTGAACCGGAGTCAGATGTTTACGCTGGTGGGTCACCGCCCCTACACGGCGCAGACAATCAACATGGGTGCCGACCAGACCGGCAGACTGATCGGGATTGCGCACGCGGCCACCGCCGAGACGGCCAGCTACGAAGACTTTACCGAAGCAACCGTCAACATGACCAAGTTTCTGTACGCCTGCCCCAACGTGAGCACCCGCTACCGCCTCGTGCGGCTCGACCGGAGTGTACCCATCTGGATGCGCGGACCGGGCGAAGCAACGGGTGCTTTTGCCCTCGAATCGGCCATGGACGAGATGGCCCACAAGCTCAACCTCGACCCCCTCGAATTTCGCCTGATCAACTATTCGGAAACCGACCCGGAAAAGAACCGGCCTTATTCGAGCAAACACCTTCGGGAGGCCTATCAGCGCGGAGCCGAAGCCATTGGCTGGAACAAGCGCAAGAACGAACCAGGTACGTCGCGAGAGGGTGACTGGCTGGTTGGCTACGGCATGAGCACAGGTACGTTCAACGCTTTCCGCTGGGAAGCCAGTGCCCGAGCTATGCTAAAAGCCGACGGATCGCTGACCATCCAGAGCGCCGTAACCGACATCGGACCCGGCACCGGCACCGCCCTGACCATGATTGCGCACAACGTGCTGGGCGTACCCATGAACCGGATAAAGGTTGAATACGGCGATACGAACCTGCCCAAAGCGCCTACGCAGGGTGGGTCGGCCATCATCTCAGCAGTGGGGTCGGCGGTGTACGATGCCTGTACCAGCATCAAAAATGAGCTGATGGAACTGGCCCTGAAAGCAGGTGGTCCATTGGCAGGCCGACAGGCTAGTGAACTAGCACTGGCAGACGGCGTGCTTTCGGTATCCACAGAGCCGGGCAAAAAAGTAGCTGTCGGCGACTTGATGAAGGCCAACAACCTGACGGTCATCGACAAAACGAAAGACTCGAAAGGCGGGCCGGAACAGGCAAAGTATTCGATGTACTCGTTCTCGGTGCATTTTGTTCAGGTACGTGTCAACCCATTGACGGGCGTTGTGCGCGTTGCCAAAGCCGTTAGCGTGGCGGATTCAGGCCGGATCGTGAGCCCTAAAACGGCGGCCAGTCAAATGATTGGGGGCGTGGCCGGGGGCATTGGTATGGCCCTGACGGAAGAAGCCCTCATTGACCACCGCTTCGGTCGGTTCGTGAACAACAGCCTGGGCGATTACCACGTCTCGGTGCATGCCGACGTACCCGCCATCGAAACGATCACGATCGATAAGCCCGACCCAATCATTAACCCGATGGGTGCGAAGGGCATGGGTGAAATTGCCCTGATCGGGTTCGCCGCTGCCGTTGCCAACGCCGTGTTCAACGCTACCGGTCAGCGCGTCCGCGACCTGCCCATCACGCCGGATAAAGTGATGAAAAAGCTGGCGTAGGGCGGTGTAACGTATTGCTATTCGTATCCTACTGCTTTTTGCGCTTTAAGTTGCTGACGCACAGCCCTTCGACAGGCTCAGGGTGACAGGATACTCAGGTACGTTAGCTTAACTACTAGATGTGTATTGTCACCCTGAGCCTGTCGAAGGGCTGTGCGTCAGCAACTTAAAGCGCGAAAGCAACCTACCATCAATCAAAATCCCCAATCCAAAATCCCCCCTATGCCCGATATTTTCGAACGGCTACAGGCTGGTGAGTTCCTGCGCAAGGATGACCCGGAGTACCACAAATTTGGCGAGGTCGTTTCCCGCACCATCCGGCTGTGTGTGACCATGAACGCTACGGCAACGAGCGTTGATCAGGTACGTAGTCAGTTAAGCGACATCATTGGTTCTGAGATCGACGATTCGACGACGATTTTCCCGCCGTTTCACACCAATTTCGGCCGGTCGATTCAGCTAGGTAAAAATATCTTCATCAATCACGCCTGTTCCTTTCTGGACATTGGAGGCATCACCATTGAAGACGATGTGCAAATTGGCCCACGCGTCAACCTCACCTCCGAAAATCACCCGCTCGAGCCGGCCGACCGAACCACACTAATTCCGCGGCCCATCCTGATCAAACGCAACGCCTGGATTGGAGCCGGAGCTACCATTTTACCCGGCGTGACCATTGGTGAAAATGCCATTGTGGCCGCCGGGGCGGTGGTGAGTCGTAATGTGCCGCCCAGCACGATAGTGGCCGAAATACCGGCCAAAGTGGTTAAAACGCTGTTGCCTAAATAATCTAAGTTGTATGATATGGGTGGCATTAGTGTGCATAGAAGATCGCTAGCTGGTCTAATCGCTGTTTAATCAGCAGGTTTTTCATGGGTTCGAATCTAGCCACCTCAGTGTTATCTTTCATGACAACCACATGAAACGGTTGATTCAACCGGGTAGTGAGGTGATAAATGGTTGCCAGCTCAGCGAGATCCTCAAACCACGCGGCCATAGCATACAAGGAAGGAAACGGCGTCTTTGAGAGATTTTCATACACGTCCGGCGCTAGGTTAATAGGCACCGTCTTTCCGCTTCGAAAACGGGTTTGTTCCAGCAGCGAATCCAGGTACGTATCGGCAGGTACGTTCATCAGGTGCCAGATGTCTTTGGTAAACCGGGTCGGGTCAACCACTGAATTTGCTTCGGCGGGGTGTGGGGTAATCTCCTTCACTGCGTCGACAATGTGCGTGGCCTCGTGCATGAGCACATAAATGATTGCATCCATATTACCCCCTTCAACGCGAACAGTATACTGGGCCTTATCTACCTGACTGAAGCACGTATTCTCTTTCGCCGTTGCCCATTCTGAAATGGTCTCATCTAGCAAGCCTGCCCGAAAGGTAATCGTAAACCGCTTGGGCAGACCGCTTGAATCAATAGGTGAAGTCAATGCTGTGTTCGGCATGCCGTCCATAAAGCTGATGCTGTACAAGTGCTCTTTTAGAATTTGCTGATGTACGGGCGGCAACAGGGCAAACGCATGGCTCACCTTTGCTTTTTGAGCGGGCGTCAGCACGTGGTTAACGGGCTTCATGCCAGCCTCGCGGAACCTGTTGAAAATAGATTGTGGGGCCACTCGAATAAGTTGAGCCAGGTCATTGTCGCCTGTGGCGTCCACCTTTTGCGCCAATGTAAGCTCTGAAGATAATAGCGTTATCAACGCTGAAGCCGCCCATAGAAAAACCGATTTTCCAATCATAGTGTCGTCATTCGTTTAGCTTATAGAGTATTGCCGGATGCTCCGTCTAAGGCAAACAGCTTCCCGGCGCAATTTGGGTAAAGTTCTGCGGGAAGCGTTTACCCTGAAATCCGTAAGGAGCGGATGAATGCACCATCCAGTTCAAGGTGATATTGCATCACAGCCGGGCTTCCGGGAAACGTGCCGCTTACGGCGACGGTCAGCTCGGCCGTGGAGCCGGTCTGATTGAAATCGACTGGCTTTAGCTGCATCTGGTACTTTTCGGACGCGTGCTGTATCCACTGCTGAATTTCGACTTGGCCCGAATAGGACGATCCTACATCGAAAACGGTGGCCAGGTTTGTAAAATAAGCGGCAAAGGCTGTACTGTCCGCCTTGTTTTGTGCCCTAATGAGTCCTTCTATGTTGTCGGGGAGTTTCATCGATGTATTGTTTATAGTTGATTAAAGGAGTTTCCGGGTACTACCTGTTTGGAAAATACCAGCTTATATGGTGGGTATGGTGCCACCGTCAATGACAAAGTCGGTGCCGGTCAGGTAGGCCGCCCGGGGCGAAACCAGGAAGCCTACCAGCTCCGCCACCTCCTGTGGCCAGGCGGGCCTGCCGAAGGGAATGCCGCCCAGGGCATCCATTACCCCTTTGGCAGCCTGTTCTACAGTGCCTTCTGAGCTTTCAGCAATGCGCTCCATCATTCGGCTCGATGCCGCGGTCATGATCCAACCCGGTGATACAGTGAGTACGCGCACCCCTTTGGAGGCTACTTCGTTGGACAGGCTCTTGCTATAATTGACCAGAGCCGCTTTCGCCGCGGCATAAGGCAGTGTGGAGTCATAGAGCGGCAATCTTGCTTGAATAGATGCGATGTGGATAATGACCCCTTCCCCGCGCTCGATCATGCCTGGCAATAACCCGCGGTCCAGTCTCACGGGGGCCAGCAGATTCGTCTGAAAAGACGACTCCCAATCATCATCAGACAGCGCGGCAAACCCGCCCCCCGGCGTTTCTGAGCCACCCATATTGTTAACCAGAATGTCTATATAACCGAACGTATCTAGTATTTCGTCGATTACTTTACGGGTACCGTCCGGTTTGCTTAAATCGGCAGCGATGAAATGAATGCCATCCGTACCGTCCTCCGGCTTATTTCTGGCGGTAATGATCACCGTGGCCCCCGCTTTCAATAGGCGATCGGCGATGGCCTTGCCAGCCCCTTTACTACCTCCGGTAACTAAGGCTAATTTGCCCGTCAGTTCGTTGTCAATCGTAAACTCCATAACGCTCTTGATTTGTTTAGGACAAATTTGGCGCATACGACAGGCGCTGACAAGTACGGATTTACGAATCAGATAGGGATAAATTTATCCCTATTGAGCTGCCCGGTGCACCTGGTTATATTTGTCGTATGTACGAGAGAAAGACATTGCCCGAGTTGCATTGCGGGCTCGACCTTATCGGCGAAGTACTTTACGGGAAATGGAAGATGCGGCTTTTGTGGTTTATCCACGAAGGCTTTCAACGCCCCAGCGAGCTACAGCGAAAAATTCCGGGTGCTTCCCGGCGCGTGCTGAACGTACAGTTAAAGGAACTGGAAAGCCACGAATTGATTGGCAAAGTGATTTATCCGGTTGTTCCGCCCAAAGTGGAGTATTATCTCACCGATTTCGGACAATCACTCATCCCCGTTATTGACGCCATCGGGCAGTGGGGCGATCAGCACGAGGGGCGTTTGCGGACGCTCATTCTGAAGAGCATCAATCCTGAGCCGTGAATCGTTAGCGAAAACTCGTTCACACATATACTTCTCCTGCTCAACAGGGGTTTTCAGGGCCTGACCACGTAGCCAGACCAGCCTTAAGCGTGTTGTTTAGATTAAATAGTAGCCACCAGGGCTGTCCACCCTGTTTGGTGACTGGCTCCGAGGCCGCGCGAGGTATCGCCGTCAAAATGTTCGTAGAACAGAATCAAGTCCTTGAAATTCGGGTCATTAGCGTAAATCAGATCGGTGCCGTTGAGTGGCCTGTGCCCGTTTTCGTCGGGCCGGAAGATCTGCCATAAACGCTCGGACAGGAATGCCGCCGCATCGGTCAGCGTACCCCGCCGGTCGCTGCCCACCGGTAATGCCACCTGAATGCTGTCGCCGTGGTAGCTGCCAAACGCCTCCAGCGCTTTGATGATGAAGTAGTTCATTGGCCACCAAACGGGCCCGCGCCAGTTAGAATTACCTCCATACATGTTGGAGTCCGACTCGCCGGGCGTGTAATGAATTTCATGTTTTTTGCCCTCGATGGTTAACGTATATGGCTTCTCGTAGATCTTCGACAGTGACCGGATGCCGCCGGGTGCCAACAATTCGTCTTCCGAAAAAAGATAGGTCGACAGCTTTTCGAGCTGATCGGATGAGAGCAGGCTGAAGAATATCGTCCCATTCTCCTCTTTTTCTTCCAGCACACAGTAACAGGGATTATCTGATAGCGGTTGGGCCTTGTAGTCCTGTATTTTCTGGTAAAATGTGGGTAACGAGCGCGCTGTTTCCTGATCAAGTGACATCACGGCAAACAGCGTGGAGAGACCCACCATCGATCTCAACTTAATGGGAATTTCTTTTCCGTTCGGCAGGTGCAACACATCGTAGTTGAAACCCGTATCACTGTCGGGATCACGCTCGTCGATCCAAAGTTTGGCAATTTCCTGCAACGCGTTGTTGATTCGGATGTAATAGTCGAAATAGTAACAGCAGAGCGGCTCGAATTTAACGGGATCCTGCTGAGCTAGTTCCACACAAATCCGCATCATATACAGCGTGTAAGTTGCCATCCAGGCGGTGGTATCGGCCTGATCCAGCGTTCCTCCTGCCGGGATATCGTCGTTTCTGTCGAAGAGGCTGATGTTGTCGAGCCCCAGAAAACCACCCTGAAACAACCCGTCGTATTTCCCGCCAACCTGGCTGTTCCACCACTCGTAGTTGGGGCGAAGCCGATCGTACATGGTACACAGGAAGTCGTAGTCTTTTGTACCGGTCATGTCACATTCCTGGGCGTAGAATAGCCAACTGATGGCGGCCCGGAGGGGTGGATTATTGGCCGAAAAATCCCATTCGTAGGCCGGCAAACGACCATCGGGCGACTGATACCGCGGGTCGGCGTGCAGGTACAGCTGATGCTTAGCAAACTCAAGATCGATGGGCGCTACGGCAATAGCCTGAAAAGCCTGATCCCAGGCGGCGAACCACGGATATTCCCACTTATCGGGCATAATCATGATGTGCTCCGCGTCGAGGTGTTGCCAGTCAGAATTGCGGCCGCGCCACCGTTCGCTGGGCGGAATGGGCGCCCCCGGATCACCTTCCAACCAGCGCCGAACATTGTAGTGGTAATATTGTTTCGACCACATCAGCCCCGCCCAAGCCTGTCTTTTCACCAGCGCATCATCGGCCGAATTACCCGCCGTCAGTGGCTCATAAAATGCGTCGGCTTCGAGTTGCCGGGTGGCAAAAGTGGCCGTAAACTCATCGCCCAGCGGGTCTGATACGTCATCTTTGTGGAGCCGGAGCTGAATCACCGTCGACTCGCCCGCTTTCACCGTCAGGCTATAAACGGGGGCACATTTGGTACCAGTTGGCTGTTCACTGAATGGCTCCAGATGGCCCGACGTGATGGCATCGTGAAAGGCATCTTTCACAAAAGGAGACTCGTTTTCCAGGCCAAATACCCGTTCCTTATTTGTCTCGTTTTCGGTCATCAGCACCGCATCGGGCGACTGAAAACTGAGCGTATACTGACCCAAACGCTCGTGAACGGCACGTACCTGACTTACCCCATCCCGCGATTTTTTAACGCGCTCAATATGAGGCCGGGCGTCTTCTTCCCGGAACGACCACCGGTTGCGAAACCAGAGCGTAGGAAGCACATGCAAGGGAGCCGCCTTGCTCGACCGATTGGTGATGGTTAACCGAATCAGGATATCATCCACGTCTTTTTTGGCGTATTCGACCTGCACATCGAAATAGCGGTTCTTGTCGAACAAGCCGGTGTCGAGCAACTCAAATTCGTCGTCGGTCAGTTTGCGGCGCTTGTTTTTAGCGACCAGTTTGTCGTAGGGAAACGCGGCCTGAGGGTACTTGTAGAGCATCCGCATGAAACTATGCGTAGGCGTATTGTCGAGGTAGTAGTAGAGTTCCTTTACGTCTTCTCCGTGGTTACCCTGTTCGTTGGAAAGGCCAAACAGCCGTTCCTTCAGGAAATCATCCTGCCCATTCCAGAGTGCCAGCGCAAAACAGAGTGTCTGCGTCTCGTCAGAAATGCCACCCAGCCCGTCTTCTCCCCATCGGTAAGTGCGCATCCGGGCGTGTTCGTGCGGAAAAGCCGCCCACGATTCGCCGTCGGCCGAGTAATCTTCCCGCACTGTACCCCACTGACGTTCACTCAGATAAGGCCCCCACTTATACCAGTTCTCTTTCTTGTTCCACTGTTGGTCCAGTCGTTTTTGTTCAGTAGTAGTGTTGTTTTTCATCGTTGATCATAGGTTGAATCAGGCCGAAACAAACGAGTTGTCCTGACCTGGTATTGAATACACGTTAATTGATTGCCTTTTTCAGCTCAGGAAGTACGTGTGAGCCAAACGCATCGATAAACGCTTCCTGCTGCCGATTGACGTTGTGCAGCGACACCTGATCGAAGCCCAGCGACAGGTCTTCCAGCAGCCAGTCGGTATGCTGGTTGAGGTCGGCCGAAATACGGACCAGTTTATGGAAAGAGGCGGCGTCGACCAGATCGCCCGCATCATCGAAGAAGCCGGGCATACGCAGTTCGGTCATGACGCTGTTTGGAAATATGTTCCCGCGCCACTGCTCGAAAGCACTCGACTCCGCTTTTTTGATGTCTGCATCGTATGAAAGCTGGACTTTCAAAAACATCGGTTTACCGGCACCACCGCCCTGCCGGAAAGCATCGACCACCTCTTTCAGTTCGTCGTGCGGCCGTGACGTCGTGATCAGTGCGTCGGCCCAGCTTCCTACCCACTCGGCAGTTTTGCTGGTCACGGCAGCGCCTACAATAAGGGGTTTTATGGCGGGTCGGGTATATAAACGGGCCTCGTCTACGGTGACAAGTCCCCGGTGCGTAACGGTTTCTCCGTTCCAGAGCGCCCGCATGATGTCGACGCACTCTTTTAGGCGGGCATTGCGGTCGGCTTTCGATGGCCACCGTTCGCCGTTGATGTGTTCGTTGAGGTACTGACCAGTGCCTACTGCAATCCAGAAACGTTCGGGAAACATATCGGCCAGCGTGGCGGCGGCCTGTGCAATAATGGCCGGATGGTATCGCTGACCGGGGGCGTTAACTACACCGAAACTGAGCGATGTGGCTTGCAGCGCAGCACCCAGCCAACTCCAGGCAAACCCACTTTCGCCCTGTTTGTCGCTCCACGGGTGGAAATGATCGGAACAGGTACCGGCCGTAAATCCCGCCTTCTCAGCCTGTTGAATACGGGTTAATAGCTCACTGGGCTTAAACTGTTCATGCGACGAATGGTACCCAATCTTGATCATCTTCTTCTTAATTTTCAATTAAAAAGAATTGTTCAGTGGAAATGTTTGCGCAGCCGGGAGATTTAGAGGGCATGGTAACCACATTGGCGGTTACCATCAACGTGCTGTTTACTGCCGCTCGCCGTAGCAGTAGCAGAGTCCATCGGGCGCTACTACGAAAAACACTTTCCAGAGCGTTTCACCGTATTTCTGGTAGTCGAATGTTGGGTGGTCTGTTGGCAGGCCATTGGCTTTTAGCTCGGCAAAGGCAGTATCCAGGTTATCGACGGCGAAGAAACAACCGTCCTGCGTGGGATCGCCACCATTTTCAACCAGGCCCAACTCAATGGTATCCCGGGCAATGATTGCCCCGGCGTAGGGCGTGTCGCTCCGCGATACCAGCCGAAAGCCCATGACGGTCAGGTAAAAAGGCAGGGCCGCGTCGAGGTCGGCAACGGGTAGGTTCATCTGGCTCTGCTGATAAGGCCAGACTTGATTGATGGCGGCGTTCATGGGTTATTCGGCTTAATTAACCTGCAAGGGTTGTTTCGGGAAATCAGTGCAATGATAAAGCCGGAACAACGTAATCTTCTTACGTCATTCCGGCCTGGGCTAAAAAGTTAGTGTAGTCGTTACTCGCTGCGTAAGCTCTTTACGGGGTTCATCAGCGCCGCTTTGATGCTTTGAAAGCTGATCGTCAGCAAGGCAATAGCGAGCGACAGTATACCGGCGAGAGCAAACATCCACCATTTGATCTCGATGCGGTAGGCGAAATCCTGGAGCCATTGGTTCATGGCCCACCACGCTACCGGCACCGCAATGACAATGGCCACGATCACCAGTTGAATGAAGTCTTTGGCCAGCAACTGAATCACGCTCCCCACACTGGCACCCAGCACTTTCCTGACGCCGATTTCGCGGGTACGTACCTGCGCCGTGAAGGCGGCCAGACCAAACAGGCCGAGGCATGAGATCAGAATAGCAATGGACGCGAAGATGGTGAATAGCAGCCCGGTACGTTGCTCCGACTGATAGAGATTGTTGAACACCTCGTCCAGAAACGAATACTCGAACGTGTAAGCGCCGTTATATTGTTTCCAGGTACGTTCAACCGTAGCAATGGCTTGCGCGGCGTCTTTACCGGTGGTTTTAACGTACATCGAGCCCAGTTGCTTTGGATCGTAATAGAAGATTGCAGGCTCTATCGTTTGCCGCATCGACGCAAAATGGAAGTCTTTCACTACGCCAATGATGGTACCGTCGTGTTTCCAGAGCCGGAACCGCTTACCGATCGGGTTCTTGATTCGGGCAGCTTTTACGGCCGTTTCGTTCAGAATAAAGTGCAGCGAATCGGCTACGGCACCCGTGAAATTGGCCCCTTGTACCAGCTTCATGTTGAAGAATGGAATAAAATCCTTGTCTACTGCCATCGGCCGCATCATCATGGTTTCGCCCGCTTGTTTTCCATCCCAGGCATTATCGCCGGTTTGATTACCCAGGTCAACAATGTTGGCGTTCGACCGCGTAACGCCCGCTACACCCGGCTGACTGAGTAAATCAGCTTTCAAGGCATCGTACTGCTTCATCATGTCGCGCATGGAGAACGCGAACACGTGCGTTTTGTCGTAGCCCAGCTCTTTCGATCGGATGTATTGCAGTTGGTTGCTGATGATGAACGTACCCGCGATCAGCATGACCGACACGGCAAACTGAACCACGACCAGCACTTTCCGGAACGACGCCTCGCTCAGCCGGTTCGATACTTTCCCTTTCAGCGCTTTCAATGGCTCAAACGAAGACAGCAACACCGCCGGATAAATGCTCGACGCCACCAACGTACCCACGATGGTCAGGCCAATGACCAGCCAGATCTGGGAACTGGTCACGTCAAGTACCAGCGCCTTGCCCGACAGTTGATTATACAGTGGTAACAGGCCCGCCATCAACCCCAGGGCCAGTACAGTAGCCAGTGCAAACAGCAACGTGGTCTCGACCAGAAACTGAGTGAATAACTGCAACCGGGCGGCCCCCACAATCTTACGCATACTCACCTCTTTCGACCGCAACAACGAACGGGCCGTAGACAGATTCACGTAATTGATGCAGGCAATGACCAGAATCAGCAAGGCTACGATGGCGAACATCCTGATCGTTTCAATGCCGCCTTCGGTGCCGTCGGCCCGGTACAGGTGCATACTGGGAAGCGGCTGCAACAGGTACGTCAGGTCGGTATCGTCGGGTTTGTTGCGGAGGTGAATCGTCCGCAGCTTATCGGCTACACTGGCAATCGACGCACCCGGTGCTATGAGCAGGTACGTGTCGTACATGAACTGCGAGAAATCAGAATCCGCAGTTTTACCGCCCGGCTTAGCAGCATACATATCTGTGAAGAGAAGCGATATGGGCAAAAACAGATCACCGGTGATCGACGAGTTTTTGGGCAGATCGCGAATAACACCGCTGACCGTGAACGACACTTTACCATTACCGGTCAGCACCTTCCCTATCGGATTCGCATTGCCAAAATATCGTCTGGCGCTTGTCTCCGTCAGCACCACCGAATTGTTATCAGGGAACGGTTTCGCCGGATTGCCCTGAATCAGGTTGAAGTCGAAGACCGAGAAAAAGGTCGGGTCGGTAAAGAACGAGTGCTCTTCGTTAAAGACCTTATCCTGGTGTTTCAACAACGTATAGGCATAGTTGCGCGTCAGCCGTACGGCGTCTTTCACTTCGGGCACCTCGCGTGTGGCGAATCCGGCAATTGGTGCCACCGTCGTTGTCCAGATTTGTCGACTGCTTCCGGTTCCCGCCCAGTTTTCGAGGCGATAAATGGAAGTAGCCTGTTTATGGAAGCGGTCGAAGCTCAGTTCATCCCGCACCCATAACAAGATCAAAATTCCCACCGACAGCCCAACCGTCAGGCCTGTGATGTTGATCAGCGAATAGAATTTGTTCTTAAACAGGTTCCGCCAGGCGGTTCTGATGTAGTTGCGAAACATAACGAAGTCGGGTAAAGGTGGAAATACCAGTTGCCGGAAAAAAGGGTGGGTGGTGAATTATGGAGAAGGCCTGAGTAAGGTTGCTGACGCGTGGCCCTTCGACAGGCTCAGGGTGACACGACACATCCAAATGTTGATGACCAACTTGAGTGGGATTGTCACCCTGAGCCTGTCGAAGGGCCACGCGTCAGCAATTTTTTAGCTAATACGTCCTACTCAGACCGCAAACTCTTGACCGGATTCATCAGGGCCGCTTTAATGCTTTGGAAACTCACCGTCAGCAGCGCAATGGCTACGGCCAACGTTCCTGCCAGCGCAAACACCCACCACTCCATATCTATTCGATAGGCAAAATCCTGTAACCACTGCCGCATGGCCCACCAGGCAAGTGGCGAAGCAATCAGAATAGCAATGGCGACCAGTTTTAGAAAATCTTTCGAGAGTAACGCCACCAGACTGGGCACGCTGGCCCCCAGCACTTTCCGCACACCAATCTCTTTGGTACGTTGCTCAGCGGTAAAAGCGGCCAGGCCAAACAGACCCAGACAGGCAATGAGTACGGCCAACGCCGCAAACGTCAACGCCAGGGTACCAATCCGTTGTTCGGCGCGGTACATCTTGTCGAATCCATCGTCCATAAACTCGTAGCTAAAGGGCTGTCCCGGTACCAGCGCTTTCCATTTCGCCTCGATCTGACGAACCAGCGTTGGCAGGTCAGCACTGTTCAGGCGGAAGGCCGCACCGCCCGAATTTGGATTGAGCACCATGCTCAGTCCGCCGATATTTTGCCGGAGCGATTCGTAATGGAAGTTCTTAACGATACCGATGACCGTATACGATTTGAACGTTTTAAGGTCACTACTGGCGAAGGTCGCTACGCGTTTGCCCAGCACCGAGTTGCCGCCAAACAGCTTTGCCGCCGCTTCATTCAGGATAATGGCTGTTGAATCGGAGCCGAACGAGCGGGAAAAATCACGCCCCTGCACGAGCTGCATGCCAAACGTTTTGATGTAATCGTGGTCGATACCCCAGCTTTGCATATTAACGGCCTTCGTCTGCTCTATCTGCCCCTCCGGGAAAAACGACGTGTTGCTCCGATTGCTGGGCGTTGGCAGATAACCCGACACCGAACCGGTAACGACGCCCGGCAGTTGCAACACCTCCTGCTTGAAGGTTTCAGCCCGTTTACCCAACACGTTTACCCCGTTAACACTCAACACATGGCCGCGCTGGAAGCCCAGGTTCTTGTTCTGGATGTACGTGATTTGCCGGTACACGATCAGCGTGCCGATGATGAGTACCACCGACATCATAAACTGGAAGACCACCAGCCCACTACGTAGACTCACGCCCCGCCGGTTGGTATTGGTGGCGGGATTGCCTTTCAGCACCGCAATAGGTTTGAACGACGACAGAAACAGCGCGGGATAACTACCCGCCAGCAGCCCAACCAGAACGGGCAACAGGATCAACACCAGCAGCCAGTACGGCGAAAGTAGTGCCTGAAGACTGAGCGTCTTCGCCGCCACATCGTTGAACAGGGGCATCAGCAGGGTCACGATACCTAACCCCAGCAACATGGCCATCCCGGTCATCAGGATCGATTCGGTCATGAACTGGTTCATCAGCTGGCTCCGCTCCGACCCCAGCACCTTCCGGACGCCTACTTCTTTAGCACGACCCGCCGACCGCGCCGTGGCCAGGTTCATGAAGTTGATGACCGCAATCAGCAGGATCAACAGCGCTACCGCCGAGAAGATATACACGTACTGAATGTTGCCGTTGGGGGCCAGTTCCACTTGCAGGTTCGAGCGCAGGTGAATGTCTGTCAGCGGTGTCATCCAGACATGATACCGGTTGCCCGCCTGCTTGAACTGGGTATAGCTGGAGCCGATGGATGCCTGAAACTGGGGTCCGGCGTATTTCTCCATCACCACATCCAGGTTTTTGGCGAAGACCTCCGCGTCGGTACCGGGTTTCAGCACGATATACGTATGGTGATTATTACTCAGCCACTGCCCCCACGGATAATCGTCAGATGTCATCGACAGGAAGAAATCGGCGTGGAAGTGCGTGTTGGCGGGCATGTCGCGCATGAGGCCCGTCACTTTATAGCCCTGCTGATCGAACAGCAGCGTTTGCCCCATCGGGTTCTGCTCACCAAAATGCCGCCGGGCCGCCGACTCACTGATAACCACCGTGTAGGGCTGCATCAGCGCCTGTTTAGGGCTACCGCTGACAAGGGGCAGCGTGAACACGTCGAACAGGGTAGAATCAGCAAAGGTGATGTTGTCTTCGCGCAGTGTGTTGGTCGTGCCAGCGCGTTTGACCGGGAACGTACCCCGCTGATGGAGCCGCACATACTGTTCCACCTGCGGGTACTCCTCCCTGAGCGTAGGCCCGATCGGGTCGGGCGTGACGGCCATGTTCATGTTGTTACCCCCGAACTTGATATCGGCATTGAGGCGGTAGGTACGGTCGGCTTTGGTGTGGTAGCGGTCGAAACTCCATTCATCCACCACATACAGCATGATCAGCAGGCAGCAGGCCAGCCCCAGGGCCAATCCGAACAGGTTGATGACGGAATAGCCCCCCTGTTTGCGGAGGCTACGAACAGCCGTTTTCAAATAATTTGTGAGCATAGTGGTACCGGATTCAGGGCCGACGTAGAAGCGCGTGACCGTTTCGATAGATTAACTCTACGACGAACGAGTTTACCGTTACCACCAGTCAAACGCCTTGCCAGACTCCCGAAAGTGCCTTCTAAGCACCGAAAGGGTAGTTTTCGACCAAACCACCACTCTCCCTTTGTCCAGTAACGGACACGAGCCGTACGCTGACGGACTATACGGATAACCAGTACTTTGGCAACGTACCTGACGTGTGGCTGGGGGCAAAAGGCTCTGCGCGGTTGCATAGCTCAATCAGACCTTACTCGCTCCGTAAGCTCTTCACCGGGTTCACCAGCGCCGCTTTGATGCTTTGGAAACTGACCGTCAGCAGGGCGATGCCTACGGCCAGCAGGCCCGTAAGCGCAAAGAGCCACCACTCGATGTCGATGCGGTACGCGAAGCCTTGCAACCAGTTACTCATGGCCCACCAGGCTATCGGGCTGGCGATCAGCATGGCGATACCGACCGGCTTCAGAAAATCGCCGGACAGGAGCGTGACAATACTGCCAACGGAAGCACCAAGCACCTTACGAACGCCGATTTCTTTGGTACGTTGTTGGGCCGTAAACGTGGCCAGACCGAACAGACCCAGACAGGCAATGAAAATGGCCAGACCGGCAAAAACGCCCAGAATCGTCTGCTGGCGCAGGTCTGTCTGATACAGTTGGTCGAACTGCTGGTCTAAAAAACGGTATTCAAACGGATACGCCGGTCGGGTGTTGGCGTACAACTGCTGAATGGCGGCCACGGTAGCTGTCAGGTTACCGGGTCGCAGCCTGATCAGCGCGGCGCGGCGGTCGTCGTTCGGGGCAATCACCAGCGGCTCTATATTTTCTTTCAGCGACAGGAAGTTGAAGTCCTCGACCACGCCAATGATAATGCGGTTCGTGCTGTCGCGCAGGGTGCTTTTAAGCCACTTGCCAACGGCCTGATCGGGCGTCCAGCCAAGCCGGTTCGCCGCCGTTCGGTTAATCAGGGCGGCGCGGGCCGTATCGGTAGGGAATTGGGACGAAAAGTCGCGCCCTGCAATGATTTTGAGGCCCAGCGTTTTCACTAAGTCGAAATCGGCAAACTCTGTTCGGGCTTTCCAGCGGTTAGGGTGCGCCTCCACGTCGAACATAAGGCCATCGAAAAAACCACCGGGCACACCCGACATCATCGAAACGGCCTCTACCTGACTCTGCGACAGTAGCTCAGCTTTATGATTCAGCATGAAACTATAGATGTCGTCATTGTCGATCGGGATCACCAGGGTTTGCTCTTTGTTGTAGCCCAGTTGTTTGTTTTTGAGGTAGCGCATCTGCTGCGTGCCAATGGCTGTTCCGAGCATGAGCAGGATCGAAATGCTAAACTGTACTACCACCAGTATCTGCCGCAGCGACGTCCCCCCCTTACCAATCCGTAGTTTCCCTTTCAGCGACTGAATGGGCGAAAAAGCCGCCAGCACAAAAGCCGGGTAGCTTCCTGATAGAAAACCTACTACCACGATGATAGCGATGAGGAATAGAATAATTGGCAGCGTGTAAACGGCCAGATTCAGCGGGTAACCCAACAGTTGTTTGTAGAATGGCAGCACCAGCGTCAGCATCCCGATCGACAGCACGCACGCGAAGGTTGCCAGCAGCAGCGACTCGCCGATAAACTGCCACACCAGATGCCCTTTAATGGCGCCCAACACCTTCCGAACGCCAATCTCCTTCGATCGCTCTACGGCCCGAACGGTGGAGAGGTTCATGAAATTGATGCAGGCCACCAGCAGAATCAGGATGGCAATTGACAGGAAGATATAGACCACTTTTTTGTCGCCATGCTTCGCGCTGTCGAAGGCCGCGTTTTCAAAGTAAATGTCGGGCAATGGCGTAAGTGACAGCTTGAAATTGAAGCCCGCCTCTTTCAGAATCGCTCCCATGTATTTATCCATGAAACGCGGGAAACTGCGCTCAATCTGCGCCTCGCTGACCGTTGGGGCCAGTTGCACGTAGGTGTATAGGCCGTTGTTGATCCAGACGGTCATCCAGCTTCGGTCTTTGTAGTTTTCCAGCGGCACAACCAGGTCAAAATCCAGGTGGGAGTTCGCGGGTACGTCCTGCGCGATACCCGTAACTTTCACCGGCAGATCTTTGTCGATCTTGACGATCTTACCCAGGGCGTTGTCGATACTGCCGAAATACTTTTTCGCGGTCGATTCGGTCAGCACCACACTCGCCGGATCGGCCAATACGGTGGCGGGATCACCTTTGAGCAGGGGAAACGTAAAGAAGGTGAAGAAGTTAGGATCAGCATCAATGATTTTCCGCTCGTGAAACGATTGGTTGTCAGACGTGACCAGCGCATCGGTCGGGTTTACGCGCACCGCCTGGGTGATCTGGCCCTTAAAGTCATTCAGTAAGGCAGGAGCATACGGGCCCGACAGGTAGGCCACCGCCGTCTCTTTGCCTTCGTTCTCAATGCCCCGCATGACGCGGTAGATGCTCTTCCCATTTTTATGGAAATTATCGACGCTGAACTCGTTCATGATGAACAGGAAGATCAGCAGGCAGACCGTGATGCCCGTAGACAGGCCCAGCAGATTGATCCCTGAAAAAACCTTGTTGCGGGTCAGGTTGCGAAAAGCGATTTTGATGTAGTTGCGAAGCATAGCAGGGCTTAGAAATAAGGGTGATCGGTATTCGGCAGCGTTACGGCTGGATTTGGCGAGCGGACGCAGTAATTTGAGCGCACTCAGGCTGTAGCGCCAATCGGCTTTTCGCTCGCCTTGGGTACGTACCCAGTGGTCGTAGAATTCGAGCAGGTCGCCCTGCACTTCTTCAGCGGTATCGGGATGCGCCCACCAACTGAGCAGCGTCTGCGCCCAGCGCGGCGGATTGGGTTGCTTGTTTGTACGCATGTCAGATTCCCATGAGTTGCAGCGTTTGGGGCGGCAGGGCATCCCACAGCTGGGTACGTACCTGTTTCACTTCGGCCAGCGCTTTTCGACCCAGGGCGGTCACGGTAAAGAAGCGCTTCCGACGTCCGCCCCGCTCGGCCGTGGCGCCACCCATCTCCGACGATAAAAAGCCTTTCTCTTCCAGTCGTTGCAGCGTGGTATGCACGGTGCTGAAGCCCACCGCCCGGCCAGTTTGCTGCTCAATCTCCTGCGTGATCGTGACGCCGTACGCGCCCTCGCCGAGGATGGCCACGGTCAGTAGCACCACTTCTTCAAATTCTCCCAGAAAGGCTCGTTTCATGGCCTGATCTATTTTATCCTATAATGTCGATCAAATGCGGTGCCAGCTATAAAAAAAGCCCACAGGTACGTCCTGAAGGCTTTTTCTACAAAATTCAGACGGGTCTGGCTGTCCGATTCTGGACAATCGCTGTCCGCTATGAATTATAGGTTTTCTTATGCGCTACTTACGCGGAAACCATCTCGGCCAATACCTGTTCCAGGTTATCGATAGACATTTTGAACCCTGCTTCGAAGCCCATGGCAATCATTTGTTCCATCCGGGCAAGTGATTCATTTTTAATGACAATGCGCACGGTGGTGATGCCGTTTTGCTCACTGAACGTCGTATCCCATTCTGAACCGGGCCGTTCAGCATTCTCGTTCTCATCGGCAAACGAATTGTACATTTTATAATTGGTCTTCGGCGTAATCGACGTGTACTCCTGAAGCGCCCAACGTTCCTGTCCTTCCGGACTTACCATGGCGTAAAACCGTCGGCCACCGACCTTAAAATCCATGTACTTTGTTCTGGCTGACCAGGGTTTAGGCGCTACCCATCGGTCCAGAATTTCCGGTTTGGTAAACGCATCCCAGACTAGTGGAAGCTCGGCGGCAAATTCCCGCGTGATGAATGCCGCCTTTTGTGATTTGTCGACGGTGAAGTCAAAGAGTAGATTACTGTTCATGTTGCTGTTGTTTAATAATGGTTAATACGTCGTCAAGTTGATTGAACCGGGTTTCCCAAATGGTTCGGTATTGGGCTATCCAGTTGTCTATTTCTTTGAGTTTGTCAATTTCCAGCGAGTAATAAATCTCCCGCCCCTGAGGCTCCTGTTTGACCAGTTCACATTCCGTGAGAATGCGCAGGTGTTTCGACACCGCCTGCCGGGTTGTGTTGAAGTTGTCGGCAATGTCGTTTGGTGTCATTGCCTGTAAGGCGATCAAGGCGATAATGGCCCGCCTCGTCGGGTCGGCGATTGCCTGAAAAATGTCTCTCCTCATAGTATGATGCGCGATTAATGAAACCGATCGGTTGCAAATATACGCGCAACCAATCGGTTTCACAAAATTTTTCCTATTTTTTCTAATCGGTGAAAAGTGGGCGTTACCAACGGTAATCGGGTAATCGCACGCCAGGAACCATCGGCTCGGTCCATTTAACCTATCGCCCTATATGGGTCGTCCCGATGGCAGGGCTTTCTTGTAAAAATTAGTTATGCCAAAAAATGCTTCGCGCTACGTGCCCTTCGACTAGGCGTCCCCGACAGGCTCAGGGTGACAACTCACATCCAGATGTTCATAACGAACTTGAGTGGGAGTGTCACCCTGAGCCTGTCGGGGACGCCTAGTCGAAGGGCCACGCGACAGCAACCTAGCTCGCGAAGCAACTTTTGGCAATAAGTAGTCGATCAAGCCACTGTTATTTTTTTGCTACGATTTTTATAAAGAGTTTAACATCGTCCGAAATTGGATTGCCAGACTTATAAAAGTTCTTTTCTGATCCATAATCGATACCCCAGTCTGTTCGATCAATTTTCAGTGCACCATTCAGTTCGACAGTTCCGTCCATTCCGTCCATAAAATGTATTCGGGCTGGAAAAGTAACGGCCTTCGTGATACCTTCAATGGTTAGATTTCCTGTAACTTTTATATTTCCTTCATTAACCCGTATACTTCCGTCATTAGGAAATTTTGCATTTTCATCATTTCCTGTTTCTACCTTCGTAATTACGAACGTAGAAACAGGAAATTTTTTGACGTTAAAAAAGGGAGGTAATTTATTGAGTGAACGTTGATCAACAAAGTTTTCAATTGTAGTCATATCGACGTCAACGGCACCGCCCACCAGCTGACGGTCGCTTCGGCGATCCGATTCGATCAACAAGTATCCTTTTACCAGATCGACGTCCCCTGTATTGGTCCCATCACCAAGAAACTTCGTACCGTCCCATCCACCCAGTAGCATAGATCCTTTCCATACAACAACACTTTGCTTCGTATCTACGCTATATTTTTTCTGACCCGCTTTATTATAAAAGTCTGTGAGGGTCTTGCCATCATACCGATACACGCCGGTCGCATCGCCAAACCAAATACTGCCATCGCTCGCCTCCGAAATTCCGAAAAAAGCCCTTCCTGACCTGATTTCGGTTACGGTGGGCGTATCACTAGACAAGGACGTTGCCGCATAACGAGACACCGCCTGGACCGTCGAATTAGCCGGATTTACCGGACCAGTAGTCCAGATATTTCCTTTTTTATCCTGGATGATCGCATTAGCACCTCTATACGATACCTGCGTAAAGGTAGTGCCGTCGTATCGCCAGAGACCAGCGGTCCGGCCTACTTTGTAGCCATTGGCACCGCTGAGCCAAATAGTGCCTTTGCTATCTTCCAGTATAGCAGAAACCTGAAGAAAGGGTTCGCCATTATTGGTTAACGTGGTGAATTTTTTACCGTCATATACAAAGGCGTCGCCCCTTGTGCCAACCCATAATCTCCCTATTTTATCCTCAATAATTGCGTTAATATCATTGTTCAACTTCGCTTCTTTAAAAAAAAGCGGAGCGTTCGGCGAAGTAAACGTACGAAACGATTTTCCATCGTAACGGCTCAGTCCACTGCCAGTGCCGAACCAAATAATACCGGCTTTATCTTCATAAACAGACGTGACCCGATTATCGATAAGACCCTCCGTGGTAGTGAAATGTTCAACAGATTTTCCATTGTCATAAAAAACGCCTGAATTAAGAGAAGCGAACCAAGTATTTCCTTGTCGATCTTCCAGAACATCCACGAATTTGTGCTGACCTAGTTTACTGGTAAGATTAGTAAACGATTTTCCGTCGTATCGAAAAACATCACCAAAAGATGCGTTATTCGGGCCAGCAATCAACATGGTACCATTCCTGCCTTTTTTTATAGTACGAGCCATTATATTAGGCCCTATATTTTTAATTTCGGTCTTGATAGCATCTGTTGGTCCATTTGTTTGATTTTGTCCACAGGACGTGCAAAAAACAAATAGCAACAACAAAAAATATACGTGCATGAGTTTGGCCATTTCTCTTTTTGTAAGGATGTCGACAAACCTACACGCCTTTTTGCTGGGGTGTGTTGAGGGGCCGGTAAAAGAATGTAAACGAAACGTAAAAGTTGCTAAACGTACCCATACCCGCTAATACGATAGCCATTCACTGGTCATAATCACCTTTGAGCCTTTTATCGATTGGATGACGCAGCCGGTCTAGCCTACTTTGGGGCTTCAAACTCGGCAATATGGCTACTTACTCCAGACGTTCATTCATCGGCAGCCTTGGTCTCGGCATCGGCGCTTCGACGTTCTCCCCTACCCTTATAGCGTCGGCCTTCGACCAGCCTGATCAGGCCAAAAAGCTGAACATCGCAGTCTGCGGCCTGGGCCGGTACGCCAACGTATTGAAAAGCGGTCTGGCCGACTCGCGCTATTGCCAACTCAGCGGCGTCATAACGGGTACACCGGCCAAAGCGGCGCAATGGAAAGCAGAATTTGGCCTGAAAGACAAGAACATTTACTCGTATCGGCAGTTGGACCAACTGGCCAACAACCCTGATATTGATCTGGTCTACATTACTCTGCCCAACGGGATGCACAAGGAATACACGCTTCGGCTGGCGAAGGCCGGCAAGCACGTGATTGTGGAGAAACCAATGGCATTTACGGAACGCGACTGCCAGGAGATGATTGACGCGTGCCAGAAAGCGGGGGTACAACTGGCGGTTGGCTACCGGCTGCATTACGAGCCGCACCACATGGAGCTTAAACGGCTGGGGCAGGAAAAGGTATTTGGTCAGGTACGTTGGATTGAAGCGTCCCTGGGCTACCGGCTGGCGGGCATCCCCGCCGACGACTGGCACCTCAGTAAAGCCATGGCGGGCGGCGGCCCCCTGATGAACCTGGGCGTCTACTGCGTACAGAGCAGCCGGTACGTACTGGGCGAGGAGCCCATAGCCGTAACCGCGCAATACGGCCCGGTGACCATGCCCGACCGGTTTATCGAAGTAGAGGAGAACATCATATGGCAACTGTATTTTCCGAGTGGTGCCGTCTGCACCTCAGCCACCACCGCAAACAGCAACATCGACCGATTCTTTGCCAGCGCCGACGAGGGTACGTTTGAGCTAAGCCCGGCCCTGAGTTACGGCCCGTTTGCAGGAAAAACCAGTCAGAAGGCGTTCAATTTCCCGGTCATCAACCAGCAAGCCGCCCAACTCGACGATATCGCCAGCCACATCCTGAGTAACAAACCGCTACCATCGCATATTTCGGGTGAAGAAGGCCGCAAAGACATGCGCATCATCGAAGCCATCTACCGCGCCGCTGATACTGGCAAGAAGGTAATGATCGGTTAGCTGGGTACGTTGTGCTGAGAGTGGTTGGGGAAAGGTATAGGCTGCTTACATTAGACGACCCAAGCCCTACGAGATCAACCATAATAGGGGGATTGGCTGAGGCGAATTAGACGTGTCAACGGCTGATTTTGAAGGTATATTTATTTGTTACAAAAAATAGATTTTATTCTTCTTCTGAACTTTTTGTAACAAGTAAATAATCTAAATTATTGCAAATTTTGCTGATACACAGTGATTTACTCAAAAAACATTTCTTATCACTAATATAAAAAATACAATAACTCCATATCTTTGTAACAGCAAACAGCAGTTTCCAAACCTACTTATGAACACCATAAACGAAACGGTCGGCCAGAATATCCGCCAGTTTCGCGATCGGCTTGGCTTTAATCAGGCTAGCGTAGCTGAGTATCTCGGCATCAACCGGGAGCAAATCAGCTACTACGAAACCGGTGCCCGCCCCGTCCCGACCGACCACCTCCAGCGTTTAGCCGACTTGTTTGGCATCGACGCCTACGACCTGCTTGAAGCCGATAGTGTCCAGCAGCAAGCCAATACAGCCTTTGCCTTCCGGGCCGACGAGCTGACGCCGGAAGATTTAGCCAGCATGGCATCGTTCCGGCGGATTGTCAACAATTACCTTAAAATGAAGAAACGGCTGAACCATGTCGACTAAACTGAAAGGCATGAAGTTGTCGCTGGAAAAAACAGCCAGTGAATTCAGGCAAACACACGGCTTAAACGACCGTCAACCTATTCGGCTGCGTAGTTTATTGCAGGAATTGAACGTCCAAACCGTGTTTAAACCGCTGAGCGACACCTTTGCGGGCATGGCGATCAAAACCGATTCAGATCGTTTCATGCTCATAAACAGCAAGCAGACACTGGCCAGGCAGCATTTTACCATTTGCCACGAGCTGTACCATCTGTTCATCCAGAAAGAGTTCACATCTCGAATCTGTAACCCGGGCCAGTTTGATTACCGCGACCCCGAAGAATTAAACGCCGATTGGTTTGCCGCTTACCTGCTTATTCCGCGCGATGGTGTTTTGATGCAGATTGCTGATTGGGATGAGCTAGACAAAAATCAGATCAGCCTGGCCACCATCATTCATCTGGAACAGTTTTTCTCTTGTTCCCGGCAAGCACTGCTCATCCGTCTGGAAGAAATTGGACTCATTGATCGGGCATACAGTGAGCAATTCAAAGCAAACGTCAAACGCTCGGCCATTCAATTCGGCAAGTCGACTGAGTTATACGAGCCCGGTAATCATAATCTGACCATTGGCAATTATGGAACAATGGCCCGCGAACTCTTTGATTCCGAACAAATTTCAGAAAGTCATTACACAGAACTTCTGCTCGACTTAGGCATTAGTCTCGATGAGTTAACAACAGATCATGCCTAAAATTATATTGGTGGATGCTGATGTGGTATCACATTTTGTAAGCGCCGGTGAAATCCTCATGCTCCCCAGCATCTTTCCTTATCCAGTCAAACTGCTCGACAAGGTCTATGCTGAGTTGGAACGCTGGCACGACCGAAAGCGGGAAGTAGACAATCTGATAAATTTTAAGCTCCTTGAAGTCCTACCCTTCCCTGATGACAATCCAGAAATTGTGAAGGAATTTTTCTGGATACGAAAAATGCTGGATAAAGGAATGGGCGAAAGTGCCTGTATGGCCGTTGCACGCCACACGAAGGACATACTCGCCAGTAGCAACCTCAAAGACATAAAAAGCTATTGTGAGAGGCATAAGATAATGTACCTAACCACAATGGACTTTTTATGTCATGCCCTATCGACTGGCCTGTTTGACGAGGGTAGGTGTAACACATTTATTTAAGCTGTTCGAAGCAAGGGGCAAAAACTCCCTGTCGCTTCTATGAGCGCACATACTTGTCGCGATCTATCCCAATTAACTGACTAACTAGGCCGCTACTCGCTTCGTAAACTCTTCACCGGATTAATCAACGCCGTCTTAACACTCTGGAAACTGACTGTCAGCAGGGTAATGAGCAACGTACCTGCGCCGGTTAGGGCGAAGACCCACCAGGCAATGGTGGTGTGGTAGGTGTAGGCCTGAAGCCAGTTGTCGAGGGCGTAATAGGCAATGGGCACCGCCAAGGCCAGGGCAATCAGCACCAGTACAACGAAGTCTTTCGAGAGTAAAGCCCAGAGATTCAGCACCGACGCGCCCAGCACTTTCCGCACGCCGATCTCTTTGGTGCGCTGTTCAGCCATGAACGAGGCCAGCCCGAAAATGCCGAGGCAGGAAATGAAAATGGCCAGCGCGGCAAAGACAGACGACAGCGTACCGATGCGCTCTTCGCTACGGAACTTCTGGTCGTACTCCTCATCCACAAAGGTGTAGTTGAACGGCGCATCGGGCAGGTGCTCTTTCAACACCTCGCCAATGGTGGTCAGCGCCGCCTGCGAACTGCGAGCCGGGTTGAGGCGCATGGTCAGGAATTTGCCGGGTGTGGGGCCGATGAAAAAGACCGACGGTTTAGCCGGTTCGTAGGGCGAATCCATCACCATATCCCGAATCACGCCGATGACGTGGAAGCTGACGTTGAACCCGCTCCCGTTCCAGGTGACGGTTTTGCCGAGCACATCGTTCAGGCCCATAAACGCCACCGCCGATTCGTTCAGCACGATGCCCAGCGAGTCGGAGGCCAGTTTTCGGGAGAAATCGCGCCCCTGCGTGAACTCCCAGCCCACCGTTTTGCCAAACTCATGCGAGACGTTGATGGTCCCGAAATTGACCTGCAACGTCGGGTCTTTGCCCGCCCAGTCGAAACCGCCGTTGGTTGACCGGACTTCGGTGAGCGGACTGGCCGATTCGCCAATCTCAAGCACCGCGCCCGACCGGATCAGTTCATTCCGTACGGTTTCGCGGTGTTTTCCGTAGTCAGGTACGTTCAGGAGCAGCGATACCAGCCCGTTGCGGCTGTAGCCGATGGGGCGGTTTTTGGCGAACTGAATCTGCCGGTACACCACCAGCGTACCGATAATCAGCGTGATCGACACCGTAAACTGCACCACCACCAGCACCCGTCGGGGTGTGGCAATGCTTTTGCCAGTTTGTATGGTCCCTTTCAGCACGGCAACGGGCCGGAACGACGACAGATACAGGGCTGGATAACTTCCGGCAATGAGCCCCGTCAGCACGATGAAGCCTACGCCCATGGCCCAGAACCAGGGATTCGTGAACGGAACAACCATGTGCTTGTCGGCTACCTGATTGAAGAACGGTATCGCCAGAAAAACCAGCCCAATGGCCACGCAATAGGCCAGTGTAACCACCAGCAGCGACTCGCCGAAGAACTGTGCGACCAACTCCTGCCGCCCGGAGCCAACGGCTTTCCGGATGCCCACCTCTTTCGCCCGATTGACAGAGCGGGCGGTGCTGAGGTTCATGAAATTGATACAGGCCAGCAACAAGACAAACAACCCGATTAGGCCAAACAGCCAGACAAACTGAATTCGCCCCCCTTCATTGACGCCGTTTTTCCAGTCGGAATACAAGTGCCAGCGCGACATCGGATACAGCAACACCTCGGGCTTCTGGGCGATATTGCCATTCGTTTTACCCACAAGCAGGTTCCTGACCGGCGCCGAGGCATCGGCTAAACTGACCGACGGAGCCAGCTCGACGTAGATTTCGAACGAGGTGTTGGTCCAGTCGTCTTTGGCCTCTTTTACCCAATCCGTCGACGCGGCGTACAGGTCCCAGGGTGCCAGGAACTGCACGTCGTCGAAGGTGTCGCCGGTCGGAATATCAGCATATACGCCCGTCACGTTGACCGTCATGGTATTGTCGAGCATCAGGGTTTTGTTCAACGGATCGGTGTCGCCGAACAGCGCCTTGGCCAGTGATGCCGACAGCAGGATCGACGCGGGCTCTTTCAACCCATCCCGACTGCCTCTGAGCATGGTCAGCGAGAGCATGTCGGGCGCGCCGGGCGTGATAAACTTGCCGCTTTTCGAGAACACCTGATCAGCCAGCGTAACCGTATGCCAGCTTGTCCACCAGGCCAGTTCAACGTGTTTGAATCGATCACCGTAGGTCGTTTTCAGGCTTTGCGCCAACGGAATGGGCAACCCCATTTTCGTGTCGGTTTCGCCATTGACCGTCCGGTTACGCACAACCTGCGCGATTCGGTCGTAGTGCTGGAATGATTTGTTGACTGATAGTTCATCGTAGAGCCACAAACCAATCAGCATGGCCACGGTCATGCCCACGGCCAAACCGCCGATGTTGATAGCGGAATAGCCCTTGTTCTTGACCAGAGTGCGAAAAGCGATTTTCAGATAGTTGCGGATCATTGCCGTATGAGTTTGGGCACTTCATCATACTCGTTCAGGTACGTTCCTTGCATGCCTATTGAGTAGCTGCGTACTTGTATAACAAATGCATTGCCAGGAACCAAAACGGCCCACCCTGCGCAGGATAGGCCGTTTTGTTCTGTTTAGTTGAAAAAGGATTGTCCAGAATCGGACAGGCGTTCGTACGCTGATGGACAGAAGGGAATGGCTACCAACACATCTGAAATGGCCAGTCCTTACTCACTCTGCAATGATTTTACGGGGTTCATCAGGGCGGCTTTGATGGTTTGGAAACTGACGGTTAGCAGGGCGATGGTCAGCACACCTACGAACGGCAAAATGAACAGCCAGCCATTCAGGTCGGCCCGGAAAGCGTAGCTTGATCGCCAACTGGTGATGGCAAACCAGGCTAACGGCGCGGCCACGACAAAGGATATGGCGACCAGCACGGCAAATTCCTGGTAGAGCAATTGCAGGATCTCCCCCACCGACGCGCCCAATGCTTTGCGGATACCGATTTCCTTGGTGCGCTGTACGGTCGTGAACGAGGCCAGCCCGAACAGACCCAGACAGGCCACCAGAATGGCCAGACCGGTGAAGAAGCCAAACACCTGTCCAAAGCGCTGATCGGCGCGGTACTGATCGGCGAAATGGTCATCCAGGAAGAAATACTCGAACGGGTTGCCGGGAAAAAACTGGTTCCAGGCCGATTGCAGCGTGGCGATGGTTTTGGCCGATTCGGCGGGGGCCATTTTCACGGAGAAAAAGCCCTGCACATCGGGAATCAGGCGAAGGATGAGCGGCTCGAACGCTTCACGCAATGACTGCTGGTGGAAATTATCGACCACGCCCACGACGGTGTAGGTCTTCCCCCAAAACTCAATCTCTTTGCCAATGGCGTCGGCGGGGTTCTGAAAACCAAGCTGGGCAATGGCCATTTTGTTGAAGATCACTGCCGATGGATCAGTACCGAAGCTTTTGGCGAAGTTGCGACCAGCCACCAGTTTCAGACCGTAGGCGTTCATGTAGTCATAGTCGACGCCAATGACGCGGTATTGCTTGGCCTTGCTTTCGTCTTGTCCTTTCAGGCGAATACCACCCGCGTTCCAGCCCACCGGCTCACCGGGAATCGACGTGGAAGCCGTAATGCTTTTTATGGCCGACTGCCGCAGCAACTCGTCTTTAAACGATTTCATCTGGCTCATATAGGTCGAGTCGTTACGGATAATCGGCGGCCGGATCACCAGCGTCTGATCGATGTTGAGGCCCAGCTTCTGCTCGCGCATGAACTGGATCTGTCGGAAAACGGCCATGGTGCCCACCAGCAAAAAGAGCGATGCCCCAAACTGGAAAACGACCAGCCCTTTCCGCAGTAAAATGCCCTGCCGCGTGTTCACCATCCGCCCTTTGAGCACCACCACCGGACGGAACCCTGACAGCACGAAAGCGGGGTACATCCCCGACAGAAACGTACCCACTACGAACAGACCCAACAACGCCAGCCAGAAGCGGCCACTGGCCAGCAACGAAAACGTCAGGTGCTGACCCGACAGACTGTTGAACGCCGGCATGGTGATCAGCACCAGGATAAATGCCAGCACCACGGCCAGCCCATTGAGCAGAAACGACTCGACCATGAACTGTTTCACCAGCTGACTCCGCTGCGAACCCACGGCCTTACGAACGCCCACTTCTTTGGCCCGGTTGATGGCCCGCGCCGTGGCGATGTTCACGTAATTGACCCAGGCAATGATGACGATGAAAAAGGCGATGCCCAGCAGCAGGTAGGCCGTTTTGCCATCGCCATTTGGTTCGGTCTCGCCAATGTAATGCGAGTACAGGTGAATATCGCGCAGAGGTTGCAGGGTGTAGATCGCCGCCGCGTTGTACTTCTTTAGCTCGGCCCCAACCAACTTATCGACCACCCTCGGAAACTTGGCCGACAGCGCCTGCGGATCGGTGCCCGGGCGCAGCAACAGGTACGTCAGACAACCGTCCCAGGTCCAGGCCGTTTCGGGGTTGTTGTCGGGGCCCATCTCTTTTAGGTACGTGGCGTATGAACGCAGCAGATCGGGCTTCATGTGCGAATTGACGGGAAAATCCGCGTACACGCCGGTCACTTTCACGGCTTGCTGGCCATTTACCTGAATGGTTCTCCCCAGTGGCGACGCACTACCAAACAACTTGTTGGCCATCGTTTCTGACAACACAACGGTGTTCGGCTCGGTCAGGGCGGTGCGCGCATCACCGACAAGCAGCGGGTATGAAAATACGGTAAAGAACGCCTTGCTAGCGAAATACACTTTCTCGATTTTCACCTGCTCGCCGCCCTGCACCTCGGCCACCACCGACCCGCTTCCGACCACCTTTACATACTCTTCGATTTCGTTGAAGGCATCTTTGAACGAATTGCCCACCGCATAAGCACCCGATACCCACTCGGTACTCAGCTTCCCGGCATCATACCGATCCTGCCGAACGCGGTAGATACGATCGCCTTTCTCGTGAAAGTTATCGTAGCTCAGCTCAAAGGCAACGTATTGCAGAATGAGCAGGCAAGCCGCCATACCAATAGCCAGCCCAACGAGGTTGATGGCCGAAAACACTTTGTGACGCAGCAAGTTCCGCCACGCAATTTTTACATAGTTCTGGAGCATAAGGGGGAGGGGATTCGGGCGGCAAACGATTGAGCAGTCAATTCATCACAAGGATGCGGGAATTCGGGCGGGCGTTGCGTGGGGGTGGGGCTACGCCGTTCGCGAAGCAACCCTAAGCCCCATACCCCAATCCCCAAGCCAACATCACTTCGCCTTTCGGACGTAGATACTGCCCTGCATAGTTTTCATCATTACTTCGGGGCCGCCGCTGTTGATTTTCCCATTCACCCAATCGTCGATCTTGACCCGGTACATACCCGTCTGACTCGATCTTGTGGCTTTAGGCTGGCTTTTGTCGACGGCAATGTCAAAATCGCTGAAAATGTCGCCCATATCCGATTTCAGCTTCACGTTGGCCTTTACCGACGCTGGAAACGTTACGTCCACTTTGCCGTTCAGGGTCGAGAAAGCCATTGGTGTGTTGGCGTTTACCTCCCGAAAGGTTGCTTTCAAATCACCGTTGATGGTATTGGCAACGACCGAGCCACTAACATTAGTTAGTTCAATTGGCCCGTTGACGTTGTTAATCTCCAGTTCGCCGACCACATTCTCCACCGAAATATCACCTTCATCGACCGTATTGAGTTTAAGCGAACACTGCCGGGGTACTTTAATTGTCAGGTTGACCGGGCCATGAATCAGGGAAGTGCTGACCTTTACCCGGTTATTTTTTTCTTCTGCCGACAGGTCAAAGGGGTTGCTGGGCTGAATACGTTTCATACCGCTGGCGTTTGGTTTTTCTTCACCCCTGGCTGGTTGTTTAGCTGGCGAAGTTGCGTCTATGATCACATCCTTTCCGGCATGGGTGCTTACATGGATGAAGCCTTTGAACAAGCCTACTTCCAGAAAAGCTGGTTTGCCTGCATCAGTTAGCGGAATGACCAACTGCTCTTTTACGTCGGTCTGGGCAAGTAAAGGCGTTGAGGCTGCAGCCAGCATCAAGACTATGGTTATTAGTAGATTATTCATTGAGATCATGATTGTTTTTTGATGTATACATTCCCATTAAACGTCTCGAATCGAAGCGTTTTGCCGCCATTGCCGACGCGGATGGCCGTTGATTTATCGAGTTTATACACGGTTTTATCGCCTTTCTGCTCCTTGTTTTTCGTCACCTCAACGGGCAGCATGGTCGTTTCAGGATAATCCGTGTAGAACTCGCCCTGGAAGGTTTTGAACCGCAGATCGGCCGACAAATTCGCTGGGTACGTTACGTTGATGTTCCCGTTCAGCGTGTAGTACGACGATTGGTCGGGCGCGGTAGCGGGGTAGTTGGCATCCACGTTTCCGTTGATCGTCCGCGCTTCGGTCTTGCCGCGGGCGTTGGTCATCTTAATGGCGCCGTTGATGTTGCTGACCTTTAGCGCCCCCGCCACATCGGTCACTGTTACGTCGCCCCGGTTGATGGTCGAGGCTATGATGTTCATCTCCTTCGGGACTTTCACCGTGAAATCGAGGGTATAATCGTACTCGATCTTCCGGTCATTTTTGTCTTTCCAATTGCCGTGGTTTGGCCGTGAATCGAACGGTTCGATGATGTAGGCAAATACGGTATCGCCTTTCTGCTCGAACTGAAGTTTGAATTCCTTCTTGCCCGCCTGGAGCACATCAGCCGTTTTGGCCGTCATTCGCTTATCGACCTCAACCGCCACCTTACTGCCCGATGTCCCCTCGACTTTGATAAAGCCGTTGATATTGTAAATGGCCAGTACGCTGGCGTTGGCGCTGTTCGGCAGGGAAAATTCCTTGCTGATATGCTCCTTGTCTTCAGTCGATTGCGCCACCGATTGGGCACAGGAAATCACGAGCCCCATCAGGATGGGGAATAGTAGGTGTTTCATGAGAAAGATGTAAAGAGTGAAAGAATGAATTTTTTGGGGTTGGGGGCTTGGGGTTGCTTCGCGAGCTAGGTTGCTGTAGCGTGGCCCTTCGACTAGGCGTCCCCGACAGGCTCAGGGTGACAGCAACCTAGCTCGCGAAGCAACCCCAAGCCCCCTACTTCATGACAACTCCCGGATCGTTTTCTCCAGTTTGGTCTTCACCAGTTCGTTCGTACCAGGTTGCTTTAGCAATTGCCGAAGCGGTTTAAGCGAGCGTTTTTCCTGCAACTTCACCATCACGTCGGCCAGGGCAACCTGCACCAGCGGCGACTCCTGCCGGGTGAGCGATTGGACCAGTCCTTCTCTAACCCGGGCATCAGTGGCCATATCAGCCAGGGCTTCGAGCGTCACCAAGCGTACGTTCACGTTTGGGTCGTTATTCAGCGTCATCAGCAGCGCATCGATCACATGCGCGTCTGCATCGTCAATATCTTTCGTGTAGCTAACCGCCCGCAAGCGCTCCGTGGCCGACGGATTTTCGAGCAACGAAAGCATCATCATCTGGCGCATTTCCTGCACCTGCGCCGTCAGCGTGTCGACCCGCTGCTGGTAGGCAACTTCCGGCGTTCGCTGGCGCTGTGCCCAGTAACCAACCCCTATTCCGATGCCGAGCAAGAGTACACTGTACGCCAACCGCATAATTACTTTCGGCGAAAACTGTTCCTGAATCCACCCTAACGTACCTGACCACTTGCTCGTCAACGTACCTGAGCGAACCTCTTTTTCGTCGGCCTCAAACTGGTCGAGCATGGCGTAGAACTGGGTACGTACCTGGGGTCCAGGCTGAGGCGTGGACACGTAGCTCATCTGCTGCCAGAGCTGCCGACTGGTGGCCAGTTCCTGCTGACAGGCAGGGCAACCGGCCAGATGTACTTCAATAGTTGCCCGCTCGGCTGTCGACAGGTCGTCGGTCAGCCAGCCCGGCAGGTGGCTGATCAGCACGTCACAGGAAATGGGTTTATTGTTCGTATTCACTGTTCAGATAGATCTTCTTTAATTCGTTCATGGCCCGATGCACACGAACCTTGATGGCCCCTTCCGTGGTGTCCAGAATCCGGGCAATTTCATTATACGTCAACTCCTGATACCGGCTCATCACCAGCACCTCCCGATGATCGGCACTCAACCGACCCAGGGCCTCCTGCAACAACGCCACCTCCTGCTCCTTCTGCAACGACTCGTCGGCCAATGGTCCGCCGCCGATCCGTTCGGCATAAGCCTGCACATCGTACTGCTGCGCCGACCGTTTGTTCTGCTTCGCCGAATCGATCAGGACGTTGCGGGCCAGGTGGTACATCCAGGTTCTGAACTCGCCGTCGCCGGTGAAGGTGTGGCGGTATTTCAGCATCCGGTAAAACACCGTTTGTACCATGTCTTCACTGGCGTCGGCGTGACTGCTCATGTGGTACAGGAAGCCAAACAGTTCGCGATGGTACCGCTCGAAGAGCAAGCCCATCCTGTTCAGATCGCCCGATTTAACCTTGAGCATCAGTGCATTGTCCGTCAGCGAATTCAAGCGTGTACAGGGTGGTTTTTAGGAATTTGACGTGGAAACCGCGACAGTTGGGGAAGGTTACAGAGGAAATGAAAATTTTTTGCGCGGGGGCGAAGCACTATCATCGTGCGACCACACTTCATGTTGAAAAAGCGGGATCTGCTTGTATCTCCCCGCCGCCGTGCCAACCCCGCCCATTTCTGGACGGTACTTGTCCGAAATCGTACAGGTACGTTCGACGAAAACGGTCTTAACAAGGTAGAAATGACGTTTTCGGGCATTGGCATTTGATTTGTTTAGCAAAACTATAACTAATCATTCCTGACCGATCATACTATGCGAAGGGCTTTTTTGGGAGAGTTTGAAGAGATCGTACTGCTGGTGGTGGCCGCCTCCCCAACCGACGCTTACGGGGTTACCATCTGGGAAGAGGTGCAGCAGCAAACCGGCCGGTCGATCACCATGAGCGCCGTGCATACGACGTTGTATCGGCTGGAAGAAAAAGGCTTTCTATCGTCGCGGATGGGTGGTGCTACCGCCGAGCGGGGTGGTCGCCGGAAACGCTTCTTCGCCCTGACGCCCCTGAGTGTTCGGGCCCTGCAGGACATTCAGGAAGTACGGAACCGGCTTTGGCAGGCTATTCCACAAGACAAGTTTCAACTCATTGTCGGCTGACCCGGCCACGTACCCAATGACAACCGAAACGAACCAACCCCGTCCGCCCCGCTGGGCCGACCGCCTGCTTGAATGGTGCTGCGCGCCCCACCTGCTCGAAGACGTGCAGGGCGATTTGTACGAAGTGTATTACAAACGACTGGCGCAGGCTGGCCCGGTTAAAGCCCGCCGCGAGTTCACGCTCGCCGTTTTTCATTACATCACGCCGTTTTTTCTCAACCGTAAACCGCAGGAAGCTCGCCCCGACGAGTACCCCGCTCCCTCACTCCTATCGATCAGTATGTTCCGCAACTACCTGACTATCGCCTTCCGAACGCTGGCCCACAACAAAGCCTATTCGGTCATCAATGTGGCTGGCCTGAGCATTGGCCTCGCCGTGGCCATGCTGATCATGCTGTACACCAAAGATGAGGTCAGCTACGACCGCTTCCATGCCAACACGCCCAACCTCTACCGCATCACCAGTCGGCAGCTCTCGCCCGCCGGAAAGCAGGAGAGCGTTGAAGGTAACACGGGCAATTTGCAGGGGCCGAAATTCAGCGCCGGTGTTCCCGAGATCCGATCGTTTGTGCGCTACCGGGCAGATCGGCAGGACATTAAGCGCGGCGCGGAGGTGATTAGCCAGACCATGCACGCGGCCGACACCAGTTTCTTTTCGGTGTTCTCGTTTCCGCTGCTCAGCGGCAACCCCAAAACGGCCCTCCAGCAACCCCATTCGGTCGTGCTTTCGGCAGATATGGCCGAGAAACAGTTTGGTACGACCGAGGCGCTGGGAAAAACGATTTCCGTTAAGAGTACGGTTGATGACAAAGAGGTATTTGAGCCTTACACCGTAACCGGCGTGGCCCAAAACAGCCCGCAGAACTCTTCTATCAAATTCGACATGCTGATTCCGATGGTTGTAAGTCGGGAGGAGATGGCCAGTCTGGAGAACTGGTTCAACATATTCCAGAACACGTTTGTGGTGCTTAACCCCAACGCCAACCTGCGGACGGTGGAGGCCAACATGAACCGGATCTACCTCTCCGATGCCAAATCATCCATTAAGATGATGGCCGATAAATTCGGGATTAAAACTAAAACGGAGTATGCCCTGCAGCCTTTCACGGACATGCACCTGAGCACCGATCTGCCGGCCACCAACGGGCTGGTCGACACGAGCAACCCGAATTTCTCATACATCCTGACGGGCATTGCGCTGTTCATTTTGCTGATTGCCTGCATCAACTTCGTGAACCTGACCGTGGCCCGTTCACTGAAACGGGCCAAAGAGATCGGCGTTCGGAAAGTGGTGGGCGGGGGACGTACCCAGCTGATCATCCAGTTTCTGGGCGAGTCGTTTCTGCTGTGTTTCGGCGCGTTTGTGCTGGCTCTGTTGCTGGTCTGGCTAACGCTGCCCACGTTTAACCAACTGGCCAACAAGCAACTGGCCCTCTCCTATCTGGTCGATGCCAAGCTGGTGCTTGGGTACGTTGCCCTGTTCCTGGCAACGGGCTTTCTGGCTGGCTTTTACCCGGCGCTGGTCCTTTCGAATTACAGTCCTGTGCAGACGCTCTACAGCCGGTTCAACCTATCCGGGAAAAACTACCTGCAAAAGTCGCTGGTGGTATTTCAGTTCGCCCTGGCGTCGTTCCTGATCATCGCCACGCTTATTAGCTATTCGCAGTTCAACTACCTCACCACCAAAAATCTGGGCTACGACGATAAGGGGCTGGTTTCGGTTGACAAGTCTAAGCTGACGCATGCCGAAGCGAACCTGTTGACAAACGAGCTGCTCAAAAGCCCGAATATTGTTGGTGTGGCCCCAAAAAACGGTGGACAGTGGGGTACTATTGCGAAGGTAAATGGCGGAACCGAGATCAGTTTCACCTACGAAACGGTCAACCCAGCCTACCTGCCGATGTTTAAAATCCCGGTGGTTCAGGGGCGTAATTTCTCGGTCAATCTCCCTACTGATTCGACCCGGTCTATTCTGGTCAATGAATCGTTCGTGAAGGAAGCGGGCTGGAAAAATCCCATCGGTCAACTCGTTGATTTCTGGTACAACACCGACGAAAAATACACGGTGGTGGGCGTGGTGAAAGACTATCATTTCAACGACCTGAACCAGAAGATCGCTCCGCAGCTATTCACCATGAAGCCGGGCAATATATACGGCCGGGTGTTCATCAAGATCAAGCCCAACACCGAAACGGCCAGCCTGCGCCACATTGAACGGGTCTTTAAACGGCTGTTCCCGTTAACGCCCTACGCCTACCAGTTTATGGACGAAGAGAACCAGAAACGCTACGAATCGGAAGAAAAATGGAAGCAGATCATGCTGTTTGGCGCCATCCTGACCGTCTTCGTTTCCTGCATCGGCCTGTTCGGATTAGCTACGCTATCGGCTGAGCGGCGCACGAAAGAAATCGGGATTCGTAAGGTGTTGGGTGCGTCGGTGTCAAGCATTATTCAGTTGTTATCGGCCGATTTCCTGACGTTGGTGGCGCTCTCGTTTATCGTGGCTTTCCCGGCGGCCTGGTACGCCATGCGCGAGTGGCTGCAAAACTACCCCTACCGCATCGACATCAGCATCTGGATCTTCGTAGCGGCCTCAACACTCGCCATCCTGGTCGCCTTCCTGACCGTCAGCTTCCAGTCGATCACCACCGCCCTGACCAACCCGATCAAGAGCTTACGGAATGAGTAACGCCAGATTAGCTGCTGCATAGCTGGTCCGCAAAGCCCTTATGACGTAAGGGGATTACGTCGTAAGGGCTTCGTTACAACACCAATCTCGTCCTGATCGTAGCCACCGCCTCTTCGTACGAGGCACCGATGGGGATAACGTACCCAGCCACGGTGATGTCTTGCCGGGATAGCTTGGTGATCTTGTTTACCGCTACGCAATACGATCGATGCACGCGCACGAACTGGTCGGGCGGTAATTGCTGAAGCAGGTCGGTCATGGTTTGGCGGGTGAGCAGTTTCCGCGTGGGCAACACCAGCGAGAGGTAATTACCCTCGGCTTCGACGTACAGCAAGTCGTCGAGCATGACTTTTTCGTCTTCGTAGCCCGTCTTCACGAAAATAGCGTCAGGTACGTTGTTGCCCGTCCGTAGCGTATGTACGTCGAGGGCCTTGGTACAGGCTTTCAGGAAGCGGGCCAGCGAAAACGGTTTCAGCAGGTAGTCAACGGCGTCGAGTTCAAAGCCCTGCACGGCATAGTCGGAATAAGCCGTGGTGAAGATGACCATCGGCGCTTTCGGAAGGCACTTCACCACATCGACCCCCGAAATGTCGGGCATTTTTATGTCGAGAAATAGCAGGTCGACGCGGTTGGTTTGTAGCCAGGTGATGGCCTCGAAAGCGTCGGTGAACGTGGCTTTCAGGTCTAAGAACGGCACTTTGGCGGCGTGCATACTGATCACCTCCAGTGCTTGGGGTTCATCATCAATGGCAATGGCGGTCAGCGGCATCGTGTGGATTTTGGGGGTTAACGGCATCCTGAAAGAAACAGGCTGACAAGATGAGAAGAACCAACCATACCCGCCAACTCCCCCGCGCCGATATGACGCCATTGGTCAACATTGCGCTGTTACTCATCGTGTTTTTTGTGTGGGTAAAGCAGTCGCAGCGGCCGGTCACTTCACAACTGGAATTACCCAACCATGGAAAGATAGACGGAGAGTACATGTTTCCTCTGGCGTCTATCTTTCTATTGGAAGACAACCGGATCGGGTATCTTTCCTATAACCCTGATAAAGCTAGCGCCGATTACCTTGAAACTGATTATTCGATAAACGGCCTGCGAAAACAGTTGTTAATTACAGCTTCGGCAAAACACCCCGTCGTATACATTGTTCCTACGGCTCAGTCTACCGTCAAAAATATAGTCGATGTTCTTGACGAATTGACGATCAGTAGGCGTGTTAGTTATAAAATGGCCTACCGTCCGTTGCAAAGCGAAGAACGAATGATAGCAGCGTACAAGCTGTACGAACAATCGAGTCCTAAAAAGCCAGTATTAATGCATCTGCCGCTCTACCGTTGCGTGAGAGGAACTTCTATTTAAAAACTCACCAGTACACCAGCGTTAGCGAGGCGAAATAATCCTGTTCTGACTGTTGAATATCGAGTTGGTGGCGACCGGGATAAATCAGGTCGAGCCGCTTGCGCACATTATCGAGCCCCACACCCGAGTTGGCTTCTTCGGGGTCGTGCTGGTCTGTCGTTTCACTGGTTTTAGCGTGGCGGGAGTTATGCACTTTAAAATATAGCCGTGTATCATCCAGCGTCAGTGTGATGTAGATCCACGATTTATGGCGGAAGCTGATGCCGTGTTTGAACGCGTTTTCAACGAAGGGCGTCAGTAGCATGGGCGCGAGGTATATAGCACGGCCCGGCTCCTGAATATTTACCCGAATCTCGATGTCGTGCGACTCGTCGATGCGCATACGCTGTAGGTCGATGTAATTATGGAGGTACTCGATTTCCTTGTCGAGCGGAATGCGGTCGCGGTTATTTTCCTGTAGCATAAACCGCATCATATCGCCCAATTTCTGAATACCGTCGGCGGTTTTTTCGCTCTTCTCTTTCAGGGCCGTGGCATAGAGGCTATTCAGCGCGTTGAACAGAAAGTGCGGATTGATCTGCGCCCGCAGGCTCGCCAACTCTGCCGCCCCTACCGATACCTGCGTTTGCAGCACCGTTTTCTCTTTTGTCAGCACCCGCCGCAGATAGGCAAACGCTACCGATGCAACCAGCGCAACACCAGAAAATACTGCGATCGCTTCTTCGCTGTTGTTGTAGTAAAAATTCGTTCTGGCTCCCCACAGCAACACGTTCGCCGTTAAAATCGCCAACAGGTAAACGCCGATGCTGTTAGCCAGTACCACATCCGAATGGCGCGACTTTGTCAGGATGGGTAAAATGTAGGTGTAGACGTATGACTGGAAAAACAGAACCTGAACGAGTAATCCCAACAGAAGCAGAACGTCGCCGAGGCCACGCCATAGCGTTTGCGGCACATGGCCGCTCAGGGCAAATGTAAGCACCATCATACTCACCCCACCCAATAGCAGGTAGCTCACAAGTTGAAAGTGAATGGTTGCTTCCCGGGCAATCCGGCGGTAGAGAAACTGGTAATACTGATACGCCAGTTCATACGTACACAACACAATACCCAGCCCAATGGCGTCGGCCAGCACCGTGCGTTTCCGATATAGCGAATAGGCTTTCATCCCGATGATTTCGCCGGAGCTATTTTCCATAAAACGTAGGTGAAGCTTCAGATAATGGTACACCAACGTGCTTGTGAGCAACAACAACACCGCGGCACCGCCATACAACCAGCCTTGTCGATCGTCGATCTGGTCCTGAAGCCGGGGAAACGCCAGATTATGAAACACGTACCAGGCCACCAGAAACAGGCAAACGCCGGCAATCAACGGCACATTGTTGTTCAGCGTATGGCTGTAGTTATCAAGTTGGCGCCAGAGCGTGGCCATCGGAATCCGGGTACGCTGTACGCTCTCGATCATGTCGTTATAGCGGTAAATCTCTTCGACCAGCCGCCTGATCACATAAATCGTGGCCGCGCCGACAATGAACCACGCCTCGAGCCGATTGAAAAGTGTAGTAGTACGCATAGTTTCCGTTTACTTGTTGACCAAAACTAGGCAGCTCAAGCAGGTGCAGGTGGAAAATGGGTTGAACCCGGCGAAAAATGGGGTGAATCAACTCCCAGCAGAAAGCACTATGCCAAACAAGTAGAAACGCGGCGCAAATAAGGTTTAGTAATCAAACCTTCCTAACGATGAAACACCTGCTACGTACCCTCTCCTTTCTGCTTTGCCTGATCGTCACTGCTTCCCTGTTTGCGCAGACAACGCCCAAAACATACACGTACCTAATCTTCCACAAGCTGGCTCCCGGCAAGACCATTCAGGATGCGCTGCCCGTTGAACGCGAGTGGAAAACGGTGAACCAGGCGGCGGTTGATGAAGGTAAACTCATTGGCTGGCACATGATGGTAAAGCAGTTCAGTTCGAACCCCAACACCAGCGAATACGATTACGTGACCTGCATCGTGTCGCCCAACATGGGCATTGGTGGGGCCTCACCGGCAGCCATGGCCAAAATCTACGGTGATAGCGTTCAGGTACGTATGGCCGACCTTAACCGCCGTGACCGCCTGACTGCCCCCGTGGTGAAGATCGAAATCTGGGAGAATACCGACGCGCTATTCGGTGCTGACTTCGGACCCGGCAAAACCAACACCGTCATCGTCGATTTCCTGAAACTCCGCGACCCAATGGCCGACTGGTCAGGTACGTTGGCATCGGTGAAGCAGGCCCGTGCCATGCAGATCGGCGACAAGAAACTGGGTGCCTGGAGCTTCTCGACGCTGATGGTCCCGAATGGTACCGAGAAAGGCTACGGCTACGCCATGACCCGCCCCGTCTCAAACCTGAATGTACTGGCCGAACCTGCCGACCCAAAACTGGCCACGATGCAAAAGCAGTTTACCCGCACCTTCGAGGTCGTTCGGCAGGAAGTATTCCGGTTCGAGCAATACACCGTCCGGCCTAAATAGCATTGCGCTTGGGGCGTGGTTTTTTTCATTCCGACGCTTTTTTCGCCGTAACTTTGGTTATAACCAACACATTACTATGTACTTCCCGTCAACTAGTCCATCACTTGTCAATGAAGACCAAGGTGTCTGGGCACCTGTTGATCATCGACGGGTTATCTCGAAACTAACGGTTGGGTTAGGTGTACTTTACTATCGGGAAAAGTCTATAGGGCTTGAACCACTACCCGAAACCATGCTCGATGAAGGAAAGGCCAGCCGAGACGTCGGACCGCTAGTTCCAGACATCTCCCTTCGTGACAACGAAAAGTCGCTCACGCCGATCATCATTGAGGTATGCCACACCAACGGGTTGCGGGGCGATTTACGGAAAGTCATTCAGTTGATCGACGATGATCTGTACGGCATTAGCGAAGGGTTTATCTACGACTACCGAACCGGTGAGTGGTTGCGTTACCAGTTCGGCGATGGTGGTCTAACGACCTCTTCGTCCCATTCCGCAATTCTTGATCTGGACCTGAATAAATTTCTTTAAGCGAAGCCTTCACCCTTTACCCCGGCCCTAAGCTCTACGCCATTACTTCACCACAAACTCAACCCGGCGGTTCGTAGCTCGTCCGCCTTCTGTAGCATTGTCGGCTATCGGTCGTGACCCACCGTACCCCTTGGTATCAATGCGATCGTCGGCAATACCGTGGCTGGTCAGGTACGTCATCACCACCCGCGCCCTATATTCCGACAACGTCTGATTAATACGCGGATCACCCACGTTATCGGTATGGCCAATCAGTTCGATGCGCCACGTTGGATTGTCCTGTAGAGCCTGAACCAGTTTACTCAACTCCGGCACCGATTCGGGCAACAGGACGTAGCTGCTCTGCTCAAACTGCACATGCTGCAGGATGGTTGGTTTAGCCTCGGCCGAAGCAGTCATAACCGGTGAGGGTTCGGGCACCGGTTCGGCATTTACGTTAGCTACTGGCCGTTGTGGCGTAGCTGCCTCCGGTAACCGGGAAAGCCTGATCGGTTTAAGCTCCCGCACCGAAGCCGACGAATTGCTGATCGGTTTAGCGGGCCTGGCAGCCGCTACTACAGCCGGTTTGGGAGCGGGTTTTGCAGGGGTGGCCGCTACGACAACCGGGGCAGTTACGGCTGGTTTTGGCGGTTTACTCACGGGCGACGTTGCCTGCTGAAAATACCGGGCCGAAATCAACTCGCCGATGGGTTCGCCGAATTTCAGGAACGGCTTTTCGGCATCGGGACGTACCCAGTATAACTCAATGACCCCGCCCAGCAGATCGTTGAAATACTCGACCCGAAGATCATACACCTGACCCGCCACCAGCTCGATACTGCCGGTGAACTTGCCCGAGTCGTTCAGTTTCCAGACATCCATCACCTTGCGGTTGCCTACCCAGATACGAATGCCATCATCTACTTTGGCGTTGAAGGTGTACTTGCCAGATACCGGAGCCAGCAACTTACCCGTCCACCGCACCGAATAATACGACTGATCGACACCGTTGGCCGGACTTCTGACTTTCCAGGTAAAATTCAACTGCGGGTCAATGCGGGTCAGCACCTTCCGCTCAAAGTTGGTGCCGTTGTAATACTCGCCCTTTAGCCCCTGCTGCGCCATAAGCCGCCCCGTAACTAGCCACAGCAACGCATAACACCATATGACTCCTCCCTTCATCGTCGACTAACGTTGATTGTATACCTTGATGCGGTTGGCACATTGATTCACCAAGCACAGACCAAAAATCAAGTATCTCCCATAAAGTTGATAGCTGATGTTTGACAGACGGTAAAATCAACAGCCTGACGGCGGTTTCAAGATCACTCCCTGCATAATCCACTACTGATTGGCAATTAGAGCGGCTTCAATACTCTGGTATCCAACCTTATTTCCTTAGCTGTGACAACGCAGCTTCCAGCACCGTGTCGCGGCCTGCCTGCAGGTCGGCGATTTTAGGGCGAACCAGGATTGTAGGTTGGATACCTTTGCCATTCCATTCGGTACCGTCGGGATACATGTCGCGCTTGGCGCACACGCGAGCCGAAATGCCACCGGGCAGGTCGAAGGAAAGCGGCTGGCCGGTACTGCCTCCGGTGGGCTCGCCAATTATTTTGCCGCGTTTCATGTCATCGAACACCACGGCAAAATCCTCGGCGGCCGAGAACGTGCGGCCACTCGTCAGCACCACTACAGGCTTTGTGTAGAGAAATTTACCATTGGGCTTCCAGGTGTTACCGCCCTCTACATCTTCAAACACGACCCCTTCGCCGCGTGCCCGTCGCAACGGACTGTAGAGTCGCGATGCATACGAGCCCGTTTTCATGGGCTTATCGGTCAGATACCCCAGAATGTTCCAGCCGTTGGCGCTGTTGCCGCCACCGTTCAGCCGCACATCGATGATGAGGGCGTTGGTAGCGGCAATAGAATCGAACTTGGCTTTGAAACCCTGTAAGCCCTTATCTGACTCAAACTCGGTTACCTGCACGTAGGCGATGTTGCCGGGTAGAATTTTGAACTGAAACGTCGGCAGCTGCTTTAACGCACCATAGCCCGTTCGCGGTAGTGTTCGGCTGAAGGTAGCCCCGCCAGCATCGCGAAAAACAAGGGTGACGGGCCGATCTTTGGGGCCTTTCAACAGGTCGTAGGCGTACGTATTCACATCGCGATTCTGCTCTGACGAGGCCGCCACGTAGGGGCGCACAAACCGGTCGGCGTAGTCTCTTACGGGCAAGCCATCGATACTGACGATCTCGAGCATGGGCCTGATACCGCTGCGTATCAGACTGTCGTGCTGTACGTCCTGCACCAGCACCTTATCCTCTACCAGTATCGCCCGTATAGGTGGTCGACGCGCCACCGAATCGGCAAGGGCCGTGCTGCTGGGGCTGACGTTGGTGTGGCCATCGTGCAGATTGGCATAAAATGACTGCAATACCCGGTAATAGGCCGCCGTTGAGGTTGTAGCCTTCACCTTGGGCAGGTATTGCAGATACAGTTTGTCCCAGTCCAGGTCGGGAACATGATTGAAATAGACGAAGTTGTACTTGGCCTCCGACCATAATTTCGAGAGGCCCGCCACCTTTTCGTCCTCGCTTATATTGACCTTGTATGCTGTTTTCAGCGCACTGGAGCCAAACACCCGACTATCAGCCAGTAGTTTCGACAGCAACGGTGCCAGTTGTGCATGCTTTCGGATGGGCTCGAAGACCTCCTGCTCATCGATGAACGAAGCGTAGAACGCCGCGCCGTCACCCTGTAGATCGTACAACAGCGATTGCACTGCTGCCTCAGTCTGACCCGTTTTTAATTGCACCACCGACCGGTCGAAAAGAATATCTCCCTTACGGGCAAACAGGTATTTGTTGGCTTTTGCCAGCGCCTGTATGTCGGGCCGGTCATAGTAGGTTAAGGCATCGGCCAGAATTTTATCGGCCTTTTTCAGACTATCGAGGGGTGGTTTGTCAGTTTCTCCCACGATTTTATCGGCCCGATGCCGTTCATTTTGTAGGTATTCATACGCCGCCATGCCAGGCAACGTCTGCGCCAATGTTGTTGTGCCGAAAAAGCTTAGCAGGGTCAGCGTAAGCAGGTTTTTCATCGGAGTAGTCAAGTTTAAATAAGAGTATGTTTTGGGTTTTACTCACTCTGCAAGCTCTTCACGGGATTAACCATCGCGGCTTTGACGCTCTGGTAACTAACCGTCAGCAGCGCAATGGCAACGGCTAATATACCTGCGAGGGCGAACACCCACCAGCCGATGCTGATTCGGTACGCAAAATCCTGCAGCCAGCCATTCATCACGTACCCGGCAATGGGCGAGGCGATCAACAGCGCAATCAACACTAGTTTCAGGAAGTCAGACGAGAGTAACCCTACAATACTGGGTACGCTGGCGCCCAGCACCTTACGCACGCCGATCTCTTTGGTTCGTTGCACAACAACGAACGAGACCAGCCCGTAAAGCCCCAGGCAACAAATCAGAATGGCAATGCCGGTAAAGACGTTGATCAGGCGACCCACCAGCGTTTCGGTCTGGTAGAAGCCGGCCAGTTGTTCATTCAGGTACGTGTGCTCGAATACTTCATTGGGGTAAAGCTGTTGCCACGTTTGCCGGATTCGCTCGAGCGTTTTTGTCGGGTCCTGTCCACCGATCCGAATACTGGCCTGGGCATACCGATCGGCTTTACTGACAATGATGCACGGATCAATTTTTTCCCGGAGTGATTTCAGATGAAAATCCTTCACCACGCCAACGATCGGCAGTGGTACGTCCGAAAGATGATACTGTAACGATTTGCCCAGCACCTGCTTCGGATCACGAAAACCGAGCTGATGCAGTAACGTTTCATTGATGAGGTATTCGCGAATAGTATCGCTGACGGCGATGTTTCGACCGGCCACGAGCGTCAGGCCGTAGGTACGTAGATACTCCGAGTCAGCTAGCCGTTCGCGGACGGGGTACGGTTCCCAATCGGGGCGGTTGTTGAATTTGAACGAACCGCCAAACAATTGATCATTCGCGGGCGACCGGTGGTTGAAACTAATCGACTGAATATCCGGGTATTGAGCTAAGTTCTGTCGAAAAGCCGTTAGCGTCGATGTGTTGTTATCGGGCAGGCTCACCATCAGCACATTGTCTTTTTGGAAACCGAGATCGGCCTGCTGCACATAACGTACCTGACGAGCCACCACCAGCGCGCCGATGATCAGCGCCTGACAGATCACAAACTGCGTCACCACCAGCCCCTGTCTCACCGTAAACCCTCGCTTCGTGGGTAGGCTGCTCAATTTTCCCCGCAACACCGCCAGCGGCGAAAAGCCCGACAACACCACCGCCGGATAACCACCCGCCGCCAGTATCACCACCAGCAACAGCAAAGCAACAAACCCGATGGTTTGCCAGTCGAATCGAAGTAACAGATTCAACTGTGTCCAGTTGTTGAATAGCGGGAGCGTTGTGACCACGATTAGCAGGGCCAGCGAGGTGGCGGCAAACACAATAAACGCGGTTTCGAGCAGGAACTGTCCCACTAACTGACCGCGCGAACTGCCCAGCGATTTTCGGATGCCGACCTCTTTACTGCGGCGGAGGGCCTGTGCTGTGGCCAGATTCACGAAGTTGATGCACGCCGCCACGACCAGCAGCAGACCCACCGCCCCCAGCGACCAAACCAGCGATTTACGGATGGTTTCGCCCCCCCGCGCCACGTCGAAATGCACATCACGCAGGGGTTGAATTGCAAACCGGAATATTGTACTCATCTCGCCGTACTGTTTCTTCGATAGGGCCGGAAAACTGGCGGCCAGACCAGCCGCCGCGTTCGGGTCGCGAAGCGTGACGTAAAGCCGGTTGGTGCTGTTCAGCTGGTACCAGTTGGTTAGATCATAACCGGGATAGAGCGTTTTCAGGGTCGATAGCGAGATAAACAGCCCCAGGTTGGTATCGGTTGTTTTGGGTGGCTCGGCCAGCAAACCGGTTACCGTGGCTTCCGTTTTGTTATTCAGTGTCAGCGTTTGGCCAACCGGGTTCTCGTCGCCGAAATAGCGCTTCGCCCACGACTCGGTCAGCACCACCGTGTTCGGTTCGCGGAGGGCTGTTTTCGGGTTTCCCTGCAACCAGGTGTAGTCCAGTATATCAAACCATTCGGGTTCAGCCAGCCCGGTGCCTGTATGTTCCTGAAAACGTAGCGGCATGGTCTGCCCCTTCCGATTGATGCTGACGGTCAGTTCGCGATTCATCATCAGAAACGCCGCCTGTTCTACCTGCGGATAGTCACGGCGTAGCGTTTGCGCCATAGGCAAGGCCGATTCGGCGTTGTATTCAACCGTGCCGTCTTCAAGATACAGGTCGGTCATGACCCGGAAAATACGGTCGAATTTGGCGTGGTGCCGGTCGGTGCTGAGGTGGTGTTCAACGAACAGGAACAGTAACAGTCCACCCGCCAGACCAACCGACAAACCAATGATTGTCAGCGCCGTATAAGTACGTTGTGTACGTAGCTGGCGCAGCGCCATTTTAAGATTTTCGCGAAGCATGTTGACTTTGTTTCGGTTATATTTAACGTAAGTGATGTGCACTAGGCTGCGCTTTTGTCATCCCGACGACAGGAGGGATCGTGGCGTTCCTTCTGATAGCGCTTGGCACCTTTAACTGGAACGCCAAGATCCCTCCTGCCGTCGGGATGACAAAAGCGCCATCGGCAAATCCAACATCCGAAATCCCCAACCCAAAATCGTGTTACTCGCTCCGTAAGCTCGTTACGGGATTCATCAGGGCGGCTTTCACCACTTGCAGGCTGATTATGATGGCCGTTACGAGGGCCAGCCCCGCCCCTACCAGCACAAACGGCGACAAGGTGACCGGCATATGATAGGCATAATCGGCCAGCCAGTTTGAGACCAGCCAATAGGTCAGCGGCCAGGCAATGAGGTTGGCCAGTACCATTGTCCAGGCGTATTCGCGCAGAAACAGGCCAATAATACCGGGTACCGACGCCCCCAGCACTTTCCGGATACCCACCTCTTTGGTGCGGCGCGCCACACTCAGTGACACCAGCCCTACCACGCCCAACAGCACGATCAGCAAGGCTAATCCGGTGGCCACGTAGGCGGCTTTTTCCAGTTGCAATTCGGTCTTGTACAGATTCTGAAGCGTTTCGTCCATGAAGGCGTAGTTGAACGGTGCATCAGGAAACAGGTCACGCCAGGTCTGTTCCAGACCGGCAATGGCTTGACGTGGATTACCGGGGGCCAGCCGGAACGAGAAGAACCGGTAAATGCTGGCAACGCGTACCTGCCCAATCGCCATTGGCTGAATGGCCTTGTGCATCGTACCCACATGGAAATCGCGCACCACGCCCCGAATGCGGTAGGTACGTGGAATACCCTGAAAACGAATCAGTTTCTCTATGGCCTCTTCGGGCGTTTTGTACCCCAGCGCTTTGCAGGCTGACTCGTTGATGATCAGACTCGTTGAATCATAACTCCCCTGTTCGGCATGAAAAAATCGGCCACTTTGCACCCCGATCTGGTAGGTCTGGGCAAACTGTTCGTCGGTAGTCATCACACTCATATTCACCGCCTGCGTTGAGTCCTGGCCCTGCCGATAAACCTGTGCAGCATTGCCAACATTACCGTTGGGTATCTCGTACGACAAACTAGCCGACTGCACACCCGGCAGCCGGGCAAACCGATCGCGGGCGGCTTCCATCCGGTTCACCCCCTCGGGCGACCAGGTACGTGGCAACGACGAAACGGTTAGCACCGCTTCTTTTTTAAAGCCCAGATCACTACTGAAGAACCAGGCGATCTGTCGCGAAACGAGTACCGCACCCACAAACACCGATACGGCAATGGCGAACTGCACTGTGACCAGACCACGCCTGAACCACTGCCCCTCCCGCACCGAACGGGCTTTTCCTTTCAACGAATCGACGGACGAATAAGCCGACAAATACAGCGCCGGGTACGTTCCCGCCAATCCACCCACAACCAGAATCAGCACGAGCAACACCCAGCCGTAGGTTATCAACAGTTGGCCCAATGACGGGAGCGGTTTCCCGACAACATCGCTAAACACCGGTTGAAACAGGGCGTACAAGCCAATCGAGAGCCCCGTTGCCAATGCGGTGAGCGTGATGGCTTCGATTAGAAATTGAGCTGTCAACTGCCGACGGAGGCCACCCAACACTTTCCGAACACCAATCTCGCGCAGTCGCGTGGCCGACGTACCTAATGATAGGTTCACGAAGTTGACCACGGCCATGAGCAGAATAAACAGCCCCACGGCAGCCAGCGTAGTCATCAGTTTGCGGATCAGACCGTTGTTGCTTTGCAGGTAATAGTCGGGCAATGGCGTGACGTAGGCGGTCAGGCTTTTCTGCACATCGGGCGGCGTATTTTTCGCAAGTAGCTGTTTCAGTGGCTTTTCCAGTGCCTGTGGGGTCACGCCCGGTTGCAATTCCACATAGGTAACGATGTACGGATTTTGCCAGGAGAATACACCGTTCCCAAAGAAATTGACGCCACTCATCGACATAAACACCTCGTTGTTTTCGCTCAGCAAATGTGAGACAGAGTTGTCGAGCAAAGGTTTTAGCACCCCCGTTACCAGAAACGGCTGCTTGCCGCCAAGTGGTGTTTCAATGATCAGCGATTGGTTGAGTACGTCGGTTTTTCCGAAGAGCTTTTGGGCTTTGTCGGCGGTAATTACAACCGAATTGGGGCCGGTCAGCGCGGTGCGTGGATCGCCGTGAAGCATCGGAAAGTCAAACATGGTCAGCATGGTCGAATCGCCAATCTGGATCGACTCCCGGAAGTGATTTTCGCCCTTCGAGATGGTGGCGCTGACGCCGTAGAACCGGTAATAGTTGGCCACCAGCGTAGGATATTCTGTTTTCAGGGCCGGGCCAACCGGAGCGAACGAGGTGATGTCCATGCCCCGGTTTTCTTCCGTCCACTGGCTCTGTACCAGGCACTGCTGATTGGCATTACGGAGGGATCTGTTCACCTGGTACTCACCCCAGCAATACGCGCCGATAAGCAAGGCAAACGTGATGCCTACGGCCAGCCCGACCATGTTGAGTAGTGAATAGAAGGTACGGCGAAGCAGGTTTCGCCAGGCAATGGTAATGTAATTCTGAAGCATTGGGTACGTACCTGAGTTGAGCCTCCAAGGTACGTATCGATCTAACCGACAGCCCGTTAATAATTGTTAAGCCGCGTTAGTGGTCATTAGGCTGCGCCGTCATTAAGTGGTCATTTGCCTCGCGTCATTAGGCTGCGCCGTCATTAGGTTGTCATTGATGGTCATTGATAGTCACTTGCCTGTGACGAGTGACTATCAATGACCATCAATGACCATCAATGACGGCGCAGCCTAATGACCATCAATGACTACCAATGACAACCTAATGACGGCGCAGCCTAATGACGCGAAGCAAATGACCACTTAATGACAGCGCAGCGTATTACACCGTCTTATGCTGACCAATGATTCGCTCGCGGTGTTGGATGCCCCAGTTGCGCAGGGCCTGGATAACCGGGTTTAGCGTCTGACTATACTCGGTCAGTTCGTATTCGATGGCGACAGGCGTAGTGGTATACACATGTCGCGTTACGAACTCATTCAGTTCGAGCTCTTTCAACTCTTTGCTGAGCACTTTCGCCGTGATGCCGGTCACAACCCGTTGCAACTCCCGGAATCGCTTCGGACTTCCGGTTAACGCAATGATGATGGGTAGTTTCCATTTTCCGTTCAGCACGTACAGGGCATCCTGAACGCCTTGCAGGTTCTGGTTGCATTCGGTCGCTGAGTGGACAAACTTATCGCCGGTAAGGGAAATGGGGCCTTGACTAACTGTGCTCATCGATTAAAGGTACTTTTCAGGATGGAGTTGACCATGCGGTATCCTGAAAGATACTGGTATCCTTTGGTATACTGCTAACAAAAGGATAGCAGGTTTAGGTACGTTTGTCCTGTTCAATCACTGTAGCTCAAGGCTGCACAAAACCTAACTAATCATGAGTCCGAAAGTGTATCGTATCGTCACCATCATCTTCACCGTGCTGGCTGCTGGCATGGCCATTATGAGTGGTATTTTCAAATTTACCCAGTCGCCCGAAGTTATGGAAACGCTTGGCAAAGTAGGCGTTGAGAAGCAGGTGTTGTTTCTGGGAGCCATGGAAGTTGGCTTTGCGCTGCTCTTCATTTATCCCAAAACAATGAAACTAGGCTTCATTTTACTGTCGTGCTATTTCGCCGGGGCCATCGCAACAGAGATGTCGCACGGGATGCCGTTAAATGCGGTAACCCCCATCGTCCTCATCTGGATCGCCACGTTCCTCCGCGACAAAACAGCGTTCCTTTCGGAGAAGACAACGATTGCGTAGGGCAACGACGAAACCTATAAGGTCTTCGGAGACCTTATAGGTTTCGTCGTTGCTTGCCGGCGCGACCAATACACTACTTACCCATTCTGGCCTGCCGCCTTTCCATTTGTTCCTGTGTTAATAAAAGCAGCGTTGGCTTGGCTTGCAATTCCATCGCATGGGCCTTTGCTGCACTGTCAGTGAGCAAGTCTACCTGATAATGAAAAAGATCGGGCTGGTGGTCATTCCTGTAAAGGCGTCTGATGTTGTACGTCACAATATCGCTGGCTTGCAGGGTTGTGTGATCGAAATGACGTACCCGTTTCCCATCGACCCAAACACTGTATTGTCTGGCATTTTTTAGCGCTTCGAACTCCTCTTCGCTGAATACAGACGGTAATCTGCCTTCCAGATAAATCACACGTGTTTTTTGTTCGGGCGTAAGGTCTTTAAACATTATTTTCCGCTCAATGTCTGTTTCGCCAGTGGCAGTACGATTCACCACCACTTCGCCAAACCGGCTTTCGATTTCTGCTGCGCTAAGCAATGGACGCGGCGAAGGAGGCGTGGTTTCCGATTTCAGAGGGAAGATTGGTGGCTGAGCAGGAGCGGCTCCCGTTAGTGCAACGGTTAGTACAAGAAAGAACAAGGCCGTGCTGGAAGCGGTAAGCCAGGTACGTGCGGTTGAGGTGTGCTTGGTCATCATGAGCAGGCGCTGTTTGGTCGTGTTAAAGGTTAAAGAACTTGCCAGTGAAGGAGTTAGCAATGAGGTCGTCAGCTTACTCAGTAGCAGTTGCTGGTAGGCGGGTACGTTCAGGTACGTGTGGTTCACGGCTTCGTCGGCCAGGCATTCGTGGTTGCACTGCATGGCTCCTTTCAGCCAGAACAACAGCGGGTTGAACCAACTAAAACACAGCACGATTTCCACCAGCAGCACATCCAGCGAATGCCGCTGCCGTATGTGAGCCAGTTCATGCTCGAACAACTCAGCCTCGATCTCGCCCCGGTCGTAAGCGTCAGCCGAGACGAAGAGGTAATGCAGAAACGTATAGGGTAGCGCGTTAACGGGTAACTTCACCAGCGTGGCCCCGTAGTAGGACTCGGTCGGATTGACCCATGTTTTGCGAAACAACACGAACAGATTCCGGGCAAATCGCGCCAGCATCAGGGCAGTCACCGCACCGTACACCCATAGCCAATACGGCGCAGGTACGTCCGGCTCAGGTACGTTGCTGGCAGGCACGTTACCGCGTACCACCAATGGCACGATGTCAGCCGTCTTATAGTCAACGTTATCGCTGGATAGCCGTTTGTCGATAAGCTGTACCGAAGGCTGAAACACCAGCCAGCCAGCGGGCAGTGAAATAGAAACCAATGGGCCTGCCAATGAGAGCAGCAACGTACCCAGCAGATACGCCCGCTTGAGTTGGTGCATCGGCTCATTTTCCAGACAAAGCCGATACACACCAAGTAGCACTAGTAAGCTCAGGCTCGATTCGAGTAGGTACGTTATCATGCTCAGTTGTAGTTTACTTACCCATCCTGGCCTGCCGCCTTTCCCGCATCTCCTTAGTCGTCAACACTAGCAAAGGATGCTCCCTCCGTTCTTGTAGCGTTTGTTGATAACCCGCTTCCGTATACAATTCCAGTTGGTACAGATACCCCTCCGGCTGCCGGGCATTTTTATGTACGAAACTGTGCCAGTACGTGACAATATCTGTGCGCTTATACTTCGAGAATGGATTATCCCGACGGCGTTTCGAGTCAATCCATACACCATACTGCTTTGGGTTCTTAAAAGCGGCCCATTGTGCTTCAGTTGGCGTCTTCCTCGAATCGGGGGCGATGTAAACCACCTGAGCTTTCTCTTCTTGCGTAAGGTCTTTAAACAGCATCTCCTTCCGTTTCGTACGCTTATCACTCCATCCCATCGTAACTGGTTTATTGCCGAATCGCTTTTCCATTTCAGCAACAGTAAGGTTTTCTTCAAGGAGCTGTTTTTCAGTTAATGGCAGCTGATCAGACGCCTTCTCAAGAGCAGGTGCGCCGGGCTTTTGCTGAGCGGGAGCGGTTCCCGTTAATGCAACGGTCAGAACAAGAAAGAGTAAGGCCGTGCTGGAAGCAGTAAGCCAGGTGCGTGCGGTTGAGGTTTGTTTGGTCATCATGAGCAGGCGTTGTTTGGTTGTGTTAAAAGTCAGGGCACTCGTCAGCGAGAGCGAAGGCGAGGCGGTTGTTAGCTTGTTCAGCAGCAGTTGTTGGTAGGCGGGTACGTTCAGGTACGTGTGGTTCACTGCTTCGTCGGCCAGGCATTCGTGGTTGCACTGCATGGCTCCTTTCAGCCAGAACAACAGCGGGTTGAACCAACTAAAACACAGCACGATTTCCACCAACAGCACATCCAGCGAATGCCGCTGCCGTATGTGAGCCAGTTCATGCTCGAACAACTCAGCCTCGATCTCGCCCCGGTCGTAGGCGTCAGCCGAGACGAAGAGGTAATGCAGAAACGTATAGGGTAGCGCGTTAACGGGTAACTTCACCAGCGTGGCCCCGTAGTAGGACTCGGTCGGATTGACCCATGTTTTGCGAAACAACACGAACAGATTCCGGGCGAAGCGCGCCAGCATCAGGGCAGTCACCGCACCGTACACCAATAGCCAATATGGCACAGGTACGTTCGGTTCAGGTACGTTCACCGCTGGAGCTATTTTGTCTAGCACTGTCCCTAATCGGGCCGCGTCGCTTCTGTAAGATGCCTCTTTGATACCAGATAACTGTTTATCAATGAGTTGTTCCGACGTAAAAAACGACAACCAAGTAGCGGACAGTGGAACAGAGACCAACGGCCCTACCAATGAAAGCAGCAACGTACCCAGCAAATAGATGCGCTTGAGCCGGTGCATCGGCTCATTTTCCAGACAGAACCTGTACACGCCGAGCAGCACCAGCAAGCTCAAACTTGATTCGACTAACCATTCGAGTGGGTACGTTGTCATGACTTCTTCCGGTCTATCTGATCGTCGATGATCTTCCTGAGTTCCGCTAATTCATCAGCTGAGAGGTTAGTTTCGGTTGTAAAAAACGAGGCGAATTGCGCGGCCGAGTTGTTGAAGAAGTTCTTGATCAGGCCGTTGACGTGCTTGGCGAAATAAATCTGACTGCTCACCAGTGGGTAATACTCGCGCGAGTTGCCACGCTCCCGGTAGCCAACGAATCCTTTGTCGGTCATGCGTTTGAGCAACGTAGCCACGGTAGTCGAAGCGGGTTTAGGATCATCGTAGGCGTCGATAAGATCCTTCATGTAGGCCTGACCACGGCTCCACAAGTGTTGCATCAGCGTTTCCTCGGCAGGTGATAGCTTCATTCTATATCTGTAGTTTTGACTCTACAAATGTAGAATAAAAAATCAAACGCGCAACTGTACTGAAAATAAACCTATAGGCGGTCCGCCGTTGCGGGTCTCGAATACCTTATAGGTTTGGTAGTCGGTTTACTCCCAGGCTGGCGCGAGCATGTGCTCGTGCCTTTCATGACGCAAGCCGGAACGCCGGACCGATCCGCTTGCACAGCGCGAAAGCGCAATACGGTAGTGAGAAAACATTGCTCGCTCTTCGGTATTGCCCTGTCGGGCTGCAAGCGGATCGGTCCGGCGTTCCGGCTTGCGATATAAAAGACACAAGCATCTGCTCACGCCAGCTTTCGGCATGTAAAGCGTTAGCCGTTACTCGCTTCGGAGGCTTTCTACGGGATTCATCAGGGCGGCTTTGATGCTTTGGAAGCTCACCGTCAGCAGGGCAATACCAACGGCCAGCAGACCCGCCAACGCGACCATCCACCATTGGAGATCGATGCGGTAAATGAAGCCCTGTAGCCAACTGCTCATCGCCCACCAGGCAATGGGAGCGGCCAGCAAAATACCTACGGCCACCAGCGCCAGGAAGTCTTTACTCAGCAACCCAATCAGGCTGGGCACACTGGCTCCCAGCACTTTGCGCACACCTATTTCCTTGGTGCGCTGTTCGGCAGTATAAGCGGCCAAACCGAACAGGCCGAGGCAGCAGATGACGATAGCCACACCAGCGAAGAAGATGAACAGGTTGCCCGTGCGCTGCTCGTCACGGTATAATCGGTTATAATTTTCGTCGAGAAACGCATATTCAAAGGGGTATTGCGGGTACAGTTTTTTCCAGAGACGTTCTGCGGCGGCGATGGCCTGCGTTGTGTTCTGGCCACTGGTGCGTACATACACGGTGCCGTTCCAGTTGGGCATACTCATCAGCACGGTGGGCGCTACCTTATTGCGCGCCGACTCGAACACGAAGTCTTTCACCACACCAATAATCCGGCAGTCGGTGCCGTGGAAGTTGAACCGTTTGCCAATTGGATTGGTGATTCCCGCCTCCCGAATAGCGGTTTCGTTGAGAACCAGATTGGTCGAATCTGCGGGGGTGCCGGTAAAGTTTTGGCCTTCAACCAGTTTCATACCCATGTCGGAAATAAAATTGGCGCTCACACTCATCTGGTTCACCATGAAGGTGCGGCCCGGCGTTTTACCATCCCATTCGGTATCGCTGGTCGAGCCCATCCCGGTGGTCAGTTCAACGGTGGCCGTGGCAATGCTTTTGATGCTGCTTTCGCCCGCCAGTTCGCGCTTGAACTGCGCGCTTTTGGCATCAGCATAGAAGGTAAAGATGTGGTCTTTATTGAAACCCAGATCGCGCTCGCGCATGAACCGGAGCTGGCTACCAATCACCAGCGTACTGATGATAAGGCCCGTTGCCAGGGCAAACTGCGTGACCACCAGCACCTGCCGTAACCTCGCCTGACCACCCGCAGCCCCCCGGCCGCGCAATGATTTCAGCGGGTCGAACCGGGCAATGACCAGCGCGGGATACACGCCCGCCAGCAACAGCGTCACCAGCAACGTACCCAGCATGAGAACCCACACCTGCGGATCCAGCAGCGACAGCCCGTTGACCTTACCCGTTATGTCGCGATAGAACGGAATCAGTACTTGAATTAGCACAATGGCAAGCAATAGCGACAACCCCAGTGTGAGTAATGATTCGGTGAGTAACTGCCCCATCAGTTGGCCCGTTTCGGCACCGACTACTTTACGAACGCCCACCTCCCGCGCCCGGCGAGTGGCCCGCGCTGTAGTCAGGTTCACGTAGTTGATACAGCCGATGCTCAGCAAAAAGAGCGCAATCAGGCCCATCATTTTCACCTGCTGCATACCCGGATTGGTGCCGTCGGGTTCGTAGAGGTGAATGGTTGGCAGCGGCTGCAACCGGTAATCGCCCAGTTCGCCAACGCCATCCCGTTTGCGGGCTACCGACTGAATAGTGGTCAGCGTTTTGGCAATCGTGGCGGGATCGACGCCGGGAGCCAGTTTTACGTAGGTCGAGAACGAGAAATTGCCCCAGTCATCGTCCATGCGTTTCCATTGGCCGTTGCCGCCAAACAGCCGTTTCCGCAACGACATCGGAAAGATCAGTTTCTTCTGGAATGTGCTATGATCGGGCAGATTAGCCAGCACCGCACCCACCGTAAACACCCGGTTCGAGTCGATCACGGTAAGGGTTTTACCTACGGCGTTTGTGGTTCCAAAATATTTCTCGGCAATTTCTTCCGTCAGCACCACCGAGTTAGGCGTTGGAAACGGCTGCTTCGCCTGACCATAACGTACCTGAAAACCGCCCAGCACATCCAGGAAATTCTCGTCGGCATAAACCAGATCTTCCGACTTCTCGGAAAAGGTCTTTCCGTCGACCAGAAACATCTTGAAATCGTAGAGGCCCGCTACACGGGTGGCGGCTTCAATGCCAGGTACGTCGGTGCGGGCCGCCACACCGATGGGAGCCGGTGCCGACCGCCAGAACTGCTCATCAGCCCCGGTGCCATGCCGCGAGTTGACCCGGTAAATCCGGTTGGCCTCGGGGTGAAATTTATCGTAGCGTAGTTCGTCGTTCACCCACCAGAGCAGGAGGACACTCACGGCCAGCACCACGGCCAGCCCGCCTACGTTAAGTACTGAATACCAGCCCCCTGCTTTCAGATTTCGCCAGGCCAGCGTGAGTGTGTTGGAGAACATATGGGAAGGGGGAAGAAAGGGAGGAGGGGGAAGAAGGGGAGAAAAGGGAGAACCGGAGCGATCAGGCGAAGACCCCTTTCTCCCCTTCTTCCCCCTCCTCCCTTTCCTCCGTTTTCTAACTTCAGACGCGGATGTTCTCGGTCACTACTTTTCCGTCGAACAGGTTTACGGTGCGGTGGGCAAAACCGGCGTCGTAGGGTGAGTGAGTTACCATGATAATCGTGGTGCCTTCGTCGTTCAGTTCACCCAGCAGTTTCATCACTTCTTCGCCGTTTTTCGAGTCGAGGTTACCCGTCGGTTCATCGGCCAGAATCAGCTTGGGTTTGGCCACTACCGCGCGGGCAATGGCGGTACGTTGCTGCTGACCACCCGATAGTTGCTGTGGGAAGTGGTTGCGCCGGTGCATGATGTTCATGCGGTTCAGGGCTTCCTCTACGCGGGTTTTACGCTCGTCAGGCGGTGTTTTCAAGTACAGCAGAGGCAGTTCCACGTTTTCGTATACCGTCAGCTCGTCGATCAGGTTGAAGCTCTGGAACACGAAGCCGATACTGCCTTTGCGTAGCTGGGCACGCTGCCGTTCGGTCATCCGGGCCACTTCGGTTCCGTAGAAATTATACTCGCCGTCGCTAGGATTATCCAGCAGGCCGAGGATGTTGAGCAGCGTGGATTTACCGCAACCCGACGGTCCCATGATGGCTACGAACTCACCGTCTTTCACCTCCATATTGATCCCGTTCAGGGCGGTGGTTTCGACCTCTTCCGTAGCGAAGAGTTTTTGTAGATTGATGGTTTGGATCATAAATAAGGGGAGAAAAGGAGTAAAGGGACGAGGGGGACGAAAGGGATTTTTGGTAGTTTTAGCCCTACCCACCTGAACTCCTGAAATCTATGGCAAAAGTTGAAAAGTTTGAAGACTTGCTTGTGTGGCAAAAAGGCTTATGTCAGGCAATTGATTTATATAAATTATTAGCAAACTCGACTGATTTTGGCCTTCGTGACCAGATGCGTCGTTCGGCGGTTTCTGTGCCGTCAAACGTGGCGGAAGGCTTTGAACGACATACGAATAAAGAATTTATCCGGTATCTACGCATTGCAAAAGGGTCGAACGGTGAGTTAAGAACTCAGATTCACATTGCTGTTGGAGTCGGTATTTTAGAGCAAGAAATGGGAGATGAACTTCTTTCCAAAAGTCGCATCATATCGTCTATGCTTCAAAATCTCATCAAAACTCGTGAAGAAAAGTTTACTTGAGGGAGGGAACAGGGGCAGTAGAGGGAGGAAGGGGACGAAAGGGAACTTACGCATGAGTATCTGATCACAAGCCTTGATTTTATCCCCCCTCTTCCCTCTCCTGCCTTTCGTCCCTCTACTCCCCCTCCTCCCTTTCCTCCCTCTAATCAAAATTCTAAAACTTCATTGTCGCCGAAATTCTCGTAACTCGACGTAATTACCTGCTCGCCGGGTTGCAGGCCTTCGAGCACTTCGTAGAACTCAGGGTTTTTACGGCCCAGCGTGATGTTGCGTTTCGTAGCGCGCTTGCCCGAGTTATCCAGCACATACACCCAGTTACCGCCTGTATCGGAGAAGAACCCGCCCACTGGCAGTAGCGTAGCCTTCGCCGCTTTGCCCAGTTCCAACCGGATTGGCGACGACTGACCGCGTTTAATGCCTGTCGGCGCGCCCTTCGGAAAAATCATATCGACCTCGAACCGGCCATTCCGCACTTCTGGATACACCCGGCTGATGCTCAGCGGAAACTCCTGACCGTTGAACTCGAATGAGCCATTGAGGCCCGCAAATACCCGGCTGATGTAATGTTCATCTACACCAACCCGCATCTTGAACCCGTTCAGGTCATCGATCTGACCAATGTTCTGCCCCCGGTTAATGTTGCTACCTACCTCCACATCGATGCTCGACAGTTGGCCTGACACCGGGGCTTTCACCACCAGATTGCTCAACGTTTCCTGCCAGAGCGCCACGTTACGCTGGGTACGTGCCAGCGTACCTTCCAATTGCTTAATCTGTAGTTTTGAGTTCTCTTCCTGGTATTTCTGCGATTCGGCTTCAATCTCGCGCTGTTTCGCCAGCCGGTCATAGGCGCGTTTCGCTTTCAGATAGTCTTCTTCCGACACAACCTTGTCTTTAAACAGTTTGGCCTGCCGGTCGTAGGTGTCTTTCGCCTGATCGAGTTGCGCATCGAGGTCGGCCAGGTTTTTACGGAGGGCGAACCGTTCTACGCGCAGCCGTTGGCGGGTGTTTTGCAGGTCGTTTACCAGCCGGTTCGCTTCTGTCTCTGATTGCAGAAAGCTCAGTTTCAGGCTCTGGTTTTCCAGTTTCAGCAGTACCTGCCCCTTTTCTACCTGTCCACCACCCTCAACTAGTTTTTGAGTCACGTACCCGCCTTCAATGGCGTCGAGACGGATCGTTTTCAGAGGCTGAACAACGCCCGTGACCACGATAAATTCTTCGAATGGCCCAACCGATACGGGCGAAACGGTGATCTTTTCCCGTTCGACATTCAGTTTCGAGCGTTTGTCGGCGAAGAAGGAAACGTAGGCGATAAGGCCAACGATCAGAATCCCCCCAGCCGACAGAATGAGGCGTTGTTGGGTCCAGAAGCGTTTAGGTAAGGCGCGATCCATGAGTCAATTCGGTTAAGTACTTGGCGACGGTCCGGCAACCGTCAAACTATCAATTGGCTATCCTAAGCCAATTGACGTGCCAAAGTACATGAAACACTGATAGTCAACCCATTCAGACGTTTTTACTCCCCATTCCTGTCCGGTATCGGACAAGCATCGTCCAGATGTGGACGGGGGCTTTTTGAGTTCAACGTTTAATGTCCAATGTTTGAAGTGCTTTGCTGTTAGACTTTAGACATTGGATATTCAGGTGTGACAAAGCGACCGCCAGTCTTATGGCTACAATTGAACGTTAGACCTTAGACATTGAACACTTAAACACCATTTAAACCATCAATAGCCGCCAGATGGCTGAGATCAGGAACAAGGCTAGGCTGATGGGGGTCAGCACTTTCCAACAGAGGTACATCATCTGGTCGATACGGATACGGGGCAAGGTCCAACGTACCCACATCTGAAGCAGCACGGCTAGCAGGGCTTTACTGATGAGCCAGAACGCGCCGGTGATGTTGCCCCAGGCGGTGCCGGGTTCGCCGCTTGTCCAATCGGCAAGGCGAACGGGACCGACGTTTGGCAGGGGTGTGTTCCAACTGCCGAGAAAGAGAATAGCCCCAAGAAACGACACCAGCAGCATCATGGCGTATTCGGACAGGAACAGCAACGCCCAGCGCATGCCCGAGTATTCGGTTTGGAAACCCGACACGATTTCCGACTCCCCTTCGGGCAAGTCGAACGGCGCGCGGTTCGACTCGGCTAGGGTGCAGATAAAGAAAATAACGTAGGCGACCAGCAGGAACGGGTTGCGCAGGATATTCCACGAAAAAATGCCTCCCCAGTCGGTCACGTCGATACCCAGCGCCCGAATTCCAAATAAGTAATTGGTCTGGACGGTGTAGATACCCTGCTGAAAGCTAAGCTCCTGCAAGTTCAGCGTCTGCCCGATCATAACGGCGCAGAGGATGGTGAGTCCTAGCGGAATTTCGTACGAAACGATCTGCGCCACTGACCGAATCGCGCCAAACAGCGCGTATTTGTTGTTCGATGCCCAGCCCGCCATTAGAATACCGACCACCTCAAACGACAACACCGCCATGAGGTAAAATACGCCCACCGCCGCGCCGGAGCCCTGCAAATCGGGTGTGAGGGGCAACACGGCATAGGCCGCAAACACCGACGCGAAGATGATAGCAGGAGCCAACAGAAACAGCCGCCGGTCGGCCGCACGGGGCACAATATCCTCTTTCTGAAGTAGTTTCAGCAAATCGGCAAAAAGTTGGAGCAAGCCCCATTTGCCCACTTCCATCGGCCCAAGCCGGTCCTGGATAAAGGCCGACACTTTCCGTTCGGAATACACGCCCACCACCACAAAACCGGTAGCAAGCAGAAGGCAGATAGGTAGAGCGAGCAGCAAAGCGCAGGTACGTTAATTGACTGGCAAAGGTAGGGTTTGAGAGCATGCTTATATTTATTAGCATGGTACTAATAAATATAAGCATGCTCTCAACATTACTCAGTAAACTACCTTTATGGTTTAGCCATTGATTACGCGCTTCCATGACTATTGCTGCTGCCAACACTAAGTTTTTCACCAATCAGGACGAGAATACGCTCCTAAGCAAGATCGAGCGAGTCTTTTCTTATTGTTTCGCCTGCTCTATTTAGTTCTACAAATTTCAGGAACAGAGATAGCTATTTCACATAATCTGTTACTCCGACGATGCAACCGCTCTATACAGAAGATCCCGAACACGTTGAACCTACGGACGAATCGACCGTAGAGGACGATATAAAAGAGCCGTTCGACCCTAAGGACATAAACATTACGGTTGAACCCAAAACGATGGACAACCTTATTCAGAGGTTGAAACACAAAGAAATTGACCTAGATCCTGATTTTCAACGCAAAGGAAATTTATGGTCAACGGATGTGCAAAGCCGCCTGATCGAGTCGCTTATGCTACGTTTTCCGTTACCAGCTTTCTACTTCGACGCTGAAAGTGAAGATAATTGGCTGGTCGTTGACGGACTGCAACGGCTTTGGACACTGAAGAATTTTGTGGTTGACAAAAGCGAGAAACGTCTACGACTTCGCGGTCTAGAAATTTTGAAGCAGTACGACGGTATGACTTTTGATGAGTTACCCCGGCCTATGCAACGCCGAATCATGGAAACGCAAGTGACAGCCTACATCATCAAACCAGGTACGCCCCGCCCTGTAAAATACAATGTGTTCCGGCGCATTAACACGGGTGGCCTGATGCTGAACCCTATGGAAATTCGCCATGCGTTAAACCAAGGGCCAGCCGCAGAGTTTGTGAAGTCTGTGTCGGAAAGTGACATCTTCAACGAGTTTATTAGTGCCTCTGATAAACGGATGGCTGACCGGGAGTTAGTGCTCAGGTACGTTGCTTTTCGGCTAACGCCCTACTCTCTGTTCGAAAAACCGATGAGCTCGTTTTTAGACAAGAACATGGAAAAACTCGGTAAGATGACTGATGAGGACCGTGAAAAGTTATCAGATGGGCTGACAAAGGCACTAAAGACTAGCCGCTCTTGGTTTGGAAAGCACCAGTTTAGCAGATCTTTTGGCCACAAACATACCCGATTGTTGCTTAACGGGGCATTATTCGAGGTCTGGACATCGCAGATTGCTCAACTTACCGACGCACAGATAGCCAAAGTCAGCCAACAACTTGACTTTTTTCAAACTGACTACGAAAACCTGTTCGCATCTGAGACATTTGACAATGCTGTGACCCGTGCTACCTCTGATTACAATGCTGTACAGGCGCGGTTTGGAGCCATTGAAAGCCTGCTAAAAAAATACAGCCAATGATCACCCGCCTGACCATCGAAAACTTTAAGGCGTTTGAATACGCTGAATTAAATCTCACCGAACTGAACCTGCTAACTGGCGTAAATGGCGTAGGAAAGTCGAGCGTTATCCAGGCCTTGTTACTGTTGCGGCAGTCAAAAATCATGGATGGCCTGTCACTGAATGGAGATTTAATTAATATCGGTTTAGGCCGTGATGCCTTACATGCACAGGCTTCCGAAACAACCCTTTATTTCAATCTCTTGTTCGATGACGGCTCCTTAATTGAACGTAGATATGACTATATTCAAGACGCTGACTTTTTACCAGTGCGTTTGAAAAATCACCTACCAGGCGCACTATCCAAACCTTTATTTCGAGAAGGCAATTTCCAATACTTAAACGCCGAACGAAAATCACCAAGCGTCATTTTTCCTGCCTCGAATTATCAGGTACAACAGCTTCGGTCGGTAGGTAAGTACGGCGAGTACGCCGTACATTTCCTGGCTCATTACCAATTCGAGAAAGTCAAACTTCCATCAGCACAAATCGTAGAAACAAACACTTTAATCACTCAGGTAGATGCTTGGTTCGGTCGTATTTCGGCAGGTACGCGCTTAACTGCCATTAACCGCTCTGACCTAAACCTAGCAACGCTGACCTACCGTTTCATAACAGGCGAGAACGTAACGCCCGATTTCACGCCTGTCAACGTTGGGTTTGGCTTCACCTACGTGTTGCCCATCATTGTGGCCGTACTAGCCGCTCGTCCCGGCGATTTGCTGCTCATCGAAAACCCCGAATCGCACCTTCACCCACAGGGGCAGGCGCAACTAGGTACGTTGCTCGCCTGTGCCGCCGCCGATGGCGTTCAGATCATCGTTGAAACGCACAGCGATCACCTGCTCAATGGCATTCGGGTTGCGGTGAAAGAAAAGCAGATTAAACCCGAACAGGTATCAGTCTATTATTTCGAGCGCGACCCCAACGCCGAAGAGCATGTTACCGAAATTGTACAGCCAACCATCGACATTAACGGACGGCTTAGCCAGCAACCCCGTGGTTTCTTCGATGAATACTCTAATCAGTTAGACCGCCTGCTGCACTAGCGATGGAATGTATTTTCAATGAACTATCGGCAAACCCAGTCAGTACAGTTGCAGAAGCCTACGAAGTGATGACGCACTTTGTTCGGTCGGTAGGCGCGGTTCAGCAGTTTGGTCTACGCCAGGTACGTATTCCTGAAGAGATAGGCCATAACTTATTCTCGTTACCCCTTGCCCCAGACTATGCAGTAGGCGCGTGGCTGAACGACGAACGGGTTAACCGTGACCTGAAAGATCGTTTTCGGCTCATTGTAGCAAATCCACCTTTGTTGACTCACGAAGAAGTTGAGGCATTAACCCTGTTCGAGCAGTCGGTGTTTTGTTTAGTTAAACCGGCAGGTACTCCAGAAGCAAAAGGGTTTGGCGCGGCTTACTTACGTAACAATCTGCTATTAAGCCTACTCACGCACAGCCAATGGAACACACAACAAGTTCAGGCTTGGTATTGGTATTTAGATGAGACCGGTCAGGAGCAGACCGCGCAAGTGAACGTCAGGCATTTTGCTACTACAAATCATCTTGAGCAACATATCGGCTGGATTCAACAGCAACAGGAAGAGGGATTGCAGCGAAGTGGGGAAGTTTGGGAGAAGCGGGCTGAGTTTTTTCCACATTTGGTCCTATGCGGTGATGTGCAAAAACAGTTGAAGAAAGTAGGAATATCGAGCCATCTGGCACAGATTATTGATCGATTAAGAGCGTTAGATACGTTTGCTTCGGGGTGGCAAACGGGCTCATTCAATGTAGACCAACTGAATGCTGAAACTAATCTTCGTGCGTCTGGAGAGAGCGATTCAACCATGAGCCGTTTTGGCGCTGAACGACGCTTCAAATTACCAGATGGACGACGAGAGGTGTTTGAAAAGCACGTTAAAACCGGAGACCTACGTTTCCACTTTTACACAGATGACCGGGAGCGGAAAGTGTACGTAGGTTACATTGGGCCGCATCTTTCAACAGTTACTGGCTAGTTTAGATATAGCTGTCCCCATTTTCCTTCAGACATTCGCCGATGGCAGCTTCAGCTAGTTCAAGGGCTTTTTGAACGTCACGAATATCAGGAGGCGACATATAGATAGTGCCGCCTTCGTCGTGGCACATGACTAATGAGGCTGAGTATCCCATCACATCATAGCCAATCTCTACTCTCCCGCCAAGTTCAACCCAACGGTGCAGATTCGGAAATAAGTCGGCGAATGTCATCAGCAGAGCAACCGCGGCAATAGACTGTTTGGACGTTAGACCTTGACCATTGGACCCGACCTATTCCACCTTCATCGTTCCTTCACCGTACCCCGGATAGCCGGACTTGGTAGTTCCTTCGACGACGAAGCGGAGGGTGGTTTTGGCATCGGAGGTGAAGAAAGACGTGGTGGCTTTTCCGGTGGCGTCGGTGCGGAGGATCGGAGCCCAGTGCAACGTAGCCCGGAAATCGGGGCGAACGCGTTCGTCGGGCGTGGCGGCATCGAAGCGAGGGGCGTAGAACTGGCGTTTGGCCGGGTAACCAACTACTTTTTCGATCAAAACGCCGGGGGCGGCTACCTGTGAGAAATCCTGTTTAGAAGCCCCACCCCGCTTGGTTATTACGTTGATGACACTGCTCGCGCCCATAATCGACGCGCCCGCTCCTTTTACCACATCGATGTTAGCCACCGTTTGGGGCGGAATACCGGAAATAGCCTGTATATCCATCCGCATGCCGTCGAGCATGAACATGGGCGTCCCACCCCGAATGGTCACCGTTGGCGTAGCGCCACCACCCGACACCTGCACACCCGCAATACGCCGGATAAGGTCGAAAATGGACGTGGCACCAGATGCTATCAGGTCATCGACAACGAGCGTGTTGTCGGGGGTACCGTACATCGATCGCTGACTTTCGTAGGGGTCGACCCGCTTGCCTTTTACAGTAACGGTTTGCAGTTGAATGGCGCTATTCAACATGAGCTGCCGTTCAATGGCCAGGTACGCCTGCTGCCGTTTCAGCAATTCGGCCAGTTGCTCATAGTCGAGCTCGTTGGGAGCAAAAGGCGGGCGAATCAACCGTACCTGCGGCGAATACAGCTTATCGAGCACCACGTTCACGTTCCGGCTCGACCCGCGCATGGCGCTGATAAAGATGGTATTAGTATCAACCAGATCGAGGTCAGGCAGGTAGAATCGGCCTTGCTCATCGGCGGTAACGGCCCCCATTTCGCGGCTGCTGTCTTTGCGGCTTTTCATCACCGTTAGCGACGCGCCAGGCACCGGTATGCGCGATGTTCCCTGATAGACCGTACCGCTGAGCGTGAGACTGGTATCGACGAAAAAGCGGGTGGGCGGAAAGGTACTCGCCATGACTTTATCCCAGGTGAACCGCCGCCAGCCCTGCGTCATCATCAACAGATCGAGCTTGTTGAGCCGGTCTGTATTCTTCGTATCGAAATAATAACCGGGCTGCTCGATGTGCCCCGCCAGATCGGAGGTCAGCAACAGGTACGACACCAGCGACCGGGCGTTAGGGCGCACCGCAGGCTGCTGACGCGTGTCGGTTACGGCCAACGACAGGTTGGCGGCTACGGGAGCGCCTTCCGCGTTGGTGGCCGTCACAGTGAGGTCAACGCGCTGCCGATTGCCTACACTGACTTTATTAGATTTTACCGACAGGTTAATGGTCTCATTCCGGTCCGAATACGCCAAACGCTCACTAACCGGTTTTCCGCGTTCGTCGAATAGCGTGATGTGTACGATGCCTTGCGGACACTGGTTACGTGGAATGGCCACCATAAAGCGGGAGCGGCTGGCAGGGGCTTTCACGGCATAAACCACCGCGCCGTTTACCTGCGCTACCATCGACAGCATGGGCTGAGCGGCGGCTTCGGTGGCCGATCCGGGCGCAGTTGTCTGCGCCGTTGCGACGGGCATATTGTGGGTCACAAAAACGCGAATATTGTCTTTGTTAGTCAGGTTATCTACCTGCAAAATGTAGCCGGTAAACTTAGGGGCAGGCAACGGAAAGGCTTTGTAAGTGTCGTCGTCTTTCATGCGCACGTAGGCCGTATAGGTCTGCCCCGCCTCAGGTGTTATCTGAAACATACCCATGCCCAGATGCTGACTGGTGAATCCGGCCACGGTATCTTTTTTCGTGTTCAGCACAAACCCCGCCACGTCGATACCAATGCCCGACGTGTTGATGGCTTTGTAGGCCATCCGACCGGGCAGCCCCACCACCCACTGCCCACTTTCAGGCAAAAACTGCACATCGGGCACCATAGAGGCACTACCCAGTTGCGGCGCGGGTGGCTTATCGGGTTTCACTACGTCGATCGGCAGATTGAAATACCATTCTTCCGAGAAGTTACGCATCCAGCTCGTGTAAGCCCTCAGCGTATAGCGGCCCGTCGATAAGGTGTCGGGCAAAACCATGTAGCCTTCGCCAAATCCGCCTTTGGAACGTACCCGCGTATCGAGCACGATTTTACGGCCGGTGGCACTCACAAGGTCAACCCAGACCGAGCCGCTGGTGGAGTCGGCACCCCGGTTTTCGCCGTAGAAGAGGTAACTTTTCATCCAGATGGTTTCACCGGGCAGGTACGTTGTCCGGTCGGTGTGGATGTATGCTTTTTCGTAGGGATACTGCTCCACATAGCGCCGAAAATTGTCGAGCACGCGGGTCAGCGGATCATCGGCCGAGAATCGAAAGGCAGCGAGGGCCACCATAGCTACCACAATCAGATAGCTAAGACGGATAATTCGGCGGGGGGCATAACGCATACGGTGAATGGGTTGTAGCAGGGTCAATGGTAGACAAAAATAGGGTAATTAACGGACTAGGCGTCCCCGACTGAAATTCGTGTTCCGTCGCTACTCTATTTTCATCACGGATTCGGTATGGCCTGGCTGCCCTGTTATCGTCGCTCCTTCCAGCACCAGTTGCAGGGCCGTTTTGGCGTCGGACGTATAAAACGAAACCGTAGCTTTTCCAGCCGCATCGGTTCGGATGGCAGGTGCCCATAACAGGGTGGCCCGGTAATCGGGACGGATTTTTTCTTCGGGGGTAGGCTTGTCATAATGGGGGGCGTAGAACTCGCGTTTCGAAGCAAAGCCAACTAGCTTTTCAATCCGTACACCCGGCACGTTTTCATTCACATAGTTGCTATCTGAGCCGCCCCTTTTGGTGATGATCGAGATGACTCCCCCGGCACCCCGCACGCCAAAAATAGCCGTACTGGCTCCCTTCAGCACGTCGATCACGGCCACGTCGAAGGGCGGAATACTGGCCACCGCCGATTTGTCGAGCGGAGCCCCATCAACCAGAAACAGTGGTTCAGTGACACCGGAAAAATTAGCCGCCCCCCGAATCTGTACGGTGGGTTCCATGCCACTACCCGTTACCTGCACGCCCGCAATTCGACCCCGAATAACATCGAAAATGGTGGCCGCACCCGCCGAGTTCATAGGATCGACCTTGAGACTAACATCGGGCGTGCCGTACATTGATCGCTGACCGGCGTAAGGGTCTGTCCGTTGTGCTTTAACCACTACTGTCTGCAACTGAATTTCCCGATTTCGCCTGATCTGGGCCTCTATAGCGGCATATTCATTCTGCCGTTTCAGAAATTCAGCCAGTTCATCGTACGCAAAATCGACCGGTACCAGCGGCGGACGTACCACCCGAATCTGTGGTGTAAATAGCTTATCGAGCGTGATGCTGAAATTTCGTTTTCCGTTTGTTTTAGCGGCCTGCACAAACACTGTTGTGGTGTCGATCAGGTTGGCATTACCCAGAAAAAAACGCCCGGTTGCGTCTGAATTTAAGGCATACAGGTCCTGGGTCGAATCTTTCCGGGTGATCAGCACCGTCAACGGAATGGCGGGGGCCGGCTGACGCGACGAACCCCGGTAAACGGTTCCCGACACGGTCAGGCTGGGGTCGAACAGGTATTGAGTCGGTGGCAACGAGTCGACCAGCACTTTATCCCAGGTAATACGCCGCCAGCCCTGTGTCATCAAGAGCAAATCGAGTTTACTGAGCCGGTCGATATTCTTCGGGTCGAAGTAATAACCCGGTTGTTCAACGTACCCGGTCAGATCGGACGTAAGCAGGAGGTAAGCCGGTAAGGTAGTCCCGTAAGGCCGACTTTTAGCCTGCTGAGCAACATCGGTCACGGCCAGCGACAGATCAGCCTCTACCGGTTTCCCTGCTGCATTGGTCGCCGTAATGGCGAGGTCTACGCGCTGACGGGGTCCGGTAGCGGGCGTTGTGGGCGTTACCGTCAGGGTCAGCGTTTCCTGTCGTTCCGAATAAATCAGGCGTTCGCAAACGGGTTTTCCGGCGGGGTCGAGCAGGGTGATCTGCACAATGCCTTCGGGGCACTTATCGCGGGGAACAGGCACCATAAACTGTTTTCGGTTTGCCGGGCCGCGCGCGGCGTGAACAGGCTGTCCGTTCACCTGAGCGAGCACCGTCAGCATACCCGCCGATGCCGATGCAGACTCGGTTGCCGTGGTCACTGGCATGGTATTGCTCACAAACACGCGGATATTGTCTTTATTGGTCATGTTATCGACCTGTAACGAATAACCGTTTGTAACCGGGGCAGGCAATGTGTACGATGAATAGCCGGTGGTGCCGGGAATCTGTACAAAAGCCAGGTACGTTTGCCCGGCTTCGGGAATAAACGGAAACGTACCCATTCCCAGGTGTTGACTTTGAAAACCAACCACGGTATCTTTTTTATTGTCGAGCACAAAGCCCGCAATATCTACACCCACGCCGACTGGACTTAGTGCTTTAAAAGCAATCCGGCTGGCTACACCGGCCACCAACTGCCCGCCTTCGGGCAAAAACTGCACATCGGGCCGGGCCACCACACCCAACGCAGTTGTCTGACCGGCGGTAGGGCCTACTTGCCCGGTACGTACGATATCGATGGGTTTTGTAAAGTACCACTCTTCCGAAAAATTGCGCATCCAGCCCGTGTAGGCCCGCAGCGTATAGCGTCCGGTTGGTAATGAATCGGGCAAGACCAGATAGCCTTCACTACTTCCTTTTTTAGCCTGAAAGCGCGCATCGAGCAGGATTTTCCGTCCGTTGGGGCTCACCAGATCCACCAGCACTGCCCCACTGCTCGAATCGGCTCCGCGACTGGTACCGTAAAAGAGATAGCTTTTCATCCATACCGTTTCGCCAGACAGGTACGTTGTACGATCGGTGTGAACGTAGACTTTTTCGTAGGGATATTGTTGTCCATAGGCGCTAATTCTGGCCAATACCTGCTGAACCGGATCATCGAGAGTGCCGCGTAATGCAGCCAGTGAGGCGGCAACCGACAGTAGCAGAACAAAAAGGGCAACTTTATGTATAGGTTGTTGAGACATGGTGTAATCTATGTTTCCGGATCTTCCGGCGCTTATGTAAGCCGGAAGGGGTAAATTAGCAAAATACCGCCTGATTTCATTATTGATTTTCCTAAAGCAAATGATTAACTCCGGGTTAAAAACAGCATTAGTAATAGGCGCAACCGGCCTGATCGGCGACATCCTAACGCATCGTCTCGTTGAATCGGCCGACTACAACCGTGTACAGGTGCTGACGCGCAAACCGTTGGGTTGGCAACATCCGCGGCTTCAGGAGGTTCCGTTCGATTTCGACCATCCCAATGGGCTGCTTGTCAGGGCCGACGATATTTTCTGTTGCCTGGGCACTACCATCAAAAAAGCGGGATCAAAAGACGCGTTCAAGAAAGTAGATTATCAATACCCGCTCGACATTGCCCGGCTTGGGCTCGAAAATGGAGCTACGCAATTTGCCATTGTAACGTCGATGGGTGCCGATGCCTCTTCATCGATCTTCTACAACAAAGTCAAAGGCGAAACAGAGCGCGACCTGACGGCCCTCAACTACCCTACTCTACTCATTTTCCGCCCGTCGTTGTTATTGGGTAACCGCAGCGAAAAACGGCTGGGCGAACGCATCGGCAGTGGTGTTATGCGCCTTTTCGCCCCACTGATTCCCGCCAAATACAAGGCCATCGACGCCGAAAAAGTAGCCAACGCCATGCTGACGACCATGCAGCAGCAACACTCAGGCAAGCACACCTTCGAATCCGACCAATTGCAACAGTACTAAGAAACCAGCAGGCCGGGAACTAGCATTTGGCCTTATTATTTACCACAGCCTATTAATGAGTAATTGTGCTATTGAGTGACTGAGCAGAATCTAATCTGCTTGGTTCTGCTACCACTTAGTAAATTGGCTATCACCCTGTTTCTTCAACTACTAATTTTCTTCGTCATCATTCACGCAAATTGTAAATGAACATGAAGAAACACTACGCAATTGGGGTATTATTAGCAACGTACCTGCTGGCCTGTAGCACCGTATCAGTAGCCCAACAGGTAGCGGCCACTGCTTCTACCACCGCCCCGGATGCCGGCAAAGACGTGAAACAGGTAAAACCCGACAGCCTGCTTCAGACCCTGGATTTAAGCGATTTAATTGCGATAGGCTACAAAGGCGGCGAGATGAACCGGGAGATGGCGCTGACAATTATGCGTAAGGTGGCAACCGGACTGACCGGAACTACGAAGAAGGATACTCTTTGGCGTACCAGACTAAAAAAGTTTCTGGATCAGAAACACAAACACTGGGATAGCCTGAACCGGAAGGTTGTGTTCATCTACGTACCTGCTGATGCAACGAAGTTGAAGAAAGTCAATCTCCCGAATGATAGCACTGCGCTTCGTAAAAAATACCTAGCCGCAGAAGACAAACCTGAATCGGTGAGGAGGATCATAAAATCAGAGGACAATGTGTTCGTCGAGCAAATCGAACGAACAAGGCAAGCTATTGTAACGGCGGTTCAAAACGGCGAAACAACGGCTTTAAAGGCACTCTCTGAGCAGGCTAATTTGCTGGCAACGGAACGCAAACGTACCAGCGAATTCAACACGGAAAACCTAAAAAAAGCCGTATCTGACAGCCTACAGGCGTGGAATGCTCTATTTTACCTGAAGCCCCGCTACGTAGAATCGGGCAAACCGCAAAGCTTGGTATTTGGCAAAAAGCGCGATCTGGATTATCTGAGTCAGGTACGTGAGGGCCTGGTGGTCGTGGTAGGCAACAGCGATTCGCTACGTAACCTGAGCCTGTTTGTTAAAAAAGGCGAACGGCTAATCAAATCCGAAGCAGCCGACGTACCGCTGATCTATAAAACAATTACGGATGAGGAGATACTAAGGGAATCCAACAAGTCACCGGAGACAGCACCAGAATTGTCTACCGTGCAACAAACCATCGCCGTACGGTTGTTCTTCATCGACAGTGCGCAAACCAGCCCTGTGTATAGCCTAACGGCCGCTATGCGCGGCGGGCGGTTTACGTACAAGATTCACGAGCCCGTCTTTTTTCGGCTGAAACTGGGGTTCGCGGCGGGCAGGCAAGATGTCAATTATTTCAAATTGCAAAATCAGCAACTGGTGTTTGGACCTGACTCATTGCGCAAACAGGATATTAAAGCCAACCTGACCCTGATGCTCGATTTTTCTCTCTGGCCCCGCCACATCGATTACCTCCGGCCATTCCGCGTGTGGGAAAATGTGCCCTCGAGGCTGAGTTTAGCGACCGGCTTAAAAATTGGCAAAGACCCATTCGAGTCAATCTACGGCGGCATCAACTATGCTATCACAAAAGATATCAACCTAAGTAGCGGCATTGCCTGGCATTCCGATGAGCTAACCAACATTGAACCCATCAATACGCCCTCAAACATCGTTGGCTATCTGCGCAACAATAAAGGACGCGGTTACAACAGGCGTTTTTTTCTGGGTATTGCTTTATCGCCTTCAGCCATCATTAAGGTGCTGGGCATCAAGAAAGACGAATGACGGGGCTGTTTTCGGAATGCTATTCAGCATAAACCATTGGTTTTCGTAACGTACCTGCGTTGCGGCCCTATATTTGTGAATGAAGTTTAGGGGGAAATGTTGCTGACGCATATGCATTGCTGACGCGAGGGAGACGCAAGATGTTGCGTCTCTACAGCCACATAACCCACGTCATTCCACGAATCCCATGCATATCCTTAAATTCGGCGGTACATCGGTTGGCTCGGTCGAGAGCATCCGGCAGGTTATCCGCATCGTTGCTTCCCACCGCAGTCAGGAAACCCCCATCATTGTTGTTTTATCGGCAATGGGTGGCGTCACCAATCAACTCATCGAGATCGGACGCATGGCCACCAATGGTCAGATCGACTATATGGAATTGGTGCGGCGCATCGAAGACCGGCATTTCAACGTCGTAAAGGCGATTATCCCCGTTAAAGAACAGGGTCGGGTGTTTGCCGCCGTGCGCGGAACGATCAACGAACTGGAAGATTTGCTCCGGGGCGTGTCGCTCATCCGTGAACTGACGCCACGCACGATGGACCTGATCATGAGCTTTGGTGAACGGCTATCGAATCTGGTTGTGGCTGAGTGCACAAAATCGAGTGGCATTCCGGCGGCTTTCTGCGATGCCCGCGACCTGATCAAGACCGACGCCCAGTTTGGTCATGCCGAAGTCAATTACACCCTGACCAATCCCCTAATTCAGGGCTTTTTCGAGAAACAGTCAGGCACATCGTCGCCGGTTCAGTTCGTTACTGGTTTTATTGGCTCGACCGAAAAAGGCGAAACAACCACACTGGGTCGGGGTGGCTCCGACTATACCGCCAGCATCTTGGGCGCGGCCCTCAACGCCGAAGTGATCGACATCTGGACCGACGTCGACGGTATGATGACCGCCGACCCGCGCAAGGTGCCCAACGCCTTCAACATTCCAACGATTACCTACGCGGAAGCGATGGAGTTGAGCCATTTTGGCGCGAAGGTGATTTACCCGCCCAGCCTGCAACCCGCCTTTGCCCGCAACATTCCTATCCGTGTGCTCAACACGTTCAATGCCGAGCACGCAGGTACGTTGGTGAGCCGCACCGCCGACCGCCGACAATATACGATTACGGGTATTTCGAGCATCGACGATGTGGCATTGGTGAACGTGCAGGGATCGGGCATGATAGGCGTGGCGGGGGTTTCTGCCAAGCTGTTCGGTATCCTGGCGCAACACAAAATCAGCGTGATTCTAATCTCACAGGCTTCGTCAGAACACTCGATCTGTTTTGCCATCGACCCGAAAGGAGCCGACCGCGTGAAGTTGATTCTGGACGAAGCGTTTGCCGCCGATATTGCCAGCGGTCACGTCGACAACATCAGCATTGAACGGGATCTAAGCATTATTGCTACGGTGGGCGAAGGCATGCGTAAATCGTCGGGTATTGCCGGTAAGCTGTTCTCGGTACTCGGTAAAAACGGGGTCAATATCGTGGCCGTGGCGCAGGGGTCATCGGAGATCAATATCTCGGTGGTCATCACGAAAAACAACCTGTCGAAAGCCCTCAACGCGCTGCACAACGTGTTTTTCCAGTCAGAAGCCCGTGTCCTGAATGTGTTCCTGGTGGGCACCGGCCTGATTGGGCAAACGCTGCTTCGCCAGATTCACGCGCAGGCCGAGTATCTGCGGCAGGAAAAGCTGCTGAAAATTTGCGTGGTGGGCCTGACGAACACCAAAAAAATGGTACTCAACCCCAACGGGCTAAATCTGGATGCCTGGCAGGAATTGCAGCAAACCGACGGTGTAACCACGTCGCTACCCGCCTTTTTCGACAAAATAAAGTCATACAACCTGCCCAACTCGGTCTTCATCGACTGCACGTCCGACAAAGACATTGTGCAGTATTACGAGTCGCTGCTCGACGCCAACATTTCGGTAGTAACGCCCAACAAAGTGGCTAATTCCGGCTCCTACGCCGAGTACCGCCGCTTACAACGCACGGCCCTGAATCGGGGCGTAAAATTCCTGTACGAAACCAACGTGGGGGCTGGTCTGCCGATTATTAACACGCTACAGGGTCTACTCACGTCGGGCGACAGGTTCCTGAAGATCGAAGCGATTTTGTCAGGTACGTTGTCGTACATTTTCAACACGTTCAAGCCAGGTACGTCGTTCGTTGATGTGGTGCGCGAAGCCAAGGAAAAAGGCTACACCGAACCCGACCCACGCGATGATCTGAGCGGCCAGGACGTAGCCCGGAAAATCCTGATTCTGGCCCGCGAAGCGGGTTTTCCGCTCGAACCGGAAGACGTTACGGTGGAGAACATCCTTCCCCCTTCTTGCCTCGACGCGCCTACGATCCCAACGTTTTTCGACGCGCTGAAAGCGGAGAACGACTATTTTGAAGGCATGCTCAATGCCGCTGACGCGCGAGGTGAGAAGTTACGCATGATTGCCACCTTCGAGAATGGCAAAGCCGTGATCGGCCTGCGTGGCGTTGGTCCCGAGCACCCGTTTTACCAGCTCACCGGTGCCGACAATATCATTTCGTTTACGACTGAGCGTTACAAAGAGCGTCCTTTGGTGATCAAAGGCCCCGGCGCCGGTGCTGAAGTGACCGCCTCCGGTGTCTTCGCCGACATGGTCAGCATCGGGAGTTATTTGGGGTAGGATTCCGTTATCTTCGTATTAATCAGCGCAACGAATCATGAGCGAGAACCTGCTACAACGAATCACGCTAAACCCAGACATTTGTCATGGCAAGCCGACAATAAGGAATATGCGTTACCCAGTAACGATGGTTCTCGACTTATAGTCTGCCGGCATGACTACGGAGGAAATTTTGGCCGACTACCCAGCTATGGAAGAAGCAGACATACGAGCCTGTTTCGCCTACGCTGCCCGGCTTTCCGATGTGAGCTATTCTCACTGATTTTTACTACTAAAGCGAGCAATCCCGTAGGGATTTAACAGCGCAGCGTCGGTAGAAAACAGAGACACGTTCCGATTCTCAGCGTGCCGTAGGTACGCAACTCGCCCGGATGTCGCGTACCTACGGCACGCTGAGAATCGGAACGTGTCTCTGTTTTCTACCGACGCTGCGCTGTTAAGCCTCTGACGAGGCCAAAAGCTCCGCTCTATTTACGAAATTCAAGACAGGGCTACTGCTTTTATTAGTAAAAACCAATCCCAGTAGTCGAAACAAGTAAATCAATGATCTTCGCTCGATTCTACGCCCATGATTGTGAGGCGATAGGGCGTAGCCGATACCTTGATGCGTTTTACATTCGCCAGATTGGCCGTTTCAATCTGTAGCAGTTCGCCCGTTCTAGGCTGCGTTACGTAGAGATAGCGCGTCGAGCCTTCGAGTTGGGGCTTCTGCGTGTCGGTGCGGTCGGTGGCGGGCAGAATAGTCCCTTTCGTCAGCAGGCGATTAGCATTGGTATCGAAAATCTGTACTTCGCCGCTGTGGAGCAAGATCAGCAACCGATTACCGGCGTAGTCAACCTTGCACTGCATGATGTCGTTGCTTTCCAGCACCGGCGTAATCTGACCGCTGGCCACATCGATCTTATAGGCACCCATCGCGGCCGTGAAGCCAATAAACGAATTACCGCTTTCGAGAATCGTACCGAACCAGGCCGACGCTGCGCTGAATGAAGCCGGATGCGCAATCAGTGACTGCTTACCCACCTTATCGACCAAAAGCACACCACTGGCCGAACCGAACAGGGCTACCTCACCGTTGCTGGCGTTGCCGTGAATGCCTTTGGTTTGCACCGTTGAGTTGTACACCACCTTGCCGGTGCCATCGATCACCTTTACGCGCTCGGGCAACGTACCTGCAATAGAGCCGTCTTTGTGCGTAATGGCGTACAAGCCATTGCTAAACTTGGTCATGGCTCCGTGATGCGCCACGTTCCCGGCATTGATACGTGTCATGCCGACGCCCGTTTTGTGGAAATCACCCTCCTGAGCCACATCCAGCGTACCGTCGCCATCATTGAAGATAATCACCTCGTTGGCGCTTGTTTTGAAGTGCGTAGGTGCCTTACCGGTGCCTGTAATAGCGGCCCATTTCGGTGTCCCTTTCACATCCACATGATCACCGTGCGCTTCCAGACCCGTATCGAATTTTTGTACCAGGTTATTTTCCCGGTGAATCAAGACACCAAATCGCCCCGAAGCAGTCGTGTACACCGCCGACTTGGCAAACGCAGCCTCCTGGGTAAGTACGTCGCCTGTGCGGGGAGTTACCACTGAGATCGACTTCTGGTTCTCATCGCTGACCAACAAACGTAGATGCTTGTGCTCCAGCGCGTCAGTTGGCGTAACACTGCCTCCCTCATCGCGCGAACAGGCAGTAGTAAACAAAGCAATCGCCACAACAAGGGCGTAGGGGTAAACAGACTTCTTCATAAACTGAGGTTATTTTAATGCAACAACGTTGCAAATATAAAGTCCAATTCATATTTGCAACGTTGTTGCATTAAAATTAAAAGACAAAAAAGAAGGGCACCCCTGTTTGCGAGTACCCTTCTGTTATCAAATCTGACGGCAGCACTACTTAAAACCAATCAACCCGAGAAACCTATAAAATAGCCTCTCTTACGCGTACAAGCCGCTCCAGAAGGGCTTCCAGTTGGTCTAACGGCAACATATTGGCTCCGTCTGATTTAGCTTCGGCAGGATTCATGTGCGTTTCGATGAACAGGCCATCGGCTCCAACGGCAATGGCGGCTTTGGCAATCGTGGCAATCAGGGCGGGTTTGCCACCCGTCACGCCCGACGCCTGATTGGGTTGTTGCAGTGAATGCGTGCAATCCATTACCACCGGAACGCCGTGGGCCTGCATAGCGGGCAGGTTGCGGTAGTCGACAACCAGATCGCCGTAGCCGAACGAATTACCCCGATCGGTCAGGAACACAACGGCATCCGGGTTGGTGGCTTTCACTTTTTCAACGGCAAAACCCATGCTTTCGCCCGACAGGAACTGCCCTTTCTTCACGTTCACAGCGCGACCCGTTTTGGCGGCGGCTTCGATCAATTCGGTTTGCCGACACAGAAACGCCGGAATCTGTAACACATCTACATAGGGCGCCGCCATCGCCGCTTCGTGCGACTCATGAATGTCGGTCACCGTCGGAATATCGAATGTGCGGCCAACTTCTTCCAGAATGGAGAGAGCCAATTCGTCGCCGATTCCGGTGAAGGAGTTTAGTTTAGTACGGTTTGCCTTGCGGTACGATCCTTTGAAAATGTACGGAATCTGCAGTTTATCAGTGATGGTGACAATGCGTTCAGCAATGCGCAAGGCCATATCACGCCCTTCAATGGCACAGGGGCCAGCCATCAGAAAGAAACGGTCACTATCAGTATGTTTGAGTTTCGGGAGCTGCATAACGGTCAGTTTAAGACAGAATTACTTTGTAAAGGTAAGCGGCGAATGGCGGTAAGCCGGGCAAAATATACACTACTCACTTAGTAGAGTTTTCAATATAAATTACCCGGCCTCTGTGGCTATTTGTCGCTAATAAATTAATAGTAAGCTAATTAGCCCTAAATGAGGCACTTTACCGAACGTTCTCGGCCTGCAAAAATTGTTTGGCTTTACGTTGGTAAAGTGTTTTCTTTGCGAAGTTTTTTAACACAAAAGGACTACCGAAATGTCTCAGACTTCTGAAAAAGTAAAGCAAATCATCGTTGATAAATTAGGTGTTGATCCGTCGGAAGTTACGCCGGAAGCAAGCTTTACAAACGACCTTGGTGCCGATTCCCTCGACACGGTCGAACTGATTATGGAATTTGAAAAAGAGTTCAACGTACAAATCCCCGACGATCAGGCTGAGAGCATCACCACGGTAGGTCAGGCGATCAAATACCTGGACGAGAACACGGGCAAGTAAGCTCAACGCATCAAGTCATGGCCGGGCATCAGTACAAATCTGATCCCGGTCATTTCTTCTATTTCTAATGTGCCAACCGGCGCATTTACCCAGCCTGTTCAGGCACCCGCTCTGCAGCCAGCCCTTTTCAACACTTCGCCGCTTTTTTTGTGGATCTCGCATTGCCCCGCTTCTTCAAGCAACCGTTTGCCCATTGGTTTAGCTCATCAGCAGAGAAAAACCGACGTCGGCAACTGCGTCAGGCTATTGCCCACATCATCGGCGAAACACCCTCACGCATAGGCGTTTATCAGTTAGCCGTTCTCCACACGTCAGCCTCAAAAGAGTCGACAGTGACCGGATTTCGGGAATCGAATGAACGACTCGAATACCTGGGTGATGCCGTGTTGGGTATGGTCATTGCTGAGTACCTCTTCAAAAAGTACCCCTTCAAAGACGAAGGTTTTCTGACCGAGATTCGCTCACGCATCGTAAACCGCGAAATGCTGAACGTCATTTCGCGCAAGATCGGCCTCGATAATCTGATTGAATACGACGGTCAGCGCGGACGGCTGATGCCCGCCCGTACTTCTATGTACGGTGATGCACTCGAAGCCCTCGTTGGTGCCGTTTACCTCGATAAAGGCTTTAATTTCACCCGAAGCTTTATCCTCAAAAAATTGCTGACCCACTACGATCTCGACGCCGTAGTGAACAACAACGGCAACTTCAAAAGCCGCCTCATCGAATGGGCACAGCGCGAGGGCAAAGAACTTCGCTTCGAAATCATTTCAGAACAAGGCAGTAGCCAATTCCGTGAATTCATTGCGCAGGTCATTGTCGATGATCAGCCGCTCACCACTGGCAGTGGCTATAGCAAGAAAAAAGCAGAGCAGTCGGCCGCTGAAGATGCCTTCAAGAAATTAGCGCTGAAATAGGTTCAGGTACGTTACCGTTGCTGGCGCGAGTGTTTACTCGTGCCTTTTATGTCGCAAGCATTCGCTTGCATAGCGCGAAAGCGCAATACGCTAAAGAATGCAGAGAGCAAAAAGGAGTATCCAGCTACAATTGCGCTTTCGCGCTGTGCAAGCGAATGCTTGCGGCATAAAAGGCACGAGTACATACTCGCGCCAGCAACGCTGATAACAAAAAAGGGCCGTTTCCTGCGTGGAAACGACCCTTTCTATACTAAACCTATAAGGTCTGAAACAAGACCCTATGGGTTTAAAAAAACTATACTTCAGCTACTTCATCCTCTTCCTCAACAGCACCTAGTGGGTCGAGAAGCGCATTTTGATCTTCGGAAATTTTCGCGCGGATCTTGCCTTCCAGTTCGGCCATCAACTCGGGGTTGTCGAGGATCAGTTCTTTCACGGCATCGCGGCCCTGCGCCAAACGGCTAGTGCCGTACGAGAACCATGAGCCTGATTTTTTCACGATCTCCATCTCTACAGCAAGGTCAAGAATTTCGCCTACTTTTGAAATACCCTGACCGTACATGATGTCGAACTCAACGACTTTGAACGGAGCCGCCAATTTGTTCTTCACCACCTTCACTTTAGTCCGGTTACCCACCACGTTATCGGCACCTTCTTTAATCTGTCCGATACGACGGATATCGAGGCGAACCGAGGCGTAGAATTTCAGGGCGTTACCACCAGTTGTTGTTTCGGGATTACCGAACATCACACCGATTTTTTCGCGGAGCTGGTTAATGAAAATGCAGCAGCATTGCGTTTTGTTGATCGTACCGGTCAGTTTCCGCAGGGCTTGCGACATCAGACGGGCCTGTAGGCCCATTTTGCTTTCGCCCATTTCGCCTTCGATCTCTGCTTTTGGCACCAGGGCCGCCACCGAGTCAATAACGATAATGTCGATAGCACCTGAGCTGATGAGGTGCTCGGTGATTTCGAGCGCCTGTTCGCCGTTATCGGGCTGCGCAATCAGAAGGTTATTTACATCGATACCCAGCTTCTCGGCATAAGTGCGGTCGAAGGCGTGTTCGGCATCGATAAAGGCGGCGAGGCCACCGGCTTTTTGAGCTTCAGCAATAGCGTGGAGTGTCAGCGTAGTTTTACCCGACGATTCAGGACCGTATATTTCAACGACCCGGCCGCGTGGTAGACCGCCAATACCCAAGGCTAGATCAAGACCCAGTGAACCTGTCGAGATCACGGGTACGTCAACGACTTTGCTCTCGCTCAGCCGCATAACGGTTCCTTTGCCGAATGCTTTATCTAGTTTCTCAATAGTGGTCTGAAGGGCTTTCAGCTTGTTGTCATTAGCAGTTGCTGTGGCCGTAGCAGAATCGGATTTTGCCATGTTTACGGGGTTGTTTATCTCTATAAAATTAAGCTTTTTTTACGTCTTTTCCAAGGGGTTTCCAGAATGAAACCAGTGCGTAGGGCAACGTACCTGAGGCAAGGTACACCCACCTGCACGTAGCCTATTTACGTTGTGTCTACTATTTTTTGTAGAACCCCTATTTTTACTGAATACACCAACAACGTACCCTCTTTTCTGTTCTGTCACTATGCCCCTGTCCGAGCCACTTCCCGAATCTGCCGCCATCAGCCTGACCAACGTCACGAAACGGTATCACAACCGGGCCGTAGTTGATAACCTGTCGCTGACGATTCCAACGGGAGAAACATTGGTATTGCTGGGTACGTCGGGCTGCGGTAAAACCACCACACTGAAGATGCTGAATCGGCTGATCGACGCCGACGAGGGAACGATCAACATAAACGGGGTGGCCATTCAGGAGCAAGAGCCACCCATACTCCGGCGCAGCATTGGGTACGTCATTCAGGATGCCGGGCTGTTTCCACATTACACCGTGGCCGACAACATCGCCGTGGTACCCCGCCTGCTTGAGTGGGACGCAGACCGAATCAGGCTACGTACCTACGAATTACTGACCATGCTACGGTTGCCCGAAACCATACTTACCCGCTTCCCCGATCAACTCAGCGGCGGGCAACGGCAACGCATCGGTTTGGCCCGCGCTCTGGCCGCCGACCCGCCCATTATTTTGATGGATGAACCCTTCGGCGCACTCGACCCCATCACCCGCGCGGCAATCCGTCGTGAGTTTCGGGAACTGGAAGCGCTGCAACAGAAAACGATTGTGCTGGTGACGCACGATGTGCGCGAAGCCGTACACCTCGGCGACCGAATTGCCCTGATGGATGCCGGGCAAATTATTCAACTCGGTCCACCCGATGAGCTACAACACCAACCCGCCACCAAGTTCGTACGCGAATACATGGACAGCTAACAGTGAACAGTTATCAGTTATCAGTAAACATTTATGAGTTATCAGTTATCAATGAACCGCCTTAGCGATACTCTTGCAGCGCTGATAACTGTTTACTGATAACTGATAACTGTTAATACCTGACCCTATGTTTACATTTTTACGCGATAACTCGGCTAAGCTACTGGAGCAGACCATGACCCATATTGGGTTGACGTTTGGCTCGTTGCTTTTGGCCCTGCTGATTGGCTTACCGCTCGGTATTGCCATTGCCAAACAACGGCGGGCGGCCACGGTAGTGCTGGGCGTAGCAGGTGTTCTGCAAACGGTGCCAAGCATTGCCTTGCTTGGCGTTTTGATTCCGCTGCTAGGCATTGGTGCGGGACCGGCCCTGATGGCCCTGTTTCTGTATGCCCTGCTGCCTATCATTCGCAACACTTACGTGGGCATTACCGAAGTAAACCCTACCCTGACAGAAGCGGCACGAGGTATGGGTATGACCAACGGACAGGTACTACGTCGGGTTGAACTGCCGCTGGCCCTACCCGTCATCTTTGCGGGAATTCGCACCGCTACGGTCATCAACGTAGGGGTGGCAACACTAGCAGCCTACGTGGCGGCAGGTGGACTAGGCGAATTCATTTTTGGCGGCATTGCACTGAACAACACCAACATGATGCTGGCCGGAGCCATTCCGGCGGCTCTTTTGGCGGTGTTGTTCGACTGGGCACTGGCGCGGCTACAGGTGGTAAAATGGGGGCAGTTACGAAACCGGGCGTGGCTGTGGCTAGTCCTGCTTCCGCTACTCTCGTCGGCGTACCTGCTCCCCAAATCAGGACAGACGAAGCTACTGGCAGGCTTTGCGCATGAGTTTGGCGGACGAGCCGACGGATATCCGGGTCTACAAAAAACCTACGGCCTCGCCATCTCGAACCGCCTGCTCGATCAGAACCTGATGTACGAAGCCATACGTACCCGGAAAGTCGACGTGATCAGCGGCTACTCGACCGACGGGCGCATCAAAGCCTTTGACTTGCTGGTACTCGACGACGACAAGCACGCTTTTCCACCCTACGCAGCGGCCCCGGTTGTGCGCGAAGCTACACTGGCCAGATACCCGGAACTGGGTCCAGTAATGGACCGGTTAGCGGGAAAACTGACCAACGCGATCATGACCGATTTGAACTACCGCGCCGACTACCTGCATCAGTCACCCGAGCAGGTGGCGCGTGAATTTCTAAGCCGGACAGGACTACTCCGTACGCCTACCGGTGCGCGGCAGGGACAGGTCGTGATGGGCTCGAAGGTGTTTACCGAACAGTATATTCTGGCCGAAATTTACCGGCAACTGATAGAGGGCTACACCTCGCTGAGCGTGGTATCGAAAACCGGTTTTGGCGGCACCCAACTTTGCTTCGATGCTCTGCGTACAGGGGCAATCGATTTTTACCCGGAATACAGCGGCACGGGTCTGCTGGTTATCCTACAGCCGAAACCGGCTATCCTCGATTCACTGAACGGACAACCCGATGCCGTATACAGCTATGTGAGTCAGGAGTTTATCCGTCGGCATGCTCTTCGTTGGGGTAAGCCGCTTGGGTTTAATAATGCCTATTGCCTCATGATGCGCCGCACGGATGCCCGCTCACTCGGTATAGAATCTATTTCTTCGCTAACGGCTTACATAAATCAGCCTTAGACCATATGTGGTCTGATTTTTGACTCTACTCTGTTTCAGCCCATTAATTGGATTAAACTACGATTTAAAGGCCCATTTTAGCCAAAATGTCAACTTTGGCTCCGTTTAAATCAGCTACCTTTAGGGTCTGTTACTACTTCTAACTCATAAATAGTCTAGTATGAATTGGTTCTTTACTCGCCGGTATCTGGCTGTATGGATGACCATTATGATCAGTTTGGCGACCGTTAGTAGGTCATGGAGCCAATCGATCAGCGTCACCGCCGTGTCACCAGCCACTAATCTTTGCTCAGGTTCTACCATATCGCTTACATTTTCGACCACGGGTGTATTTACCGCCGGCAACATCTTCACGCTACAGATGTCGGATGCGAACGGTATTTTCCAGGCCAGCCCAGTCGAAGTGGCCTTCAGAGCTTCGGCACCGGTTATTGCTTCGACCCAAACGGTTTCGGGAAACCTGGGCACGGTAGCCTACGGTACCGGCTATCGATTTCGGGTTGTATCGAGTTCCCCCCAGCGCACCAGCAACCCAACCACTACTGATGTTACGATTGGAACAGACGTACCTGCTGTCAGCAACAGATCGTTCTGTTTGAATTCGGGGACTCAACCCATTTCAACTACTAGTACCGGCATCATTGAGTGGTACAACGGTTCGGCAGCAGCGGCTCCGGTTGTGTTTCCGGGTTCGACTTACAACGTGCCAACCACCAGTACGCCGGTGACCTACTACGTAACGAGAACGGTAAACAACTGTAAGAGTGCCAAAGCAGCCATCAACGTAACCCTGACCTCACCCCCGGCCGCTCCCAACGTCAGTAACGTATCGGTCTGCCAGAACGCGCCTCAGCAAACACTCACCGCATCAGGGAATAACCTGACCTGGTACGTGCAAGGCAACAATACGCCCCTGACCGGCGCGCCACGACCCAGCACTTCACAGCCCAACAGTCAGACCATTTACGAAGTCACCCAGACCGATGGCAACGGTTGTGTCAGCCCAAAAAGTGCGGGTCTGACCTTCTTCGTTCGTACCCCACCGGCCAGCCCCACCGCTGGTACTTTTGTCTATTGCGAAGCCCAGGCTCCTGCCTCACTCACCGCATCAGGAAATAACCTGACCTGGTACGTGCAGGGCAACAACACGCCCCTACCCGGCGCACCACGCCCCAGCACGGCGGGCAACTACACCTATCTGGTTACCCAAACCGACGGCAACGGCTGCCAGAGCAGCCCGCTGAGTGTCCCTGTACAGGTCAAAGACACCCCTGATGCTCCCGCCACGCCGTATCTCAACAACATCGCCAGTTTCTGTCAGAATCAGGCCTCGCGCAGTCTGGAAGCAACGGGCAATAACTTGCTGTGGTACACCGCCGCCAACGGTGTGGGGGTAACCCAGGCTCCTTCGCCAGCCACCACCAATCAGGGCGACACCCAATATTTTGTCACCCAGACCAATGCCGATGGGTGCCAGAGTAGTCAGCGTGCCATTATAGCCCGGGTACTTACGCCCCCGACGGCTCCCAACGTCAGTAACGTGTCGGTCTGCCAGAACGCGCCTCAACAGACGCTTACGGCTTCAGGCAACAACCTGACCTGGTACGTGCAGGGCAATAACACGCCCCTGCCCGGCGCACCACGACCCAGCACTTCACAGCCCAACAGCCAGACCATCTACGAAGTCACCCAGACCAACGGCAACGGTTGCGTCAGCCCTAAAAGTGTGGGTCTGACCTTCTTCGTACGTACCCCACCGGCCATCCCCACCACTGGCAGCTTCATATACTGCGAAGCTCAGGCTCCGGCTTCGCTCACGGCCAACGGCAACAACCTGCGCTGGTATACCAACGGCGGCAGTAATCTGGGTACGTTCCTGGCCAGCAACACCCTGACGGCTCCCAGCACGGCGGGCAACTACACCTATCAGGTTACCCAAACCGACGGTAATGGTTGCCAGAGCAGCCCGCTGAGCGTGCCCGTACAGGTGAAAGATACCCCTGACGCGCCCACCACGCCGTATCTCAACAACATCGCCAGTTTCTGTCAGAACCAGGCCTCACGCAGTCTGGAAGCAACGGGCAATAACTTGCTGTGGTACACCGCCGCCAACGGTGTGGGGGTAACCCAGGCTCCTTCGCCAGCCACCACCAATCAGGGCGACACCCCCTATTTTGTCACCCAGACCAATGCTGACGGGTGCCAGAGTAGTCAGCGTACCATTACAGCCCGGGTTAACATTACCCCCGGTGCGCCAACATCGGCTCAGTCTCGTACGTATTGTAGTGGAGAAACGGCAACTCCCCTAACCGCTACAGAACCGGGCGTACGCTGGTATACCGATGCTACGGGCGGAACGGGCAGTACACAAGCGCCAACGCCGGGCACCGCTGCCACCAATGTAGCGCAGCCACAGTTATTCTTCCTGAGCCAAACGGTTGGCAATTGCGAAAGTATACAGCGTCAGCAAGTGTCGGTAACGGTAAAACGCTCGCCAGATGCACCCGCTACGCAAACCAGCGTTGAATTCTGCCGCACGTACAGTGCTCCTGCACTGACCGCTACAGGTGAAACCGGCGCATCGATCATCTGGCTGGTCGACGGGCGCGAGAGCGCCACGGCCCCTACGCCGCCCAACGACGCCGTCAGAGTCTACACCTATCAGGTTGTTCAGCAGCTCAATGGCTGTCGGAGTACGCCCGCTACGGTAAGAGCGCAGGTAAAACCAACCCCCGATGCACCCAGTCTTACCCCCTATTCGCTTTGCGTTGGCCGCGAATCGCGTCCGCTTCAGGCAACGGGTACTGATCTAAAATACTACACCGCCAACGATCAGTTGCTGGGGCAAACCGCCCCATCGCCATCAACCACTCAATCGACCACGGTTGTGTACAAAGTATCTCAGTCGCTGGCGGGATGCGAAGGGCCAAAGGCAACGTATAACGTACCGGTGTACCCGATTCCGGCAAACCCCGGTTTCACACCACCTAAAGAGTATTGCGCTGAAGAAGCAGCCGTACCGCTGGTTGCCTCAGGCCAAACATTGCTTTGGTACACGGGTGCCACCGGCGGGCCAGGGAATAACCAGGCACCAACACCAAGCACCGCTGCTACCAACGTTGGTTCAGGCCAAACCTTTTATGTGACTCAAACGGTACTGGGCTGTGAAAGCCTACGGCAACCAATTGCCATTACGGTGAAGCGTAAACCGGGCTTACCCACCACCAGTAACCCCGAGTTTTGCCAGACGTACACGGCTCCCACGCTGACGGCTACTCCAGAGACCGGCGCATCCATTATCTGGCTGGTCGATGGAAGCGAGAGTGCTACGGCGCCAACTCCTCAAAATACCGTAGCTACAACCTATACCTATCAGGTCGTTCAGGAGCTCAACGGTTGCCGCAGTAACGCGGCCACCGTGTCGGTTCGCGTGAAACCAACGCCCGGCCTACCGGGTATTACGCCCTTTCAGCTTTGCCAGCTTAGCCCCGGACGGGCACTTCAGGCAAGCGGTACCGATCTGAAGTATTACGACGTCAACAACAGCCTGCTTGGCTCAACAGCACCCGTAGTCAGTACTGAAACAGCCCGTACGGTTACCTACAGAGTATCGCAATCGACAAATGGTTGCGAAGGACCAAAAGCCGACTACGCAGTGGTTGTGCAGCCCAAACCTGCCCCGCCGGTTACACAAGCATTAAACTACTGCCTCGAAAGCACGAACATTCCCGATCAGCCGAAGCAAAGCATACAGCCACTGACGGCGCAGGGGCAGAATCTGCAATGGTATTTTGTCGACGGCAATCCGTTCCCGGCTGGATTTGCCCCTACGCCGGCGGTAAACAGCACAAACGTCTTCGATTTCCGGGTGACACAAACCGTGAATAGTTGCGTGAGCGATCAGGCGCTGCTTCGCGTATCCATTCAGACCACGCCAGCGCCTGTGGTGTCGACATCACTGGTAACCTACTGCCGCAACGAAGTAGCCCGCCCGCTTGAAGCAACGGGCACCAACCTGCGCTGGATTGACCCAAATGGTGTAGTAACCAGTCAGACACCGACACCGCCAACCACCAATGCCACGAAAGGAGGCGAAGCGTACCAGGTTTATTCGATTGGCACCAATGGCTGCGTTAGTCCACGCAATACCGTTCGACTGGTTGTCAATACCAATCCAACGCTCGGCTTGCTAGGCTCCACCACGGTTAACTACGGCCAATCAACTACGCTGAGACTCTTGTTTACCAGTTCACCGCCCTACACGTATACCCTCACCGACGGCACATCGGGGGTTGCCAATGATACCATATCGTCGGTAATGGTAAAGCCTCTGGAAACAACGACGTATCGGGTTGCCAGTGTGTCGAATGTGTGCGGAAACGGATTGCCGGGTAACCCTGCCACCGCCACTGTTTTCGTGAACGTACCCACGATTACCACCCAGGCGCTGACAGCCGGAACCCTCTGTGCTGGCACCAGCTTCGCCGTTGCGTATACCACAACAGGTGTGTTCAACGCAGGCAATGCCTTCAAAATACAAGTGGCTGACACAACATCGAAAAGTTACGTCGACGTATCACAGCCTGGTCTGGGCAGCACCCTTACCGGCAACCTGCCCGCCACGCTGAAAGGCGGTGTGTATTTTGTACGGGTGGTAGCCACCAATCCGGGTGCCGAGGTACCGGGACTACGAAGCCCATCTGTACTGACCGTTCGTGGGTTACCTTCAGCCTTATTGACAGGTACGCAGGATATTTACGAAGGCAGTCCCGCCAGCCTGAGCATCGCGTTGGGTGGTGACGGCCCGTGGACCATTAGCTACAGTTTCACCACGGAAGGCGAAAGCACATCGGCGACCAGTACGTTCCAGACCAATGCCAGTCCCCATTTGTTATCGGTTCAGCCTCCCAAAACGGCCAATTATTTCCTGACGGCGGTGAGCAACAATTGCGGCACAGGTCCGGTATCGGGTACGGCCTCTATCACGGTGCTGCCCCTGTTGGCCGTTGAAAACCCGTTGCTGAACACGATTTCGCTGTATCCCGTACCGACGCAGAACCTACTAACGGTTGCCATCGATCTGCCGCTGACTCCGCAGCAACCCGCTCAGCTACTCCTGCGCGACCTGACCGGAACGCCTGTATTGACCCGCCAGACCGATACACGTCAAACGGTGCTCGACCTCAGCCAGCAACCGGCCGGTCTCTATCTGCTCACCGTTCAAGTGGGCGAACACCGGATAGTTCGAAAAATCATGAAGCAGTAGCGAACAGTCGTTTAGGTCAAGCAATAAAAAAGCGGCGCAGATCATCTGCGCCGCTTTTTTTAGGTACGTTACTCAAAGAATTCAGTTCACGACCCGCATGGTGTGTACACCACGCGTAACGCTGATCCGGCCTGGTTGCTTTGTGATACTGGGCTGATCGCCTTTCGTGATTTTAAAGAACTCGATCCCTCCGTTGCGCATTCCGTAATCCAGGTATTCGGCAACAGCTACGGCCAGATTATCGCCCGTTTTGTCGAACTCAACGGCTTGTGGCATAATGCCATCAATGGCCACCTTACCCGCTGCAGCCAGTTTTCCTTCTTTCATACTAAACAAGGCCACTTCGCTTTTGCCAGCGGCCGCGTTGGCGAATGGCTGATACGACTGCCCTGAACTGACCACGGCTACCATCGATCCATCGGCACTTACAGACACCGCTTCGGGACTTTCACCAGCGGCTATCTGCGACACAATTTTGGCATCGGCGGGTGTATCTTCGGTACTGAACTGCACCACAAACACCTCACCCGCGCCCGCACCGCTTGCGCCGGGGGCCTGTTTGGCATCGGTAATTACGTAGTAATCGCCCTTGGCCGTGAATTTACCACCACCCAGCATAGTGCCCACTTTTACGGGTTTGCCATGCGGCGTGATGTAAGGCTTCTTCGTTTTTTCGTCAATGGCATATTTCACCAGACCCACTTCGCCCGCCGCCGTTGTATAGGCTACATACTGCCCGCCCGGATGGAACGTGACATCGGTGATAGCCACTCCCGGCACCGGAGACGCGGCAGTCAACACATACTTTGGCTTTGAACTGGCATCCAGGTCAATCAATTTTATTTCCTTACCCGCCTCGGTCGACGCTAAAATCAGACTCATACCGTTGGGCGACATGGCAATGGCATTGAGCGCCCCTCCCGAACCAACTGGAAGGCGGTACTTTACGGCAGGCTTTTGGGGAGTGCTGAGGTCAACGGCAAACAGGTAATTAGTGGCTGGGAAATCGGTAATACCTTTAATCGTAGCCAAACTATCGCTCAACGGGCCACGGCCCTCGATCACAAAACCGAGCCGTCCGTTTGGCGCTACAGCCAGCACTTTGTCGCTGAGAGCCATTGAGTTAGACAGTGTGTTCGACGTACCTATACTTTGTCCATTACGGTTCAGGGGGAAACCGATGTACGTTAGCTGGTCACGGGTACCGGGCGAGGTATACCGATTGCCATCAATCAGCGCTGAGGCCGACAGATCAGCATCGGAAATGGCCACCAACGCCCGGGCGTTGAACTGAATAGGAGACTGTGCAAAAGCGGTGCCTGCCGTCATACCAGCCAGCATGAGCCAGGCAGCAAGAAAAGTGACTTTTTTCATGTGTAATTGGGTAATAAGTGCTGTTTAGGTGAATAACAAAGATACCCGTCAGCGCCAGATTACCTAAAATTTTACCGCTCATTTAGGCCTCCGAAAACCGGAATAGCAAGCCGAAACCCAACACCATGCACACTTTCTATTTTTACCATCGGGTCGGTGGCCAGCCGCTTGCGTAATCGGGAAATAAATACATCCAGGCTACGACCCATAAAGTAGTCATCATCGCCCCAGATGGCCCGTAACAAATCATCCCGGCGAACGATGGTATTAGAACGAGCTAGCAGGAAGGCCAGCACATCGGCTTCTCGCTGGGTGAGCGCCTCGCAGTGCCCGGCCCGGCAGAGCGTCAGATTACCCGGATCGAAGAGGAACGTACCTACCGCCAACGGTGCCGAACGTACCTGAACCGGGCGGGCCGCGGAAGTAGCCCGGCTCCGTTTCAGAAACACGTCGATTTTCAGAATCAACTCATCAACACTGAAAGGCTTTGTCAGGTAATCATCGGCTCCTAAACGCAAGCCGGTCAGCCGGTCATCCCGATCAGCGCGGGCACTCAAAAACAGAATAGGTACCTCGGGGTCAACCGCACGAATCTGCCTTGCCAGCGTAAAACCATCGGTTTGCGGCAACATCACATCGAGCAGACACAAATCGAATGATTCAGCCTGAAAAGCAGCCCATCCTTCACTTCCCGTAACGCAGTGTTGCACCGCCAACTGAGCAGCTTCCAGGTTATCGCGAGTGACAAAGCTGAGATTAACGTCATCTTCGACGTATAGAATGCGGGCGCGGGTTACCAAGGCTAAACGGGATTAAAGCGAACTACTGATTATAAAACGACTACCCTGGCCTACGATACTTTCTAACCGAATACGCCAACCATGCGCAAGGGCAACCTGCCGAACATAATAAAGACCCAGACCAAAGCCTTTTATATTATGTACATCGCCGGTAGGAACGCGGTAAAATTGCCGAAAAATGGCCCGATGATGCGCTTTGGCAATACCAATTCCTCTATCGGCAACCGACCAGACAAGTCGTTTTTCGTGGGTACGTGTACGCAGTATAATGCAGGGTACACCGTTGCCGTATTTTCGGGCATTGTCGATCAGGTTTGTCAAGAGTGTTTCCAGGGCATAGCGATCGGCCATCACCAGAGCCGGTTCGGGTTGCAAGTCGAGTTGAAGGGGTGGCGAATACTGTCTGGCCAGTGTGGTCATCACTTCGTTCAAGTCAATCTGGGTACGTTGTAATGCAAAGCCGTTGCGCTGCCGCCGGGCAAGTTGCAACACGCTCTGGACCTGCTGTTGTAGCCGTTGGCTCTCTTCGTTCACAATGCGGGCGTACTGGCGCAGGCGGTCGGGTTGTTGACCAATACCGGGCTGTTGCAATACGCCCGCCGCAATGCGCAGTGTCGACACGGGCGTTTGCAGTTCGTGGGTAATGTTGTTGATGAAATCGCGCTGAATTTCGGTGAGCCGCCGTTGGCGCAATACAACCCAAAGTGTATACCCAAATAGGATTACCACCAAACCGACCGCTATTGACGAGGCAATCCAGCCGTCGAGTTGGCCAGCGACTACCCCCGCCTGACCCGGAAAACGAATCTCGAAATAATAGGTATAGCCCTGAATTTTGGGGAGTGTTCGTTGCTGACCAATTCGCCTGACTGACTGCCTAACAGGGGCTTTCGGCGAACTAACATAGGCGCCGTAAACCATCCGTTCGCTTTCACAATTGTAGATACCGTACTCAAAATCGGTGATGAGGCGATGCCGCCGGAAGGCATTTTGCAGGTAATATTCCAGCAAAATCGGGTCAATTGGTGCATCTGTTCTAACTACAAAATAATCGGTAGAAAGCTGGCTTACTGCCGAGCGCGACTGGCGAATCTTATTCAGGCGGGCCACCTCATCGGCCACTTCCTGCAGCGCTACGAAGGCCGTTTGCCGAAACTGCCGTTCGCTCAGGGCATAGGCTCGCCGCAACCAGACGGCCTGCACCGTGAGAATACCCACAATAGCAATCACCGAGAGCACAACAAGAAGCCTGATAAGAGAACGAGACACGGGGATAAAAAGTGAAAGGGTGAATGGCGAAAGGGTGACTAAGCCACAGACGGAAAAAGTAGATGAGTCAGGAGTCTGGTCATTATCCAGTGCTCACCAATCCATAGCCACTCATTCACTCCGATTCGGCGTCTCGGTTCACCCTTTGTCCAACTAAAGTACGCTTTTGCACTTTCACTCATTCATTCCTTCGCGCTTCAAATTCACCTTTAACATTTCATTAACAACTGATAACCAGCCATTAACAAGACTCGAAGGTGCATTGGTCTACTTTTGATTCAGTAACCCGCCGGAGGGTCTGACGGGCACATAAACATCTCTTAATCAGTTTATTCATGAAAACATTAACACTCCTCTTCTCCGCACTTTTAGTTACCGGAACGGTAATTGCCCACACGTTGGCTGCTGCCTTTGGCTGGGCCAATACAACCTACAACTTTGGTAAAGTAAAGCAGGGTAAGCCGGTAACCGTTTCATACACGTTTACCAACAAAGGCGAAGCTCCGCTACTGGTAACATCTGCCAAAGGATCGTGTGGCTGCACCGGTGTCGACTGGCCCAAAGAAGCCGTTATGCCCGGTGCAACAGGTCAGATCAAAGCCACTTTCAACGCCGCAAGTCTGGGTGCCTTTAGCAAGTCAGTTTACGTAGAGTCGAACGCTGACGGCGGGCCTGTTACACTGACGTTCAACGGCGAAGTAGTAACCGAGTAGTGCGCTGGCAGCTGAAGCCGAATTGACAGCACCAAATTCGCGTACAAACTGTTTATAAGGCATACAAGGTCCTTTTGCACCTTATTGCGCTCATGACTGCTTCAGCTGCCGACTCCGCCATTACGGTTCATTTAGCTATTACTCTTGATCATCTCTGGCAAACTGCCCGGGCGCATGACCACCCTGCCGCTCTTTGGCGGCTACCCAGTCAGTCAGAGAAGCACCTGATTGTTCACCTCGGCGATACACTTACCGAACAGGAACCCATCGACCTCGACGAGCGTCCCCCCGGTTTTGCCATTGGCTTATTTGATGCGCCAGCTGATGATTTTGCCAAAGCGTTCTACCTCCAGGCCGATCGTCATGTTGTGCTCGATGCCAGTAATCGGCTAACCCACCGCCACACGCCCGATACAGACGCCACTCGTGCTTTCGACGAGGCAACGTATCTGACTGCCCGGCAGTCGACTAGCATAACTTCCCCGATTTCGTTTGTCGAACAGCCCAACCCCGACGCACAAGCTTTTTTTGAGGAAACAGTCGCTCAGGCCGTTGACGCCATGCGGGAAGGCCGGTTCTGGAAAGTGGTGTTGTCACGCACGAAAACGCTGGAATTCAATCAGGAGCCCGACGTGATTACGCTCTTTGATCGCCTCTGCGCAGCTTACCCTACCGCCTTCATTTCGGCCGTTTGGCTTCCCGAAGGCACCGGTGGCAGGCCCGCACAGGTATGGCTCTCGGCTACTCCCGAACGTCTGGTAACCATCGATGGTGAGGGGATTTTTAAGACCGTAGCACTGGCCGGTACCCAATCGGCCTATACATCGGAAGGAGTTATGAAGCGTACCGCCGATGCCCTTTGGTCGCAGAAAGAGATTGAAGAGCAGGCCCTGGTGAGCCGCTATATCATTGGCTGTTTCAAGAAAATCCGGTTGCGCGAATACCTGGAAGAAGGCCCCAAAACGGCACAGGCGGGTAACCTGATGCATCTCTGTACGCAGTATACCGTAGACACAAAGGCGGTGAATTTTCCTCAACTGGGTACAGTGATGCTACGCTTGCTGCATCCCACCTCGGCGGTGTGTGGCATGCCCCGCCCCGAAGCGCTACACTTTATTCAGACCCATGAACGCCACGACCGGGGTTTCTTCGCCGGGTTTGTCGGCCCGGTCAACATCGACGGAGCCAGTCAGTTGTTCGTTCACATTCGCTGCCTGTCGCTGGAAGGAAAAACGGCTACGCTTTATGCTGGTGCGGGCCTTACCGAGGATTCGGACCCGCAAAAAGAGTGGCTCGAAACCGAGATGAAATGCCAGACACTGCTGCGCGGCATGCGGGGTTAAGCGACACATTATTTTGGTTATACTTTCATGATAAAAGAGCCGGACGAAAACCCGGCTCTTTTATCATGAAAGTACCTAATGATACCTGGCACAATCCCAGTGCTGAACAGGTTAGATGGTGTAAACATTTGTTATTTCATAAACATATCAACATTTGATCATTCATATTAGATAAATAAAATCATAAGTAAAAAAAAGTAGCATATTTGAGTATTGAATTATTAGCTAGCCTGCCTTCATGCATAAATTCTACATTTTCTTACTGAGTACTTCTTTTCTGTTGTTCTCTTTATCTGGCTTTTCACAAGATAAATTCACGCCATTAGAGCAGTTTCGGTGTGGTATGCCTGAGTTGACCGACAATCAACAACAGGAGCTTGAGTTAGCAACGAGAAAAATACTGTCTGCACGAGGCGCTGCGCGAATAGTCGCCAACAGCGTTAGCTATGTTCCCATTCGCGTCCACATCTTCAGAAACGCGGTGGGGCAAGGCGGTATTGATCTCCCTAAACTGAATCGGGTTATGGCTGCCGCCAACAGCTATTTCTTACAAAACGGGTACGGTATCTTATTTTATTTTGCCGGAACAACGCCCGACTACATAGATAATGATGCTTACTACGCCAAGTTTGAAGTAGCCAATGAAAACTTGTGGCTGGCAGGACGTGATGCACCTGATGCGTTGAATCTATACATTGTTAATAATTTTGATGATCCAACTTTGGCTGGATACGCTAATTATCCGTCTGATGATCTGACATCAACCAGACTTTTTGTCCGACAGGGCGATTTCTTTACGTCAGAGAACTCTTTCGCACTCAACCTGACGCATGAGCTAGGACACACCTTCAATCTGTACCATACCTTTCAGGGCAGCATTGGCAGTAGTCCCGAATTGGTACGTCGTGGGCCCGGCGCTAACTGTTCCTCAGCAGGAGATTTTGTTTGTGATACCCCCGCCGACCCCTATCCCCGCCTTGAAGGGACAACGACAAACAGTGGTGGTTGTCTCCGTTATACGGGTAGTGTTACCGATCCGGTAGGTGAAGTATATGACCCATCACTGTCAAATATCATGTCGTATTACAACCACTGCGAACATGAGTTTACTTCTGGGCAACTTGAACGTGCCCTAATGGGCTTGTCACTTCGACAGAGTCATACGGCATACACACTTGATTACCCCTCTTCATTGGTGGCTGCACCAGGCAATTTCTTAGCCGAATTGGCTGCAGATGGGAAAAAGGTGATGCTAACCTGGGTTGATAATGCAACCAATGAACTGGGCTATTTCATCGAACGTTCTACTCGCCCTAACGAGGGCTTTGTGCCAATTGGTGGCGTTGGGCCAAACCAAGTAGGGTTTTCTGATTACCCACCAACCAGCGCAACTTATTACTACCGTATTCGTCCCTCGAACACATCTACTGGCAGTCTTAGTCCTGTCGTGCCTGTCACCTTACCTGCCTGCCGTCTCTCTTTCAAATTTGATTGTAACTCCTTATACTCAAATGGCTTATCTGGTGTATCCCTAAATGGAACTGTGTTGAGCGCAGGTTCCGGCTGCATACCGTCAGGCTACAGTAGTTATGCCACGAATGCGACTATCACTGCAGGGCAAAATCTATTTATAAAGACTACACCACTGAATCTGGTAAACAGTCAGTTTACAGAAGTCTGGATAGACTTAAATCGCAATAATCGCTTTGATGTCGATGAACTATTGGCCCGAAGTAGCTACGAGGCAGCGCCAGCGTCGCTGAGTATGACTATGCCACTGAGTTTATCCGTGGGTAATCTAACCATTCGGATTCAGACTCGTACTACATTTAGTGAAGGGGTATGTGGTAATCCCGATAGTGGCGAGGTAGAAGATTATCGGGTAACAGTGATCACAGCGTCTGCTTGTATGGCGGCCTCTAGTTTAACTACTACTGACCTCACGGGCACGAGCGTTCGCCTGGCCTGGGTTGCCAATTCGCCCAGCGGCTATGTGGTTCGATACCGGACAGCCGGTTCTGATAGTTGGTCACCTAGCCTTGCTGTATCAAGCAATTCGGTATCGCTCACTGGCCTTATTGAAGGGCAAGCCTATGACTGGCAGGTGTTCAGCAATTGCAATGACGCAGGGTTATCCGTAGCAGCAACAAGCTCATTTACTACAGTTTGTGCTGTTCCGTCGGGTCTGCAAACTGTTGCAGTTTATGGCAACTCGGCGCAGGTTAGCTGGACAGATGGTCTGGGGCAAGCCTATGTGCTACAATGGCAGCCGACTGGTTCACCTAACTGGTCGACTACCGGTATGATTCCGACTAAAGTTAACAGTCTTAGCGCCTTGTCTTTTGCTACGGACTATCAATGGAGGGTGGCTCATGTCTGTCCTTCGTTGATGTCAGCATTCACGTCGCCCATGCCCTTTACGACTACGTCTGAACTACGCTATTGCCAACCCATCACTAGCAAAGGATGTAGCTATTATGATGGGCTGGATGGGTTTGTGTTGGGTGGCTTTGTGATGAGTAGCGGATCTGGTTGTTCTATAAACGCATACCAGTATTTCCCTGCCACCAATGCTACCCTAACACCTGGAGGTAGCTACTCGTTTACCACCAAGTATATCAGTCCAACTTTTCAGGAAGGATTGGCTATTTGGGCTGATGTGGACCGCAACGGTAGCTTTGAACCAAACGAACGGCTATATACAACAAAGCAACTCACATCGGGTAGTGCATCAGGTTCGATTGTTATTCCAGCCTCAACTCAGCCTGGCCCACTTGTGATTCGTGCGAGGGTCGTTCATCTCGTCGATGACATTGACCCCTGTGTGCGGTTAGACTTCGGGGAAACAGAAGATTACCTTGTTAACGTATCGGCTACCCCCTGCATATCGGCATCGATTACTTTGTCGGGATCACAATCACTTGTCTACGGGCAATCAGGTACGTTTACAGCAACCATCACAGGTACGTTACCCGCTTCCCTAACTTTGACAAACGACTTGGTTATTGATGGGTTATCTACGCCTACCTACTCCTTTACGGCGTTACCATCTTCAATCGGAAAATATGCGTTTGTGGCAAGCCGGGCAGCCAATATATGCGGTATTGGACAGGCCAGCGGTGCAGCGTCACTCACGGTTGTACCAGCTCTTTGCAACACTGACCCAATAACGGGTCTCTACGAAAGCAATAAGTTTTATCATATCATAACATTAGGCTGGAATAAAGCCTACCATGCTGCTTCGTGTACGGTCCGCATCCGGGAGGTAGGCACTACAGCCTGGACCGAGCATTGGGTCGGGTACTTTAATCAATCGTTAGATTACATCTTCACCAGTCACCCTTCTGGAAAAGTTTTTGAGTGGCAGGTAAAAGCAACTTGTGAAAATGGGGTATCCGGTCAGTATTCCGATAGACGAGAGTTTTCTATGGTTTGTGCACCGCCCATACCCGGTGCAGTTAGTACAAGCCAAAACAGTACATCTTTTCGATGGGAAACCCAACACGATGGTACTATATGGCTTCCTGTGTCGTTGCAATGGCGGCAATCTGGCGAGCCGAACTGGACAACAGTAAGTTCATTGACAGCGAGTCATTACGAACTGACTGGCCTGCAGGCCAATCAGACGTATGAATGGCGTCTGGCTTCACAATGCTCAACTGGTGGATTAGGCAGCTATACGAATCCGCTTCAGTTTACAACTCGTTGCAGTGAGCCAACGGGCATTACAACCGCCTTAAGCTTGTTCAATTCGATCAAGATCGTCTGGTCCGGCCTGAGCGCGGCTGATTACAAAGTTCGCTGGCGGATCGTCCCCAAGTATCCGCCAGGTAGCGATTGGGTTGAAGGTCCGATAGTGTCCGGAACTCAGTATACTATAGCTGGCTTAGCTTCCAGCAATCAATATGATGTGCAGGTACGTATGGTTTGTAACAATTCAACTACCGATTGGTCCTCACCTGTTCGGGTTGTTGCTCAATGTGGAGAACCAGTAGTAATATGGGATACACCCCGGGCACGCAGCGCAACACTTACCTGGCGATCTGTTCCAGATGCTTCGTATGAAGTACAATGGCGGTCGTATCCTGAAACAAGCTGGAGCTCATTGACTTGTACACCCGGATTAAACGGCGTCACGGATGATGGGCAGATCGTAGCAGCTATTATTTCTGGCTTGACCGAAAACACGTACTACACCTACCGGGTACGGACACTCTGTAGTGCTGACGTAAATTCAGGATTCAATTACCAATATGGCTTCACAACACTCGAAACTACCGATTTGTCGATGAAACTAACTGTAAACAAACGGGTTCCTGTGATTAACGAGGTCATTACGTTCACGGGGCAACTTTTGAATGAAAGCCAGCAGACGGCTACAGGCGTACTTGCGCTTTGCCGCCTACCACCCAATATGGTTTTTGTAAGCAGCGGCCTGGCAAACGTAGTCAGCAGTGGCAGCAGTGTGTCGATTGCGATAGGCACTGTTGCTTCAGGATCACAGATACCGTTTAGCTTTCAGGCGAAAGTAACCCAACCGGGGAGCTACCAGGTTGCCAGCCAACTTATCGCGGGCAGCCCCGAAGATACTGACAGCTACGTTGACTCGGGTACTGCTGATGGGGAAGATGATGCAACAACGATTGATTTGCGTACCAGTGAGCCAGGCGATGCTATGTCCATTTCGCCTAATCCAACTCAACGAACATTACCCGAAGTGATTACTAATCAGCCTGCACCTGACCCTACCGAAGCAGACCTCAGTTTGGCCTTACAAGTGAGCAATCGAGTAGCATTGGCAGGGACGACTATAAATCTGGCTGTTAAGGTTATGAACCGGGGCTCACTAACAGCTACAAACATTGCGGTTCAAGTTACCTTACCCAACGGGTGGCAAGTGCTCAACCCAGCGGGACTATTCGTGCAGGGACAAGTAGTAACTGTGCCAATCGGAAGTCTAGTTGTTGGAGAACCTAACTTAACTCACTTAACCGTCCGGGTACAGGGAGAAAACGAACAATTGATTCAGGCAGTCATAGCTGCCTGCGACCAACCTGACCATAACTCACCTCATAGCAACCAGTATGGTGTAGGTGAAGATGACGAAGCATCTGTAAGTGTACGCGTGAGATAAAACAAGACGATTGGTATGGCGGCGTAACCAAGCTGTTTACGCCGCCATACGCTCTACGCCAGTTTCTTGTACCGAATACGTTTCGGTGTGGCGTCGTTGCCCAGGCGTTTGCGACGATTTTCTTCGTATTCCGAGAAGTTTCCTTCAAACCAGTACACCTGCGAATCGCCTTCAAAAGCCAGAATGTGCGTCGCTACCCGGTCGAGAAACCAACGGTCGTGGCTGATGATGACGGCACAACCGGCAAAGTTTTCCAGCCCTTCTTCCAGCGCTCGTAACGTATTCACGTCCAGGTCGTTGGTTGGCTCATCCATCAACAGCAGATTAGCGCCTTCTTTCAGGGTCATGGCCAGATGAACACGGTTACGCTCACCACCCGACAACGTACCTACTTTCTTTTCCTGATCGGCCCCGGCGAAGTTGAAGCGACTGCAATACGCACGGGCGTTGGCCTGTTTGCCACCCAGCATAATCCAGTCGTTGCCATCGGCAATGGTCTGGTACACCGTCTTATCGGGATCGAGGCCATCATGTTCCTGATCAACGTAGGCCACCTTCACCGTTTCGCCCACCTCGAACGTACCTGCGTCGGGCTTATACTTGTCGGTAATCAGCTTAAACAAGGTTGTTTTACCCGCGCCGTTGGGGCCAATAATACCAACAATGCCCGCCTGTGGCAGTTTGAAGTCAAGGTTCTCAAAGAGCAGTCGATCGCCAAACGCTTTGGCTACGTCCTGCGCTTCAATCACTTTGTTACCAAGCCGTGGTCCGGGTGGAATGAAGATCTCCAGCTTACTCTCGCGCTGTTGCGAATCTTCATCAAGCATCTTCTCGTAGGCACCAAGCCGCGCTTTCGACTTCGCCTGCCGCGCTTTAGGGGCCATGCGTACCCATTCCAGTTCGCGTTGCAGCGTCTTCTGCCGCTTCGATTCGGTCTTCTCTTCCTTCGCCAGCCGTTGCTGTTTCTGGTCGAGCCACGAGCTGTAGTTGCCTTTCCAGGGAATACCTTCGCCCCGGTCGAGTTCCAGAATCCAGCCCGCTACGTTGTCGAGGAAGTAACGATCGTGGGTTACGGCAATTACGGTGCCTTTGTACTGACGCAGGTGTTCCTCCAGCCACAGCACCGACTCAGCGTCGAGGTGGTTGGTTGGTTCGTCGAGCAGCAAAACGTCGGGTTCCTGAAGCAATAAACGACACAGGGCTACGCGCCGTTTTTCACCTCCCGATAGCGTTGCAATCAGTGCATCGGACGGGGGCGTACGCAGGGCATCCATGGCCCGTTCGAGGCGGGTGTCGAGTTCCCAGGCGTTGAAATGATCCAGTTTTTCCTGAACGTCGGCTTGCCGGGCGCCCAGTTTTTCGTAGTCAGCGTCGGGATCACCAAAGGCTTCGTTGATCTGGTCGAACTCTTTCAGGAGGTCAACAATTTCCTGCACACCTTCTTCAACCACTTCGCGCACCGTCTTGGCCGGGTCGAGTTGCGGTTCCTGTTCGAGCATTCCGACTGAGTAACCGGGCGAGAAAACAACCTCTCCGTTGTAACTTTTGTCGATCCCGGCGATGATTCGCAGGAGTGTAGATTTACCGGACCCATTGAGTCCCAGCACCCCTATTTTGGCACCGTAAAAGAACGAAAGGTAGATGTTCTTTAGGATTTGTCGGTTGGGGGGAATAATTTTACTTACCCCCGCCATAGAAAAGATAATGGTTTCCTGGCTCATTTTTTGCCTATGTTTGTGGTTGGGCAAATATCGGTAATTAACCCTCGCAAGAACCCTTCAGTAAGGAAAAATGGAAAATGCTTCATTGGTAGACGAATACGGTTACGTCGAAGACGGAAAGGTATTTTTAAAGGGCTACCTCGACTATCCAGACCGCCAGATCGGCGAAGTTAAACGCACCGAGCAGGAAGCGCTCGATTACTTTAAAAACCGCTTTGTCATTGCTCAGAGCAAGGTTGCGCAACTGGAAGAGGAGGTAACAGAGGCCCAAAACAAAGGGTCATATCTGACTAAATTGCTACAATTACGGCGCAAATTAATCAGTTTTGATGCCATCGGCGACTTCCCACCCCTACTCGATCGCCTCGATCAACTCGAAGATATTTTATCTGGTTTAATACACACCAACCAGCTAAAGAATCTCGAAATAAAACGAGCCTTAATTGGTGAGGCTGAGGTAATTGCCGGAAGTGATGACTGGAAACCAACCGCCGAAGCCCTTCAGGACATCAAGACGAAGTGGATAAAAACGGGGCCGGTTGATAAGAGTGTTGAAGCAGAAGTAGAAGAACAATTCCAAAATTTGCTCGACGGTTTTTTCCAGCGTCGTCGTGAATTCTTCAACGAACAAAACAAAGTCATTCAGGAACGTCTCGACCAGTACGAAGAGATGATTAAACTGGTTGAACGCGCCGTTCGGAACCCCGACCTGGACATTGTTTATCAAGAGGTTCGTCGGTTGAACAACGCCTGGAAAAATATCGGCGAAGTACCGATCAAGAAAGGCGGCAAACTGCACAAGCGATTCAAACGCACCGTGCAATATGTATTCGAAAAGTACAACAACGCCAAAGGCATTGTTATCCAGAAACGGATCGACCCACGTATTGAGCAGCAAATGAAGATGGCCGACGAAGCGGAATTGCTTTCTAAAGTGCCTGATTCAGAAATATTCACCTCCGCCAACCGGGCCAAAGAGTTACTTAATGCCTGGAAAGAGATAAAGGTGCCGTTCAAAATGCAGGATAAAGCCGTGAATGAGAAGTTCCGGGCCGCCTGCGACAAGATTTTTGAGCTTAGCTACCTCGGTCGTGTACTCGATCGTAAATACCCCGCTTTCAGCCTGAAAAGTCAGGCTGAACAGTTACGCACTAAGATCCGGGAACTGGAGTATCTGGTGAAACGGGAGAAAAGTGACCTGCAGTTTTCGATGCAGGATATTGACACCCTCGACCCGGAAAACCCCGAAGACAAGCAGATTCTGAATAAAATCAATACGCAGAAACGTAAGATTGCCATGAAAGAGGTAATCCTCCGCGATTTCCACCGGGCCCTCGCCGCAGCCGAATAGGCTGGGTACGTTACCGGTCATGATAAGAGCCGGTCAGGTAGTTTACGCAACTATCTGACCGGCTCTATTTGTTTTACATGTGAACGCTCATTGTCCGGTTTACGAAAAATGACAATGAATGACTACAATGACCACTACTGACGTTTCCCCTATGAAAACCTCCGATATTACGGACTTTCGTGCGGCCATTGAGCCCCGGAAATTTGTTCGCATCGAATACCTCACCGATCTCAACGAGTTCATCAAGACCGATGCGATGGTATTGGGTGTCAGCCACGAAAACGACTTCGAAACGCTCGATCTCGCCGACGGGCAGCATATTCCCCTCGACCGTGTCATCAGCGTTGCCGGTCGGCTTTCGCCATACTACCCCGGCTACGCCAACTACTCGTGCGACTGTTAGTAACGCGGGCTTCAGCCCGCATTTTTCTTACATACTATTTTTTTAACACGAAAAAAATGCGGACTAAAGTCCGCGTTACTAGTCAATCACCTCAAAACCACAATACGGTACCAGCACAGCCGGTATACGAATGGTACCTTCGGCAGTTTGGTTATTTTCCAGGATAGACGCCAGAATACGGGGTAATGCCAATGCCGAGCCGTTCAGCGTGTGCAGCAATGTTGGTTTGCCGCCGTCGAGCTTGGCCCGGAGTTTCAGCCGGTTTGACTGGTACGTCTCGAAATTACTGACCGAACTGACCTCAAGCCAACGACCCTGCCCGGCCGACCATACTTCCATATCGTAGGTCAAGGCCGACGTAAAGCCCATATCGCCGCCGCAAAGCCGCAATACACGATACGGCAGCTCCAGCATCTGCAACAATTTCTGCACATGCTGACTCATCTCCTCGAGCACTGCGTACGAGTTCTCCGGCTTCTCGATTCGGACAATCTCCACTTTATCAAATTGATGCAGGCGGTTTAGGCCACGCACATGAGCGCCCCAAGAACCCGCCTCGCGCCGAAAGCAAGGCGTATAGGCTACGTTTTTGATAGGCAGGTCAGACTCGGCCACCATCACATCGCGGTACAGGTTCGTAACCGGTACTTCGGCCGTTGGAATCAGGTACAGCTTATCGGCATCGGCGTAATACATCTGCCCTTCTTTGTCAGGCAATTGACCGGTACCAAACCCGGACTCTTCATTGATCACAATGGGCGGCTGCACCTCAACGTACCCAGCGGCCAGCGCCTGATCGAGGAAGAAGTTGATCAACGCACGTTGCAAACGGGCAGCACGACCTTTGTACACCGGAAAACCGGCACCGGCAATTTTGATACCCAGTTCAAAGTCAATCATAGGACCACCACCAGGGCCAAAGCGTTTGATCAGGTCCCAGTGCGGTTCGGCACTTGCGGGCAGGTTTGGCTTATCGCCCCACTCCAGAACTACCTCGTTATCGTCGGCCGAGCGGCCTTCAGGTACGCTGCTATGCGGGATGTTGGGCACCGTTACAAGAATAGCCTGCACCTGCTGTTCGAAACCCGTCAGGTGCTCGTTCAGCACCTTCGACGTTTCCTTTAGAGTGGCAGTCTCCGCCTTGGCTGCTTCGGCCGCCTCTTTCTGACCAGTCTTCATCAACTGCCCAATTTCTTTGGCAATGGCATTCTGACGGGCCAGCGTATCATCAAGCTCTTTCTGCGTATCTCGGCGCTGCTGATCAAGATCCAGCAATTGCTCAACAGTTGACTCAGCACCCGTGAAATGGCGTTTCCGCAGACCGGCCAAAACCAGGTCTTTATTCTCGCGGATGAATGGAATTTGTAGCATTAGCTTTTGGTAATCAGACGTTTAATCACGTCAATGAATTCTTCAGTTTGCGGTACTAGCGGCAGCACGTCGTCGGCAGTGAAGACAGCGAAGTCTTCGTAGTCACTATCGTTGCGGTTTTCAAAAAGCCTTGTATAAAACTTAGACCATTTACTTTCTACTTCGCCTGTCTTTATGAAGTGCAGTTCAGACATCGCCTTAGCACCAGAATGCGCTTTAATTCGAATGTCCCGATCTAACATTAAGGCAGATACGACATGAAAGGCGCTGTAGTATAGTCTGCTTACTGTGCCTGACCAACTCTTGATAGCAACCAGTGCTTTTGCTTCACGCATCACCTCGTTAGATTTGTCAAGCCTGAATCGGATAGTTTCTTCTTTGCTCTTGTTCATAGCCGCTTACCATCTTCCTGAACATTTTGATACAAATCGGTTACAACCATATCTTTCCAATGAAGCCTGTTCCAAACCCTTGTACTGATAACCCGCTCAGCAGAAAGTTCTAACTCGTTAAGTTGATCCCATACGACATACTTGTCGGTCATGGCTATAGCGCTAATGCACCCAACGCAAGGGTACCTGCGCTGGATGACTAGCTCAAGTTAAGCATTTACAAACAGACTATCGTTCAGCGCATTCAGTGCTTCGGCTTTGTACTGACCATGCACCAGTAGAGAAATGTTATGCTCGGTGCCTCCGTACGAAATCATCCGAATTGGAATACCTTCCATGGCTTTCAACACCCGTAGCGCAATACCCGGATGATCAGAGCTGAAGTTACCCACGATGCAGATAATGGTCTGGTCATAGTCGGGCTCCTCCATTTCACAGAACTGACTCAGCTCCGCCTGAATAGCCGCCAGATTATCTACATTATCGATCGTGACCGATACCGACACTTCCGACGTAGCGATAAGGTCGATCGGCGTCTTGAAGCGCTCGAAAATTTCGAAAATCCGACGCAGAAAACCATACGCATTCAGCATTCGGGTTGAATGGATGTAAAGCGCCGTGATGTTATCCTTGGCTGCAATGGCTTTGAATACCTGCCCGTTCTGCGTGTCTCCACTCACCTTATCGGTGATCAACGTACCTGGCGCTTCGGGGGCCATCGTATTTTTCAACCGAACCGGAACACCCCGCATTTTAGCCGGCGTAATGGTTGACGGGTGCAGAATTTTTGCGCCGAAATAAGCCAGCTCGGCCGCTTCATCAAACGTCAGCTCCCGAATTGGGAACGTCTTTTTCACGATACGTGGGTCGTTGTTATGCATTCCGTCGATGTCGGTCCAGATCTGAATCTCTTCGGCCCGAATAGCACCACCGATTAGTGACGCGGTATAATCGGATCCACCCCGCTTCAGGTTATCAACCTCCCCACGTGGATTCCGGCAAATGAATCCTTGCGTTACAATGATCTGTTTATCAGCGTGTGGGGGCAGCATCTCGCGAAGATTCTGATCAATGACGGCCAGTTCAGGCTCATTATCAGCATCGATCCGCATGAACTCCAGCGCGGGCAACAACACCGACGATACACCTTCTTCTGTCAGATAGGCCGAGAAAATCTGGGTACTCAGCAATTCACCTTCCGCAACAAGCTCTTTTTCCTGCTTCAATGTGAACGGCTTAATACGTGTCAACGAGCGCAAAAACGAGAACTCGTTCGAGATGATCCGCTGACCCGCCGCCAGGCCTTCCGACGTTTTGAACAAGTCGCGCACAAAACTATCGTAGTGCGCTTTCAGGTGTTCAATTTTCTCGAACGCCTCATCTTCGGCGTTGCTTTTCAGCGATTCACCGATCGATAATAACGCATTGGTTGTGCCCGATAAGGCCGACAGTACAACCACTTTCCGGGTCGAATCGGCTGTAATCAAATTCCGAATTGAGTGCATCCGCTCCGGTCTTCCCACCGAGGTTCCGCCAAATTTCCAAACGTGCATGGAGGTAAAATTTATGTCTTCAATCCTCTGTCTTCAGTCTTCTGTTAGGTTGCTAATCACAATGATTCTGGAATTAGCAACGCAACAGAAGACTGAAGACAGAGGATTGAAGGCTTATTTGTTAATTGACTCTTTCAATCCCAGCATTTTGATAGCGGTCATGGCGGCTTCGTCGCCTTTGTTGCCGTGAATACCACCCGCCCGGTCGAGGGCCTGTTGTTGGGTGTTGGGGGTTAATACGCCGAAAATGACGGGCTTACCGGTTTTCAGACTGACGGTTGTGAAGCCCTGCGCTACGGCGTGGTTGATATAATCGTTGTGCTTGGTTTCGCCCTGAATAACACAGCCAATGCAGATCACCGCGTCGATGTCGGCGCGTTCGGCGAACCACTGTGCGGCCAGGGTCAGTTCATAACTACCAGGTACGTTACCCCGCAATACATTATCGGCGGTAGCACCATACTTGAGCAACGTGTCGTAGGCTCCCTGAAACAGGGCTTCGGTCACCTCGGCATTCCACTCGGCCACAACAAGGGCAAACCGTCGCGCGCTGATATCAGGCAAATTATCGACGGCGAAGACGCTCAGATTTTTATCGGCAGAAGACATAAAAATAAGTTTGGGGTTTGTTGTTTGAAGTTCGTCGTTGCGCTGCTCGCCTGTGAGTTGGCTGATAAGCAGCGCAACGACGAACCTCAAACAACAAACCCCAAACTAAAAAAAGGGACGAACCTTGTTACGGCTTCGTCCCTTTGTGTATTCGTAATAATACGTACCCGGTTGACTACTCGCCGCTTTGCGCTTCGAGTACGGATTTATATTTCTTGGCACTAACCGCTTCGGCAGTTTCCGGATACTTGTCCAGAATCTGTTGGTAGGCCTCAATCGCTTTGTCGTTGGCTTTCGCGTTTTCCTGAGCAATCGCCAGTTTCAGCAGGTAGCCGGGCGTGAAAAACTTATTTGGCTTGTATTCAGCCGCTTTTTCGTAATACTCAGCCGCTTCAGTGTAGCTTTTCTTCTCCGAATAGGCATCGCCAATCAGTGAATAGGCCCGCGCCTGAACCAGCAGGTCTGATGAGCTGAAATCTTTCAACTGCTCGATAGCCTGATCGTACTTGCCTTCTTTCAATAAAGCCGTACCCGCGTAGAAATGAGCCAGATTACCGGCTTTCGTGCCGCTATAGTCATCGGCAACGGCCAGCAGGCCAGGCGTTGCGCCTTTACCGTTCAAGGCAAGTTGCAGCGAATCCTGCTCGAATTTATAAACCGCGTTAAAGAGTTTGTCCTGCCCTTCAAGGTTTTTCTCACCCTGAAAATACTGGTACGCGAAGTAGCCAGCTACTGCCAGAACAAGACCGCCCACTACTCCAAAAATGAGGTTGCGGTTCATTTCAAAAAAATCTTCGGCCTTTTCTAAGCGACCGGCCAGTGCGTCAGGATCTTCGATAAATTCCAATCCCGCGTTTTTCTTGCTCATACAAGTTGCAATTTGAGGGGCAAAAGTAAAAAAAATAGTCCAAGGTTCAATATCTAAGTGTTTAAAGTTTGCGTTGCCCAGCCCAATCTGAAACGAACCTCAACAGCGTAAACTTTAAACCTTTAGACATTGAACATTGGACTACAATAACTATTCCATTAAAAATGGATAGTCCTTTTGCACGTACACATCTTTGAACGCCTCTTCGGTTGGTGGGTAGGGCGATTCTTCGGCAAATTTCACCGATTCGTCTACCGTTGCCTTGATCTTCTGATCAATCGCCGCCAGATCCTCTTCCGTGGCCAAACCGTTTGTCAGAATATGCTGACGGACGTTTTCGATTGGGTCGCGCTGCTTGTACTGCTCAACCTCGTCTTTGCTCCGATATTTCTGTGGGTCAGACATTGAGTGACCCCGGTAGCGATAGGTACGAAACTCCAGGAAAGTAGGTCCTTCACCAGCACGGGCACGCTCGGCGGCGCGGCTAACAGCTTCGTGAACGGCTTCCACTTCCATGGCATCAACAGGCTCCGACGGCATATCGTATGATTCGCCGATCGTGTACAGTTCTGTCACATTCGACGTCCGGGCTACCGACGTACCCATGGCGTAGCCGTTGTTTTCAACGACAAAAATCACGGGCAGTTTCCACAACATTGCCATGTTGAACGCTTCGTGAAGGGCACCCTGACGAACGGCTCCATCACCGAAGAAGCAAATACAGAGGTTACCCGTTTTGTTGTATTTCTCCGAGAAAGCGATACCGGCACCCATTGGAATCTGAGCTCCTACGATACCATGTCCGCCTACGAAATTGACCGACTTGTCGAAGATGTGCATTGACCCACCTTTTCCTTTCGATGAACCCGTTTGTTTGGCGTACAACTCGGCCATAACAGCTTTCGGATCTGAGCCAAGTGCCAGTGGGATACCGTGGTCGCGGTAAGCGGTGATCCACTTATCATCGGGAGTCAGGGCTGAGTAAGAACCCGACGAACAGGCTTCCTGACCAATGTATAGGTGGCAGAAACCTTTGATTTTTTGTTGCCCGTAGAGCTGCCCGGCTTTTTCTTCAAACTTGCGCTGTAGTTGCATTGACTCGTACCAATACATGTACCGCTCTTTGGGGTGCTGTGTTTTGGTCGGAGTTGCCTTTCCGTTGCTTTTGGCGGCGGGAGCCTTGTCTTTGACGGTTGCCATGTGTATCCTGAGTAGAGGGTATATCGACCGGTTATGTGTCGAACAAAGGGAACGTATCTTTGTTGCTATTTCCGGGCAAAACGCTTGCAAAAGTACGAACAAAGGAGGAAGGAGGAAAGGGAGAAGGGAGGAAAGGAGCTTCGCTGCCGGATTAAACCAGCAGGACCCCTTTTTTCTTCCTCCTTTCCTCCCTTTCCTCCTTTCCTCCCCCAATTTATGTATCTCGATAAACTTAGCCTGACCAATTTCAAGAACTACGAAGATGCGCTCTTCACGTTTAGCAGGCAGGTCAATGTCATTGTGGGGCCAAACGGCAGTGGCAAAACCAATTTGCTCGACGCCATTTACTTTCTGGCCTTGTCGAAAAGTGCGTTTCAGTCGCTCGATGCCCTGAGTGTGACACACAACGAAGACTACTTCATTCTCGACGGTACGTTTGTCAAGCACGATCGGCCCACGCAGATTACCATCAGCCTGCAACGCGGGCAACGCAAAGCTATTTTGGCCGACAAAAAGCCCTACGAACGCGTCAGCGAGCATATTGGCCGCTTTCCGGTGGTGCTGATGGCCCCCAACGATACCGATCTGGTGCGTGAGCACAGCGAAGACCGACGCCAGTTTGTAGACGGCGTACTAGCCCAACTCGACCCCGAATACCTTCAGGATTACCTGCAATACCAGCACGTGCTAAAGCAACGCAACAGCCTACTGAAACTGTTTGCCGATCGCCGCAACGTTGACCACGAACTGCTCGACACCTACGACGAACCACTACTCTACATTGGCCAACGGATTTATGACCGGCGAAAACGATTCATTGCCGACCTGCTACCCAGCGTACAGGCACACTATACGTACCTGAGTGATGGCCGCGAAGCCGTGACAATCCTGTATGATTCGGACCTCGACAAGATGGGTTTCGATGACCTTTTTGTACAGAATCGAAGCCGTGACATAGCCATGCAACGCACTACGATGGGTGTTCACCGCGACGATTTCGATTTCCTGATCGATGGTATTTCGTTGAAGCGCTTTGGCTCGCAGGGGCAGCAGAAAACGTTTGTCATCGCCCTCAAGCTGGGCCAATTTGACCAGTTACAGCAGGAAAAACAGACCCTTCCTATTCTGTTGCTCGATGATATTTTCGATAAACTCGACGACGGCCGGATCGCTAAACTCATTCAGCGGGTCGACGAGGGGGCGTTTGGGCAATTGTTTGTCACCGACGCCCGTCCCGAACGCACCGAACATTTACTGGCCTCTGTGCAAAGCGATGTTCGCTATTTCCGAATTGGTGAGGGGTGACAGCGCATTTTCTGACGCTGGCGCGAGCATGTGCTCGTGCACCTTATGTCGCAAGCATTCGCTTGCACAGCGCGAATGCGCAATTGCAACTGGCTACTCATTCTTGCACTACTATATTGCGCATTCGCGCTGCAAGCGAATGCTTGCGACATGAATGGCACGAGCACATGCTCGCGCCAGCGTCAAGCCCTATACCCCTTCACCTTAGTGTAAACCCTAGTTTATGAGCAGCTAGGGTTTAGACGAGTGCATCATATCTGAATAAAAAGCAATTTTACCTTCGTTAAGTACCGGAAGAATCTAAAAACTCCTCTTAACTCATTGCTTCATAGGTTTACAACCAAACAGGCATGTAGTGCTGCTACGTGCCTGTTTTCTTCACATGGCAATACCGCTGATACGCTCATCACTATGGCTCGATTTCTCCTTACCTTCCTTCTGTGCTGCTCCTTATCGGCATGGGCGGCTCCGATACGTACCTCCGATAACATTCACATCGATCAGTTTGGCTATAAACCAACTTCGGGCAAGGTAGCGGTGATCAGCAATCCGGTGCAGGGGTTCAACATCAGCCAGTCGTTTTCTCCCTCAACCGGCGCAAATCAGTATGAACTGCGGCGCTGGGACGATGACGCCGTGGTGCTTCGGGGTACGTTGTCGGCCTGGAACAATGGCAACACCGACGCTACGTCGGGCGATAAAGCGTGGTGGTTCGATTTCTCATCGGTGCAAACGCCCGGCAGTTATTATGTCTACGATCTGGGGCAGCAAGTGGGCTCGTACCGGTTCGAGATTCACGCCGATGTGTACAATAACCTGCTCCGCACGGCAGTCAGAATGTTCTATTATAACCGCTGCAACTTCGAGAAGAAAGCCCAGTTTGCCGGTACTAACTGGGCAGATGGCGCTTCGTTTGTCGGCCCTACACAAGACCCCGGTGCCCGGTCTGTTCGCGATCGCGGTAACGCCGCAACGGCCCGCGACCTGTCGGGCGGGTGGTGGGATGCGGGTGATTACAACAAGTACACCACCTTCGCGGCCAAACCCGTACATCAGTTGCTCGATGCCTATGACCAAAAACCCGCCATCTGGACCGACGATCTGAACCTGCCCGAAAGCGGAAACGGCCTGCCCGATTTGCTCGACGAGTTAAAATGGGAACTCGACTGGCTTCGGAAAATGCAAAACGCCGATGGATCAGCCATCATTAAAATGGGCCTGATTGCCAACGCGCCGGGGTCGAGTCTGCCGCCCAGCACCGATACACGCCCCCGCTACTATTACCCCGAAAAATCGACCGCCGCGGCCATTGCCATTGCGGGTATGTTTGCCCATGCGGCCCTGGTTTACGACAAAATTCCTAGCCAGAAAGTGTACGCCACCGAACTGCGCCGACTGGCCGTTCTGGGTTTCGACTGGTACGAAAATACGCCCGTAAAGAACACGAATATCGATGATGGCGTCATCGAAGCGGGTGATGCCGACTGGGATGAAAGCGAGCAGAAAAAAGCCCGCGTAACGGCCGCTGTTTATCTGTACGGGCTCACTGGTGAGGTACGTTATCGGCAGATTGTCGATGATAACTACCGGCTTATCGGCGTCATGGGCTGGTGGGGGCCTTACGAAACCATCCACGGCGACGCCCTGCTGTACTATACCCAACTACCCGGAGCAACCGCCTCTGTGGCGCAGGCTATTACAAGCCGTAAACTGAGCGACGGGCAACGGCTCGATCTGTACCGACCAACCGGTCAGGCCGATCCCTACCGCGCTTACATGCCTGAATCACAATATCACTGGGGCAGTTGCCAAATCAGAGCCGACTTTGCCAACATTAATTTTGATTTGGTTCAATATAAACTTGACCCGGCTGGGAACGACCATTACCGGCAGCGAAGCGAAGATCTGATTCATGCATTGCATGGTGTGAACCCACTTAATCTGGTGTACCTGAGCAACATGCGCCAATTTGGGGCCGAAAACTCAGTGAAGCGGATTTACCACTCGTGGTTCGCCGATAAAACAGACTGGGCCGAAGCAGGAACCTCGGCCAAAGGTGGCCCACCGCCAGGCTACGTACCTGGTGGGCCAAACAAAAGCTACCAGCCCGGACAGGGAAACTGCGTACTGATACCGCCCTGCAACCAGCCCGCCCAAAAAAGCTACCGCGACTGGAACACCGTTTGGCCCGATGCCAGTTGGTCAGTCACCGAGCCTGCGATTTACTACCAGTCAGCCTACGTCAAAGCACTTTCCCGACTGGTAGATTCCCCGTCGAATTACGTACTGCCAACCAATCCGGTGGTAGTGATTACGGCCGCTGAGCCTGATAACGGACTGTTTTCCCTGTTTCCAAACCCAACCAACAGCAACCTGACTGTGCTGTTTACTGCCGACCAGCCAGCCGCCTGTGTCTTTATCATAACCGATCTATTGGGCCGGTCAATCAATCAGGTTCGATACGTTAGTGTTGCGGGCGAAAACCGGGTGCAACTGCCCGTAGAGCAATTGGCCGCAGGTACGTACCTGATTCGTTGCCAAATGGGTCAGCAAGAGGTTGTCAGAAAAGTGACTGTGTTATAAGAGCGTTACGCCAGCGGTATCTGTTTGCGGTATTGTGAAGGCGACGTACCTATTTCGCGCCGGAACAGTTTCATGAAATAGGTCAGGTTATTGAAACCACACTCCAGACTGATGTCGGCAAGGCAGCGGTTTGTGGTGCGCAACAACTTGGAAGCCATCGCAATCCGTTGTTGATTGATGTAATCGACCGGGGTCATGCCGAAGGTCTGCTTAAAGATCCGGTAGAAGTTCGGCTCGCTCATGCAGGCCTGATCGGCCAGTTCCTTGATGTGCAGCACCCGGTTCAGGTGTTTATTGATGTACTGCGCCACGTACGACAGCCGGTTCACGCTGGCCGACGTGGTATCTGGCCCAAGCAGTAGCGTACGCGCCTGCGTTTGCATCAGCCTGACCACCAGTTCCTGCAACACAAAATTGGCAAACACCTCTTTGGCCTTATTGTCTTCCGTGAAAATGTAGATCAGGCGGGCAATGAGCTGATGGATAGGCTCATCATTGGTCAGAAAGAAATTGCGCTGCCCAAACTGCCAGCCCTGCGCATTGTCGATAAGGGGAGTCCGGTCATTCAGCATATCTGTTACCTCCTTTACTTTATCGGGGGCAATAGCCAGGGCCAAACATTGTGTCGGGTTGTTTTGCCGCGCTTCAGGAAAATCAATCCGCATCGTTTCCTGACCGGGAACAATGACCGATTCGCCGGGCAAAAAATCGAACGATGGGGTTCCATCCAGGTGCATCACCTTTTTGCCACGAATCATACTGGCCAGTACCGGCGTATTGAACGTTAGTTCGATTTTCTCGGCGACGTGATGTGTTTCGTAAATATTTAATTCGGCGGTATCTATAGTGTAAGCGGTCCGGTTCTCTACTTCCTGCTCAAGACGACGGGCGTGCAAGTGACGGTTAATATCGAACGGGGCTATTAATGCGCTTTTCATAGATATTCGTTTACTAACTCAGCTAAGACTGAGCACTCCTCTATAGACAACTTGAAATATAGGGGTTTGCGTGTTTCACCTTAGCATTATTATTATATTTTTTATCAGTAATGTAGTAGCACTTTCTACTTACGGTGGTTTAACCTCGCCCAACCCATGACCGCCAGCAACCTGCAAGCCGCCCAGGCACCCCTTAAACAACACTATCAGCAGCAACCCGAAGCAGCTATGGTAACCTTGCTGGCCGAAGGCACACTGGGCGATAAAGTAGCCTGTAGTGTAGCCAATGGCCGCGCTAGCATTGAAGCCGGGCTACATCCGGCTACCGGCGGCACCGGTCAGTTGGCCTGCGCGGGCGATATGCTTCTCGAAGCACTGGTAGCCTGCGCGGGAGTGACCCTTAAATCCGTGGCAACAACGATAGGCATCACGGTCGACTATGGCGTTATCCGGGCCGAAGGTGATCTGGATTTTCGGGGTACGTTGGGGGTTCATAATGACGCACTAGTTGGCTTTCGGGCCATTCGGCTCCTGGTTGAACTCGATACCGATGCCAGCCCTCAGCAGATCGACAAGCTGATTTTGCTCACAAAGCGCTATTCGGTCATCTATCAGACTCTACAACAGTCGCCAAATCTGGCCTTATCCATCGATACGCTGACTGCTTCCTGACCGACGGGCAAACATTGATAGGATTGTGCATGCAGTCGATACAATCGCTCAACTATTCTTGCACAATTCAGACAAACTTTGTGACGATTCAATTATGACCTACTAATATCGTTTACAATGGAAACCCTAGAACAAGTAGAAACTCACGTTAATCGGCCCAAATTCCGGTCACACTACGACAATTTTATCGGCGGCAAGTGGGTACCACCCGTTGATGGTGAATATTTCGAGAACACCTCACCGGTTGATGGAAGCCTGATCGCTAAGATGCCCCGCTCAAAAGCCGCCGACGTTGATCTGGCTGTTGATGCTGCCCATAAAGCCTTTGAAACATGGGGTAAAACCTCGGCTACGGAACGCAGCAAAGTACTGCTTCAGATTGCCGATGTGATCGAAAAAAATCTGGAGTTTCTGGCCCGCGTTGAAACCGTAGAAAATGGCAAAGCCCTGCGCGAAACCATGGCCGCTGACTTACCCCTTTGTGTTGATCACTTCCGGTATTTCGCGGGAGTCATTCGCGCTGAAGAAGGGTCAGCCACCGAACTCAATGCCGATACCTTATCATTGATCATTAAAGAGCCGGTTGGCGTAGTGGGCCAGATCATTCCCTGGAACTTCCCGCTGTTGATGGCGACCTGGAAACTGGCTCCTGCTTTGGCCGCTGGCTGCTGCGTGGTTATTAAACCCGCCGAGCAAACGCCTACGTCGCTGACTATTTTGTTTGAATTGCTGGAAGATATCGTTCCGGCCGGGGTGGTCAACATCATTCAGGGATTTGGTCCGGAAGCGGGTAAACCACTGGCGCAACACAAGCGGATCAACAAAGTGGCTTTCACCGGTGAAACCACCACGGGTCGCCTGATTATGCAGTACGCGTCGGAGAACCTGATTCCAGTAACGATGGAGCTGGGTGGCAAATCGCCCAACATTTTCATGAAATCGGTAGGCGATGCCGACGATGATTTCTTCGACAAGTGTGTGGAAGGGGCCGTGATGTTTGCCCTGAATCAGGGTGAAATCTGTACCTGCCCATCGCGGTTGCTGGTGCATGAAGACATCTACGACAAGTTCATCGAACGTGTTATTGCCCGTACCAAAGCCATCAAACTCGGTCACCCACTGGATGCCGACACCATGATGGGCGCACAGGCGAGCAACGATCAGTACGAGAAAATTCTGTCGTATATCGACATTGGCAAGCAGGAAGGTGCCGAAGTGTTGACCGGCGGCGGACCAGCCGACAGCGTTGAGGGTGGTTTCTACATTCAGCCAACGATCTTCAAAGGCCACAACAAAATGCGGATTTTCCAGGAAGAGATCTTCGGTCCGGTGTTGTCGGTAACGACCTTCAAAGACGCCGACGAAGCGGTTGCCATCGCCAATGACACGCTTTACGGTCTTGGCGCGGGCTTCTGGTCACGCGATGCGCACGAGCTGTATACGATTCCCCGGCAGATTCAGGCAGGTCGTGTGTGGGTGAACTGCTATCACGATTACCCGGCGCACGCACCGTTCGGTGGCTACAAAAAATCAGGTTTTGGCCGCGAAAATCACCTGATGATGTTGAACCACTACCGGCAGGTAAAAAATCTGCTGATCTCGTACAGTAAGCAGAAGTTAGGCTTCTTTTAATGAATAAAAAGTAATGTAACACAGGCTTCAGCCTGTTTGTCAACGCGGTAGCTCAGGCCAGTAAACCAGTTGCTTTCGCGTCGATAAACAGGCTGAAGCCTGTGTTACATTACCCCTCCCGTTATGACAACCCAGACCATTTCCCGCATTGATATTACCCCGGCCGCTTCCGATGTGATTGCCAAATTAAAGGCACGGCACGGCGAGCTGATGTTTCACCAAAGCGGCGGTTGCTGCGATGGATCATCGCCGATGTGCTTCGAGAAAGGTGATTTCATCGTTGGCCAGTCAGACGTGTGGCTGGGCGAAATAGAGGGCTGCGACTTCTGGATGGCAGAAAGTCAATTTGAGTATTGGCAACACACGCACCTCACCATAGACGTAACGCCGGGCCGTGGCGCCAGTTTTTCCCTCGAAATTCCGATGGGCATCCGCTTTCTGATTCGCTCACGATTATTTGACGAGGATGAACTGGCACATCTTACACCTATTCATTTTGGAGGCGATTGATAGTGGTTTTTACTATCTTGTTCGTCAGGTTCGCATTAAACCTGACGAACCTTCTTTTCCCATGTCAGTAGAAGAACGAATCAGTGAGTTAGAGGCCCGATTGGCCGACATCCTGTTCCGGTACGATGGGTTGATCGAAGCTCATACCGGTTTGCTGGCAAGCTACGATGTGCTTAGAACCCAACATGATCAGCACAGGGTAGAAACGCTTCAGACAATCAACCTGCTCTGTTCTTTAGTAGGTTTGGTGCCCGAACAACTCACGGGCGAAATCAATCTGCTCGATCACCCCGATTTATTGCGCAAACGGCTAGCCAATCAGAGAAACTGACAGCCACTTCGTTCTATACATACCTCGTCCACGCCACCTCCGGGTGTTCGGCTTTGTAGCGGCCGTACCAGGCACACAATGGGTAGAGAGCGACGACCAATGCCAGCCAAACGACGTACACGATTGGCAACGAAACCCCCGCCGCGGCTGGCCGACCAAAACTTAGTGTACCAATCGGCATATCGCTGATCGAATAGCCTTGTAACAATACCATTACAGTCATGGCCCCTTTCACCAGATACCAGTGAATGAGGTAGTAAAACAGCGGCACCTTTCCGTATACCGCCAGTATTCGGGCTAGCCGATTTGTGGCTCCTTCAGCCATTGCCAGCAACAAAAACATGACGCCCAGGGTAAAAGCCGTGTAGAGCAGTGATGGCGGGTACTTGCTGACATTCAGGAAGGATAAAACAGTAAACAGATCGCTCTTCTGTACCGACCACGGGACCGCATCGCCATACACGTTGATGAACCGGAGAGCGACGAACAGCAGCAGGGCACCCAATCCAACCTTAAGAAGCTTCGATTTTCGATCGGCCAACGATTTAGTGAACATTGGCCCACAGCCGTAACCAACCAGCATAATGCCAAACCACGGTACAATAGAATAGGCCACGAGCAACGCAAAACGGGGACTAACAGGCAGAAAATCGGTTCGGAACAACAGCGCCCAGCCCAATCGTGCCGCTGGATTGGTAAACGTTGGTACGAGCAGCAGCAAGTCGTGCAGGCAAACGATGGCCAACCCGGCAATCAACAGGGAACGTACCCCGCGTGGAGACGCCTGAAACCGGACTAGTCCCGACAGCAGCACCAACCCCATACCAATCACGAAGATTACCTGCAACATCATAGTCCGAAATTGAATATCGGTCCAGAAGGCGAAATTGATCAGGGTTATTTCCAGCAGAATCAGCACCAGCCCGCGTTTCAGCAGGAAGCGACTCTTGCTTTTCAGCGCATCGCCATGCAGTTCGCCGTCTTTTCGAAGTGATAAATACACCGACGTACCTGCCAGAAAGACAAACGTTGGGGCGCACAGATGCGTAATCAGGCGCGTCAGGAAAATGGGCGCGGTGGTAGTAGCGAGGTCGGTGGGGTTCTGCGTCAGGGCCGGGCTATGAAGCAGGTCACGAACGTGATCCAGCGCCATAATGACCATGACCAGCCCTCGAACGGTGTCGATGGTAGCAAGTCGTTTCATGTCGATAGAAATAGCATCGACAAGATTAGAAACGTTTCGACAGGATTTACATGATTTACAGGATTTCTTTGCGGGTTTACCACCAACCCCCTGAAGGGGGCTAATGCGCTGCTTTTTGCCAACGCGGAGCTTTAGCCCCCTTCAGGGGGTTGGTGGTAAACCCGAGCCAACTACGCCGCTAGTGTCGATACGCCTTCGCCGGGTACGTCGGTCGCTTCGGGGGTACAGACGGCTTTTCCACGCGAAAAGGAAATGGCTGCGGCCGTCAGCATAAGGCCGGTCATGACCCAATACACGAACCGCATTCCGGTCAGTTGCGCCATCGGGCTCGACGGATCAACACTGTATGTTTGGGCGTAGTAGTTCCGAACGCTATACCAGACCGCCGCCGACAAGGCGATGCCAACCACCAGACCCATGTTGCGCATAAACGCAATAACGCTACTGGCCACCCCGCGCAGAGCTACCGGCGACGCGTTGAGGGCGCTGCTACTGTTGGGCGACTGGAACAAGGCAAACCCCATGCTGACCAGCGCACTCCGCCAAACCACATTCTGCCAACTCCAGGCAGTATCCAGAAATGAGAACGAAAAGTAGCCCGCCGCCGCCAGCACCAGTCCCGTACTGGCCAGCCAGCGCGTACTGACCCGACTCGACAGATACCCGCCAATCGGGGCCACAATGCTCAGCGTGAGCGGACCAGCCAGCAAGACCAGACCGGCGGTTTGGGGTGTGAAGCCCAGCAGTTGTTGCAGGAAGAAGGGAATGATAAACAGGTTCCCGCCCGACGCTATAAAGCCGAGCCAGGCCGCTACGATAGCCGTTGTGTAGGGCCGAATCTTGAACAAACCCAGATTCAACATCGGCGACGGCGTGCGGCCTTCCCAATAAAAAAACAGGCCCAGCAACACAAAACCGGTACCCAGTAACCCCAGCACCAGCGGATGCCGCCAGCCGTATTCGGCTTCGGGGCCAAAATCGAGGCCAGTCAGCAAGGTAGTAACGCCCACCAGAAACAGCCCCGCCCCAACCAGATCAAAGGGTTGGCGCGGCAGTTTCGGGCTCCGGGGCAACACCACCGACGCCCGCCAAATGGCGATGAGGCCGATAGGTACGTTCACAAAGAAGATGCTCGACCAGCCGTACGACCCCAACAGCAATCCGCCTACTACGGGGCCCGTACTGGCACCTGCCGCCACCACAGCCCCCATCAGGCCCAACGCCTGCCCACGCTCTTTGGGCGTAAACGTGTCGGAAATGATGGCGGGGGCAATGGCGAAAATCATGGATGCGCCCAGGCCTTGAACAATCCGAAAACCCACCAGTGATAGTACGCTCCAGGATAAGCCACACAACAGCGAACCCAGCACGAAGATGGCAAAGCCCGTAATGTACATCGGTCGACGCCCCAGCCAGTCAGACAGTTTGCCCATGATGAGCAACGTACTGGTGGTGGTAAGCAGATAGCTGAGCACCACCCATTCCACGCTGTCGCCCGCATTGAGTTCACGCCGGATGGTGGGCAGGGCAATGTTGACAATGCTGCTGTCGAGCGTGGCCATGAAGGTACCGAAAGCGAGCGTAGCCAACACCAGCCATTTATTAGGCGTTGCGGGGGGAGAGATTGTTATGTCGGATAACACAGGTCGATTGGATTGACTAAAAGGCACTTTCGTAACCGCCCAGTCTGCCCTGTTGTTTGGGTTGTTATCAACGGGTACTATCTGCACATTGCACTGCCCGCCACTACTTTTTCTCTTCGGTTGCCTGGATGGCATTAAAGTCCCACTTATCCCACTTAACTCTGAAAAGACTATTGGGAGAAGTCAGAAATTTTCCGGTTTTGGTATCAAGGATAATTGTTCCCTGCACACCGGTTACGGCCTGATACCGGTAGTTCTGGCTCAGCGGCTCCTGTTCTTGCTTGTCAGACGGCTTGAAATTGGCCAGCATAAGCACCCCACCGGCCAGCAGGCCACCTAGGATAACGGATTTGAGATCAATAGAAAACGTGAGTGGTTTCATAATCATGCGTTGGTTTGGTTCGCATTAGAGACACAACGTACCTGGTTATGGTTTAAAACGAATCAAGCCAAATGATCCTGTTTTACCTTTGATGGCCCGAACGTACCTGGACTATCCAACACACGGCAAAAAAAGCCCTTACCAATGACAACGACCGATATAAAACCCCTGCTTGACCTGGTTAGCCCAGCTAGTTCTTCGTCTAAACCAGACTGGAATGAACTACTAACTCAAACCCTTGCCACCTTCGACTGCACCGCCGGCACACTTCATCGCCTTGATCCCACAACGGGGTTGCTGACTCTGGTGGCCTACGCCGGTATGCCGGCCTTTCTGTTGCCTAAAATCAGCCTGATTCCGATTGGTAAAGGCATGGCCGGTATTGCCGCCGAACGCCGCGAAGCCGTTCAACTCTGTAACCTGCAAACCGACGAATCGGGTGTGGCCCGCCCCGCCGCCCGCGATACGAAAGTAGAGGGGTCTATTGCCGTACCCCTGCTACTCGATGGCGAATTGCACGGCACCCTGGGTATTGCCAAACCCGTCCCCTACGATTTTACCGACGACGAAGTAGCCGCTCTGATGCAGCTTGGCGAAGCCATTAGCCGCGTGTTGTAGGTGAACCAGCCTATTTACGCTGATGCAACTGCTCAAAATCAAGCGGCTCCCAGGTTGGTAAACCCATGTTAGGGCGTTCGAGAAGGAAACGGCCCGTTTTGGTATCCATGATGATGGTTCGCTTTTCCGTGTTAGTTTGTCCCGCTATGACAACGTACCCGGCAATGTGTTTAAATTAGAGTATGATTTACCTGGATAACAACGCCACCACCCGCCTCGACCCGCGCGTTCTGGAAACGATGATGCCGTTCCTGACCGATAACTTTGCCAACGCGGCCAGCACGCACCCGTTTGGCGTAAGCGCCAGCGAAGCGGTGAAAAAGGCCCGGCAACAAGTGGCCGATCTGTTACAATGCGACCCGCACGAACTCGTCTTTACGTCTGGTGCCACCGAGGCCATTAATCTGGCCATTAAAGGCGTAGCCGAGATTCAGGGCGACAGTAAACGACACATTATCACCGTCCAGACCGAGCACAAGGCTGTTCTCGACGTATGCCAATACCTGGAAACACGTGGGTATGACATAACGTACCTGCCCGTTCAACCAGCCCGGAACGCCGGCGCGGGGCTACTGGACTTAGCCGACCTGAAAGCGGCACTTCGGCCCGATACACTGCTGGTGGCCGTGATGTGGGTAAACAACGAAACGGGCGTCATTCAACCCATCGCCGATATTGCCCGATTAGCCCACGAAGCTGGTGCCCTGTTCATGACCGATGCTACACAGGCCGTTGGTAAACTACCCATCGACGTGAATATGACCGGCCAACCCGGCGCGGCCATTGATTTACTAACTTTCTCAGCTCATAAATTCTACGGCCCCAAAGGCGTTGGCGGCCTATACGTGCGTCAGCATAGCGTAGGTACATCGCAACCCCGCAAGGTAAAACTGGAAGCCCTGCTACACGGCGGCGGTCACGAGCGCGGCCTGCGTAGCGGCACCCTGAACGTACCCGGCATTGTAGGCATGGGCAAAGCCGCCGAATTAGCCCGTATCGTTGTAGAGCCGCAAAATCTTGCGGCTCCCTCGCGTCAGCAACACCCCGCCCAATCCGAATCGCACCGCATTGGCCAGTTACGTGACCAACTGGAAGCCGCTTTGCTGACCATTCCAGGTACGTCGGTCAACGGCAACCGGGAACATCGCCTTTACAACACAACCAATATCCGGTTCGAAAACTGCGATTCCGACGCGCTCATTATGGGGCTGGAAGGCATCGCTGTCTCCAACGGTTCGGCCTGCACTGCCGCCAGCATTGACCCCTCGCATGTGTTACTGGCAATGGGCCTCGATGAACAGGAAGCGTTCTCTTGCCTGCGCCTCAGCCTCGGCCGCTTCAACACCGAAGCCGACGTTACCGCCACAGTTGCGGCGGTGAAGGGTGTTGTGGAAGAGCTACGGGCTTTGGTGGGTTAGTTATTTCCCCGGTAACACAGTAATTTTTAACTTAGTATGGTGCCGTATAAGATTAAATTCTGACCCGTTGAACGTAATTAGTTCATCACAGTATTGTTCGGCAATTGCGGTGTGTAAACAGTCGCTGGTATGGTGGAAGCTTACTTTATAGGCGATTTGTACGGCTCGTTTCAGGTGATCTATAGCAACACTTACCGGATCAAAGGCATATAAACCTGACAGATGTTCTGTGATTGTATCGCGGTCTTCACCACATTTGGCAAGCGCAAAACCAAGTTCGTTTAGCGACAATGTAGAAATAAAAAACAGGCCCCTATCGGTGACCTGTTCCATTACTTCCTGCGCTATCGGGTGAAGGTGCGGTGCTTTCTTCTGAACGATAAAGAAGTTGACCAACACATCGGTGTCTATGTAAATCATCAATGATTACCTTGCCAGTACATGTCATCAATAAGTCTGTTGATGTCAATCTCGGCGGCTATAGTTTTGGGTGGGTACTTTTTTTGAGACTCCCGCAAGCGATTGAGTATGGCGCGTTGGTTAACAGCACGTTGCTCGTCAACGGATACTACTTTTTCAGGTCCACTAGCCTGTATCGTGATGGTACCGTCATTGGCAAAACGGCTCTTCAACTGTTCCAGCCATTCGGGCGTTAACTCCTCCGGTTTCAAGACAAATGTCGCTTCCATGTTGCTGTGTGCTTACTGACAGCAAGATAACGAAAATCGCACCTACTTTGTGCAACGTACCTGACCTAGCTCTGTGTCCCATCGGGACACAACAGCGTAGCGGCGGTAGCAAAGCCCAATCACCACAGCCGCCAACGTGCCGTAGGTACGTTACCAGACAGACGGGGAAATACCATCAGCTAGCCAATTTCAAACCCTTCCGCATTGAACACGGCAATGTCGTTTGGGGCCAGGATTGGGATTTGATCTTCCCCGTTTCACAACTGTATCAGGGGTACGTAGCACCGGCGGTTTATTGAGTTAAACGCTCGGAAATCGCCGGTAAAAGTCCGTAAACTCGTTTTCTAGGTGTTGCTGCTGGCGAGCATCCAAACCACTTAATTCCTGCTGAATGCTATGTACGTCGTAGGGTTGATGCTCGACCACCCGACGACGGAGAAACAAGACAAAATCAGCCACCTCGCTAAGATACTGTTGAGGCAATCCTTTGATACCCTCCACAATCAGTTGCTCAAAATTGGGGGCTGTGTTCATTGCGCTGTTCGGTTAGCTGTCAGCAAGATATCGAAAACCGTACCTACTTTGTGCAACGTACCTGACGCGACTTGCTGTCGCATCGGGACACAACAGCGTAGCGTCGGTAGCAAAGGCATTACCCACGCCCCACCCACAGCGTGCCGTCAGGTACGCCACAGCACAGCGTCGGTAGCAACCAGCATCACCCCGTCCATCTCTGGCGTGCCGTAGGTACGCGACAATGACCCGGAGGTTGCGTACCTACGGCACGCCGGGAAACGCCACAACCAATCCCCATTTCTACTGACGCTGATGCTGTTTTGTCCCGATGGGGCAATGGGTCAGTGCGGGGTTACGTCTTTTGAGTATGAGATTGCCCACGACCGTTCAAACAAAATTTACATTTTGTATCCACAAACGATTTTAATGTGAATTATTTCCCCTAGTATTGAGTACGCAAAACAGATCATGGCTTTATTTGACCCAGCCTGCCCCGGCGAGTTGATCCGCGAAACCCTTGAAGGCATCTTTGAGGAAACCAGCAAAAAGCTAACTGTTGCCGAAGTTGCAGCGGGTATCGGTACAACGCGCAAAACATTGTCTGCCATACTTAATGGCAAGCAGAGCGTTTCGCCTGAAATGGCTATTCGCTTAGGCACTGCGTTTGCTAATACGTCGCCCGAATTTTGGCTAACGGTGCAGGAGAATTATGATCTTGCGCAATCGCGGCAAAAGGTTGATACAAGCATGGTTACGGTATTTTGGAAGCCACCTACCCTTCCCCCAAAATTGAATCCTTCCCAATTCACTCAATAGCACCCTGCAGAATAGAATAAAATACTCAGATCATTTAGAGAGACCATTATGACTACAGAAATCATTAAAGCAAAACATATTGAAGGTGAAACCTTTCAAATAACGAGTGATATTAATAAAAATATACAGAGAATTTCTGATGATGAAATTAACGATAAATACAAAAGAGGTGAAATAAGAATTGTAACTGAGCAAGCACGCTATCCGCTAGTTAGTATTGAGGGCTTACTTGATAGCGGAAAATATGACAGAAACCCTGAATATCAGCGTAGAAAACGTTGGGATACTATAAAAAAATCAAGGTTAATAGAGTCATTTATAATGAATGTACCAATACCACCAATTTTTTTATACGAAGCTGAATTTGGTTCATATGAAGTGATGGATGGTTTACAGAGGCTTACGTCCATTTATGATTTTTATAAAAATAAATTCAGATTAGATGGCTTACAGTACTGGGATGAATTGAACGGTCGATTGTATAGTGAGTTACCAAACCAAGTCAGAGCTGGTATTGACAGGAGGTATCTATCATCAATTATTCTACTTCAAGAGACAGCCAAGAGTAAGCAAGAGGCTGAATTTTTAAAGCAGATAGTCTTTGAGAGATTAAATAGTGGAGGAGAGTTGTTGACTCCGCAAGAGACAAGGAATGCCTTATATAATGGCAAATTTAACCAACTATGTATTCGCTTATCTAAAAATGACCTATTCAGGAAAATGTGGAAAATGCCTTTGGAAAAGCAAGGAGAGGAAATATTGCTTCAGAACGTTTCATATAGAAAGATGGAAGATGTTGAACTCGTCCTACGCTTTTTTGCATATAGACATCTTGAAGGGCTGAAAGAATACACAGTTGAGAAGTTTCTTGATGAATTTTTGAAGCAAGCTAATTTATATTCAGATACAACACTAAAAGGTTTAGAGAAGCTTTTTAATGATACAGTTGACCTTCTTTACTCTGTGTTTAAAGAGCGCGCATTTTTACTGCCTACAAAAAAATTAAGATATAAATCTCCTAGTAAAACAACTTACGACCCTATCATGCAGGCATTCGCCATGAATTTGGTACATGGAGACAAAATAATTCAACGAGCAAATGATATAAGAGAGTTAATATACACTGATAAAGACGCGCTAAGTGTCGAGGGAAACAGCGAAAAACACATATTCGATGGTAGATATAGCGATCGAAGAGATGTTCAAGCAAGAATTAACTTCTATAATAAATTTCTTTCGCAATTTATTTAGTACTGTCTGCACATGTATAGTACTTCTATAGAAGATTTCAGAGTTGAAATAAATCAGATACGCGAATATCTAAAACATGTTGAGTACACTAACGCTGTGATTGGAGATGCTATAAGTAGCAGTCAGGCCGTGAACGTATTTCAAAGCCTGCAAATTTTGATAGATCACGATAACAGCTTTAAAACAGATAGGCGAATTTTTGAGTATAAAGCCATCGTCATTTCTTTGTATGGGATTCTTGAAAAGTATATTGAGATTTGGGTAAAAGACTTTCTGACTTATTTATCTACGGTAGTATTAAGTTACGATGAAATAAGCGACGTAATAAGAGCGAACCACTTTGATCTATCAATTAAGTTAATATCTTCAATAACTTCACGTGACTTTGCCAAATTTCAACATTTAGACAAAGAAACAGTATTAAAAAATTTGAATCAGTGTTTGCAGAATAAGAAAAATTTCAGCTTTAACAGCGATGCGTTTATATTATCGTCGGGTAATCTAAAACATGTAAAGGTTGTCGAGCTTATTAAGGGAATCAACATTAATATAAACGATAAACTAATTAAAGATATAGAGTTAACAACATATTTGAAAGCTTATTTGCAAGTAGCAAATTTGTCTGACTTGGGGCCAGAAACTTTATATGCAGTCATTAATGACTTAGTTGACAAGCGAAACAAAATTGCACATGGGTCAGAAGTTGTAAATGATATTCTGAGCCTTTCAATACTAATAGATTATATAGACTTTGTTTCAGAATACTGTAATGCTATTTTTAGAAGCCTTGACGAAGAAATAATAAAAATTGAGTCTACTACTCGTTATGATGAAGTCGCTGCGGAGAAAGTGGTAAACGTTTTTGATAAGTCTATACTCGCACTGGAATTAGAGAATTACACAATAAATATTAATGATACTATCATTGTAAAAACATCCGAAAATCGGTATTTCAAAAGAAAGATTTTAGAACTGCAACTTGATAGCGTACAACGTAGAAGGATTAGAGTAACAACGTCTTTAAAAATTGCTATCAAGGTAGAACCAAGAATTAAAGTTAATCAAACATTCTTTATTGTTAAACGGCGCTGAGTAAATCGTTATCACAGCGCAACACACGTGACGATTCCATAACAGCGATCTTGTCACAAAGTAAGGCCTCATCATCAATCTGCTGCATCACTTTCAGCATTCGTGAACCGGCAATGGCAAACGGAATCTTTCAAACGAATCTCGGAAGTCGTTTTGAAGTAGATTTAGGGCTTAAACGTATGCTTTCTATGCCAAGCAAAATTTTCAACCGATGGTTGAAAACGTGACTCATTAGGCAGAAAAATAGATACACCAGCCAGTCGTTTTATAGAATAAATTGTGTTAGTACTCTCCACAAATCGATCACTAACAATTACTTGTAGATTATCATCTACTGCGATCAAACCACGATCAAACGCACGGTGTAAATTTGGACACAGCGCGATGCCGTTTGTGATTGTATCGTTGTAACTCTTGCTAAATGGAACGATGTGGCAGGCATCAATCATTGACACATTGATCGTAGCGTCAACTTTTAGCCCTGATAAACAGCACGTATAATTATAATATTTTGGCACATCTCGTTTAAAAGCACCACTCCGAATATAGATCTCTTGTTGAAATAACTCTCGCTGCTTATTATCAGCAGACATACGTTCTTTTAACTGACGAATGTTAGCGATGTAAGCGGCAGGATCTTCGTTTACGATTTCGTTACTGATTTGATCAAAATATTCTCCAGCAGTTTTTAAATCAACTCCAGCTCCATCAGGAAAATACTTTTGTAGAATAGCTTTTCGCAGGCTTTCTCTGTTCTCTTTTATAGTCAGAATTACAGCTAGTTCTAAGTCAATTTCAGCGTAATCGACAGCATTCGACAAGTTGCGAAATGAATGCATGGAACCAGCATTCTCAATCCATATTTCACAACCAGGGTTGGGTATCAGACGCCACCACCTTACTTCCTTCTTATTTATCTTACTTTTAATATGGTAAAATGGCTGTGCAATTAATGGATGATAACTGCCGTAATTAACCAATAATGACCAGTTTGTAGTAAAAATGTCTACAAGCTCTGGCGTCAAGTATATTTTCTCATCGGTACACAAACGACGTTCAAACGCTTGTATCAAGCTTAGTGCTAAGATTGGCTGATGTGGTGCTACAAAGCCATTTTTCGCTAGGCCCGCCGTATCTACTTTAAAATTCTGGAATAGTTCTATGTAGTAATCTAGCGACTTTTCAAGCATGAACGGTATCATTTATACGTTGCACTACAAAGTGGTCTAATCCGAAAGTAGGATAATACGCCGAAAAAATAAACCTGTACGGCGGACGTATCTTACAAAGATGGCAGATATATAGCGAACGGAGACTGTACGTTGCCAGCCTTTCGACACCGAACAAACCTGTTTTGGTTAAACTACGTGAAGATCAGTTGCCAATGACCAGAAAAAAGGCAATGAAAAATATATCTAAGTCTATGTCTAAATACTATTTGGGGACAAAAACAAAAGCCCTGCCAATCAAGATCTGGAAGTTAAATTGGAAGAGTCTAGCCCAGTTTCGGCTCGACCCAAACCGCCGTTAAAAGCAACGCCACTATAATCAGCCATCCCCAGCCAGGGATGGCTTTTTCGATGGTGCGGGCCGTGGCAGCAACGGTCTGGTTTGGTACCGAATCGAAACGGCGGTGGGCACGTACCCAGCGGGCTAGCTCTTCACGCTGCATGACGGCGGCTATACCGGCACTATTAGGCGAATCGGCCGGTACAGCCCGCCACGCTTCAGCAGGGTTACCGTACGCATAAACAGCCAGCGTGTCCTGCACCGGCAACCAGCCCGACGTAGCAAAACGGCCCAGCGCATTATACGACCGCGTATTCACGGGGGCGGGCTGCACCATCAATGTATCGCTGCCGACACGAAGCCGGGTCGGTGTGGCAGTCGGATTGTTGATTGTAAAATGCGCCGGTTGATTTACCAGCACGGGAGCGTCGACCTGCACATTGTTCTGAGCCACCAACCGCAACGGCGCCAGCACCGAAAGCCAGAGCCGGGCGTAGGCAGTTGTATCGCCGCTGAGGCGCATCGGAAACGTTTCAGCTAATAGGCTCACCGCTACCCGGCCATTGACAGGCTGTACCAACACCGGGTAACCCGCCACGGGCACTGTACCCGACAGGGGCTGAAACCGGAAGGGCAACGCGGTCAGGTCGGAACTAAGCCGAATGGTGTCTTTTCCGGGAATCCGACGTACCTGAAAACTCGTCCGTAACGCGCGGTTTATGGCGGGGACTTCCACATCGGGCCGGCTCAGGTTCAGCACGAGTACGCTCTTACCAGACAGAAGCGCCTTGTTCACCAGGGCATTCCCTACGTTGGCCGGGTCAGTCACTATCAGATCGGGCAAGGCACCGGAAGTTGGTTTGTTGATGGTCAGTTCGCTACCAATGCCCGTCGACAGTCGGTTGGTCAGTTCCACCGTGTTTCTCTGTTGACCCAGCCAATCGGCCAGAGCGCGGGTTTCAAAATCGGGCGCATCGAGCACAAACCGGACGCGCAGCTTACTGGCGGGGCGAGCCACGAAGCGTATGGTGTCGAGCACCGTTTTATCGAGCCATAACGTAAGTTGGGTACGTCCCTGCGCAAAGGCGAAGTACGACAGGTTGAACGATTGGCTGTCGGCCGTCAGTTGGGTGCTATCTACCGTTTTTTGGCCAAATCGGAGGCGAAGCATTCCCCCTTCCGGCGTGTTTATTTTGCCCGTCACCGTTTGTTGCTCACCCTGCCCAACAAAGCCTTTCCAGCGCAGTTGCTGCAACTGGCCAGGTACGTTATAGGGACTCCAGTTTATCACCTGCCGCGATAACCGGGCTAGCTCGGTACCCGAAAAATCCTGCCCCAGCAACCACACATGATCAACCGGCGGGGTTGTTTTCATTGCCCGAAAAGCACTCGCCGTCAGTACCGTTTCAATACCCAGACTAGCCGCCGTTGACCGCACGTAATCGGCAGGTACGTTGTCGGCGGCCAGTAACAGTTTACCAGATGGAAGCGTTTGCAGCCAGCGCGGTTGAAGCCACAGCCCCACCACCGACAGCCATAACAGGCTATGCAACACCAGACGCACCGTTTTTCGACCTGTACTAACACCCGCCTTCCGGCTAATGAGCCAGAACGGCATAACAAGCAAGGCGAGTAAAAGCAGGGCCAGTAACCAGGTGTCGGGTGCGTTCCAGTCGAGGGGAGAAATAGTCATTGATGGGGATGTTATTCTGTCTGGCGTCACTTCAGGCTACGCCGAAACGCCTCTTCCAGCCGTTTGTCGGCCAGGTGGGTGGGGCGGCTCGCCGCAGTGGCAGCAGGGGCAAACAAGGCTAGTTTTGTTTGTAATTGCACAATGGCCGACGGTGATAAGCGCTGCCCCGATGCCAGCCGTTGCAAATCGGTTAGTACCGACCAGTTGGGCATACCACTTCGGAGTAACGGGCCACTCAGCGCGGCACTCAACCGGGTAATGGTTTGCCGTTGGGCCATCGACAGCTTAGGTAAATCGATCAGCCCCAGCACCTCGGCCACAAGCGTTGCCACCGGTACGTCGGCATAATTCCGAACAAACTGATGTTTCTCGGGAGCATCGCCCAGTTCACCGGTTAGGCGCGTCTCTTTTTCTTTCAACGGAGGCGGGTCATACCCACTCTTTTTGGCATACGCGCGGGCTTTCTGTTGCGCAATTTTCAAGTATTCGAGGGCCTTCACTTCATACGGACGGGCTTTTTCGGGTTCATACAGCCGAAGCTGTAGTTCCGACTGCCACATCTGTTCGAGCGCCATTTTCAGCAAACTACGCGTCGATTGTTCATAGAAGGTGTTTACCTCGCCATTGTCGTGATTGTGCACATACTGCTCCATCAAGGCAGCCAACGGATCCTGTTCGCCGCCTCCTTTGGGTCCATGATCGCCATGATCGTGACCGGCTTCGACTTTGTTCGCCGCCTGTTGCTCGGCCTTCTCGGCCAGTTTGAACGCAAATGATTTGGGAGCGGCCTCGCCACTTTTGTCCTGCTCGGTGTCGTGCTTGTGCATGTACCCATCGAGCATATTGGCGTCGTTATCGGCCAGGGGTTTGCTGCCACCAATCTGATTCTCAAACTCTTCACCCATATATTGTCCGTAGCGGAGCCGAAGCACTTTCTGATCGAACCCAATTTCGTTCGATTCGGCGTTAAAGGCTTTGGGAGTCATCTTTTTGCGCCTGGCAATCAGTTTATCCGTGTCGATGATGATCTGCCGCTGACTCCGAAAATACTCGGGCATAATATTCACCGCCATCGTCGCCAGTTCGGCTTCTTCGTTGCGGGCAGTATCTTTAAACACCACGAAATAAGTGTCTGATTTGGTTAGTTGCGGCTCAGGCTGGCGGTTATCAATGGCGGCCCAATAGTAGTACAGCTCGTCGCCGGGGGCAAAACCCAGTTTCGCCAAATCGAGCGTATGCCCGGCCTGTGCCGTTTTAAACGGACCGTTCGACACCGGAAAGCGGCTTTCCCGAAACTTCACATTCTCGCCTGAACCCCGCGCCAGTGTGGCCACGATAAAGGCCTGCTGCACCCGAAAATCGTCAGAAATCTGAGCCGTGACGCGCACTTGCATGGGTTCACCCATCCGATGAAATCGATACAATTCCTTTGCCGTGGGTTTAATCACCGGCGGCACATCGGGACGGGCATCGAGCCGGTAAAAATCAGACTGATAGATGAGCGAATCCCGGTTGGCAGGTGTTTTCCAATAGGCTCGCAGCGCGTACAGACCTGAACTTAACAGCCGATCCTGATGCTGAAACCGGGCTTGCTGACGGGTAAACGGAATTTCTTCGCCCCGGCTATTCACCAGTTTCACCACCACCCGGTTCATCTCGCTCATCGTCACCTGCCACGTCAAGCCGGACCCAACGTAGGCCGTCACGTTCAGGTCAGCGCCGGTTCGGGTGGGCAACCCCGTGTAGGCAGGTGGTTGCACCGTAAGTTGCGCTGACCCAAATTTGGGAGGAAGCACCGGAACAGCACCCGTTGCGCGGCGGTTCACATCGGCCATTTGCGCAGCCTTTCCTGCTTTGTCAACGGTCTCGGGCCAATACTGAACCAGGGCAAAAGCCAGGCCTGAGGCGAGTGCCACCAGCAGATAAGGACGCAGGTTTTGAAACGCTACCACAGGGCGCGGCGTTTGGGCAGCCCGCTCGGCCAGACGTTCGAGTTGAAGCTGTTCGGCCAGATTCAACGACTCTTTGGTCAATAGCGGCAAACTGTATTCGGTCTGCCCCAAGGTTTTGTGCAACAACCCGATGGCAGCTTCACGTTTGGGAGCAAAAGCACCTACCTGCCAGCCTGCCAGTAACGTTACCGCTACCAACGTACCCAGCACCAGGCCAATACTGACCGGAAACAAGGCCACAAACAACGCCACCGACACGCCCACCAACAGGCTTTTCAGCCAGTCGTTAGTGTAAAGCTGGGTGGAGACTGAACCAATAAGTTGATGAAGTGACTGCATTATTCAGGAAGCTCAGTTCTACTCTTTATTCACGCCTGCCGTTGACTAGCCAGCCAACGCTCAGTAAGTAACAGCATTAAAAATACAAGCAGCAGACCGGTTTGCAGCCAGTGTACCGGATGGGTGGCGGCATTGTTGGCCTCGGCGGTCTGGTCGGTCACGAACAGCGAGGCTAATTGCCTTTGAGGCAACGAAACGGCTTCGTCGGCCACACCCAGATACGTAAGCAATTGCGTAGCCAGCCATTCGGGCAGTTGCCCGCTCGTCACCAGTTCGCTCGTTTCGGGCCGCAACGATTCAGGAACGTACCCAACGTTAGCCCTGTCTGAGTTACCCGATTGCCCTGTCAGCGTGTATAACGTACCTGGCTTCGGATCAGACACAGGGCGGTCGGTCAATTCCCAGGCGTAGGTAACGCCTGCAACGGGTTCATTATCTACGGTAAAATCAAGCCCATACACCGTAGTCAGTGCATTCAGGGCCGCCCGAACCGTGGTGCGTTCGTCGGCATTTCGGAACGCAAGCAGCACCCGCAGCGGAGCCGTCGCCGCTGTTTCGTTGGAAGCAGAGCCCGCCGCCACCACGGCCAATCGGTTATCGGGGCCGATCGTCAATCGTTTGTTCGCGGGAAGGGCAATAGCCCGGCGGGGTGTTTTTTGCAGGGGGCGTTCAATGGCATGCAACACGAAACCCGCAGGTACGTGAAGGCGTGGAGCCATTGCCCAGGCGGGGCTGTTGGTCAGGTACGTATGCAGTTGAACGGTAGGTTCGGCCAGTTCATTGATGGCCGTTTGCCATTGTAGCGAGTTAATGGGCGGCTGGTTGGGCAAGTCGGTCAGGGTGGTTAGCGGCGTCAGCGGCGTGGTGGCCCACATCAGCCGTTCCTGCTTCGTAAGCGCCTGCTCCAGTTCAAATCGATGCGCCTCAACCACCGCCTGACTAGGCTCGACCAGGTGTATTTTGGGACCAACCAGCACCTGATTATCGGGCTTCAGGAAAGGTCGGGCCAATAACAGGGCCAACGCAATCAGCAAGAGACAGCGCAACAGCAGCAGCAACAAGTTATCGAATCGGAAGCCACGTTTAGGCGGCTGATTGGGTGTTTCGAGCCACCGCAACATGACCCAGGGCATAGGCTGTGCCTGTTGCTGATGCCAGAAGTGCAGTGCAATTGGCACGGCAACCGCCAGCATACCCCAGAGAAGCGATGGATATTGAAAGAGCATAGCTATTATTTCATTAACAATTCCTGCATCACCAAGGCCGGCGGATCGGTGAGCAAAGCACGTACCCGGCTCAGATAAGGCAAATGCAATTGGTTCTCCAGCGTCTGAAAGTAAGCCGTTGCTGCCGTACGTACCTGTGCCTTCACGGCCTCGGCCTGCACATCAACCGTTTGCCCCGATTCAAGATCCTGAAACTGATAGAACCCCTTCAGATCAAACGTTACTTCCTGTTGCCCAAGTACCTGAACCAGTAACACTTGTCGGCGGGGCGTAGCGGCGGCCCGGAGCAGGGTGAGCCATTCGTTATTGAGTTGAAGCAGGTCAGACACCAGCACCAGCACTTCGGTCTGGTTGCGCCGTTGCCCCGGTAGTGTAGGCACCGAATCGCCCCAGCCGCCACCTGCTTTTACGCTTGCCAACGTACCCAGCACTTTCTGAAACGCCTGTTTGCCCGGCGGTACCAGGGGCTCTATAGCTCCGTTTTGCAACCCGTACAAACTGAGCTGATCGCCCTGTCGATTGGCAATGTAGGCGAGTGAGGCCAGCAAGACTTTGGCATAGTCGAGGCGACTGACAGCCCCTTCGGCGTAGTTCATCGATCCCGACAGATCAAGCAGCAAACGTACCTGATGGCTACTCTCGGTTTCCGACTCGCGCACCAGGTGTTTGTCTGTCTGGGCAAACCGTTTCCAGTCAATCCGTTTCGGGTCGTCACCGGGCCGGTAGTCGCGGTATTGGGCGAATTCTACGCCTACCCCGTTCCGGCGGCTCCGGTGTAGCCCAAGCGTCATTTCATCGCTGACGAGTTGCCCCACCAACGGAAGATTATTGAGCTTAACGAGTTCGAGCGCCGTCATTTTGCTGATGAAGCCTATAAGGCATAATACATAGCTAAAGCTACAAAGCAGCTACACTTACCAGGCATCGGTTTTGCCGTAGCCGGTAAAATTTATATAGATACGCGGTTATGTCCTACGAACGATAAACGAATGCCGCCCACTTTAAAAGATTCTTCTCCCTTAACAGAAGGTATGCAGTTATTTCCTTACCAGCTATCTCCCAGAAGGACGTGGCTTTGCATCTGACCATATCAGCATTTTACACACCTTTTTATTTACCAGACGATTCTATCCCCTCCATGCGCACTTTTACGTTTTTCCTGACGGCCCTCTGCCTGTTGGCGACTTTACTTACCGCTATACCCTCCGGCTACTGGTGGGTTCGTATCTTCGATTTCACGCGGCTTCAGGTGAGCATTTTGTGTCTGGTAGCCATAGGGCTCACGCTCTTTTTCAGGCCGCGCCACAACTGGATCCTCGCCGGTTTACTGCTGATCGCCTTTGTCTATCAAGCCAGTTTCGTCATCGACTACACGCCATTGACGCCCGTTCAGGCTCATGCTGCCAACCTGGGTCAGTCTGTAGGCCAGTTCAGAATACTGGTTTATAACATCCGCCAGGAAAATCGCCGGGAGGGGGCGTTTTTAGACTTAGTGCGTCAGACGAAGCCCGATTTACTGCTGGTCAACGAAACCGACGATTGGTGGGCCGAACAACTTAAGCCCTTACACAAGGATTTCCCTCACCGGGTGGGACGTCCGTTGGGCAACACCTACGGCATGATGCTGTATTCGAAGCTACCGCTGGTTGAGTCTCAGGTACGTTTCCTGGTCGAACAGGATATTCCCTCCATCTGGACGGCCGTCCGCTTACCTTCCGGGCATACCTTCGATCTATACTGTTTGCATCCGCCACCGCCCAAGCCGGGAACACGCTCGTATGAACGTGACGCTGAATTGCTGCTGGTTGGCCGGCATATTCGCCAGCAGGGACGCCCGGCACTGGTAACCGGCGACCTAAACGATGTGGGCTGGTCGCGCACCTCACGACTTTTTCAGCGCTACAGCGGGCTAGTTGATCCGCGCCGGGGCCGGGGACTGTACAATACCTACAGCACCCACATTCCGTTGTTCCGCTACCCGCTGGACCATATGTTTTACTCCAATGATTTTGGGCTGGTGCAACTGAAACGGTTGCCCGACATAGGCTCCGATCACTTTCCGATCCTAGTAGACCTCAGTTTTGAGCCCAAAGACTACCACACGCCCAACGTACCCCAGCCTCAGGAAGGCGACTCTAAGAAAGTGAGGGAAAAGTTGGAAGAGGGCCTAAGTCAGTAACAGACTACTAGCTCATCAGTGATTTGTAAACGGCGACGTACTGTCTGGCACTTTCTTCCCAGGTGAAGCGGGCAGCGTGCTGCTTGATGGCTTCGGCTCTGGAGGTTTGCGCATATATGGTCATCCCCTGCTGGTACACCTGTTGCATATGCTCAGCTTCGAAACTCGGAAAGTAAAAAGCGGCGTCTCCCCCAATCTCGGGCAGCGAGGTTGCCGTTGATAAAAAAACGGGCTTCCCAAACTGCATGGCTTCAAGAACGGTCAGCCCGAAACCTTCGGCCAGCGAGGGATGCAGGAACGCCTTGCAATGGGTCAGATACCACGCTTTATCTGATTCCGACACGGTTCCCGGCATGTGAAAGCGCTCACTTACCCCCATGCTCTGTGCTGCCTGCCGCATCTGCTCAACATACGTCCGATCATCTTGATGCCCCACAAGCACCAACTCCAGATCGGGGTTTGACTGAAGGAGCGGCAGCAGGACATGAAAATTCTTTTTCTTGTTCAGGTAGCCGATACCGAGTAAAAACGGGCGGGCAGGCCTGTAAGTACTCAGGTTGGTTACCTGTTCCGGTGCCTTGTTCAGGCCATTATAGATGACGTGGATCGGCGTAGTGCCAACAGCGCAATGAGCCAGTACATCGTTTCTGGTCGATTCGGAAATACAGACAACCGCATCGCTCCGATCAATCAGCGATTGGGTATGCGCTAGGCTTTTTGCCTGTTCGGCCGCTGGTTTGCCTTCGTGCAGTACGTTCAAATCATGAACGGTTAACACAACTTTAATGCCGGGATAGCGTTTCTTTTCTGGCAGAATACGCCCCGATTGAAAGGGAGCATGCCACACCTGGCAATCGTTCAGGAACGGCCGCACTAGTTTATGCCAACGTTTTTCTACTACGTGATACGGCTCTACAGACAGGGATAGTTTGGGTTGGCGTGGCAGATACATCTGCATCGATGGCTGGGATTCGGCCTCCAGTAACCGATTGACATGATCGCCGAGTTGCTGGCAATAATGATACAACCCGGAATGTGGATACTTCATCAGGTTGCAATCCAATATAATACGAGACATACGTTGAGATAGCAGATTTGTCGACTACAAATCCAGATTTACTGGCAATAAACGCAACAATATCAGGCACTAACCTGTATTCTATTTTAGAAAAATAAATTAACGGCGGCCTCTTCCAACCTTTATACCGCTTTCTAGACTCATCTCCAGAGACAAACTATACTTATTGAACTCCGGGAGGCGCCCATTTATTTTTTCGCTACACTCGTTTCCATCTTTTCAATTACGCTTGTCCATGTATCAACGTTATTTTAATCATGAACCAAATCATCTTCGACTGCGAGCGGATGAAGTACGCCAATACGGGTCTGTACTACTTCTGCCTCAATTTGGGAAGCGCCCTTGCGCAGCAGAGTAAACAGGAGAATCTGTCGGTTTATCTGCCCAGCCACTTGCCAGCTATCTTTGGGCCGTCGGTACCTGTGTTGCCTCAGCAATCGTTGCAGAAGTTCTTCATGCCCTCTTTGAGCAAGTATCAGTTATGGCATAGCACGTATCAGAACTCCAACTATTTACCCCGTCGAAACAGGAAAATCAAGGTGTTGTTGACCATCCACGACCTGAATTTCCTGTACGAGAACAAATCGGACTGCAAAAAAGCCAAGTACCTGACTCATCTACAAAAGAACATCGACCGTAGCGACGCGATTGTTTGCATCTCTGAGTTCACCCGCAACGATGTGCTCACCTACTGTAAGGTTGGCAGCCGGCCCGTTCACGTGATTTATAACGGCACGAATGGATTGACGAAACCTACCCTAAAAGAGAATTCGTACCGTCCGGAGGTGCCTTTTCTGTTCAACATCGGGGTGATTGCGCCCAAAAAGAATCAGCACCAGATCTTGCCCCTCCTGCAAAGTAACCCCCGTATGGAGTTGATTCTGGCGGGTCGGCACGAAGACAAATCATACGCCAATTACATTCGGCAGCAGGCACTTGAGCTGAACGTAGACCAGCGGACTCACCTGATCAATGAAGTGACGGAAGGCGAAAAATCCTGGTATTACCACAACTGCCAGGCCTTTGTGATGCCGTCGATGGCCGAGGGGTTTGGCCTACCCATTACCGAAGCCATGTCGGTGGGTAAACCCGTATTCTTGTCGAAACATACGGCGATGACAGAGATCGGTAAAGACCTGGCCTTTTACTTTCAGGATTTCAACAACATGGATACCGATTTTCAGGCCGGTATGTCGCACTACAACCAGGCCGGTAACCGGATCAAGGAAGCAATGAAAGCCTACAGTGCGACGTTCAACTGGGAAGAAGCAGCCCGAAAATACATGAACGTTTACCGGTCTATGCTCGGGTAGACCACCAGTGAGAATGCAGGTTACCCATCTGGCTCAGACGTGAACAGATGGACTTATTCACATGATACTCAACGAATGAACGTATATAAACGGCTAATGGCGTTTGCCAAGCCTTATGGAAAATTTATTATCCCCTTCTTTCTGTTTACCCTTGTCAGCGTGTTTTTCAACGTCTTTCAGTTCGCGTTGATCATTCCGCTGCTCAATTTCCTGTTCGACCCGATCAACACCGCCGATACGGCCAAGTATGCATCGATGCCGGAGTTGACACTATCCGGGACTTACTTCAAGGATATCTTCTACCACCTGATTTACCACTTCAAAACGACCAACCCTGTTCACGCCCTGTATTTTCTGGCAGGCATGATCGTGGTAGCGGTGGTGATGACCAACCTGTTCCGGTTTCTGGCTCAGCAGTGTCTGTTGGGCGCTCGCACGCTACTGGTGAAACGGCTGCGGGAGGCGCTCTTTGCCAAGATCAACAACCTACACCTGGGTTATTTTACCAAAGAACATAAAGGTGATCTGCTCTCCCGGCTCAACGGCGATGTGTATGCCATTGAAAGCGTAGCGGCCAGTTCAATTGAAGTTATCTTCAAAGAGCCTTATATGCTGATCGGCTATTTTGTGGCGCTCTTCCTGATTTCGTCTAAGCTGATGCTGTTTACGCTGGTCATTATTCCCGTGTCGGCGGTTGGCATTGCGGCCGTTACCAAGCGACTGAAAAAGGAGGCCAAAGACGTTCAGTCGTCTATGGGGCGCATGCTCACGCTGATGGACGAAACGCTGATGGGTATGCGGATCATTCGCTCTTTCAACGCTACGCCCTTTGTGCTTCACCGATTTAGCCTCGAAAATGATTTTCACCGTAAGGCGAGTCTGGAAGGATTCAAACGGCGGGAGTTGGCTCCTGCTTTTTCCGAGGCATCGGGGGTTTTCGTGGTGGCCTGTATTCTGGTCTACGGAGGTAGCCTGGTACTCAACAGCGAAAGCAACTTACAGGCCAGTTCATTCATTGCGTTCATCGCCATCTTCTCGCAGGTGATTCGGCCCGCCAAAGCGATTGTGGTCGCTATGACCAATATCCAGCAGGGACAAGCGGCCGGTGAGCGTATTCTGGAACTGCTCGACAAACCAGTCGACATTGAAGACAAGCCGGATGCCATTGAGCTGAAACAGTTTCAGCAGCGCGTTGTTTTTGAGAACGTTAGCTTCCAGTACGGCGACAAACCCGTGCTTAGACATGTCAGCTTCGAGATGGAGAAAGGGCGGAAAATTGCGCTCGTTGGTCCGTCGGGCGTTGGTAAATCAACCATTGCCGATTTGATTCCCCGCTTTTATGAACCCACGCAGGGCCGCGTCACCATTGATGGTATCGACGTCAGCGACTATACCATGGAATCGCTGCGTCGGCAGATGAGCTTCGTTACGCAGGAGATCATTTTGTTCAATGACACCATCTTCAACAACATTGCGCTGGGTCAGCCCAATGCCCGTCTGGAAGATGTTATTGCGGCCGCCAAAGTGGCCAATGCCCACTCATTCATCATAGAAACCGAAGACGGGTACAACACCAACATTGGCGATCGGGGCGTACGGCTGAGTGGCGGGCAACGGCAGCGGCTGAGTATTGCCCGTGCCGTATTCAAGCAACCCTCGATTCTGATCCTCGACGAAGCCACGTCAGCGTTGGACGTCGAGTCAGAAAAGTCGGTTCAGGAGGCACTCAACAACCTCATGGAAGGCCGTACCACGCTTGTGATTGCCCACCGGCTAAGTACCATCAAGGAAGCCGACGAAATTCTGATCATGGAAGGCGGCGAGATTGTGGAACGGGGCAATCACTACGAGCTGTTAAACCGCGACAACAGCGTTTACAAACGACTGAATAACATGCAGGAGGTTTTTCATTAGCCAACTCACCCGGCAACGTACCTGACGGCCGCGTCGAATTTGGCCAACACGGTTTCCCAGGTATAATACTGGTCAACGTAGGCGCGCCCCCTGGCAGCCATTTCCGACGAATCCTGTGTCAGAAGCTGCTCAACGGCTGTCTCAAAATCCTCGTAGCTTCGAAACAGGAGTCCTGCCTGACTACCGACGATATGGTCGTGCAAAACGGCACATTCATCGGTGGCAATGACGGGAATACCCATCGCGAAACTTTCCAGCGTCACCATCGACAGACTTTCGTAGGGCGATGGCATAACGAGTGCTTTCGCCCCTTTGAGCAGCGTCGCTTTTACCGGTTCGTCTACAAATCCAACCGGAAGCAGATCGGGATGTTCCGGAATGGGCATGAATGCCTGCCCGATCAGCACCAGTTTCAGCGATGACGGATGGGCGGCTTTATAGCGAATGAAAAAATCGAACATCGTGTCGCAGCCCTTCGCCGTATCGATCCGTCCGATATACACAAGGTAGTTAACTTCCTGCCCGGCTACCGATTCGGCTGTACCTGCGCGTAACGTACCTGAAACGCTGGCCGCCAATAGCTCACCGGCCGATTGGTCAGACAAGACGTTGGCCCGTTCGATTCCCACTCCCACCACATCATTACGGATCGATTCATTCCGGAAAAGCTGGTGAACAAAGGTTCGTTCGGCCGGGGTTAGAAACAGAATGGCGCGGGGTTTCTGAAAGAGCGGCGGAAAAACAGGCAGATAAATCGGCACCTCATCGTGGGCCGTCGGGATGAAAATCGACTTGTGAGGCGCTACGTTCAGGCCCGCTATAGTGGGAAAGTACAGGTACGTGATGAAGATCAGGGCATCATACTGCTGGTGGTTTTGTTTCAGGTAATCGATGAGGTCAGGTGTGTAAGGCCCCTGATACCGGGCCCATAATTGGCTGTATCGTCGAACACTTTTACCAACCAGTGCCCGAGCCCACATCCTGAGCCGCCCCAATCCCTTCCATTCTTCCGGCCGCGACCATTTTTTGAGTTTGTGTTCAGCCCGCGACGCTTCTTTGACCAGCCGTTCGTGTTTGGTGGCAAACCGATGCACCCGAACGCCATTGATCACTACAGTTTCGGGCTCATACCAGTTGGCCCAGGTAATGTATTCCAGTGCACAACTGGTTAGTACGTCAACCTCGTAGGTGGCAGACAGCCGTTCGGCCATGAGCCGACAGTAGTACTCGGCCCCTCCGTTGACCTCTACGCCGTAGCGTTGCACAACAAAAGCAATTTTTTTCATACGTTAGAGTTGGTCAATAATGGTCGGCTTTCCGTTTTTCAAACCGGCCTGAATCTGGTTCATTCCAGTGTTCGGTAAAAGTCATTCTGCTCTTTCTGCCGGTCAATTTCCTTTAGGTGTAGCAAACACAGATCATCGGTGTCGGCGGGTATAAAATGACAGTGTTGATACCCTTCCAATTCTTCGTGAACTTTGTTTTTCCAGCGTATCTGTTGATTTAACTTAAAGACACGTACCTGATAATCAGGATAATTAATCCTACCCCGCTCGTCTACCTGCCATTGCCACGCGGCTATCCACGCCGGCGTTAGCCCCCTGACCAGGTTGATCCGGGGTACAGCCAGGCAATCGGCTTGTGCGTTTTTTCGCAGTATCTCTTTCAGCGAACCCAGTAACGTTTCAGTCGGCATTTCGTCGGCATCGAGTTGGAAGAGGTAATCGCCCGACGCCATGTGCAGCAGGTTATTTTTGAACGTAGCAAAATCACCGTTCAGCGCTGCCGATCTGTATTCAATTTTATGTCGATACCGATTCAGTACATCGGTAACCCATTCGTGGGGCCGGGTACTGTCTTGCAAGACCACAATCTGGTCGTACGGATCTTTGTGGAGTAGTAAAAAAAGAAGCAGCCGCTCCAACTCCGCGACTTCGTTGCAGACAGTAATTCCATATGATAATCGAATTCGCCGGGGAAATAACGAGTCAAACATAGGTCAGCTTCTTGTGGATCAGTTTCGTCTCAAAGGTGGTTGGGTCAATGATCCGGATGCGGTATCCCTGCCACGTAACTACCGGGAACAGACGTCGCCATTGTCGTTTCCAGAACGACTGCCGTTTGTTGATCCGGTGATGGATTATCGCCGACAGAAACGCAATCTGTTGACGCTGTTCTGAGTTGGCTTTACCGGCATTCAGCGCAACCAGAATGCCATTGGTTGGCTTTGTGGTCAATGGTTTTATTTTTTCAGACAGGTCGATACGGGTATGCGGTTGCTCCTGCTTAACATACGACCTGGCATCCATATCGGTATAGACGGTCGACACCCAGGGTTCCAGTTCGCGCAACGTATCTACATCACCGTTCGTTAAAATCAGGCCAATATCATAGGTATGCCGGATAGTCGCGTTGTTGGCAAAACCCCACTTACGCACGAAATTTCGCCGCGATTGATGCTCGATTTGTGCGGTTCGGTTTGCGTATTCGTCTGAAAACCGGGATGTTTTGCTCACGAAATGGTAGCACAACGCATTGGGCGCCACGTACATCGCTACCCCTTTCAGGCCAAGCCGCAAGAGCAAATCATCATCTTCGCAGAACATGGGGTTAAACAAGGGGTCTAATCCTCCCAGCTCGTGCAGCAAACTCCGTGATGCAGACAGAAAGAAAACGCCTTTGTCGGTAGCGATTGCCGTTTGCCCCGACCGGTTATTGCGCTGACATTCGGCGGCGGCAAACTGAAAAAAGGCCGACAGCTGAAAGGTGTCGACATCACTCCCAAAATCTTGAACAATTTTCCCCGGTCTTGGATCATCTTTGAAGATAGGGGGCTCAACGGTAGTGTAAAAAATCACCCGTTGTGGCGTTTGTACCGCTGTTAGTTCCTCTATAAAACCAGGTGCCAGCACCATGTCATTATGGGCAAAGATGACATAGTCGGAGGTGGCCAGTTCGATACACTTGTTATAGGTGTCAGACAAGGTGCGCTCCCGGTCTTCGACATAATACCTAACGTGGCTGTCGTGAAGGGAGGCAAGCCATTGGTGTGTTCCGTCGGTACTGTTGAAACTAACAAAGACAATCTCGATGGTTGGATACAGCGAGCGCGTCTGACTATAGAAGTACTGCGAATAAGCCAGATTATTTTTTAAGCCAACCAACAAGGAGAATGTCATATCTCCATCATTACCCATATGATCTATATACCTTAATCCATAAATACAGGCAAAGGTCACGAAAATCACCTATACACCCACTTTTTAAACGGGCCAAACAAGCCTTTCCGTATCCTTAGGCTAGTATCGAGTACGTCAAATACAGGTACGTAGTATCACGAAGGTGTTGTCTTCTTCGATCGGATTAGCCTCTCGGAGCGGCTTCGTAAAAGGATTTTATCATACCTCTTCTTATTTTCTTGTCAGCAAAGTAATTCTTGAAAAGTGACACGGGCTGTCACAAATGATTTTGGTTACTAATGATTCCTTGATTCGTCTTCTATAACCTAACCGGAAGCATACACCCGCCACTCATTGCGATTCGTTTATGACCCACCCTTTTTATCAATTCACCTCATCAGTCGAAGCACTTCGATACGAGTTTATCAGTGTTGGTAAGCAGAGTATTCCTAAAGTAGTCATCTTCACTATGACAGAGTTGCCTGGCATCTATTCGCTTACGTTGGCAAACCTGCTTCCAGACGGTTCGTTAGATGATATGACAATCAACGACAACGGGGACATGGAAACGATTCTGGCTACTGTTCTGCAATGCATGAATACGTTCCTTGACCAAAACCCAGAGGCAATTATCGCTTTTTCAGGTAGCAGTATGGCGCGCACCCGTCTATATCGCATAGCAATTGCCCGCGAACTAGAGGAGGCTACGAGCCGTTTCAATATTTGGGGACTTACTCAGGAAGCTGTTGAGCCATTTACCCCTAACAAGGCCTATGAAGGCTTTCTGATTTCGTTGAAAAGTGTTAACATTGTTCAGTAATCGCATAGTAGCCATGACGCCAAATACTAGTATTAAAGAAAAGCCTAGCCCGAAAAAAACGGGTCGGTACGCTACTGCTGACGAAGCCGCTACGGTTAAAAATGCGCCACTCGTTGCGCTACTTAAAAAGCTGACAGTGAAAGTTGTCCCTGCTTCGTAACACGCCAACAGATTGTCACAGGCCGAGTTTCGACTCTTCATAATTCATAGTCTTTCAATCTTCCAGTCAAATAATCCCTGAACTCGTCGGGGCTGTCGATACGTACCTGACCGGGTAGGCCGAGCACGAACCGGCCGAGGCCAACCCAGCTACGTACCTGACCGTGGTACCGATACGGAAAGTCAGCATCGCCGGGGTTAGGGCTCGTATTGGGGCGGGTAAGTGGGTAATCTTCCGTTAATAGGTGATAGGCCTGATAGGTCAGTCGCAACGCCACTATTTTTGGGTCGCCCGGCCAGTTGAAGGCATCCCGACGTCTTTTTTGTCATCCCGACCGGTCCGCCGGTGCTGTCAGGATGACAAAAAAGACGTCGGGATCACTAGAAATGCACTACTCACCAATCGCCCTTCACCCCTCACCCCTTCATCTGCTTCACAATCTCACCAATCACGTTATCGGTAGTAACTCCTTCTGAATCAGCGCGGAAGTTAAGGGCGATGCGGTGGCGGAGAACGGGATAAGCCAGCGTCTCGATGTCTTCGGGAATGACCGAAAAGCGTTCGTTCAGCACCGCGCGGGCTTTGGCGCAGAGAATCAGGGCCTGTCCGGCGCGGGGTCCAGCCCCCCAGTCGCACCATTGTTTGACGAACGGCACCGGGCTGTCGGCCGGGCGCGACGAACGGACGATCTTGTTGACGTAGGCGAGCAGTTCGTCGGAGATAAATACTTGCCGGGTCAGCGTTTGCAGGTCGGCTACGTCGGCGTCGCTCAGGATTGTCGAGAGCGTAGGGCGTTCGGTGCCGGTAGTGGCGCGGAGTACAGCCAGCTCTTCCTGTTCCGACGGGTAACCCAGGCGGATGTAGAGCAGAAAGCGGTCGAGTTGGGCCTCGGGAAGTGGGTACGTTCCGGCCTGCTCGATCGGGTTTTGGGTGGCAATGATCAGGAACGGTTTCGGCAGCGGATAATCGGCCCCGGCATAGGTGACTTTATACTCCTGCATGGCTTCCAGCAGGGCCGCCTGCGTTTTAGGCGGTGTTCGGTTGATCTCATCGGCCAGTACTACGTTAGCGAAGATGGGACCTTTGTTGAATTGGAAGAACTTCTTGCCCGTGTTATGGTCTTCTTCCAGCACTTCGGTGCCCACAATGTCGCCGGGCATCAGATCGGGCGTGAACTGAATCCGCTTAAACGACATGCTCAGCGTCTTGGCCAGGGTACTGACCAGCAGCGTTTTGGCCAAACCCGGCACACCTTCCAACAGGCAGTGCCCACCAGCCAGCAGGGTGATCAATACCTCGTCGATGGCCTCTTCCTGACCGATGATGACTTTACCAATCTCCGCCTTCAGCAGGGGCAGCCTGGCAACCAGTGATTTGTAGTGTGTTGTATTCATAGATGAGGGAGGAAGGAAGAAAGGGAGGAAGGAGGAAAGGGAGCTTCGCTCAATCAACAGACATACTTAATTGAGCGAAGCTCCCTTTCCTCCTTCCTCCCTTTCTTCCCTTTCCTCCTTTTTAAGCGCCCGTCAGCGCGTGAACCACAATATTGACCCCGAACTTGGTGTTGTCTTCGGCCAGAAAGCGTTTGTTGCGGAAATCGTAATCCCATTCGCAACCGTAGTCTTTATTACTGTACAGCACCCCAATACGGCCGTTGACCATGATGGCTTTCAGGTAGTCGTGCACCAGGTCGTCGCCCCAGCCATTCAACTCAAATGAGGTAGTGGGTGGACCATCGGGGAACCAGAAAAACGCTTTGTATAGGGGGTGATTGTTTGGAATCTTCTGCAATGCTTTCGGCCCAAACGTACGGGCCATTTCCTGCTCAAATGACTTGGCAAACAGCCCGTCGATGTCGTGGTTACAGTCGTCGACGAAGACGAAGCCACCGTTCTGGACGTAGCGCTTGAAGTGGTCGCGCTCGGCGGCCGAAAACTCGACTAGTTTATGCCCACTGAGGTAGCAAAACGGGCTTCGAAACAGGTCATTGCTATTGAGTTGTACCACGCGCTCTTTTTCATCAACCGGAATGGTCGTGTACTCAATGAGCGAGTGCAAGATGTTGGCGGGCATCCGCTGGTCGGTATCCCAGTCGCCGGAGGTATATTGGATGCGGGTGAAGATGAAGGGTTTCACTCAGCCAATATACACAAAAAGGTATCGATTGGGCATTTAAACCGACGATTCGCGATAAAATACAGTTAATCAAAGGCTAACTTATCTTTTCCCCGCACGGTGTACTCATCTTTGGGAAACAGATCGGTGTTGATTTCCTGAGGCGTTGTCTTTAGGGCAGATAGCAGGGCCAGGTTTGGTTTGTAGTGCGCCAGTATAGCCTGAATATCGATGCCCGACCGCCGGTAGTGTCGCTGACTAAAGACACTCGCCGCACGCTTGTCGATACTTGTCCAATCGAGCATAATCGGCTGGTTACTACCAATTAAAACCAGCTTATCGCAGTAGGCCACGTATGGAAAAACCAGTCGAAAGGTATTCAGTACCCGAACGGTTGGGCACCAGGTCACGGCCAGTCCATTTGTAGCTAACCGCGACCGGATCAGCTCGAAATATTCTCTCGAATAGATGTTCCCGGAAAAGGCCGACGACGGGCGCAGGGCATCCGCCTCAATCACATCGTAGCGCGTCACCTGATTGCGAATGGCATAGCGACCATCCCGAAAAATGAGTCGTAACCGTGGATCGTTCAATACGGCACTAATGGCTGTGTCACCCGTTTTGGCGGCATAATCGGCCAGCACCAGCCCCTGATTACTGGCAATCTCGAAGCAATCGATTCGCTTGGTTTCAGCCCGTCCGGCCATGCCGTTTACGGTACCGGCCGAGCCCAGCCCGATTACAGCTACCTGCCGGGGGTTGGGATGAATCATGACGGGCAAGGCCCCCAACAGGGTATGCACTTCGTCGTGGTTAAATGGCATCTCACTCTGTCCCAACCCATTCACAAACACCCTACCCGTTTTCAGATCTGGGCTGAGCTTAATGACCGATACCGCCGATTCATTTTCGTGAAACAGAAACTGACTCGCTGATGGCACACCATTAATAACTTGCCAGAACCGGTCGTTGGTCGGAATAAATGCCAACGCGCCCCCCACCACACCGGCGGCTAGTAGCGTGGGCATAAGCGCCCAGTATCGCCGCATGAACAATAGCGTCAGGTAAATTAGGCTGAACACGGCAATGCCTTTAAGCAAAACAGCCGTTCCCAGCGTGGGGAAGCCGATCCAGGTGGTAGCCCAGGCCCCCAACGCCGATCCCACAATGTTGATAAACTGTAACCAGCCCACTTTGCGCCCCACCTCGCTATAAGCCGTTTGAATAAGCGATTGCGACAGAGAAAAGCTGAGGCCCATCAGAAACGTAGGCACGAACAACAAAAACAATGGAACAGCGCCGTAGATGTAGAGGCTGATCTGCCAGCCAATCGTCGGCTCGTAGCTGCCAAAATAATCCCACAGAAAATTCAGGGCGGGCACCCGATTGATGAAGCTAATAAACAACGCCATCGATACCGCCGTATATCCGTAGAGTACCACCTGCGCTATCAGAAAAGCCCGCTCGCGCCAGGCCTGTGTTCGGCCAGCCGCCGGTCTGCACAGGTACGTGCCAACGGCTGTTCCAATAGCCATAGACCCCAGGTAAATGGCCAGTAACACGGCAAACGTAACCGACACCGATTTGATGAGCGTTTCCAGAATGCGAAACCAGATCAGTTCAAGCGATAGCGCCGCGAAACCCGACAACGCATATTGTACCGACCAGGCGGTTAATGCGGGCGTAAATGACAACGGACTGGCGGCAACTTCCTCCGTTTGCACAGTATCGGCAACGGAATGTGTTTGCCAACGCGCCAGCAGTAAGGCCGACACTACACAAAGCCCGTTACAGGCAGCGCCCACCCAAAGAGCATGGTCGTAGCCCATTTGTCGAACCAGCACAAAGCCCGTCACCAGTGCTCCGAAGGCCGCACCCAGCGTATTCACGAAGTAAAGCAGGCTGATGTACCGGGCCTGTTCGCCCATGTCGCCAAACCGGAATGCCCGCGACAACACCGGTAGCGACATACCCATCAGAAAAGTAGGCACCACCAGCACGCCAAAAATGACCGCGTAAAGTAGCAGAGGTACGTTGCCCAGCGACGGTACCGAAGCGTAGAGCAGGTCGTAGAGAATGTACTTACTGCAGAGGGCAAACAACATAATGCCCAGTTCGGCCCCTACAAAATAACGCAGGTTGGCCAATGCCGATGACCGATCGGCCAACCGTCCGCCCGCCAGATAACCAATACCGAGCCCGGTCATGAAAGCGGTTACAATCAGGCTGACGCTAACCGTGTCTGAACCAGTGTAGAACACCAGTAGCCGTTGCCAGATAATTTGATACAACAGGGCCGCGAAGCCAGAGACAAAAAACAGAAACAGCAGACCGAACACAGAGAAAGACTGTCTGAAACGGCTGCCAACGGGTAGCGAGTGGGTCATAAAAACAGAATTGGCCGGAAAAATACGAACCGGGCAAGTCTGAACAAGTACTTATCACTAAAGCAATTACCGGATGTTGAGGGATTTATTACCGCATAAGCAACCACCAGGAACAAGTTAGTGCCGGAATCATTTTGCTAAACGAAAGTTTTCTGAAAAATTATCAGACTATTTTCAAATAGTGCAACTTTTCGGGTACTAACATCGTTTTACCCTTAACTATCGCATAAAGCCTGTCAGCATACGCCGACAGGCTTTTTTGTTTATGTCCCGGCTCGGCTAATCTGATCGGGGAACTAGCTCAACGTTTTTCATGAAAGAACCTGTCTCGCCCTTCGATTGGCAACGAATGTGGCTGCACGATTACCCGCCAACGTACCTGGGCGAAGTGGCTCTGCGTACCGTAGTCATGTTTGTGGTTATTCTCACGGCGCTGACTGTTTCGGGCAAACGGGAGGTACGCCAATTGTCTGTCTACGAACTGGTCTTGCTGATTGGCCTCGGCTCGGCTGCGGGCGACCCCATGTTTTACGATGACGTACCTCTTGCAGCGGCGATTACCGTCTTCGTAGTGGTCATGATTTGTTACAAGTTCATCACCCGCCTCAGCGATCGTAACAAACTTGTTCGCAATAAACTGGAAGGCGTACCTGTCTATGTCATCGAAGATGGACGTATTCTGACCCATAATTTCAACGATGAAGACCTGGGTAAAGACGAGCTTTTTGTTGATCTTCGGCAGGCAGGTATCGAGCAATTGGGGGAAGTTCGGATTGCCATCTTGGAGCCCAACGGTCAGCTAAGCCTGTACAAGCAACCCGACGATCAGATTAAACCGGGCTTACCCATTTTACCTAAAGCCCTTGCCGACTACACAAAACACATCCTGACGGCCGCCAACTATGCCTGTACGGAATGTGGTCATACGCAACCCATGCAACCCGATCAGGACATTACCTGCCCCAACTGCCAGAAGCAAGCCTGGGTGAAAGCGCAGAAATAGAAAACTATTTCGAAAAATTATCGGACTATTTTCAAGCCGTGAAACCTTTTGCCTTCTGCTGTGGTTTTACCCATAACTATCACAGAAAGCCCGTCAGCATCACGCCGACGGGCTTTTTTCGTTTTGTCTTAGCCGCATCAGAGAGCACTATTTACTCATTGAAGTTGCTGCTTGGTTTGGTCAACCAATCGCGTAAATGCGCTTTCAAGCTCCCCCCCTTTTTTTAGACCGGTGACCAAAACAAAGCAGCTGTTTGGCCGACTTGATGCAGCATCGAAAATTTTCCGAAAAATTATCAGACTATGTTCAAAGGCTGAAACTTTTAGCCCCCTTTCATGGTTTTACCCATAACTATCACAGAAAGCCCGTCAGCATCATGCCGACGGGCTTTCTTCGTTTTTAGCCTATGCCTCGGTATACTCTTTGGGCGACGTACCCGTAAACTTCTTGAAGGCGCGGTTGAACGTGGCTTTTGAGTTGAAACCACAATCGAGTGCGAGGCCCAGAAAACTCAGGTGCGCATTGGCTGGGTCACGTACTTGCCGCTTGAACTCATCGACGCGATATGCATTCACAAAATCGTTAAAGTTCTTGCCCGCCCCTACGTTGATCACCTGCGAAAGTATGACGGGGTTGGTGTGCATCCGGCGGGCCAGATCGGGAAGGGCTAAGTCGGGTTCGAGATACGGTTTCTCATCTGCCATGTAGGCTAACAACGCCGATATCCGTTCGGGCAAATCGGTCAGTGTGAGCGTTGGTTTGACCGCTTCATCTGTTCGGCCCACTTCAGCTATCTGTTCACGATCAGGTACGTTCCCCGATTCAACAACTAGTGGGGCTAGTGCAGGAGCATCCACTCGGGGTACGTTGTCAACCAGTTCATTCGCCACCTTTTCAGGCCTGAATGTCAATTTCTTAGACAACTGTGCCTGCGCATAGCCTTCGATGCCCACGTAATAAATCAGCACGACGCCGGCCAAATTTCCCCACCAATCCTGCCAGAAAGAAAGATCGAGCCATATATCAACGAGCGTGACGATCAGGCTAAATGAGGCGGTAACAACCAGGGCTATCAGGAAATTACGATACCAGCGAAAGCTGATGGTATCGGTTTCCGAAAATTGGTGCTTGATCCATTGTCGATAGCCCCGGTACAGTTGAAAAGACAGGTACAGATAGAGGTATTGCTGTGCGAGTAGCACGATAAATTCGATGTTACCAATCTGAAGCGGGTTATGTACGTTGGTTTCCCACTGCTGTACAAAAGCCGCCCCCTGGGCAAACACTGTGACATGATACACCCAGTGAATAACAAACGGCAACGCATGCCAGCCATCACGGAGCCGAAATCGAAAGGTAGAATCGAACTGACTCTTCAGGTAGAAATAAATCAGCGGCCCCAGCAGATAGCCCAAATCGCGGGGAAAAAACTCCATTTGCCGCCACAGGATCTCGATGCCGCCAAAGCCGAGCATATACACCCAAATCTCGAAGCACAGGGCCACAAGTACCCCCGCCAATAGTTTATCCGATAGCCGCTCTTCGCGGTACCCCCTGACCAACAGCAGAATAGCATATAGCCAACCCTGTATGAAGCCAAACAGCAGCGGCGTTGAATACACCGAAAAATAGAACGTCATAATGAATATCCAGGGAGATTTACCAGACAGTTACGGTTAGCGTATTAGACTTATTTTTTGCGGGCTATCAGCGTTTTTACCTGATCAATTTCCTGGTCCGTTCCCTGCATCAGGGCGTCTACCGTTGGCCTAACGTACACATCGGGGGCTAAACCGGCGTTGGGTCGTTTGGCCGCTTCGGCATAATTCATACCAATCAACGGCACGTCTACCTCAATGCCGGTATTAGGCAACTTCATAAAAAATAACGCTCCCGCCGTGATTCCTTTCTGGTTGCCACCCGTTGTCTGCCCCACCAACGTTGCCAGTTTGTGTTCCTTCATCGCCGTGACAAATTGCCAGGCTGCCGAACTGTTGGTAGCACTCGTCAGCAGAAAAACCCGGCCCGTGAGGTGATTCGGATGCGGCTCTATCCGGCGGGCACCACTCCCCTTTTTTGCCCGATATTGCCCACTCGGTAACCGATCGAAATCGGCGGTGTTACGGTACCGATACGAGTAAGCCCACTGATTATCAATATACGGACTTAGGGTTGAGTCGATGCTGACATAAGCCCAACAGTCCTGCTGCTCGTTGATCTCGATGGGGCTTGTGATCAGGTGCCGAATGAGTTGATGCCCCATTTTGGAATCGCCGCCTTCGTTCTGGCGAATATCGATGATGAGGTTCTGCCCGTTTTTCTGGTTAAAGTCCTTAACCGCCGCGTCGTAGAATGTGCTGAAATCAAATGTGTTGTCCCAATTGGCAAACGTATTGATCTGCAAAACGGCGGTTTCAGTATCGAGCCAATTGAAACGCCCCGGCACCCGTTTTGGCAGTGTGTATTTGGCGGTAATCAGTGCATCCCGGTCTGTGTGTTTCAGCGCATCGACCCGAGTGGTAACGTTCTTCTTACTGCCCGGATTAGTCATGGTCAGCGTAAAGTCAGGTACGTTGCCGGGGAATAGCAACGGGAGAAGTACGTCGAAATACTCGTATCGCTGGCCACTGATTTCCAGCAGTTTCAGTCGTTTTCCGTCGTTGTTCCCATCAGCCCGAACCAGCGGCAACATTGTCTGAATGATGGTTTTAACGGGCACGCCATTGATCGTACGAATGTCGGAGCCGACGGGTACGTTGTCAGCCGCACTTCGGGTCACGATCAGCCGGTTATCCACTAACCTGAACTGAAATGGCAGACAGTTTTTCTGCTCGAACATCGCCTTCACATCACCTTCCTGATTGTAGAAGTTGGGGTACGAATGGCCGCATTGTAGCTGAGCAGTCAGTTTCATGATGGCCAGGTACGTGGCCGGCAGTGTCTGATCGTTGCTCAGCGTATTTCGGCAGTCGGCAAAATAGCGGTTAACGGTGGCTGAATCCGCGTATTTATAGAGGCCTGGATGCAGAGATTTATAGGCTTTTTCGAGGATAATAAAATCAGACTGAAGTTGCTGGGCGGTGAATCGTTTTTGGGCCGAAAGGACCTGTATAATCAATAAAAAGGCAATCACGTGAAAAAGTCGCATGATAGGATGTATCGTGTATGAATGAATGAGAATGTACTGTCGGCATAATTACTGCAAATCAATCACCTTTCCACTATCCTCTCTCTTCACGACCATAAACGGCTTACCTGCGTCGATACGTTTGCCGCTCATCACCACGTCGACCTGATCGCTGTTGGCAATGTAGAGTTTGGTGCCAGCGGGAAACGAGAACCGCTTGTTGCCTTTGGGGCCGATCATAAAGCCAGTTGTGCCATTACCCGTTGCACCAGGTTCATAACTAATCAGCGTCACTTTCCGGGGAATCAGGCTTGTGCTGTGTAACACAAACGTGATCTTATCTACGGTTGCCTCTAAGGCTGGTTTGTCATCCCGCGTTTTGTCGGTTGTCTCATTACCCGTTGTCAGGGTTGTTCCAGCGTCGGCGGCCGATACGGTCAGAATCAGTCCTTTGGTGGTTTCGCCATCGTTGCTAAAATAAAGTTTCGACCCAACCGGCCAGTTGCAGGGAACGGTTTCGCGCTTGTTCATAGTAAAGCCATACGCAATACCCGGCCCTTCGACCCGGAACATACGGTGATAGCCGAGCGTGTTTTTCAGCATAAACGTAACACGGTCGGTGGCGACGTTGCTCACTACAGTTGCGGCAGTTGCCAACGTGGGTACGTTAGGCGTTTGGGCAATCGTGGTATTGGTGGTACCCGCTACGAGGCAGGTGGTGAATGCGAAAGCAATGAATAATTTCACGGTGATTGTGTTTGTGCGTTTGACTGGATCAAAGGTGATAGATTGGTGGCCTTCGGTTCGCCTCAAAAAGAATATGAGACGGCTCAGATTATAACCTGAGCTTTACAGACCCGTGTATCGGCTACTATTTATCGATCAACTGGATGGTCTTTCCGTCATTGTCTGACTTCACCACCAGCAGCGGTTTGCCAGGTACGTTCTGTCCCTGCATGGTGGCGTTGATCTCTTTCTGGCTTACCTGCGCCAGCGACGTACCTACTTTTAACTTAACCGTATACGACTGACCGGGCAGGATATAGGCCGTAAAGACGTTGGGCTCTTTTGTGTCGGGATGGCGTTCCAGAAATTTGAATTCGCGGGGAAGCAGCCCGTTATTTTTCAGTTTAAGCGTCACCTTTTCGGTAGTTTGGGCAAAGGTGGCTGTAGCCAGCAGCAGGCCAAGGCAGGTAAGTGATCGAAGCATTTTCATAGTTAGAATCAATTTTAACGTTCTAATAGTCAATCAGATATCAACAATCAAGTAAATCCCGATTACAGATTACCCTTCGTTTTGATGCGTTCGGCACCGGTGTTGTCTTTCCGCCCGCGGGCCCCTTTTACCTCGTTGTTGCCAAATCGGTAGCTGAACCGGATCGTGGCTCGGCGACTTTCCCACTTGCGGTAGATGTCGAACTGAGCGCCTCCGCCAAATTCGCCCGACTGTTTCCACCGCATCGTATTTAGCAGATCATCGACGCCAAGCGTAAGCCGACCACGGCTCTGCATCACTTTTTTCTGAACACTCAGATTCAGTGCCCCCAGGCCGCCAATCTGGTAGATCGTTTGCCGATTCGGTGCATTCCAGAAGCCCGACACCTGCGCTTCCCATACTTTCGAGAGCGTAAACGAGTGCTGCATGTAGCCCTCGAAAGCAAAGGCGCGCTGGTCAAACGATTGTCCAGGGGTAATTTCGCCCTGATACCGGTTCCAGGTTGCTCCGGCATACAGATAGCCGTTCCACCATTTGGTGATGGGCAGGGGCGTATTCAGCGACACGTTCAATACATTGGCCTTACCTACATTGGCCACGGTCTGATAGCCCGTCAGCCCTTCCTGCCGAATGACGTCGGTCGAAAAATCGCTTGTTGCACTGTACGCTATTTTCAGCGTCATCGCCCATTTGTAGGTGTAGCTCAGTTCGGCGTTGTGCGTGTAGGATGGCCGAAGAAACGGATTACCGCGCTGACTCGTGTATGGATCGATCTGGTACACAAACGGGTTCATGTCCTGATAATTTGGCCGACCAATGCGCCGACCGTAATTCACCGAAAGCTGTCCGTTTTTCGCTACCTGATACTGCACATACGCCGTAGGAAACAGATTCAGGTACGTTGTGTCGGGTCGGTCGATACTGCGATTGAGCAAGTCGGTAGACCGGCCCTGCACCGTCGAGTTTTCGGCCCGAAGCCCAGCCTCCATCGTCAGTTTACCCGTTTTCCGATTCAGAGAGGCATAGGCCGCCGTCACGATTTCGCGGTAGGTGAAGCGGTTGGTCCGGTTCACGTCGGGTTGGGCCGGCACTCCGGGGTTTTCAAAACCGGTAAAGGCCAGCAGATCATTGTCGGTATCTACGTCGGTATGTTTGAATCCTGTTTCCAGTGTTACCGACGCGTCGGGCCGGCGGTTGTTTTTCCACTCTTTCGTCAAATCAGCCCTGAAAGTCAGGATTGTGATATCGGTGGTAGCGTCGAATCGGTTTTGGCGGCTGAACAGGGGCTGACCAGCGGCGTTGGTGTAGTCGCTGCTGATGCGGCTTGGCGCGTTGTTGCCAAATTGGGTATAGTCAGCATCTACGTACAGATTCAGGCCCAGCGTGTCGGTATACTGATAATTGATCGCCGTATTGATCCGGTTATTCTGACTCGGACTGTCGACCCGGTTGGTCAGGCTCGAGTCGGGTGTGGCGCGCTGACCGAAGATGTTGGTCGTGGTGTAGGTACCAAACTGGTTATTAGCCGTGTTTCCAGATACAATCAGGCCAAGGGTGTGGCGCGTCCCGATGGTATAGTCGGCTCCGGCTTTGTAGATCAGCGCCTGTGTTCCGTCTGAATCGAACCCGCGCTGAATGAATCGCGCGCCACTCAAATACCGGTTAATGCTTACGTTGGTGTTCTGAAAATTATCGCTGCCCGACAGGTTACCGTAGAGGTTCAGTTGTTTGGCGCGGAAGTTCAGATCAACGGCGGCATTGGCCCGGTAATGATCACTTTGGCTATAACCCGCCGAGGCGTTTCCGTTTAAGCCCAGACTTTTATCGCGCCGGAATTTGATGTTGATGATACCCGCGCCGCCCTGCGCATCGTACCGCGCCGAGGGGTTCGAGATCAGTTCAACCGTGGCGATGTTGGCGGCAGGCGTAGCCTGAAGCAGATTGGCCAGATCAGCCGATGACAGATTCGTTGGTTTTCCGTCGATGAACACGTTTACGCCCTGCTTGCCCGCCATGCGTAAGTTGTCGTTTGGGTCAATAACTACGCCGGGGGCCTGCTGCAGGAGTTCATAAGCCGTTTTGCCCTGCGCCGTAGCGTTGGCCGCCACGTTCAACACGGTCTTATCGGCCTGTTGCTCTACGTATGGTTTACTGGCCCGAACCGTCACCGCACTCAGCGTTTGCGCCGATGCCTGTAGTGTCATGGGTTCCAGGTACGTTGTCTGGTTGGCCTGAACCACCACCGTTTTGCTATTAGCGTTGACCATGCCCACAAACGAAGCCTGCACCCGGTAGCTTCCTTCAGGTACGTTGCTAAACGTGAAACGGCCCGCTTCATCGGCTACCGTACCCTTTACGAAGACAGAGTCAGCAGCGCGAAGCAATTTCAGGGCGGCAAATGAGGCGGGGGTATTACCGGCATTCTGAACAGAACCCGTAATGGATTGGGCTGTAGCGGAAGCCAGTACAGCGCAGAAAAGGAGAGCGACGTAGAGTAAGCGAGCCATTGGTCGGATCATCGGCGGCACAGTGTTCGGCGTTGAACAATCGGTGCGCTGATTGATGGGTCAAAGGTGGCCGGTGCCCCTCCCCCGCTCGCCTCATCATTAATTTGAGACGGCTCAGATTATAGTTTGAGCCGTAAAGCGGCCAAATGCACCGGTTTTGCCTGTTTTATCAGAACAGTAGCACAAAAAAGGCAAACCGAAGTTTGCCCTTTTCACTATACTGATCTAGTCTTTATCCTTACAGGTGATCTGTTTTCATCAGTTGCTGTAACGTTTCCAGGTTAGCTTGCTGATCAAAAATGGCTTTTATCGGAATACGAAATCCGGGGATCGTCAGCGCCTCAAGTGTATCGCCCACAAACAGCGTCGCCGCCGAAGCGAATGCCATCGTAGCCTCATCGAGTTGGTACTGTTCCAGCGATTTACGCACCGGGTCTATAATCCAATATTCACGAACGCCATGCGCCGCATAGTCTTCGAATTTTATGCCCCGATCCCGACTAGTTGTGCTTCTCGACAAGATTTCAACGATCAGGTCGGGTGCCGGGTGCATCATTGTTTCGTCGTCGAACGTGCTGGCTATTTCCTTATTCCAAAAGCAGATATCCGGTTCATAGTCATTCCGCGTCAGACTAACCAGCGCCTTTTCAGAATCAACAGCCCCCAGATCGTTCAGTAAAACGTAGTTCTGAAGTAGATTCTCAAGAAACTTCGACGCATCTAAATGGCGGCGACGTACCGGCGAGTGCATAATTACCTCGCCGTTGATAAACTCAGCCTTTACATCATCTGTCAGCCATTCGCGAAACGCACGGCGACGTTGTGTCTCATCATCCAGAATAGCCAGAACACGCTCAATAACTAGTCGGGCATCAGGCGCTTCCAGTAAATCAGCAACGCGGTTAGTGATCATGGCACTAAATTAACAGTTTGTTATAACACCTGAGTGTCTCACAAATAGTCAAAAAATGCTTCGCGCTGTAGGCCCTTCGACCGCGGCGGCGGACCGTTCCGCTCAGGGTGACAAGACACATCCAGATGTTAGCCTGAACATAGAGATGATTGACGTCACCCTGAGCGGAACGGTCCGCCGCCGGAGTCGAAGGGCCTATAGCGCGAAGCGACACGACACATCTCCGCGTATCTTCCTCTACACCGCGTCGGATAAACTGCTGAAGGTGAACTCGCGGATTTTCATCGGTGGAATCAGGTAGTTTGAATCTGATTCGGTGCTGACAACACGCTCGGGCTTACCCAGTGTCTCGAGATTATTCAGCATGATGATTGGACTTTCGTTGAAGCGGAAGTTCTTCACGGCATGCTTGATCTTACCATTCTCGATGTAAAATGTCCCGTCGCGGGTGAGGCCGGTGAGCAGCAGCGTTTGCGGATCTACCGGGCGAATGTACCACAGCTTCGTCACCAGAATACCGCGTTGCGTGCTCTTTATCATGTCTTCGAGCGAAGCAGTACCACCCGCCATGATTATGTTATTCGGGAATGGCACAGGCGCTTTCCCTTTCTTCTGTGCCCAGAACCGCGAATAGGCCATGTTTTTCACTACGCCTTTCTCGATCCAGTTCAGCTTTTGCTGCGCCTGCCCATCGCCTGCCCAGGGAGAAGCGGGAAGTTCAGCGTTGGTCGGATCAGAATAGATGGTAACGCGCGGGTCAACGATTTTTTCACCTAGTTTGGTCTTGCCACCGGGCTTGCTCAGAAAACTGCGTCCTTCATCGGCTGAGCGGGCGTCCATGGCGAAGAAAACGTTTTCCAGCAGAACAGCAGCCGCAGTAGGTTCCAGAATAACGGTATACTTGCCCGGTTCCAGCGCTTTGGCCGACGCCGAGGCTGTGGCTTTCTGCATGGCAATGCGGGTGGCGGCGGCCGTGTCGAGCTTATTCACGTCGCTGAAACCCCGGATAACGTACCCAGACCCTTTACCATCATCGGTCCGCACGGTCAGCGAGAAATTGACATTCGTGTCGGGATAGTAGGCAAACAGGCCTTTTGAGTTCATCATGGCCTGATACCCGTGATAATCCTCCATGAATCCGGCGGCGGTCAGTTTGGCGGCGCGGGTAAGTTCCAAACTTTTAGCCACGGCCTCGGCCCGGGCATCGGGCGACAGGTTGGCAGTACTGGCAAAGAAACCGCTGCTTTTCAGGTACGTCTGCGGCCCCAAAACACCTACATGCTCCGGATTTTCGGGGGCCAGTTTAGCCAGTTCTTCGGCCCGACGAACCACCTTCTCGAGCGAGGCGTCATCGAAGGTATCGATCGAAGCCGTACCAACTTTCTTGCCAAACGACGATTGCACCACCAGATTCTGGTTGGCTTTGGCCCCACTCGTCGATACTTCGTTACGGGCGTAGCGGATGTTTCCCCGCTTCTCGCCCGACAGGTTCACTTCGCACTCGTCGGCTTTCGAGTAGCTCAGCACTTTGGTCAGCAGGGCCTTAGCCTCCGCTTCAGTTAAGATTGTTGCCATTTATAAATGTCATTAAGTGGTCATTAGCTGCGCGTCATTGATTGTCATTAGGTAGTCACCCCTAATTATTTACTAAGAATGACTACCTAATGACAATCAATGACGCGCAGCTAATGACGTTTCTTATATTTTCCTTGCTGTATTGATCACATTGACGCCGTTGAAGCGGGTAGTGGCGCTGCCGTGCGAGACGGCGCTGACCTGCGAAGGCTGCCCTTTGCCGTCGAAGAAAGACCCGCCGAGGCGGTAGTCGCGTTCGTCGCAGATGGCCGTGCATGAGTTCCAGAATTCCTGCGTGTTCGACTGGTAGGCCACATCTTTCAGCATCCCGGCAATCTGACCGTCTTTGATTTCGTAATACAGCTGACCGCCAAACTGGAAGTTGTACCGTTGCTGATCGATCGAGAATGAGCCGTCGCCCACGATGTAGATGCCTTTCTTCACGTCTTTGATCATGTCCTCTACTGACAACGGTGTCTTGCCCGCAGCCAGCGATACGTTGGGCATCCGCTGAAACTGCACCGTTCCCCACGAGTCGGCGTAGCAGCAACCGTGCGATTCTTTTTCGCCAATAATCGCCGCCTGATCACGAATGGCCTGGTAATTCACCAGCACACCATCCTTCACCAGATCCCACTTCTTAGTAGCCACGCCTTCGTCATCGTAACCCACCGCGCCCAGTGAACCGGGCTGTTGCTTGTCGGCGAAGAAATTAACCTGTTTGCTGCCGTACTGGAAGTTTTTCGACTGCCATTTGTCGAGCGTAGCGAAGGACGTACCTGCAAAATTGGCTTCGTAGCCCAACACGCGGTCCAGTTCAAGCGGATGACCCACCGATTCGTGAATCGTTAGCCACAGGTGAGAAGGATCGAGCACAAGGTCATATTTGCCCGCTTCTACCGACTTGGCCGATAGTTTTTGCTTTGCCTGCTGCGCCGCCGCCGTCACATCTTCGAGCATATCGTAGCCCTTGTTGTAGCGCGTGGTAATGCCCGTTACTTTGTCCGACGGGTTAACCTGCAGGTATTCGTAGCCCATTCCCATGGGTGAACTCAAGGCATCGCGTGTCTCGAATTTGCCTGATTTGGGGTCGATGCAGGTTACGTTGAAAATAGGCCAGATGCGGTGCACATCCTGATCGGCGTAGGTGCCATCGGTCGAGGCAAAATACTTCTGCTCGTTCACCATGAACAGCACCGAGTTCACGTAGTTGGCCCCATTTTTCATGGCCGCCGCGTTTACTCCCAACAGCAGATCCACTTTTTCCTGAATAGGCACCTCGAACGCATTTTTCTTGATCGGCGCCTTCCACTCTACCTCGCCGTATCCTTTTTGAGGAGCCAGTTCTACCGGCTTTTTCATCAGGCGGGCATTGGCTTTGGCAATGGCAACGGCCTCTTCGGCAGCGCGGGCTACGTCGGTTTCGTTACGGGCATCGACTAGCGCCGAGAAACCCCAACAGCCATCGGCGATAACGCGGACGCCTACGCCGTAGCTTTCGGTATTGACGATATTCTGCACTTTGTCTTCGCGCGTAACAACAAACTGCCGCAAATAGCGACCAATACGCACATCGGTATACGAGGCTCCTTTCGATTTGGCAGCATTCAGCGCGGCATCGGCAAGGCGTTTTTTAACGGCCACATCGAGGCCGCTTTCAAGGAGCACACTCGGATCGACCGATCGACCGAATGAGGATACATTGGGCAACAGAATGCCAGCGGCTGACAGGCCTAAAAGTTGATTGAAGTGTCGGCGGTTCATTGGTTTTTTAGTAGAAATAGAACTGGGTACGTAGTGAATGAGTGTTGTACACTTTCCCCGTCGAAAGATGCGACTTAAAATCCTACCGTTGCATCACTTTTCACATGAACGGTCAGGTGTGTAGAAACCCAGGCAGGTAGTAGTGGCCATTGACGAACACGTATGCCATCCACTCGCTGATACACGATTTCCGGCCGGTTTGCCGTGTCTATAAGCGTGATCGAATCGGGTTCATTGAAGAAGTGGTCAAGGACCGAAAAACCAGCCACATACCGGCCGCGAATAGCATCTTCTCCGATGGAAAGACCGCCTTGCAGCTGTCGATTACGCACGCGCAGGTAGAGCATTGGCAAGTCATCGACCCCTAAAAACAGTAACCGGAACTGATAACCAGCCTGTTGAACAGCCAGATAAAACTGCCAGGTTTCTATATCGTGCAGCGTTGTTTCTACCGCAAACGATGTTCGATGTCGCAGATGCCGTTGAATGCGTCGTTGCGCTTCGTCGTGGGCCATTTGCTGAGCTGCTTCAACCGGAATCTGTTCCAGCAAAAGCTGTTGGGCAATTTGATCGGCATTGATCAGTTCAATTCCTCTGGGTACGTAGTGAACCGAAACCGTCGATTTACCAACACCAGGCGGCCCGGCAATGAGATAGAAGAAGGGTTGCATCAGGCTACGATTTCTAAACGTCCATCTGCAAATTCCGGTACAATGTGGCCATCTACCTTGACAATAACGGGCAAGTCAACGCTAAATGCCTGCCGACGTACCTGACGATATACCTCGTCGGCCGCCAACTTGAATTCGTCAACGCTCATCGATTCAATCGGCGTCAGTGCTCCGCCACATAGCGACACAACAGCCGATGCCCCACCCTTGGGCGAATCAAAATCGAAAAGTGATTCCATGAAATCAGTTTAGAGTTTAGAGTTTGCCGTTTACTGTTTTGCTACTCAATAGCGGAGCAACGGTAAACAGCAAACGGCAAACGGTAAACTGATTTTTAGATTTTTCTCGCCGTGTTGATCACGTTGACACCGTTGAAACGGGCGGTGGCGCTACCATGCGAAACGGCACTTGATTGCGACGGTTGTCCTTTCCCATCGTTGAAAGCGCCACCCAGGCGGTAATCGCTTTGATCGCAAACGGCCGAGCAGGAGTTCCAGAATTCGCGGGTATTGGCCTGATACGCCACGTCTTTCAGCATACCGGCAATTTCGCCGTTCTTGATTTCGTAGAACAGCTGACCGCCAAACTGGAAGTTGTATCGCTGCTGATCGATCGAGAATGAACCGTCACCAATGATGTATACGCCCTTCTTCACGTCTTTGATCATGTTCTGCACCGACAGCGGTGTTTTACCCGCCTCGAGCGATACGTTCGGCATTCGCTGGAATTGCACTGAACTCCAGTTATCGGCGTAGCAGCAACCGTGCGATTCTTTCTCGCCAATGATGTGCGCCTGATCGCGAATAGCCTGGTAATTCACCAAAATGCCATCGCGCACCAGATCCCACTTCTTGGTACCAACACCCTCATCATCATAGCCCACGGCACCCAGCGAACCAACCTGCATTTTGTCGGCTACCAGGTTTACCTCCTTGCTACCATAGGCAAAATTCTTCGATTGCAGTTTTTCCAGCGTGGCAAAGGACGTACCTGCGTAGTTGGCTTCGTAGCCCAATACACGGTCCAGTTCCAGCGGGTGACCTACCGATTCGTGGATAGTCAGCCAAAGGTGAGATGGGTCGAGCACAAGGTCGTACTTACCCGCTTCCACCGACTTGGCGTTCAGCTTTTCTTTGGCCTGTTTAGCCGCCGACGTGATATCTTCCATCATGTCGTAGCCCTTGTTGTAACGGGTTGTTACGCCACCAACTTTGTCGCTCGGGTTGGTTTGCAGGTAGTCGTAACCCATGCCCATGGGCGAACTCAGCGAGTTGCGGGTAGCAAATTTGCCGCTTTGCGAATCAACGGCAGTCACCGTAAAACTCGGCCCGATCCGGTGAATATCCTGATCGGAATAGGTGCCGTCGGTCGAGGCAAAATACTTCTGCTCGTTCACCATAAACAGCACCGAGTTGACGAAGTTGGCTCCGTTTTTCATGGCTGCCGCATTGGCCGACAGTAGCAGATCGACTTTGTCTTTGATGGGCACTTCAAAGGCATTTTGCTTGATGGGCGCTTTCCAGCTTACCTCGCCGTAGCCTTTCTGCGGAGCCAATTGTACCGGCTCGGTCAGCAGGCGGGAATTTGCTTTGGCGATCGATACGGCCGTGGCAGCACATTTGGCAACGGTTTCTTCGTCTTTTGGATTAGCCACAGCCGCAAAGCCCCAGCATCCGTTAACGATCACCCGAATACCTACGCCATACGACACCGTGTTGACGATGCCCTGCACCTTATCTTCCCGGGTGAGCACAAACTGATTCAGGTACCGGCCAATGCGCACATCAGAATAGGTGGCGCCCATGGCTTTAGCCGCATTCAGCCCAGCATCGGCCAGCCGTTTTTTAGTACTTACGTCGATATAATTGTCGACCAGTTCCTCCGGAGATACGGAGTGCGAAAAAGCAGGCAGCGTTGGCATCAGTATGCCAGCGGCGCTCATGCCTAGTAATTGGTTAAAATCGCGGCGGTTCATTGGTTTGATAGTTGACAGTGTAAGTTGAGATCGGTTCTGACAGTGCATATGCTCAGCGGTATAGACATCAGTTTGAACCGGCGTAGAGACGCAAGATTTTGCGTCTCTACCTATGCGTCAGCAACTATACCGCGTCTGACAGACTGCTAAACGTGAAGTCACGGATTTTGAGCGGTGGCACCAGGTTACCACTGATGCGGACCGGCTTGCCCATCGCTTCGAGGTTGTTCAGCATGATAACCGGACTTTCGTTGAAGCGGAAATTTTTCACCGGGAATTTGATCTGACCATTCTCGATGTAGAACGTCCCGTCGCGGGTGAGGCCCGTGTAGAGCAACGTTTGTGGATCAACCGCGCGGATGTACCACAGGCGCGTCACCAGAATACCTTTTTCGGTACCCCGAATCAACTCGGCCAGCGATTGCGTACCGCCCGCCATGATAAACGCACCCGGCGAGGGCACGGCCTTGACGCCCTTTTTATCAGCCCAGAAACGAGAGTAGTACATATTCTTGACCACTCCCTTGTCAATCCAGGTTATTTTCTCCTGCGGACGACCATCGGCACCACCACCGAAACGGCCACCGCCACCACCGCCAAAAGCCGATGTTGGAATTTCGGGGTTGGTAGGATCCGAGTAAATCGTTACGCGCTCGTCGAATAGTTTTTCGCCCAACCGGGTGCCGCCTCCTTTTTTGCTCAGGAAACTACGGCCTTCGTCGGCATTCCGGGCATCCATGCTGCCCATCATGTTTTGCAACAGATCAACGGCGGCGGCGGGCTCCAGAATGACGGTGTATTTACCCGGTTCCAGGGCTTTGGCCGTTACCGAAGCCAGGGCTTTCTGCATCGCAATTTCAGTGGCGTCTTTGGTACTAAGTTTCGACACGTCGGTTACGTCACGAATGGCGTAGCCAGAACCCAGACCATCGGCCGTACGAACGGTGATGGTGAAATCGACCGACGTCGATCGGTTATACGCTACCAGTCCTTTGCTGTTGCCAATAGCCGAAAAACCGGTTGAATCTTCCAGATAACCAGCGGCTGTCAGGTTCTTTTTGCGGCAGGGGTCAAGGCTGTCGAATGCGGCTTTGGCGCGGAATTCAGGGTCGATTTTGGCCGTGTTTTCCGAATAGGGATTCGTGGTCAGGTACGTCTGCGGCCCCAGCATAGGCATATACTCTGGGTTTTCAGGCGCCAGCCGGGCAATCTCTTCGGCGCGACGGACTGTTTTTTCGAGCGAGGCGTCATCAAATTCGTTGATGGTAGCCGTGCCCGACCGTTTGCCAAACACCGACGTTACCGCCAGCGACAGGTTGTTACTCTCTCCACTGGTCGACACCGAGTTACGGGCATACCGGATGTTGCCTGTGCGGCCACCCGAAATGGTCACCGCCGTTTCGTCGGCCTTGGCGTAGCTCAACACCTTGTCGATGATCTTCTTTGCTTCTTCTTTGCTTAAAATAGCCATGCGTTGTTGATTGAAACTGAGTGATTAGTAGCAACCCCACCCCAACCCCTCCCCGTTAGGGAGGGGCTACTGCTTCGCTTAATAGCCGAGCATAGAGCCCCTCCCTAACGGGGAGGGGTTGGGGTGGGGTACGTTTAAATTTTCCGTCCGGTATTGATCACGTTTACGCCATTGAAACGGGTAGTAGGGCTGCCGTGCGAAACGGCGCTGACCTGCGAGGGCTGCCCTTTTCCGTCGAAAAACGAGCCGAACGTGCGATAATCGTCTTTGTCGCAAAGCTGCGCGCAGGAGTTCCAGAACTCCTGCGTATTGGCCTGATAAGCCACATCGTCGAGCATCCCCACGATTTCGCCGTTCTTGATTTCGTAGAACAACTGACCACCAAACTGGAAGTTATACCGTTGCTGGTCAATAGAATATGAACCACGACCGATGATGTAAATGCCTTTATCGACGCCTTTGATCATATCGAGCACCGAGCGTTTTTCGGTACCAGCCTTCAGTGATACGTTCGGCATCCGCTGAAACTGCACAGAATCCCAGTTGTCGGCGTAGCAGCAACCGTTCGATTCCGTACCGCCCAGAATAGCCACCTGATCGCGAATAGCCTGGTAATTTACCAGCACTCCGTTTTTGATCAGATCCCATTCTTTGGCGGGTACACCTTCATCATCGTAGCCTACCGTACCCAGGGTATGCGGCTGCTGTTTGTCAGCGACTATATTGACCAGATCACTGCCGTATTTGAACGACTTGGTTTTCCACTTATCGAGCGTGGCGAAGGACGTACCTGCGTAATTAGCTTCGTAGCCCAGTACACGGTCAAGCTCCAGCGGGTGACCCACCGATTCATGAATGGTGAGGCCGAGGTGATTTGGATCGAGCACCAGATCGTATTTACCAGCCGATACGCTTTTGGCGGTCATTTTTTGCTTCGCCTGTTTGGCCGCCAGCGTCACGTCTTCCACCATATCGTAGGAGTTACGATAGCCGACCAACCCGTTGGGGCCAGCAATTTTTTCCGACGCCAGTCCGTCGAGGTATTCGTAGCCCATGCCCATGGGCGAGCTGAACGCATCGCGGGTTTTGAACTTACCGGCGGCGCGGTCTACGGCAGTTACCGTGAAAGTGGGCCAGATTCGGTGAATGTCCTGATCGATGTATGATCCGTCGGTAGAGGCGAAATACTTTTGCTCGTTGATCATGAACAGGTTCGACGTCACAAAACCAGCTCCGTTATCGAGCGCGGCGTTGTTTGTCTTCATCAGCAGATCAATCTTTTCCTTGACCGGAATCTCGAAGGCGTTTTTGGTCAGCGGCGTTTTCCACGACACCTCCCCTACTCCTTTCTGCGGTGCCAGCACCACCGGCTCGGTCTGAATTTTCGAGTTGGCTTTGGCTATCGCTACCGCTGTTTCGGCACATTTGGCAATGCCTTCGGGCGTTACATCGCTGGTAGCGGAGAAGCCCCAGGTACCGTTGGCAATAACCCGAATACCCACCCCGAATGATTCAGCGTTGCTGATGTTCTGCACCTGCTTTTCGCGGGTGAACACATACTGTTGCAGGTAGCGGCCAATGCGAACATCGGTATACGACGCTCCCCGACTTTTGGCCGTGTTAAGGGCCACGTCGGCCAGCCGTTTCTTGGCCGCTACGTCGATACCGGGTTCCAGCAGCCGGTCGATGGATACGGTATTCCCGAAAACGGGTACACTACCGACCATCAGCCCCCCCACGCCCAGTCCAGATAAATTGATGAAGTCTCTTCTATTCATATAGAGCGTATTGTAATGATTTGTTGGGCAAACGCACCAAAAAGCAGCACAATCTACGGCCTACACGGTCTACAGACAACTTTTTGTGACGAATGGCAGGGAGAAAAAGGGATAAATATTGATGTTGCAGGCGTTTGTAGTAACAACCTTCGGACTTGCCAGCCTTGGTGAAAAGACTGTTGACGTATTGTGGACATCAAAGCTGACGTAACCGGGTTTGAGAACGGGGCCGATGGGTACGTGATACAGGAAGCAAGAAAATTGCTGGATTTTGGCATCCCCTCAGGATTCTGGAGAAAACCGGCACCAAAAACACCGCCGGTATGGTCGCATACGCATTCAAGAACGATCTGGTGTAGGTACGTTGCCTATCTGCTGCAAAATTTCTCTATACCGGACATCGCCAATCTCTTCGATTATCTCATGTAGGTATCCAAGTGTTATTTTAACATTAGGTGAATTAAGTTCAATAAAAAGTTGGTGAGCCTTTGTAAAACAATAAACTGCTTTGTTTATATCAGGCAAGTGCCGGAAATAAATCACTCCCATGTTGTTGAGCGTAGCACCCTCCCCACTACGATCCCCAATAGCTTGCCGGATAGCCAGACTCTGCTCTAGGTACGTCAGCGCTTTCTCAAAGTCCCCCCGCGCATTATAGATCTGGCTGATATTGTTGAGCGTAACACCTTCCCCCCTGCGATCCCCAATAGCTTGCCGGATGGCCAGACTCTGCTCTAGGTACGGCAACGCTTTCTCATAGCCTCCACGTGCCATATAGATTAGGCTGATGTTGTTGAGCGTAACACCTTCCCCACTACGATCGCCAACGGCCTGCCGGATAGCCAGACTCTGCTCTAGGTACGTCAGCGCTTTCTCAAAGTCCCCCCGCGCATTATAGATCTGGCTGATGTTGTTGAGCGTAGTGCCTTCCCCACTACGATCGCCAACGGCTTGCCGGATGGCCAGACTCTGCTCTAGGTACGTTAGCGCTTTCTCAAAGTCCCCACGCACACTAAAAATCTGGCTAATGTTATTGAGCGTAGTGCCTTCCCCACTTCGATCCCCAATAGCCTGCTGGATTGCAAGACTCTGCTCCAAGTACGTTAAGGCTGTTTCGTATATGGCCAGTTCATAATACAACTTACCTATCTGGTTATACAACACCCCTAAAAGCTGTTGGTTTTCTGGATCAGTATTGGCTACCTGTTGCAGCAGACGCTCAATTTCATCTTCTTTTTCGCCTTTCGTTTGTCCACCCAACGATGATGATTCCTGAGCAGATTCGAGAGGTTCCAGTGTGGTATCGGAGGATTCACGGTAGAAATCCAGTTCCATTGATCGTAGCGACCACCAATCGGGAATTTTGTTGGGTACGTTTATATAGCTACCGGGCTCAATAAAGCAGATCAAGGCAATGGGCAACCGGGCCAGCGAATCGCGGCGTTGGTTGAACGCAACACGTAGCTCGTTATTTTCTTCCCGAAACAGCCAATCGAAGTCAGGAATCAGCAGGATGCCCCGTTGCACAGCCTGAATGCTGTCGATAATGGCGCGATAGCTTTTGCCGCGTAAGGCGAGTTCGTTAACTGACCGGTCAGGGAAAGCGTTGCGCAGGTACGTGGCAATATCGGTGTAGATGCTTTTCCGATTATGCCCGATCAGAATAAAGCGGAAGCCGTCGTGCCGGAGCGCATTGGTCAATACGCGTAAATCTGAAGCAAACTCATCTTCCATCAGGCCCATCAAGTACGTACTGGCGATAAAAGATTGACCGCTCCACTAATGGGTTTACCCGCTTGTAGGAGCCATCATTATACTCGAAAATGATTTCTTTTTCCAGCAGGTTTTGAATCAGGCTGTTGAATCCAATCGCACGTCCTACTTGTAAGCTGGCGTTGAGTTCTTTCAATTGTACATATTCCTCTGGTTCTATGTAGCGGGCAGTAGCGTTGCTTAATTTATCGATCGCCTGAGTCATATCAGTCAGCGTGATTTTCCCGGCTTCTGTGTCGGCCCGCCAGGCAGCCTGTTCAATGATTCGCAGTAATTGCCGGGGTGACCCGCCACTATAAGCAATCGCCAGATGGATTGTCTCCATCGAATCGAAAAGCGTCTCGTCAATCCGTTTGCACACAAACTCTTCAAACCGTTTGATAGCCGCCTTTACCGGTTGCCCATCCCGGTCTATGATTTTCACGAAAGGGAACGTTATGATCTCGGTGAATTGCTGAATCCGCTGGGCTTCTTTCATCAATTCAATCGGCAACGTAAAAATCGTATTGGCCCTGATTTGTCGAATCCGGTTCGACTCGTCCATAATGATAGCACGTCGGGTTTCGGCGGTCATCGTCTTTTCCAGCCCATCCACGATAAAGAGTATCTCCTGCCCCTGGCCCTCGCGGCGCAGTTGCTCATTGACCTGCTCAATGAACGTATTGAATTTCACGGCAAAATCAGAGAAACGATCTTTCAACGTAGTACGAATCGCTGTAGCCCGTTCACTACTGCCCGACAAGCCTACTTTCAGCTTAGCCGTGACCCCTAACAGCTTACCTAGCAGACCGCTTACTGAAAATGGCGTCTCATCACTGCCACCAACTTCCAGTTCGGCGCTGCCATCAGCTTTCAGACTCCGGTTAATTTCAATCACCCGTTCCTGAAACCATACATTCATGCTTTCGAGAATACTATCACTAATACTCAAATTTATCTTTTGAGCTTCTTTGAGGAGTTTTTCCAACTGAAAAACGAGGATATCCATATACTGAACTTTATCCAAGTCCAATTCAGCATCCACGTTGCAGGTAACAACAAAAAAGCAATCCGGCGAGTGAAGCTCCTTTGCATACTTGGCCAACTCCGACGTCTTGCCTGATCCGCGCATACCGGCCAGGAACAGCAGTGTTTTGTTAGCTTGATTAGTTCGGTAGTTGAATTTATATGATTGGTCGACCTTCGTTACATTCAATATACGCACCACATCTCGCTCCTGGAAGTCTCCGCGCAGGTTATCAAAATTGACGTAGAAAGGATGATCAGGCGTAACCGGTTCAAATCGGTTAACTGCCGCATCTATCTCTTCTAATTTGACTGCTCTTTGCATACTTACTGACTTATTGATCCTTGTGATTTTCTATTTGGTAAAACTAAGACAAATGTAACGGACTTGTAAAGTGACAAGGTAAGTTCACCAGCGGTTGAAGCTTACATGGGTTGCTAATTGAAACGCGATGGGTGAACTTTGTGCTTGACCTTTTGCCCCACCATTCATGCCTTGTCTTTCTACCCTGACTGTTTTCTGTTGCTGGCTGTTGTTGCTTTCCTGTGCGTCACCGGAGACCTCGCCTGTCAAATCCAGCCTCGATTATATACCACTGACAACGGGGCACTTTGTCATTTATGACGTTACCGAGCAACGTTTTTCGCTCACCACCGCCCCCGTTATCAGCACCTATCAACTCAAAGAAACGGTGGGGAACAGCTACACCGACGTAACGGGGCAACCCGCTTTTCGGCTGCATCGCTTTCGCCGTGCCAACGCACAGGCCACCTGGCAGCCCGACTCGGTCTGGACGGCACGGATCGATACTCGCCGCGCCATTCGTACCGAAAACGGGGCCGACTTTGTGAAACTCGTTTTTCCCCCCGTCGACCGTATGCGCTGGAATGGTAACGAGTTTAATCAACTGGCCGAAGACACCTATGAATTAAAGCAGACCAACCAGTCTTATTCGGTTGGCTCACAGACATTTGCCGAAACGGTAACGGTGGTGCAACAAAACGATTCAACACTCGTTTCTCAAGACAAGCGAACAGAAGTGTATGCCCGTCAGGTTGGGCTTGTATATAAAGAAACCGTGCAACTCCAGTTTTGCTCATCGAGCCCGTCCTGCGTAGGAAAAGCACAGATCGACTTTGGCGTTCGCAGGTACGTTCGGGTGGCGAGCTATGGTACAGAATAATACTACGGCCCAACTGCGTGTTGTGGCTTTTTTGCTTTTTTGCTTTGCTTCGTTTGGCGCTGTCAGTACAGCTCAGGCACAGCGCATTGGTCAGTACCTACTACTATTCCGCGACAAAGCAGGTACGTCGTTCCGTACCGATCAGCCTCAGCAGTTTCTTTCGCCCCGATCAGTAGAAAGGCGTCTTAAACAGCGTATTGCCATCACAGAGCGGGATCTGCCTGTGTCGGCAACCTACGTGCAGGGACTTCGACAGGCGGGTGCGAAGGTGCTGTATACGTCGCGCTGGCTGAATGCGGCACTGGTTGAGGCTACGGCTTCGCAACTAACGGCCTTGTTGGCGCTTTCATTCGTGCAGGGTCTGGAAACCGGACGAGTACTAAACAACGCCCGACTGGCCTCCAGCGATTCACAGCTTGCTACCACTCAACGCGAGCAGAAATTTGGCCAAATGGAAGTGCCCGCCTACGGACTCGCCGACTTTCAGTTGCGGCAAATGGGCGTCGATAAAATGCACGACCAAGGCTTTCGTGGCGAAAATAAACTGGTGGCGGTACTCGATGCGGGCTTCCGGCGGGCCAATCAGGTCCCTTTTCTGAATTCCCTTTTCGCCGAGAACCGCGTGCTGGCCACCTACGATTTTCCCGATCGGGAAACCGACGTGTACGACGATGATGAGCACGGTTTGAATGTGCTGTCGGTCATGGCAGCCGAGGCTCCTAATCAACTGTATGGCCCGGCCTTTAAAGCCAGTTATGTACTGCTCAGAACAGAGGTGGCCGCTACCGAAAACCCCGTTGAAGAAGCCTACTGGCTGTTCGGTGCCGAATATGCCGATAGCATTGGGGTCGATGTTATCAACTCGTCATTGGGCTACACTACCTTCGACAATCCCGCCGACAACCACACCTACGCCGACCTCACGGGTAACAAGACACTGGTAAGCCGGGCGGCTACCTGGGCAGCCGAAGCCGGTATGGTCGTGGTCAATTCAGCTGGCAACGAGGGCAACAGCGCGTGGCGATACGTTGGCGCCCCCGCCGATTCGCCCGGTGTGCTGAGCATTGGCGCCATTGACCGCAATAGCGTATTGGCTCGGTTCAGTTCGGTAGGCCCCACGCCCGATGGCCGGCTGAAACCGGATCTGGTGGCGCTGGGGCAGGGTACCACGCTGGGTACGTCGGTCGGCAGCATCTCTGGCGGGAACGGCACGTCATTTTCGGGGCCACTGGTGGCGGCACTGGCTACGGGCTTCTGGCAGGCGCATCCCGATTTATCGGCTACGCAGGTACGTAACCTGCTTCGGCAGTCGGGCTCGCAGGTAACTCGTCCCGATGTGCAGTATGGTTACGGCATTCCCAATTTCGAGCGGGCTTCTGTGCTGGCTAACGCCCAGGAAACGCTATCTGTTTTTCCGAACCCATTCACCGATACCGATCAGCTTACCATCACACTGGCCGATGACGAGTTAGCCCATCCCATTACGATCCGGCTGACCGATCTGGCCGGTCGCACTGTTTTTCAGCGCACCTATGCGAACGGCAACAGCGGGATAATAGCATTACAATCGCCTGATTTAGAATCCGGTATATATCTATTATCGGTTTCAATACCAAACCACACGCGAACATTGCGCCTGTTGAGACGCTAGAAGCGGTAAGTTTGCGGTGATTTTAGTCATTAACCGCCGCAATGCTCTCTTCGCCTCCTTCTTCCCGTTTGTCGGTATCAACAGATTCACTGCCTTCTAGTTGGTGGAGCTACCTTGTTGTTGGTCTGGCCATTGGCTTTACCCTCTGGATTAGCTTTGTTCAACCACCCGACCGGGGTTACTTCACTACCGACGAACAATTTATTGCCGATTCGGGCGTGTTTATGCTCTACGGAGCCACGCCCCGTTGCCTCGACTGGCCCGGCATTCCAATGGTACTCGTGTTTTACCTACTGGCGCTGGGGCAATGCGCAATCAACCTGGTTGGCGCAGCTGCGTCGGGTGGTTTATCGGCAGTAGGTGTGTTCGAGGTCGTTGACAAAACAGCATATGTCTATCTGCTCGACCGGGTTCCGCTGATTGTGGCAGGAAGGCTGGTGCAAATTCTATTGGTTGGCGGTCTACTGGTCTGGTGCGTGCGCATCATTCACAGGGCGAACTCTTCGTTATTGCCGCCGGTGTTGCAGCTTCCGCTTATCGTTGTTCTTTGTTTGCACTACGACATTCTGACCAGCACCCCGGTTATTCGTCCCGAAGGATTGGCCTACGCCCTATTTGCCGTAGCCAGTTTGTTGATTCTGTTCGGTGAATTTCCGGCTCGGTCGTGGCGGCTACCGGCTACCGTGCTTCTGTTAATTGCCCTGCTGATCAGTCATCGGCTCCTGTTTGTGTTCACCTTCCCGTTTCTGTTGGGTGGCCTGCTGCTGCGGATGGGCTGGAGCTGGCAACGGGCGCTGAGTTTGGTGGGTACGTTGCTGGTCTTCATGCTGTTGACCATGCCCTTTCTATGGACCGACACCTTTGTGTTGCTTAAAGCTTTTGCAGGAGGCATGCTGATGAAAGTGAGCGGTACGCAAACCTCGTTTTTCAACTGGGACTACATAATCAGCATGGTATTGCCCGCCCCCACAGTTTGGCAACTGGTGCTATTACCCATCGGGGCGTTGGCCTTCTGGCGGTGGTACCCCCACAAAGGTGTTGCCGCCCTCCTGATTGGCAATCTGCTACTCTTAACGATTTCAATTTTCCACTCGTCGACCATCTACATCACCCACACCCTTCCATTGCGCACAATGGGCCTTTTTCTACTGGCCTATGCCGGCTATGGGTTGTATCAGGTAACAAAACAGCGCTGGACACTTTACGGATTGGCAACGCTGTTAGCGGTTTCTCAAATTGCTGAAAGCATACTGCTCGAAGCGGATCTGTTGCGCCCATCTACCTTCTGGCAGGTGGCCGATTTCCTGAAAAAACTTCCCGCTAACACACCTGTTTTGATTGAAGCCGATTTCGATAATGTAACGCCCCGAAGTCAGAAAGCGTTATTACGTGAGTTACGGGCTATCGAAGATCAGACGTTGACTCAGGTGAAATACGACCGGCAATTTGGTGGCAAAATCAGCACAACGATTCCGATAGCGTTGCACACGTCGCTGGCCGAAGACGACCGGCTAGCCGTACTACAGCGGCAGGTTCAGGCGCAATACACACCGCCAAACACCTACGTCGATCTGTCTTATTTTTCGCCCAACGCGGGCTTCGTCAACTACTTCGTAGACCAGAAAACGTCGTTTGCCGATTTTGCGACTGGCCGCTACACGTATCTGATCACGCACGAACAGCTCCCATACACCAAAGTAGCCTCGTTCGATCAGCCGTCGCACAGTGGAGCGTATTACGTCTACAAAACGCCCGCCCAGCCTCAGAGGCCGTAGGCTGACTTGTACATTTTACATTCGTGGCTCTTAATCGGTCGGCAACGTAAACCAGAACGCGGCCCCATCGGTAACGGTCGTGTCCAGCCCAATCTGACCATTCATACTGTGGATGAATTCGCTCGAAATAGCCAGACCTAATCCCGTACCGCTGGCCTGCCCATTCGATCCCGGCGCTTTAAAATATCGGTCGAACACCCGGTCGCGGTGCTCGGGCCGGATGCCTGCTCCGTGATCACGTACCCGGAATTCAACGCCCTGTTTAAGTACCCGCGCCGACACCTCGATCCGGCTTTCGTCGGGCGAGTGACGAACGGCATTCGACAAGAAATTGACCAGCACCCACGACGCTTTATCAGGATCGGTTCGTACGGATGGCAACGCGGCTGGCAAATCAATATGTAGCTCGATCTGTCGCTGAGTTGCCGATACCCGCAGCGCATTCACGGCATAGCTAATGATATCAGCGGGGGCTACCGGCTGTAGATTCAATTGAATCTGCCCCGACTCCACCTGCGCCATGTTCAGTAACTCGCCCGTAATGGCCAGCAAGCGGTCGGCGTCATCGCGTACGTTCGTCACCAGCTCTTTCTGCTCGTCATTCAACGCACCAATCCGTTGATCATCTAGCAGTTTCAGACTCATTTTTATGCTCGAAATAGGCGTTTTCAGCTCGTGCGATACTGTGGCAATGAAGTTCGTCTTCGCCAGATCGAGCTCTTTGTACGAAGTCACGTTTCGCAGCACAATCACGTGCCCAGCCCGCACGGCTTGTTCGTCGCCAGTTCGGGTAATATCGACCGGTTGGGTCTGGCGGGAGAAATAGTTCTCCTTGTCGCCATCGTAGATTTTCAGCAAACTAGCCTCGCCCATTTCCTGGGTACGTTGTTGCGGCGGCATTACATCCTGAATGAGCGTCCGCATCAGATCATTAGTCGCTGCTATATCGGGCGCGTATTTCCCCAGCAATTCCGATTCGCTCAGCCCTAGTAACCGGCTGGCTACCTGATTCACAAAGAGGATATACCGGTTTTGGTCGAGACCGACAATGCCGTCAGACATGACCTGAATCAGTGTATCGATGCGTTTTTTCTCGAACAGGATTCGGGCCAGATTCGAGTGTTCGTACTCGTCGAGTTTCTCAGCCATGCGGTTAAACGACCGGGCCAGTTCGCCAAACTCGTCGCTCGACTGTACATGCAATCGTTCTTCGAAATTTCGATTCGTTACCTGTTTAATGCCCTGCGTCAATTCGCGGAGGGGGCGGGCAATGTAGGCGGGGAAATTGATGGTGAACGATAGCACGATCAGGAAGCAGGCCGTACCCACTACGGCCAGCCAGACCAGTGCATCGTCGGCGGTTTGTTTTGCTACGTTGTTTTTACGCACCATGGCCTGCCCGTTGATATCGTCCAGTTGAAACAGCGTTTGTTGCATCCGTTGCTTCGCCGCCGAATCAGCATTTCCCTTTTTTAACTGGTCAAACTCGCGGCGTAGCGTAGTTGTCGCTTCGGCCTCACCAACTTCGGTGATGTTGGCCTCCTGCTTTTTCAAGTTTCGGTCAAAATCACCCATGGCATCGGGCGCAGGCAGCCGGGACAAGGCGCGTTGCATTCGACTCGAATACTCAAATGACACATAGTTGTCCTGCAAAATCGCTTGCGAATCGTTGGCCAGTTGATTCAGGTAATAGGCTCCCAACCCGCCCATCAGCAGAATAATAGCGAACATAAAAGCCAGCGCGAGGGATATTTTGGATTGGAGGTTCATGGGGAATAGTACGCGGATTAAAGGGATTAAAAACGATTGGCGCGGATTCTTTTAAGTTGGTTCGCGGATTTAAAAGAATCTACACGGATTTTGGATGTAAGCGGATCTTTAGATTGAAGCAGAGCAAATCCATTTAAATCCAAGAATCTGCACGGTCCGCCGCCGCGGTTTATCGTTTTAAATCCCTTCAATCCGCGTACTCAATTAAAAGAATCCGTACGGTCCGCCGCTGCGGTACCATTTAAGATAAGATGATCAGATCGACGTCGGAGTCGGATAGTTTGTTTAGGAGGCGGTTGAAAGCGTTGGTTCTAAGAATAATCTGGATCAGGTTCAGGTGCGGTTTACCAATACAAACCGTCGTTACTTTTCTGGTTTCCACTTCTTCCATGATGCAATCTACGATGTTCTTTCCCTTCGACTGAATCACTTCGGCACCCAGTTCGGTGGCCAATTTCAGGTTATTGATCAGGTGCCGCTGCACAGCCAGATTAATTCGGTCCGGGCTTTCAGCGGGGGTTTGTACATAGAGCACGTACCAGCGCGAATTGTAGTAACTCGCCAGCCGGGCTGTTTTGCGGATCACGCGACGGGCAATGTCCGGGTTGCTGCTGATCGACGCCATGAACCGTTCATGCCGCGCGTTTCCCGACAATGGCATGCTCATGTCTACTTTCCGCTCTACCTGCCCTGCTACTTCTTTCAGGGCCAATTCACGCAGTTGCAGTATTTTGTCGGGTTGAAAGAAGTTGGCCAGTGCCATTTGCACCTTAGCCGGATCGTAGATTTTCCCTTCTTTCAGTCGGGCAATTAGCTCGTCGGCGGTCAGGTCGATGTTCACTACTTCATCGGCAATTTGCAATACCCGGTCAGGAACACGTTCCTTTACGTCGATGCCCGTTATGGCGTGTACCTCGTCGAACAGGCTTTCGATATGCTGGATATTGACCGCCGAAATCACGTTGATGCCCGCGTCGAGAATGTCGATGACGTCCTGCCAGCGTTTTTCGTTTTTCGAGCCAGGAATGTTCGTGTGCGCCAGTTCATCCACGATCACCAGTTCGGGATGCGCGTTGATAATGGCCTGCACGTCCATCTCTTCGAGTTGGCGGCCTTTGTAAAACAGCGTACGCCGGGGAATGGCCGGAAGACCAGCTACCAGCGCCTCTGTTTCGGCCCGTCGATGCGTTTCGACAAAGCCAATCTTCACGTCGACGCCACTTCGCAACAGGCTGTGCGCCTCCTGCAACATCCGGTACGACTTACCCACGCCCGCGCTCATGCCGATATACACCTTGAACTTACCCCGCCTTGATTGGCGAATGAGGGTCAAAAAACGATTAGCGTTTTGGTCGTTTGGATTCATGAGGGGGTTTGTTTCTGTTACACCGGATTTCATTCGGTGCAATGGATACTCCGCAGGGGATAAAAGGCACAGCTCTCACAAGAGATATTCTCATTGGCAGCGCATCCATTGCACCGGATAAAATCCGGCGAAACCGAGCCTAAAAACTAACAGCCAAACTTGTTGTCAATGAGCTATTCATCCGGCTTGCATTGGTTTTGCCTTCAAAAATTGGGTCCTTACTGTCATACACTTTCCCTTCGACACGAAACAGTGCATTCGGCAACATAGCGTAATCATACCCCAGCGAATACCCGACGGTTTTGAAGCCATTCAACGTACCTGTGCTGATGATGACCCCATTGGGGTCATTGTAATATTCCACGCGGCCATTTACGTAGCTTTTATCCGACGTTTTGTACCGGGCAATTACCACGGGCGAATACCAGACGTAGCTGCCTCCACCATCGACCCGCGTATCCGATCCGGTGCGCACAACTGGTTTCCGATCGGCCCCGATATCAAAGCCCAGGATCACGCCAAATCGCCCAGCGGGGTTAATAACGGCGTAGAAGTTGTTAAAGAATCGCCCCTGCTTCAGCGAGTCGGGCCGGTCGGCGCCAACGAAACTGCTCCAGTTGAGCGTCAGATTCGAGGATGGGCGGTACTGCACCTGTGTGCTGATCGATGGACCGCTGTAGCCATCGAGTTTTTTCACGCGCTGCCAGCCGTTGAGCACCGACCCCAGCACGGTCCATTTTCCGTTTGGCGTGTTGTAGGTCACTTTAGCGCCCGACAGATAGTAGGGCGAGTTTTCGGCCAGCAGGCTACGGGTCAGCGTCCAGCAGTCTTTCGAGATGGCGCTTTCAAAGCCTATGTGCGACGAAAAAACACCCGCATCGAGCCACAGGTCGCGGTTTTTCGACAGCTTCACCCCGGCATTGGCTTCAAAGATGTTCTGCACCAGGGTCTGTTCAGCGGCGTAGTTGTACTGCGCGTAGTTACCTACCTGCAAGGCCAGATTACCCCGAATCCGGTCACTGGTGTAAGCCGCTTTCAAAAACGCCAGATTGATGTTCACTTCCCGGTTACGCTTGTGATTATACAAGAATCCGGGACGCTCCTGCGCCGTTTTTAGAGCCGTAAAATCGTGCGAGTAATAGGCTTCAACGTACCCGGAAACGGTTAGTCCTGAATTAGGTGAGGCTTGCGTTTGGGCTTGTGTGGGAGCTGATGTGGCCGTAGTGTCGGTGGTTTGGGCGTAGCTATCCAGGTACGTTGCTGCCAGCGCCACAGCAATTGTTGTTGAGAAAAGTGTCTTTTTTTTCATGATAGTGGCCTGTTTATAAGGCCGTTGTTTTGTTGTACTCGAACTGAAATTTTACTGATTCTAAGAGTGGCAATGGTGAATGGCTTCGCGCTCTAGGCCCTTCGACAGGCTCAGGGTGACACTCTCACCCAAGGTTGTCATGCACTTGCTTGAGTGAGTTGTCACCCTGAGCTTGTCGAAGGGCCAGGCGAAAGCAACCTTAACCCAACTTTCATTCTAATTCATCCAGCGCCACATTCAGTGCCAGTACATTAACCGTCGAAGGCCCAAACAAGCCCAGTAGCGGGCCTTTGGTATGTTCATCAACCAGTTGATTCAGACGGTCAGCAGCCAGACCGCGCACGTTAGCAATGCGACGTACCTGGATTTTAGCAGCGGCTGGCGACAGGTCCGGATCAAGCCCCGAACCGGAAGCCGTAACAAGTTCAGCCGGAATATCCGACTTCTGTACGCCCGGATTATGCACCAGAAACGTATCAATTCGGGCCTGAACCGTTTTCAGGTAGTCGGGGTTCGACGGTCCTTTGTTCGAGCCAGCCGAACCAGCCGCGTTATAATCGACCGCCGACGGGCGCGAGTTGAAATACCGGTCTTCGGTAAACTGCTGCCCAATTCGGGCGTAGCCAACTACTTTACCGTTCACCGTGACGGTTTCGCCAGCCCCGCCGCCCGGAGCCAGTTTAGCGATGCCTGCCACCACAAGTGGATAAATAACGGAGAGCAGAATAAGCATAGCCACCGTTAACCGGATGGCTGGAGATATGTGATTTTTCATAAGAGAAATGTCATTCGCTTCGCGTCATTGAATAGTCATTCTTTGTCATTTATCGCAGGCAATCAATGGCTATTAATGACAATAAATGACGTAAAGCGGATGACGATTAATGACAGTTTAAACAAATAGCCCCACGACTAAATCGAGTAGCTTAATCCCGATGAAGGGCGCTACCAGACCGCCGAAGCCGTAGATAAACAGGTTGCGGCGAAGCAGCGCCGACGCACCGATGGGCTTGTATTCAACCCCGCGAAGGGCCAGCGGAATCAGCATCGGAATGATGATCGCGTTGAAGATCACGGCCGACAAAATCGCCGATTCGGGACTGTGCAGTTTCATGACGTTGATGGCCTGCAGGGCCGGAATGCTGCCGACAAACAGTGCAGGCACAATGGCGAAATATTTGGCGACGTCGTTGGCAATGGAGAAGGTCGTCAACGTACCCCGCGTAATAAGGAGTTGCTTTCCGATCTCAACCACTTCGATCAGCTTGGTCGGGTCATTATCCAGATCGACCATATTACCGGCTTCTTTGGCGGCCTGCGTACCCGAGTTCATTGCCACCCCTACGTCGGCTTGCGCCAGCGCGGGCGCATCGTTGGTCCCGTCGCCCATCATTGCCACCAGTTTACCACCGGTTTGCTCGTTGCGGATGTACTGCATCTTATCTTCCGGCTTGGCTTCGGCAATGAAATCATCAACGCCTGCTTTCCCGGCAATAAATCGGGCTGTCAGTGGGTTATCGCCGGTGACCATCACCGTTTTCACGCCCATTTTACGCAGCCGGTCAAAGCGTTCGGCAATACCAGGTTTGATGATGTCCTGCAATTCCACGACACCCATTACCCGCTCATTTTCGGTTACTACCAGCGGCGTACCGCCATTGCCAGCAATCTCTTTGGCCTTCGCGTCCGTTTCGTTCGGAAACTGATTACCCGCCTTCGTCACGATGTTCCGAATCGAATCAACGGCACCTTTACGAATGCGTAGCGAGCCACCATCCCGTGCGGCATCGGGCATATCGATCCCCGACGAGCGCGTTTCGGCCGTGAACTTGATCATCGTTGACCCGGTCGTGCTCAGGTTCCGCGTTACATCGCTCCCGGCCAGTTCCACAATCGACTTCCCTTCGGGCGTTTCATCGGCCAGCGAACTCAGTGCCGACGCCCGAATCATCTCAGCCTGATCGATGCCTGGTGCCGCGTAGAAGTGGGTGGCTTTCCGGTTACCGATTGTGATCGTACCCGTTTTGTCGAGCAACAGCACGTCGATGTCACCCGCCGTTTCGACCGCCCGGCCCGACTTGGCAATAACGTTGGCCCGCAGGGCGCGGTCCATCCCCGCAATACCGATGGCCGATAGTAGCCCACCAATGGTTGTTGGAATAAGGCAGACAAACAGCGAAATCAACGCGGCTACGGTGATGGGCGTGTTGGCGTAATCGGCGAAAGGTTTTAGGGCCACACAAACGATGATGAAGATGAGCGTGAAGCCCGCCAGCAAAATTGTCAAGGCGATTTCGTTGGGTGTTTTCTGCCGCGAAGCCCCTTCAACCAGCGCAATCATCTTATCAAGAAACGACTCACCGGGCTGGGTAGTCACCCGCACTTTGATCTTATCAGACAGCACCTTAGTCCCACCCGTAACCGACGATTTATCACCGCCCGCTTCCCGAATCACCGGGGCTGATTCGCCCGTGATGGCCGATTCGTCGATGGTGGCAAGCCCTTCGATGATCTCGCCATCAGAGGGGATAATATCGCCGGGTTCGCAAAGAAACACATCGCCTTTTTGAAGTTGAGCCGACGAAATAACCGTTATTTCTTCCCTGCCCCCTGCTCTTTGCCCACCGCTTATTTTCTTCGCGGGCGTTTCCTGCCGGGTTTTCCGCAGCGATTCAGCCTGGGCTTTACCCCGTGCTTCGGCGATCGCCTCGGCGAAGTTGGCAAACAGTACCGTGAGCAGCAGAATGATTGTAATCACGCTGTTGTAGACCAATGTGCCCTGGGTTGTATCGCCCGAGATGGCGATATAGATCGTCACGGCCAGCATGATCAGCGTGCCGATTTCGACCGTAAACATCACCGGATTCTTGATCAGATCAGCCGGATTCAGTTTCGTGAATGATTGTTTTATGGCCGCCCCCACCAAGTCGGATTGGAACAGAGAGGTGTTGCGGCTAGTTGACGAATTTTGGGTTGCCATTTTTGTTATCTTTAAAAAAAGGTTTTGTTATGACGGTTGAGCAGGTTTCCATAGAGCAGATTTTCCATGAGATGGGGTACACGTCCAGTACTGACTATGCCATTAAAAAGGCACGGGAAGAGCTATTGCGTGAGCTCAAAGTGTGTCTGGAACGGATTGAAGTGTTTGAAACGAAGTACAGTATGGGTTACGACGATTTCTTTAGACGCTTCAATGAACTCACACAGTTCGGTCTTTTCGAACGAGAAGACGACATCATGGATTGGCGTGCTGAGCTTGCTGTACTACGGGGCGTTGAAAAGCGACTTATGCGCCTCACTGTATGACCCACAACCTGTACCCATTTAGCCACATTATACTAGCTTCTACAGCGCTTGATCCCATTGAACGGCCAGACCTTACTCAGGTACGTGGTCGGATTACATTTGTTGACCAATCCGTTTTGCACATTCGGGAGAATTATGTCATTCTGTTAGATCGGATCGACTACGCTTATCAATGGCAAACGGCCGACCATCAACTCATTCACCGCTGGGACAACGCACATCCGGTTTCTCTTCCCACGTCACCACATCACCAGCACCAGGGTTCGGAAGAAAACGTAGTCGCTTCAGAGCCGATGACGCTACAGAAAGTCCTCACCTTCATTTCCACTCAACTTACTTCAAGCTGAAATACTCCGCCAGCGGTCCCAGCGCCAGGGCGGGGAAGAACGACAGAGCCGTGATGATGATGATAACGGCGAAGGTCATCAGACCAAACGTTGGTGTATCAGTAGGCAACGTACCTGCGCTTTGGGGTACGAACTTCTTGTCGGCCAGCAGACCGGCAATGGTTACCGGACCAATGATCGGAATGAACCGCCCGAAGATCAGGACAATGCCCGTGCTGACGTTCCAGAAAACGTTATTGTCGCCCAGCCCTTCGAAGCCCGAACCGTTGTTGGCGTTGGCCGAGGTGAACTCGTACAGCATCTCCGTGAAACCATGATAACCGGGGTTGTTCAGCCAGGCCGACGGTTTCACCGCCCAATCCGCATTAGGGTAGTTGACCGTGATCCAGGCCGCAATGGCTACACCGCCTTTCACTAGCAACGTACTGAGCAGGGCCACCATCGAGGCAATCTTGATCTCCCGCGCTTCTACTTTACGGCCGAACAACTCCGGCGTACGGCCTACCATCAGCCCCGAGATAAAGACAGCGATGATCAGGTAGTAGTAGTAGTTCAGGAAGCCGACACCGCAACCGCCGTAGAAGGCGTTGGTCATCATACCCAGCAGTTGCATAGTACCCGATAAGGCCATCGACGAATCGTGCATGGAGTTGACCGACCCCGTCGATATGATCGTGGTGACGATGCTCCAGTACGCCGAGGAAAGCGGCCCAAACCGGACTTCTTTGCCTTCCATGGCCCCTGTTGGCTGCATCACGCCGAGTTGCGCAATGGCCGGGTTGCCGTGAAATTCGGTAATCAACGTCGGGATCACGAGCAGCAGAAAACCGCTGGTCATCACGCCGAATACGATCCACGAAAACCGTTTGCGGTTGATCATGTAGCCCAGCGCGAAGAGCATAATGATTGGCAGCATTACCTGCGCAATCAGCTCGGCCATGTTGGTCAGGTAGTTCGGATTTTCGAGCGGGTGAGCCGAGTTAACGCCAAAATACCCACCGCCGTTGGTGCCCAGGTGTTTGATACCAATCAGCCCCGCCGCCGGTCCGCGCGACACGTTGACGGTATCGCCCTCCATCGAGATGAACTGGTCTTTGCCGTCGAAGCTGGCAGGCGTTCCGTTGAACGCCAGAATCAGCGCCACAATGAACGACGCAGGCAACAGTAATCGGGTAATCGCTTTCGTAAAATACACGTAGAAGTTGCCCGACAGATTGGTTTTTTCGGGCAGGAACGCCCGCACCACCAGCACCAGCGCGGCAATACCCGTCGCCGCCGATACAAACATCAGGAAGTTAATTACCCCAAGCTGAGTCAGGTACGTTAGCCCGGATTCGCCCGAGTAGTGCTGCAAATCGCAGTTAACCATGAAGCTGATGGCCGTATTAAAGGCCAGATCCGGAGTCATCGACGGGTTACCATCGGGGTTCAGCGGCAGCCCCGCCTGCGACAGGAGCATCATAAAGGCATAGACGAACCAGACGGCGTTGATGGTCAACAGGGCCACCAGGTTCTCTTTCCAGGTCATGTCCCGTTTAGCGTCGACACCCCCAATTCGGAAGATGAAGCGTTCGATCGGAGCCATGAAATCAAGGGCGTTGGGTTCGCCCCTGAAAATCTTGCCGACGACCTTTCCAAGCGGAATAGCCAGCAGCAGAGTAATCAGGTACGTTGCCAGAACGCCAAGTAATTCAGTATTCATATAGATTGATTGTCATTAATTGTCATTAGGTTACGCCGTCATTAAGTAGTCATTTGTTGTCAGTAATGGTCATTCGTTGAAAAACAATAAATGACCACCAATGACCACTTAATGACAGCGCAGCGTAATGACATTTCTTAAAATTTCTCCGGTCGGATCAGCACATACAGCATGTAGGCGAAGACCAGAAGTGAGATGATGAACAGGATGGTGAGCATGGCTAGACTTTTTCAAACCATTCGATGGCTTTGTAGAAAATGGCGAAACAGAGGAACGCCGAGAGAAGCAGAAGCAAGGTTGTGCCCATGAGGACGGTTGATTTGTTTGATTACGGTCAGGGTATGCCAAAAAGAGGCCCAGTCTTGCCAACACAATCGCTTCACAGCGATAACTAACTCATTATCAATAATTTATTTTAACATAAAATTATCAGAAGCTCAATTCTACACGCCCTGTTTTTTCATTTTGGAAAGGCAGGTTTACCATTTTGGAAAAAAATCGGTGCCTAAAACCATTAATTGCGGTTATTTCCGCATTGGCACGATATTCGGGTAAGCGGAATGTGTAGATGCTTCGCGAGCTAGGCCCTTCGACAGGCTCAGGGTGACAATACACATCCAGCCAGTGAATGACGATCTTGAGTGGGATTGTCACCCTGAGCCCGTCGAAGGGACGCGCGAAAGCAACCTAGCTCGCAAAGCAAATCCAGCAAAAACTCCAACGTACCCAACCCCAAATAAATACCCCTCTTGAGCTCACACTCCAACCACACCATTGACAAAATGACGGCGGCCGGCCTGCTGGTAGCCGTTGGTATCGTTTTCGGCGATATCGGCACGTCGCCGCTGTATACCTACCGCGCTATTATTGAAGACCGGGTCGTTGATGAAACCCTGGCGCTGGGCGGCGTATCGGCCATTTTCTGGACACTCACCTTCCAGACTACGCTCAAATACGTACTGCTCACCCTCAGGGCTGACAACAACGGGGAAGGCGGCATTTTTTCGCTCTATACGCTCATCCGGCGGTACGGAAAATGGCTGCTGTTTCCAGCCATTGCGGGCGGTAGCTTCCTGATCGCCGACAGCATCATTACGCCCCCCATCTCGGTATCGTCGGCCATCGAAGGACTATTACCGCTTTATCCCGACCTACCCACGGTGCCTATTGTGCTAGCCATCATCTTCCTGCTGTTTGCCGCACAACAGATAGGCACCGACAAGCTGGGCAAAGCTTTTGGTCCCATCATGACCATCTGGTTCACCATGATTGGCCTGATGGGCGCGGTGCAACTAGCCAAAAATCCGGCTGTGCTTCGGGCGCTCAACCCCGCCTATGCCTACGACATGATCGTGAATTACCCCGACGGATTCTGGCTGTTGGGTGGCGTTTTCCTGTGCTCTACCGGGGCCGAAGCACTCTATTCTGACATGGGTCACGTGGGACGGCGGAACGTGCAGGTGTCGTGGTTCTACGTCAAAATCTGCCTTATTCTCTGCTACCTGGGTCAGGCGGCGTGGCTGCTCGACCATATGGGAAAACCGCTGGGTACGTTGAACTCGTTCTTCGGCCTAGTGCCCGACTGGTTCATGCTGCCCAGCATCGGCATTGCCACGCTGGCCACTATCATTGCCTCGCAGGCGCTCATCAGTGGCACATTTACGCTCGTATCCGAGGCGTTCCGACTGACGTTGCTGCCCAAAATGCGGATCGTTTTCCCCTCCAACGCGCGCGGACAGGTCTACATCCCGGCGTTTAACTGGCTGCTGATGACGGGCTGTTTCGTGGTGGTGCTCTACTTCCGCGAGTCGAAAAACATGGAGGCGGCGTTCGGGCTATCGGTGAACCTGACCATGCTGACCACGACCGTGTTGCTGGGCATGTACCTCTACGCCAAAAAGCGGGTCAACGGCCTGATTGTGGTGGGACTGCTACTGATTTACTTCTTCATCGAAGGCGGCTTCCTGATTGCCAACCTGCGGAAATTCACGCATGGCGGCTGGGTATCGCTGTTGCTGGGGGCAATCATGCTAACAATCATGCTAGTTTGGCACAACGGCAGCCGCATCAAACGCCGCCTTACCCAGTTCATCAGCCTGCGCGATCACCTGCCCCTGTTACGGCAACTGAGCAGCGACACCAACGTACCCAAATACGCCACCAATCTGGTATACCTGACGGCTTCGCCCCAACCCCAACAAATTGAAGAACAGATTCTCGACTCTATTCTCGGCGGTATGCCCAAGCGCGCCGACGTGTATTGGCTCATCCACGTGGAGTTGGTCGACGAACCGTTTACAACCGAGTACACGGTTGACATTCTGGAGCCGGAAGACGTGGTGCGCATCACCTTCAGACTAGGTTTCCGGGTGCAACCACGCATCAACCTGTTGTTCCGGAAAGTAGTGGAAGAATTGGTACGTTGCCACGAGATTAACCTGAAACCAAAATACCGAACCCTGAAAACCCACCCCGATTCGATCGGCGATTTCCGGTTTGTGGTCATCAATCGCTTCCTCTCCTACGAGAACGACCTCGACAGCCTCGATACCTTCGTGATGAACGGCTATTTCGGCCTGAAACGCCTAAGCCTAGCCGACGAACGCGCCTACGGCCTAGACACCCAAAACGTAGCCACCGAGCAAGTCCCCCTTGTCGTCAACCCCGTCAATTCCATCCGTTTACGACGCGTGAAAGGGAAGGGTGAAGTGGATGGATAACAACTACTTCAGCAACCACGGTTACGCTTGTTCTTTATTAAGTACTTCATGAATTTGGGAGGACAGTTCTGGTATTTTATTTTTCAGCACATCCCAGACAATCGAATAGTTTACACCAATATAGTCGTGAATGAGCCTATCTCGCATACCGGCCATATTTTTCCACTGAATGAAGCTCCACTTTAATTTAAAATCAACGGGTATCTTTTTTGTGGCCTCACCAATAATTTCCAGACTTCTGACAACAGCGCGTTTTAACGTTTCATCTTCCAAAAACGTATCCTTGGATAAATCAGCGCTTACGGAAAGTAGATACTCGCATTCGTCAGCAATATGTTTTAGAAACTCAATAGGCTCCTTATACATAGATGACGTCGTTTAGAATCTTTGGCCCGATGTATTTGCTTAACCCTTTCTTTGTGACTACCTCAATTTTTTCATTTTTGAATAGCTTTTCGAAAACATCATAAACAGCCATAAAATTATCGAAATTCTCTTGCTCAGGATCAAAATCAATCAATAAGTCTATATCACTTTTAGGGGTTTGCTCATTTCTGATATACGAGCCAAAAAGACCAATTGTAGACACGCCATATGCCGACAAAACGGGCTTACTATTTTTCAAGATCGATAATATATTTTCTTTCGTTGTCATTAATCACTAACGGCTTACTCACAAATATTTTTACACTTCTCACTCGCTCGACAATCAACATCGATTCCTAAATATACACAGTTACTGCTTTATACAATCGGTCAGACCTTCAGTAAACCCCGGAACCCTCGGGCGGCGTAGTACGACTGGGCACCGTTGTGGTATACGAAGACTTGACCGTAACGGAAATCGGCGAAGAGGGCACCGCCCAGCTTTCTGATGGCGGCCGGGGTGCTTAGCCAACTAGACGTTTTGGCATCGAACGTACCCAGGCGTTGCAGGGCACGGTATTGGTCTTCATCCAACAGGTCGATGCCCATGTTCGCGGCCATGTCAATTGCGTTGTGTTCGGGTCGGTTGTCTTTTCTTGATTCCAGTCCAGCGAGGTCGTAACACGTGCTTCGGCGGCCTAGAGGGCTTTCGGCTGAGCAATCGCAAAACAGGTATTCGCCCGTCTGCTTGTCATAGCCAATCACGTCCGGTTCGCCGCCGGTGCGCTCCATTTCGTAAAGCGACCACAGTTTGTCGGGGTTTGCCGTCAGCTTCGCCTGTATTGGTGCCCATTCCAGCCCCTCATGGCGGCTAGCGTTTTTCTCGAAACGGGCTTGTAGGGTACTGAGCAGTTCGCCAAGCAATGCGGTTGACAATGACTTCGTGGTAGACATGGGCCTAAAGTGCTCGGTTTATCTTGTAAGCGTTTGGTTACTTTAATTCCAAATGTCATTCATAGCCGTCAGTATAATCGGTTTACCGTCGGTGACCACAATGGTATGCTCGTGTTGGGCCATGAAACCACCTTTGTTACCGACCATTGTCCATCCGTCTTTCAACGTTTCGGCATAGGTAGAGGTCGTGGAAATGAACGTCTCAACAGCCACGACCGAGTTTTTCCGGAACCTGCCCAAATTCGACCGATCTCTGAAATTGGCTATTTCGTTGGGTTCTTCGTGCAGGCTTCTGCCTACGCCGTGGCCGGTCAGGTTTTTAATGACCCGGTAGCCTCGTTTCTTCGCTTCGGTTTCAATCAACGCGCCGATATCCGCAATACGCACGCCGCCTTTTATCGAATGAATGGCTCTATACAAAATCTGCTTCGACGCCTCGATGAGCTTCTGGTGCTGATTTATATCGTTGCCTACTACAAACGACCCACCATTATCTGACCAAAAACCGTCCAGCTCTGCCGACACGTCGATGTTGATCAGATCGCCTTCGTTCAATACGCGTTTGTCGGAAGGTATACCGTGGCAAAATTCGTTGTTTACGCTGATGCACGTCCATCCCGGAAAACCATACGTCACGTAGGGAGCTGATTTAGCGCCCAGCTCATTCAGGAGTTTCCCGCCGTAGTCGTCTAATTCTTTAGTGGTCATGCCCGGCTGGGCGTAGTTCCGCATCTCTTTCAGCGTGAGCGCAACGGCTTCACTTGCCTTCTGCATGCCAATTAACTCGGCCTCTCTTGTTATTGACATCGTTGTTTTTCAGTTCGTTGTTTTAAGGACTATTCAGATGCAAGCTACCCATCAAGTCCGTACTCCTGTATCTTCCGGTACAGGGTTGTCAGGCCGATGCCGAGGAGGCGGGCGGCTTCGGGTTTCTGGCCGTTGGTGTGGCGTAGAACGTACCTGATATGTTGTTTCTCAACAGTAGCCAGATCGAACGTACCTGCGTTGGCCGATGCCCCGCCCGTTTGCAGGTCGAAAGGCAAGGTGTCGGGTGTTAGTTCAGCGGTGTCTGAGAGGATCACGGCGCGCTCAATCACGTTTTTTAACTCGCGGATATTGCCCTTCCAGGTGTGTTGCTGAAGTTTCTGCACAAAGGAGGGGCTAAGCCGTACCTCGCGCTTGCCAATCTTGGTGCCTACCTGCCGCGCAAATTGAGCGGCGAGTTCGGCAATGTCCTGCGGACGGTCGCGGAGAGGCGGCAACTCAATGGTGAACACCGAGAGGCGGTAGTAGAGATCGAGGCGAAAATGACCGGCGCTGGCTTCCTGTTCCAGACTCCGGTTGGTGGCAGCAATCACCCGCACATCGGTTTTCGTGGGTTTGGTATCGCCCACGCGCAGAAACTCGTGGGTTTCGAGTACGCGCAGGAGTTTGGCCTGTAGGTCGAGCGGCATTTCGCCAATTTCGTCCAGAAAAATCGTGCCTTTGTGGGCTTCGGCAAACAACCCTTTCTGATCGCGGCTGGCCCCGGTAAACGCCCCCGCGCGGTGGCCAAACAGCTCACTTTCCAGAATATCCTTGCCCAGCGCCCCGCAGTTAATCGCCACGAACGTACCTGAACGGCGCGGACTAGCCCCGTGAATAGCCTGTGCAAAAACCTCTTTACCCGTGCCGGTCTCACCCGTTAGCAACACGGTAGTGTCGGTCACGGCCACGCGTTGCGCCAGCGAAATAGCTTGCTTAATGGCGCTGGACGTACCTACGATCTTCGCAAAATCGGTGCGTTCGTTAATTTGCGCCTCCAGCTTTCGTACCCGGAACTGCAACTGCGCTTTCTCCACCGCCCGGCTCACCAGCGGAATGATCCGGTCGTTGTCGTCGCCTTTGGTGATGTAGTCGAACGCGCCGTTTTTAATGGCCGTCACCCCATCGGCAATGGTGCCGTAGGCGGTGAGCACAATGACTTCGGTGGCGGGGTACAGTTGTTTGATCTGCGCCGTGAGTTCAATACCGTTCTTATCGGGCAGTTTCACGTCGCTTAGCACCAGATGCACCTCTTCCCGCTCCAGCGTTTTCAAGCCGGCGCGGGCATTTTCGGCTTCCAGCACGGTGTAGCCTTCAAGGCTTAAAATCCGGGCCAGCAAACCACGAAGCCGGGCTTCGTCATCGATAATAAGCAGGGTAGCAGGCAAAGGAAGAGCACGTTGATTTGCCCGTAAAAGTACAGCGTTTTGGGATGTCGGATTGGGGGTATCGGATTTCGGATTTTTGCTGACGCCCGCTGACGCCGCTGGCTGGCGCGAGCATTTGCTCGTGCCTATCATGTCGCAAGCATTCGCTTGTACAGCGCGAAAGCGCAATACGGTAGCTGGATACATTTTTTGCTCTACCAAATTGCGCTTTCGCGCTGTGCAAGCGAATGCTTGCGACATGAAAGACACGAGCAAATGCTCGCGCCAGCCAGCGGCGTCAGCAAAAATTCAACCGCATCGGTGGACCGATCTAATATCCGAAATCCGATATCCCCAGTCCAAAATCCCTTTACATCGCCGCCATGCCGCCGTCGACGGTATACTGGGCACCGGTGATGAACGTGGCTTCGTCGGAGGCCAGGAACAACACCAGATTCACTACGTCTTCTTCTTTGGCGTAGCGTTTCAGCGGAATAGCGTCGGCAAATTGCTTGTGTGCGGCGGTTCCCTGTCCTGGGGCAAAACCTTCTTCCAGCGACCGCATCATCCGGTTATCCACCGGTGAGGGGTGCACAGTATTCACGCGGATGTTGTGGGCGGCTCCTTCCAGCGCGGCCACTTTCATGAGGCCAACCGTAGCGTGTTTGCTCGTCACGTAGGCCACCACATTGGGCGTACCACCCAAACCAGCTACCGACGAGGTGATAATAATGCTACCGCCGCCATGCTCCTGCATAACCGGCATTACGTATTTCATGCCCAGCCAAACGCCCAGCACGTTTACGTCCATCACTTTACGGAACAGGTCTTCCGGGTACTCGGTCAGAGGCATCACTTTCCCTTCAATGCCCGCGTTGTTGAAAAACACATCGATACCGCCCAGCTTCTCTTTCGCTACCTCGACATACCGTTGCACGTCGTCGGCTTTCGACACATCGGCCTGGCAATAGAAAACCCGGCCAACCAGCCGCTCGGCCGTTTCTTTCAGGGTAGCCTCGTCTAAATCGACGAGCAATACGCTGGCTCCTTCGTTCAAAAACGTTTGGGCTGCCGCCGATCCAATACCTCCTGAGCCGCCTGTAATGACGACCCGTTTTGCTTGTAAGCGATTCATACCTTTTGATTTTAAACTAGTTAGGGTATAAACAAAAAAAGCCACCCTGTGGTGGCTCCTTCTGCGAAGTTCCGGTTAATTACCAGTCGATGTACCGGTGGTGTCAGCACCTTTCCGGGCGCGTTTCCGGGCAACAGATCCGTTCTCGTCTGCACTGATCGATGGCTTCTGCATTTTATAATTCCGGTTGGCCAAATTCTCATCGGGCGTGTGCGGAACGGTTACGCCGCCAACGGGTGGTTGGCCGGGGCGCTGATTTTTATAGTTCGACAACCGGGTATCCTGCGGCAACGGAGCCTGCACCGATACACCTTCTTTCTCTTCCCAGGTACGTGCCGCCGCCGCTTTGTTCGGATGCTTGTAGTTGTGGGTCGAATAGGTGTGATCTTTCCGGGTTTTCTCGTTCACCTGCGCATCGGCAGGCAAGCTATAGGCTAACAGGCCAAAGCCCATCAGGAGTGTGGTTAGCGTTTTCATGTTGTTCTGTGGTTTTGTTGTTACAAACTTACTGCACTTGATTAACTATAGAACAAGACGATAAACCCCTCTGTTTCAGCCCCCAATTTTAGCCTTTCTGACCATTCTGCTGATTGATTCAGAGTCACACAAACGTTCGGCTTCGGCCATTGTTACCCATCGTATTTCTTTCACTTCGCGGTTTTCACCAAATTTTATTTCCTTATTAGAATTCCATTGGAATCTAATGTCGTAGTGCAAATGCTCCGGTACCTCGCCACGGGCGGGTATGGTGTGTATATCCACGTCGAAAATAGACGGGCTTGCCAGCGTCAGATCGGGTAGTTCAGTTTCTTCTCCCGCCTCCTGCCGCGACACCTCAACAATATCCGGGTTACCGTCGGCATGACCACCAGGCTGGAACCACCGGTCGAGTTTACGGTGATGGATCAAGACCACCTGCGATTCGTCGGGCGAGGTAATCCAGGCCGAACCGGTGATGTGGCCGATCAGCAATGACCGTTCCAGGTGATTGGGGTTCGCTTCCACAAAAGCAATGGTTCGGGCCGTCATGTCGGCTTCGTTGGCATCAGCCGGTTTATGTTGCCGAAGCAGGGTCAATAAGTCAGTCATGGGTTGCATCATCGGCGGTGTTACCACCGACTTCCATTTTTTCCAGCTAATTTCGTGGCGAAACTAACAGACCAAACACACTCTGTACCATGAAAAAAATGATGCTTTCGGCCATTGGCCTTGTGCTGGTAGCCCAACTAGCTACTGCTCAGATCAGAACGCCGTCGCCAAGTCCCGCCGCTACGGTGATGCAAACGATCGGCGTTACCGACGTGACCGTGAAATATTCGCGCCCCAGCCTGAAAGGACGTACCCCGTTTACCGGTGAATTTGTACCAGCCGGCAAGGTATGGCGTACCGGAGCCAACGGAGCCACCGCCTTTACCACCACTACCGATGTGATGGTGAATGGCAAAACGCTGCCCGCCGGCTCATACGCGATTCTGTCTATTCCAACCACGGCGGCAGAATGGACCCTGATTTTCACGAAAGATATGGCCGTAACCGAGCAGAGTTACAAGCAGGATGCTGATGTGTTGCGCGTACCCATGACGGCGACCAAAACTGGCGACAAAGCAGAGACGTTCACCATTGGTTTCAGCAGTGTTACCGACAGCAGCGCTAACATGGACATTATGTGGGCCGATATGAAAGCGTCGACGAACCTGATGGTGAACACTTCGGCTAACGCCGCCGCCTCGGTCGACAAAGCCGTTGCCGAAAAGCCCGATGACGTGAACACGCTGACCGCTGCCGCCAGCTACAACCTCACCAAAGGCCGTAATCTGGAACAGTCACTATCATACGTCGACAAAGCCATTGCTGCCAAGGAAACGTACCGCAACCTGTGGTTGAAATCACAGATTCTGGCCAAAATGGGCAAATATGCCGATGCTATGCCACTAGCTCAGAAAGCCCTGACTATGGGCGAAACGTCGGGCGATGCCTCGTTCTCGTTTTTCAAAGACGCTATTGCCAAAGGCGTAACCGAATACCAGTCGAAAATGCCGGTTGCCGTTCCTGCCATGAAAGGCAAGAAAAAGAAGGCATAACGTACCTGACTTTTTGTGAAAGCCCGTTAGCGTAGTTGCTGACGGGCTTTTTTGTGACTCCCGCCATTCTATTACTCTACCTATCGGAACAGGTAACCGGAAACGCGGGTTAACCCGTTGGCAGGAAGCTTTACAATAAATAGGCCGTTTGTTTACTTAAACCGCTGAGCGGGTGGCGTAGTAGCACCGAAGCTCCAGCTTCGGTAGTCATTGGCTGGTTTACCATTACCGAAGCTGGAGCTTCGGTGTTACAACACTACGCCGTGACTTTTGAACTAACCAAAGACTATCTCGACCGGATTCAGACGGCCATTGAGACCAGCGACGATGACATGCTTCGCGCTGAGATGGAAGAGTTATATCCGGCCGATATTTCGGGTATTCTCTACGAACTCGACACCGAATCGGCCCGTTACCTGCTGAATCTGCTCGACCGGGGTGTTGGTGCCGAAATCATCGCTAACCTCGACGATTCGATCCGCGACAAGTTTATCGGGTCGTTTACGGCGGTTGACCTGGCCCCGTTCGTTGAAGAAATGGATTCCGATGATGCCGTGGATTTGCTTAACGAGCAATCTATTCAGGTACGTGAAGAGGTAATTGGTCTGCTTGAAGACCGTGAACAGGCCCGATTCATTATCGACCTGCTCCACTACGACGAAGACGTAGCGGGCGGCCTGATGCAGAAAGAGTTAATCAAGGTCAATGTCAACACCAACGTCAACCAGTGCATCGAAGAGATTCGGCAGCAGGCCGAAGACGTGGAGAAAGTGTACTCCGTTTATGTAGTCGACGATGCGGGTATTCTGCTTGGTTTTGTATCGCTGAAAAAGCTGGTACTGGCCCGGAAATACACCAAAATCGCCGATCTATACGAGCAGGATGTAGTATCGGTTGAAACCTACCGGCCTGTTGACGAAGTAGCCGAGATCATGCAGAAATATGACCTCGACGCTATTCCCGTTGTCAATGTGCAGGGCCGGTTATTAGGACTCATCACCATCGATGACGTAGTCGACGTGATCACCGAACAGGCCGAAGACGACATTCAGGCCATTTCGGGTTTATCGGGCGAGGTTGAAGAAGATGATACGCTCTGGGTACGTGCCAAAGCGCAGTTACCCTGGCTGGTAGCCGGTGCGGCGGGTAGCCTGATGGCGGCTACAGTAATTAACGGGTTTCAGAGTGAACTGGGCAAAGTGGCCGCGCTGGCCGCGTTCATTCCTATTATCGGGTCAACGGGCGGTAACGTGGGCATTCAGACTGCCTCGCTGATTGTACAGAGCCTTTCCGATACGTCCGGGCTCACTTATTCGCTGGGGCAACGGCTACTGCGCACGCTGGTGCTGGCCCTGGTCAACGGCGCGGTGGTAGGCCTCATGGCTGGTTGCTATACGTTATTAATCGGTGAACCACGCCTGTTTCCGGTGGTGAGTCTGTCGCTGCTGAGCGTGGTGATGCTGGCCTCGTTCATGGGCACCATTACTCCCCTCCTGCTCGACCGTATTGGCATTAACCCGGCTGTTGCCTCCGGCCCGTTCATCACCACCGCCAACGACCTCATCGGCATCGGCGTTTACTTCAGCATCGCTACTTATTTGCTGGCTGAACTATAAACGTATCTCTAGTTCACAATGGCCATTACCTATCACACCTTTGCTGGCGTATTACCAGAGCTCATTCTGCATCAACTACTTGACCTGCTCACCCGAATCTTCGTCAATCAATCGCGGGAAGAGTGGCGGGCTGACCTAATGCAGAAAACGGCAACGTACCTTGATTTTCAGACCTTGCTGGCCATCGATGATAACCAGGTAATAGGTTGTAAGCTTGGGTATGCCTGGCAACCGGATGGGCAACCAACCACCACATTCTACAGTTGGCTGGGCGGAGTCGATCCGGCATATCGGGGGCAGGGTGTGGCCGGCGAACTGATGCGACTGCAACACGAGGTATGCCGGGCTCGAGGCTACCATACTGTCAGAACGCATACCTACAATCAGTGGCGCGATATGCTGATACTAAATCTCCGTCACGATTTCCAGATCGTGGGTACTCAACCCGGCAAACGCGGACTGACCATTATACTGGAGAAGACGCTGTAAACGGCTGGAAGGCATAGCATCAACTTTTTTACGACAGTTGTCGTTATATTTACGACAACTGCCGGTTATACGTTTATGAGCACGCCATTGATCAATAGTCATTTCGACCAGAAAACTAATCTAGCAGCGTATTCCATGCTCGAATTGGTCGATTTAAGCAGGCAAGGGATTCCCAAACAGGTGGTTATACAGCTATCAGAAGCTTTGTCGATAAGTAATCCGGTAATGCTTGCTGCGCTGCATATATCGGAACGTACCTGGCAACGATACACGGCTACCAAGCTCTTGCCGCAAGATGTGACCGAACGAGCTTTGCAACTGACGTCACTCTATCAAAAGGGTGAAGAGGTATTTGGACAAGCTGAAAAATTCAGAAACTGGATGCAGTATCCCAATCCTGTTTTCGACGGTAAAAAACCGATCGATCTCCTGGATAGTCTGTATGGCTTTCGGGCTATTGAAGACGAGTTAGTTCGGATAGATTATGGTGTGTTGGCCTGATGAACGTTTATCGATTAGCAAGCGCCCGGCGGGCTAATGACTTATCTGGTGAAGGTGCCCGCCGAGTGGGTGGGCGTTGGAATAGCATAGGAACAGCGGTTGTCTACACAGCTAGTTCCAGAGCGCTGGCAACGCTGGAAGTATTGGTGCATACGCCGTTGGCCTTTGTGCCCGATAACTACCGGATGCTTACGCTTAGTTTGCCCGAAGATTCAATACAAACGCTTCCCCTCGACAGGCTTCCCAAGGGATGGAATGGCTTGAATCCCCCTCTGATGGTGAAGCAACTGATCGATAAGTGGATCTACGATAATCAATTTCTAGTCTTGAAAGTACCATCAGCCGTTGTAGAGGGTGATTTTAATCTTCTGATAAATCCCATGCATCCCCGAATGTCGGAAGTTCAAATCACCGATAATCGACCTTACACGTTTGATACGCGGTTATTCAGATCCTAAATTAGTCTCCAGCTGGCTACTCTCGTTACCAATACCCTCCGTCATGGCCCCGTTGACGGGCATCAGTTTGGCTATGCGCGGTTGCCGTGGCCAAGGCCCGTTCCGGTCTGGACCTATTATGTAGATGGACTGCTAATCGATACCGGATCGCGGCACACACAGCGGGAGGTAATCCAGACTTACGAAACGTACCCAATCCGGCAAATTGCGCTGACGCATTTCCACGAAGATCATGCTGCCAATGCGGCTCCGCTGGCCCGTGCGCATCAATGCCCGGTGCGTTGCGGCCCGCTTACGGCCCAACTGATTCAGGAACCATACCGATTACTTCCTTACGAACACTACTGGTTTGGCCCCATTGCCCCCTGCTCAGCGGCGGTGGGCGTTACCGTGCTGGGTACGTTCCCCGAACCGTTTGAGACCGATCGTCACCGGTTTATTCCTATACCAACATTAGGCCATTCAGCCGATCATCACGTCTTGCTCGAACCCAACGAGGGCTGGCTGTTTGCGGGTGATTTTTACGTGGGCAACCTGCGCATTTTCAGGCGGGGCGAAAACATCTACCAACAGATCGAAACCGCCCGACACGTAATGACCCTTGATTTCGATACGCTTTTCTGCGGTCATAAACCCGTACTGAAAGGTGGTAAAGCCGCTGTTCAGCGAAAGATCGATCATCTCCAGCGCCTCGTCGACCAATCGTTGGCCGGGGCCGCACAAGGTTTATCCGAAGCAGCCATTGTACGCCGGGTAGGCCTGCGCGAAGACTGGTTCATGCGGTTATTCACCAGCAACGATGTAGCCGCCACATACCTGGTCAGGTCGGCGTTGCGGGATTGTTAGTTTGTGGTTTGTAGTCTGTGTTTTGTAGCGGTCCGCCGCTGCGGTGCGTTGCTTGTCACGGCTTGGCTGATTAGCAACGCACCGCAGC